>NZ_JABUEC010000002.1:0-1153459 GCF_019836065.1 Rhodococcus sp. BP-332
CCGCACCGCCGCCTCCCCCGCCCCCCCGCGAGTACGCCGATATTGTCGTTGTGCGGCCCGCAATCACGACAGTTCGGACGTACTCGCGAGGGTGTGACTGCCCTACTGCGCGAGCGTCGCCGCAGCCTGGGCCCACAGAAAATACTTGTTGGTGCCGAGATCGCGCACCGTGGTGATGTTGAAGGCAGCCTTCAACTTCTCCGCATCGCCGTCGCTGACGCCCTTGAGGGCCGCGACCGGCGCGTCGGCCAGTTCCTCGATCGTCTTGTCCGCGTATGCCTTGTCGAACTTGTCGGCGATGCCTGCCATAACGTCCTCCTGACGACCGATGCACGCTCTGCGCACCCCGGTCGACAGTACGTTTCTCGACGGCTCGTGACCTGAGAGTGCGCTGAAAACACCGGCCGCACCATCATTTACGACGAATCGGGCGTTCCGCCGAGTGAGCGAGACCCGGTAGGTTCGGCGCCATGACCCTCCACACGGCGGTATTGCCGGGCGAACGTCGTCGAGCCACCGTGTTCCTTCATGGTCTCGGATCAGCGGGTGTCGCTGCCTTCGGGACCGTGGCCGCAGGACTGGACGACCGCCTGCGGTTGCTCCCGGACCTGCTCGGTTTCGGCAGCAGCGCCGACGTGCCGACCGACGGCTACACCCTGGACGATCACGCGCTCGCCGTCGCCCGGATGCTGGATCAGCACGAACTCGTCGGACTCGACGTCGTCGGACACAGTATGGGTGGATCCATCGCCATCGTCCTGTCGCGGGCACGACCCGACCTCGTACGACGACTGACCGTCCTCGAGCCGAACCTTCTCCCCTTCGACGGCGAGGCGAGTGTCGAGATCGCGGGACAGTCGGAAGAGGACTTCGCAACACAGGGAGTGACGTCACTCATCGCCCGGGCCGACGCCGCGTGGGCGGAGACGCTTCGGCTGGCCGATCCGGTCGCGCTCCACCGCAGTGCTGTCGGCCTCTGTGTGGGCCCGCCGGACACCACCGTTCTCGACATCCTGCTCGCGTCCCACGTGCCGAGAACACTCCTGTACGGATCGAGGACGGGAGAACCAACGCACACCGGCCGGCTTCGTCAGGCCGGTGTCGAGGTCGTCGAGATACCGAACGCCGGGCACGTGATGATGGCGGACGATCCCGCTGCCGTCATCCAGGTGCTCAGGTGATAGATGTGCCGGAGCGAGGTCGGCCGAAGACCGCCCGCACGGACTCCAGATCAGCAGCGACGGCGGCGCAGTCCCGCTCGAACTCGTCGTCGGTCATGTCCAGTTGCCGAACCGTGAACACCACCTCGGCGCCGTCCGGATGGGCGAGCACCCGCAGCGGGTTGTTCACGACGGTGCCGTCGGGCAGCGTCACGTCGTGATCCAGCACCCCGAAAGCGTTGCGCGGGATGAACCGCACCCGGACCGTGCCCATCGGTGACTCGGCCAGCAAGTCGTCACCGTCGCGGGTGAAGCCCGATGCGAGTCCTGCGGCCCAGGCAGTGAGGTTGTCCACATCGGCCAGGTAGCCGTACACCGCCTCGGGCGGTGCCGCGATCACCACACTCACATGTCGACTGATCATCGTAGGAGCGTAGCCACGCAGCAGGCTCTCCGCGAGTACGTCCACAGTGTCGTGATCAGCGGCGATGCGACGACACGTCGGACGTACTCGCGAGGCCAGGAAAGCCCGCGAAGCCCTGGAGGCCCGGGATGGCTCGTCAGGCCGGCTCGGCGCGCGTCCAGGTGTTCACGAAGCCCACTCCGCTGCGCACGAACAGCTGCGTCACGGGGCAGCGACGCTCGACCTCCGCGACGAAGTGATCGAACGCATCACCGGTCGCGTCGGTCTCCACCGTCGCCTCGACGGTGACGGTGTCGAAGTTCGAGTTCCCTTCGGCGCCGGTCACCAGGACGGCGGTGTCCAGATCACCCTGCACACGGAAGCTGAACTTTCCCAGCGTGATGCCGAGGTCCTTGGCGACGAGGGTGGCGGTGACCTGGTTGCACGAGGTCAGCGCACCGAGTGCGTAGAACAACGGACTCGGCGCCTCGTCCTTGCCGCCGAAGGCCGGGTACGCGTCGGCGTCGAACTCGTGCCCGGCCGTGCCCTCGACGACGAGGTGCTGGGCGACGCCGGTACCGGACGCCTCCACGACGAAGGGAACGACGGACGTGCGAATGGTGGAAGTCATACCTTCCACGGTCGAGCACCGCACGCGCTCTCACCAGTGTTGCGATCACGCAGATTCTCGGGCAGTCCGTCCGCCACCCCCACGCCGAGGCGTCCAGGTGACGCGACAGGTGTGCGACATTTCGGCGTTGCGCGTGCCTGCACCGGACCGGGCAGACTGGGATGACCACAACCCCACCTGAACAGGAGCCACACCGTGCCCTCAGTCGACCGGGACGTCGCCATCGTCGGAGCCGGGCCCTCGGGTCTCGCCGCCGCCACCGCGCTGCGGAAGGCCGGCCTCACCGTGGCCGTCCTGGAGGCACGCGACCGGGTGGGTGGCCGGACCTGGACCAAGGAGATCGACGGCGCCGTGCTCGAGCTGGGCGGCCAGTGGGTCTCGCCCGACCAGACGGCCTTGATCGACCTGCTCGGCGAGTTGGGGCTCGAGACGTTCGACCGGTACCGCGAGGGCGAGTCCGTCTACGTCGACACCGCGGGTGTCGCCACGCGCTACACCGGCGAGGACTTCCCCGTCGCGGAGTCGACCGTGAAGGAGATCGACCGTCTCATCGCGATGCTCGACACTCTGGCCGCGGAGATCGGGCCCGAGGAACCATGGGCCCATCCGCAGGCACGCGAGCTCGACACGGTGTCCTTCGAGGGATGGCTCGCGCAGCAGTCCGACGACGCCGAAGCCACCGCGAACATCGGCATGTTCATCGCGGGCGGGATGCTCACCAAGCCCGCTCATGCATTCTCTGCGCTGCAGGCCGTGCTCATGGCCGCGTCGGCAGGCTCGTTCTCGAACCTCGTCGACGACAGCTTCATTCTCGACAAGCGCGTCGTGCAGGGCATGCAGCAGGTGTCGGTCGCCATGGCCGAGCGCCTCGGTGACGACGTGCACCTGAACGCGCCGGTGCGGACGATCCGCTGGACCGACGACGGCGTCACCGTTCTCGCGGACGGGGAGCTCGAGGTGACGGCGCGCCGGGTGATCGTCGCCGTGCCGCCGAATCTGTACACGCGGATCTCGTACGACCCGCCCCTCCCTCGCCGTCAGCACCAGATGCATCAGCACCAGTCCCTCGGTCTCGTCATCAAGGTGCATGCGGTGTACGACAGTCCGTTCTGGCGGGAGGAAGGGTTGTCGGGCACAGGTTTCGGCGCCACCCAGATCGCCCAGGAGGTGTACGACAACACCAACCACGAGGACTCCCGTGGCACCCTCGTCGCCTTCGTCTCCGACGAGAAGGCGGACGCGATGTTCGAACTCGGCGCCGCGGAGCGCAAGCGCACGATCCTCGAGTCGATCGCCACGTATCTCGGACCGAAGGCGCTCGATCCGGTCGTCTACTACGAGTCCGACTGGGGCACCGAGGAATGGACGCGCGGCGCGTACGCGGCCAGCTTCGATCTCGGCGGTCTGCACCGCTACGGACGCGACGTCCGCACCCCGGTCGGCCCGATCCACTTCTCCTGCTCCGACATCGCGGCCGAGGGGTATCAGCACGTCGACGGAGCCGTGCGCATGGGCCACCGCACCGCCGAGGTGATCGTGAGCGCGCTTCGAGGCTGACCGTCAGGTCCCGCGTGCGATGAGGGCGAGCAGCAGCTCGGCGCGCACGCGGGCATCGTCGAGGGAGCACGGCACCGTCGCCTCGATGCGCGAGACCCTGCTGCGCAACGTGTGTCGATGCACCCCGAGGGCCGAGGCCGCCGACTCCCAGTGGCCGTTCGCCTCGAGGAACGCACGCAGGGACGCCACCAGGTCGGTCCCGTTGGCGGCGTCGTACTTCTCGAGGGGCGCGATGGTCGCGTCACCGACGGTAGCGAGGGCCTGACGCGTCGAGGCGTGCGCCAGCAGGACGCCGCCCACCAACGAGCCGAACTCCACGGGATCGGCGCCCGCCGCGGCGGACGACGCCGCCAGCCGACTCTCCTCCACCGCCTGCGCGAGCTGCGGAACAGGATGCGGCGCACTGATTCCCACCCGGAGCCGCCGACGTTCCGAGATCTCCAGACCGGCGATCGTCGATGCCGCGAACGTCGAATCGTCCGTTCCGCGCACCACCAGGGTCACCCGCGACGACCATCGTCGAGCGAAAAGCTGACGGCCCGCCGCTGCGCTGTGCGTCGCCATCGCGGCCTCGACACGCTGGGCTCGCGAGGGCGTGTCGGCATCGACGGTCACGGCGCGCACGGTGCCGTCGGCCCCCGCGGCCAGATCGATCTGCGCCCACACGGGTGCCAGGCCGTCGAGATCGGACAGCACGAGGCTCAGTGCCACGGAGTTGAGCTTGTCCTGCGCCGACTGCACCCGCGCCGGCTTCTCGAAGTCGAGCGCCAGGAGTGACGCCGCGTGGCCCACGAGGATGTGGTCGACGTTCCCCAGCACCGGCCCCACCACCGCTACGTAGCCGTGCGTCGCCGAGCCGATGGCGATGCGCTGCACACTGATCGAGATGCCCGCCGGGGTCACCGAGACCCGGCTGGACACGGTTCCGCGTTCGGCTGCGAGGGTGCGGATCTCGTCCAGCACACCGGAACCGCCACCGCGCGGATGCTGTTCGAGCACCCGTCCAGTGTCGTCGAGGAGCACCACCGCGGACGACGTGGCCGTCGCCAGCTCCCGGACGATCGCGGCGGCGCCCCCGGCGACCACGGCGCGGGTCATCCGCGGCTGCGCACGGGACGCACGCACGACGGCGTCGTACTGCTGCTCCGCCAACCGATTCATCACGAGAGTCACCACCGCCGCGAACGGCGTGGGCAGGGGGACCTCGAGGACGGGCAGACCCAGCCGATCAGCGGCCTCGACGAGGTCGGACGGCACCTCAGCGAAGGAGAGGCCCGTGCCGAACCCCACCGCCGCCACACCGGCGTCGTGCAGTCCCTCGAGGTACGCCACCCGCTCCGGTGTCGTCACCGGCAGCCTCAACCCCGTGGTGAGCAGCAGTTCTCCGCCGGAGAGCCACCGGAACGGTTCCGACAGTTCCGTGGTGTGCACGAACGACACCTCGCGGTCCAGCCCGCCCGCGCCGGCTCGCAGTTCGAGGGCGAGCGCCTTCTGCGCCAGAACCCAGCGCACCGACACCGTCACGACGTACCCCTCTCCGGTCGGGAAGCTCCCGACGCAAGAGAACACCCCCGCTACCGCACTGGACAAGTCGGAGTGCCCCACCCCCGGACGATCATCGTTTTGTCCGCTGCCGTTTCGCAGCGTCAGGCGCACACTGATCGAACCACCCAGCCGCCCCGACGGAGAGGTACCTCGTGTCGCACGACGTGCTCCGCAACTACATCGACGGCGAGTTCGTCGCCAGTTCGTCCACCCTGACTCTCGACCTGATGAGTCCGGTCACCGAGGAGATCGTGGGCGTCTCCCCCATCTCCACCGAGGCCGACGTGAACGACGCCGTGGCCGCCGCGGAGCGCGCCTTCGCCACGTGGGGCAAGACGACTCCGAAGACCCGGCAGACCGCCCTTCTGAAGCTCGCCGACGCCCTCGAGGCCCACTCGGACGAGCTCGTCGAGGCGCAGAGCCGCAACACCGGCCAGCTGAAGCAGGTCATCGCCGACGAGGAGGTGACCGTCGGAGCCGACCAGCTGCGGTTCTTCGCGGGTGCAGCCCGGATGCTCGAGGGGAAGTCCGCCGGCGAGTACATGGAGGGTTTCACCTCCTACGTCCGCCGCGAGCCCATCGGTGTCGTCGGCCAGGTGACGCCCTGGAACTACCCACTCATGATGGCCATCTGGAAGATCGGGCCGGCGCTCGCGGCCGGCAACACGATCGTTCTCAAGCCGAGCGACACCACGCCCGAGAGCACTCTGGCGCTCGCGAAGCTGTCCAAGGGAATCCTTCCCGACGGAGTGCTCAACGTGGTGCTCGGTGACGGCGGGACCGGCGCGACACTCGTCGGGCATCGGTCGCTGGGCCTGGTGTCCATCACCGGGTCCGTTCGTGCGGGCATCGAGGTCGCCGTCGCCGCCGCCCGCCAGCTCAAGCGCGCCCATCTCGAGCTCGGCGGCAAGGCTCCGGCCATCGTCTTCGGCGACGTCGACATCGCCTCGGCCGCGAGCGGTATCGCCGAGGCGGCCTTCTTCAACGCCGGTCAGGACTGCACCGCGGCGACCCGCGTGCTGGTGCACGAGTCGATTCACGATCAACTCGTCGACGCGCTCGCGGCCAAGGCCCGCGAGCTGACACCGGGCAGCCCGGACGACGCGGACGCGTTCTACGGACCGCTGAACAACAGTCGTCACTACGCGACGGTCACCGACAAGCTCGCGAACCTCCCGGCCTCCGCGACGATCGTCACCGGTGGCAACCGAGTGGGAGACAAGGGCTTCTACCTCGAGCCCACCGTGATCACCGGAGTCGACCAGCGGGACGACATCGTCCAGGAGGAGACGTTCGGACCGGTGCTGACGGTGCAACCGTTCGCCGACGAGGCCGAGGCGATCGAGAAGGCCAACGACGTACGGTTCGGGCTGGCCTCGAGCATCTGGACCAAGGACCACGGCGTCACCCAACGCGTCAGTGCGGCGCTGGACTTCGGCGCCGTCTGGATCAACTGCCACATCCCACTCGTCGCAGAGATGCCGCACGGCGGCTTCAAGTACTCCGGCTACGGCAAGGACCTCTCGGCCTACGGCGTCGAGGACTACACCCGCCTCAAGCACGTCATGAGCTCCCACGACTGACATTCCCTGCTCTGCGAAGGACTTCACCATGGACATCAGCTACCGCCTTCCTCAGAAGCGCGCTCTCCTCACCGAACTTCCCGGACCGCGTTCACAGGAACTGACGGCCCGACGACGCGCCACCGTCGCCGCCGGCGTCGGTTCCAGCGTTCCCGTCTACGCGGCCGATGCCGACGGCGGCGTGATCGTCGACGTGGACGGCAACTCGATGATCGACCTCGGCGCCGGGATCGCCGTCACGAGTGTCGGCGCCTCCGATCCCGCTGTCGCTGAGGCAGTCCGGGAGCAGGTCGGCCACTTCACGCACACCTGTTTCATGGTGACGCCGTACGAGGGCTACATCGCCGTCGCGGAGAAGCTCGCAGAGCTGACCCCGGGTGACCACGAGAAGCGCAGCGTCCTGTTCAACTCGGGCGCGGAAGCCGTCGAGAACGCGATCAAGGTCGCGCGACTGGCGACCGGCCGCGACGCCGTCGTGGCCTTCGACCACGCGTACCACGGCCGGACGAACCTGACGATGGCACTGACGGCGAAGACCATGCCGTACAAGGCGAACTTCGGGCCCTTCGCACCGGAGATCTACCGGATGCCGATGTCGTACCCCTACCGCGACCAGCCGGGGTTGACCGGTGAGCAGGCCGCGCTGGCGTCGATCGACCGCATCGAGAAGCAGATCGGCGCCGACGCGGTGGCCGCCGTCATCATCGAGCCCATCCAGGGCGAGGGCGGGTTCATCGTTCCCGCACCCGGATTCCTGCCGACTCTGCAAGCCTGGGCGCGGGAGAACGGCGTCGTGTTCATCGCCGACGAGGTACAGACCGGGTTCTGTCGAACCGGGTCGTGGTTCGCGAGCGACGACGAGGGAATCGTCCCCGACATCATCACGATGGCGAAGGGAATGGCAGGCGGAATGCCGTTGTCGGCCATCACCGGTCGCGCGGATCTCCTCGACCTCGTCCACGCGGGCGGGCTCGGCGGAACGTACGGAGGCAACCCGGTGGCCTGCGCGGCTGCCCTCGCTGCCATCGAGACCATGACCGCTCTCGACCTGTCCGGACGCGCCCGCCACATCGAGTCTCTCGCCATGCCGCGCCTGCGCGCCCTCGCCGAGGAGACCTCCGTGATCGGCGACGTCCGCGGACGCGGTGCGATGCTCGCCATCGAGCTCGTCCAGCCGGGCACCGACACCCCGGATCCCGTCATCACCAAGGCCATCGCGGCGCATGCTCTCGCGGAGGGCGTCGTACTGCTCACCTGCGGGACGTACGGCAACGTCATCCGGTTGCTGCCTCCCCTCGTGATCAGCGACGAGCTTCTCGACGACGCGATGACGGTGCTGGAGAACACGGTTCGAACGCTGGCGGCACAGTGACCGACTCTGCTTCCCTGCTCGCCTCCGTCCCCACCGGTCTGTGGATCGACGGCGCGTTCGTCGACGCCGCGGACGGCGGCACGTTCGCGGTGCACGATCCCGCCACCGGTGACGTGCTGGCCAGCGTCGCCGATGCCGGTGAGAAGGACGCACTGCGGGCGCTCGACAGCGCCGTCGCCGTGCAGGACGAGTGGGCGGCGACCGCACCTCGGACACGGTCGACGATCCTGCGCGCAGCGTGGGAAGCGGTCATCGAGCGCACGGAGGATCTCGCGCTCCTCATGACTCTCGAGATGGGCAAGGCCCTCCCGGAGAGCCGCGGCGAGGTGACGTACGGCGCCGAGTTCCTCCGCTGGTTCAGCGAGGAGGCGGTGCGCATCCAGGGCCGCTACACGCAATCTCCGTCCGGCGCGGGCCGCATCCTCGTCACGAAGGTTCCGGTGGGTCCCGTTCTCGCGGTGACTCCGTGGAACTTCCCGCTGGCCATGGGAACCCGCAAGATCGGCCCCGCCCTGGCGGCCGGGTGCACGGTGCTGGTGAAGCCGGCCGAGGACACGCCGCTGACGATGCTGCTGCTCGCCGAGATCATGGCGGGCGCCGGGCTGCCGGCCGGGGTCCTGTCGGTACTTCCCGCGTCGAACGCTCCCGCGGTCACCGAGCCCCTGCTCGCCGACGAGCGACTCCGCAAGGTCACCTTCACGGGTTCCACGCGCGTGGGCAAGATCCTCATCGAGCAGTCGGCGCGCAACGTTCTGCGTACCTCGATGGAACTCGGTGGTAACGCGCCGTTCGTGGTCTTCGACGATGCCGACATCGATGCCGCCGTCGACGGTGCCATGGCGGCGAAGATGCGCAACGGTGGAGAGGCCTGCACGGCTGCCAACCGGCTCATCGTCGCCGAGAGCGTCCGCGAGGAGTTCACGGAGAAGCTCACCGCACGGATCGCGGCGCTCACCGTCGGGCCCGGCTCGAGCGACGGGACGAACGTGGGGCCGTTGGTGAACGAGAAGCAGCGCACCAACGTGCGATCCCTCGTCGACGATGCGGTCGCCGCCGGCGCCCGGGTGCGCACGGGTGGTCACGTCATCGACGGCCCGGGCTGGTTCTTCGAACCCACCGTGCTCGACGAGGTTCCGGCGTCCGCACGCATCGTGCGCGAGGAGATCTTCGGACCCGTCGCGGCCATCACGAGTTTCGTGGCCGAGCAGGACGCCGTCGATGCCGCCAACGACACCGAGTACGGCCTTGCCGCGTACATCTACACCCGCGATCTCGATCGGGCACTGCGTGTCTCGGACAAGATCGCGAGCGGCATGGTGGGCGTGAACCGGGGTGTCGTGTCCGATGTCGCGGCCCCGTTCGGCGGAGTCAAGCAGTCCGGTCTCGGCAGTGAGGGTGGCACCGAGGGCATCGACGAGTACCTCGACACGAAGTACGTGGCTTTCCAGTAGGTCCGGTTCCACCGAAGCTTCCCGAAGGGACGCACCATGCGGTTGATCGTCGGTTATCTCGCCACTCCCACAGGAGAGGACGGGCTCGTCCTGGGTGTGCAGCTGGCCCGCAGTCTGGGTGCGGCGTTGGACATCTGCATGGTGGTGCCGCCCGACCGCGCCGTCCCGGCCGAGGCCAGGTTCGCCGAACTGCTCGCCCAGCGCGGCCGGGCGTGGCTCGACCAGGCAGCCGAGTCGGTGCCCGACGACATCGAGACCGCGGTGCATCTGAGCTTCTCGGAGTCGTTCTCGTCCGGCCTCATGGACGAGGCGGCGCGGCTCGGGTCGGACGCCATCGTCGTCGGTGGCGCCAAGGACGGCCTGCTCGGACGCCACACTCTGGGCACCGTGTCGACCGAGCTGCTGCACTCCGCCCCGATCCCGTTGGCCCTGGCGCCGTTCAGGTATCGCACGTCGACAGCCGACCGGATCCGCGAGGTGACGTGTGCCATGGGCACCCGCACGGGCGCCGACCTCGTGCTGCGCACCGCGGTCCGGTCGTGCGAGCGGATGCACACGTCGCTGCGACTGCTCTCGCTCGTTCCGCTCGACGACACCTCCGACGTCGAGTCCCTGCGCGACCCGGACCGAGAGGCGCGCGCCATCGACCACGCACAACAGATGCTCGACGCCGCCCGGTCCGGTCTGCCCGAGAGTCTGACGGTGACGTCCTCGGTTGCCGACGGCTCGACGGTCGAGGCCGCGGTGTCCGGTCTGACGTGGGAGGACGGCGACGTGGTCGTCGTCGGGTCCAGCCGACTTGCACAACCGCGCCGCCTGTTCCTCGGCTCGACCGCGTCGAAGATGTTGCGGGCACTGCCCGTTCCCATGGTGGTGGTGCCCAGCACCGAGTTCCGTTCCGACATGCCCAGCAGCACCGATCCGACGGAGGCTTCCCGATGAGCAGTGAACTCACGTCGTCCAAGGGACTGGCCGTCGGACGGATCGGCACGTTGTCCGGCGCCGTTCTCGGCATCTCGTCCGTCGCACCCGGATACACGCTCACCGCCAGCATCGGGTTGATCGTCGCCGCGGTGGGCCTGAAGATGCCGGCCATCTTCATCGCCGGGTTCATCCCCATGTTCCTCACCGCCTACGCGTACCGGGAGTTGAACTCCGACTCTCCCGACTGCGGCGCCTCGTTCACCTGGTCCACCAAGGCCTTCGGGCCCTACGTGGGCTGGATGTGCGGCTGGGGCATGGTCATCGCGACCATCATCGTGCTCTCCAACCTCGCGGCCATCGCCGTGCAGTTCTTCTATCTGTTCATCGCGAAGCTGTTCGACACTCCCTCCATCGCCGACCTGCCGGGCAACAAACTGGTCAACGTCGGTACGACGGTCGTGTTCATCGCTCTCGCCACGTGGGTGGCCAGCCGAGGGATCACGACGAGCGAGAAGCTCCAGTTCGCGCTCGTCGGCTTCCAGATGGTGCTGTTGATCGCGTTCGCCGTCGTCGCGCTGGTCCACGTCGGCGCGGGGGACGCACCGGCCGGGTTGTCGTTCGACATCGGCTGGTTCGATCCGTTCAGCGGACTCACCATGGGCGCCTTCGTCATCGGCGTCACCGGCTCGATCTTCGCGTTCTGGGGATGGGACACGTGCCTGACGCTGGGCGAGGAGTCCAAGAACCCCACGAAGACACCGGGGCGCGCGGGGTTGCTGTGCGTCGCGACCATCCTGCTGACCTACCTGCTCGTCGCGGTCGCCGCGATGATGTACGCCGGTGTCGGCGAGGAGGGTCTGGGGCTCGGCAATCCCGACAACGCGGAGAACGTCTTCGGTGCCCTGGCCGATCCGGTACTCGGCAGCTGGGGCGGCATGCTGCTCTACCTCGCGGTCTTCGTCTCCTCGATCGCCAGCCTGCAGACCACGTTCCTGCCGGCGGCGCGGACGTCGCTCGCGATGGCGGCCTACGGCGCCTTCCCCAAGAAGCTCGCCGAGGTGAGCCCGCGGTTCCTCGTCCCCTCCGCCGCCACCGTCGCGGCCGGTGTGATCACCGCGGTCTTCTACACGGCGGTGACCTTCCTGTCGGAGAACACCCTGATCGACACCATCGCGGCACTCGGCATCATGATCTGCTGGTACTACGGCATCACCGCATTCGCCTGCGTGTGGCACTTCCGTCGAACCCTGTTCGCCAGCGTTCGGAACACGGTGTTCCGGTTGATCTTCCCGTTGCTCGGTGGCCTGGTCCTGTTGGCGGTGTTCGTCGTCTCGGTCGAGGAGAGCATGGACCCGGAGAACGGCAGCGGCGCCGAGATCGGCGGCATCGGACTGGTGTTCTTCCTGGGCTTCGGCATCCTCATCGTGGGTGCGGTTCTCATGATGGTCATGCGCTTCGTGACGCCGGCGTTCTTCCGCGGCGAGACGCTCACCGTCGACACCGAGGCTCTGAAGGACGAAGCCGACCTGGTGGGGTGAGAGGCTCGTCAGCCGCGGGGCTCGTCAGCTGAGAGGCGAGCGTGCCTGCAGCCCCGCGATGAGCACTGCGAGCCCGAACTCGAACGCCGCGTCCGCGCGGCCGGCGCCCGAGGTCTCCAGCGCCGCGCGCATGGCGTCGTTCGCTTCGTCGGCCGAGGCCCAGACCTGTTCGGGCGCTGCGAGATCGAGCGCTGACCCGAGGACGAAACTGTCGACGGCGGTGATCGCGTGCAGCACCTCGGCGGGCGCGAAGCCGCCGTCGGACAGGGCCGTCGCCAACGCGTTGTACATGTCGAACGCCACGGCGGAGCGCACCGTGTGCGCCGTGAACAGGGGGATGGCGCGCGGATGTCGGGCGTAGTGGCGGCGGTACTCCTGCGCGATGCGGGAGACCGCCTCACTCCAGTCGCGGGAGTCGGCCGGGATCTCGATGCCCGCCATCATGCGCGTACGCATCAATTCCACGATCTCGGCCCGCCCCGCCACGTGGTTGTACAACGACGACGGCCGCACCGCCAGCCGCTCGGCGAGTCCCGGCATCGTGAAGTCGCCGTGCCGATCGACCAGCGCGAGTGCGGCATCGGTGATCAGGTCAGTGGACAGCAACCGTGTCGACGGACGCGGCATCGCCGGCTCCTTCCTCTTGCGTTCGGGCCGTCGTCACACCATACTTAACGAATCACATTCGTTTTACGGACGAGGACACCCGATGCTGACCATCACCGCCACCACCCCGCCGCCGTCGCCCGCCCGCACGCGCGAGCCCGGCCGCCCACCGGTACGAGTGGCGCTCGTGCAGCATCGGTGGCACCAGGATCCGAGCGTGTTGCGCGCCGAACTGGAGGATGGGATCGCCACTGCGGCAGGGGAAGGCGCTCGCATCGTCTTCCTCCCGGAGCTGACCCTCAGCCGCTATCCGGCGTTCGTGCCGGGCGGTGAGAACCCCGGCCGCAGCGCGGAGGACCTGGCCACCGGGCCGACGGTCACCTTCGCCGCCGAGGCCGCCGCGCGTCACGGCGTCGTCGTGCACGCGTCGTTGTACGAACGCGACGACACCGCCGGCGACGGCCTCGGGTACAACACCGCCGTCCTGGTCTCGCCCGACGGCGAGGTGACGGCCCGGACTCGGAAACTGCACATTCCCGTCACCGCCGGCTACCACGAGGACACGTACTTCCGCCCCGGACCTGCCGACGACCCGTACCCCGTGCACCGTGCGGCGGACCTCGCACTGGGAATGCCGACGTGCTGGGACGAGTGGTTCCCCGAGGTCGCGCGGGCCTACTCGGTGGCCGGCGCGGAGGTCCTGGTCTATCCGACGGCCATCGGCTCGGAGCCGGATCATCCCGACTTCGACACCCAACCTCTCTGGCAGCAGGTCATCGTCGGCAACGGCATCGCGAACGGCACGTTCATGGTGGTACCCAACCGCCACGGTGACGAGGGCGCCATCACGTTCTACGGTTCCTCGTTCATCTCCGACCCGTACGGCCGAGTTCTCGTGTCGGCTCCCCGCGACCGCTCGGCCGTCCTGGTCGCCGATCTCGACCTCGACCAGCGTGGCGACTGGCTGACGCTGTTCCCGTTCCTCGACACCCGACGTCCGGACACGTACGGCACCCTCACCCGGCCCGTGGCGGGTACCCGGTGACGTGGCGCATGCCCGCCGAGGGCGAACCGCACGAGCGCACCTGGATGGCGTTCCCCAGCCCCGGTTACTCGCTCGGCGACACCGAGGAGGAGCGCCACGAGGCTCGCACGACGTGGGCCGCCGTCGCCCGCGCCGCGGCCGAGTTCGAGCCGGTGACCGTCGTGGTGGATCCCCGTGAGGCCCGCGTCGCCGCGGAGTACCTGGGATCGGGCATCACGATCCTCGAGGCACCTCTCGACGACGCGTGGATGCGCGACATCGGGCCGACCTTCGTGGTCTCGGACGACGGAACCGTCGGCGCGGTGGACTGGGTCTTCAACGGGTGGGGCGCACAGGAGTGGGCGACGTGGGAGAACGACGCCCGGATCGGTGCACTGGTGGTGCGGGCGGCCGGCGTTCCGGTCGTCGCGTCCGACATGGTCAACGAGGGCGGCGGCATCCAGGTCGACGGCGCCGGAACCGTCCTCCTCACCGACACGGTGCAGCTCGACAGCGGACGCAACCCCACCTGGTCGAAGCAGGACGTCGAGGCGGAGCTGTCCCGCACTCTCGGTGTCGATCGCGCGATCTGGTTGCCGCGCGGCCTGACTCGGGACTCCGAGACCTACGGCACCCGCGGCCACGTGGACATCGTCGCCGCGATGCCGACGCCGGGCGTCGCCCTCGTGCACGATCAGCGCGACCCCACGCATCCGGACCACGAGATCAGCCGCGACGTCATGGATCTCCTCACCCGGGAGGGACTCCGTGTCGTTCCGGTTCCCGCACCGACCGTGCTGCGGGACGACGAGGGCGTCGTCGACTACAGCTACATCAACCATTACGTGGTCAACGGCGGGGTCATCGCCTGCAGCTTCGACGATCCGAACGACGACGAGGCGGTGCACATCCTGTCCGAGGCCTATCCCGGCCGACGCGTCGTGAGCGTCGACGCCCGGCCGCTGTTCGCCCGGGGCGGCGGCATCCACTGCATCACTCAACATCAGCCGGCGCCTGTCGTACCCCTCCCCTAGCGTGACGCCACCGACAACGGGGGGACGGACATGGGCGGACATCGCCGGGGGCAGCGCAGACGCAGCGAGCAGAGGACGGTGCGCGAGGTCGCCGCACTCGTCGCGGAGCCGGGGTCGCAGTACGGCAGCCGCTGGAACGCGGAGCCGTACAGGTTCTGCGACTGCGACGACGAGGAGTGCGTCGGCGGCGCCGTCTACTGCGAGAACAGGGTCTACGCGCACGAGGAGCTGGGCCGCGTTCTCGGCCGACCGGACCGGCAGCGCGGCGCCTCGTAGGGTGGCAGGCATGACCACGCGCCCCGCCCCTGCGACCGTGCCTCGTATCGTCGGGCGTCTCGTCCTCGGCGCGTTCCTGGTGTTCGCCGGACTGAGCCACCTGTTCTGGGCCCGGCAGGAGTTCGCCGCGCAGGTACCGACGTGGATGCCGCTCGACACCGATCTCGTGGTGGTCGCATCGGGTGTCGTCGAGGTGGTGCTGGGCCTGGCTCTCGTCGCCCTGACGCGGTACCGGGTGGCGGTGGGGTGGGTCACGGCACTGTTCTTCGTCGCCGTGTTCCCGGGCAACATCTCTCAGTTCGTGACGCACACAGACGCTTTCGGGCTGGACACCGATCGGGCACGAGGTATCCGGCTGCTGTTCCAGCCATTGCTGGTGATCTGGGCTCTGTGGGCCACCGGCGCCTGGTCGGCGTGGCGAGCACGTCGGCGATGACCGGTCAGCCGACGGCCCGCGTCGTCATGCGGTGCACCTCGGCCGAGTAGGCCACCAGGGTCACGAGATCCACGGACACGGGCGCCGACGTCACCGCGCGCACCTGTTCGGCGACCGCGAGCTCCACCGGCCATCCGTACGCACCGCCCGAGATGAGCGGGAACGCGATCGAGGATGCTCCGAGCGAGTGAGCCAGGAGAAGGGAGCGCTCGTACGCTGCGCGCAGGATCGGCGAGCGGTCCTCGCGGGCCGAGTACCGCGGCCCCACTGTGTGGACGACCCACCTCGCCGGCAGACGGCCTGCGGGCGTCGCGACGGCGGCACCCGTGTCGAGTCCGTTCGGGAGGGTCGTCGCCCGCAGAATCTTGCAGGCGTCAAGGATTTCTCGTCCGCCTGCGCGGTGGACGGCGCCGTCCACCCCGCCTCCACCGAGGAGGGTCGAGTTGGCGGCATTGACGATCACGTCCGCGCGCACGGTGGTGATGTCTCCGGTGACCACATGGATGACACTCATGCTGCTGCTCCTTCTGTGAGGCGACGTCCCAGATCCGCGAGGTCCGCGGCTCGTCGTCCGGGGTACCCGTGCAGGATCGTGGTCCACGCCTCGGGGATCACCGAGGCGCCCCAGCGTGCGCCGAGAAGCCCACCGGCTATGGCCGCGGTGGTGTCGGTGTCGCCGCCCGCGCGGACACACGCCTCCAGCGCCGCTGTCAGCTGGTCCCCGTTCTCCTCGGTGGTCGTGATGGCCGACCAGGCCGTCTGGAGCGCGTGCACCACCCACCCGTTCCTGTCGAAGTCCGACGGGCGCCCCTTCTCCGCGGCGTCGAGCAACGGCGCCCAGGTGTCGCGCACCGACGGCTCCGCCGCGTCGAGGTACAGCGAGATGCCGTCGTAGTTGCCGTGCAGGACGGCGTGCCGGATGCCGGCACTCCAGATCTGGCATGCCTCCCCCGCCTGCGGATCACTGTGCGTCAGGGCGCTGATCTGCGCAGCGGCCACCGAGAGCTGAACCGGGTCGTCGAGATACGCCAGCGCCACCGGGGCAGTTCTCATCAGCGAACCGTTGCCGCCTGTCCTGCCGGAGAGTCCCGCGGCGACGGCGGTCATCTCGGCAGCCGACCTGCTGCGCCGGGACAGCACCGTGCGCGTCTGGATACCGACGTCCGCCGGGTTCGTGTCGATCCAGGCCACGAAGTTCGCCGCGACGCCGTCGAGTCCCCGGCCCTCCACCAGCGCCTCGGCGATACAGAGGGCCATCGACGTGTCGTCCGTCCACTCGCCGGGCGCCCAGTCGAAGGTGCCGCCGCCGATCATGTCGATCACCGTCTCGGGCGTCGGGTAGCCGAACTCGTATCCGGCACCCAGTGCGTCACCGGCTGCGGTGCCGAGCACGACGCCCTCGGCGCGGTTCTTCTGTTCGTCGGTCAGCTTCATGTCGTCCCCTTTGCTCGTTTGTGCGCTAACCATAACGCACCACTGCGCTAAGCTGCAACCCATGCCCTCCGATCTGACGTCGTACCCACGACCGTCCGTCGCTGTCGACGTCGCCGTTCTCACCGTCCACGGCGGAACGCTGAACGTGGTGACGGTGGAATCACCCTGGGGAGCTGCACTTCCCGGCACATTCCTGCATCCGGGCGAGACGCTCGCCGATGCGGCGAGGCGCGCGTTGAGCACCAAGGCCGGCATCGACGGCGTCGAGTTCCATCAGATCCGGATGTTCGACGCTCCCGACCGCGACGATCGAGGATGGGTCCTGTCGATGGCGCACTGCGCGGAGGCGCCCACCGACTCCCTGCCTTCCGGCACCGATCTCCTGGCCGTCGAGGCGGATCGGCCTGTGGAACCGATGGCCTTCGACCATGCCGACATGGTGTCGGCCGCCGTGGGCGACCTGCGGTCTCGCTACCTCACCCGTCCTGATCCGTCGCACCTGCTGGGGACCACCTTCACACTGCTCGACCTGCGCACCCTGTACGAGACCGTGTTCGACCGCCCGCTGCGCAAGGACACCTTCCGCCGTCATGTGATCGGGGCGCTGGTCGGTACGGGCGCCACCACGTCGGCTGCGGGCGGACGCCCCGCCGAGCTCTACGAACGCAGGCCCGACGAGACGTTTCCCGGGTCCATCGCCGCGCTGCTCGTGTGAGTCAGTTGGGGGTCGGGCGCCGTGACGCCGGGATCCACCACGCCAGCGCAGAACCCGCCTGCACCACCACCAACGGCCACACCATCGGAGAGTGCACCAGCGCCACCGCCCACACGAGGGCCACTGCCGTCACGACGACGCGTGCCGAACGTCGGCGTTGCACGATCATCGTCGCGAGCACCCCGTGCCCCACCGCAGCGATGACGAGAACGAACGCCCACGCATCGGCGAGTGAGCCCACGAACATCGCGCCGGGCGACTCGTCCGCACTCGCGAAGGCAGCGAGGGCACTGACGACGACGGCGCCGAATCCCGCGATCGCGGCGACGCACGCCACCGCACACTGGGTCGCGAACGCGACGAGCACGGCCAATGATGTTGCGTTGGTCAGACTTCCGATACCGCTGGAAGGAACGGGCAGAGTGGTCGAGTGCATGGTGAAGGCCTTCCGATCGTCCGCCGTGGCGCGGTACAGCCTTCGACGCCGCAACCACCCGCTCGGTTCCCGGCGCGCATTTCTGCACACAGAACGGTTCCGGATGGTCGGATGTGCCCGTGGGGACACCGTTGTGTGCAGTGGGAGCACGGAACCGCAGGAGCGGAGCGTGCGTCCAACGACGTGTGCGCAGGAATTGTGGGGTACTCGCTGTCGCGGCAGTCGTCGCGTCACTCACCGGGTGCGGTGGGGTGAGCGGCACCGCCGAGCCGGTCGTGATGGAACTCTTCGACCCCTGCACCGTGGTACCCGACGAGGCCATCCGGGCGGCGGGGGCTGATCCGGCTGTCGTTGTCGACCAGCTCACGGTTCCACTCGACGACACCTGGAAGTGGTGCACATGGAAGGGGAGCGATCAGTTCCTGACCGTCTTCTCCACTACCCGGACGCTCGACGCGCTCAGGACCAGTCCGACCTCGGACAGGTTCAGCGCTGTCGACGACTTGGGTGTCGGCGCGTTCTCGTTCCGCGATCGCGGCGACCAGCAACTCGCTGCCTGCAGTATCGCGTTCGATTGGCGAGAGGGTTCTGTGGTGTTTCGTGCTGAACGGAATCTCGCTTCCTCCGTCACCGCGGATGTGTGCGCTGTGGCGAGGACCGGGGCGCAAGCATTCGCTTCCAGCATCCCCCGTTGACCCGCGAAGGAAGAACTTTCCATGACCGATGAACTCATCATCTCCGCCGATTCTTCGCGCAGGTGCGCGTCAGCGTGCGAACAATTCGTCAGTGACCTCGCCGAACTGCTGCCGTCGATCAATGCGCTCGAATTCAGCGCGGGTTTCGGCACCCTTCCCTCCGGAATCGCGCTCGCACGCAAGTACTCCGACCTCACCCACGGCCCGGAGGGTTCACTGAGCTCCGTGCTCGCGGCCCACATCACCGCCGTCACCAACCTCCGCGAGGCCTTCCTCGAAGCGGGTCGCGGGTATCAGGAAACGGAGGACGACTCGACGTCCCGCATCGGCAACACCGGCCCTCGCTGACCGACCCGCACTACTTCCAGCCACCTTCACCCCGCTCCGCCGGCGGAAAGGGGTGTGCGCGCCACGCAACCCGCGCACACCACCGCCACGAGCCGCCAACCACCGGCAAAGCACCACCCAGCTGACCGACCCGCACTACTTCCAGCCACCTTCACCCCGCTCCACCGGCGGAAAGGGGTGTGCACGCCACGCAACCCGCGCACGCCCGCCACGAGCCGACAACCACCGGCAAAGCACCACCCAGCCGACCGACCCGCACTACTTCCAGCAGCCCACACCCCGCTCCGCAGGCAGGAAAGGGTGTGCGCGCCACGCAACCCGCGCACACCACCGCCACGAGCCGCCAACCACCGGCGCGCACGCACCGACCGACCTACCGACCGACCGACCGCACCTCACGCAACCAGCGCACACCCCAAGCCCGACCCCTACCGCTCAGGCACACCGACCACGGTGAAGGGCTCCACCGGAGTGCCCCCACGCTTGTCGAACTGGCTGTTGACCACCAGCAGCTGATCGTCGACGTCGGCGACGGTGGTGGGGTAGGCGAAGCTGGGGTCGGTGATCTCACCGGTCACCCGCCCACGGTTGCCGTCGTCGTCGAGATCGACTGTGGCGATGAGGCTGTCGCGGTTGCGAACCACGTAGAGCGTGTCGTCCTCCATCTCCATGCCATCGCCGTTCTGAAGTGTCGCGCCGCCGAGGTCCACCTGCGTGACGGCCTTGGAGTCGCGGGCCACGCGGTACAGGTTGCCGGTGCTGGACTGCACGATCACCAATGCGTTGTCGTCGTCCGCCTCGACGATGCCGTTGGCGTTGAAGCCCTCGCCGTACGCGAACGGGGATCCGGTGAAGTCGACGAACGGCTCCAACTGGCCCTCACCGGTGGCGTTCGCCGGGATGCGCCACAGCGTGGGGTTGCGCGAGTCGGTGATGAAGGCGTCGCCGTTGTCGGCGATGACGACGTCGTTGAGGAAGGTGGCGTCCTGCCCGAGCCCGTTGGTGAACTTCCCGCGCAGTGCGCCGGACTCGGCGTCGTAGATCCAGACGGTGCCGGTCGCGCCGCCCGCCACGACGAGGGTGTTCTCGTCGTCGTCCCCGTCGACGTCCAGTCCCGCCGCGCCGGTGCGACCGTCCTGTCCACCGGGGAGGAACGGTTCGACGGTGGTGTTGCCGACCGTGCCGCGGAAGATGGCGCCGTCGGAGGTCGACGAGACGTAGAAGGTGTCGTCGTCGGCGGTGATGCCCTCGGGGAACACGCCGGTTCCCGGCAACGTGTAGACGGTGGCGTTCGAGGACGCACTCGCCGCCGACGACGACGGAGCAGTGCTGGACGACGACGGAGCAGCGCTGGAGGACGCCGGCGTCGCCTGCCCCTCCTCGCTCGACGACGAGCAACTGGTCAGAACGAGGGCGGTGGCGCCGGCGAGGGCGACAGCGGCGGACAGTCTGGTGCGGTTCATGACTCCACCATGCCCCATTGGTCCGAAAAGCGAGGTCAGGCTGTGTGACGGTCCGAACGAGAGGTGTTGTCGATGGCGACCTCGAGGTACTCGCCGAGCTGCTCCTGCAGGTTGCGGTCGAGTGTGCGGCCGAGCAACGAATGCACGGAATCGACTGCGAGAGTGCGCATGATCTGCAACATCTCGGTGGCCCGGAGGACGTCGTCACCCTCGGGAATCCAACCCTCGCCGTAGCGGTCGACGATGTGACTCTTCACAGTCGAGATCATGTCCTTGGACATTCCGTCGACGGCCGCATGGAGCCGTTCGTGGATGTCCATGACCTCGCGGATTCCGAAGCCGTAGGTCGCGAGGGAGGTGAAGCCCTGCAACAGCTTCGGATCGGTGAACGTGCATCGGTCGCCGTCGATGCGGGCGAGTCCGTACTCCGCGAGCCTGGACAGCTGGACGCCGTCGGGGTCGCCGAGCATCTGCCGCGCCTCGTCGACGGAGACCGACTGCACCTCGCCGGTCGTCGACCACGGCTCGGTGAGGGCGCGCTGCAGACCGAGAACCTCGGTGAGGTCCTTGCCGCTCTCCCAGCCATCGATGAAGTCGCTGATGTGTGTGGTCGTGTAGCCGCGCTGGAGCAGGATGTCGATCAGTCGCAGCCGGGCGAGGTGCGAGTCGTCGTAGATGCCGACCCGCCCCCGCTTACGCGGGGGCGGGAGCAGTCCACGCTCACGGTAGGCCCGGACGTTGCGCGAGGTCGTGCCCGCGGCATGAGCCAGTTCGTCGATGCGGTACTCGGTCATCGACTCACTCCTCCACTCGGCCGGACCTCCAGACTAACGCTCGGTCACACCGCGGCGACGACCTCGTCGACCGGTGCCGTCGCTGCCGCCGTCACCGAGTAGTCCGGCAACAGCACCGTCTCGAGCTGCTTGACGTACTGCGTGGCGAAGCCCGGGAACATCGTGGCGTTGAAACCGTCCTCGGTGAGGTACCAGCTCGAGCACCCCGAGTTCCACGTCGTCTTGGTCAGCCGCTGCTGCAGGTCCGCGTTGTACTCGGCCTGCACCGAGGCGCGGACGTCGAGCACGAAGTTCTGGTTCACGGCGGTGGCGATGGCATCGACCAGGTAGTCGATCTGCGCCTCCATGTAGACCAGGGCGGAGCTGTGGCCGGGTCCGGAGTTGGGCCCGAACGTGAAGTACATGTTCGGGTACCCGGACACCGCGATCGACTTGTAGGCGTGAGCTCCCCGGCTCCACTCGTCGGCGAGGACGCGCCCGTCACGCCCGGTGATGGGGATCGGCGACCCGGTCTTGGAGACGTCGAACCCGGTGGCGAAGACGATCGCGTCGAACTGATGCTCGACTCCCTCGACCGTGCGGATTCCCTTCTCGGAGATCTGCGCGATGGGCCAGGTGACGAGCGTGCAGTTGTCCTTCTGCAGCGCCGGGTAGTACTTGCTGGTCATCAGCAGGCGCTTGCACCCGGCGCGGAACTCCGGCGTGAGCTGGCGCCGCAGCCACGGATCCGGAACCTGACTGCGGAGGTGCAGCTTCGACACTCCCTCCACCACGCGCGTGAGCGGCGAGTTCCAGACGACCCCGAGGGCGACCGACTCGTGGCCCCAGAACCAGGCCTTGCGCGCGACGCTCTGACTGAAGGGCACGCGGCGGTAGATCTCGCGAGTCAGTCCGCGGGTGCGGAAGTTGGTGCGGGGCAGCACCCACCCCGGCGTGCGCTGGAAGACCTTGACCGACTCGGCGACCTTCACCAGCTCGGGAACGATCTGCACGCCGCTGGCTCCGGTGCCGACGACGGCGACCTTCTTGCCGGCGAAGTCGTAGTCGTGGTCCCACCGGGCGCTGTGGATCTTCGCTCCCGCGAAGGTCTCGACGCCGCGGATCTTGGGCAGGCTGACGTTCGCCAGCGGTCCCGACGCCATCACGACGGTGCGGGCGAGGACGGGTTCCCGGTCCTGGACCGAGATCTCCCAGAGCGACCGGGACTCGTGCCAGGTGACGTCCACGACGGTGTGACCGAACCGGAGGTAGCGGCTCAGCTCGAACTTCTCGACCATCGAGTCGATGTAGCCCAGGATCTCCGCACTCCCGGAGTAGGTGTGCGACCAGTCCGGATTGGGGGCGAAGCTGTACGAGTACAGGCGGGACGGAATGTCGCAGGCTGCACCGGGATACGTGTTGTCACGCCAGGTCCCACCGGCACGTGTGCCGCGTTCGAGGATGGCGATGTCGCGAATCCCCCGTTGCTGCAGCCGGATCGCGGCACCGATGCCGGCGAATCCGCCTCCGATGATGGCGGTGGAGAGAATCTCGGTCATGCGACGGGCTCGTACGTGAGTTCCTTGGACCACGTGGGCTGCGGGCGCAGCAGCCGCTTCGGGTACTTGGCCGTCAGCGTCACCATCGAGTCGGCGAACTTGTGGTACGGGTGGTCGCGGTTGATGACGACGCTCCCGTGCCAGCTGATGAAGCGGTACATCGGCAGACGCTTCGGGAACTCGCTGCGTTCGCCCACCTTCTTGAAGCGCTTCATCGCGGTGTAGAGGCGCTCCTCGTCGACACCCATCTCGACGATGTTGTCCCGCATCTTGTTCAGCAGTGGGATGTACCGCAGGGTGCCGATGATGAGCGACGGATGCATCCAGGCGCCGATCGTCTCGACGAGAATGCGGCGCATCTTCGCGTGGCCCAGCAGATCGATGACCTCGAAGTCGACGGCGAGGTGCCGCGACTCGTCGGCGTTGATGCGCTTGAACACTTCCTGGCAGACCGGGTCGTCGATCTCGTCGACGATGAACTTGACCAGCGCACCGTCGAGCGCGACCTCGAGCATCGGGATGACGGTGCCGAGCACAGCGAGCGGCGTCTGGTCCGAGTACTTGTCGAGCCAGTCGATGATCAGCTTGACGTTGACGTTCGGCTGCGGGATCTCGTCGTTCTCGAGCATGCCCCAGCGACGCATCAGTGCCAGTTCGGCATTCGCGTGCTTCTGCTCCTCCGCGTGGAAGTAACGGTAGATCTCGCGCAGCGTCTCGGTGGGCGCCTTGCGTGCCATCGCGGCGAATCCGCGCGCGCCGACGTTCTCGATCCACATGAGGTCGGACAGGAACGGCTTGAGCTTGGCGTGCTGCTCGGGCGGGATCATCTCGGCACCGGGGGCGTCCCAGTCGATGTCCGCGAGGGACCACTGGCGGTCCTTGATCTTGTCCAGCATGGCGTCGAAGTCGAAGGCCATCGTCATACTCCTGTCGAGGCGGAAACAGCGGGAAGGGACTGTGGGGCGGGCTCGCCGGGGAGCAGGCGGTCGAGCAGCCCTGCTCCGCGGGTGTAGAGGGTGGGGAGGAGCCGTTTCGTCAGCCAGATGGCTTTCGCGTCGAGCTGGGGCACGACGTAGAGGCGGTTCCTGTCGTGCGCGTCGAGCGTGGTGACGGCGATCCGCTCGGGTGAGAAGCCGGTCCATCGCATCAACTTCTGCGCGAGTTCCGTGGAGCGCTCGGTGATGCGACCGTCGACCGCGACGTTGGTCTTGACGAAGGTCGGGCACAGCACGGTCACGTGGACACCCGACCCGGACAGTTCCGCCGCCAGAGTCTCGGACAGCGACATGACGCCCGCCTTGCCGACGTTGTAGGGCCCCATCGTCGGTGCCGCGGCGAATCCCGCGGCCGAAGCCACGTTGATGATGCCGCCGCGACCCGCGGTACGGAGCAGCGGAACGAACGTCTCGCATCCGTGGACCACTCCCCACAGGTTGATGCCGAGCGCCCAGTTCCAGTCCTCGAACCCGATGTCGCCCACTGGCTTGCCACCGATGCCGACGCCGGCGTTGTTGATCACGAGCGTCGGCGCGCCACCGAACTCCAGTTCGGCGAACAGCGCGAGATCCTCGACCTGCGACTGCACGGCGACGTCGCACTGGACGGCGAAGCCGGGGCCGTCGAGCATCCGCACCGTCTCCTCGGCGCGTTCGAGCGAGATGTCCGCGCAGACGACGCGGCCACCGCGGCGGGCGATCTCGAGCGCGAAGGCGCGGCCGATGCCACTGCCGGCGCCGGTGACCACGGCGTCCGCCCCGTGAGTGAGGCGTGGTCTGGATCGAGAGAACATCAGTGTCTCGTCTCTGTTCGATGGAGGGCTGTCAGGGCGTGCGCGGCGCGGGCGAGTGCCCGGTCCGCTTCCGGGCTGATGCGCGGCAGAGCCTGGAACACGTGCATCTGGTCGGGCCAGATCTCAAGCGTGCAGGTGCCACCGGCATCGACCACCAGATCGCGCAGGTGCTCGGCGTCGGCAACGAGCATCTCCGCACCGCCGGCCTGAACCACGAAGTGCGGCAGTGCCGTTCCCGCCTCGACCGCGAGTCGTAGGCGCCGCCCGTCGGGATCCTCGCCGCGTGTGTAGAGCGCGGTGAGTGCCCGCGCCGCCGCTGCGGAGATCATCGGGTCGCGACGGATGCGCTCCCGGTTCTGCGCGAGGGTGAAGGTCAGATCGATCAACGGCGAGAACAGGAGGACCGCACCAGGCTGCGGAACCGATCGTCGGGCGTTGTCCAGCACCAGGTCCAGCGCGAGGTGACCGCCCGCCGAGTCACCGACCACGACGACCGACTCGGGTGCGTGGCCGCTCGACAGCAGCCAGCGGTACGCCCGCTCGACGTCGTCGGCTGCGGCGGGGAAAGGGAACTCCGGGGCGAGTCGGTAGTCGACCACGAAGACCGGACGCTGCGTCGCGCGGGAGAGCCGCGACGCCAGGCCGCGGTGCGTCCGTGCGGAACAGATCGCGTACGCGCTGCCGTGCAGATAGAGGATCGGGCCGGCGGTGTCCACGGAACCGTCCCCACCCTCGACCGGCGTGCGATCCGCCCCACCCTCGACCGGCCTCCGGCCTGCCCCATCTTCGACCGGCCTCCGGCCTGCCCGGGCGTCGACCCACTCCCCGACCACACCGTCCTCGCGCACGGTGCGGACGACCGTGCCGGGTGCGATTCCGCCGCAGGCACGCATGGCCACCTCGACGAGGACGCGGGCGACGCGTTCGCCGCCGCGTCCGAACGGCAGTCGGGACGCGATGGGTCGCAACGTCGACTGAGTGGCTCGGGCCGCGGCGCGGGACCGCAGGGACCCCCGCTCGGGGATCGGACGCGTCGATGTCATGCCGGAAGCGTCACGGATGACTGTGCCATTTGTCAATGGCCTATAGTTCAATGAAACAATCTTCGGTGTAGTCCGGAGTGCCGGACACACCCGGCCGACGAGGGGAAGACATCGTGGCGATCGACTCCGCGGACACCGCCGTCCGCACACTCCGACTGCAGGTCGACGAGGTGATCCGCGAGACGGCGGACGCGGTGACGTTGGTCCTGTCCACCGCCGACGGCGAGGCTCTGCGCTACCGCCCGGGCCAGTTCCTCACGGTCGAAATTCCTCTGAGCGACGGCGGTTCCGCCGCACGGTGCTACTCGTTGTCGAGCAGTCCCGACACCGGCGAGCGCCCCGCGATCTCCGTCAAGCGCACCGCGGGCGGCCTCGGGTCCACCTGGTTGTGCGACACCGCGACGGCAGGATCCGCACTGACGACACTGGCTCCCGCGGGCACCTTCGTTCCCGCGCGATGGGATCGCCCGCTCGTCCTGGTCGCCGCCGGCAGCGGCATCACGCCCGTGATGTCCATCCTGAAGACCGCGTTGGCGTCGCACGACGGACGGGTCGTGTTGTTCTACGCGAACAGAGATCCGGACTCGGTCATGTTCGCCGCCACCCTCGACGATCTGCAGCAGCGGCATCCGGACCGCCTCACGGTGCGGCACTGGCACGAGTCGGCGTCGGGCCTGCCCACTGCCACCGGTCTCACCGACGCCGTCTCCGGCATCGCCGACGCCGACGCGTACCTCTGCGGGCCGGGGCCGTTCATGGAGGTGGCGCAGCAGGGGCTCCTCGCGGCGGGGGTGTCGCCCGAGAACATCCACCGTGAGGTGTTCACGTCGATCACCACCGACCCGTTCCACACCACCCTCGTCGAGACGTCCTCGGCCACGGGCGTTCCCGTGTCCGCGGAGGTCGAGGGCGACGATCACTCGTTCCACTGCGCACCCGGCACCGTGCTGCTCGACGCCATGCTCGCCGAGGGAATCGACGCCCCGTTCGTGTGCCGCGAGGGCAACTGCGGCGCCTGCGCGTTCACTCTCGTCAGCGGTGACGTGCACATGCGCGTCAACGACACGCTGGATCAGTACGAGCTCGACCGGGGAGTGCGCCTGGCCTGCCAGTCGGTGCCCGTGTCCGACGCTCTCACCATCCGCATCGACTGACCGACCGAATCCCTGACACCACAGCCGCACCAGGAGACCTCATGCCCGTCATCACCAAGCACGTCGAGATCGCCGCACCGGCGTCGGCGACCTTCGACTACCTGTCCTCGTACGAGAACGTGCCGGACTGGATGTTCGGCGTCACCTCGTTCGTCCCCGTCGGACCGGTGTCGCGCGGCACCGGTGACCGCTTCGACGCCGAGATGAAGCTGGGACCCAAAGCTCTGCACTCCACGGTGGACATCGTCGAGTGGGTCGACGGTTCCGTCATCGCGTTGTCGTCGGTGAAGGGTTTCGAGACCAGTTCTCGCTGGGTGGTCACCCCCGTGGACGACGGACACTGCGTCGCCGACGTCGAGTTCCGCTACGAGTTCCCCGGCGGGTTCACGGGCAAGGCACTCGCGAAGGTGGTCGAACCCTTCATCAACCAGGGGATCTCCGTCACCGATCGGACCCTGCGCTCCCGGTTGGAGTCGCCGCGCAGCACCTAGACTCACCCGGTGACCACGAAGGACCAGCGAGGACGCATCGCCACCGCACTGTGGCGGTGGTGTTCCCGCTTCGAGCCGATCGGCCTCGTCGTCGGACTGGTCTTCTACTGCTGGTCGATGTCCCCGTCGCTTCTCCCCCGACCGTGGTACCTGCAGGCCGTCGCCACGGGCCTCTCGGTCGCGTGCGGTTACGGCGTCGGCGTTCTCGTCGTGTGGGGCGTCCGGCGGATGGAGCTCACTCGCGAGTGGCCCGAACGACCGAGGCGGTGGGGCTGGTACGCGATCGCCGCCGCCGCAGTCGTCGTGCTCCCGCTGTTCCTCGTCCTCGGGGCGTGGTGGCAGAACATCTCCCGCGAACTCGTGGGCATCGAACCCAGCCAGTCGTGGGACTACGCCGGAGTCTTCGTCGTCGCCGCGATCGTCGTCGTCCTGGTGATCACGCTGGCTCGTGGGATCCGCCGCGTCACCGACCTTCTCATCGCACTGATCGGTCGTGTTCTCCCGCCGCCCGTCTCGCGCGGTCTCGCCGTCGTCGCCGTCGGTGTGGTGCTGGTGTTCGCCGTCGAGGGGCTCCTTGCCACCGGGATCTCACGCATCTCCAACGGGTCCGCCGCTGCGGCCGACACCGGGAGCGCCGAGGGCGTGGAACGACCGTCGGCTCCCGAACGCTCGGGCTCGCCCGAGTCGAACGAGGAGTGGGACACCTTGGGCCGCGAGGGGCGCACCTTCGTCGCGGGCGGCCCGACGTCGGGCGAGATCGCATCCGTGACGGGACGGCCCGCCCTCACCCCGATCCGGGTCTATGCGGGACGCAAGTCCGTCGACGCCGACGGGCTCGGCCTCGGCCGGGACACCGTCGACTCGCTCGCCGACCGACTCGTCGCCGAACTGGACCGAACCGGCGCCTTCGATCGCGAGTACCTGGCGATCGCGACGACCACCGGTCGAGGGTGGGTCAACGCGTCCGTCGCGTCCTCACTCGAGTACCTCGCCGGCGGCGACACGGCGATCGCGGCGGTCCAGTACTCGTACCTGCCCAGTCCGTTGGCGTTCCTCGCCGATCGCGACACCCCGCTCATCGCGGGCCGCGCCGTCTTCGAGGCCGTCTACCAGCGCGTGCAGGACCGTCCCGAGAGCGATCGCCCGAAGCTCCTCACCTTCGGTGAATCGCTCGGGTCGTACGGCGGCCAGGACGCCTTCTCCGGAGTGCAGGACATGCTGGTTCGCACCGACGGCGCGCTGTGGGTGGGGACGCCCAACTTCTCCGAGCAGTGGTCGCGTGTCACCGACTCACGGGACCCGGGCAGCCCCGAGATCCTGCCCGTGATCTACGGCGGGCAGAACGTCCGCTTCGCCGCGGAGCCGTCCGATCTCGACGCACCCGGTCTGGTGGACTGGGAGAGCCCGCGCATCGTGTACTGGCAGCACCCCAGCGATCCGATCGTCTGGTGGTCGTTCGACCTGCTGTTCGGCAAGCCGGACTGGCTCCGGGAACCGCGCGGCGTCGACGTCGACAAGGGGATGACGTGGATCCCTCTGGTCACCTTCTGGCAGGTGACGCTCGACATGGCGCTCGCCGCCGAGGTGCCGGAAGGACACGGCCACGCCTACGGTCCCGATGCCGCCTCGATGTGGGCGTCGGTCCTCGGCATCGCGGATCCGGCGCTGGTCGAGCGCGTCACCGACGAGCTCCGATAGGCACTCGCCCGCACCCACCACGCCACCGCGATCAGCGCGATCACCTCCACGACGACGAGGATCCGTTCGACGTGGCCGAGGGTGACGACGCGGTACCACGGTGTCGAAGTGGTCATGCCGACGAGCAACGCGTACCCGATGGGCGCGATGGCCACGACGGACAGCACACCCAGCACGAACGTCCGTCGGGCGTGACGGGCCCACTCGCTCGACCGGATCCACGGCGCGGCGAGGGCGATCACTGCCACCGGGATGCTGACGAACGCGACCGCGGCGCCCGCGCGGTGCACCGCGCCGCCGAGTCCGAGCGTCGCGTCGTTGCTCCAGTCCTGCTTGGGAACCGCGACTACGGCGACGAGTCCCACCGTCCACAGTGTCATCGCCACCGCGGCGACCGACGACGCGCGCAGCAACGACTGCCGGACGGCAGCGACGAGAACGGCTCCGGATCCGACGGCGAGGAGCAGCACCCCGGCCGTGAACACCCACTGCTGCGCGCCCAACCCGTACTCGCTGATGGTGCGGCGCAGATGCGACGGCGACCCGAGTGCGGTGACGACGTCGAGGACGACGACCGTCGCGGCGCCGAGCAGGATGGAGAGAAGCCCGAGGGAGGCGAGGCGGGTCTGCACAGGGTCCTTTCGGCAGCGGATCTACGACTCCACTGTGCCTGACGGTGAGCCGGACACGGCGACCGTTCGGAGACGCCCACGCGCACGGTCGATCTGGTCGAGGCACGAGGCCCGCCCTGCCGGATCCGTCATCTCCCGTCGGCACGCCTCGTCGAGGAGGTCGAGGTGGTACCGGACGCGGTCGATCGACGCGGTTGCGGTCGCTGCCGCACCGAGCCGCTCCGCCATCCGGATACCGGCAGCGACCACCATCGGGCTCGCCATCGCGTAGATCCGTACCGCGCCGAGCGCGTGGTCGATCAGGTCGACCACGGGCACCCGACGCAGAACGATCCGTACGGTTCCGGCATCGTCGGTCCGGGCACCGCACGGCGGCGGACGGCCGACGAGAGTCGCCATCCCGACGGACAGATCGTCGAGAGCGTTGCGCGCCGTGTACGGGTCGTTCGTACCGGAGGACAGGGCCCTCACCGCCATCTCGGCCAGCTGCTCGACGGCGAACTCGATGTCGTGCTGCGGAGTCCGCTCGTCGCCGATCTCGACCGCGGACTCGGTCTCGCGCAGGTGCGACGCGGAGGCGGATCCGCTCCACCGTCGTGACTCCGCGATGGCGTCTCCCTCGATGACGTGCTCGCCCGGTCTGCAGAGCAGCACCACGACGGCATCGGCGTCGACGGCCGAGGACAACGCCGCGTCCTCGTCCACGTCGACGACGACTCCGGAACGCGAAGCACGCACCGTGTCGACGTGCTCGGGCAGCGTCACCTCGGAATCCGACGCCGCGTCGGGCGGCGGCTCCGTCGGGTAGAGCTCGTCCACGGCTGCGGCGAGTTCGTCGCGCACGCGCGAGGACAGCGTCGCCACCTGGATCGACTGGGCGATGTGGTGGATGAAGTACACCAGGACGCCCACGTCGAGCACCGCGAGGAGCACGGCGACGTTCACCGCGATGTCGGGTACGAAGACGTCGCCGTCCGAGTCGAGCGACCGGATCGAGCGCAGCACCATCAGTGCGTAGAGGAAGGTCGCTCCGAAGATGCCGAGCACCACCTGGTTCCCGCGGTCCGCCATGAAGTTCCGCACCAGTCGCGGGCCGTAGGTCGAACTGGCCGTCGCGAGAACGGAGATGGTGATGGAGAAGGACGTCGCCGCCACGCCGAGCATCGACCCGCCGATGGCGCCGAGGATGTCCCGGCTGCCACTCGCGCCCACGTGATAGAGCAGCGACCCGCCGATCCCGATGCCCCGATCGAGGAGCCACCGGTCCAGAGCGACCAGGAGTTGAGCCAGAACGACGGCAGCGACGCCCAGGACCGCAGGAACGAACCAGAACGTGCCCTGCAGCCGTACCCACCGTCGTCTCATGGGTTCATGGTGCCCTGACGGTGGGTCGACGTGTCAGATCACCGCGATCGCGTCGATCTCGACGAGCATCTCCTCGCGCGGCAGTCCGGTGAACACCGTTGTGCGAGAGGGCAGGACGTCACCCCTCGTGTGTTCGAGGACGAAGGCGCCGTACGCCTCGTTCATGACGGCGAAGTCCTCACGCTTCGTCAGGTACACCCGCAGCATCACGACGTCGTCGAAGGTTGCACCGCTCGCCTCGACGATGGCCTTGACGTTGGTCAGCGTCCGCGTGGTCTGCGCCGCGACATCGCCGGGGTACAGGTACTCGTTGGTCGCCGGGTCGACGGGACCCTGCCCGGACACCTGGACGAACGGGCCCTTGCGCACGCCCTGCGAGAACGTGTGGGCCGGTGCAGGCGCATCGGTCGTGAGGACGGCGATCTTGTCGGTCATGCGGGTTCCTTCGTCGGGGTCGGACTCCAGCCGAGTTCGGCGGAGATGGTCTCGGCCACCGCGCGCACCTGCGGCAGGGTGCCGAGGACGCGGGCGTGGTCGAGCAGCATGTCGGGCACGGACATCGACACGGCGGCGACGATCGAGCCGGTTCCGTCGCGTACCGGCACGCCGATGCAGTTGACGAACGACTCGTGTTCCTCGTGGTCCTCCGCGTATCCCTGACGGGTCACGAGGGCCAGTTCCTCGAGGTAGCGCTCGGGCGTGTCGATGGTGCGGTCGGTGAAGCGGGTGTACTCGATGCGATGGGCGACGCGGAGCTGCTCGTCCGCAGGCAGCCCGGAGATCAGGATCTTTCCGACGGCGGTGCAGTGCAACGGTGCCGGGCGTCCGACACGCGAGTACATCCGCACGCTCTGGGTGGCGTCGAACTTGTCGATGTAGACGGCCTCCCCCGACTCGTAGGTCGCGAGGTGGATGGTCTGCCTGGTGTCGGCGTTCAGCGCAGCCAGATGCGGCCGCGCCAACGTCCGGATGTCGCGCTGCTCCAACGAGCGATTGGACAGTTCGAACAGTGTCGATCCCAGGCGATACCGGTGTTCGTGGTCGTGCTGGACGAACCGCTCCGCCTCCATCGCCCGCAGCAGTCGCAGGACCGTGGTCTTGTGCACGTCGAGGTGGGCAGCCAACTCGTCCAGCGATCGCGGACCGTCGGCCAGCACCCGGAGCAGGGTGAGCGCGCGGGACACACTCTGACTCATACGGCGATTCCCCTCTCGGCGTCGTAGTCGATGCTCGACCACTCCTCGTCCGAGGATGTCACCAGTGCGTCGAGACGGTGCAGCGGAAGCAGATGGGCCGCGTCGCCGTGCGCGGTGAGAGCGCCGGCCGCGCACAGGTGCCCCAGCCTGATCGCACGCTGCTGATCGTCGCCGCGGAGGACACCGGCCAGGTAGCCACCGGCGAACGCGTCTCCCGCACCGATCTTCTCGACCACCGACAACCGCAGGGCCGGGACGTCGACACGCTCGGCGCCGTCGAATCCCACGACCACGTGGGCGTCGTTCTTGATCACCAGGCGGCGCGGCTCGGGGAACAGGCCACGCAGCGCGTCGGGGTCTCCGGTGCCGAACACCGCGTGTGCTTCGTCGGCGCCCATCAGCACGATGTCACTGCGTCGGACCTGCTCTGCAAGAACCACATCGGCGCTCTCAGCGGTCCAGAGTCGGGGACGGTGGTTGAGGTCGAAACTCAGCAGACCGGGCGACGACGCCAGCGCGGCCGCAGCGTCGCGCGCGGTGTCCGACAGGGCGAGCGTGATGCCGCTGACGTGCACGAGGTCGGCCGCCGCGAGCATCTGCGTCGCACCGACGACATCGTCGACACACAGCGCACTGGCGGCGGAACCGCTGCGGAAGTATGTCATTCGGCTCTCCCCGGCGGGTAGGTCGGACGCATGACCGCTGCCCGAACCACGCTCCTTGACGTACATCCCGGTGGTGCGGGTCTGGTCGACGATCACCGCCGACGTGTCCACCCCACTCGCGCGCAGCGTTTCCGTCAGGTAGCGGCCGAAGCCGTCGTCACCGACGCGCGAGAGCCAGGACGCCTCGACGTCCAACTGGGCGAGGACCCGCGCGACGTTGGCCTCGGCTCCCCCGGCCGACCGCTCGAATGTGTCCGAGTGTTCGAGGGGGCCGGGCTGCGCGACCATGACCACGAGCCCCTCGCCGACACACACCACCCATGGAGTCGCCGCGCCGGGTGATCTCACATCAATTCCCTTCGATGTCTTGCGAGTTGTCCCTGTTCGTTGCAGACTAACGACACCGAACACACTTTGCAATCAGCGTTGCAACATACGCAACGCTACAGCGCCGCATCCGGCGCAGGAGGATTCGATGATCGACAAGGCCGCCGTCGAGGCGCTGCACGACCGCACTCTCGGCCCCGAGTACAAGTCCGTCCCACCCGCCGCGTGGGGCCTCACCGTGCGCGACTATCTGGCGACGGCGCCCACTCTCGCCGAGTTCGCGACCCCGGTCGTCACGCTGGATCGCCGCCACCTCACGTCGAACATCGATGTGATGGCGCGGTGGGCCGATGCGGCCGGCATGCGTCTGGCACCGCACGGCAAGACCACGATGGCGCCGCAGCTCTGGGCCGAGCAGCTCGAGGCGGGCAGCTGGGGAATCACCCTCGCCACCGGGTGGCAGGTACAACTTGCTCGCGCATTCGGCGTGCAGCGCATCCTTCTCGCCAATGCACTGATCGACCCGGTGACACTCCGCTGGATCTCGGCGGACCTCGACGCCCACGACGACGTCGAGTTCGTCTGCTGGGCAGACAGTGTCGACACCGTGGCACGCATGACGGAGATCCTGGGCGCCGTGACACGACCGATCCCGGTGATCGTCGAACTCGGTGGGCCGCACGGCCGCACCGGGGCACGCAGCGTGGACGAGGCACGACGCGTCGCGGCCGCGATCTCCTCGTCGCCGTCGGTGACCCTCGCCGGCGTGGGCGGATACGAAGGCGCGCTGGCCCACGACCGCACACCCGCAGGACTGGACGCCGTGCGCGCCTACCTCGACGAGGTCGCCGCCCTGCACGCCGGTCTCGCCGCCGACGGCCTGTACGAGGGACGGGCGATCGTCACCGCGGGTGGGAGCGCGTACCAGGACCTGGTGGTCGAGCGGCTCTCGTCGGTCGTCGACGACGACACGGCCGTCGTGCTGCGCTCGGGCGCCTACGTGGTGCACGACGACGGCTTCTACGCCGACATCTCCCCGCTCATCGCCTCCCGCGTCGGCGAGCAGCACCTGTCCTCCGCGATGCACGGCTGGGCGCGGGTGGTGTCGCGTCCGGAACCCGAACTCGCACTGCTCGATGCGGGCAAGCGCGACTTCCCGTTCGACGAGGGGCTGCCGACACCGCAGCGCATCGGCGGCCGGGACGCGGAGGCGGGGCACCACATCTCGGCGCTCAACGATCAGCACGCCTTCCTCCGGACGCCGGGCACGGCCCGCGACGACGTGCCCGTCGGGACGGTCGCACGGCTCGGCCTGTCGCATCCCTGCACGGCGTTCGACAAGTGGCGCCTGCTACCCGTCGTCGATGACGCCGATGCGGAGAACCCGCGCATCGTCGACCTCGTCCACACCTTCTTCTGATGATGGCGGACATCCTCCTTCGTGGCGGTGACGTCGTCGACGGCACCGGCTCCGACCGAGTGCGCGCCGACGTTCTCGTCGACGGTGGACGCATCACGCGGGTGACGACACCGGGCACCGTCGCCGACGCCCAGACCGTGATCGACGTGCCACGGGGCCACGTCGTTGCACCGGGTTTCATCGACATGCACGCTCACTCCGACCTCGGACTGCTGACCGCGCCCGGACACGTTCCGAAGATCACCCAGGGCGTCACCACCGAGGTGCTCGGTCAGGACGGGCTCTCCTACGCACCCGTCACCGACGAGACGCTCGCGGTCATCCGCCGTCAGATCTCCGGATGGAACGGCAATCCCACCGATCTCGACATCACGTGGCGCTCGGTCGCCGAGTATCTGGACCGGCTCGACCGGGGCATCACCCCCAACGCCGCGTACCTGGTGCCGCAGGGAACGTTGCGCTATCTGGCCGTCGGAGCGGATCAGCGTCCCGCCACCGCCGCCGAGATCGACCAGATGCGAGAGCTGGTGGCACAAGGCATGTCCGAGGGCGCAGTCGGCATGTCGAGCGGACTGACCTACACGCCCGGGATGTACGCCGACACGGGCGAACTGCGCGCGCTGTGCGAGGTCGTCGCCGAGTTCGGGGGCTTTTACGCTCCGCACACGCGCTCCTACGGCAAGAACGCTCTCGGCGCGTACCGGGAGATGATCGACCTCTCCCGTGAGACCGGCTGCGCCCTGCACCTGACCCACGCCACCATGAACTTCGGCGAGAACAAGGGCCGCGCCGGCGAGTTCCTCGACATGGTCGACGCTGCGATCGACGACGGGTGCGACATCACGCTCGACACCTATCCCTACCTGCCCGGCGCCACCACCCTGTCCGCGCTGCTGCCCAGCTGGGCGATGTCCGGCGGACCCGATGCGGCGCTGGGCCGTCTCGACGATCCCGACGTGCGGCGCCGCATCACCGACGACGTGAATCGCTACGGCTCGGACGGCTGCCACGGCGTCACGGTGGAATGGGAGACGATCCAGCTCAGCGGCGTCGCGAACGCGGATCTCGACCGCTACGTCGGGAAGACCGTCCTCGACATCGCGACCGAGGAGGGCCGCGCACCCGTCGACGTGTTCTTCGACGTGCTCCAGCGAGATGCGTTGAGCACCACCATCCTGCAGCACGTCGGGCATGAGGAGAACGTGCGCGCCATCATGGTGCATCCCCACCACATGGGCGGCAGCGACGCCATCCTGGTGGGCGAGCGTCCGCATCCGCGGGCCTGGGGCACGTTCCCGCGCTACCTCGGTCACTACGTCCGCGACGAGGGCCTGATGTCGCTCGAGGACTGCGTCCATCACCTCACGGGACGGCCCGGCGCACGACTCGGTCTCACCGATCGTGGTCTCGTCCGCGAGGGCCACGCAGCAGATCTCGTGGTCTTCGATCCGGCCACCGTCCGGGACACCGCCACTTTCGACCACCCCAAGCAGCAGGCCGTCGGCATCGCGCACGTTCTCGTCAACGGCTCCTTCGCCGTGCGCGACGGCGTCCCCACCGGAACACTCGCCGGCCGCTCCCTCCGCCGCACCTCTCACGGAAGAACCTCATGACGACCCGATTCGACGACGCACTCGCCACGATCATGGAGGATCGCGCGCTCGTCGTGGTCCGCGCCCCGTCCATCCCCGATCCCGCGGCGTTGGCGGATGCCCTCGTGGCCGGCGGACTACGCGCCGTCGAGCTGACCTTCACCACACCCAACGTGCTGGACTGCCTGCGCGCCGCGGCGTCGTCCGGCGCCGTGATGGGCGCGGGCACCGTGATGACGGGTGACCAGGCGCGCGCCGCGATCGACGCAGGTGCACGCTTCCTCGTCACTCCCGGCCTGCGTCCCGACGTCGCCGCGGTGGCGCACGAACGGGACGTGCCCGTCATGATGGGCGCGCTCACGCCCACCGAGATCATGGCGGCGCTCGATCTGGGCGCCGCCGCGGTGAAGGTGTTCCCCGCGAAGCTGTTCGGCCCCAGCTACTTCGGTGATCTTCGCGGACCGTTCCCCGACGTCCCCCTCGTTCCGTCCGGCGGCGTCAACGCCGACAATGCCGCCGACTACCTCGCCCGCGGCGCCGTCGCCGTCACCGCGGGCACCGACGTCGTTCCACCGGCCGCGGTCGCGGCCGGGCTCTGGGACGACATCACCGCTCGCGCCACCTCGTTCGTCCACTCACTCTCCCGCTGACTCTCCACACACTTCGAAAGGCAACCTCATGGGTTCCGTCGTCGACTGGTTGAGGACGTCCACTCCCGGACTCCTCGTTCTGTGCGGTATCGCGATCGCGGTCCTGCTCGTCGTCATCATCAAGGTCAAGCTCGAACCGTTCATCGCCCTCCTCATCGTCGGTCTGGGACTCGCTGTCGCAGCCGGACTTCCGGTGTCGCAGATCGTGGGTACCGCCATCAAGAGCGGCGACTCGATTCTCGAGACGGGCTTCGGCGGCATCCTCGGCCACATCGCCGTCATCATCGGACTGGGCACCGTTCTCGGTGCCATCCTCGAGAGGTCCGGTGGTGCGCAGGCACTCACCGCCAAGCTTCTCGGCGTCTTCGGTGATCGCGGCGCACCCATCGCGATGGGTCTGCTCGGCCTCATCTTCGGTATCCCCGTCTTCTTCGACATCGGCATCTTCGTTCTCGCTCCGCTCGTCTACGTCGCGGCGCGACAGGGCGGGAAGTCACTGGTGCTGTATGCACTTCCCATGCTCGCGGGCCTGTCGATGACGCACGCGTTCCTCCCGCCGCACCCCGGCCCCGTCGCACTGGGCGGCCTGCTCGAGGTCAACCTGGGCTGGCTCATCCTCATGGGCTTCATCTGCGGAATCCCCGGCTTCATCGCGGCCGGCCTCGTGTGGGGCAGCTACATCGGCAAGCGCATCATCGTCGAGGTGCCCGAGGACTTCGTCAACGATGCCGACGACGACGGCCCGCACACGTCGGGCGGCACCGCCGTCGAGACTAAGCGACCCGTGGTCACCACTCCCCCATCCGTCGCGACCATCGGCGCCATCATCGCCGTGCCCTTGGTGCTCATCCTCGGCGCCACGTTCGGCACCATCCTGCTCGACGAGGGCAACCTGCTCCAGGTCCTCACGTTCTTCGGCACCCCCGCGGTCGCTCTGCTCATCGCGGTGCTCATCGCGTTCTACGTCCTGGGCATCCGCCGCGGTTCGACGGTGCAGGAGTTGTCCACTCTCACCGGCGAATCGCTCCGCCCGGTCGGCATGCTGCTCCTCGTCGTCGGGGCCGGCGCGTTCTTCGGCAAGGTCATCTCGGCCACCGGCATCGGCACCGCACTCGCGGACACCATGTCCGCGGCGGGACTGCCGATCATCGTGCTCGCCTACATCATCAGTTGCGCTTTGCGCATCGCGCAGGGGTCGGCCACCGTCGCCATCGTCACGACCGGTGGCATCGTCGGACCGCTCGTCGCGGCGCAGGACTACTCGCAGATGTCGGTCGCGCTCATCGCCATGGCCATCGCTGCCGGCTCCATCATCCTGAGCCACGTCAACGACGGCGGGTTCTGGATCATCGCCAAGTTCTTCAACCTCACCGTCAAGCAGACGCTGCAGACGTGGACCGTGTTGGAGACCGTGCTGTCGGTCGTCAGCTTCGCCGTGGCAGGGGTGTTGTTCGCGATCGTAAGCTGACGATCATGCCCACCTTCGTGACGGACGACGACGTGACCCTGAGCTACCTCGACGAGGGCAGCGGTCCCGTCGTCGTCCTGGTGGCCGGGTTCGGCGCCCCGGCGACCACGTGGGTGTTCCAACAGGATGCGCTCGTGCGAGCCGGGTATCGCGTGCTGGCGCTCGACCGGCGCGGCCACGGCGACTCCGAGGCACCCGACCACGGCGCCACCATGGCGCGGCACGGCCGGGACCTCGACAACTTCCTCACCGCGGTGGGCGTCGAGACTGCCGTGCTGATGGGTGGCTCCATGGGCGCGAGCACCGTCTGGTCCTACATCCGTACGACCGGGACGTCGAGGGTCCGCGGTGTCGTCTCGGTCGATCAGACGCCGAAGATGATCAACGACGCGTCGTGGCCGCACGGCTTCTACGGTCTGACCGACGCCACCGTCGACGGGTTCTTCGCGAAGGGCATTCCCGCCACGGGACACGGACCCTCGACATTCGCCTCGCTCCTCCCCGTCGCGAAACTGATTCTGCGCCTGCGGTCGATGCCCAGAATGGTGTCGTCCGAGACACCGCCCATGAGAGCACTTCTCGACGACCACGCCCGCCAGGACTGGCGCGCGGACATCCGGGCCGCGGACGTACCGATCCTCATGATCGCGGGACGGAACAGTCAGTTCTGGCCCTCGGATCACGCAGTGGTCACCGCGCGCGACACCGCGCAGGGTCAGGTCGCGCTGATCGACAGCGGCCACGCCGCGAACATGGACCGTCCACGTGAGGTGAACGAGGCCGTGCTGACCTTCCTGCGCGGCATCGGGTACTGACTGTCGTCTGCGCGACGGACAGTGGAGATGCCCGTCGTCTGATTGCATGGACCGGTCACAGTCCGCAGATGGTGAGCTCTGCGAAGCATGCCCCCGACGTCGGGGTCCCCCGAAGTCGTGGCTACCGAGCTGCCCGGAACAAAACGTACGGTCCTCCCAGAACAGCAGCGCAGCGCTGCTGCGTCGAGCAGGGGGACCGATACAGATGCAGGCAATGATGACCGACGACGACATCGTGAGACCGGCCCTCAGCGTGCGGGAGGTGGAGGTCCTGCGGGCGTGGATCATCAGCGACTCGAAGGGCACCGTCGCACGGTCGCTCTTCATCTCCCCCGCCACGGTCAACACCCACATCGCGCGCATTCGCGAGAAGTACGAGGCGGTAGGCCGCTCGGCCGGGTCCAAGGCCTCGCTGGTCGCCCGAGCACTGCAGGACGGTCACGTGGGGTTGGACGAGCTGTAAACCGCTGGTGCTTTCGCTCCGCTCACGCCACCTACCGGCGGGATCCCGCGCGACAGGGCGCCGAGAGGAGCAGAAACTCCACCGCTCAGACCACGACGACAGTGACGCCGGCGTCGCGGAAGGGCTGCACCTGCTCCTCGGTCGCGCCGGTATCCGTGACCAGGGTGACGCCCTCGGGGAGGGGCGCCCAGGCGTGGAACGGACGCTGACCCAGCTTCGCCGCGTGCGCGAGCACGTAGACCGTGCCGGCGCGTTCGATCATCAACTCCTTGAGCCGCGTCTGCTCCAGCTCGGCCTCGCAGATGCCGCGGTCGGCGGTGACCGCGTCCGCACCGAGGAAGGCGCGGTCGAAGGACACGCGAGCCAACGACGCCTCCGCGAGCGGTCCTACGAAGCCCTGCGACAGGTGACGCAACGTACCGCCCAGGCACTCGACGCGCACGTCGTCGGCATCCGCCAGCGCCTCGAGCGCGGTGAGACCTGCGGCGATGACCGTGAGGCCCGTCGAGTCACGGAGGTACTCCCCCATGGCACCGACGGTGGTGCCGGCGTCGAGAAGCACCGTCTCCCCCGGGCGCACCTCTCCCGCAGCCCACTTCGCGATCGAACGCTTGGCGTCGAAGCCCTCGACCGCACGCTGGCGCAGCGACGACTCGGGGTGTGGGTCGAGCGCGATCGCGCCGCCGTACGTGCGCGCGAGGAGTCCCTCGGCGGTCAGCTGCGACAGATCCCGACGAATGGTCGAGGCCGTCACGCCGAACTGCACGGACAGGTCTTCCACACTCGCCAGACCACTCGTCTTGGCCAGGCGGACGATCTCCGCGCGCCGCGCCTGTGACTCCCTGAGCGCCATACCCGAAACCTAGCCGACGTCGGCGGTGCTGGTCGCCAGTTCGGCGGCCTGTCGCAGGGCTTCCACCATGCTGCCGGCCTCGGCGATGCCCTTGCCCGCGATGTCGAACGCGGTGCCGTGATCCACGGAGGTACGGATGACGGGGAGTCCCACGGTGATGTTCACGCCGGCCTCGATGCCGAGAACCTTGACCGGTCCGTGGCCCTGGTCGTGGTACATAGCGACGATGAGGTCGTAGTCACCGCGACCCGCGAGGAAGAAGGCGGTGTCGGCGGGCAGCGGTCCGACGGCGTCGATTCCGTCGGCCTGCAGCTTCTCGACGGCCGGCACGATCTTCTCATCCTCCTCGCCGTACCCGAACAGGCCGTTCTCGCCGGCATGCGGGTTGATACCGCACAGGCCGATCTTCGGGTTGCTGTTGCCCGATCGCACCAGCGCCTCGTACCCGCGGCGGACGGTCCGCTCGACGAGACCCGGCTCGATCTTCGCGACGGCGTCGAGCAGTCCGATGTGGGTGGTCACGTGGATGACCTTGAGCTTGGGCGTCGAGAGCATCATCGACACCTCCTCGGTACCGGTGAGGTGCGCGAGCAGCTCGGTGTGACCGGGGAAGATGTGTCCGGCGGCGTGCAGCGCCTCCTTGTTGAGCGGCGCGGTGCAGATCGCCTGGACGTCACCGGCGACAGCCAGTTCGGCTGCGACACGGATGTATTCGTAGGCAGCATGTCCCGCCACTGCGGACAGCTCGCCCCAGGCCAGATCCGCGGGCAGCAACCCGAGGTCGATGACGTTGATACGCCCGCTGGTGAACTCGGCATCGGCGATACGCTCGATCGAGACGATCTCGCACTGCACACCCAGCACGTCGGCCGCGAGTCGCAGACGCGCTGCGTCACCGATGACGACGGGCTTGCACCACCCCGCCACCTTGGCATCGAGCACGGCGGGGACGATGACCTCGGGGCCGATGCCCGCGCCGTCGCCCATCGTCAGGGCCACGACGGGCAGGTCGAGGGTCTGGAGATCGGTCGATGTCATGGCTGTGTCCTTCGGTCGGAGCGTGGTGTCCGGCGAGCCGCCGGTGAGGTAGGAGTGGATGGCGGACAGGCTGTCTCGGTCACCGAAACTGCCCGGCCGCGTGACGACGCGTCGGCCCCGCGGGTCGACGGACACGACAGCGCCGTAGTGCACGTGCCCGAGCGGGCGCAGGGTGTCGATGCCGAGCGCGGTGATGACGGCCCGTGCCGTCTCACCGCCGGTGAGGGCGAGGTCGACCGACAGTCCGTCGGTGCCGGCTCGGACGTACTCGGCCAGGGCGCCGGACAGGTCGCGGGTTCGTGCGACGTCCACGGAGCCGGTCACGGTGAGCGCGACCGAGCCGTCGCGCAGGGCGGAGGAGAGCTCCCGTGCGTCGGCGAGGCCGGCAAGCACGTCACCCGCGTCCACGGTGAGCAGCCGCACCCCGTCCTCGGCGAGACGACGAACCTGCTCGACGGCGACCGAGGAGGCGGTGCCCACGACGACGAGGACGGGATCGCCTGTGCAAGAAACGGTCCGAGGCTCGGCCGACCCGTCGAGACCGCGGGCGACGGCGGCAGCGAGGGCCGAGGTACCCACCAGGATCATGTCGGGCCTCTCCGCCACTGCCGCCACCACCGCGTCGAGATCGGCGTCGGACTCGATGTCGCACACGACGACCCCGGCCGCGTCGGAGAGCGTGTCGATGGTGACGAGCGGAGCATCGAGCATGTGCGGCAACGACTCCGGGGGCTCGTCGGACTCGGCGTGCCACAGGTCGGTGTCGACCAGGGGCGCTCCGTCGACGTGGAGCACGCCGCCACGGACGACGCGGTCCAGCAGTGGCAGACCGCCCGCGACGACCACCGGCCCGCGGGCCGACAACGCGCGCACCGTGGCGGCGACGTTCCCGCGCAGAAGCGAGTCGATCTTCGCGAGCACGCGTGCGCCTGCGGGTACGGAACGCAGTGCAGAGGACACCAACGATTCCGCCTGCTCGGCAGTCAGCGCTCGGGTATCGAGGTCCACGACAGACACTGCGGCGGAACCGATCACGGCATCGAGGGTCAGAGACACATCGGACGTGCGGTCGAGGAACACCCCGGCGACCTCCGCGGCGCCCGAGAGGTCGTCGGCCAGTACGACGAGTGAGGTCATCCTCGTACCGCCCTTCCCCTTGTTGCGCGAACCACGCAGACAACTGTAGCCCAGTTGCGCGTTTCGCGCAGATATTTCACAACGACGCTCCCGCGCACTGCACGATCGCCTGGCCGGTGATGTTGCGACCGAGAGGGCCGAGCAGGAAGCCGATGAGCCCCGCGACCTCCGACGGGTCGATGAACGCACCGAGAGGCGGGAGCTTGGGCGGAGTGTGCGAGCGCGACGGATCCCCCAGCATGGCGGTGTCCGTGGGCCCGGGCGCAACGACGTTGACGGTGATGCCGCGGGACACCAGTTCCATGGCCCACGACCGTGCCATGCCCGTCAGCGCGGACTTCGTGGCGACGTACTGGCTCTTGCCGGCATTGCCGGTCATGGTGCGACTTCCGACGAGAACGACTCGGGCACCGGGTTCCAGAGCGTCGACCACGCCGTTCACCAGGACCTCGGCCGCGGCGACATGGACCTGCCACATGTCGCGGAGGTCGTCGACGTTCAGCGACCCGAGCGGAGCCGAACGCTGCAGTCCCGCAGCGTGAACGACGGCGTCGACCGCGGACAGACCCGACGCGATCTCCGCCACCGCGTCCAGATCACCCAGGTCGGACTCGACCCACGTCAGGTTCTCGTGCTCGATCTCCGGTTTCCGACGACTCAGCCCGGTGACACGCCACCCGTCGTCGAGAAGCGAGAGAGCCGTCGCCGCACCGATTCCGGAGCTGACGCCCGTGACGACGGCGTGCTTCACGACAGCCACTCCGGCTGCACCTCGCAGTACTCGATGGCCTGACGGAAGCGCGTGAAGGCCACGTGCAGCGTCGGACCGTCGGCCACGATGGACGGGTACGAGAACTCGCGGTTCAGTCCGTCGCGGGAGTTGTTCGACAGGCAGTACCCGTCGCCCTCCTCCAGGTTTCGGCGCACCGGCCAGGTGACACCGCGATCGGATGAGATCGCCAGGGCCATCGGCGCTCGGGGTGCGCCCCAGAAGGCGCGCCGCGGGTCGCCGTCGTCCAGAGGCGAGTCTTCCTCGACCGTTTCCTGCACGTCCGCGATGCCGTGATCGTCGATCTCGTCGTACAGCGACAGTCGGCGCGCCGTGGCGTCCTCACGACTGGACTCGTTGTACACCAGGGCGAGTCGGTCGTCGGCCAGCACCACGAACTGCACCGAGGAATTGTTGTTCGGCAGCTCGGTGGGGACTGGAGCGCTCCACGTGTCACCGTCGTCGTCGGAGACGGAACGATAGACGTGGTCCGCCCACCGGCTGCGGTAGAGCGCGACGAGCTGGCCGTCGGACAGGCGGCCGATGTTCATGTGGACGCAGCCGATGCTGTCGGGAACGACCACCTCGCGCCACGTGGCACCGTCGTCGTCGGACACCATGACGCCGGAGTAGTCGCGGTCGCCCACCCACTTGCGGCCTTCGATACGGACGCAGTGGAAGACAGGCAACAGGATCCGGCCGGAGGGCAGCGTGACCATGGGCTGGCGCACGAACACGCCACCGGCCTCGGTCTCCGGGATCAGGACGTCGGTCTCGCCCCAGGTGCGCCCGCCGTCGGGCGAGCTCCGCCGCAGCACCCGTGCGGTGTCCTGATTGCCGGCGTGTTGCGAGGTCCACAGCAGCCAGATCTCACCGGACTCACGCACGTTCAGCACGGGATTTTGCTCCGACCGCGTCCCGTCCTCCGACAGCCGGATCGGCTGCGACCACTCGTCGCCGTCCCGTCGGGAGAACCACACGCTGATGTCCGGAACGCCCTCCTGTGTGCCGGCGAACCAGACGCACGCAAGTGAACCGTCCGGCAGCACAGCCAGATTGGCCGCGTGGTTCTGCACCTCGGGCGGGGTCAACAGCGCATCACGGCGCCCGGGCTCGGCGGTGGGGCGGACGATGCCGTCGGCATCCAGTGTAGTGGTCACGGGGATCTCCTCGATCAACTGACGAGTGTCGCGGCGGACAGGTTGTAGGAGTTGGTGGGACGCAGGGTCACATCCTGGATGCGTTCGCGACGCGCCATCACCGACTTGGGAACGAAGGACCACAGGCAGGGCACGGTGTCCCAGATCTGGCGCTGCGCGTCGGCGAGAAGCTGAGTGCGTCGGGTCTCGTCGACCTCCTCGGACGCACGCGCGATGGCCGCAGCGATCTCGGGGAACATGTACCCGTGGTACGTGTCTCGGGTCTGTTCCTTCTCCGGGGTGCCGGCGTACATGCCCTGCATGATGGTGATCGCGAGCCCGGTCGGACTTGGAAATCCGTTGCCCAGGATGTCCCAGTCGCCCGCCTTGCCCTGACGCCACTGCATGATGTCGCCGCCCGGCTCGAACTGTTGCAATGTGGTGCGGACGCCGATCGCCGAGAACATCTGGACGACCGACTCCATGATGTCGGTGTCGGCCGCGAACTCGCCGGACTCCCAGATGATCTTGAGTTGCAGATCGGAGATGCCGAGCGCGTCGAGCTCGCCACGCGCCCGTGCCGGGTCGTACGTGTACTCCCCGGTCTCGATGGCGCCGTCGAGGATCGCCGGGATGACGCCCTTGGACGCGGTCGCCGATCCCTGCATCACCTGGTCGATCAGCGCCGAACCGTTGATGGCGTACGTCAGCGCGCGACGCACCCGAGCATCGGCGAGCGGATGGTCGGCAGGCTTGCGGAAGTTGTAGAACAGCTGGTTGAGTCGGACACCGTCGACACGGTCGACCACGACGTTCGACAAGCCTTCGAGCTGATCCGCCGCATCGGGCGTGATGGAGTCGATGACATCCACCTCGCCGCTGCGCAGCGTGACGACGCGCGACGACTCCTCGGGAACGAAGCGCACGCGCACCGTCTCGATGTTCGGCGCCGGGCCCCAGTAGGAGGTGTTGCGTTCGAGCGTGTAGTTGCCGGTACCGCGGTCAGCCGACGTCACGACGTACGGGCCGGAGCCGAGCCCGGTCTGCAGTTCCTCGGGCTTGTTGTCGGCCGCCGGCGTGATGAGGATGTTGGACATCAGGTAGTCGAGCACCGGAACGGGCTTGGTGGTCAGCAACGAGAAGCTGGTGTCGTCCATCTGCTCGACCGTCGGCCACTCCGGGAAGAAACCGCCGACGAACGATCCGTCGACCTCGCTGTACATCCGGATGGCCGTTGCGACGTCCTGCACCTGCACGGGCGAGCCGTCGGAGTACACGGCGCCCTGACGCAGGTGCACGAACCAGCGGGTGGGCTCGACCAGATCGAAGCGGTCGGCGAGGACGAGCTGCGGCTTCAGGTTCGCGTCGATCTCGGTGAGGGCCTGACGCACACCGCGCTGCACGGTGAGGGCGGCGTCGAACTGGTTGAGCTTGTTGTCCAGGCTCACCAGCGACCGGTTGAGCGCCAGGCTCACCGTGGTCGGGCCCGGTGTGCCGGTAGGCGTGGCGCACGCACTGGCACCCGCGCCCAACACCACGCCACCACCGAGCAGCATCCCGCCGCGCAGGAGATTGCGGCGGGAGAACTGCTGGTTGAACGGCGATCTGGTCATCGTCGACCTCTCTTCGAACTTCGAGCGTCATGAGGGGCTGCGGGTCAGGAGCGGAGCTGCACTGTGACCGCAAGCACACCTGGACTGTACGCAGGTCTGCACACAACACGCAACTATGAATTGCTACTTGCGTGATTCGCGCACAAGTGCCATTGTGAGCTGAGTTACATCGAAGCCCGCGCTCGTGACCAGCCAGCGCAGAGGCATCTCCCGAAAGGTCGTTCGATGCACACCACGAACACATGCGCAGTCCGACGGACGGTGACCCGGTGACCGCCGGCATGATCACGCCCGCCGACGCGCCGGCCGCCGAACCCGCGAAGACGAAGTCGAAGTCCGCGGGCACGGCGCGCTACATCGTCAAGCGGCTCGGTCAGAGCGCGCTCGCGATCTTCCTGACGCTCACCACGGTGTTCGTGCTGATCCGTCTCGCACCCGGCGACCCCGCCTACGCGATGGCGGGCCCGCTGGCTTCCAGCGAGGACATCGAGCGGATCCGTCAGAGCATGGGGCTGGACCAGTCGATCATCACGCAGTACCTGAAGTACCTGCAGGGATTGCTGCAGCTCGACCTGGGAACGTCGTACTCGTTCCAGGCGCCCGCCTTCGACGTGGTGCTCGATCGCCTCCCCTACACACTGACGCTCACCGTCGCCTCGATCGGACTGACGACACTGCTCGCCATCCCCCTCGGCGTCTGGATGGCACGCCGCGCGGACACCCGCCGCGAACTGGGCGCCAACGTCGTCACGATCGCCGGACAGTCGATGCCCGACTTCTGGACGGGCCTGATGCTCATCACCATCTTCGCCGTGGTGATCCCGATCTTCCCGGCCGCCGGCTTCGCCACGTGGTCGTCGCTCGTCCTGCCCATGGTCACCGTCGCCATCCTGCAGATCGCCCTGATCTCCCGCATGGTGCGTCGGGAGATGGTCGGCGCCTTCGGGTCCCAGTACGCGACGGTGGCGCGCGCACGCGGTGTGTCGGAGCGGAAACTCATCTGGCGCTACGCCCTGCGCAACTCGTCCATCCCCGTTCTCACTGCCCTCGGCACACGCTTCGCGTCGATGCTCAACGGTGTCGTGGTGGTCGAGGTCGTGTTCGCCTGGCCCGGTGTCGGATCGCTCGTCGTCCGCGCACTCGAGACCCGCGACTACCCCCTCATCCAGGCCACCGTGCTCGTCACCGCGGTGCTCGCCGTCCTCGTCCAGCTCCTCGTCGACCTCTGCTACCCGCTTCTGGACCCCCGCGTCCGCCTGGGGAAGGGAACGTCCTAGATGACAACAACACTCGAGCCCCCGCAGGCGGAGCGCCCGTCGGCGGTCACCGCGAAGGACATCGCCAAGGCAGGCTCCACTCGGCGCGCCCGCGACAGCCGACTCAAAATCTGGGTGGGCAGCGTCTGCGCACTCGTCGTGATCCTCCCCGTCGCGTTCGCTCGTGTTCTGCCGCTGCAGGATCCGGACGCCACCGATCTCGGTGCCCGCCGTCTCGCACCGCTCACCGACGGCCACCTGTTCGGAACCGACCAGCTCGGACGCGACCTTCTCGCCCGCGTTCTGTACGGCGGCCAGGTGTCACTCCTCGTCGGCATCCTCGCCGTGCTGGTCTCCGGCCTCATCGGCCTGACCCTCGGCTCCATGGCCGGCTACTTCGGCGGCTGGGTCGACACCGTCATCAGCCGACTGCTCGAAGCGCAGCTGTCCCTGCCGCTACTCATGATGCTGCTCCTCGTCGTCGCCCTCTTCGGGCCGTCCATCCCGGTCATCACGTTCGTCATCGCGATCGCCCAGTGGCCCGAGATCGCCCGTCTGACACGCTCTCTGGTGCTCGTGGAGCGAGAGAAGCCCTACGTCGCCGCGTCGCGGGTACTCGGACTCGGCAAGGTCGCCATCCTCACGCGCCACATCATCCCGAACGTCATCAAGCAGACCTCGCTGGTGGTGCTGCTCCTGCTCGCCCAGGCGGTGCTCCTCGAGTCCGCGCTGAGCTACCTCGGCGCCGGACCGCAGCGACCGTTCGCCACGTGGGGCCGCATCATCTCCGACGGCCAGGACTACATCACGACGTCGTGGTGGCTGGTCACCCTGCCGGGCCTCGTCATCGTGCTCCTCGTCATCGGCGTCAACCTCCTCGGCGACGGTCTGCGCGACCGTCCCGCCGGCTCGGGCCTCAAGGCTCTGCTGGGGCGCTTCGCCATCTCGGGAAAGAAGGCCTGACATGACCGAGTCACTGCTCACCGTCGACGAACTGCAGATCGAGCTGGTCACCGACAACGGCATCGTCCGCGCCGTCGACGGGGTCTCCTTCGACATCGCGCCGGGTGAGACCGTCTGCATCATCGGCGAATCCGGCTCCGGCAAGTCGACCACCGCGATGGGGATCCTCGGGCTGCTGCCCGACGATCTGGCCGTCCTCTCCGGCCGCGCACGCTGGAAGGGCACCGACATCCTCGGTGACGACAAGGCGCTGCGGAAGATCCGAGGTGCCGACATCGCCCTCATTCCCCAGGACCCGATGACGGCCCTCTCCCCCGTCCACACGGTGGGGTCGCAGCTGCGAGAGGCCATCCACCACAGCGGTGTCCGCGGCAAGTCCGCGCAGACCACCCGCGCCGTCGAGCTGCTCGATCAGGTCCACATCGTCAACCCGGCGGACCAGCTGAACAGATACCCACACCAGCTGTCGGGCGGCATGTTGCAGCGTGTCCTCATCGCATGCGCCCTGGCTGCGGATCCCGACCTCATCGTCGCCGACGAGCCCACCAGCGCACTCGACGTCACCGTCCAGGCCAGCATCCTCGACCTCATGCTCGAACTGCAGGAGCGCACCGGCATCGGCATGCTGCTCATCACCCACGACCTGGGTGTGGCCCGGCTGATGTCCGACCGGATCCACGTCATGAAGTCGGGCCGGTTCGTCGAGAGCGGCGACGCCCAGTCGATGGTCCGCAATCCCCAGAACGCCTACACCAAGAAGCTTCTCGACGCGGTCCCCCAGCTGGGCACCTGGTCGGGCGCACCCGCCGATCAAGGAGTCCCGGCATGAGCCTGTTGACCGTCGACGACCTGGTCGTCGAGTATCCCGTCGCCACCGGCACCTTCCGCGCCGTCGACGGTGTCAGCTTCAGCGTCGACAAGGGCGAGACCCTCGCGATCGTCGGCGAGTCCGGCTGCGGGAAGTCGACCATTGCCAAGTCGATCGTCCGGCTGCTGACACCGACGTCGGGACGGATCCTCGTCGACGGGGTCGACATCGCCGGGATGAAGGAGCGGGCCCTCAAGCCCTTCCGCTCGCGCGTGCAGATGGTCTTCCAGGACCCGTACGGTTCGCTGGATCCGCATCTCACGGCCGTCGACATCGTCGGTGAGCCGCTGCGCCTCAAAGGTGTTCGCTCCAAGGCGGACCGGGCCCGACGTGCCGCCGAGCTGATCGACCAGGTCCAGCTGCCGGCGTCCTCCCTGCACCGCCGTCCCGGTGAGTTCTCGGGAGGTCAGCGTCAACGCATCGGCATCGCGCGTGCCCTGGCGTCCGAACCCGAGATCCTCGTGTGCGACGAGGCCACCAGTGCGCTCGACGTGTCGGTGCAGGCGCAGGTGCTCGACCTGCTGCGCACCATCCAGCACGACACCGGCATCACGTACGTCTTCATCTCGCACAACCTCGGCGTGGTGCGGGAGATCAGCGACAACGTCGTCGTGATGCGCAAGGGCGGCGTGGTCGAGAGCGGCGCCACCACAGACGTTCTGACCAACCCGCAGCACCCGTACACGGCGGCACTGCGCGCCGCGGCGCTCGACCCCTCCACGATGGAGGGCGTCAAGCCGCGCTACGTTCTGTCGGGTCGACCGGCACCTACCTCTGGAGTACCCGCATGATGTTCGGCTCCCTGCCTTTCGGCCCGATGGTGCTGGGCACCATGACCTTCGGTGACACTGTCGATCTCGACGGGTCGCGCGCTCTGCTCGACACGGCACTCGACGCCGGCATCACCCACATCGACACCGCCAACGGGTACGCGGGCGGAGAGTCCGAACGCATCCTCGCGCAGTTGCTCGCCGGTCGACGCGACGAGATCACCCTCGCCACCAAGGGCGGCATGTTCCTCGGCGACGCCGACGGCCACTCGCCCCTGTCGCCCGAGGGGCTGCGGCTCGGACTCGAGGCCAGCCTGCGCCGGCTCGGCACCGACCACGTCGACCTCTTCTACCTGCACCAGCCCGACCGCGCGTCGTCGCTCGAGGACACCCTCGGGACCGTCGCGAAGCTCGTGGCCGAGGGCAAGGTGGGAGCGCTCGGCGTCTCGAATTTCGCCGCCTGGCAGATCGCCGAGGTGAACCGCGTGTGCGACGAGGTGGGTGCGCCGCGGCCCGTCGTCGCGCAGCAGCTCTACAACCTGCTGGCCCGCCGCGTCGAGGAGGAGTACGCCGAGTTCGCCGCCGTCAGCGGCATCACCACGATGGTCTACAACCCGTTGGGCGGGGGCCTCCTCACCGGCAAGCACTCGTTCGACGAAGCTCCCGGCGAGGGACGGTTCGGCGATTCGCGGCTGGCCGCGATGTACCGCGAGCGGTACTGGAACACCCAGATCTTCGACGCGATCACGCGCTTGTCCGCGGTGGCGTCGGACGCCGGCATGCCGCTCACCGAGCTCGCCCTGCGCTGGTTGCGATCGAAGCCCCTCACCGGACCGATTCTGTTGGGCGGCTCCAAGACCAGCCACCTGCAGGCCAACATCGACGCACTGGGCCGCGGTCCGTTGTCCGACGACGTCGTCGCCGCGTGCGACGAGGTCGGTGCGGCACTGCGCGGTCCGATGCCTGCCTACAACCGATAGGAACCCTTCATGTCTGCCGCCGATTTCGCCCGTCGCATCCGTTCCCGTGAACGGGCACTGGGCTACTGGTCCGTCATCGACTCCCCCGTCTCCACCGAGTGGCTCGCCCACGTCGGGTGGGACTACATCTGCCTCGACCTCCAGCATGGCCTCATCGGTTACGACGGGATGTTGCGCGGACTCACCGCCATCGACGCGGCTCAGGGCCCGGCCGGACTGGTACGGGTCGAAGCCAACGACCAGACCTACATCGGCAAAGCACTCGACGCCGGTGCGCGCGGCGTCATCGTGCCGCTCATCGACACCGCCGAGGACGCCGCCCGCGCCGTCTCCTACGTGCGCTATCCCCCTGCCGGCGTGCGCTCGTACGGTCCGATGCGCTCACAGCTGCGCGTCGGACCGCTTCCCGCCGAGGCGAACGACGGTGTCGTCGTGCTCGCGATGATCGAGACCCCCGACGGCCTCGAAAACGTCGAGGCCATCTGCGCCGTGCCCGGACTCGACGGCGTGTACGTCGGACCGTCGGACCTGCGCATCGCCGTCGGTGGCGCCTCCCCCTCGGACAGCTCCGTGGACGACGTGTTCGACGCGGCTGTGGTGCGAGTGCAGGAAGCTGCCGCCGCGGCAGGTATCGCGGCCGGCATCCACACCCCCTCCGGCGAGGTCGCGGCGAAGCGCCTGGCGCAGGGCTACACCTTCGCGACCGTGGCGTCGGACCTCACCCACCTCAAGGCTGTGTCCGAGGGGCACCTGAAGGCTGCGCGGGGGTAGGGGTTCCGGTCGAGCGATCCGCGCCGAGAGGAGCGCGAGTGGGCCTGGTGTTCCACTCGTGAGCCGTGCGGGCGGGATCCCGCGCGCAGGACACGCACGTGGAACACCACGACCAGAGCTGCACCGCCTGTCGTACCGCCGCGTTACTTTCCTCCTCCGCATCGACTTCCGGGGGGAAACTATGTGCAGAGGGTGCGTCTCAGTGCCGGACATCAAGAGGAAGATCGCGCGCCACGGGTGGGCGGTGACCGCCGTGGCCGGGTCGGATCACGAGGTACCCGACGTCGCGTACACGACGGGCCTCACCAGCAGGTCGTTGCCCGAACTGATCGTCTACGGACTGCCGTTCCATCTGTCGGGGAGCCTGCTCCACGACATGGCGTCGCAGATGGTCGCCGGTCTCGCACTGTCGTCCGGGATCACGATCCGCAGTGCGACCGGCGACGAACCGGACATCGTGGTCATTCAGGCCGTCAATACCGCGGACATGGTGGTCACCGGTGCGCTGTACTCGGACTTCACTGCGCTGCAACTGGTGTGGCCGGACGTCGACGGCCACTTCCCGTGGGAGCCCGAGTACTCCATCTGTGCCCACCACCAGCCACTGATGGGCGTGGGGTGGGTGTGACGGTTCGGGCCTGACCCGGGCGTGGTGTTCCTCTGTCCGCCCTGTCGAGCGGGTTCCCGCGTCCGACATCGGAGGAAAGGGACACCACGCCCAGCGCGGACGAACAACGAAATGGTCACAAACCATTCGGCCGAGTAACGAGTCGCCCGGAGATGCAGACACACTGAGGACACCAGACAACCCGAGAGGATCCTCATGCGCTCGCTCACGAAGCTCGCCGGAGCCGCGTTCGTCGGCATCACCGCCGCGACGATGTCCATCGTCGGTGCCGGCACCGCGTCCGCGGTCGACTATCCCGCACCGGTGCCCGTCGATCCGGCGGCCTTCCTGCAGGGCGATGTCGCGTACTTCTCCACCGGCGCCGCCAACTGTTCCATCACCCCGGCGGGGGTCGTGGGTTGCGATCTCCCGGGCGGCGAGTACCTCACCCAGATCCCCTTCGCCCCCGTGGTCTACGACGTGGCGATCGACGTGCCGTGGTTCCCGGCTCACCCGACCTTCGGGATCGGCGGCCCGCGTGGGCGTGCCGGGAGCACTCCCCTCGGTGGCTCGCTCAGCTACGGCGGGGCCACCTGCTACATCGGCTTCAAGGGATCGCTGAACTGTTCCTCGATGGGTCACTCGTTCACGGTGTGGACGCCGTACATGACATTGAGCTGACCTGAACGCAGCGAGTCACTTCGGATCGGAGCCGCCGTACTGCTGTGATCGCGCAGTGGACGGAGGAGCAGCCATGGAACCGAGTGCCGAGATCGACGGCCTGATCGCCCGACACCCCGACTGGCGCGGTGACGCCCTGGCGGAAGCACGACGGGTAATTCTGTCGGTGGACGACGGCATCGTCGAGGGCTGGAAGTACATGGGCTCCCCCGCCCGGGATCTCGACGGGCCGCTCATCGTCGGCGACATCTTCGAAGCGAAATAGAAACCCGGCTTCCAGTACGGGGCGGCGCTGGACGACCCGAAGGGCATCTACAACGGTGAGCTCGGCGGGAAGCAGCGGCGCTCGTACGAACTCTTCGAAGGTGACGTCGTCGACGCGGAGGCATTAGCCGGACTGGTCCGTGCGGCGATCGAGCGGAATCGCAACAAGAAGGCCGAGTCGCGCAAGAGATAGACCCGCAGCCCTACACTCAGCCCCCGTACTTGGACGTCACCCGGTTCTCTAACCACTGCAGCGCCATGGTGGGCGGCAGCGCCATCACCAGGATCAGCACCACGGTTCCCATGATGTTCTCCATGCGGATCAGGCTGACGTTGCGCAACAGTTCGTACCCGATGCCGCTCGATGCCGAGAACATCTCAGCGAGAAGTAGACCCAGGAACGCCAGACCGAACGTCATGCGCATACCCGTCGCGAGCGAGGGCAGCACCGACGGAACGACGATCTGCCGCACCAGCCGTGGCCAACTCACCTGCAGGGACGCGGCCATCTTCAGGTGGATCCGCTGCACGGACGCCGTGCTCTCCACGGCGACCAGGAACATGGGAATGAAGGCCGCGTAGAACGCGAAGCCCGCGCGGCTCAGCTCCCCGATACCCAGGAACGACAGGAAGATCGGGTAGAGCACGATCTTCGGGATGCTGTTGATCGCATAGAAGATCGGGACCACCGTGCGGGCCCAGAACGGGGTGAGCCCGAGCGCGAGGCCCAGGAGCGACCCGACGATCGTGCTGCCCAGGAAGGCGAGCACCAGGATGCGGAGCGAATCGAGCACGTTGGCACGGAAGTCCGGATTCCCGAGATCGGCGACCAAGGATCGCATGGCCTCGAGCGGCGTCGGGAAAATCAGACTGTCGGCGACGACAGCCGACACCCACCAGATCACCACGGCGAGCACTGCCACCACGAGCGGCGGCACCACACGACGTGCGGTGTGCACACCTCGACGCCGGGGCGCTACGGCCGGCGCGGCGATGGTCGGGGGCAGAGTGGCCACGGAGCGACTCATCAGCGACGCCTCCAATCGAATCGGTTGAGGGCGGCGGAGATGCCGAACGTCGCGATCAGGGCGATGGCCGCGACCACGAGGATGCCTGCGTACATGTCGGCGATGTCGAAGCTGTCGTACGCGATGGAGATGAAATGCCCGAGACCCTGTGTGGACAGGATGAACTCGCTGGCGAGCACCGAGATGATCGCGTAGGAGAGCCCCAGCTTGAGGCCTGTCACGATGTTGGGCAACGCGTACGGTAAGAGAATCGACCGAAAGTACTGCCAGCGGCTGAGCATCAGCGTGGTGCCCAGTTTGGTGACGATGGGCGACACGGCGTCGAAGCCAGTGCGCGCGTTGAGGGCCACCACACCGAACGCGAAGATGGTCGACAGGATGGCGATGGGTGCGACGCCGGCACCGAACAGCACCACCATGATCGGGTAGAGCGCGAAGGTGGGCACCGCGTAGTACACGTTCAGGTACGGCTGGAACGCTCTGTCCCACAGCTCGAATCGCCACAGGACGTAGGCCGCGGCCACCCCGGACACGGAACTGAGCACGAACGCGACCACGATGATGCCGAGCGTCCGCCCGAGAGCGTCGACGAGGAAGTCCGTGTCGGTCAACAGTCGGAGGGCGGTGAAGAACATGTCGGACACCGGAACGATGTCGAGGGGGGACGCGAAGAATCGTGCCGCGATGTCGACGGCCACCAATGCAGCGACCAGGATGACCATCGTCCACCCCCACGCCGGCAACCCCAGTGACGTGGCGGGTGCCGGCCGCAGATAACCGGGAACGACGGAGCTGCGTTCGGTGGTGCTCACGGCTCGATGCTCATCGTCTTCTTGGCCTCGTCCCGCAGCGTCGACCAGATGCGCTCGTGCAACGCGACGGCATCGGGACTGGCCAGCACGTCCTCGGACCGGGGCCGCGGCAGATCGATCGGTACCTCGTCGATGAATCGGCCCGGGCGGGCGCTCATCACGAGCACGCGGTCGGAGAGCAGCACGGCCTCCTGGATGCTGTGCGTGATGAACAGGACTCCGCAGGTGAGCTTCTCGACGATCTTCAACAACTCGTAGGACATCACGAGCCGGGTCTGCTCGTCGAGAGCGCCGAAGGGCTCGTCGGCGAGAATGAGATCGGGCTCCATCGACAGGCACCGTGCGATGGCGACGCGCTGTCGCATACCGCCCGACAGCTGCGTCGGGTAGTGGTCGCCGAATCGCGCGAGCCCGACGGTCGCGAGCAACTCGTCCGCGCGCTCGCGGCGCTCCTTCTTGCCGACTCCCCGCACTTCGAGTGCGAAGGCGACGTTGTCGCGAATGGTGCGCCACGGCAACGTCGCGGACTCCTGGAAGATCACTGCCGTCTTGGTGCGCGGTCCACTCATCGGCTGGTCGTCGATTGTCACCGTGCCGCTGTCATGATCCTGTAGGCCTGCGAAGATCTCGAGAAGTGTCGACTTCCCGCATCCACTCGGACCGACGATCGACACGAACTCACCGCGCCCGATGGTCAGGTCGATCTCGTGCAGGGCGGTCACGTCACCGAAGTGTCGGGAGACCGAGGAGGCGATGGCTATGGCCGACGACGTCTCGGGTCGGGGTCTGGTCGCAGCGTGGGTCACGTCGATACCTTCTTCTCGAGGAGCAGGTCAGGCGGGGCAGTCGCCGGGAACGTCGGCATCGACGTCGGGGGCGAGGAACTCGGGATCGAACAGGGTGCAGAAATCGGGCACACGGTCGCTGCCCGACGCGTCCACACCCGACTGGGCGGCCTCGACGGATGCCGTGTCGAATCCGCCGCCCCAGGTGTCCACGGACGAGGCACGTTCGACGACGGCGGTGGCCGACTCGACGTCGAATCCTGTGTATTCCGCATAGATTCGGGCGGCTGCGACGGGGTCTGCCTTGATCGAGGCGACCGCGTCGGTGTACCCGTGGTTGATCGCGCGGACGACGCCGGGGTTGCTCGCGGCGTAGTCCTTGGTCGTGGTGATGGTCGACTGCAGGAATCTCTTCATGTAGTCGGGGCTGCTGACGATGAGCTTGAAGTCCTCCGGCCGCTGTTCGGCGACGATGGACGGAATCAGGGCGATGTCGACGGAACCCCCTTCGAGCAGGGCCAACCCCTCCCCGATTCCACCCGACGACACGCGCTCGATCCGCGCAGGATCCGCTCCGGCGAGGGAGGGCAACAATCGGGTGAGTGCGTCCGACGCGGAGTTCGGTCGCGTGTACGCCCACCTTCGGACGTCGTCGATCGAGTCGACCGCCGAGTTCGACGCCAGCGCATAGAAATTCATCGGATACGGACCCTGGGTACCGCCACCCACGATGCGCAGCTCGGACCCACCGGCGTCGGCCTGCACGATGGAGGGGTAGCTGACCTCACCGATGGGGATGTTGCCGTCGAGGAGGGTGCGCATGGTCGCGCTGCCGCCCTTGCCCGGAACGATGTTCTCGACGATGACGCCGTACTTCTCGAACAGTCCCTGCTTCTGTGCGACGAGCCACGGGATGCTGTAGATCTCGGCGGCAGCCGACACCGTCACGTCGATGGTGACGGGGTTCGCGGGGTCTGCGTCGCGGCCCGGTCCCGAACTGCAGGCGGTCAGTCCGACGGTCAGTCCGAGTGCCGCCAAAAGCGGCGCGACTCTGCGTCTGTACATCTGTTCCTCGCTGGCTGGTCGATGTGGTGACGGACCACGAGAGGCGTCTCCGACGCCTGATCCGTTCGGCTGCAGTGCGGTTGGTGATCCACGCAACACAGACTTTACGGGATACATACGATGATTGACAGCGTTCGTGGTGATTTGTCACCCGCGATTCCGACAATTACCGCTCAATCATCTGATGTATGACGGCCAGGGCGTCGCTCGTGCCAATCGGTCGCGCCCTGATACCGCACCCCGGCCTCGAAGAGCACACTCTCTCGACCTCGCGCAGCGGTGAGCTGAGCACCGACCGGCATCCCCGACAGTGGGTGGAACCCCACCGGCAGCGCGAGAGTCGGTCCGTCGTGCAACGACCACGGATAGGTGAACTGACCCATCCGTCGAGACAGGGCGACCACGTCGTCACCGCCGGCGAGGGGCGGCACGTCCACGGGCATCGTCGGGGTCAGCACCAGGTCGACGTCCTCGAGGACCGGACGCAGCAGGGCTCGGAACCGTTCGCCCGCCTCGTGCGCCGCGGCGCGATCCTCGTCGGTGATGCCGAGTCCCAGCATGATTCGTTCTCTAGTTGCCGCCTGGAACAGGGACGGTTGCGTACGGAGCCTCGCTCGATGGTGACGCGCGAGATCGCTGTAGACGATCGTGTAGACGATGTCCTGGGCGTCGGCCGCGAAGGGCAGCGACACGGGAACGATCGTCACGTCCAGCTCGGCGAACAAGCTCACGGCGTTTCGGACGGTACGGGCCACACCCTCGTCCACGTCGGCGGAGATGAACACGTCCGGCACTCCGACACGGACTGTGCCCGTGACGTTCTCGGTCGAGCGGGGGGACAGTGCGTCGAACAGGGCGGCCACCTCCCCGACCGTGCGCGCCATCGGGCCCACCGTGTCGAACTCCTCGCTGACGGGGTGAACACCGGCCGTGCTGATCGACCCTCTACTCGGACGCAGGCCGGTGACACCGCACGCAGCGGCGGGCAGTCGGACCGAACCGCCGGTGTCGGTACCCAGCGCAGCGTCCACGATTCCCGCCGCGACGGCGATACCGGAGCCTCCGCTGGAGCCACCCGGAACCCGGCCGAGGTCCCACGGGTTGCGGGACGGCCCCGCGGCCGAGTTCTGCGACGTCACGCCGACGGCGAACTCGGCCATGTTCAGTTTCGCGGTCACCCGAGCGCCGGCCGCACGCAGGCGTGTCACCACGTCAGCGTCGTGGTCCGCCCGGTGGTCGGTGAAGTAGGCCGAGGCACAGGTGGTCTCGATGCCGGCGACGTCGATGTTGTCCTTGACCCCGACGGTCTTACCCGCGAGAGGCCCCTCGCCGGCCGGGGGTGCATCGATCCACCGGATGACGCTCCCCAACCGACGGTCGAGAGCGAGCGGGGACAGGTCCGGTGTCTCACCGGCCTGTCCCCCACTCTCGGTCAGGCTGCGCTCCGCGCTCGCAGCTCCGCCGTCGCGTGCTCGTCGACGGTCCACGATGCGGTGTTCACGACCACACCGTAATCGCGTCGCGCGTCCTCCTCGGTGAGGTACTCGTCCCAGACGTCGCTCAACACCTGGAACGGGTCCCGCTCGAAGGGATCGCCGAAGCCGCCACCGGACGGGAGCTTGATCTCCAGGGTCTCACCGGCACGGATCGTTTCCTGGGTCACCTTGGAGTAGAGCACCTCCTCGCGGTCGGTCCCGGCGTTACGAGTGAACGCACCCGAGACGCCCTGGTGCCCACCGAGAGCTCCCGCCGGCGGATCCGAGCGGTTGTCCGCCTCGGAGCCCAGGAACGTGTCGGTCTCCATCAACCACTTGCGCACACTGCCGATACCGCCACGCCACTTGCCGGGAGCAGGTGCCTCGTCGCGCAGCTCGTATCGCAGCGCCCGCATGGCATGGTTGAGCTCGAGCTCCTCGATGGGGTTGTTGCGGGTGTTGGCCATCAGCGCGTCGACGGCGTCCATTCCGTCCTTGCCGTTGCGGCCGCCGTACGACCCCTCGTTGATCTCGATGTACACCCAGTACGACTCGCCGTCGGGCGCGATTCCGGAGTACGCGATGGCACACAGCGCCGCGGACGATCCTGCGATCGCATGGTCCGGAAGGACCGGTGCGAGAGCGAGATTGATCGAGTCGAACACCCGGTTCACCTGAGAGAACCGCGCGAAGCACGACGCCGGGAAGTCCGGGTTGAAGATGGTGCCCTCGGGTGCATAGGCCTTGACGGGTCGGAAGCAGCCGTCGTTCTGCGGAACGAAGTCCTCGGTGAGGTCCTCGTCCAAGAGGATGGTACGGATGGCCGAGACCGCGACCGGGAGGACCGACCCCTCGAAGGGGACGTTGAACGCGGTGGGGACCTGACTGTTCGAGCCGGTGAGGTCGATCAGGATGTCCTCCCCCTCGACCTGCACGCGTACGGCCACCTTCAGCGGCTCGTCGCGGTTTTTGCCGTCGTCGTCGAGGTAGCCGATCGGTGCCTCGTAGCTGCCGTCGGGGATCTCGCGGATCTTGGCACGCAGCATGGACTCCGAGTAGTCCATCCACCGTTCGCCCGCACTCATGACGGTGTCGAGACCGTACTTCTCGAGCAGCTCCGTGAAGCGCTTCTCGCCGATCCGCGAGCACGCGATGAGGGCCTCGAGGTCGCCACGGTTCTGCTCGGGGGTGCGGACGTTGTCGAGAATGTGCTGGATGAGGTAGTCGTTGCGGACGCCCGCCTGGTAGATCTTCATCGAGTCCATGAGCTTGCCCTCGGCCCACACGTCGACGACGTCCATGCACAGTCCGGGGAAGTTGCCGCCCACGTCGGAGACGTGGCCGGTGCAGCCCGCGAAGCCGATGTGTTCGCCCTGCCAGAAGATCGGAATGATGACGCCGTAGTCCGGCGAGTGTGCGGCGCCGTGGTACGGATGGTTGTGCAGGATCACGTCACCCGGCTCGTACGTTCCCGCGAGCCTACGGTTGACACCCCGGATGTAGGCGGGGATCGAACCGCAGTGCATCGGTGTGGAATCCGACTCGCACAGCTCACGACCGTTGATGTCGAAGATGCCGGCGCCGAGGTCCTCCGACTCGCGGATGAGACTCGAGTACGCCATCCGGTAGAGCACCTGAGCCATCTCCTTGGCCATCGACTGCAGAGCACCGCCGATCACCCGGAGCGTGATCGGATCGACCTCCACGTCGTTCCACGTGCGCATGGAGTCACCCGCCAACGAGACTCCGGTGATGGGCATCAGCGTCTTGCTCATGCGAGGTTCCTCTCGATGATGATGTGGCCGACGGCGTCGACGGTGGCATGCTGATTCATTCCGACGATGGTGGTCGAGTCGAACTGCTCGACGATCGCGGGTCCGTCGAACCTGTTGCCCGCCAGCAGGAGCGATCGCTCGTACACCGGGGTCTCGACCCATTCGGGCTTCGCGGTGTCGTCCTTCCAGAAGAGCGCGCGGGCCGTGGTCTTGATCGCGGCGGAAGCGTCGGCGGTGCCCTTCTCGATGTCGGCGATGCGCACGTGAGGCACCGCACCGACGCCCGTGACACGGACGTTGATCAGCTGCACGGGTTTGTCGTCGAAGCGCTGGGAGTACGTGCGCCCGTGCGCCTCGTGGAAGGCCTCGGCCGTCGTCTTGACCCAGACGTCGTCGATCTCGCCGTCGGGTGCCTGCACGCGGAGCTCGTACCCTTGCCCCACGTATCGGCAGTCGACGCTGCGCTCGAGCGAGATGTTCTCCGGTGCAACCCCGTCCGCCCGCAACTGGGCCACTGCCTGCTCGGACAGCCGCTCGACCTGCTGACGCAGCAGCTCGATGTCCGGGTCGGCCGACGAGGTCCACACCGTGGTGGGCTCCTCGTAGCGGATGTCGGTGGTGAGCAGACCGACCGCGGACGTGATGCCGGGGTGGCCGGGCACGATGACGCGCGGGATACCGAGCTGATCGGCGATCTGCCACGCGAACAGCGGCCCTGCTCCACCTTCAGCGATGAGGGAGAAGTCGCGGGGGTCGTACCCCTTGCGCACCGAGTGCAGGCTGATGGCTTCCGTCATGGAGTGCGCGAGGATCTTGAAGATGCCCATCGCCGCCTCGTCGAGAGGCGCGTCCAGCTTGTCGGCGATGTGGGTCTGGATGGCGGTGCGGGCGAGTTCCGGCTGAACCCGCATGGTGCCGGACAGGAAACTGTTCTCGCGCAGCCACCCCATCATGACCATCGCGTCGGTCGAGGTCGGCTCGGTACCGCCGTGGCCGTAGCACGCAGGTCCGGGAACGGCACCGGCGCTGCGCGGTCCGACGCGGAACATGCCGCCGTCGTCGACCACCGCGATGGAGCCACCGCCGGCGCCGATGGTGTCGACCTCCGCCATCGGCACCATCGCGTGGTAGTCGCCGATGCGGGTGTCCAGGAGGTGCTTCATCCGCAGTGCGCCGTCGGGCGCCACTCCCACGTCCGCCGAGGTGCCGCCGACGTCGAGGGTGATGACGCTGGGGAAGCCCGACGCCTTGCCGATGGCGCAGCCGCCGAGGAGACCGGCGACCACACCGCTGGTCAGCAGTGACACGGGAATCTCACTGGCGCTTCGGGAGGTGACCAGTCCGCCGGCGGAGGTCATGAGGTGCACGTCCTCGCCGACTTTTGCCGCGCTGGCCTTCTGTGCGAGGTTCTCGATGTACTGCGACGTCTTCGGCCCGATGAACGCATTGAGCGAGGCGGTGGAGAAGCGCTCGTACTCGCGGTACTGCGGAGCGACCTCACTGGACAGCGACACGAAGACGCCGGGGAACTCCTCGGCGATGATCGCCTTGACCCGCTGCTCGTGGGTCGGGTTGCGGTAGGAGTGCAGAAAAGCGACGGCGATGGCGTCGACACCTCGCTCGCGCAGGAGCCGAACCTGTTCCCGCACAGCATCTTCGTCCAGGGGTGTCAGGACGGCGCCGGAGGCGTCGATACGCTCCGGAACGACGCGCCGGTTCCGCCGCGGTACCAGTTGCCACTTCTGCCACGGCAGATCCTGGTAGTTGGAGTAGTTCAGGGGTCGCTTCTTGCGCGCGATGTGCAGGAGGTCGCGGAACCCCTCCGTCGTGATCATTCCGACGTCGCACCCGTTGTGCTCGAGGACGATGTTGGTGGCCACCGTCGTGCCGTGGAAGAACATGTCGATCTCGGCCGGGTCGATTCCCGCCCGCTCGGCCAGGACAGCGATGCCGTCCATCGTGCCGATCGAGGGATCGTGGTTGGTCGACGGCGTCTTGTGCACCACCACGGTGCCGTCGTCGTCCCACAACACGAGGTCGGTGAAGGTTCCACCGACGTCGACTCCGATTCGTTTCATGTGCCATCCAATTCTGTCGGCTCTCACGTGGGGAGCAGGAGTGGGACGACCGGGACGCGTCGCTGCAGTCCGGGAGTCCGTGCGGGGTCTCTGTGCACCCTGCGAAGGTGACCCGAGTCATAGTGCGCCACCCTGTGCCCGAATGCAATACCTCTGATGTTTCGGGCAGGTGACGCCTCATCAGGTGCCCTTCAGTCCCACTCGACGGCATTCGACACCCTAAACAGCCGATGTATTGCCATGGTGCCCGATCTTCGGATGCCGCTGCTCGCCGCAGTCGCTCGCGCTACGCTCGTGCTGTTCCGCCACCGTCGCCCCACGTGATCGCCCGTCGTCACGAGCCGGACGACCGACCGAGAGGCCCGCCTCAGTGCCCGAATCCTCGACCGCCGATCCGAGCGCCAAGAGCACGCCGGCCTACGCCGCACTCGCGACACGACTGCGCGACCGCATCCTGTCGGGCGAACTGCAGCCGGGTGAGCGCCTCCCCAGCGACACGGAACTGACGGCGGAGTTCGGCGTCGGCCGGAGCACCATCCGCGAAGCCCTACGGTCGTTGGCTAGCCAGAATTTGATCCTCACCACTCGCGGCGTCACGGGCGGCAGCTTCGTGGCGGTGCCCAGCGTCGGCCACATCAGCGAGCACCTCGAAACCGGTGTCGCGCTCATGACCACGGCCGATGCCGTCACTGTCGACCAGCTGATGGAGGTACGCAACCTCATGGAGGTGCCTGCGGCGGGCATGGCCGCCTTCCGCCGCACCGAGGACCACCTCGATCAACTGCGCGCCTCGATCTTCGATCCCACCGACGCCCAGGGGCCGGAGACCTTCGTCAAGAACCAGGAGTTCCACCTCGTCCTGCTGCGCGCTGCGCAGAATCCCCTGCTCGAACTCATCACGGCACCGGTGTTCCGGGTGCTGTCGAAGCGTTTCGGTCGTGATCACGCGCCGGAGGGCTTCTGGCAGTGCGTCGACCACGACCATCGGGCGATTCTCGACGTCGTCGCCGCGGGCGACTCGATGTCCGCGATGGACATGATGCGTCGCCACCTCGACCATCTGGGCGGCTCCTACCGACAGATGGACAAGCTGCGCACTCAGTAGCACCAAACATCTGCTCTTTCGTGAGAATTGACCGCATCAGATCTCGCAGATCCGGTCAGAACTCCCCCTTGACGGTCTAATCATCTGATGTTTAAGGTTCAGGTGCAGGCTTCGCCGACCGACACAGGGAGACACCGTGGCAGTCCATCCGGCCGTTCTAGGGCGCTTCTTCGAGGATTACGTGGTGGGTGACGTCTACCAGCACCCTCTGGGACGCACCGTCTCGCAGGCCGACAACACGTGGATCACGCTGCTGTCGATGAACACGAACCAGAATCACTTCAACGCACATCTCGCGGCGCAGAACCCGATCACCGAGGGGCGCGTCATCGTGAACTCGGGCTTCACGGTTGCGGTGATTCTCGGCATCTCCGTACTCGACATGAGCCAGAACGCGATCTCCAATCTCGCGTTCACCGACATCAAGATGTCTCACCCCGTGTACGAGGGCGACACGCTGTACGCAGAGAGCATCTGCACGGGCCTGCGACTCTCCGAGTCCCGCCCCTATGCCGGCATCGTCTCGATGATCACCCGTGGCCTCAATCAGGATGGCGTGGAGGTCATCTCGTGGAAACGCTCCGTCATGGTGGCGACGCGAGAGAGCGGCATCGGCCAGAACTACTTCCCGGAGGCGCAGAGCGGTCCGCTGCAGCTGCCGTCCGACACGAAAGGCGACGCACGATGAAACCACTCGAGGATGTCCGCATCATCTCGCTGGAACAGTACGGCGCAGGCCCGTTCGGCAGTCTTCACCTCGCCGACCTCGGTGCCGACGTCATCAAGATCGAGGACCCGAACGTCGGCGGTGACGTCGGCCGGTACGTGCCGCCGTTCAACGAGGGCGAGGACTCGCTCTTCTTCGAGACGTTCAACCGCAACAAACGCAGTCTGTCGCTCGATCTCTCCACACCCGCCGGGCGCTCCGTCTTCGAGGACCTCGTGAAGTCCAGCGACGCAGTCTATTCGAACCTGCGCGGTGACGTTCCCGCCAAGATCGGCATCACGTACGACGACCTCAAGCACCTCAACCCCGCCATCGTCTGCTGCAGCCTGACCGGGTTCGGTATGACCGGTCCGCGCGCGAAGGAACCCGGCTACGACTACATCCTGCAGGGACTCGCGGGCTGGATGAGCGTCACCGGTGATCCCGACGGCCCACCCACCAAATCCGGTCTCTCGCTGGTGGACTACTCGGGCGGGTTCGTCGCCGCGATCAGCCTGCTCTCCGGTCTGCACGCCGCGCGGCGCGACGGTGTCGGCGGGGACTGCGACGTGTCGCTGTACGACACCGCGATGTCGCTGTTGACGTATCCCGCGACGTGGCATCTCAACGCGGGTTTCGAGCCGGTGCGAACCAAGAATTCGGCCCACCCGTCGCTGGTCCCGTTCCAGGCCTTCGAGGCCACGGACGGCTGGCTCATCGTCGGCTGCGCCAAGGAGAAGTTCTGGGAACGGCTCGTCGTCGCCATCGGCCGACCCGATCTCGGTGCCGATCCTCGCTTCGCGAGCTTTTCCCTGCGGGGGCAGAACAAGGACGTTCTGCTGCCGATGTTGGAGGACGTGTTCGCCACCGACACCGTCGCACATTGGTTGTCGCTGCTGGGCCCGGCAGGCGTTCCGTCCGGACCGATCAACGACGTGGCGCACGCGCTCACCGAACCCCACACGCTCGCACGCAATCTCATCGTCGAGACCGAGCACCCGGTGTACGACACGGTGCGCCAACTCGCCTCCCCCGTCAACTTCGGGCCGCAGCGTCCCGAATACCGACGTGCACCGCAGCGCGGGGAGAACCTCGAGGAGATCGTGGCCGAACTCGGCTACGACGAGGAGACCATCGCCACCCTGCGCCGTAGCGGCGCCTTCGGCGAGGTGTCGGCCGAGGCACACGCGTGACCTCCACCGTGCTGTCCGAGTGGGCGACGGGGGTGACACTCGACGATGTGCCGCCGGCCGTGCGGCACGCGACCGCTCGTCACCTGCTCGATTCGGTGGGTACCGCGGTGGCCGCGCAGCGTCTGGGCCACGGACGCGCCGCCTGGACCGTCGCCGACGGTCTGGGCGGCCCTCCCGAGGCCCGCCCGTTGACGGGGAACCGAGCACTGTCCGCACCCGCCGCCGCCCTGGCCACCGGCGTTCTGGTGCACGCGCTCGACTTCGACGACACGCACGCCGGCGCGCTCGTCCACGCCACCGCCGTCACCCTGCCGGCAGCCTTCGCCGTCGGCCAGCAGACCCACGCCACCGGTGCCGAGGTACTCACAGCCGCGACACTCGGCCTCGAGACGGCCTGCCGACTGGGCGCTGTCAGTCCCCACGGGTTCCACGCTCGGGGGATCCACGCGACCGCGGCGGTGGGTCCGTTCGCCGCGGCCGTCGTCGCCGGGCGGCTCGGAAAGTTCGACAGTGAGACCCTGGTTCATGCGCTCGGCATCGCTGGATCGTCGAGCTCCGGTCTCCTCGAGTTCCTCGACACCGATGCCGACACGAAAGCGCTGCACCCCGGCACGGCCAGCTTCAACGGCATCCTGGCCACCCGCTTCGCAGCCGCCGGCGCCACCGGACCGGGCTCCGTGTTGGAAGGGCGACGGGGCGTCTATGCGGCACTCACCGATCGACCCGTCGACCTGACCGTTCTGACCGACGGATTCGGAACCCGCTGGGAAGCACTGGGGATCGGCATCAAGCCTTACCCCAGTTGCCAGTTGATGCACGTCACCCTCGACGCGGTGTCCGCCGCTGTCGCGGGCCACGACGTCCACGTCGACGACATCCGTGACATCGAAGTGCTGGTCCACCCGGACTCCACCCCGTTCGTGTGCGGACCCAACACGGGCGTCGCCTCCCCGCGCAGCACGTACGACGGCAAGTTCGATCTGCCGTGGAGCGTGGCCGCGTTGCTGCGCGACGGGGCAGTCGACGTCTCCACCTACACCGACGCGTCGATCGCCCGAGCCGACGTGCTGACGACGGCGCGCACGGTCCGCGTCGTCGAACGTCCCACCGACGGGCCCGCGGCCGCCGCTCCCGGACACGCCACCATCACCCTCGCCGACGGCCGTGTGCTCGTGGGAGACGTCGGCGGAAGTCGCGGCAGTGCCGCATTCCCACTCGACGACGCGGCACTGCGGGAGAAGTTTCTCGGCAACTGCGGCCACGACGCTCGTGCGGACGAACTCGCCGATCGCGTTCTCGGACTCGCCGACGAACACGACCTCTCTGCCGTGCTCGATCTCGCCGCGGCCATCGCGCCCGCCCCCTGACCCTCGCCTGGAAGAAGGACACCACCATGGATTTCACGTACGACGAACAGCAGACGGCGTTCCGTAAGGCATTGCGCACCTTCGTGGACAAGGAGATCGTCCCGGTCGCGAACGAATGGGAGAAGACCGGCCGCTACCCCACGGAGATCGTCGACCACATGAAGGCAATGGGCCTGTTCGGGATCACGACGCCGGAGGAGTACGGCGGCCTCGAACTCGACAAGGTCTCCTTCACTCTCGTCTACGAGGAGTTGGCGCGTGGATGGATGGGCATTGCCGGCATCGTCGGCAGCCACAACCTCTCGTGCTGGATGATCGCCAAGCACGGCACGGACGAGCAGAAGCAGTCTCTGCTCCCGAAGCTGGCCACGGGTGAGTGGCGTACCGGCGTCGGCCTCACCGAGCCGGGTGCGGGCACCGACCTGCAGGGCATCAAGACCACCGCCAAGCGCGACGGCGACCACTACGTCGTGAACGGCGCGAAGACGTGGATCACCAACGCGCGGCATGCGAACGTCCTGCCCGTGCTGGTGAAGACCGATACCTCCGCCACCCCTCCCCACAAGGGCATGAGCCTGCTGCTCATCGACACCACCAGTGAGGGTTTCGAGGTCCAGCGTGACATGGGCAAGCTCGGTTACAAGGGCACCGAGTCGTGTGAGATCAGCTTCGACAACGTCCGGGTACCGGTCGACGCACTCCTCGGCGGCGTCGAGGGCCGTGGACTGCAGCAGGCGTTATCGGGACTCGAGATCGGTCGACTCAACATCGCGGGTCGCAGTGTGGGAATCGCGCAGGCGGCCTACGACGCCGCGCTGCAGTACGCGAAGGAGCGCACCGCCTTCGGGCAGCCCATCGCCGAGTTCCAGGCGATCCAGTTGAAGATCGCCGACATCGCCACGCAGCTGCAGGCGGCCCGACTCATGACCTACTGGGCTGCATCGCAGGCGGATTCGGGCAAGCGCGTCGACATGGAGGCGGGCATGGCCAAGTACTTCGCGTCGGAGGCCGCCATCACCGCCAGCCTCGAGGCCATGCGCATTCACGGCGGCTACGGCTACTCGACCGAGTTCGTCGTCGAGCGTCTCTACCGCGACGCGCCGCTCATGGCCATCGGCGAGGGAACCAACGACATCATGCGCACCGTCATCGCGAAGTCGTTGGTCGCGGGATCGAGCGTGATCGGGTGAGTGGGGCGCTCACCTACCTCTACGTCCCCGGCGACATGCCGGCCCGCTTCGACAAGGCGCTCGCCTCGGGTGCGGACGCCGTCGTGCTCGATCTCGAGGATGCAGTCGCTCTGCGGGACAAGGACTCCGCACGCGCGGAGGTCGCCGCCTGGGTCGCTGCGTGCGAGCCCGGTGACGTCGAGGTGTGGGTGCGCGTCAACCCGGGCCCGCTGCAGGAGGCCGACATTCGCGCGGTGGCGCATCCCCGGCTGACCGGGGTGTGGCTCCCCAAGGTGGGGTCACCCGAGGAGATCGCGATCGCCGATCGGCTGCTCGCCGACGTGTGTCCACACGCCGCGGTGTCGCCGTTGCTCGAGACGGGTGCGGCGCTGTTCGACGCGCTCGCCATCGCGCGAGGACCCCGTGTGCGCTTCCTGCAGATCGGTGAGGCCGATCTCGCCGTCGACCTCGGTATCGACGGCGAATCGGACCCCAGCGCGCTGCTGTTCGCGCGGTCACAGGTGGTCGCGGCCAGCGCCGCCACAGGCCTCCTCCCCCCGCTGGGGGCCGTGTCCCGCAACTTCCGCGACCTCGACGCGTTCACCGCGGACACGCAGTCGCTGTCGCGTCTCGGCTTCGTGGGCCGCGCGTGCATCCACCCGGCCCAGGTCCCGGCGGCGCGCGCGGTGTTCGAGCCCACGCCCGAGGACGTCACCCGAGCACGCGCCGTGCTCTCGGCCCTCGAGTCCGGTGGGGCCGGGGTCGACCAGGACGGCCACCTCATCGACGAGGCAGTCGCGAAGCGGGCACGGCGGGTGATGGAGCGCGCGTAGAGCGCGAGTGGGTTCGGGCCCGAAACGTGTCGGTGCCCTGCTGTACACAGTGAGTAGGCAGACGGATGATTCCTGCCACCGACGCTCGGTTCTCCGACGTCGAGCTAGCTGTTCGCACAGAATCGAGAACCCATGGACCACGACAGTCGCGGCTTGGGCGGTATCCCCGCCGGCAACCCCGGATTCACCGTCGCCGTCGAGATCGACCGGCCCTTCGACCAGATCGAACCGGACGAGTACCTCCAGCTGCTGCACCAGGTCGGTGACGACGCGGCCAGGATCGACCGATCCCTACTCGGTCATGCACGCGTCGTCCTCGACGTACCCGGCAGCGGATGGTGGGTCTCCGGACAGGCTGCTCTCCATGCTGTCGACAGGCTCGCAGAGGAGTGGAGCGTCCTCGGTGTCGAGACGAGCCGGTCGGACCTCTGGTCCACCAGCCCTCACATGGCCGACAGTCGCCTCCCCCGCACTCGCCGACTGCCGGCGAGTGAGGGCACGCGGTACACCGTCATCATCGAAATCGAGCCGTACGACGAGCTCGTCGATGACGTGGAGCTGTCCGACTACTTCCGGTCCAGGGAACGCGCGGACGTCGTCGTCGCCGACAACGGGCGTCGGCACATCATCGTGTCGAGGCGCGACTGGGACGTCTCCTGGGCCTGCCAACTCACCGCCAAATCCCTCCATGTCATCAGCAACGCGTGGTCCATCACACGCATCAGGACGGTCGAGACCGCGGTATGGAAACGAGAGCACTCTCGTCCGCGCGCCGACAATCGGCCGACGGCAATCCCGGAGTGGCAGTACGCACTCCGCATCGACGGCACCAGATGCGTCGTCGTCACCGACAAGGATGTCGACCTGGACAACTGGTACGCGAAGTACACCAACTCCGACGGCATGTCGGGCGTCGAGCAGTTCTTCCACGGCCCCGCCTGGTTGACCGACGACGGCGTTGCGAACCTTCGGAGGAACGGCGACGCCATCGACGCATGGATCGCTCCCCTGCCCCGCGGTGGACTCCTCGACAACATCACCGACGGATACGGCCGAGTTCTGCCCGTCGACGACTCCGAGGGCACCGCAGCATGGTTGATGGAATCGATGTTCGACAAGCCCACCGGCCTGATCATCGAACTCGGTCCCAGCGACTACGACCCCGACGACGAGGGGGACGTGTTCAACGCGCAGATCCACGTCCTCGACGACGGCGTGTACATGGTGCGCCGATCGCGAGCCGTTCTCCAGCGACTCCGACTGGCCGACCATGGTGTCGAGGGGTTGGAGCTGGATCACTGGCATCACGACGATCACTTCGACGACTGCACGGACGGTTATCTGTTCAGCCGCGACACCCAGCTCATCGCCAACGCGTGCGTCGCGTGGTTCCGGCAGAACGGCGTGACCGACGAGCGCAGTGCGCTGGGCTGCTCGTACGAGTTCGTCGACGAACTCCCCCGCACCTCCTGACAGTCCCACGAGAGGACCCCATGACATCGACGTCCGACGCCCTCACTCGCGCACTGAATGACGTGCCGTTGAAGGAGATGGACCCGTCACTGCTCGCCCACGCCATCCGGTACGAGGCGCGCGGTCGAGGACTCGAGACCTCACCGCTCGAGGATGCTCTCGCCGTGGCGTCCTACGCCCATCTGATGCAGCGCCGCACCACTCGCGGCGATCAGATCAACGATCCGTACATCACGCACCCATCTCGAAACGTGCTGCGTCTCATGAGGTACGGATGTGCTGATCTCGACGCACTCGTGGCCACGGCCCTGCACGACACCGTCGAGGATCAGTCCGACCGCATCGTCGATCTACTTGGCGGGAGCCAGGCTCTCGGCGCACTCGAGGCACACTTCGGTGCGGAGGTCGCACGCCTCGTCGCGGCTGTCACCACCCCGCCGCGCACCGGCGAGGACCGTGTCGCGCAGTACGTCGAACACGTGACGGCGGTGATCCGCGATCCAAAGGTGTTTCTGGTGAAGGTGTCCGACTTCGTCGACAACGCCGGCAGCCTGAAGTATCTGGTCGACGAAGCCAAGCGGACGAAGCTGCTTCGCAAGTACGCACCCCTCGTGACCATCTTCGAGGCGGCCGCCACCGAGCACGGCGAGGCGCTCGGACTGACGGCGGACGGGATGGCGAATCTGCGCGGACACCTGGCGTCGATCAGGGGGCAGACCAGGGGCTGATGATCACGCGTCGACGAGAAACCCGGCGACAGATTCGCACAGAGTACGCACCTCTGTAACGGTGGGCGACAACTCGTAGGCGTGGTGGTGGCACGCCTGAGACAGACGGCCCCAGGCATAGTCGAGTGTGCGTACCGACTCGTCGTTCGGCGCGAGCGCATACAACACGATCAGCCTTACTTTCATGCTGGCGTGAACGACACCCTCGCCGACCGCTGCGCAGCGCGCCTCGACCACCGACTCGAATGCCTGCCGGGCGAGTACGGCTGCGAGACGGGCATTCTGGCCGGTCACCGGTTCCTCCTCGAGAAGTCGCCGGGCGTATCCGAGCAACTCCGCGGGCGTCGTCACGGCGCCGCCAAGAGTTCGTCGACAAGTTTGTTCAGATCGCTCGCGTGAGACTTGGTCGGGATGGAGCCGGCACCGTGCACACCCTTGTTGGCGTAGTTCAGCGAGCCGCCTCTCCATTCTCGATAGGACAACCACGCGCCGATCTCCTGGTCGGACTTTCCCATTGCCAGCGCGATCCGGGCCCTGGTCCTCTGAGTCTCGGACCACGTGCGCTCCAGGTCGACCCATGCCGTGCCGTCTGCAGTCTGGGTCCGGACGTAGCGATCCCAGGCTGCTGCTTCGATCGCCAAGCGGAAGATCGCTTGCACTGCCCGACGCTTGACCTCGTCGGGTAGGAGCTCGTCTCGCACCGTGGCATGAACGTCGGTGACGTAACGCTGAGCAGGCGTGTCGGCCTCGGCCAGCCGAACCGAGGATCCAGCCTCGCGCGTCACCTCGACGAGTCGGGCTCCGATGGACCGTCGGCGCAGTGCGGCCGGCAGTCGATCGTCGTGCGAGAAGACCACGACCTGTCGGGTGGCTGCGAGATCGACGAGAACGTCGACGAATCCGTCGATCTTGGCCGGGTCCATCGCCTGGATGGGATCGTCGAGAACGAGGAATCGGAACGGGCTTCCCTCGGTGGTCGCACGCGGAATGAACAGCGCCAATGTCAGTGCGTGCAGCTCGCCCTGACTCATCACGGACAGGGCCCCCGTCGGCTGACCGTCGACCGACGCCTCGATGCTGGCTTTACGGCGAGTCGCGCGGCCCTCCAGAGTGATTCGACCGATGTCGACGTTGGACTCCTGCCTCAGCATCGACCAGATGCGACGGGCCTGGTCACCGATGGGCGCCAACCGCTCGTCGCGCAGGACATCGATGTGCCCGGAAAGCCACGTCCGCGCGGCGTCGACGCGGATGAGCTGTTCCTCGACCGCTCGCGCCTCGCGTTCGAGGTCGACCCATCGGGCGAGCTGTTCCGCGAGTGGCGTCCACTCGGTCTCCAACTGGGCGAGTGCCTGCGCTGCCTGCTCTCGCACTCCGGCTGCGGCGTCGATGAGCACCGGCAGCGATGCTGTGACGTGGTCGCCCAGAGACATCGTGTCCGAGGGCACGGCCCGCGCTGTGTCACGAGCGGCCCGGTAGACCTCGAGGTCCAGTCCACCGGTGTCATCGACGGCAAGCGGTGCTGAGAGAGCGAGGTCTCGCAGGGAGCGCGCTGCCGCATCGAACTCCGACTTCGCGTCGCGGTAGCGCTGGGTGTCCGTTCGACCCGCCTCGAGCGCGAGTCGCGAACGTTCGGCCCAGACGTCGTCCAAGATCCCCTCACCACACACGGGGCACGGTCGACCGTCACCGCCGGAATGCAGTTCCAGAGCGCTGGCCAACAGGTCGAGCAACCGTTCCTGTTCGTCTGCCACCACGCCGGTCACAGCTGACAGAGCGTCTCGGGCGCGTTCGAACCGCGACACCGTCCGGTCAATGTCGCTGATCTCAGCCGTCCGCAGTGTGGCCAGACGCCGCAGGGCCGCCACGACCGTCGACGACGCCGCCTCGGAACCTGTCGCGATGCCCGCGACGACGTCGAGGTCGGGCTTGTGCTTGCGGAGCTGTTGGAATGCCGCAGCGGCACGTTGATCGCTCGACGCTTCGACTGCCGCCTTGACCGACTTCTTCGACTGGGTCGCTGCGGTGCGCGGCTTCTTCAGCTCGCCGTGCCTCTCGGCCAAGCGCTTCTCTGCAGCCGCCACCGCGTCGAGACCCAGTAGTTTCGCAATGGCGTCGTAGAGGGCCGACGGTTCTTGTTCGAACATCCGGCCGACCTCGTCGTACGACAGAATCGGTCGATGGGAATCGAGTGCGTCGCGCCACCCCAGGGTGTCCGTTCCGGTCGACCTCGCCGCCTTCTTCTCCTGAACCCAGAATGCGGCATCGTCGAGCTCCGCCCCAGCGGACCAGTCGACACCGACCGTGGTCTCGGGTCGCCCGTCGATGGTCAGCCCCACACGGATCGACGCCTCGCCGTCGTAGTGCATATTGCGCCAGGACGACGCCCACACGACGCTCTTCTTGTTCGCACTCCAGCGGTACGACTTGCTGGTGAGAGCGAACTCCAGTGCTTCCGCGAAACTCGACTTGCCGGATCCGTTCCGTCCCGACACCACCGTGATGCCAGGCCCGGGTACCAGGGACAATCTCGACGTCGGACCGATGCCCCTGAACCCGGTCACCTCGATGGAGGACACGAATGCCCCGACGGGACCGTCCTGGGACGCCGGTGAGTCCGGCTGCAGCGCCTCGTGTTCCACGGTTCCGTGAAGTTCGCTGGCGAGCTCGGCGTCGCCCTCCAGCGCCGCGAGAACGACATACGCGATCTCGTCGGTGACAGACGCGTCGTCCGTCAGGGCCTGAGTCACTGTGTTGATCAGTTCTGTGTCCGTCACGGTCACGATCTGTGGCACTCCCTCGTACGTTCGACGCCGCCGGTCGAGCGCGACGAATCAGAACGTACCTGCCGGTTCCGACAGCGCGAGTCGTTTCCGATCGGACGGGCCGGGACGTGCCGAGGCCCCTCCTCAGTCGGCCGGCGCAGCCGTGCTCGCTCGGGTGACCAGGCTGGGGGCGATGCTGAAGCGTCGGGTGCTCGACTTCCCGGACCCGATCTGCTCGAGCAGGATCTCGACGCTCCGGACGCCCACCTCGCTGAACTCCTGGCGGATCGTCGTGAGCGGCGGTGAGTAGAACTCGGCGTCCGGAACATCGTCGAAACCGACCAGGCTGATGTCCTCGGGAACCCGCCGCCCGTGGGCGTCGAGCGCGCGCAGCACTCCGAGCGCCATGGAGTCGTTGCCTGCGAACACGGCGGTGACACCTTTTATTTGCGCGAGGACGGTGCCGGCCGCGTAGCCTGACCGGGCGGTCCAGTCCCCGTTCATCATCGGCGGCGGATCGATCCCCCGCTCCTCCTGCACCGACCGCCACCCACTCACCCGGTCCGCGGCCTCGTACCATCCCAGAGGCCCGGCCACGTGCCACACCTCTCGGTGCCCGAGTTCCAGGAGATGCGACGTGGCGTCCCTTGCTCCGAGGACCTGGTCGACGGACACCACCGCGAGATCTCCGGCGGGCGATCCCTCGACCGCGACGAGCGGCAGTTCGCCGGCCAGCCCCGCGATGTCGCCGTTGTCGGTACGCAGTGGCGCGACCACGACCACCCCGTCGACACCCTGCTTGTGCAGACTCCGAACGCACGCGTTGATGGCGTCCTCCTCCAGCGAGGTCGGAACCCCCACCAGCACCGAGTAGCCGGCGTGCCGGGCGGCCCGCTCGACGCTGTACAGCGTCGAGACCGGTCCGTGCAGAGCAACTCCCGTCGCGACGATGCCGATGGTGCGGTTGCTTCCGGTGACCAGAGCCCGAGCCGCGGTGTTGGGCCGATAGCCCAGCTGGGTGATGGCCTGCGTGACCCGCGCCCTGGTCGCGTCGGTGACGTGGGGATGACCGTTGATCACCCGCGAGACGGTCTGGTGGGACACCCCGGCAAGTTTGGCCACGTCCGTCATGGCCGGCCCTCGAATCGGCGTCACAGTCCCCCCAGTTCACTCGTCCGTCGTCCAGGATCGCAGGTTCGGCCCCGCCGCGCCGATCTACCTCGACACGGGCGGCGACGCGGTGGCTGCGGGGGCAGCTTTCGTGTCGGTGGAACCGCCCAACATCTCGGCCGGAACCGGGAGACCCATGTAAGTGGACGGTGCCGGTTTCTCGGCCTTGTCGGGTCCACCTCCGCGTCCGCTGGCGGCTCGGCGCTTCGTCCAGATGTCGAAGGCGACGGCCGCGAGGAGGACGAGACCCTTCACCAACTGGACTCGCTCGCTGGGTGATCCGATGAGGGACATCCCGCTGTTGATGACGGCGATGATCAGTCCGCCGGTCAGAGCGCCGACGATGCGACCGACACCGCCCTGCACCGCTGCACCACCGATGAAGGCGGCCGCGATGGCGTCGAGCTCGAATCCGTTACCCGCAGTGGGGCCGGCCTGGTTCAGTCGGCCGGCGAAGATGATTCCCGCCAGGGCCGACAGCACACCCATGTTGACGAAGAGCCAGAACGTGACCGGCTTGACCTTGATGCCCGACAGCGATGCGGCGTGGATGTTGCCGCCGATGGCGTAGACGTGGCGACCGAACACCGTTCGACCGGCCAGCGTGGAGTACCCCATGACGAGCACCGCGAGGAGGATCAGGACGTACGGCAGGTTCTTGAAGCGCGCCAGCTGAACAGCAATGGCGAGCACGAGAAGTCCGGCGAAGGTGAGCTTGGCGATGAACAGCGGCAACGCATCGACGACCTGGCCGTACTTCTGCCGGCCCATGCGGGTCCGCCACTGGCTGAACACGATTCCGACGATGGCAGCGATGGCGACCAGCAGCGTGAAGATGTCGGCTCCGCCCAGGGGGCCGAGGCCGACGTTGCCGAGGAATCCGGGGAGGAAGCCGTTGGACAGTGTCCGCACCGGTCCGGGGAACGGCCCGATGCCCTGGTTGCCCAGCACGATGAGGGTGACGGCGCGGAAGACGAGCATGCCGGCCAGCGTGACGATGAACGCGGGGATGCCGAAGTATGCGACCCAGTAGCCCTGCCACGCTCCGATCAGTCCGCCCACGACCAGCGTGATCAGCACTGCCAGCGGCCATGGCACGTTCTGTTGAACCATGAGGACACCCGCGATGGCGCCGGTGGCCGCGACCACCGATCCCACCGACAGGTCGATGTGGCCGGCGATGATGATCACGACCATGCCGATGGCCAGGATCAGGATGTAGGAGTTCTGCACCACCATGTTGCTGATGTTCTGCGGCACCAGAAGTTGTCCACCGGTGAGCGCGGTGAAGAGCAGGATGATCAACGCGAAGGCGATGAAAATTCCGCTCTGGCGGAGGTTTCGCGTGAGCAGCCCCCGGACAGTCGACAGCTGATTCATCGAAGTACTCCTGTTCCACGGGTCATGAGATGCATGAGAGATTCCTGCGTCGCGTCCTCCCGAGTCACCTCACCGGTGATGCGGCCTGCGGACAGCGCGTAGATCCGATCGCACAGCCCCAACAGTTCGGGCAGCTCGGACGAGATCACGAGAACGGCCTTGCCTGCATCGGCGAGGCTGTTGATGATCGAATAGATTTCGAACTTGGCGCCGACGTCGATTCCTCGCGTCGGCTCGTCGAGAATGAGCACGTCCGGATCACTGAAGATCCACTTGCTCAACACGACCTTCTGCTGGTTGCCGCCGGACAGCTTGCCGACGACGGCCTCCACGTTGGGAGCCTTGATGTTCATGCTCTTGCGGAAGCCCTCGGCAACCTCGTACTCGTGGTTGTCGTCGACGAATCCGTGTGCGACCAACTTGTCCAGGGCCGCGGTGGAGATGTTGCGCTTGATGTCGTCGATCAGATTGAGGCCGTAACGCTTGCGATCCTCGGTCGCGTACGCGAGACCGTGCTCGATCGCGTCGTTGACGGACTTGACGTGAATCTCTCTGCCGTACTTGTACAACCGTCCGGAAATGTCCGTGCCGTAGCTGCGCCCGAAGACGCTCATGGCCAGTTCCGTGCGGCCGGCACCCATCAGACCGGCGAGACCGACGATCTCCCCGCGACGGAGCGTCAGATTCGCCTTGTCCACGACGGTCCGACCGTGCTGGGTGGGGCTGTGCACGGTCCAGTCCTCGATCCGCAGCACCTCCTCTCCCACCGTGGATTCGTGCGGCGGGAAGCGGTGCTCGAGATCGCGGCCGACCATGAGCGAGATGATGCGATCCTCGGTGACATCCGGGTTGCGCATGTCCAGCGTCTCGATGGTCCGACCGTCCCGGATGATCGTGGTCCGGTCGGCGATGGCCGCGATCTCGTTGAGCTTGTGCGAGATGATCACGCACGTGATGCCCTCGTCCCGCAGACCGCGCAGCAATTCGAGGAGGTGGGTGGAATCCGAATCGTTCAGTGCTGCGGTCGGTTCGTCGAGAATCAGCAGCGTCACGTCCTTGGACAGTGCCTTCGCGATCTCCACGAGTTGCTGCTTTCCGACACCGAGGTCGTTGACGACGGTGACCGGGTTCTCCCGCAGCCCTACACGGTTCAGTAGGGCTGCGGCCTCGGAGTTGGTGCGGTTCCAGTCGATGAACCCACGCTTGGACCGCTCGTTGCCGAGGAAGATGTTCTCGGCGATCGACAGGTACGGACTGAGCGCGAGTTCCTGGTGGATGATGACGATGCCCTTGGCTTCGCTGCTCCGGATGTCGGAGAACTCGCAGGCCTGACCGTCGAACACGATGTCGCCGTCGAACGTGTCATGGGGATACACACCCGACAGAACCTTCATGAGCGTGGACTTTCCCGCGCCGTTCTCGCCGCAGATCGCGTGTATCTCGCCGCGCTCCACCGTCAAGGTGACATCCTGCAGTGCTTTCACGCCCGGGAACGTCTTGGTGATCCCGCGCATTTCCAAGATCTGGCTCGTCATCGCCGAACTCACTTCAATTGATCCTCGGTGTAGTAGCCGCCGTCGACGAGGAGCTTCTCGTAGTTGTCCTTGTAGACGATTTCGGGCTGCAGCAGGTAGGCGGGAACGACCTTCTCACCGTTGTCGTAATCGGTCGTGTTGTTGGTCTCGGGGGTCTGGCCCTCGAGAACTGCCTGCGCCATCTGGATGGTGACCGCCGCCAACTCGCGGGTGTCCTTGTAGATGGTGGCGTACTGCTCACCGGCGATGATCGACTTGACCGACGGAACCTCGGCGTCCTGACCGGTGACGATCGGGTAAGGCTGGCCGGCGGTTCCGTATCCGTTGCTCTTGAGCGCGGACAGGATTCCGATGGACAGACCGTCGTAGGGCGAGAGCACGCCCTGCACCTTCTGACCCGACGAGTACGTCTTGGTCAGCAGGTCTTCCATGCGCTTCTGGGCGGTCGCCGGGTCCCAACGAAGGGTTGCGGCCGTCTCGAAGTCGGACTCACCGCTGCCGATCTTCAGGGTTCCCTTGTCCAGGTACGGCTTCAGGGTCTCCATGGCACCGTCGAAGAAGAAGGTGGCGTTGTTGTCGTCGGGCGAACCGGCGAAGACCTCGATGTTGAACGGGCCGGCGGGGGCGTCGGCCTTGTCGGTGCCGTCCTCGTTCTTCAGGCCGAGGCCGACCAGCAGGGACGTGGCCTGGTCGACGCCGACCTTGTAGTTGTCGAAGGTGGCGTAGTAGTCGACGTTCGGCGAGTTGCGGATGAGGCGGTCGTACGCGATGACGCCGATGCCGTTGTCCTTGGCTTCCTGCAGCTGCGTGGTGATGGCGGTGCCGTCCACGGAGGCGACGATCAGCAGCTTCGCGCCCTGGGTGATCTGGTTCTCGATCTGGTTGACCTGGGTGGGGATGTCGTTCTCGGCGTACTGCAGGTCGACCTTGTAGCCCTTCGACTCGAGCGCGCTCTTGAGGTTGTCGCCGTCGGCGATCCATCGAGCGGACGACTTGGTCGGCATGGTGACACCGATCAGAGCGCCGGCCGTGTCACCGCCCGCCGAGGGGGCGACGTCGGCGGTCTTCGTGCTGGACCCGCACGCGGTCACCGTGATCGCTATCGCCACCGCGGCCGCAGCCACCGGTAGGTGTCGGAACTTCATCGTGTCTCCTCGGGTGGTGGCTGGTCGGCAGGGACGGCATTCGATTCGCCGTGCTGCGGATCATGCTGCTGTCGAGTGGTGTGAATCACACCGCCCAGCGAGTGTGAGCGATAACATCGACGATGTCAACGGGTCCTTCGAACTGGACTTTGCGACGTGTTAGCGCTAACAGAATGCGCCGGTCGATCCGCGGTGTCGCCACCCCGCTCAGACCACCGTTATGCTTCGGTGCATACAACTACCGAATCAGGACGACTCATGACTCACCCCGGATCGCACGCCTTCGACGACGGCCTCACCCTCGAGCCTCTGGGCGACGGTCGCTACCGCGGCCGGACCTCCGCGCCGTACAACAACATGGTCGGCCCCTTCGGCGGGCTCACCGCCGCGACGCTGGTCCGGGCCGTCGAGCTTCATCCCGATCGGCTGGGCGACCCGGTGACGCTGACCGTGAACTTCGCGGGGCCCATCGCCGAGGGCGAGTTCGAGATCTCCACTCGCGCCGTGCGGACGAATCGCAGCAACCAGCACTGGTACCTGGAGCTGAGCCAGGACGGCACGGTCGCCACCACCGCGACCGCGGTCTTCGGTACGCGCCGCACCACCTGGGACGCCCTCGAGTCGTCGCCGCCCGCGATGCCCGACCCCGCGGACGTCGACACGGTCGACTTCCCCGAGTTCATCGCCTGGGCGAACAACTACGAGATGCGGTTCACCGCCGGTGCATTGACCGAGACGGAGTCCGCCGATTCCGTTGCGACGCTGTGGGTCCGGGACTCTCCCCCGCGCCCGATGGACTTCGCGTCCCTGACGTCGATGAGCGACATCTTCTACCCGCGGGTCTTTCAGCGGCGCGGGAAGTACGTCGCCGCCGGAACCATCTCGCTCACCGTGCACTACTTCGCGACGGCGGAGGATCTGGCGGCGCAGTCCGACGGGTACGTCCTCGGGACCGCGCACGCACGACGATTCCATCAGGGCTACTTCGACCAGACCGCCGAGCTGTGGAGCACCAGCGGCACTCTCCTCGCCACCGGACACCAGGTCGTCTACTACAAGGACTGATATCGGGTCCCTGCCGAGCCGCAGTGTGCACAATGTGACACAGGGCACGTAGGTCGTGCGCCTCGCGGATCGACCGGCAGGAGAGTCATGAAGAGCACCATGCAGGACACCCCGTTGTCCATCGGCCAGCTCGTTCGATACGGCACGTCGATGCACGCATCGGCGACGATCACCACGTGGAGCGAGGCGGGGCCGTCGAACATCACGTTCGCCGAGCTCGGTCGACGCGCCGCCAGACTCGCCCACGGTCTTCGAGCGCTCGGAATCGACGGGGACCAGCGCGTCGCCACCTTCATGTGGAACAACTCACAGCACATGGAGGCCTACATGGCCGTGCCCGCCATGGGTGCCGTGCTGCACACGCTGAACATCCGCCTGTTCCCCGAGCAGCTCACGTACATCGTCGAGCACGCCGAGGACAGCGTCATCATCGCCGACGCCAGCCTGCTCCCCCTGCTGACGCCGCTCCTGCCGACCATGACGACCGTGCGGCACCTCGTCGTCGTGGGCGCCGACCCCGCACAGGTGCAGGCACCGGACCACATCGAGGTGCTGGGCTACGAGGACGTGCTCGCAGGCCACCCCGACGAGTACGACTGGCCCGAGGTCGACGAACGATCCGCTGCAGCAATGTGTTACACCTCGGGCACCACCGGTGACCCGAAAGGCGTTGTCTACTCGCACCGATCGATTTGGCTGCACTCGATGCAGGTCTGCATGACCGATGCCATGGCGCTCGCGCAGTCGGACACCGTGCTCGCCATCGTGCCGATGTTCCACGCCATGTCCTGGGGACTGCCGTACGCCGCGCTGATGGTGGGGGCCTCGCTCATCATGCCGGACCGCTTCCTGCAGCCGGCGCCGCTCGCGGAGATGATGACGACGCTGCGACCCACCGCAGCCGCCGCTGTCCCCACCATCTGGCAGGCACTGCTCGCCCACCTCGAGGACCACCCGGCGGACCTGTCGAGCCTGCGCGACGTCACCGTGGGCGGCAGCGCGTGCCCGCCGAGCCTGATGCGGGCGTTCCACGAGAAGTACGGCGTTCCCATCTCCCAGGCGTGGGGCATGACGGAGACGTCGCCGCTCGGCACGTCCGGGCGCCCCGACGTCGGACTGTCTCCGGAGGACGAGTTCGACTTGCGTTGCACTCAGGGACGTTTCGTGTCCGCTGTCCGCGCTCGCCTGGTCGACGATTCGGGCACCGTCTTGCCGTGGGACGGCACGCACGTCGGCGAACTCGAGGTGCGCGGGCCGTGGATCACGGGCAGCTACTACCGCAGCGACGCGTCCGACAAGTTCGACGACGGGTGGCTGCGGACCGGTGATGTCGGCACCATCTCCGAGGGCGGATACCTGACGCTGACGGACCGGTCGAAGGACATCATCAAGTCCGGTGGGGAATGGATCTCGTCCGTCGAGCTCGAGAACCACGTCATGGAGCATTCCGCTGTGCGCGAGGCCGCGGTCATCGGTGTGCCCGATGATAAGTGGGACGAGCGACCACTCGTCGCCGTCGTCGTGCGCGAGGGTCAGACCGTGACCGCGGAGGAGCTCCGCGACTTCCTCGACGGTCGAGTTGCGCACTGGCAGTTGCCGGAACGCTGGACCTTCATCGACGAGGTGCCGAAGACGAGTGTCGGCAAGTTCGACAAGAAGCGGCTGCGCGGGTCGCATGCAGACGGTGCGTTGGAGGTCGTCGAGGTCGGCTGACGCAACAACGTCAGACGCGGGACACGAGCACTTCCGTCGACCCGTCGAAGGCGCTTCCCGGTGAAGCTGTGGGTGGGGCGTAGTTGAAGCGGTACCGGGTCGGCTCACTCAGTCGAGTCCGCGCCCACTCCTGCGTCAAGGGCTGGACCGGGAAGGTCGAGACGATCTGGATCCTCGAGCTCGTCACCAGTCCGTACACGACTGCGGTGGAACCGCTTCCAGGATCGGCGACGTAGACGGTGCGCATCGCGTTGGTGGTGTCGACCACCTCGTCGAAGGCGAGGACGACTCGTGTGGTTCCGACCGGGTCGCTGAGCGCCGGCAGGACCGTGGATGCGACACGCTCCATCAAGGGGGTCCCGGATGGCGTCGGCTGAAGGTGAGTGGGCTCCTTGCCGAAGGCGACGGCCAGGTCGCTCGTGAGCCACCTCTGACGTTTCAGTCCGTACGGGGTGACCACTGTCGACAGCAGATAGCCGTACGTGTGCATCAGTCCCGCATGACCGATGGGGAAGTCGTAGACATCGGTCAGCCCTCTGTGGAGCCAGGCGAAGGTCGCCTCGTCGAACACCGGTGCCTGCACGTTGTCGTCGATCACCGTCGACGACGTCCAGTGGGCCAACTGCTCGTCATCGTGCTGCGATGCAAGGACCTGCCTCACCAGCCAGGGGGCCGGTGCGCTCGGCTCGTCGAGGTCGCCCGTCCTGCTGAGAAGTTCCGCAGTGGCGGACAATTCGGCGAACAGGCCTCTATCGCCGGTCACGCCAGCGGGAGAAGATAGTTGGTCACATCGTCCCAGGTCGCAAATTTCTCGGTACCGAAGGGGATCAACTCACCCTCGAATTCCTTCGCACCGTTGGCACCTCGATCGTCCACCAGAAAGTCACCCCGGTTGAGATTCTTGTGGTGAGAGAGGATGAGGCGCTTGTAGGCCACCGACCCCGACTCGTAGCCCAGGTGCCACTGCACCCACTTGACCTTGTCGTGCCACGCCTGGGCGTTCTTCCACGGGGCAGTGGACAAGATGTACGTATCGAAATGCTCCGCGAGCAGCCTGTAGGCGTCCAAAGCGCCGTCGATCGGATCCATGAGCGAGAAGATGCGCGGAACCTCGTCCAGGTCATCCTCGAGCCCGACGATTTCGGACGGGTGTAGTCGCTTGATACCGGATTGAAAGTCGACCAGCGTGTTGTCTAGATCGACGTACAGAATCTTCTTTTCAGGCATGCGTCTCCCGGTTGAAACAATGAGGGGGTTGCCGTCCGAGTGGAGGCAACATCAACCTAGCAGTGCGCACTGACACGGATGCGGCCTCGATTGTTCACTCACACATTTCACTAATTACTCTGTGCACTGGCTGTGTCACACCAGGGAAACCAGTCGCTGAGCCCACCACGTCCCTGGCGTGGTGAGCAACGCAGGGACTGAGTTACCGGCCCCTGCATCGGGCCATACCCAACCTTATGGCCACAAGGTTGGATATGGCGAAGTCGTATCCAACCTTGTCGACGGTGTCGGACGTCGATGCAACTCTTGGCCGTGCCCGGTTCCTACGGCACCGGATCCCACTTCGGCGAACGACCCTTGTCGTGGCCATCAGTTGCGATCGGAGAGGATGTTCCCGATGCCACCACGTAGACGCTCCACCACGACTCGCACCGTGAAGGCCGGTCAGAGCAGCGCAGCCCGGAAGTTCGCCGGAACTGCGAAGAAGCCGACCAAGCGCCGCGCACCGGCGAAGAAGACCGCAGCTCCCGACCTGCGCGTGCCCGACGCCGGCGAGCGTGTGTGGGTGCTGGATGTTCCCTTCGAGGACCGCTCCGCAGCCAGCGCTGCGGGGGCGCGCTGGTACCCCGGCCCACGAGTGTTCGCGTACTACGGCACCGAGTTGCCCGAGTACCTGCAGCCGTACGAGTCGATGCCGTACAGCCTGCAGCGGTGGCTCGAGGACGACGCCAACGAGACCTGGCGCCCCGAGACGGTGCATGCCCGTTCGCTGCTGCCCCGCGACACCCAGCTCGAATCGGTGCATCGGCAGCTCACTGCCCTCGAGGAGGGCTTCCCCTACTTCGCGCAGATGGACTCCACGGGCTTGGGCAAGACCCTGTCGGTGTGCGAGGCGGTGCGGCAGATGTCTGCTGCCGAGATCGGCACCGTCCTGGTCGTCGCACCGAAGGGAGCGCTGCCGGGGTGGCGTCGGACGATCGCGGACAGCGAAGCCGACATCGAGCCCTCCGACCGCAAGCGCTGGCTTCTGGTCACGTACCAGTCGACGAAGAAGCTCCTGTCCGTCCCACCGGACACCGATCTGGGGAAACGCAAACGGACACAGAACAAGCGAACGATCACGCTTGGCGAACTGCGATTCGAGATCGACGTCGTCATCGCCGACGAGTGCCATGCGTTGATGAACATCGAATCGCAGCAGTCGCAGATCGTGTGGCGCTACCAGGAAGCCGCGCGGTCGGTGGTGTGGATGTCCGCGACCCCCGGCTACCAGCCGCTGCACTTCGCGTACATGGCGCGCGCGATCGAGCAGTCACGCGGCGTCGAGATCGTGGGCGAGGACGACCAGCTCGGTTACGCCCTCACCGTGAAGTGGGCCAACTTCCTCGAAGAGTCCGGCTTCGCGATCAAGGCCGGCAAGGCGTCGACCGGGCTGGCCACGTGGCGCTGGGAGCCAGAAGATGCTGCCCGTCGAGAGCGCGATATCGCTGCCGTGCACGGGTGGTTGTCGGGAGGTGCTGTGCCGTGGTCGATCTCGCGACCGTCCCCGCCCACACCACGTGAACCGCTCGGGCAAGAACTGACCGCCGCGCAGAAGCGGCTGTACAACTCTGCATGGGTCGACTATCGCAAGGAGGTCGGTCTGCCGATGTGGAAGGTGTCCGGCGGCAAGCGAGTGCTCCAGAAGAATCCGAGTGTGCGTGCCGCGACACTGCGGTTCCGTCAGAAGTGTTCGTATCTCCGCATTCCCGCGTCCGCCGACCAAGTGCGCACGTGGGTCAAGGCCGGCAACCAGGTGTTCGTGTCGATGTTCTACCGCGAGTCCGTCGCCGCCCTCGCCGACGACCTGCGCGAGGGCGGGCTTGCCGTTGCAGTAGTCGACGGCAGCATGAGCAGTCCGGAGCAGGAGGCCGAGATCCGGCGCTTCCAGACGGGTGACGCCACCGTCATCGTGTCCACCACAACGAGCGCCATCAACCTGCACACCAACGAGATGCTGCTGCCCGAAGGCACGACGTCCACTCTCGCGCCCCGGGTGACGCTGATCCACGACCCTCGGTGGACACCCATCGACATCCGCCAGGTCGAAGGTCGAGCGAACCGCATCGACAAGGACCACAACCACACGACTTCCACCTGCTATTACGGCTACGCCGAGGGGACCGTCGAGGAGGAGATGGTGCTGACCGGAGTAGAGCGAATCGCCGACCTGGGATCGATCGTCGGGCAGGCTGACCTGATCGATCCGGAAGCGTTCCTGGCGGCTCGGGTTACCGCTGACAGCTAGTCATCATCCGGCAGTACATAGCTGTGGCAGATTGCTACACTAGGTGCACGACAACGAACGGAGCAGCTCATGGGTACGACGTCATCGCTACGGGTCGACGATGAACTGTATGCATCGGCGAAGCTGGTCGGCAGTGCGTCGAGCCGGAGCGCAGCCCAACAAATTGCACACTGGGCACTGGTCGGGCGTGAGATCGAGGCCTCACATCACATAGCCTCACGCGACATCGCCGGGGTATTGGCAGGTCGGCAGAACTACGACGCGCTCACCCCTCGAGAGCAGGCAGTCGTACGCGCGGAATGGTCCGAGCGAATCGACGCGATGTCAGAAGGCCTGGATCTGCGCCGCGAATTCGAGGCAGAAGGACGGGCCTTCGTCGAATGCGACGAAGACGGCGCTGTGATCGAGCATCGTCCCTGACGGAATGACCCGCGACCCGGTTCTGCACCTGCTTGCCGGCCCGAACGGCGCCGGCAAGAGCACCTTCTTTGCTCGGGTGCTGGCGCCCGTCACTCATCTTCCCTTCGTCAACGCCGACGAGATCGCTACAGAGAACTGGCCCGGTGACGAACAAGCGCACGCGTACGACGCATCGAGGTTGGCCGCCGAACAGCGGGTGGCCCTACTCGCACAGGCCGCGTCGTTCGTCACCGAGACAGTCTTCTCGCATCCGTCGAAGCTCGATCTGATCGAGACGGCGAACGAGGCCGGGTACCTCGTCACACTTCATATCGTCGCCATTCCGGTCGACCTGGCCGTAGCCCGCGTCGTCAACCGCGTCGAGATCGGCGGTCATTCCGTGCCCGAGGCAAAGGTCCGTGAGCGATACGTGCGCCTGTGGCCCTTGGTTCGATCCGCGATCGATGTCGTCGAAAATGCCCGCGTCTACGACAATACCAACGCAAGCAACCCCTTTCGCGTTATCGCTCGTTACGACCATGGTCGACTGGTTGGGGACCCGTCATGGCCGTCGTGGGCTCCCGCCGCACTGATGACCTGACACCTCAGCCACGCAGCGACACGTGCAGACCATGCTCGGATGCCGTGTGGATCGGATAGGCGTTGTCCGGGTGTGTCGTGTCCACCGCGGCGTCCGGGTGCGCCTGAAGGAAGTCGTGCACGAACACCGCGATCATCGACGACGCGAACGACTTGCCAGGGCACGATCTCGGACCCTTGCCGAAGGGGATCACCAGCGGGGCGACGTGATCCGTCGCGTGGGCGTTCAGTATCCGGTTCGGATCGAATGTCGGACCGTGAACCGCGTGCGCGGCATGAATGTTCGGCATCACCAGCGTATTACGGTGCAGATCGACACTGCCGTCACCGAGCGCGATGCGGCAGTCGTCGATTACCCGCCCGTTGAACACGGACCCGGGGGTGTCGATGCGCAACGCTTCCATCACGCACGCACGAACCACTGCAGAATCACCCAGCGACTCGACGGGCACAGCTGAGAAGGCGTCCTTCCACTGCCTGTTGGCGGGATCGAGCAGATGCTTCAGCGTGGCGAGAATGGCCGTGCGCGTCGTGTCGACGCCGGCGATGAAGGACGTCGTGGTGTCGTCACGGACCATGTTCGACGAGAACCCCGAGATGCCGTGCAACCGCCTGATGTGGCCGGCAATGGTGTCGTCGAGCGGCATATCCGCCAGAACCGAAGCGTGCCGCACCAGCGTCCGAGTGTTGATTCGCATCCACCGCTGCTCCCGCGAAAACGTCCACCGTTGCAGCCGTGGCTCGACTCTCATGGCATAGGTGTTCGCACAGCGTCGAAGGCGTAAGAAGTTGTCGTACATCGCATCTGCGAACGGCAGCGCCTCATGGGCGCCGCTCTCGTCGACGTAGTCGATCACTGTCGTCGCCGCGTCACCCCACACTGCCTCCGCGACAGCAGTGCGTACGCATTCGGTGACGATCGGCCGCAGGTCGATGCTGTCGTCGTCCGCACGAACATGAGCCGGCAATGCGCGCGTCATCGCTGCACGGGCGGATCCGGCGCTCGTCGCCACGACCAGGTTGCGTTTGCGGTCGCGGAAACCGGGCTGTTGCGCAGAGGAGAAGGTCAGCGCTTCGGGACTCAGTTGACCGAACGAATACTGCGCGGCGGTGTCACGATCGATATACACACCGGCGATCTTCGGGTTGACGATTGCTTCGATGGCCCGGCGCGACACCCCATACAGCTGCACTCGACTGCCACGCCAGGTACCGATGAAGTCGGACTCTCGATCGTCGACGAACAGGTAGTCGCGCGAAAGCTTCTTGCCGAACGCGTCGGACACTTTCCGTTCCGACGACAACGGCAACGGTCCGCCGATGAAACGGATCCCCTGCCGTTGGTAGCTGGCGCGCTGAGCGAATACCGACGCCACGCCGCCACGCTCCTCGACAGGGCCGGCTCTGCCACGAACCGCACTCAGCGTGACAGTAGTGCCCAGCAGGTCACCGCGCTTGGGATGATTCACAACCGGCGACGGCCGGCCTCACGGAACGGTCAGCAGGCTCAGCCCCGGGAACAGTGTTTCGGAGAACGGCGCGGGGAACTGTCGACTCTGAGTCACCACAACGGCGACCTGACCGGGTCCGGTATCTGCAACGACGTCGAGCGGGAGCCCTCGGGCGCCGGCATTCGGATCGACAGCCGAGAGATCCTCGGAGGCCCAGTGGCGGAAGTCGACGGCGCCGGCCGCTCCCGTCGAGAGATTGCGCCACTGCACCGTCATCCACCGGTAGTTGTACTGGTAGTAGTACGGCTTGATGTCGGCGGCGGAGAACCGGACCGAGCCCGGTCTCTCCCCCACCGTCGCCTCGATCGGCGTGGTTTGGATGAGCCCGCCGGGCACGCTGACCGGGCCGATCTCCAGACCCGTCACGACGGGCACCTGCAAGATCGACGTCTGGGGTGCAGCGGATGCCGTTCCCGCGCCCACCCCCAGTAACACCGGGATCGCGAGTGCCAAGGCCACTGCCGCTCGACGCGTTGTCTGTCGCATGGTCATCACTCTGGCACCGTCAGGCAGAAAAAGACCGATCGTTTTGTGACTGTTACCGAGTCTTGATGGCTCATCCCAATCGGGGGTGTAGGAGTTGGGGTCTGAAGCCGCCGGTCTCGAGCAGGCTTCGGGCGATGTAGTTGGTCAGGTTGCGGAACCCGAGTGCGGAGCCGCGCGCAGGTGTTCGAGCCGTCCGTTGAGCGCCTCGGTCGGCCCGTTGCTGGTGCCGGGTCGTTCGAAGTAGGCGAGCACGTCGGCGGCTCGCTTCTTCAGGGTCCGGCCCAGGGTGGTGAGCTCGGTGAGCACCTTGGGGACGCCGGCGCTGAGGTCGGTGATCAGCTTCTCCATGAGCCCGCGGCCACGTTGCCGGTCCTCGTGGCGATAGGCGGCGATCATGCGCTGGTAGACACCCCAGGTCGCCTCGACCTCGACGTGAGCGTCATCAACGAACAGCGCGCGTAGCCTGTCGCTCTGCTTGTCGGTAAGCAGGTCCGCGCCGGTGCGCAGCGTGCGCCGCGACTTGTAGAGCGGGTCGTCCCTGAACCCACGGTGCCCGTGGATCGCGAGTTGGACCCGGCGCCGACACCTGTCGAGGGCGTCACCGGCCAGGCGCACGACGTGGAAGGGATCCATCATCGTGACCGCGTCCGGGATCTCCTCTGGCCTCCTCGTGATCGGCCCGTCGGGGATCGTCAACGTGGTGCGGGTGTCGAGGCGATCGGGTCCGACGGCTCGGCGGGGCGCGATCGTCTCGTGCGTTGGCGGACTACGGGAGCTTGGACGCGAGGACGTCGGCCGCCAGGATCTCGGGTGCTGCGCCGAGGAGGTGCTGGTTGGCCATCAGGGCTGCGACGATGGCGCCGTTGGCGTGGGCGTCGCGAGCGGCCTCGTCGGGGAATGCATCGAAGATCCAGAAGGTGTCGGCGTGGGTCCTAGCCGCGAACCAGACAATCGTTCCTACTTCTTCGTTGGCGAGTGCGACAGCGCCGGCGAGCAGATCGGCGAGCGCGTCGTGCTGTCCATCGGCCGCGACGATCTTGGCGACGAAGGCATACGGAAGTGATGCGGGTGTGGACATGAGGGGTTCTCCTTGAAGTCGGGGTTCTTCGTGGGGCGAGTTCAGCGTATGACGAGCGAGGGCCGGTGGGGAGTGGCGTATACGACAGTATTGCTATTGTTCGCGCCATGCGTATCGGACTGATCGCGATCGACGGCTGCTTCGGTTCGGCTGTCGCGTCGGTCATCGACATCGTGCGGGTGGCCGACGGAGCCCGCGGCGATGTCGACCCGCGGATCGACCCGATCGAACTCGCCATCCTCGGACCGAAACGGCGAGTGACCACGACGGCATCGATGACCCTGTCGGTAGACCACCCGCTGTCGGAGTCCGGAGAGTTCGACGTGGTCGTCGTCCCTGCGCTTGGAACCCTCACGGCCGCCGCTACCAACGACGCCCTCCAGAGCCGAGATGCACGTTCGGTCATCGCCTCACTCGGGCGCCTCGACGACGCGACCACCCGGATCGCCGCGGCGTGCACCGGCGTGTTCGCCGTCGCCGAGACTGGACGGATGCATCATCGGCGGGCGACGACCAGCTGGTTCTTGGGGCCGGAGTTCCTGAAGCGCTATCCGACCGTCGCCCTCGATCTCGACACCATGGTCGTGGTCGACGGGAACCTCGTCACCGCCGGCGCCGCGTTCGCCCACATCGACCTCGCGCTCTCACTCGTGCAATCGATCAGCCCCGACCTGGCCCAACATGTCGCCAAGCTCCTCATCATCGACGAGCGTCCGTCGCAGGCGGCCTACGTCGCCTACGAACATCTCCGGCACGAGGACCCGATCGTCGTCGAGTTCGAACGCTTCGTGCGCGCCCGCCTGGACGAACCGTTCAACGTCGCCTTCGTCGCACAGTCGCTCGGCACCAGCCGGCGCACCCTCGAACGACGAGTCCGTGCGGCGCTCAACCTCACTCCGCTCGGCTTCGTCCAACGGCTTCGCATCGAACGAGCTCGGCACCTCTCAGCAACCACGGACCTCACCTCCGCCGAGATCGCGCTACGGGTCGGCTACGCGAACGCCGAGACTCTGCGCTCCCTCCTGCGCAGGGAGCGACGCCGTTCCTGACCTATCGCCATGCCTGTAGCCGGTGTCCTAGCGCTCTGTTGGAACCACCTCTCAGCACGTCGCGTCGACGCTCCTGCGTCGCCCCTGGACGACCCACTCGACACGCCCGCAGCACAGGCCATGTGACGTGCCCCGGCTTCCCGGACGGTCGGGGTTGGGTGGCTGTGATGTCGCTGCGTTCTCGTCGAGGGGGTCAGCAGACCCGATCAGGGTCGATTGGGATGAGCCGCGAAGGCGGTCAGGTCAGGGCGGCCGAAGCCGGCCGGCGGGGTAGCGTCGGACACGTCGAGGTCTTTCGGATGGATGGCGTAGGAACCTCCATCGTCGGGAGACCTCGACGTCTATCTGCGGACCGACGCGCCCGGCCGACCTACACCGTCATCTGGGAAGAGCCGTCTTGATGTCTGCCGACCGCTTGCGGGCGACTGCTTGGATTGGAGTTCCCTGATGAAACAGCAGCGTCCACCCAGCATCTACCCTGCGCCACCACGAGCTTCGGCGCGCGTGACGACCCTCATGCCAGGTCTCGTAGGTCACGTGAACTATGTCGTCGGCGATCCTCCGGCCGTTGAAGTTCGCGCTCTTGATGGGCTCGGACTCGGGCGCGTCGATCAGCGCCGCAATCATCTCGCGCCGCGTCCACAGCCGACCCGACGCGCCGATCTCCTCGAACGACGGGTCGAGCAGTCGGTCGAGTTCAGTTTGCGATGAGCGCGTCGCCGGATCGAGTAGTGCCTTCTCCAGACCGATCACGTGCTCGATCGCCGTGTCTCTCATCACATGATTGTGGACTATCGACCCCGGTTTCCGGGGGCCGAAATGCATAAAAGAGACTCCGGCGCTATGTAACCCGTCTACCTGGGCTCTTCAAAGCCGGCAGTTCACGTGCCGTCGTCCGCGCATCAGATCGTGCCTGCGTGAGTCGGGCGTGATACGAATTGCGCGCATTGCCCATGAGATTGAGAGGCAGGTCGTAGGAGGCGATCAGGTCGTCTTCGAGTTGCCATGGTCGGGTATGAGCCAACCACGAGACGAAGGCATGCTCCCCCATCCAGTCACTGATAGCCCGTTCGCCTTCATGGAAGTAAAGCCGACCTGACCCGACTACGCGAAGCTGCAAACCAAGGTCGTCAGAGAGCAGAGCTCCGAGGGTGAGACGCAACGTGGAGCCATAGGCATTGCCCCTGTAGTGGTAACGAATGCGCGTGCGGATGTTCTGTTTGCTGGGAGCTCTACCGTTGGTCGGTGGCTTGCTTGGGCTAATTCCCGCGTATAGGAGCGTAAGTCCGTCTCGCTTGACGCAGCCGCTGGTATCGATGTCGTCTGCTGGCAGCTTGTCGAACCACCACCCGTACACACCAGAACAAGCCTCCACTGGGCACGGGTTGGCCAGTACTTGAGCGCGGTTGTACAGCTGCGCGCTGAGATAGGAGGTTTGGTTGTCGCTCATCGCTACACGTTCGCACATGGGCGTAATTCGCTGCTTTCAGAAGATCGACTTTCGAACGATTGACGGGATTTCTGGACAGGAGAACACCGCTAGCCGTAGTCGAGTGACGGGTGCGAAAATCGACAAAAGCACCCCGATGAGGACATCCTCGCGCCTTCCTACCGGCGCGTGAACAGGCGGTATTCCAGATGGGCGGGACCGATCGGCGTGTCGTCTGTGCTCAGCTCGTCAGCCCATCGAGCGAGCAGGGCACAGTAGCGACCGTAGGTATCGACGGGCCACCCACCACCAGTGTGGAGGGATTCCCAACCACAGAAGTTACGAAGCGCGTACGCGACCCGAGCGTCGAGAACGAGACTCGGATGGCCAATTTTGCCACCACCCGCGAAGTACATCGCTTTCGTAAAAAAGGCAGGTCCGAGGTTTTTTGTCTGCCCGTACATGCGCGCATATGCCGCCTCCGGATCCGAACCGGACAGGATCAACGCCTCCGCTAGTACACTTGAATGACGCGCCGTGTCCTCGAGGAATGAGCGGACCCGTCCGGGATTCCTGAACGCACGCGGACCCTCACCCCACGCCAGAGAAGCCCACAGGACGCTGCGAGCAGTCTCCTCCGATCCGATGCCACCCTCGGCCAGACGAAAGATGTCACTCCTTCGCAGACGGCCGTCTACCACCGGCGGCATTTCTCTTTCCAAACCCGCTCTCGTGAGCGTCTTCTCCCACCACTTCACGTTGATGCGAATAGCTGTGTCGAAGCCGTCGGTCGAGGCCTCAGCCAGCCATTCCGGAACAGTCAAGGTTGTGGTGTCGGTTCTCATCTTCGAACCGTACCGAAAGGTCTTCGGCGGGGCGCCACATTTGTGCACTTCTCCCGCACTTGCACTTTTGATGGACCCTTGATTCAACAGTGCGCAGGATGCACCGATCAACATGCGTTACGACCAGCTACGTCGCCCCCCCTATGCGCGCTTGCAGCAACTGGAAGGTGACCCCAGCAAGTAAGACCGATATCTCGGCTGTGGCTTCGCGATCCAAGTGCGTCTTCGGCATCCGCTAAGGCTGCTGGCTTTTCACTGCCGTGGCTTGCGAGGTGGCCTGACTAGTTGTATGGACCTTCTCGGAAAGACCCGTCCCTGCAGGTGTAAGTTATTCCGGCATTTTCACTGTACATGGTCGTACCCTCGACGCAGTTGTCAAAGTCCGGGGTAATAGCGTCCGCCGGAGGAGTAACCTCCGGCTCTGGCACAGGTTGCGGCGTGTAAGTCTGCTCGGTCGCCGGCGGCGGGACCATGACCTCGACCTCCTGGGGCTCGATTGGCAGCTGGTCCGTTGAGGGAATTGGTGCAATTTCGGGCCCCCGATATGGCGCCGGGGCAATCCCCGTTACGTCCCACTCGAAGGCCTGTCGTGTGTAAGGATCGCGGTAGCCAAGAAGATTGGCTTCGACCGGAACACGAAAAATTTTAATATGGGACGAGCGCGTGTTCGACAGTGGGTTGTCTGCCTGCGTCTGCCCATCGGTATCGCCCGCGCAACCATACTGTCCCTCGATAATCGGCATCGCCCTGACTGTTTGTCCGGTGACGGTGTAGAAGTCAGCGGTTGCCAAGTACGTGCCCGTGAGCGGTATGGCTGCGGTTTCTAGAGCGAATGTCGCAACTAAAAGTTCGTCACCGGTGTCGATGGGTGAGCTGGCTGCACCGTATGTGTCGCAGATGCCGGGATTTACGATACTCTCGAGTGTTATTTTATATGCGCCGTCCATACGCTCTATAGGCTCTCCGATCCGGCCGGTGGTCGCACCACGCCCGGCGACCTTTGATGTCGGCGGATTGGACGACGATTGGTCGTTCGATGAGCAGGAAGCAACGAGCAACATCGCGACGAAGGCTACAACCGTGGTGGTTATGCGCATCCTAGACGCTCCAGTCGGGACGCAGCGTGCGCGTTCGGAGACGAGGAGCAAACCGGGGTTGTCTCCCCGGAGGACTTTCTCCTGGTGAGACCAAAGGACGTCTCTGCCAGTCAAAGAGAGATGTCGTCGCCTTCGCGGGTACATACTCAGACCCTAAAGGAGCTATGCAGCCAAAGAGGTGGTTCCTTGCCTTCGCAGTAGGAGAGGTTCTCGGGTCTTCGTCGGAACGCGGGCGCGCATCATGAGCGGCCTGACAAACCCTGCCTGACGGTTCGCCTTTCCCGTTCTATCGGGATGCCCACTCCGGATCACCGGACATGGTCAGACCCGAACGCCCGTCGAGCAAGCTCATACGGAGGTACTGGTGCCCGCGTCACGGAGGAGCGTTCCGTACTGACCGCCTTTTAGTTTGGCACGTCGCGATCGCGCAGTGGTTGCTGGGCTTCCGGCAGGAGTATCGCTCGTGGCCAACGCAGTTGGTGGCCGGACTAGTCCCCTCATATTCCTGGCCGTGAGACCCGTGGGACTGCCCCGCTCGGTCGTGGCCATATCGAAAGGTCAACGTCGGCGGATCTCGAGAGCCCATCCTGATCGTGGACTTCAGACCCCGGTTTCCGGGGTCTGAAGTCCACAAACAACTCTGGCCCATGCACGTCACGCGTGCATGGGCCAGATGGTCGAGAACTACTTGGTCGCAGACTCCAGAGCCTGATTGAACGTCTTGCTCGGACGCATGATCGACGTCGCCTTCTCGGGATCCGGGTAGTAGTACCCGCCGATGTCGACCGGCTCACCCTGCGCGTCGCCGAGCTCCTTGACGATGGCCTCTTCCTGATCGGCCAGCGTCTTGGCGAGCGGCGCGAAGTGCTTCGCCAGCTCCTCGTCCTCGGTCTGGTTCGCGAGCTCCTGCGCCCAGAACTTGGCGAGGTAGAACTGGCTGCCGCGGTTGTCGAGCTCGCCGGTGGTGCGCGACGGGCCCTTGTTCTCCTCGAGCAGCTTGCCGGTCGCGGCGTCGAGGGCCTTGCCCAGGACGTTCGCCTTGCCGCCGGTCTTCTTGCCCAGGTCCTCGAGGCTGACGGCCAGCGCGAGGAACTCGCCGAGCGAGTCCCAGCGGAGGTGGTTCTCCTCGATGAGCTGCTTAACATGCTTCGGCGCGGAACCGCCGGCGCCCGTCTCGTACAGTCCGCCGCCCGCCATCAAGGGAACGATGGAGAGCATCTTGGCGCTGGTGCCGAGCTCGAGGATCGGGAACAGGTCCGTGAGGTAGTCGCGGAGGATGTTGCCGGTCGCGGAGATCGTGTCCAGGCCGCGGACGACGCGCTCGAGCGTGTACCGCATCGCGCGGACCTGCGACATGATCTGGATGTCGAGGCCCTCGGTGTCATGATCCTTCAGGTACGTGCGGACCTTCTTGATCAGCTCGTTCTCGTGGGGGCGATACGGATCGAGCCAGAAGAGCACCGGCATTCCCGAGTCACGCGCACGGTTGACGGCGAGCTTGACCCAGTCCTGGATCGGCGCGTCCTTGACGATGCAGAGGCGCCAGATGTCGCCCTTCTCCACGTTCTGCGTGAGCATGACCTCGCCGGTCGCCACATCGACGATGTTCGCGACGGCGTCCTCTTCGATCTCGAAGGTCTTGTCGTGCGAGCCGTACTCCTCGGCCTTCTGCGCCATGAGACCGACATTGGGAACGGTGCCCATGGTCGTCGGGTCGAACTGGCCGTTCGTCTTACAGAAGTTCACCATCTCCTGGTAGATGCGGGAGAAGGTCGACTCCGGGTTGACCGCCTTGGTGTCCTTGGGACGGCCGTCGGCTCCCCACATCTTGCCGCCGGCGCGAATCATCGCGGGCATGGAGGCGTCAACGATGACGTCGCTGGGCGAGTGGAAGTTCGAGATGCCGCGTGCTGAGTCGACCATGGCCAGCTCGGGCCGGTGCTCGTGGCACTTGTGCAGATCCTCGACGATCTCGTCGCGCTTCGACGCCGGGAGGGTGTCGATCTTGCTGTAGAGATCGGAGAGGCCGTTGTTGACATTGACGCCGAGCTCTTCGAACAGCTCGTTGTGCTTGGCGAAAGCGTCCTTGTAGAAGACGCGCACCGCGTGACCGAAGACGATGGGGTGCGAGACCCGCATCATCGTGGCCTTGACGTGCAGGGAGAACATGACGCCGGTCTCGTAGGCGTCCTGCATCTGCTCTTCGTAGAACTTGTCCAGCGCCTTCGCGCTCATGAACATGCTGTCGATGACGTCGCCGTCGGTCAGCGAGACCTTCGGCTTGAGGACGACGGTCTCGCCGCTCTTCGTCTCGAGTTCCATCTTGACCTCGCGGTCGCCCTCGACGGTCATCGACTTCTCACCGTGGTAGAAATCGCCCTCGCGCATGTGCGCGACATGCGTGCGCGACGCCGGCGACCACTCGGTCATGCTGTGCGGGTGCTTGCGCGCGTACTCCTTGACGGCCTTCGGCGCGCGGCGGTCGGAGTTGCCCTCACGGAGGACGGGGTTGACGGCGCTACCGAGGCACTTGGTGTAGCGGTCGCGGATCTCCCGCTCCTCGTCCGTCTTCGGGTTGCCCGGGAAGTCGGGGATCTTGTAGCCCTTGTCCTGCAGTTCCTTGATCGCGGCGTGCAGCTGCGGTACCGAGGCACTGATGTTGGGGAGCTTGATGATGTTGGTCTCGGGCAGCTGCGTCAGCTTGCCGAGCTCGGCCAAGTTGTCCGGCACCCGCTGGTCCTCGTCCAGGTAGTCGGGGAACTCGGCGAGGATGCGACTGGCAACGGAGATGTCGCTCGACTCCACCTCGATCCCGGCTGCGCTGGCGAAAGTGCGGATGACCGGCAGGAACGCGTGAGTCGCCAGCATGGGCGCCTCGTCGGTCAGGGTGTAGATGATGGTCGGCTTTTTCTCAGTCATTGCAGGTCTTGCCTCGTTTTCCGTCTGCTCGACGTCGTCTGTCCTTGTGGGCTCGGAGACAACTTTAGTCGTGCAGGGCTGTGTTGTGGCGACCCCGGTCCAGCGGGCTCGATGTGTCTCGAGACATAACCTGACCTGCGCCGACGATCTTCAACCGGAGGTCCGGGAGGCTACCGGTGAGTAACCTGCCGTGACCGGCGGCGGAGGTCGGACGCCGGTGACTCACAGCATTCGACTCAGGAACTGCTTCGTGCGTTCGTTGCGCGGATTGTCGAAGAACTCACTCGGCGCCGCATCCTCGACGATGCGCCCGTCGCTCATGAACACCACGCGATCGGCAGCCGCTCGCGCGAACCCCATCTCATGACTCACCACGACCATGGTCATTCCCTCGTCGCGCAGTCGCAGCATGACGTCGAGAACCTCCTTGACCATCTCCGGATCCAGCGCCGACGTCGGCTCGTCGAACAGCATGACCTCGGGCTTCATCGCGAGCGCTCGCGCGATCGCCACCCGCTGCTGCTGACCGCCGGAGAGCTGAGACGGGTAGTTCTCACTCTTGTCACCGAGTCCGACGAGCGTGAGCAGCTCCTGCGCTTGCAGTCGCGCCTTGTCTTTGGGCGTTCCGAGCACGTGACGTGGGCCGGCGGCGACGTTGTCCAGTGCCGTCATCATCGGGAACAGGTTGAAGTTCTGGAACACCATCCCCGTGTAATGGCGCTGCCGGGCGATGTTCGCCTCGGACAGCGGTGTCCGCTTGCCATCGTCGGAGAACCCCATCAGTTCCCCGCACACCCGGACCGTTCCCGACTCGATCGTCTCGAGGCAGTTGAGTGTGCGGAGCAACGTGCTCTTCCCGCTTCCCGACGGCCCGAGGAGAAGCACCACCTCGCCCTTGGCGACGCGGAAGTCGATGCCGTCGAGCACCACGAGATCGTTGAACGCCTTGGTCATGTCTTGAACGTCGATCATCGTCAGGTTCGCGATCGCCTGGTCGGTCATCGGTTCACCGCCTCCGCGTCGATGACACTGTCGTCGAGCGCTGCCATGTCGGTTCTCCCTTTGCGACGGTAATTTCTGTCGTATCCACGTCCGGCTCGTACTTCCAGACGCTTCTGGATCAGACCCCAGAGCGTGGTGAGCAGGAGGAAGTAGAGCGCTGCTGCGCACAGCCCCTCGAGCACCCTGAAGTTCACCTGGACCAGGAACTGCGTGCGGCGCAACAACTCCTGGACGGAGATCACCGAGACCAGCGTCGTCGTCTTCAGCAGGCCGTTGAAGCTGTTGCCGAGCGGAGGGATCATGACGCGCAGCGCCTGGGGCAACACGACTACGCGGAACACCTTGGTCGGTGACATCCCCAGCGCACGTGCTGCTTCCGTCTGCCCCGTGGGAACGGACAGCAGTCCGGATCGCACGATCTCGGACAGGTAGGCAGCTTCGTTCAGCACCAGTCCGAGCAGCGCCGCCTCGATGACGCCGAGCTTGATACCGACCTGGGGCAGCCCGGTGTAGATGATGACGAGCTGCACGAGCAGCGGGGTCCCTCGCATCAGCCAGACGTAGAACCCCGACACCGCACGGAACGGTAGGAACTTCGACGACCGGGCGACCGCGACGACCACCGCCAGCACCAGACCCAGGATCATGCTGACCACGGTGAGCCAGATGGTCACCCAGGCGCCCTCCAGCAGCTGCTTACTGGTGAGGATGGAGAAGAACGCGTCCCACGACCACATGTCGGAGCCTCTCAGCTCTCGAGCGGGCCGGTGCTGACGGCGATGTCACCCTCGTACCCGCTGACGTCGTACTGCTCGAACAGGTCCGGCAGATAGCCGTCGTCGCGCATCTCGGACAGGACGCGAGCGACCTCACCGGCGGACTTGCTGCCCTTCGCGAAGCCCATGGCGAGGGGCGCCTCGTTGATACCGCCGATGGCGGTCTCGAAGCGGCCGTCCTCCTGGTAGAACGAGGTGACCGACTCGACGATCGATGTTCCGTCGAGCTGCCCTGCCGAGAGTGCCTGATAGGCATCGGCGTTCGTCTTGAACGTCTGCACGGTCAGCGGCGCCTTGCCCTCCGTCGCAAACTGTTCGGACAGCGCGGTGAGAGTGTCGAATTCGTATCCGGGCGCTTCCACACCGACCGTCTTGCCGGCGAGGTCTTCCACCGTGCTGATGCCCTCGGGATTGCCCGACGGAACCGAGATGGACACTGCCTGAACCTCGTACGGCACCAGATCGATGGTCTCGGCGCGCTCGGGTGTGTAGAACATGCCGGTGTCGATCATGTCCCACCGACCACTCTGCACACCGGGGATCTGGGCCTCGAACTCGATGTTGACGAACTTCGGCGTCAGGCAGAGTCGCTTGGCGATCTCTTTGCCCAGGTCGACGCGCATGCCGATCACCTCGCCGTCGGCGTCGACATACTGCATAGGCGGGAGGGTGGCATTCGTGGCCATGGTCAGCGAGCCCTCCTCGGCGAGATCGGCTGCGCCGAGAGTCGGCGTGCAGTCCGTCGGCGCGGCATCCTGCTCCGACGAGGAGCCGCACCCGACGAGGCCGAGGGTCAGGACGCCGGCGGCGGCAATTCCGATGAGCGTGCGCATAGGAGAGACCTTTCGGTGTCGACTGCTGTTCGCAGCGACTGTCTGGATCGGGATGGTCGACCTCGATGGGATCGATTGCATGAACCATCGCAGAGTTCCCGCGAACACGTCAACGTGGTTAACACGGACGACACGTGTTTCAACGAAAGTTAACGTCAGGCCTCGTGAATCACGAGTTCGTGACGGGCGCACACGACGCGCGCTCGACCAATCTGGCGCCGATCCGGTACGTGCGGCCGTCCGGCTTCGACGGCTCGCTCATCTGCTGGAACAGGAGATCCATCGCGACGTTGGCGAGCTGTGAGGCACCGTTGTCGACGACGGTCACGGCCGGGTGCCACAACGAGAGCCACGGCATGTCCTCGTGGCAGATCAGCGACAGGTCGCTGGGCACCGACACCCCTCGTCCGACGAGTGTCGGCAGAATCCCGAACACGGCCTCGTGGTTCGCCGCATAGAGCGCGGTCATGCCGGACGGTTCGTCGAGCAGCGAATCGACAGCTGCGACACCGAATTCGGTGGTGAACGGCCCTTTCTTGACCAACGCCGGGTCGACCTCGATGCCGTGGTCCGCCAGTGCCGAGCGGTAGCCCTCGAACCGCTCCCTGCCGGAGGTGGCGTCTTCAAGACCGCCGATGTAGCCGATGCGTCGGTGACCGAGGTCGAGGAGATGCGCCGTCGCATCGCGCGCGCCGTCCAGGTCGTCGGCGAGGACGGTGGGTGCGGCGCTCCCCCGGACAGACCTGATCACGTTGACAACAGCCCGGCCCTGGGACAGCAGCGCGTTGGATTCGACTGCGCTGCGCCCACTCCCGATGACGATGGTTCCATCGACTCCGTGGTCTCCCAGCATCGCGAGCACATCTCGCTCGCGGGCCGGGTCCGCATCGGTGATGCACAGCAGAACTTGAAAGCCGTTGTCCGAGCACCTCTTGTGGACAACTTCGGCGACGGTGTGGAACGTCGCGTTGAGGAGGTTGTTCATCACGAGACCGACGAGATGCGACTTGTTGGAGCGCAGCGCACTCGCAGCTCTGTTGGGCCGGTACCCCAGTGTTCGGGCCGCTTCCTCGACGGTCCGTCGGGTATCGGCCGAGATCAGCGTCGACCCGCTCAACGCCCGGGAAGCCGTGCTGCGCGAGACTCCCGCGGCAGCAGCCACGTCAGCCAGAGTGACCGTCATCGACCCTTACCTCCCCTCGTCGCCGATCGTGCACAGACTCTCCCACGCCGAGCCTCGCTCGTTACAAGTGCGTTTCCGGCTTGACGATGTGTCTTCACCGGCGGCAGTCTATGCAATCGATCCCATCGAATCGACCCAGTCCGGCTTCCACGCCGCACGAAAGGTATTCATGAACCGCGATGACGTCGCCTGGTCCGGCTACTGGCCCGCTGCACCCACCCCGTTCACCGCCGCCGGCGCAGTCGACACGGACGCCCTGGCCTCTCTCATGAACCTGTACGCCGACCACGAGGTCGACGGCGTTCTCGTCAACGGCAGCACCGGCGAGTGGTTCAGCCAGAGTGACGCCGAGCGGCGCACCGTCGCCGAGGTCGCCATCGACGCGGTCCGCGGACGCTTCCCCGTCGTCATCGGCGTCAGTGCCTACACCGCACGCGACTCCGCAGCACTCGCGCGGCATGCCGAGTCGTCAGGCGCCGACGGCGTGCTGGCCACACCTCCGCCCTACGTTCATCCGTCGAAGGACGAACTGCTCGCCTTCTACCGATCCGTCAGCACGGCAACGGCATTGCCGTTCATGGTCTACAACTGGCCGCGTGGAGTCGCTGTCGACATGGGCACTCTGCCCGGGCTGTTCACCGAGCTCGCAGCCCTCGACAACGTGGTGGCCGTCAAGGACAGCACCGGCAACTGGCTCTCCATGCTCGACACCGTCGAGGCGGTGGCGGGCACGGTCCGAGTCTTCGGCAGCTTCCTTCACCACCGCGGACTCGCAGCGTTGCTGAATCTGGGTGGCGACGGGAACATCGACGGCGGCGGAGTGGGCGCACCCTTCGCCGTGCCGTTCTACCGTGCCGTCGCTGCGCGCGACGCGGCCGCCGCGCGGTCCTGGGCCGACAGGTACCGCGCGCTGTCCGGACGTCTGATCAACCCCGACTACAGCGGCGTCTACGCCTCTCCCATTCCCCAGCTCAAAGCCGTCATGAACCTTCTCGGACAACCCGGCGGGAGCGTGCGCGAACCGCTGTTGCCCGTGACGGACCCGACGACGCTGGACCACCTGGCGCGGATCGTCGAGAACTCGGGAATCGCCGAGGCATCCCGGACGGCAGGAGTGGGCAGTGCAGTCTGACTTCGACGTGGTCGTCGTCGGAGCCGGCATCGTCGGCGCTGCGACGGCCCTGGCACTGACGAGGTCCGGCGCTCGCGTCGTCGTGCTCGACCGATCCGCACCCAACACCGGTGGCTCCGGGACCACGGCGGGCAACCTCCACATCCAGACGATTCACACTCGCCGCCCCGGCCAAGGCGCGGCCGTGGACGTCCGACGACTCCTCCCGCTGCAGCACCGCACCAGCTCGCTGTGGAACGACCTTGCCGACAGCGTTCCCGGTCTCGGCCTCAACCGCTGCGGTGGCTACATGGTCGCCGAGACGGACGACCAGGTGCAGACACTCGAGACCAAACACGACTGGGAACGCACAGCGGGAATTCCCACGGAGGTGCTGACCGGATCCGAGGCACGCCGGTTGTTGTCGGCTCTGGGACCCAGCGTCCAAGCGGCGACCTGGTGTCCCCTCGACGGATTCGCGGAGCCTGACCTCGCGGGGCCCGCAACACTGCGTCAGGCCGAGGCCGAGGGTGCCGTCCTGCGGTCGCACTCTCCCGTCACGGGTGTGGAACGAGTCGGCGACCTGTGGAGGGTGACCACTCCCGACTCCACGTGGGTCGCACCCACCGTGATCGACGTCGCCGGTCCGTGGATGGCCGGCATCGCGTCGATGGCCGGCATCTCGTTGGACCTTCGGCCGACGTCACTGCAGATGCACGCACTCGCCGCACCCTCGCACACCCTCGACGTCCTCGTGCAGCACGTCGGAGAAGGCATGTCGATCAAGCAGGATAGGCGGAGTCGCCTCGTGCTCGGCGGTGGATGGCCGGCCGGCACGTTCCACGACACGGACGCTGCGTCGTCCCTGCCCGAGAGCACCACCGGAAATCTCGCACAGGTCGAGCGACTGCTCCCCTCCCTCGCCTTGCTCCCCCTCGTCGACACGTGGACCGGCCCCGTACTGACGACGCCCGACGAGATGCCGGTCATCGGTGCCGTCGACGGCGCACCGGGGTTCTACGTCGCCGGCGGCACCTACTCGTTCACCTTCGCGCCGCTCTGGGCGCAGCTACTCACCTCGATGGTGCACAGACGAGTGCCGGACATCGACGTCAGCGAATTCTCACCGGCTCGACTCACCTCGTTCGCGGAACACGGAAGGTAGGCACCCATGGCACTGGTCACGATGTTCGTCAACGGACAGGCGATGTCCGGAGGAACGCTCAACGACGCCCTTCACCGAGCGCGACTGCTCGGTCCGGCGATCACCGCACCGAAGTACCAGTTCTTCTCCGTACGAGACGAATTCCCCGGACTGCACCCCGTGTCCTCCGGTGGCCACGCCGTACCCGGTGAGCTGTACGAGGTGGAGTACGACGTCCTCCGAGAAGAGCTTCTTCCTCGCGAACCCGAGGAATTGGAGCTCGGCGTCATCGAGCTCGCCGACGGGGGTGGCTCCCTCTCGATGCGCATGCGCCGTGAGGCACTCGACCGCTCGGATGTCACCGACATCAGTGAGCTCGGCGGGTGGCTCGCATACCGGGCGACGCTGCGATGAAGGTGATCAGAGGAGGAACCCTCGTCGAGTCGAATTGGCACGGGCCCGCCGATCTCCTGATCAACGACGGCACTGTCGTCGCCGTTCTTGCTCCCGGCGCCGACGTGGACCCAGCAGCGGAGGTCGTCGACGCCACCGGGAAGCTGGTGATGCCCGGAGGCGTCGACCCGCACTGCCACGTCGGCTTCACGTCGGGCGAGTTCACGTCGCTCGACTCGTACCGCGAGTGCACGACGGCTGCCGTGTTCGGCGGCACCACGACGATCGTCGATTTCGCGATCCCGCGGCCCGGTCAGTCCCCGCTCGATGCCGCAGAGCAGCAGCGGCAGAAGGCGACCGACGGCCTGTGCGACTCAGCCCTGCACGCGTGCGTCGTCGACTGGGACGACACGACCGCGGACCAGCTCGCCACGATGGCGCAGGACGGCATTCGCACCGTGAAGATGTTCACGACCTACGCCGGCGAGACCATGGCGAACGAGCACACCATTCTCAAGACCATGCAGACCACTCGCGATCTGGGTGGGATGGTCATCATCCACTGCGAGTCGGACGCCATCGTCACGGATTCGCAGACGACGGCCGCGGCCACCGAGGGCATCGACGCTGCCCACATGTCGATGACGCGACCCGAGATAGCCGAGACGGCAGCCGTTGCCGCCATTCTGGCGATCGCGGAGTCTCAGGACGCACCCGTCTACTTCGTGCACCAGTCCACGGCGGCGGCAGTCGAGCTGGTGGCGGATGCGCGCACCCGCGGACTGGTCGCCTTCACGGAGTCGGTGGCGCACCACCTGATCCTGGACGACAGCGCCTACGGCGGCGAGAACCCCGAACGGTTCGTGTGCTGTCCACCGCTCAGGTCGGCCGACGCAGTCGAGGAACTGGGGCAGCACCTGTTCACCGGCCACATCACCACCATCGGATCCGACCACTGCTGCTACGACACAGCGCAGAAGGAGGTCCACAGCCACGATGTCCGCCACATGCCCAACGGGCTACCGGGAGTGGAGACCAGGCTGCCGGTCATCTTCTCGCGCTACGTGCGCGACTCGAACCTGACCGCCAGCAGGTTCGTCGAGCTCACGTCGACGAATCCGGCCAAGACCAACGGACTCTTCCCTCGCAAGGGAACACTGATGCCCGGCGCCGACGCGGACATCGCACTGTGGGATCCGGACGTCGAATGGACCGTCGACGTCGATGCTCTCCACATGGCCACCGACTACACGCCGTATCAAGGGATGACGCTTCGAGGGAAACCCGTCACCGTGCTCGTCGGAGGAACCATCGTCGTCCGGGAGGGGGAGCTGGTCGACGGGACGCCGAGGGGTCGGCATCTGCAGGCCGACCCGCTCGACTTCGAGGGCGGGCGGCGGACGCAGGTCTGATTCCCGGGTGTCGATGTCCCCGGCGCAGTGTGGTCAGGAAGCAGGACCCCGGTGAATGCGCCAGACTTCCACTCTCAAGGTGGGACCCCTACGATCGAACCGCGGCTCGCCTGTTGTCGACGGCTCGACAACAGGTCGCGAAAGTGACGCGGTGGATAGATGGGCGGACTTCAGTGTCGTCGATCGGGATAACATCCATGCCCCGGTGTCCGCCGCAGTGTAGGGCCTCGCCCGAGGACGCCCTATTCTCTTCTGAAAGTACACTGGACCAGAACGAGTAGAATCTAGGGGTGGGCATGACAACGGAACTACGCAGGGTCACTAACTTCGGTGCCATCGACGCCGACGCAGATGAGCTATTGAAAGATTGTTTCACGGACCATCCTTCGTACCTAGACGTTGAACATATGCGGCGTTTCCTCGTACTCGGCCGAAAAGGCTCAGGAAAAACCGCGATCTATAAGGAACTCCTCAATTCTAGCGAATGGGACCACCTGTCGTTCGGATATAGCTTCGACGACTACCCATGGCATCATCACGATCTCCAAGCACAGTCAGGCGTTCCAGAAGAAAGGCGCTACAGCCACAGCTGGCGTTACATGATCTTGATAGGAATGGCAAAACTCCTACTGAACACAGATCAGAGTCAACCGCATTCCGAAGAATCTCAAGAAGCGCTTTCGAGCCTTGAGAAATTCATAGTTGATTCTTACGGAACGCGTGATCCCGAGATGAGCCAATTGTTCAGCCCCGAAAAAGAGATCAAGCTGAAGGGAACTCTGGATCTGAAGTTCCTGCAGATTAACGGAGAACGAATTGGCGTGCGCGAGCTGCCGATTCACATACAAGCGGTCAATAGTGCAATGCAAGATCGCATCATAACTGCATTAAACCCAAGCATCTCATACTATGTTTGTTTCGACCAGTTGGACTTGGGCTTCACGCTCACCGAGCCCAACTACAAACATCGACTAGTAGGACTTCTACTTGCGGCGAAAGACCTTTTGTGGCAGCGCGTCAGCGTCAAAAGAAATTCAATCCCGTAGTCTTCTTGCGCGACGATATTTATCAAGATTTGCAATTCGAAGACAAAAACAAAATCACCGAAAACTACTCGACTAATATCCGATGGGATCTAGACGGTGCGGCCCTCAGCCTACGAGACCTCATGGAGAAGCGTTTTAGCAAGACAATGAACGACGGAACAGTCCCGGTGTCCTGGAACAGCATTTTCGACGAGTCGGACGACTCACGCATGCCGGGGCGTCAAACAAAGTATCAGCATATTTGCGATCGTACATTACTCAGGCCACGGGACATGATCAAGTTTTGCAACGAGATACTTGAGTCTCACAAGGCGCATGAGTCGGATGATCTATTGATTGCAAATAACGCCATACACCATGCCCGTACCAGATACTCAGATTATCTACTCAACGAAATCGACGACGAGATCGCCAAACACGTGCCGGAATATCGTTCTTACCTTGAAATAATCAAGTCCGTCGGATCAGAAAAATTCGAATTGGGCGACTTTGAAAATGTTAGCCAGACACACTCTGCGCCGAATGAAACGGCGCCTCGCGACGCACTTGGACAATTATTCGAATTTTCAGTGGTCGGGTACCTGCGCCCTGGCGGCCGAGGTGGGGGTTCCACATATGTCTGGCGATACAAGGATCCTCGAGCTCGATTCGATCCATCTGCTAGCTCCTTCCGAGTTCACCCCGGCTTCAAAGAAGTGCTGGGACTAGTGCGATAGGGCGGGACTATGTCCGACGCCTGCGTTGACTGCGGCACTACCTCAACGGGGTAAGAACCGCATACGTCTGGGCCCGTTGATTATCTGACCAGCACCAGCAATGGACTCGCGGCGAGTATCTCTTGCCCGACCATCAGGTGTCATCTCCGGTCGGCCGGCGCTCGGTTCGAGAGGCAGGGCGGAGACGTATACGCCAGACTTCCATCGTGTCGACGACCGACAGAGCACGCATCCCCCGTTCCGGCATCGTCGGCGGCACGTTCGCCTTACTCGGCGCCCTCTACTTCGCGCAGGGGTTGCCCTTCGGCTTCTTCACCCAAGCACTGCCCGTGGTGTTGCGGCGGTCCGGCTACTCCCTGGTCGCGATCAGCGCGAGCGGAGTGCTGTTCGCGCCGTGGGCGCTGAAGTTCCTGTGGGCACCGTATGTCGACAGGTACGGAAGTCGACGACGGTGGCTGCTCTCGCTCCAACTCGGCGCAGCGGCAGTCGCATTGGTACTGGCCTGCCTCGACCTCGCGTCCGGCCTGCAGTGGCTGTTCGTCGGCATCGCCGTGGTGAACGTCCTGTCCGCGACGCAAGACGTCGTCACCGACGGGCTCGCCGTCCGGCTGCTCGACGCACGCGACCGAGGCGTGGGCAACGGGATCCAACTCGGGGCGTACCGCATCGGCATGATCGTCGGCGGCGGCGTTCTGCTGTGGCTGTTTTCGTTCGCGGGATGGCGAGCACTGTTCGTCGCGATGGCCGTGTTGATCGTCGCGTCCACGATCCCGGTCCTCCTGCTCCGCACCCAACTCGACAGGGCGGATGTGCGACCGGCGGAGTCGACGACCGCCGTCCGCCTCGCCGGAACGTGGTGGGTTCGCCTACGCCGACCGGGTGTCCTGGCGTTCATCGGCCTGATCGCCGCCTACAAGTTCGGCAACTCGATGGGGTCGGCCCTCGTCGGTCCGTTCCTCTCCGACCTCGGACTCTCCCTGGGGCAGATCGCGCTCCTCGAAGGCGGTGTCGCCTCGGGCTCCGCGCTCGCCGGTGCCGCACTGGGTGCTTGGTACGCGACGCGCTTCGGCCGACGACGTGCCCTGCTCGTCGCCGGCATCACGCAAACCCTGGCGCTCGGCTTCTACGTCGCCGCGGCACTCGACATCGGCGGGATTGCCCTCGTGGTGACCGCCAGTGTCAGCGAGCACGTCTTCGGCGGCGCCGCGACTGTCGTGCTGTTCGCCCTCATGATGGATGCCTCCGAACGTGTCTACGCGGGAACCGATTACACCCTGCTCGCGTGTGCCGTCGTCTTCTCCCAGGGCATCGCCGGACTCGCGGCGGGCGTGGTGGGCCAGGCCTTCGGTTACGCCGCCATGTTCGGGACGGGCCTCGTCCTGTCAGGGCTGGGATGCGCGCTCCTGCTCTGGGCGCTGAAGAGAGGCATCGGGCCCGTGCAGTTGAGCGAGTCGGGCGTCATGGCCCCCGGTCGGACCTGGCCGCGGCCGCCGTAGTGTCGAACCATGGCAGTGCGCGCGGGTGTGGTGGTCACGGGTAGCGAGGTTCTGGCCGGGCGGGTCAGCGACCGCAACGGCCCCTGGGTGGCTCGGCAACTCCTACAGATGGGAGTCGATGTCGCCCACCTGACAGTGTGCGGTGACCGGCCGGCCGATCTGACGGCACAAGTCCAGTTCCTCGCCGGTCAGCGCGTCGACCTCATCATCACGACCGGCGGCCTCGGCCCGACTGCGGACGACCTCACCGTCGAGACCGTCGCCGCGCTGTACGGCCGCGAGATGCACCTCGACGTCGAACTCGAAGGCCGCATCACGGCCATCGTCGAACGCTGGCGCAGTCGGCTCGGCAGCGTCGCCGACTCCGAACCACTGCGAGCCGGCGTACGCAAGCAAGCGATGGTTCCTGCCGGAGCGCAGTCGATCCCGCCGACAGGCACGGCACCGGGCGTGGCCATGGCCGACGACTCGGGGACGCTCCCCACGGTCCTCATCCTTCCGGGGCCGCCCTCCGAACTGCAGTCGATGTGGCCGGAGGCGATCGAGAGCGCACCCGTCGCCGCTGTGCTCGCGCAGAGGACGTCGGTTACAGAGGACACCATCCGGGCCTATGGCTTGTCTGAGGCCGACCTGGCCGCGACCTTGCGCACCGCAGAGAGCTCGATTGCCGGGTTCGGGGATCTGGCGATCACCACCTGCCTGTCGCGCGGTGAACTCGAGATGGTCACCCGTTACGAGAAGTCCGCGGCCGGCGCCTATTCCGACGTGCTGGCGCTCATCGAGCAACACCATGGCGCGCAGATCTTCTCGACCGACGGATCCACCATCGACGACATCGTGACAGCTCGTTCTGGTGGCCGCCGCATCGCGACGGCGGAATCGTGCACCGGCGGCATGATCGCCGCACGGCTCACCGATCGGGCAGGCTCGTCGGCCTACGTGGTCGGCGGTGTGGTGTCGTACGCCAACGAGGTGAAGATCGGCTCACTCGACGTCCCTGCCGACATGATCGACGAGCTCGGCGCTGTCAGTGAACCCGTGGCCGCCCGCATGGCCGAAGGAGCGCTGCACCGCGTCGGTGCTGATGTCGCCGTCTCGACCAGCGGAGTCGCAGGGCCTGGCGGCGGTACGGAGAGCAAGCCCGTCGGAACCGTATGCTTCGGCATCGCTGTCGCGGGCCGACCGACCGTCACGCGGACGCTGCGGCTACCCGGTGATCGTGCGAGTGTCCGAGCGCTCTCGGTAACCGTCGCGATGCACATGCTCGCGGACGCACTCGGCGACGCCTGAGCGTTAGATGGACACCACCCCTGCACTCCCCCGCTGGCAGTTCGCTTCAGATGATCTCCTCACGCGCTACGTCGTGGTCACCGACGAGGACGTGAGCGGCTGGTCCATCCACACCCACCATGTGGACGGCACACCTGACACGTCTCCGTTCACCCAACACCGCGCCCAAGCAGACGACACCGGTCGAGTGTTCTTTCACGACGACGGGCCGACGCAGGTGTGGGCCGCAGAGATCGACGCCGCAGCTTTGCTGATCAGTCTCGAAACGCCGACGGGCGTCCTGCTCGAGGTCGACCAGTGGGACGCGATGACCGCGTGGCTCGTCGAGTCGATGCAGGATGAACCAGCCGGGCTCGTCATCGATCTCGGACCCAACACCGACATCCCCGACGACGAGCTCGACGACATCGAGCTCATCGCCGCGCAGCTGCACCGCCTCGACGACGGGGTAGTGATGGTGCGCCGCTCACGGCGCATCCTCCACACACTTCGCTTCGCCGACCATTCGGTGCAGGGACTGGTTCTCGACCGATGGCACCACGACGGGCATTTCGACGACTGCACCGACGGGTACCTGTTCAGCCGCGATCTCGCTCTCGCGGCCGGCGCGTGTGTCGCGTGGGTGCGTGATGCCGGCGGCGTGGAGGCCGCCGATCGGCTCGGGTGTTCGTTCGACTTCGCGGACGAGCTACCCGGGCAGGCATGACGTCATGCAATCACATCGCGCTCGGGGTCAAGTGTTTCGAACAGGTGCGCGGAGCCAGGCTCCGTTAGAGGAGTTCTCAGAGGGGGAAACGTGGACGTCGCGAGATCTTGTCGCTACGGCGACCGTCATCCACGTCCTGTGATGCGCAGTCCCCGCCACCCAGCCGCAGCGGACGCCAGGGCCCCGGCTGCTCCCCCGATCACCGGATAACTCCACCAGGGAACCGGAAGCGCGTTCCACCATCCAGAGCCGGCGTGATCGAGCGTCAGGGTGGTCGAGTAGCTCTTCGTCATCTCGACGCCACGCAACGGCGCGTAGGCGCCGTCGTAGATCACCTCGCTCTGATCACGATAAAGTGCGAACCCCTCGACACCCAGGAAAACCAAGCCGATCACGACGCCCGCAAGGGCGCCCCACAGAACGAGAGTGCGCACGCAGCACCCTAACCGGTGTCACGCCGTGCGCGTCTTCTCTACGCCGCAGCGGTCGTACCTCGACAGTAGGAACGGCTTACATCAGCCCATGTGAACCGGGGTGTCGCCGGCCGGCAGGTCGGTCTTGCGAGCACGAACCAACACCAGCACGATCGGCGTGATCAGGATGACCATGATCGCCGCTGCCGCGAACGCGTGCGCGTATCCGGAGACCTCCGCGGAGAACATGTAGTCGATCGTGGAGTTGATGAAGTTGCGGATCGGTTCCGGCAGGGCTGCGAGCTCGGAATCGGACGGCAGGGTCTGCGACGCCAGGGCCTCCGGGGGCACTCCGGCGGGCGGCACGGGCGCGATGTTCGACGACAGGTAGGACGACTTGGCGGACGTGTAGATCGTGGTGAAGACGGCGGTTCCTAAGGCGCCACCGATCTGCAGGGCCGCGTTGACGAGTGCGCTGGCAGCGCCGGCGTCGTGATCAGCGACCCCGATGAGGGCCACGTTCTGCATCGGCACCATGAGCAGACCCAGCCCGAGCCCGAGGAGCATCACTCCGGGAAGCACGTGCGTCCAGTACGAGGTGTCGACGCCGATCTGAGTGAGCAGGACCAGACCGATGGCCGAGATGACGGGGCCGGCAGCCATCAACGGCTTCGGTCCCACGCGAGGCATCAATGCGGACGCTGCGGCGGCGGTGATCATGATGCCGCCGGTCATGGGGAGGGAGGCGACTCCGGCGACGACGGGGCTGAATCCGAGCACGATCTGGAAGTAGAAGGTCAGGTACAAGGTGCCGCCGAGAAGGGCGGCGCCGATGATGGCCGAACCGAGGTAGGCGGACCCACGGTCTCGATCCAGCAGGACGCCTAGCGGCAGAAGCGGATTGGCAGACCGGGACTCGACGACGACGAACGCGGCCAGTAGAACGATGCCCAGCGCGATGAAGCTGAGGGTTGAGACGTTGGACCAGCCGTCTTCAGCCTCGGTGAACCCGTAGACGAGTGAGCCGAGCCCGAGGGCGACCAGAATCGCGCCGGGAACGTCGTACCGCGTGTCGCCCTCAGCCTTGCTCTCCTTGACCAAAGGGATAGCGGCGGCGGCCGCGAAGATCGCGACGGGAACATTGACCAACAGGCACCAGCGCCAGTTGGCGTACTCGGTGAGCACGCCGCCGAGCAGCAGGCCTACGGCAGCGCCGCCACCGGCGATGGCACCGAAGACACCGAACGCCTTGGCTCGTTCCTTCTCGTCGGTGAACGTAGTGGTCAGGATGGCAAGCGCAGCGGGGGCGAGCAGGGCGGCGAAGACGCCCTGGCCGGCACGGGCGATGAAGAGCTGGTAGCCCTCCTGCGCCAGGCCACCGATGGCCGAGGCGATCGCGAATCCCGCCATGCCGACAAGGAAGGACCGCTTGCGGCCCCAGTAGTCGGCGATGCGGCCACCGAGCAGCAGCAACGCACCGAACGCGAGCGCGTAGGCGGTGATGACCCACGCGCGGCTGCTGTCGCTGATGCCCAGGTCTTCCTGCGCCTGCGGCAGAGCGATGTTGACGATGGTCGCGTCCAGCACGATCGTCAGCTGAGTGATGGCGACGATGCACAGCACGAGCCAACGACGCTCGTAGTTCGGATTGGCGTCGTTCTCTGACGACACGATGTCGGGCGTGCTGGTCACGGGCGTGCCTCGGTCCTGGGAAAGGTAAGCGGTGGAATGTCTGTTCGACGATTCGAAAATGTACCGTCGCGGTCCGACACGGTCAAACGAACTAGTTGGTTGGCGTAGGATTCGGCGTGTGAAGTCGGACACCCCCATCTCCCCCGCCGCCTCTGACACGCGTGAACGAATCCTCGATGCCGCACGCCGCGAGTTCGCCGAGCACGGCCTCGCCGGCGCTCGCGTCGACCGGATCGCACTGGCGTCTCGCTCCAGCAAAGAGCGCCTGTACGCGTACTACGGCGGCAAGGAGCGGCTGTTCGACGCGGTACTGGACCACGGTTTCCGGCGGTTCGTCGAGTCCGTGCACTTCACCCCACGCGATCTACCCGGGTACTCCATGGATGCCTTCACCCGCCTCGCGAGTGAGAAGGACGAGCACCGGATGCTGCTCTGGGCACAGTTGCAGGGCCATCTCCCCGCAAGCGAACACGCCGAGGTGATGAGTGAGCGTGTTCGCGAGGTCGAGCAGGCTCAGCGCGACGGATACGTCGACTCCCATTGGAGTGCAACCGATCTGATGACGTTGATTTTCGGTGTGCTGTTCAGCTGGTTCACCACACCGGACCTCGACCAGCAAGCCCATCGGCGGTGGGACGACGACGAGATCGCGCGGCATCGTCTCGTCGTCGGCGAGGCGGTCAGGAGATTGGCGGAGCCGCGGGTAGAACGATGATCACCCGATTGAAGGAGCCCCGTGACCGCGTCCGAGGAACGCCGCCTGATAGCTATTGCCGCAGTAGCCGGTGTCGCTCAAAACGCCATCGCGATCCCCTACGTCCGAGAGCACGGCACTCGCTCGGTGGCAGACTTCTTCGTCGGCAAGATCTAGTCGACGGTGCCCGGAAAGTTCGCGATGGTCAATCTGATTCTCGTCGTCGTCGCGTTCCACGCGTGGGCGCTGCCGGAGTCGGGTCGACTCGGGATCCGCCGATGGTGGTGGGCAACGCTATTCATGACCTTTACCGTGGGGATCGGCACCGCGATCCCCTTCTTCCTCGCTGCACGGGCTCGGGCGTTGCGACTGGCGACCTGACGGGTTCCCGCGCAGGTAGACCGTGCCCCGCTGCGCAGCATTCTGCGTAGAGACTTGTTCTCGACAGCCGACACCAACGACGCGCGTATCGACGACTGCACCGACGGGTAGTTGTTGTTGCCGAGTGGACAGTGCGTCCGACGCGCTGCCATTCGACGTCGGAGGGCGCGGATCTTCGGTCGGGTGACCGCCGCGGTGTTGCCGCCGGGAGGAAGCCGCGACGCAGGGTGGCCGACCTGATGACCGCCTCGACCGCCCTTGCCGCGGGGTTGCCGCTGTACATAACCAACCCCGACGACTACATCCGACTGGACAAGCTGCTGCAGGTTGTCCCCGTCGCGCGCCCGCGACTCCGCACGAGAGCAGGCAGTGACGGGTGGTCGATTCCCGGCTGCACAACCACGTTCACCCCACCGCCACGAGATCCCGGTACCGCTCCACCATCGTGCCGATCACCTGATCCCCATCCGCAGCCCAGACAGCCGCGTTGAAAATCTCCACCTCCACGTCACCGCGGTAGCCGGCCTCTTCGACCCACCGCCCGATGGTGGCTAAGTCGATCACCCCGTCGCCCATCATCCCGCGGGACAGGAGGGGGTCTGCTTCCATCGGCACCAGCCAGTCGCACACCTGGTACGAGCTGATGCGGCCACGCTCCCCCGCGGTCTTGATCTGCGCCTCGAGGTCGGGGTCCCACCACACATGGAACGTGTCGACGACGACGCCCACCGCCTCCACCGGATGCGGCTCAGCCATGGCCAGTGCCTGACCCAGCGTCGAGATCACCGCTCTATCGGCCACGAACATCGGGTGCAGCGGCTCCAACGCGATGCGCACACCTCGCTCCAGCGCATACGGCACCAACTCGGCGAGCCGCTCGGACACCCGTGCCCGCGCACCGATCAGGTCGCGATCCGGGATCCCGCCCATCACCATCACGAGCTCGGAAGCCCCGAGCTCGGCGGCCTCGTCGAGCGCCCGCCGGTTGTCGTCGAGCCCGTCGTCGTCGATGGCCGTGAGAAATCCACCGCGGCACAGGGTCGACACCCGCAGCCCGGCATCGGAGATCATCTTCGCCGACTCCGTAACCCCGGCCTCCTGCACGCGGTCACGCCACGGCCCGATGGCACCGAGCCCCGCTCGCGCCGCACCCTCGACGGCCTCCTTCAAGGTCCAGTTGTTCACCGTCTTGGTGTTGAGAGACAGGCGTTCGAGACTCATGCCGACACCCCGTTCAGCTCCAGGTACACGCTCATCCGATGCACGGCCAAGGCTGGATCTGCCAGCAGCCCAGCACGATCCGCCAGGACGAACAGTTGCGTCAAGTGCTCAACACTGCGACCCGACGCCAACCCGCCGACCATCGAGAAGCCCGGCTGCTTCCCGTTCAACCACGACAGGAACGCGATGCCCGTCTTGTAGTAGTAAGTGGGCGCCGCGAAGATGTGCCGGCCCAGTTCCTGCGTCGAACGCAGAATCTCCCCGGCACGAGCAGTGTTGCCGCGATCGAGCTCCTGCAACGCCGTGGACGCCGCGGGGTAGATGCCGGCGAAGATGCCGAGCAGCGCATCGGAGTGGTGCGCACCGTCGCCCATGATGAGCTCCGGGTAGTTGAAGTCGTCCCCGGTGTACAGACGCACTCCGTCAGGCAGAGCTGCGCGCAGAGCGATCTCGTGCTGAGCGTCCAACAGCGACACCTTCACACCGTCGACCTTGGCGGCGTGCGCCTCGATCAGTCCACGGAACGTCGCGGTCGCCTCGTCCACGGACGCGCTGCCCCAGTAGCCCTCGAGCGCAGGGTCGAACATTGTTCCGAGCCAGTGCAACACGACAGGCTTATCGACCTCGTCGAGCAACGTCGAGTAGACGGACAGGTAGTCGTCGGGTGACGACGCCACCCGCGCCAGCGCACGCGAGGCCATGATGATGACCTTGGCGCCGGACTCCCGCACCACCGCGATCTGCTCACGGTAGGCATCGAGGACACGAGCGAGACCCTCCCGACCCGACGGCAACGTCGTCAAGTCGAGTTGATCAGTTCCGGCTCCACACGCGAGTAGTCCGCCCACCCGTGGAGCCTCGGCACCCGAACGTCGGATCAGCTCTGCGGTCGCGGCCCAGTCGAGGCCCATGCCGCGCTGCGCGGTGTCCATCGCGTCGGCGACACCGAGGCCGTAGGACCACAGCTCGTGCCGGTAGGCGAGGGTGGCGTCCCAGTCGATGTCGGCCGGTGCGCCGGGGGTGTTGTCGCCCGTCGTACGCGGAATGACATGTGCTGCCGCATAGGCGATGCGCGAGGTGATCGGGGAGGTGGGCTTCGTCCACTCTCCAGGCTCCCCCAGCCGATACGAGCCGTGGCCCGGCAGTGCGATGGTCGGGCGCGAGTCGACGGCGGTCACAGCGAGATCTCCGGCACGTCGAGGCGGCGGCCCTCCGCGGAACTGCGCAGGCCGAGCTCTGCCAGCTGAACACCGCGCGCGGCGGACAACAGTCCGTAGCGGTGGGGGCGCTCGGCGATGACGTCGCGCAGGAACTCCTCCCACTGAAGCTTGAAGCCGTTGTCCAGATCGGCGTTGGCCGGAACGTCGAGCCACTGGTCGCGGAAGGGTTCGGTGACGGGCAGGTCGGGATTCCACACCGGCTTGGGGGTGTGCGAGCGGTGTTGGGCGACGCAGTTACGCAGCCCTGCCACCGCGGAGCCATGAGTGCCGTCCACCTGGAACTCGACCAGCTCGTCGCGGAACACACGCACGGCCCACGACGAGTTGATCTGCGCGACAACCCCGTTCTGCATCTCGAAGATGCCGTACGCGGCGTCATCGGCGGTGGCGGCGTACTCGTTGCCCTGCTCGTCCCACCGCGTCGGGATGTGGGTGGTGGCCTTGGCGGTGACGGTCTCAACCTTGCCGAGGATGCCCTCGAGCACGTAGTTCCAGTGGCAGAACATGTCGACGACGATGCCGCCGCCGTCCTCGGCCCGGTAGTTCCAGCTGGGTCGCTGCGCGGGCTGGCCGTCGCCCTCGAAGACCCAGTAGCCGAACTCACCGCGCAGGGAGAGGATGCGTCCGAAGAAGCCCTCGTCGACCAGTCGCTTCAGCTTCACCAGTCCGGGTAGGTAGAGCTTGTCGTGGACGACGCCGGCCGTGACGCCCGCGTTCTGCCCGATGCGCGCCAGTTCGATGGCCTGCGTCAGCGTCTCGGCAGTGGGCTTCTCGGTGAAGATGTGCTTGCCGGCCTTCATGGCCGACGACAGTGCCTCCGCGCGACGCGAGGTCACCTGGGCGTCGAAGTAGATATCGATCGACGCATCGTCGATGACCGACTGAGCGTCGGTGGTGTACTCGGCGATGCCGTGCTGAGCGCAAAGATCCTGCAGCTTGGCCTCGTTGCGACCGACGAGCACCGGCTCGACCTGAACGCGCGAACCGTCCGCGAGCAGCAACCCGCCGGCGTCGCGAATCGGGAGGATGGAACGCAGAAGGTGCTGACGGTAGCCCATGCGACCGGTGACGCCGTTCATGGCGATGCGCAGGGTTCGGGTGGGGTGAGACATGGAGAGGCCTTTCTGACTGCTCGGCAGCCAGGTCTGAAGAGTGCACGACCGAGGGGAACGAGGCGCGCGAGGGCCGCGGGAGACGGTGCGGCGGAAAGTCCTGCACGCGTCGAGGGGCAAGTCAGCTTCGGAATGCGCTTTCCAAGCTATGCTGTCGAGGTCGATCGGTCAATAGGCACCGGCAGACCGCAACGATTTCGTGGGGGTGGCGAGCATGGCGGCAGTGCGATTGCGTGACGTGGCAGCGGCGGCCGGCGTCTCCCAGGCAACGGCGTCACGGGTGCTCAACGGCTCGTCGAGAGTGCCCGGCGAGGGCGTTGCCGACCGAGTACGCGCCGCCGCAGCCGATCTCGGCTACATTGCGAATGCCCAGGCCCAGGCCCTGGCGCGCTCGTCGACGGGGCTGATCGGTCTCGTCGTGCACGACGTCGCCGACCCGTACTTCTCCTCCATCGTCCGCGGCGTGCAGAACGAGGCACGTGACGCCGGCAAGCTCGTATTGCTCGCGAGCACCGAGCGCGACTTCGCCATCGAGCGGCAGTCGGTGAGCACGTTCATCTCCCACCGTGCCGACGCCATCATCCTGGCCGGATCCAGGCAGAGCGGCGACCTCGACCGCGCCCTGGAGCGCGAATTCGAGGCGTATCGGGACAACGGGGGTCGCGTCGTCGTCATCGGCCAGCCCATGCCGTTCGGAGCGGCCGTCGAGCCCGAGAACCATTCGGCATCAGCAGCATTGGCCGAGGCGCTCTACGAGCACGGCCATCGACGGTTCGCCATCATCGGCGGCCCGGGAAACATTCGCACGTCCGCGGACCGTCGCAACGGATTCGTCGAGGCACTGTGCCGCCACGGCATCACCCCGGAGATCGAGGTGGCCGGCGACTTCTCCCGCGACGGCGGCTACAGCGCGGCCCGACGCCTCGCGGCAGCCTTGGAACTCACGCCTGGTCACGGCACTCCTCCGTGCGTCTTCGCCGTCACCGACGTCATGGCCATCGGAGCCATCGCCGCGTGGCGTGAGGTGGGCTTGAGCGTTCCCGACGATGTCTGCGTCGCGGGTTTCGACGACATCCCCACCCTGCGAGACCATGTCCCGAGCTTGTCGACGGTCGCGTTGTCTCTCGTCGACATCGGCGAGCGTGCCGTGCAGCTCGCGTTCGACCCGTCCGATCGCGCCCTCGACGCGCACGAGTACGCGCCGGGAACGGTCGTCTTGCGCGCGAGCAGCGCCCTGAGCAGGTAGTTGTCCGTTTTTCTTGACACTGTGGGCGCGATCACATTAGATTCGGCCGCAGCTTCGGAAAGCGCATTCCAGCGGGAGTAGTCGGACCCGCACCACTACTAGCTTTAGGACTCCTCATGGCGGTAACAACGTCGGTCGAGGCCCCACTCGCTGCACCGTCGGCACCGCATCCCGCGCCGACGCGTCGTCGACGGTTTCCCTCGTTCCGCAACACCTGGTCCGGCTTGTGGCGGCCCCTTGCTCTCGTGGCTGCGCTCGTCGTCGCGTGGTGGGCGGTCACGACCACCGAACTGGTTGCGCCCTACATCCTTCCGTCCCCCGGCGACACTTGGTCGACGATGGTGGACAACGCGTCCTACCTCGCCGGCCACACCTGGGTGACCACCTACGAGACCATCGCGGGCTTCGTCATCGCCGGCCTGGTCGGCATCGCCGTCGCGGTGGTGATGATCTACTCGTCGTCGATCGAGAAGACGATGTACCCGCTGATTCTCTTCGCCCAGGTCATTCCCAAGATCGCCATCGCACCGCTGTTCGTCGTGTGGCTCGGCTTCGGCGCCAGCCCCAAGATCCTGGTCGCCGTCCTCATGGCCTTCTTCCCCATCGTCATCGCCGGGATGGCGGGCCTGCGGTCCGTCGACCCGGAGATCCTCGAACTGACGTCCACGATGGGTGCGAGCAAGTGGAAGACGTTCTGCAAGGTGCGCTTTCCCGCCTCGCTGCCGCAGCTGATGTCCGGCCTCAAGATCGCGGCGACGCTCGCGGTGACCGGTGCGGTGGTCGGTGAGTTCGTCGGAGCCAACGAGGGACTCGGTTACGTGATCCTCCAAGCGAACGGAAACATCGACACCGCAATGTTGTTCGCCGCCCTCATCATCATGTCTCTGCTCGGCATCCTGCTGTTCCTCGTCATCGAGATCGCCGAGAAGTTCCTCATCCCCTGGCACGCATCGCGCCGCTCCACTGCGTCCGTCGGCGCTGTGTGACCCGGCTGCCTCACCCACACCTCCTCGAAAGAAGAATCCCATGAAGCTCAAGACTGCCCTCGTGGCTGCGGTAGCCGCGTCGCTCGCTCTCGCCGGATGTGGCGGCGGCGGTGGCGGTGCGGAGAAGGCGCCCGGCGCCGACGGTGAGACCACCGCGACGTCCCTGATGCTCAACTGGTACCCCTACGGCGAGCACGCACCGTTCTACTACGGCGTGCAGGAGGGGATCTTCGCCAAGCACGGCATCGACCTCACCATCACCGCCGGCCAGGGCTCGACTAAGACCGCGCAGGCGGCCGGCTCGAACCAGACCGACTTCGGCTGGGCCGACTCCGCCGCCGTCATGTCGAACATCGACAAGGGCGTCAAGGTGAAGAGCCTGGGCGTCTTCCTGCAGACGACTCCGTCCGCCGTCCAGGTCTACGCGGACGGTCCCATCCAGACCACCGCGGACCTCGCCGGCAAGACCATCGCGGTCTCCGCCGGTGACGCGCCCACCACGACGTTCCCGATCTTCCTCGACCGCGCCGGCGTCCCCGAGGACCAGGTGCAGCAGCAGAGCCTCGACTCCGCCGGCAAGATCGCCGCGATGCTGTCCGGCCAGGTCGACGGCCTCATCGGCTTCGCGCACGACCAGGGACCGAACATCGCGAACAAGTCGGGCCGCGAGATGCGCTACCTCCGCTACTCCGACGAGGGCCTGAACTTCTTCAGCAACGGCCTCATCGCCAACACCTCCACCATCGAGAGCTCGCCGGAGCTGGTGCAGGCCATGGTCGACGCCACCACCGAATCGTTCGAGGCCGCCATCGCCAACCCGGAAGAGGCCGTGAAGGCCATGGTGGGCAAGGACCCGCAGACCCCGCCTGAGTCGGTGCTGCTGCAGCAGTGGCAGGAGACCATCCCGCTGCTCACCACCGCCAACACCGAGGGCCAGGCACCGGGCGTCAATGCTGAGGAGGACTGGACCAACACCATCTCCATCCTCGGTGACGCCGGACTGACCGAGGTCGGGGCCGAACCCTCGAAGTACTGGGACTCTTCCTTCACCTCCAGCAAGGAATGAGCGACGACATGAGCGCCCTCACCCACGAACGCCCCACCACTGTCACCGACACCGCCGTATCAGTCGAGGGTTTGACTGTTCAGTTTTCCTCCAAGCGCGGCGACGTCACCGCCCTGTCCGACGTCGACCTCAAGGTCGGCAAGGGTGAGTTCGTCTCCATCGCCGGCCCGTCGGGCTGCGGCAAGTCCACACTGCTCAAGGTGGTCGCCGGTCTGACCGGTGCCTCCCGCGGCTCGGTCGAACTGGCCGGCCGCGAGGTGAAGGGACCGCAGCGCAACATCGGCTACGTCTTCCAGCGCGCCGCGCTGCTGGAGTGGCGCACCGTCCGCAAGAACATCCTCCTCCAGGGCGAGATGCGCGGAATGAACAAGAAGGCTGCCGCGGCGAAGGCCGATCAGCTCATCGAGATGACCGGCCTGACGGGCTTCGAGGGAGCACTCCCCCACGAACTCTCCGGCGGCATGCAACAACGCGTCTCCCTCTGCCGCGCTCTACTGCACGAGCCCGAGGTGCTGCTGATGGACGAGCCCTTCGGCGCCCTCGACGCCCTCACCCGCGAGAAGATGAACGTCGAACTGCACCGCATCTGGCGGGAGACCGGCACAACGGTCATGCTGGTCACCCACTCCGTCGCCGAAGCCGTCTACCTAGCCAACCGGGTGGTCGTCATGAGCCCGAGGCCGGGAAGGATCGTGGACGTCCTCGACGTCGACCTCCCGGCGCACCGGGAGTACAGCGCGACGATGGAGAAGCCGGAGTTCATCTCCGTGGCCAACACGGTGAGGGATCTGTTGGGGGCTACGACGGGGGCGGATTGACAAGTGGTGCGATTTGCGCGAGACCGGGGTTAACGGACAATGCACACGTAGTTCCATCCAAACTTCAAGCGGTGGACACAGTCGTATTTGTGCGATAACCGTGCTACTAAAAGTTGTCACTTCGAACCCGCCTCGCAGGTCCGGTTGTCTTAGCACAGGCACTTGTCGATAAGCCCCGCCTTGGCGGTTCCATATTGGACAATTCACCAAATGCTGGATCCAATTGTCTACGAGGTCCGGTGATCCAAAACGACCGTACAACTGCTAGCCATGACCACTGGCAGATTCACGAACCTACATTCATGTTCACGGACCTACATGCATGAAAAACAACGGCAGTAGGAAATTACCCAAAGTGTTCAACACCAACAACGTCAGCTACACGGCCTCCCGGAGTCGGCGACACCCTGAGAATGGAAAGGCGAACCTCGCCACGCCGCACCTCGAAGACACAACGTTCTAGCCAGATCGACCATCGCTCGGCCTCGTTTAATCGCCCTTCTTTGCAATCTTCTGCAACTGTTCCGGTAAATAGGGGAAATACTCGTTAGCGTCCCCATAATTGTCCGATATGTCTTCATCCCCGAACCGCGGGCGCGCCTCTTCGTAGAAGGGAGTTTGAACTCGACGAACGAGGTCTACGAACCCATCAAAGTCTTTAATTCTACAATTTTCGCGTCCCATAATAGGCCCGGAGGACAGTAACCCGAGAAGGTGCGAAAGACCTTCATCTCCGATAAAACTTTTCAAGGGTAAGTTAAATCGATAACCAGTCGCCGGATCACAATCGCCTTTATGAACAATCATCCACCCGAACGGATGTCGACCATCGTCATACTGCGCAACAACGAGCGCAGGATGTGTCCTACAAGCGGTCCAGTGCATCGTAGAGGGCAGCACAATTTCGATCCGCGGTCATACCTACGTCGAAAAACACTAGGTGGCACGTCGGGGCGAATTCGCGAACTCTCAATGGGGCCGGGTAGTCGTCATCCGCTCCGAGCGCTACCGGGTAGAGAAGCACCACCTTGTCAGTTTTCAGTCCAGAGTGCCTCGCATAGGCGACCACCTGATAGATGTCGGCCCGGCGCACCCGGATTCGCTGTCCTTGAGTGGGGGTCACGTCGATGGACTCTTCAGCCTGCGATTGAACAGTCGGCAGAACGCTCTTGTACTTCGCATCGAGGACGAGCAGTGTGCCGTCCGACCTCCGGATGACGTAGTCGGGCTTCACCGGAGTCGAGCCGTTCACTTTCGAGTCGTCGATGTCCGTGACGGTTGCCCGGTAGCTGCCACGGACGCGTGAAGCACCTGGCCAGGCGTCCAGGACGTTGCGAAGCGCCTGCTCGAACAGACTGTTCAGGGACCACATGATCGCGTCTTGCGTGTGGCCCCCGATGTCGGTGCTGACATAGGTGCCGTCCAGCAGTGCCGTCGTGAAGTCCACGATCGGCGCGTAATGCCGTAGCGGACCAGAAAGATTGAGTCGTAGGGCATCCTGAGGTTGAGCAGACACGTCTCCCACGGCGTTGAAGAGGGACAGTGTGCGACGTACCAGCTCGTCCAACGCGACGCGCGCGCTCTCGATCGGGACAGCGCGGGCGAGAACTGCCACCTCCCGAAGTCCCGCCTTCACGTAACGGTTGGCTGCGGTGTCATGGGACGGCTCGGTGAAGCGTGCCGGAATGACATGTGGACGTGCCTGGGCGACGGAGCGGCTCAAGTAGCGTGCGACGTCGATGCGGCCGCGGACACGGCCCACGAGGTCCTCTTCGCGCACCACGTAGCCCCGGCGAAGCCATCGCGTCGCGAACGTGAGCACCTCGGCGACGTACCACCCGAGGAGACACGCAGCCGGCTCCGAGCGCAGCGCCGCCAGATTGGCTCGCGCGTCCTTGAGTTTCTTCCCGACGCTTTGCGTGCCGTAGGCCCAATCGGCCAAGAAGAACAAATCGAGGCCATTGATCTTGGGCGTGACGCGCAGATGGACCGGCTCTCCGGCGACATCGAGACGCGCGATCCCCGTAAAGTCAGCGGAGCGGACCGTCCACTCGCAGTCGCCAGGTGCCTTCTGGAACGAGAGACTGAGTTCTTTCCAGCGCTCCTCGCTGACGGCCGCGACCAACTCGTCCGTCGCACGCGCGGTGGACTGTTCAGCGATCTCAAGAACCGGCGCACCAAGGTCCCAGGTTGCCGTCACGGCAACCTCAGTCATTGTTTGCCGAGTCGTTCTCGGCGGCGAGCTCGGCGAGCTCGGCGAGCAACTCGACCTCGACCGCCTCCTGACCGCCGGAGACGCCATCGATTCCCAGGGTGCTGAGTACCGCCGCCAGCTTTGCGGCGTCGACTAAACCCTCAGCGGCGTACTCACGCATCAACGGGACCACCTCATAGGCGAAACGCCGAGCAAGCAGCCTGAGCGACCCTTGTTCCGTTGTCGCGTTGCCGGACGGCAGAAAGTAGGAGTGCCCGATCGCCAGTGCCGCGTTGTTGTCCTCGACGGTGAAAAGCGTCGCGGTTGCGTCGAACAGGCGGCGCGCAGCGTCGCGGTCGGACGTGCCCACCCATCCGGCTCGGTCGATGACCGTCGCGTCCGGCTCCAGGCTTATGAACGTGAACCGTCGACGCAGTGCGTAGTCGATGAGCGCGATGGATCGATCGGCGGTGTTCATCGTGCCCAGCAGGATGAGGTTCGAAGGAATTGTCATAGAGGCATCCCCTTCTACTGCATAAGGGGTCCGAACTGGAGCATCCCGATACTCCAGCGCGTACAGCAGCTCGCCAAAGACGCGGGCAATGTCAGCCCTGTTGACCTCATCGACAATCAGGATGACGTCGCACGTGCTGCCGAGCTGGGTCAGCTCCGTCGCGACGGCCGAGAGCAGGCTCAGAATGCGGTGCTCGGCGCGGAAGTTCACACCGTTGGCCGAGGGAACAGGTGCGAGCGTGCGCACGAAGTCTTCGTAGCCGTATGACGGGTGGAACTGTGCGATGTCCCAGACAGCCGAGAGGCCTAGCCTTACAACCTCGGCAGCGACGGCGTCTGGCGAGCGCTCGTTCGAGGGTAGCTCAGCGAGAATTTTAGACAGGTTGGAGTTGTCCCGGCGCCCTCCGGTCGCCCAGTCGACGTATTGGAGCGCGACGAAGGTCTTACCTGTGCCGGGAGCGCCCTGTAGAACAACTTGCTTCCGACGCTGGGCCTCCTCGTGCAGCAACCTGAGATGTGCCGGAACCGCAGCGCGGGTGGATGCCGGCACTTCGACACGGGGGCTTGCCGCAGCACGAAACTCTTCCTTGGTTAAGCCGAACCAGCGGTTTGCCTTCCAGAGCAGCGCAAGCTCGGTCGGGTCGCCTCGCTTGGCCACTGCGGGACTGACTTGACCTCGAATACGCTCAAGGAGGAACTCAATGACCGCAGGCACGAATTGCGCAGTCGGAAGAAATTTCGAAGCTCCAACGATCGTGGCCCCGTGCTTCTCCGGCGTGAACAGTGGCACAGATGCCGCTTGATTAAGCAGGGTCGACGCCCCCTTACGGGCGTTCGCGCCCACGTCAAGGGCAACGAACGAATGCTCCACGACGTCGGTTGAGAAACCAGCTGGATCGAAGTGACCGGCTGGATCAACGAGAGTATCTTCCACCACCCGAGCGATTCGCGGCTCAGCCCAGACTCGAGCTGCCCATGCCAGCGCGTTGGCGGTAGCGTCGTCGCCGGCCTTAGCCGCGCGGAGCCAAGCGTCCTCAAGCAGCCGATCGTCGCGGAAGAGGAACAGGCTCCTCACCCAGGAGGCGGCGCTCTCGGCGCTGTTCCGAACCGCGATGTCGGTGACTTGCTGCAAACTCATCCCCGCTGAGACCTGATTAGCCGTCAAAGTGAGACTCGCGAGGGTGGTGTTCCTAGTTAGAGACATGTTATCGAGTCCAACTTCCATGGGGCGATGCTATCGGCGCCACTCAGGGGTTGCTCGGATCTGCTGGATGTGGCGGGTCCGACTTCCGACTGCGCCTGCAGTGGGTCATCAAGATCTGATGTAGGCTCACTCTCAAGATCTAATTGGAGGATACGCAGTGACAACAATTGGTGAACCTGCACGGTCGCGCGCGACGGCCGTGCAGGCGCTTCGCGAGGCGCAGGACGCGCCGCCGCTTCCGACGGTCGAAGGTGGGTTCAAGACCCTATACGCGGATCCGCCGTGGCAGTTTCAAAATCGGACGGGCAAGGTCGCCCCTGAGCATCGGAGACTTGATCGTTACTCGACCATGTCGCTAGACGCAATCAAAACCCTCCCCGTCGCCGATCATGTCGCCAAGGACGCACACCTCTATCTTTGGGTGCCGAATGCATTGCTGCCAGAAGGTCTTGAGGTCATGAAGGCGTGGGGCTTCAGGTACGTCTCGAATATCATTTGGGCCAAACGCCGCAAGGACGGGGGCCCGGATGGCCGTGGCGTCGGCTTCTACTTCCGCAATGTGACGGAGATTCTTCTATTCGGCGTTCGCGGCTCTATGCGCACGCTGCCGCCCGCCAGGTCGCAGGTCAACATGGTGGAGACGCGCAAGCGGGAGCACTCCCGCAAGCCCGACGAGTTCTACCCACTCATTGAGGCGTGCTCACCAGGCCCATACCTTGAGATGTTCGCGCGTCGCGCGGAGCCAGGCTGGCATGCGTTCGGAGACGAAGCGTCGGAGGAAATCGAGCCTCGCGGGCGCGAGCAGCGCGGTTACAAGGGAGGCGAGATTGACCGCACCTGGCAACCTAATGAGGCACCTACCCTTGCTCCGCATCAACGAATTGACGAAGTCCTCACCGACGAGCTGGCCAAGCTCACTCGGGTTCTTTACGAGTCCGGTCAGAGCATACGGGACATCTCCGAGTCGACGTCGTACAGCATTCAACGGGTGCGGACCCTCCTCCAGCACGCAGGCGTCGATCTACGCCCCCGCGGAGGCAGTCACTGACGTTCATGCCTAATTGTTAGGGCTTCTCTCAGAAGTCCACCATTCTGGCACCCGGCGACGACACTGGCGACCTGATTATCGGCTTGACGAAGTGCAAACTTCGAACGCATTAAGACACGCAAGATCCAATTGTATTCCAATTACCGCATTTACAGCCAAATTGCCAGCCAGCCATCTGAGGTTGCATGCCTGATCGCCAGCCCTCCCAAACAGGAGTCGGCCGCAGGTCAACATCGCCACCGCGATGGGTATGTCTGGTTAATACCTCAAGACCCGCCTAGACGTTACATCCTTGACGGCAGATTCGGCCCCTGGAACAGACTTTAGCGCCCGCTATCGCTGTCGACGATCACCGCCAATGAGACAAGCCCCTATTGCTGGCGCGGAGCTCCGGACAGCGGTGGCGTCCGCCCATCCGCACCCGACCCGCACCGTCACGCGAGTGCTCCGCCGCAGTAGGTTGCCGCTATACCTGCAGAAGCAGAACACAAGGACCGGTGCGCACGAGCACTAGTAGAAGGTATGTAATTGCCTGCTGAAGTCGATCGAAACCAGAGCAATTGCTCGCTTTCTAGGCCAAACGCCTAGGCCTGCGGCGCATTTAAGATCGCAGCATATCCGGTGCACGGGAGGGTTATAGTTAGCGTTTCGGGATGCATGACGATAATAGACCCGCTTCGGCCGGTTGCATCGCCCAGCAGCAAGCTGGAATTGTCCAGACAAAACCCCTATTGGCAAACCATACCCTACACATGCCATACCCGCCCAGGCAATTGCCGTGCATAGGTACCGTCACCAATTGCCGGTGGAACAGTGAATACAGACCGTAAAAACGAGAAGGTCCTGAGATGGAGCTCCGCCTTTGAACAAATAGGACAGATATTCCTCTCAAAGTTGGATTAGACAGCGGACTGAATCGGAGGGTCGCGTCAACGCGCTGCTTACCTATTACAGCAGCGGTGGCTCGATCTGAGTGCCGGCGTAAAGCAGTTGCATCTCGAAGTTATACTTGGAGACGGCGGTGGCATAGACATCCGAGAAACGCTGAAAAGATTCTGACGCGGTCGCACCAGTGGCACTGTAGAGAGTCTGAGCGGCCAGGGTGAACGACTCGACAGCACCGCGCAAGCCGTCGACGCGCTCTGTCACAGAATCGGGTGGATCGCGCTGATCCAGGATGCTGGCGTAGGAATCCATGGTGTTACCGAATGACGACACGTACGGGCCGACCGACGCATAAGACTCGCTGCCGGAGCTGAGTGCGTCTCGGAAGCTGCGGAGTTCTATGATCGCAGCTTGGGCCAGTCGTGCTGCTGGGTCGATCTTCTCGGTGTACGACTTTGTTTCACGTGTTTGTTCGATTGCGTCGGCCCGATCCTTAGCTTCTTGCTCTCGCCGGTCGGCCTCGGCCAACGCATCACGTTGCGCATCCGCTTCTCGAATCTCGGCCAACACTGGAGAGTCGGCCGGCAGCATCTCTCTAATGCCTTCGTCTTCCGGCTTCGCGATCCGGAGTGTGACGACGTCCTCTGGGTCGAATTGTTCGCCGGCCGAGGGCGTCTGCTGCACCACCGCCCAGTTGCTATCCATCAGGGGTTCACGATCATTGAGTGCGTCGACGTCCTCGACGTTCTCGAAACCGCCGTCACGCAGTGCGTTGTGCGCGTCGTCCAAGCGAAGCCCGGCAACGCGGGGTACTTCGACGGGATCACTACCGCACGCCGCCAACAGCAGAGAAAGCGAGATAGCCGCAGCAGTGATGACCTTGGCTTTTGGGTGCACCAGTCCCCCTTGTAGAGTTCAACTACCAACCGTCCGAATCGTCAGGAGTACATCACAGGCGTCGCCCGGTGGTGCGCCGATTCAGCTCAGCAAGCTGGCCGCTGCACAAAGGGCTCATCAGAGCGTCGACTGCTCCTGGGACCTCTGTCGGTGGTAACCACTACTCTCCTATCGCTAGAACACACCTCACACGGAGCTCGGAGATCTCGATGGTTGAACCAGTCAGGGTGTACAAGGTCAACCTGAAGCGGGTGGACAAGGTCAACCTGAAGCGGGTCGGCGATTTCACAAAGTTCGCGAGGGACAGCTCCAAGCAGGTGGGTGAGCAGACCAGCGAGTTGATGGATTCCGCGTCGGACACGTTCGAGAAGCTGACTGCGAAGAAGCCTGACCCGTACCAGGAAGCGGTCGCTGAGTACAACGCCGCGTTCACGTCGATGAACGACAAGGGCGTGTCTCTGCTCCTCTTACGTGAACGGTCGACAGATCTGATCGACCTCGTCGAACATCTGGTGAACAGCATCGTCAACACTCCGAAGTCGTTCGAGACCGACATCGCCACGATCGACATCCAGAAGGCACAGTTTCTAGGCGCGGAGGAGTTCGCACGGAAGGACCTCGAAGCCGCACGACAGTCCGCAGCAGGTGCCACCGCCGGATTCTCCGCAGGCGCCGCCGTCGCGAGCATGGCCCCGACTGCGGCGCTGTGGGTGGCGACCACTTTCGGTACTGCATCGACTGGTACCGCGATCTCTGCACTCTCCGGCGCTGCTGCCAGTAACGCCGCACTCGCATGGCTCGGAGGAGGGGCGGTTGCAGCCGGGGGCGGAGGCACTGCAGCCGGCGGTGCGTTGCTCGCCCTCGCCGGCCCCATCGGTTGGACGGTCGCCGGCGCCACGTTGCTCGCGTCGATAGCCGTGTTCACCAAAAGCAAGTTCGACAACCGCGATGCGAAACAGGCAGCGGTGATGTCGGTGAAGAAGAACATCGCGCACATCGAACGTATGGACGCGCAAATCAACGATCTGCTCGAACGTTCTGCTGCTCTACGCGACAAGCTGCTACAGAGCTACAAGGAGGCACTCCCGTGCTACGCCGCTGATTTTCTCTCGATGTCGGTGCCTCAACAGCTTCAACTGGTGGCGCTGGTGAACAACACGAAAGCGTGTGCAGCCTTGCTGACACAGCGCGTCAAGCAGAGCAACGACGATGAGTGAGCCAGTCGAGTTAGGAAAGCGAAACCAGGAACAGGCTGTCGCCGCCTGGGTGAATTACCTCAACCAGCTCCGGCTGGACAACCTGCTGAGCGACCTCGGACGGCAGGACAAGAACCTCGCAGATGCACTCGCCAGCGTCACCGCGGCGATCGGAAAGATCGACCTCGAGGTGGTTACCACCAATCGCGGCGGTGTGAAAGGCATGCACGGCTTTATCGCTGAGGTCGCCGAGGTGGGCGTCGGCAACGCTCGACGCCAGATCCACGGTCAGAATCCGCTCTACCAGTGGGTGAACGACAACGGCCCGGTTGACCTGATGCGCGGTGGCGTGGAAATCCAGCAGAAGTTCGTCGCTGCTGGGGGCCGTTTCGGTCTTGGGGCGATCGCAGACCATCTTGAGCGATATCCAAGTTTCGTCGAAAGCGGCGGGAAGTATCAAATTCCCCGCGACCACTTCGAGGTCATTCAGAAGCTGCAAGCCATGCCACGAGAGGAAGCGAACAAGCTCCTGACGATCGGCGGTGACGGCCCGTCCTTGAAGGATTGGACCCGGGTCCAATCCTTTTTCGAGGACGGATCTGTCGGCATCGAGTCACTCGAGCCGTCGCATCTGCAGTACTCCGAGGTCCAAAGGGGCGCCTATGGCGCGACTTTGGAGTCAGAAGCGGATTCCCTCCGCGCCACCGACCGGTCTCTGCGGGACAACGCGTACCAGGAAAGCAAGACGACCCTGCGGGAAGGCGCCAATGCTGCACTCGTGGCCGCCGCCATCGAAGGCGGGACCGCCGTTGTGCTGGCCGTCGTCGAGAAACGTCGCGCAGGTAAGCAGCTCAGAGAATTCACGCGTGAGGACTGGACCGATATCGCGAGTGAAGGCGGGTTCGGAGCCGTTGAAGGAGGTGTTCGGGGACTCAGCATCTACGGGCTCACGAACTTCACCGCCACCCCCGCCGCCGTCGCCAGCTCCATCGTCACCGCCGCTTTCGGCGTCGCAGAGCAGGCGAACAAACTCCGTCGCGGCGAAATCGGTGAGTTGGAGTTCATCGAGAACTCGGAGCTCGTCTGCCTGGAGACCGCCGTCAGCGCACTGTCTTCCTTCGTCGGTCAGGCCATCATCCCGGTACCGATCCTCGGCGCCGTCATCGGCAATACCGTCGGTGTTGTCATGCATAAAGCTGTGTCGTCCTCACTTTCGCAGCGAGAGGCCTTGCTGATCGAGCGCTACCTGGGTGCGCAGCGGGAACTCGGCGATCAACTCGCCGCCGAACACCTTGAACTTATCGAGGAGCTCAACGCGAGCATGTCCGAATACCTCGGAGTACTGGAAAGGGCTTTCTCTCCTGATGTGGAGGTCGCTTTCCTCGGATCCGTCGAGCTTGCGCTCGAACTCGGGGTGGCCGCTGACGAGGTCTTGGATACTGACCGCAAAGTCCTGGCATACTTTCTCGACTAGAGATCACGGTCTCCACCAAACTCGGGATAGCTCAATGATGCCTTCGAAGGTGTTGCATCAACGCAAGCGGACCGGCTAGACAGAGGCATGCAAACGGTCAGACACCCCGCCGGGGTTCGATAGTGGACTACGTGTGGCCCTCGACGGGCTCGATTTCTCGGGCGTGGTTGGTCCTGTCCAAGGACGACCAGCTCGGCGGTCGCGGCGGGCATGCCTATGACGACGATCCGTCATCTCGCTATGTCAGCGACAGTCAGGTACCGAACAGCCGGAACATCGCGGCTGGGGATGCCCTGGTGGTGTGGGACCAGAAGCGATTGCTCGGTGCTTCCGTGGTCGAGAAAGTCGACAGCGAACCAGGAACCAAGGAGCAGAAGAAGTGCCCATACTGCGGTCCTGGTCGCTCGCTCGATGAACGTCTCACGCTCACCCCTCGCTATAAATGCGGTCGATGCAAGAACCAGTTCGACGTCCCGCTGACCGACAATATCGACGTGACCGTGTACCGGACCCATCATGGTGAAGCGTGGATCGACCTGGCAGGGGAGCTCACTGCGGAGCAACTCCGCTCAGTATGCAAGAGCCCGAAGTCGCAACTGAGTATTCGCGAGCTGGATTGGTCAGCATTCACGGCAAGTCTCTCGACGGATCTCAGCCACCGCGGACTGAATCTCATGAACTCGGTGTCGGTGCAATTGGGCGGAGGATTCACAGATCGAATCACTCGGGTGCGTCTGGGGCAACCGGCCTTTCGCGCACAACTGATGCAGAAGTACGCGTCGAACTGCGCGTTCTCAGGCGCCATGCCACACGAAGTACTCGAAGCAGCGCATCTCTACAGCTACGCGCAGGTCGGAGAACACCACGACGAAGGTGGGCTATTGCTGCGACGCGATCTACACCGACTTTTCGATTTCGGAAAGATCGCCGTCCGGAACGACGCCACGATCGCCGTACACAAATCCTTGGAACCGTTCGAGCTGTACGGCAAGCTCCATGGACGCAGCCTCACGATCGAACCGACTCAGCGGCAACAACAATGGTTCGCTGCCCACCGCACTATGTGGCGAGTGAATGCTGCGTGAGGTATGGACCGCGCGGGCAGCCCGCGGCCACGATGGCGATGCGGGCAGCCGCGGTGAGGACGCGCCCCCACGGGAGTCCACCCTTCTTACTGATGTAGCTCTGAACGTACTCGACTGCCCTGCCGATCTTCGAGCCGGTCGAGCGAAGGAAACCCAATTCGACAGCTATGTCGGAGAGCGCGTCTTTCGGAGCACGATCGACCGAAATCGCGTTAGGCTCGGAAGTCGCGCCCTTCATTTAGCTCAATGAAGTGCATCAAATCCCCTGACCTAAAACCAACTCGTAAAGGCTTCCGTGCTTGCTCTTCATGGTTTCCTCAATGGACTCGGCAAGCGCCGTGTCACGAATCAGGACACCCAATTCGATATTAAGGTTCTCGGCGCTGAAGGAGAAATTAGCGCTGGTGAGTAGCATGAGCTCGTGGTCGATCACTACAAATTTCGCGTGACTGACAACACGCTTTCCGAACGGCATATCTGCGGATCGATAAATCGTGGCTCGCGGGAGTTGCGCTTTCACCTTGTTAGCGTCAGCCTTGCCGCCGTCAACGTAGACTGTTACAACCACTCCGGGCCGTTCAGATGCTTGTTCGAGGACAGTCCACATCTTCGAGGTAATCTCGAAGTTGTAGGTGGCGCAGGTGACTGAGATCCGTGCAGCTTGGACGAGTCTGTGAAACTCACCTGTGAGGCGCCCAAGCTTGGCCTCGTTTCCAGGCATCGTCCACACCGGCGTCATGTCGCGGTGAACAGACTTCGCTCCAGCAATCCCGAGTAACACTTCCGTCGCCCGTGCATTGTCGGCGTGTCCGAGTCCCGCCGCCGCCAATAGCTGTTTTACATCTGCGCGGCGCCCGGGGTTGATAGTACCCAATGCTTTAATGGAGTGTTGTCCATTGTCGAACTGGGCGGCGAGGGCCTCGGCTTCGCTAGCGGTGAGGTACTGGCCCAGTGCGACAAAGGGATCAGAGGGCATCGACGGTCCCGAAGAATCCGGGCACGGTCTCGCCGGTGGCCGTCGGGAGGTTGAGTAGGAATCGTCGGTCGAGGAAGCGGTTGGCTTTTTCACATGAGGTCTCGGACGCGAACGAGCAACAATGACATGCGGCCCCGTGCAGGAAATCCTCCGGGTCGCTCGGCGTCCGCATCGCACACACAGGGTCCGATGAGCATCTCGACGCGCGTCGCAGGGCGGAGACCACGAGTCCCTGAAGCCGGGCCGGCTCAGAGAGAGCGACAAGGCCACCGAGCGTACCGTCACTGTCCGATGCCGTGGTGCAGATCAGCAGTCCTGCCGCTGCTTCTCGCTGGGGCGAGGCAGGCCAGCCATAGATGCGCTCAGTGAGACTCGCAGCTCCGTATCCGCTGGACATAGCCATCTGACGAATAAGCGCATGCGAAAGCGAGTGCAGCAGCCAGTATCGTGGCGCCGGCAGACGGGTATCCGGATCCACCAATTTCGCGGTCTCGGAAAATCGGCGGGAGAAGTTGCGCCGGTGCGCCTCTCGATGGGCTTCCCAGAGAGATGTTCCGAGAATGTCTTGCTCCCACCGGTCGACCGAGGCGCTGTCGAGCTGAAGAAAAATACCCTCGCCCCGGTCTTCGGTAGCCGGTACCCACTTCGGCTTGCCAGAACGGGTCAGCTTGACGAGGCGGCTGACAAGGTCGTTCACGCGGTCCATCTCGTCGAGTCGGGTGAACCCGAGGACTGCGTTGATCTTCTTCATCTTGTTGACCGCGACGACGCGACCTATCCGGTTGTGCAGCTCGGGTCCGCGCTGCATCTCGGTGACCATCAGCCCGCTGGAGTTCTGTTGCTGCGGGAACAGCGTAGGCTTCTGGAGATAGCGCCACTCCGGCACGAGAAGGTCGACGGGATCCCAGGCGGCCAGTTTCTCTTGGCGTTCGGCTTCGGAGTCTGCGGGGGTGAGTACATCGGCCACAGCCGCGACAATGTCCCCATCGGTAACGCCGGCCATGTCGATGTGCTTTGCCAACGCCAATGCGCGGATGACGTCGACCTTGGCGCCGAACTGCTGGACCTGCTCGACGCCGAGTTCGACTCGGAGGCGGTCGGCGAGTGCTTCTTGCTCCTCAGCGTCAGTGCGAGGCATGACGATGATCGATTGAGTGGACGCGAACCACAGGTTCGATGCACCCATCATGATGAGCGCTGGGCGGGCATCGCATTCGGTATCGAACGCGTTGAGATGCGGGTGACGGCCCCGGCACGTCTGCGGCAGTTTGTCGCGACCAACACGACCCTGGGCTTCGGCCATCCCCCGTCTCGCACCGCACGACGCGCACGAGATCGTAGAGCCAACCGACTTGCTGACGTTCGCGTCACGCATCTTGAGGTCTGGCAGCTCGGCCTTCGGACACTTGTTTCCACGGTGTACCCATAGTGCGTAAGGGAACTCGTCGAGGTGTCCGTTGGCGCACGTCAGCAGGTGCTGTGCAGGGACCGCGGGGCTCTCGCGCTTGCTACTCGTGGAACCCACTCGCTTTCCTCCTCGCCCAGGGCAACTTTTATGCGTGAACTGCGCGAGATCAGGCCGGAAGGGGTGGGTATTTGTGTAACTGAACCTTGGAAGTGGGCCCAGGAAATCGCAGCCGGTGCACCGGAACAACTGAGGAAACACCCGTGATGGGATGCCGAGGTCGTCACCTTCCTTCGACATGGCGCCTTTTTTGGGTTGCCAAGGAAAGGGCCGCAGTCCATCTACCTGGGGCCCCAGGTGAAGGCGTACGACGTTAAGCAGTCGGGGCTCGATGATGCTAGGGATGAATGGCCGGCGCTTCCAGATCGGCTCCCAGTCGTCGAGTCCGGCCGGCATCACCGAAAACCCAGGCAGATCCATGATTGCGCCGGGACCATAGGTGTAAAGCAGCGACGACGGACGGGCGGATCCGACCTTGGCCCGGTTCTTGACCATCCCGTCTTCGGCGTCGGCCAGGGGGTCAAGTGCCTCGTTGTAGTCGTGAAGCATCTCCTCGGACCCTGATTCTGGCAGTGGATCCGTCATCAGTCCTCCTCCCCAATGGGCAGTATCCAGGCGGGGGCGCCTTCTGGAGTGCGCGCGAATAGACGCTCGGACACCGGGCTGACAAGCAAGTTAATCTCCGGCTGTACCTCGCGCATCGAGTTGGCAATGATGAACGGAGCCTCCATGGACCCGCCCACTGATGCCTGTGCATTCTCAGGACTGATAATTAATGGCAGATACTTGTCGCCTTCACCGGTGCGTTCGTAGACGAGCGTCTTGCTCATTTCCGCAGCACGCTTTGCACGCTCAGTCCACCTATCAATGCGATTCACCAACAAGTCGTTGGCGCGCTTTGTGGCATCCTCGCTCTGCGCGGCACCGGCAATTCGCTTCTTGAGCCGCTCGGCGATCGACTCCACGATCGAGCGATGATCCTTGATGCGCCAGGCATCCCGCTCGGGCGACAGTCCATCCGCAGTTGCAGAGTCAATCACGCGGGCAACACTCACGAGCAAGCCATCGATGCCGCGGGCCAGCGAGGTCGGCGAAAATGGTGTCACCGACAGCGACTCGACCTGGGCGTAGAACGTCTCGTGGTAGTGCCGGAATTGCTCGAAATGGGCAAGGTCGCGAGGACGTGCCCAGTTCCCGAGCGCAACGACCAGCCCCGGACGGTCGGATGCGTCCCGGCCGACCCGCGAGGAGGCCTGGATGTATTCGGCTGTGTTCTTCGGCTGACCCACCACCAGCATCAAACCGAGGCGCTGGACGTCGACACCCACCTGAAGCATCGAGGTGGCGAGCACGACGTCGAAGGGTGAGTCGGTGCGGTTTTTGATATTTTTTTCCGCTTTCCGCGCAGTGATCCGAGCTTGGAAAGCCTCGGTCGAGTCGAAGGCCGGATCGAACTCCAGGCCTAGGCGGTCCAAGGTGCGTCCGATCTCGGCGGAAGCGATTCGTGAGGTCAGCTCCGCAGTGTGTAGGTTGCCGAAAGCGGCGCCGTAGCGGCGAGGGAACCCCGAGTCCTTGGACGGATTGCCCACTCGGTTCGCGACATCGTCGGCCATGTAGCGCGCCATACCCGCCAGCTCGCGGGTGGCGTTGAAATAGCCGACAAGCGTCATGTACGGATCAGCAGCAGCACCCGCGCGGTCGAACAGCAGCTGTCCTGCGGACAGCAACACCTCCGATACGCGAATCTCTGCGCTGGAGAGCCGGACACCCTGGGCACTGACTCCGATATAGCGTCGCCCAGGATGCCGGCGGTCGATCGGGACCTCGTGAGAGAAAAACGTGTCAGCGACGTCCAGCACCTGCGGAGGAAAAATTTCCACTTGGCGTCCGAAGAGGCTTCGTACCTGGTCTTGCGCGTTCCGAACGGTTGCCGTAGACGCGACAATCAGTGGCTTCACCGGTTTCCCATCAGGGGTGTCCCATGAAGAGAGAGTCTCGACCGCTACTTCGAACAGTCCGACGGCCGTGCCGAGCGCACCCGTGATCAGGTGTAGCTCGTCCTGGATGATCAGATCCGGTGGCCGCAAGCGACCAACCGGGCGCACTGTTGCCGCCGGTTGACCACCGTTCGCAGGGTGAGACCCAACCTGGCATGGCGTGTAGTCAGCGTGGACGTACCCGTGGCGCCCGCATCGCTTGCTCACGTAGCCGAACAGTGCGGCGGCCTCGCCCTCGCGAGCGAGGCGTGCGAACTTATCGACGGTGGCGATAACGAACGCAGGAGTGAGGCGGTAGATCTCCTCGTCGACAGTGAGCACCGGAAGACCCTCGGGGACTACACCACCCTTCGAGAAGGGGCAGCGGGCCAGCTCGTCGCCACAATGGACGAACACCCGACGCAACGTCGCATCCGCCTTGACCTGTGCGGCGGTGATCAGGGTGCCGCACCACGGGCAGCGCTGGATCTGGAGCACGGTCAGCCGGTGTGAGCCGTATTCGTTGGCCTTCTTGAGTTGCTCGTCGGCTTCCTCGAAACGCTTGGGGCTTACGTCGGTGCCGACCCAGAGACCAATCCGAAACGGCTCTGTCCCCCAGGTCGCTTCGTCCTCTCGACGAGCAAGCTCCGCAGCGCACATTAATGTCGTGGCTCGCTGGAACTGCTGGGCGGTCAGCAGCCGCAGGGTATACCGCATTAACACCGCAACGCCGTCACCTCCGTCGAGGGGACCCTCGGCCGACTGCACGACACCTTGACGGCGCCTCATCGCAAATGTGTAGGCCGCGAGACCCAAGTAAGCTTCGGTCTTGCCACCACCAGTGGGAAAGAACAGCAACTCGACACGCGACTGATGATCGGCGCTCCGCAGCGGCGCGGTCGGATGGGTCAACGCTCCGAGCTGCATGAGGATGAATGCCAGCTGGAACGGACGCCACGAGGCCGCCTTCGGGCCGCGCGCAGCAACCTTAGCCTGCGCCTGGTCGAGCGTTACGGATGCATCGGATGCGCGCTCCGCAGCGACTTGAGATGCGATGCGCTGATCGCGCATCGCGCGGTTCATGAACTGAAAGCAAAGCAGCGCTTCGGTTTCGGTTAACACGTGTTCAAGACCAGAGACGAGCCGCGTGTGTGCCTGCCGGGCCTCCCACAGCACCAGCTCACACGTCTCCTGCCAATGGGGAGGCAGCATCGCCGCCTCGGCCTGCCTCTCTTCGAGCCAGGCACCGTAGCCTTCGACGAGCGGCTCAAGCCCCGCACGAAGCTCGCCGGGGGTGACTTCCGAAAGTTCGTCCATCGACAGCAACGCGTCCTCCACAGGCCGAGCGCTCGTCTGCGGCGTCTCACCATGAGGGAGCCACGTCGTCTCCACCGATGTAGCGCGACGCGAGCCCAGTTTGACCGTCCAATCGACCGAGCACGTGCGGCCGATAGCGAACTCGAGGCGATTGCGGTATTGCAGGTTGAGGCGCTTGACCTCTTCGTCGTGCTCGGGCCAGTCCTGCTCCAACACGTCCCGCACAGGAAGAAACACCTCGGCGCCGCCGGCGTCGATCAGCAGCTTTGTCTGAAACATCCACATACTTAACGGGATTGGCATCGGCGTCTCGCGGTCGTTGCACAGCACGATTTCGACAAGCACCCGCCCAAACTGAGGGTCGTCGTATCGGTCGACCCGCACGCACGCATCGCCACGAAGTGAGATCGACACGGTCTTGCCATGCACGAGTTGGGCCAAGTAGACCGTGCGACGCTCCTCGACGGGAACGCGCTGGTAGTAACGTACTGGCCTACCGGCCTTCGACACCTCCCCCGTCTCGACGGACTCATAAATGCCCCATGAGGCAGTCACGTCGAACGACTCCTGATCGGCCGACACTTGGAAACGCAATCCCATCGACGCAGGGATCATTAAGCCCTGCTTCGGCGCCCGATCCTCGGCGTCGTCATCCTCGGAATCTGCCTCGGTCTCATCGGCCGCGTATGCCGGGACCCCCCGCCCCTTCGAGAGAGCGTCTCCATCCGTCCGGACCTCGGTGAGATCCTGCGCCGTGTCATCCTCACTGAGCGATGACGCTGACGTCGGACGCAGCAACTTCACAGGCGCGATGTGTCCAACGAGGTACTGCGAACGCGGGCTGAATTGCAACAGCTCATGAGGCCCGTAAATCGGGCCGAGCAATTCACGCTCCAGGATGTCGGCGAGGTTTTCGCGCACCGCGAAAGACGACCCGTCGAGGTCGACGTTCAACCTGTATGGCTCCTGCGATGCTGCGAACTCATCGGTTGCGTCCGTTACGGCACCAGCGTGAAGCGAAGATCCCATAAAATTCGCCGCATCCATGCGCCGGCTGCTAGGTGTCACCGAAAAGACTCCTCTGGTTGTCGTCCGTGGGTGTGTAGTTCCGCCCGCCCTGCGCACCAGTGGCATCGCGGTCAGCCGCTGACCGCCTGTGGTTCTCCTCCAACAGACGTGCCAGAATCTCAGTTCGCGCAGCTGCGCTTACAGTCCAACGCTCCAGCTGGCGGTACGTGTAGAAGCCGTGCTCAAGCGGCACATCAGACCAGCCGTATGCATCCATGACAGCCGAATCGAGGTCGGCGTGGATCTGACGTAGGCGCGCTACGTCCGAGTCGGAGTTGTCGGAGAGGGACGGGTCGTTCACGAGGTTGTAAATCTTCGTCAAGCCGAGGTTGCGGGCAACCATCATTTGCTGTCGTTCACGATCCAGGACCGCCCCGAACCCTGCAACAGCGGACGAATCTGGTGGAAATGGAAAAGTCTCAAGAACGTCCGATAGGGTGTAGCGAACGCGAGTCTCTAGAGTCGATCCGTAAGTGATTGCCCACAATTGATGTAGTGACGAGCTTAAAAGGCCAAAGAATGCGTCGTCCTCTCTAGCGAATACCTCTAAAAGATTACTGCACACCGGCCCGACCGGAACTCTTGCTGGTAGCACTGGCTTGCTGACAATAGTTAAAACAATCATATTCTCGTTCTTGCTAACAGCGTTACGCCACCCCGGACCCCATTGCGCGAAACGCCACCATGTTTCTCGTCGCTCAGCTGACTTCTCATTGGCCCTTGCTGCTTTTGAATGTAATGCGGCATGCGCGAAGGGTTCACGGTAGGACTCGGCCTGAGCACGATCCATCATTCCGAAGTCAATTACCCAGCGAGAAGGTGATACGTCTGGTCGGCTGTTTACATCGTTTCCACCGAGGTAAGGGCGCAGGACCAGTGCGTTCTTGGGATCGGCCGCTATCCAAGATTCAGCGAGTCCCGGTGCTACCAGCAGGCCATCTCCTAGCGGAATCGACCCTTGAAAGCCCAGACCCAAATTGGACGCGAGTCGGCGTGGCGCCCCCTCTACACGCCCAACCGGTTCGAGCATAGGGCTGATTCGGATACAACCTACCCCGTCGGCAACCGGGCGAGCTCCCCCCGACCCATAGGCATCCCCAAGATGCACAATCGCTACTTCCAGGCTGGCAAACGACGACGGCCAGGGCGTGCTCTTCACGGACCGATGAATTTCCATCCCTTGGCTGGCTAGTTGCTCCAGCGAGGATTCGCGAGTATCGCCCTCGGAAATTGTGTTGGTAGTGATCAAACCTACCGTGCCGCCTTGCGCCCTCAACTGCCACGCTCGAAGTACGAAATACGCAGCCAAGTCCGATTTAGCTGGGGACCGAGCAGCGAGTGTTGTCACAATTAAGTCACGAACCCCCTTGCCGACCGATGGCGTAATCTTCTTAAACCCCAGAAAGGGCGGGTTTCCAATGATGGCATCGAAGCCACCATGCTCGATGAGAACTTCGGGCGCTTCAATTACCCAATGCAGTGGTCTCCATAGGTCATAGTCTGTAGGGACGGTTGGGGTAAGCCCATTCTCGATAATCTTTTCAAGAAATTGAGGCTTTCCTTGGTCGGCATGCTTAACCGCCAGCCTTAAGTTTTCGTAGGCCTCATCCAGACCGCGACCGGACTTCCCTCCGAGCGGAATTGCAGCCGCAACTACGCCGTCCGCCAGTCGCCGCAAAACAGCCGTCACCTGAACCAGTTCAGACATCTGACGATGCTTGGTAGCTGCAGAGCGAGCGGGATCATCGTCATCGATCGGTAACGCCAACACGCGCCGAAGATCTACGGCTTTTCTTACGATGCCGCGAACATCGACGTCAAACTCCTCGGAGAAGATGAATCTGGGCTTCCGCATTTCGTCAATATGTAGGTTAAGGAGTTGCTTTAAGTTCGTCACTCCGAGCAGCGAGTTGCCGACAAATACCTTGTCATCCACGAACGAGAATGGCAGGTCGCGGTCAAGCGAAACAAGCCAAAGGGAGAGCTTGCACATCTCAACAGCCATGTCGTTAATGTCGGCGCCGTAAAGACAGTTTGCGACAACCTGGCGGATGGCTCGCATGTGGAGTCCATCGCGGGCTGCGTACGCCGGATGCTCGGCGATCCACGCCTCAAGCACCCGGTCGGCGAGATACCTCGCTGCCGCGACCAAGAAAGCTCCAGAGCCGCAGGCGATGTCGGCGACCTTCAGGTTTAGCAAGTCGTCAGACGACTTAAGCTTCCAACTGGCTTCGTCCGCGGTCTGACGCGGTCCAGGCGAGTAGCAGAGGGGCTGGAGCGCGTGTAGCACCACTTCTTCCGCCAACGACTTTGGCGTGTAGTGCGCGCCGGCGTTTTTGCGCGACGGCGTCTCCCTGACCATCATCCCGCCGGGCAGTACGACAAATGGACGCTTTCGTAAGTCAAGCCGAATTAGACCGAGCCACGGACGGACACGATTGCTCATGTGCGATTCGCCGCCAACCGCCTGAGTGAGGGCGCTGACGACGCTGGGTTCAACGTCGGTGGTGAGCGATTTCGTGAGAGCCTTAGCGGACCCTGCCTTGGCTGATGGCTGGTCCTGTTCTACCCACGTACGGATCGCGGCGGCAAGCCTACTGGGGTCCGATTCGGATTCGGCGAATTGCTCAAGCGTCGCGAGTGGTATCTCGGGCTCAGCGCCTCGGGCGCCTTTCAGCCCGACGTACGCCTCGTTGACCTCGATCGCGGTATAGCCGAGCAGACCTTCATAGATGTAGCCGATCTGCTCGACGTCGATGTCACGAAAGGAGATGCGCCGGGCTTCGCCCCTTATATCGGCGACTTGTACTGACCTCAGTACGTGCAACATTACTCGGTCGGGGACAGTGACCTTTAGCGTTCCCTGCTCGTTCACGGCGATGAGGAATTGGAACCGGCCCGGATTGAATAGGGAACCTCCGTAGGCTGGCATACGAAGGCCCTCAAGCGACGCGCCGCTGAACAACGCCTGGCTGGTGGCAAGCAATCGATGCCAAGTTAGAGACGTAGAGTCGAGAGCCTCCTCTCCCTCTTGAGTTTCGCGCGCGATCAAGCGGTCGAGCTCCCGCGCGATTCCGTAACCTTGATCGAATAGCTCGCCGGAGGGAAGGAGTCCGCGTTCCTCAGCGAACAGGAGAAAAACAACGCGCATCATTACCGTGACTGCGGCTTCGTAGGTGTCATGCTTGCGCACTGGAAGTGGGTCTGCCAGGCCACGTCGATTCGCGTCGGCGGCGGACTCAGAAAACGACTGAATGAGTAGCTCCACTGCGCTGCGGACCTGCGCCCCGAGCGCTTCCGTGATTTCTTCAGCTGCGGCGATAGATTCTTGGAAGAGGACGGGGAGCCGCTCTGCCGGGTCGCCGCCGATAATATGCTGACGGCCGATCAAGGCGAGGTAGGCGTCGCGTGTTCGAGGCTCCTCCGTCCAGCTAAAACAATCTACGATGCCCGATGCCGCCATCGCGCCCTCCCGGACGCAGACCAGCCCCCACCAGCGGCCGTCGGTGACGATGCCGAGCTCAACACTGTTCTCGCGCAGGAGCGCCTCCGTGCGGTCGACGGGCGTTGCTGCCCACAGGTCGTTCGGAGTCTTGCGCAGTGAATCGGTTGGATCGACAACATGCACTAGCGCACCGATTCCGTCGACACCGTTCAGGGCCGCCTGGGCGGTGACAGTGACATTGCGGTTGGGCGACTGGGCTTGGACGCCGGGCGCTTCCCCCCATGACAATGAGTCGGCCCATCCGGCAACATCGCGCAGGAAGGTCTCGACCCACTTGTCGCGGGCGACTCGGTAGAACTCAAGCGCGGCGTCGTCGTCTGGGGTGCGGTCAAACCTCTCCCAGGCGGCCTCGAAGTCCTTGCGGGCATCCGCGAGTGCGGCCTTGCGGTCGTCACCGAGGGCGGGCATACCTTGCGGCCAGACCCGCTTCAGTGGCGGGATCGCCAGGAATGGGCCTTCGGTGTCGACAAGTTCAAGCCAGGCCCGGTGCAATTCGGTCACGCTGGGAGTGCTGAGTCCGACCCGCCCGCGAGAGTTTGCGCGGCCCATCACTCGACCCACCCTTTGGCGTCGTTCCGTGTGAGCGCGAAAACGACCGCTGCTGCAGTGGTGTGTGGTTTGACGTCGGCGTAGCGGTCGGCGATGGCGGCGATCTCACGTGATTCCTCGTCATCGAGCTCGTCGAGACGGCGGGTCATCGCCTCGACGTCGCGCCTCCACTGGCGCTGCTGGTCAGGGTCATGGAACAGCTGACCCTGGGCTTCGTCGTTGGCGGCTTTAAGCGCCGCAAGGGAGTCCCGTAGGTTGGTTCGAAAGGCTGCGAAGATCTCATGAGCACGCTGCATGTCGGCCTCTTGTCGCTTAGTGAGCTGCTCCAGAACGAGATAGTGGCGGCGATCAGCACGGGCACGCATGGATTCTTCCAGGCGCAGACGAAGCGGCGCGTTGGGGATGTTCCACAGGTCGCACAACTGGTCGCGGACCTGATGCTGGGCGAGCGCCAGTTCCTCCCGGTCGAGGGCCCTGTCGAGGGCTGCCTCGGCCTTCTCCTCAGCCATGGCGCGGCGGCCTCTAATACGAACACCGGCGAGGAACACTTCCTCGTGAAGTCGGATGCCTCCTCGGCCAACGAGGACCATGCGGGTGACGGCGGCGACGAATGACTCCTCCAAGTTGTCAACGACAACTGCGGTCACGCGGTTCAGCGGCGAGTCAACGCTCCACAGGGAGCGGCGCAAAAGCCGTTGTGCCTTCTGCACGATCGGGTGGCCAAGGTGAACGTAGACCAAGTCGTCCCGACCCTCGGCCGCGTTGGCGTCGAACGTAATCGGTCGCTGGACACCAGGGGTGAGACGGGTGTCTAGTCCTCGCACAGCGTCGTGCCAACCCGAGGTCATGGTCGGCAGATTAAACACCTCGGCGTCCGTGTCCTGGGCGAACTCGTGGTTCAGCACGAGCGGCGCCTGATGGTTCATTCGCAGAGCGGTCTCGACCACGCGGCGCAAATTAGCTGGATCGAGGTGCATCGCCGTGCGTGACGCGTCGTACCCCTGCTCGAGCTGGGTCAGCCTACTGTTAAGTTCCATTCCGCCGGCCAAGGCGGCGTTTATGATCTCATTGGTGTCAACGCCGTTCGTCTTCGCTTTCGTGTGGGTGCGCTTGGCGAAGTGCGTCTGGATCTCCTGGCCGACAACTTGGTTGGCGGAGCCGAGGTCGTATTGGACCTGGGCGATCTTCCGCGCGATCCGCGCCATAAAGTCCGCGTCAGCGCCGTAGGTAGAAGTGCCAGCTACCGGGACGAAGTGGAACACCTGGGGCTCCTGGGTCTGACCGTAGCGGTCGATGCGACCGATGCGCTGCTCCAACCGGGACGGGTTGAACGGGATGTCGAAGTTCACCAGCCGGTGGCAGTGGGTCTGGAGGTCGATGCCCTCGCCGGCGGCGTCGGTGGCGAGCAGGACGCGAACCGGCTCCCTAGCGGGGTCGGCAGTGAACTGTGAGCGGATGTATTCGCGGTCCTCGGGTTTAGTCGAGCCCTGGATTACTGCCAGGCGCTCCTCGACATACCCGCGTTGGCGCAGGACTCTGGTCAGCCAGTCGACGGTGTGGGCGTACTCCGTGAAGATCACGACGCGCTCGTTAGACCATATGGCGCCGGGGCGACACACGGCGTCGAGAAGGCCGATTAAGCGGTCGAGCCGGGAGTCGGGACGACTTTCGTAGCTCAACCCCCACTCCATCAGTGACTCAAGCTGGCCGGGATTGGCGGCGACCAACGGATCGGAGCCCTTGGACTCGCGCAGTCGCTCCGCCTCGTCCTGCTCCCACAGACCCTCTTCCTCGTCGGCATGGCCTTCGCCGAATACGTCGTCGTAGTCGTCCTCCGACAAGCCTCGCCCAGCTTTCGAGGAGAGGTAGCGGCTCAGGGTCATACCGAACGCGAACGGGCTGGACAGGAACCGCTTCTTCAACAGCATCGTCACGATGTCGCCAGTCGGCTTGGTGCCGTTCTGCTTCGCACTCTTGGTGACGATGTCATCCAGCAGCGCGAACGACCCCTGCTCCTGTTTTGACGGGGTGAAGTCAAGCGCGCTGACGGTGCGTTTCTTGAAGCCTTTGCCTGGTAGGTCGGTCTTCAGGCGGCGGACGGTCACGTCCTTCAGCGCCTTGGAATCCAGCAGCGCTCCACGTGAGAACCTACGAGGATCAATCATTTCCATCAGCGCGGTGAACGACTCGGGGTGCCCGTTGTGCGGGGTAGCACTCAGGAACAAGCGATGCTCACACTTGTCGGCCAGCTGCCGCGCGGCGACGGTCCGCTGAGTGTCGATGGCGTAACCCCGACCGCCGGCGGCTGAAGGGCTGGACGGAGCAACATGGTGCGCCTCATCGACCACGAGGATGTCGAAGGCGAACCGCCCGCCCGTCTTGGGGTTGGTGGCCTGCGCGTAGACGTCGCGCAGGAGTCGCTGAGCGCGCACCTGCGGCAACCAGGCCATGCTTACTATCACCCTCGGGAACAGCTGAAAGGGGTTGGCGTGCAGACCGTGAGTACGGCGCACCTGAGCCATCAGCTCGCTGTTGACAATCGTGAAGTCCAAACCGAACTTCTCGCGCATCTCGTCCTGCCACTTCAGGGCCAAGCTCGGAGGGCAGACGATCACGGCGGTGCGCGCCCGATGCCTCAGGAACAGCTCCTGGATTACCAGTCCAGCCTCGATGGTTTTACCGAGGCCCACATCGTCGGCTAGCAGGAGGTTGGTGCGCGGGGCACCTAGGGCGCGACGAAGGGGCTCGAGCTGGTACGCCTCGACATTCACCCCTGACCAGAACGGGGCCTGATACCGGTTCGGGTCGGCGGAAGTGACAGCGCCCCAACGCATAGCGTCCACGAACCCGGCAAGGGTTTCTGGGTCATCGAAGGCCTCGGCGTAGATGACATCCGGGAGTCCCTGTGGCGGCGAGACGGTATGCCCGACCTCAAGTTCCCAAACCACAGAGAGCTGTTCGCCCAGTCGGTCCTCGTCGAGCGACTGGAGGTCGACTACGTGCGAGAGCTGCGCAAAGGACTCGTCGGCTGGACTGCGCGGTAGCCCCTGAGCCTGCACATTCGCAACGGCCCAGGTCGATCCGCGAACCTCTACAACCTGGCCGGGCTCTGGGAGCTCGGGCTTCGCTGAACCAGTCGGCCTCTCACCTGCTTGTTCTTGAGGCGCGGCTGCGAACTTGGTATCAGTCACGTGGCCAACCCTATCTGGAGTGTGGAGCTAGGTGGTCTGTTCGCGATCTACGCCATTGTGCGTCCAGACCGAGGGCGGGAACGATCGACTGCGTTGTTGACATTGGTTGTCCAAAGCGAAGGTCGGCAGACGCATAAGGACATCGCCGGTGCCCACCCCCAGGATGACCACGAACCGGCAACCGACCTCAATGGGTGAGCTTTGATTCGCTAAAGACTGGGCGCGATGGAACGAACCTTGGCCATTACGATGCGACGACGTCGGCTGCGGGTGTCAGCGGAACTCCCCGGCGCAATTTCTTGACTGCGTCCGAGACGCGGTCTTGGCCCTCTAAGGAGAGATTCCTGCGAACGAATGCATCGACCTGTTCCGGCGGTGAGCTTACGCGAACTGCGTCGAGTAGCACTTCCCACGTCTCGTAGTCCGACGGCTCGGCGAAACTGATGACACCGATTCCATGCTCTGCGGCCGTTGCGACCACCTGCTGCACGCCCTTCTTCAAAGAATCCGACAGAACCGCCGGGATGTGGAGGGCGACGAACGCGTGAGTTGCAGAGCGCCGGTGGGCCAGAGCCTCGTATACCGCCAGCACATTGACCTGATCAGCAGGCTTGACCTCGAAAGTGATGACGTCGAACAGGAGATCCGGAACGAAGTCGAACGTGGTGACACCGACGGCCACAAGATCGGGGCGCGTCCACTTCCCACCGGTCTTCCTGCTGCCGAGGTTGGCCACGTCCTCAACTGCGATCGGCTCGAATCCGCGGTCGACTGCCCACGCGCCTCGCATTGTCTCCAAAATTGGCCTGTACAGATTCGATTCGGCCACCGGCGGCGTGACAATCGCGATCCCTCGGTTCGAATCCATCTCGATGTCGGACTCGTCCGCTGCGGGGGCCCGCTTGATTGCGCCGCCGCCGCCTGGAGCTCGCAGGATCAAGTGCTTGGCCAGCAAGCCATCTTTGGCTCTCCCGTATCGGTTCTTGGGAAAGCCCAGACGTGCTCGGGCAGAGACGTTCCCGATGGCCGAACCATCGTCGGGAGTAATCGTGAACAGTCGATACTCGTCGTGGGTGAGTTGAAGTTGCGTCATGCGCCCTGCTTTCGTGTGATGTCCTGCTGTCCTGTGGTCACGAGGGCCCGAACACGCTCGATTGCTGCTTGCCGCATCGTGATGATTTCCTCGAAGGCGACGCCCTCCATCCGAGCGACCTCGGTTATCGAGCGAGGGGGTCTGCCTCCCAGTCCGAGTACGTCGATCACGACCCGCGCGTGCTTCGCGGGCAACGTCGCTGCGTATCGCAACATCATGTCGTATCCACCCGGAATCTCGCCGACGGTCTGCGTCGTCGCGTCCGTGCCGTGTCTCGATTCGGCAGGTACGGTGACTGTCGGCGTAGGTTCGATGAACGAAGGCAAGCCGACTGGTCGTCGGGCAGGCTGAGCCGGCTTCTCGATCGGCCGCGTCAGCCACTCGGTCAGCCTCCCAGGAGCGTGCCCGAGCGGGATGTCGACCTGCTCCTCGGCGATGTCGAGCAGCTGCTCGAGAAATGCCTCGTGGGCACCCAAGGCAGGATCTTCCGCAGTTCCCGGCACATACAGGATGACGAACGCCGCTGCCCGGTCGCCCGGCTTCGGCCTCAGAACCCGCCCCATGCGCTGAATCATCTGACGACGAGAACTACTGCTCGCGATGATGACTCCGACATCGACGGCCGGTACATCGATTCCCTCGTCGAGAACCCGCGGGGCGACCAGGTTTGTCAGCGCACCTGTGCGGAATTGCTGCAACACGCGAGTTCGCGCAAGGCGGTCCAGTCCGCTTGAGTACGCACTCGACTTCACCCCGTGGTCACGGAGCACCGCAGAACCCGTCTCCGCGGACTGCTTCGTTTCCGAGAACACGATGGACCTGTCCGATGACGCCAACGCCGGGGCCAACGTCCCCAGCGCGGCGATCTTGCCCGAGCAGTCCGCCAGCAGTGCGCGGCGTTTGCTGAATGCCGACAGATACCTGCTCGCGAGTCGGCCCTCGGGGAGGTCCCGTTGGTCGGCCAACGCAGTGACGTCCTTCATAAATTCACCGAACGGGGCAGCCACGCAACCGAACTTACTGATGAGATTCTTTCGGGCATCCCGCGCGACAGCATCGTGCTCGTCGAACTTCTTCCGTTCGTCGGGCGTGAAGTCGATGGCCACAGTCATCACACGAACGGGAGCAAGCACGTTGTCGCGCCGACCGCGGGTGAAGTCGCAGCCGGGGACAACTGTCTCGAAGTACGGCCGGATGTAGGTGTCGACACCCTCGTCCTGCCGCTCCAGGGTTGCCGTCAGACCGAGTCGGTGGTCGAACCTGTCGCTGAAGACTCGCGCGAATCCGTCTGTGCCGTAACGGTGGACCTCATCGGCAATGAGCAGCGCGCCGTGTCGTGGCTGCGGAGCGCCCGCCATGATCGCCGACTGGACGGTGGTGATCAAGACGCTGCTGTGCCGAAAGTCGTCTCGATGTCCGTTGCCTCGACGGCCCACGGACACTGAAGGAAGCAACAACTTGACCTCGGTGTACCACTGTTCGAGGAGGTCGATCGTCGGGACCACCACCAGGACCTGCTGGTTCATACTTCTCGCCGCCACAATCGCGGCGATACCGACGCGTGTCTTGCCCGTCCCGGTCACGGCCTCGACGATGGCGCGGTGACCGACGGCCCGCCAGGCGTCGAACGCTTCCTTCTGCCATGCCCGCAATTCGGTCATGAGGCTGCATCCTCTGGTCGTACCCATTCCGCGACACCGTCCGGCCGTTGCCGACGAACCAGCTTCTTGGTCAGCTCCAGGTCGGCCAACAGCTGCCCGGCGACGATCGGTGTCATACCGGTGACCAGAGCACATCGCCGCACTGTCAGTGGTGCGTCGGGGCGCGCCGCAGCGAGGGCGATCACACGACCGGTCGACAGCCCCGCGGCTGGGAGGGATGCAAGTGCTGCTTGGACTGCAGCGGGCAGCACCTCGATCCCTACGCCCGATCTCAGCAGTGCGGGTGCAGCCGGCGGGGCGACTATCTCGTTTGCAACGGCACGTTCCGGCATGCTGGCGGGCGAGGCAGGGGTGCGCCGGGTCGGAACGGGGCTGCGGGACACCGGGGTCCGCTTGACCGGAGCTCGTCTGACCGGCGTTCGTTCGACCGCGTCCGGTACGACCGGCGCTGATCGCTGACGCGGTGCGTAACGAGAATCGACACGGATTTCGCTCGAACCGTCGAATCGCGGTGGGCGGGTCTCCCCCGGTTCGAGCTCTGTTTGCGCCGCGGGACTACGCGCCACCCGGTTGCGATCCTCGACCACAACGGGCAGAGGAGCGATGGGGGCTTCGATTGTCGGCGCGGGAACAATCGAGAAGTCGTCCGGATCTGCCTCGTCATTCGGGTCGACGGACAGGACGACCGGGTTCCAGCGCAAGTCGTGGCCATCGGCGAGGATGTCCACTTCGCCGGGCAAAATACCGAGTGCGTCCAGCGTCTCGACCACGGGCTTCAGCGCGGCGTCGATATCGACGACGACATCGGACGCGCGGAGTCGGGCGATTGCCCACCCGGCCCGCCGCAAGTCCATCTCGCGGCGTAGTCGGGCCAGGATGTGCTCGGGAGACGACTCCCGATCGTCGTCGCATTCGATAGCGAGTTTGGTCGCCGCACCGGTCACGACGAGGTCGAGCACCACCTCGTTGATCGTGATCGACGAGTTGACGTGGTAGCCGCGATCGCGCAGCGCGATGAGCACTCGTTGCGCTGTCATCGACGCCAGGTCGGGGTGCAGTGTCGAGGTATCGACCACGCGTGGCATCGCCGGCACCGGAACCGTGGGCGCGGCGCGGACGTAGGACAGCAGTGACGCGCGTAAATCGACGGTCGATAGTTGTTCGACGGTCACGGAGTGGAACAGCCAGAGCTGATTCTTCGATCGGGTTGCCGCAACATTGAAGCGGCGCTGCCACAATTCGCTGGTCAGCGCCACGGTGGAGGACTCGGAACCGACGACCATCGACACGAACATGACGTCTCGCTCGTCACCTTGGAATTCCGGCGCGGTGCCGACCCGAAGACGAAGTTGGTCACGCTGTTCGGCCGGAATGCGCTCAGCGATCAATGCCCGAATCAGCTCCGTGTGCGCACGGCTCTGCAGAACTACGACCCCGAAATCCATGCCGTCGTAAACAGGGTCCGCGATGCAATCGCACAGCTGGTCGACCAACCGTCGAGCTTCGGCCTGATTGACCAGTGTGGCGCTGGATCCTGATGTCACACCGTCGGCGACATAGGTCGACCGCAATGGAGGTAGTCGATCCGCGCCGAACTGTCGCACGGGTACCAGCGGGGAATCCTGGTAGAACTGCTTCGACGACCATTCGATGATTTCCGGCATCGACCGGAAATGCTCTCGGAGTCGCACGCGCTGGTCGTACCTACTGCGCAACAACGAGAACAGACTCGACCGCGGCGTGAAGTTGTTGCGGACGTGCATAGGCAGATCCCCGAGGAACGTGTCCACTCGCTCGTACAGAACGTCGTCCGAGATCTTCTGCACTCGATCCGGTGCACACTGCTTGTCGTCACCGACCACGATGACTCGTGGAGCGAGCCACATCAGAAACAGGCTGCTGATGTTCGCTTGACTTGCTTCGTCGACGATCACTACGTCGAAGACGTTCTGCCCCGGCGGTATGGACGACAACACCTGACCGATCGGCATGATCCATGCCGGTACCGCACTCTGAGCCTCCTGCATGGCCGTGCGTGCGGCGGCTCGGTACCGCTGCGCCGCGCGGGTGCGGCCGGCACCCACATTGCGCACACTGTCCTGGTAGGTGCGCAGCGCCTGCATCTCCCGTGACGTCATGCGATCGAGGCATGCCCGCCACGCTGATTCCGCGGCCAATGATGCTGTCAAGCGGAGGATCTCGTCGTCGACTGCATCGTACTCTTCATCGAGATCGGGATCGGTGGGACGAGTGAGATGCTGTTCGAGTTGCTGACGCGCCCACCTCCATTCCCATGCAGTAGCGAAGTCGCCGGAGACAGCGACCCAGTCAGTTTCCCGCTCCTCGACCATCAGCTGCGCCAAGCTGGGCGCGGCCGCATCGAGATCTCGAAGTATGCGATCCATCGACACTTGCTCATTGTGTTCAGCGGACGCACCCAGGTAGGCACGGACGGCGGATTCGAAGGACACTATGTCCGCCGTGCGAAGGGCATCGGACAACGCCAGCGATTCCGGGCTGTCAGAGCTGCCAGTCGCCGAGTCCAGGCCGTCCGCCGCATTGCCGAGTTGATCCATCGACACCCGTGAGTCGGATCCCGCCAATGTGGTGTCGATCTCCCGAGCGAGGGACGCGACGTCGACGAGGTCTCGCACAGCGACTCGCCCGCCCAGTTCGTCAGCAAGCCCTTCGATCCGCTCCGCCAGGTCGCCCACCACTGTCACCGTCCGCAGCGCTGTCGCGAGCGAGTTGATTCGTGACGCGCGGGTGCCTCGGACTACGACATCGATACCGATATCGGCCAGCATCGCAGCGGCCTGGTCCACGATACGGATCACGCGAATATGTTCCGCAACAACCCGATAGGCGTCTCCTCCGCGGGCGGGGACGCCGTCGACAGTGGCGTTGGCACCGAGGGCATCGACGGCTGATTGCTCCTTCGGAGTTCTCAGCCACCTGAGGGTGTCGAACCGCCCTTCGCTGTATAAGCGCGCAGCAGCGTCGAACACCGACAGCGCCTCCGCGTCGGTTCGGTCCACATCGACGTCAGCCGTCCCCACGACCGCGTCCGCCGCCGTCGCCGTATCGAGAAGTGCAGGGACTGTCCGTGCACGCGTCCACAGATAGCCCAAGGAACCGGACACGACGTCATCGAGGACCGCACGTGTCACGTCGTCGAGTTGTTCTGCACGCGTGAGTATCTGCCGAGTCAGCGCGGCGTATCTGCGCAGATCCGATATGGAGACGTCGACCAGTGCAGTCTGGACGGTGCGCGCATTCGCGCTTTCGCACAGCCGTGCGATCACTGCCTTCGACGGCAGGATCGTCGAAAGATCGGCAAATGTCTGCTGACGACGATCAGCCTGGTGCACTTCACTGGCCACGAGCAAGCGCGCCAACTCGCCGAAGCGGGCTGACGACAGCGGCGGCTGCTCCGAATAGACCGGACCAGGAAGCCACGACAGGGAATCGGCCGTTGTCTCGAGCTTCGACGCGATGGCGGACAACGTTCCCGTGTAATGATCACCGAAGGTGTGGATGACGGACTCGGCTGCTCTGGACGAGATCAACTCGCCTTCGAGCGTGTACTTCTTGTTGATCGCGCCGTATCTCGCCGCCGCGGTTCGCGCGATCGTCCTGTCTGCGGTCGGGAGATCGAACTCGGCACGCCGCCGAGCTATGACCGAGATACTGTGGTCGAGTTCCTCCGACCCGCCTTTGGCCAGATCGGTGATCGAGACACATAAGTCCTGCAGCTCGACGGGTAGCTTGTCTCGCAACACCCGTAACGCCTGCGACTTCTCGCTGGTGACGAGGACACGTTGACCGCGGGCAAGCAGAGCAGACATCAAGTTTGCGATCGTGTGCGTCTTTCCCGTACCGGGCGGCCCTTCCACCACCACGCCGGTATCGAGCGAAAGCTTCTCCATGATGCTGGTCTGCGCACGATTTGCTGGGAGCGGGAACAATGCCTCAGTGGTCGGTTCATCAGACGGTGTACCCAGCCATTCGAGCCTGGCCGTCGAATCGATGCTCTCGACGAGCTGTTGCAGTCCCAGTGGTACCGCTGCGCCGGACTCCAAAGCCGCGATCATGGCGTCGTAGTAGGACACGAGCGCATAGCCGGTACGTCGGCGGAGCACCAGCGCCGGTGACTCGCGCAGCGTTCCGCGACGCGCCGCGGGAGGGACGTTGTGGTCAGCGATGTATCGCACTCCGCGGAACGCAGATTTCGACCAGTCGGCGAGGATCGCCGACACCGCATCGTGCAACGGCGAGGCAGCCGAATCGGCCAGCTTCTTCCCGAGCGCAGCCGAGGACGCCGAAACGAACCCCTCGAGCCCGAGAAGAAGTTGCCGATCCTCGAGCCGTGGGCTGCTGCCCACCGTTTCTCTGACCAGAAGGTCGCCGGTGTCGTCGTCGCGGACGATCTCCACCGGCTGGGTGATCAGGTGGCAGTCGACGGGTGTTCCCGCCACCACCGCTGACAGCAGCCCGGCCGCTAGGACAACTTCGACCGTCTCCGGCTCCGCATGCGATGCCTCACGCATGCGATCAACGGAGAGGAACAACTCGGCGAAGGGACGACGCTGGAGGTCCTCTCGCGCCCACTCATGCCAGGTCTGCAGCCATGCGTCGAACACTCGGCGTGCAGCTGCCGAGGCACCGAACGAAAGCGTCGGTGCCTCGGTAGCGACGTTGATGGCACCGGACACGTGACCTTCGAGTTCTGCAGAAAGGACCGGTGGCGGCTCGACGCTGACTCGCTTGACACGCACCACTACGTCGCCTGATGCAGCGGTCGCGTCGATATCGAGGGGTCGGTCCTTCCGGTACAACCACTCGAGCCTGGTCTTGCGCCCGTACTCCCGGTCAGGTTTGGACTGCGACGACACAGACTCTCGCAAGAATTCGAGTAGACGAAGTACACGCCCTCGAACCTCGGCGTCGTCCTGATCAGCCACTGCGCTCCTCTACCCATGTTGTCCACACAATCTAGCGGGCGATCCCGACAAACGTGATGGGTGGTTGGGTTCACGATCCAGTCTTCGGAAGCGGAACGAGCCATGCGGCTCGGGGTGTTGAAGCACCTGAAGCGATTCCTACGATCACGCCACATCGTCGGCGCCCGTCCGTGCACAATCGGACCATGGTCGTCAACATCAGGCTCAGTGATCGGCGGGAACTGACTGCCCTGGAAACCGAGCAGGATTCACTCAACAGACTGTGGGTCGGGTACGACCCGACTGCGACGTCTCAGGAAAATTGGGACAACAACCGCGGCCGTTACGTGGTCAGCGAGAAGCGACTCCATGACCAGCACTACGTCACCTTCTCTCGACGCGGCGCAGTCGTAGCGGTAGCCGAGCGGCACAACCACGAACGCGTATCGGACCCGGGACCGCGATCCGAGAAGATCGCCTTCATCGGGCGGCCCTTGGCACCGGGCGACACAGCATACGACCACTTGATCGGAATGTCGGTTCCCAGCGCAGGTCAGAATCCCGTGCAGTACATCGCTATCGAGCCTCCGAACGGTACGGGTGGTGCACCGGTGCTAGCGGAGGGCAATACGGTGCTTCTCACCTGGAATCCGGCGCACTCCGACTTCTACGCAGACGGAACAGAACCCGGTCCGGAAAATTGGTCTACGGGCGGTCGCCGATCTGGCATCTCCCCCGGTGACCGCGTTTTCATGCTTCGACAAGGCGTGGGCGCGCGCGGGTTGGTAGCGAGTGGGTACGCCACCAGCGAGATCTACTCCGGTGCCCACTGGGAAACGCGTTCCAAGACAGCGAACTACGTCAAGGTTCAGTGGGACACGATCCTCGATGAACCAGAGGTCCTCGCCATCGAGACGCTGTCAGCGGCGATTCCCGGTCAGCATTGGACTCCACAATCCAGCGGAACGTTCATCAAACCCGAGTTGGTCGGCCACCTGGAGGATTTGTGGAGAGACTTCTCAACCAGTGGCGTCGGCGAGCCACCGCCGCGCGGTGGCGCCGGTCGACAAAACGACCCCGTACGGCGAAAGAAAGTCGAAGACGCCGCGCAACAACGTTTGATGACGTACTACTACGATCGAAAATGGGACGTAGTAGATACTCATCTCAATAGCCCGTACGACGCTGTAGCGACGAAGGGGCGCAAGGTGCTGTATCTCGAGGCGAAGGGCACAGAGGGCTCAGGCGCAGTCGTCCGTGTTACACGTAACGAGGTCGACCATGCTCGAGAAAATCCGACCACGACCTTCATCGGCATCTGGTCCGATATCTGTTTCGGCGACGACGACGAAGTCGATCAGCAGTCCGGTACGTTCACTGTCCAGCCGTTCGCACCGAAGAAATCCGAGCTCAAGGTTGTCGATTACGAGTGGAGGCCGAGCAAACCGCAGAAGTAATCGACGTCTGTAAACAGGGTACGTGGACACCACTCATAGCGTGCAGCTCGTTTGCCTGCCCGTGGTTCGCCCAAACTCCGTCGGATAACGCCTCGATTGTCGATCACACTGCGACGAAGTGCGACAAGATCCCCTGCACCTCGTAGATGTCGACCGACTTGTTGAACTGCTTCTCGATGGGTGCAGGATTACCGGAGATCCAGATTTTGAGCTCGGCATCCAGGTCGAACGTTCCCGCTGTCTCCACGGAGAAGTGGGTGATCGCGCGGTAGAGAACGCTGTGGTATTCCACCTTCCGGCCGGTGATCCCCTGCTTGTCCACCATGACGAGACGACGGTTGGTGAACAGGAACGCATCGCGGATCAACAGGTAGGCAGCGTGGATCTGTTCTCCGTTGCCGAGGAGCCGGCCGTACTCGGCGTGAGCCGCCTGCGGATCTATACGGCCCGCATTACCCATCATGCCGTCGAACAGTCCCATAATTCACTCCATCGATCTCGCCGGTATCGGATGCTCGGACGGTACCGGATATCGCTCGCGTCGAACGGTATTCGGCGCACAAGCGGTTGAACACCTACCGCCCCGCTCGCCGACGATCCCCCTCCGAGAACCCGTCCACCTGCCGCATCTCGCACAAGCGCTTCCGATCCTGGTAGTCGACGACCGCCGAGAACGCCGCGCTCACACCCACCGACGAGGCGTCGTAGGTCAGCGACTTGTCGGCCTTGAAGCCCATCTGCGATCCGGTGTCCACCGCATCCATGTTTGCTCCGAGGAACACGAAGTCCCACCCGTACTGCGATTCCTGCTGCTCGATCAACTCGCGAACCGCCTGATTCGACCACTCCCGGCTCGAATTCTCCTGTCCGTCGGTCATCACCAGCACGGTGACCGATCCGGGCCTTTCTTCCTCGGGTAGGGCCGCAAGCGACGAGCCGATCTCGGTGACGAACTTCCCCACCGCGTCGTACAACGCCGTCATCCCTCGGGGTACCAAGTACAGCGGAGGTACCTGGTCGATCGGTATCGACTCGTAGACCATCGCGTACTGATCATCGAACTGCGCCAGCGTCACGACGGTTGTGCCGTCGTGACCACGCTCGGCGTCGATGAAGGTGTCGAATCCTCCGCGGGTGTCGCCGGAGATGGACGACATCGAACCGGAACGGTCGAGTAGAGCGGCAACGAGGGACAAAGAGGGATCTGGCATGGAAACTCCTGACGTGGGGACGGATAGGTGAACTGAAGATCAGGCGACGGTGACGGTGACGCCGCCGGAGAACAAGGAGTCGTGTAGCTCGATCTCCGACGGTGCGGTGCCCGCCGGCACGTCGTAGACGAGTGTCGCCACGAGCGAGTTGCCCGGATTGATTTGCGAGAAGCCCAGATTCGGGTCATTGGTCACCGTCGCGAGCGTGTCGGTCGAGTACTCGCGCCCCTGCCCGTCGAGCAATTTCTGCGACGACGTGTCGAACAGCTGCTGCTCGTTTCCGATGTTGGCGACATTCAGGGTGACCAGCACGTACTCGCCCTGCGGCGTCTGCGACGTGTACTGATCCCCCACACTGGCGACGCCACGCTCGACGTTCTGCACGGTGAACTCGAACTTGCCGTCCCTCACCGCAGCACCGATTCCCGGTGCCGACTCTTCGGCCGGCGCACTGCTGCCCTCCGATGCGGCCTGCGACGAGGACGGGGTGCCACTGGTGGACGAGTCCTGTCCCCCGCTCGCCAGATTGACGCCGACCGCAATGACGACGACCGCACCGATCGCCGTGAGGATCTTGTGTCGCAGAAACCAGTTCTTCTTGGTCGGCGGCTGCTGTGGCTGCGCGTACGGGTTCTGGGGAGGCTGAGTCATGGCGAGTCCTTTCGGTGGTGCCGGCACCGGTCGGTGCGTCCCACCAAGAACACCGCAGTGACCCCGTCGGGCACCTCGTCGATTCGGCCGGTCTCACTCCTCCTTTCGGTCGGCATTAGCGACCGAAGAACGGAGGCTCATGTCGGACCATGGCCGTACCGTCTTCTCTGTGACCACTACTGCAGCTACGGTTCGGCGTCGCGCCTGGACCGTCGGCGCAGTGACGCTCAGCGTGTTCTGCACCTTCATGGCTGCCGGTCTCGCGGGCACATCGGGAACACCGGTGTGGAACGTGGCGCTGGGCGTCGTCCTCAACATGGCCGCCGCGATTGCGTTGATCTGGCGACACGACAAACCGTGGATCGTCCTCGCCATGGCTATCGTCGGTCCACTCTTCTTCGCTACCGACGCAACGGCCGCGCTGATAGCCCTCTATGCGGTGGGCGTCTTCGCTCGAGGTCGCACTCTCGCCGGTGCTGCCGTCGCGGTCTACCTGGCCTGCGCGATATCCCTCGTGTACGACGCAGGGCGCCGCCGCGACTATTCGGTCCTGACAATCGGAGTCAAGCACGTCGAGGGCACTCCCCCGCCGATGTGGTCGCTTCCCTGGTGGCTTCCCTGGCTCGTCGCGGCCGTTCTCGTCGCCGTCGTTCTGGGGCTTTCTCAGCTTCGCCGTACGAAGTCCGATCTCGTGGTGGCCGTGCAGTCCCGCGATCAGGCGACCGCGCAATCGCAGCGCATGCACGAGGACATGCTGATACAGCAGGAACGCTCCCGCATCGCGCGCGACATGCACGACACCCTGGCCGCAGGACTCAGTCGAATATCGTTGCTGGCAGGCGGTTTACAGGTCGGGAGCAATGACGGGCCGGAGAAGATCTCCAACACGTCGGCACTGATTCGGTCCACGGCCCACGAGTCCCTGGACGAGCTCAAACGAATCATCGGAGTTCTCCGCGGGTCCGACACCGGCGGCGAGGATGCTGGTCGGCGAAGCATTGCGGGAATCGGGGACCTCGTCGACGCAGCGCGTTCTGCCGGGTGTCGGGTGACGCTGGTTCAGGACATTCACCCCGGTGTCGTCGGCGATCTGACCAGTCATACCGCGTACCGCATCGTGCAGGAAGCTCTGACCAACAGTCAGAAGCATGCCCCAAGGTCCCCCCTTCACATCACGGTGAGTGGGGCGGACACGGACGGCATCAGTCTGACCGTGCGCAACCACGTGTCGACGACAGCGCAACCTGGCCCTGGTTCGCGAACCGGACTGGCTGGCCTCGCCGAGCAAGCTCACAACGCCGGCGGGTGGGTGCGGTGGACAGCCATGGGTGGCGAATTCATCGTGACGGCCTGGCTCCCCTGGTACTCCTGACGCGTCAGTCCTTCACCAATCCGCCGTCGACGACCAGGTTCTGCCCCGTCACCGCTCTCGACCACGGCGACGCGAAGAACAGCACGGCATCCGCGAACTCGGCCGGCGTCGTCACCCGGCGCAGCGGGGTGCTCTCGGCGATCATGTCGAACACCGCGGGCGGGGTCGCGGAGCTGGCATCCGTGGTCCGCAGCAGACCACCGGACACCATGTTGACGGTGATGCTGTCAGGCCCGAGATCTGCCGAGAAGGTCCTCGTGAGCGCCAACAGAGCAGCCTTCGCGGCCGTGTAGTCGTGGTACGGAACGACGGGGTTCTGCACGAGGTTGGTGCCGATCGTGATGATCCGCCCGAATCCCGCCGCACGCATACCCGGCACAGCTGCCTGCGTGGTGTGCAGAGCGCCGGCAACGCTGCCGCGGAACTGCGAGTCGAACGCCGACCACTCGATCTCGTCGGCCTTGGCACGGTCGTCACCGTTAAAGCAGAAGTCGATCAAAGCATTGTTGACGACGGTGGTGACGCTCGACCCGAAATGCTCACGTGCCCTGTCGAACAGCGCGTCGACCTGGTGCCGGTCCGTGACATCGGCCTGCACCGCGACAACGCGGTCAGGACCGAACTCGGATGCCAGAGCATCGGCTGCGGCTGCACTGCGGTGGTAGTTGATCACGACGCGGGAACCTCGATGCAGGAACGCTCGCGTGATCGCAACACCCAGTCCGCGAGCACCGCCCGTCACGAGCACGATCTGTTCGGCCAGCGGCACTGTGCGCATCTCGACATCCCTTCGCCAGCATGACCTGGTCAGGTTCGACGGGTGTGTTCTCAGCCGGTTCGGTTCGGCACCCCGTGTCCGACTCCATAGAACACCTATCCGCTGTGGCGTGTCGGCGCGACCCGATACGGTCGACCCATCATGGACTCCGATGCGGTCATCACCGTTCTCGTCGTGGACGACGATGCGTTCGTTCGTCGCGGCGTGGCGGACATCTTCGCCGCCACCACGGATATCGTGGTGGTCGGATCGGTCTCGGACGGTGACGAGGTACCCGCCGCAGTCGCCACTCATCGACCCGACGTCGTCCTGATGGATCTGAAGATGCGCCGAGTGGACGGACTCGACGCCACGCGGGCACTGATGGCATCGGCACACCCACCGAAGGTCGTCGCGATGACGGCGATGGACGTGGACGACCTGGTGGTCCAGGCCATCGAGGCCGGCGCCCACAGCTTTCTCAGCAAGTCGGAGGCGCCCGAGACGTTCCACCAGTCGATCCGCGCCGTCGCTGCCGGCAACACTCTGTTCTCCGAAGAGTCACTCCGAAAGATCGTGGCCACTACCCGACCACCACGGCCGACGGTGACGCTGGAAGCGCTGACCGACAAGGAACGAACAGTGTTGTCGGTCATGGCATCCGGGGCAACGAACGCCGACATCGCTCGGCAGCTCTACATGGCGGAAACGACGGTCAAGTCGCATCTGACTGCGGTCAATCACAAGCTACAGGTCACCAACAGGGTCGAGGCTGCGCTGATGGCGTTCCGTGCGGGACTGGTTGTCTGAGGACCTCGGGCCAGACTACGCCTGCTGACGCATGCTTTAGCCGGATTCGTACTGGCCTCTTACGCGCATCGATCCTTAAGCTTGCTGCAAACGACATAACGCTGTTCAATCGTCGCCATCGGCGGTAACGTAGCCTTAAGTTGTCTCTGGCAAGCATTGGAAACCCGCATGGCACCTCCTCGAAAGTCGCGTCGTACCGACGTCAGCAATCTCGCCAGGTCTTTCACAGCACGCCGTCACGAATTGGGTCTGACGCAAGCTGAGCTCGCCCTGCTGGCCGGAGTCGGCCGTTCGACTGTTCAAGCTATCGAGGGCGGCAAGGACGCGCCTCAACTCGACGGGGTCAACGCCGTCGCTGACGCGTTGGGTTGCGACCTGACGCTTGTGACCCGCGCCGGAGCCATCGTCGAACCAGGGGAACGATGACCACCGGAGCCGACTTGCGCGACATCGATCGAGCAGACGTCTACAAGGGCAACGTTCGCGCAGGGTCACTGACGAGGTCCGGCAACAACGTCAGTGTGGCAACAGATCACGCGTACACAGCCGCCCCGCAGATTCCACACTCCTCGAACTCGGTGCGGTTCCAGCGCGCGAGCGGGATGAAGAAGACGCTGAACTGCTTGTACTGCTGCATACGAGCCCACTGAGTGGTGTTGTGGCAGCGCTGGCAGGTGCGGGTGTGGCCCGCGCCGAGGGATCTGCGTTTCAGGCCGAAGCCGAAGAGGAGGAACACCTCTCCCAGGATAGGTGGTCTAGCCGTTCTGAAGAACCTCTCGCAGCGTCATCGCACGCCGACCCGTCACCCGCTCGACGTCGTCGGTCACGGCGCTGAGTTCGCCGGAGGCGATTGCGGTGTACGTCGACACCCAGGCATCGTTCTGCCAGTCCGGCGCGTTCCATACCGCGCGTGACTCGTACGCCTCGTCCAACGTCTCGTCGTGGAACGACACCGCACGACCTCGAACGTCGGCAATCGTCGCGGCCACCTCGGACATCGACAGCGCCTCCGGCCCGGTCAGGTCGTAGGTTCTGTTCACGTGTTGCTGGGGGTCGGTCAGAACGCGTGCCGCGACTCGCGCAACGTCTGCGCGCGCCACCAAGGACACCCGTCCATCCCCCGCCGGGCCGCGGATGACACCGTCCTCGCCGGCGAACAGTTCCATGACGTCGCTGTAAAAGTTGTCGCGCAGGAACGTGTATGCCAGCCCGGAACTACGGATGTGCTGCTCGGTGAAGTAGTGATCGCGCGCGAGAGTGAACGTCGCGTCCGGCGCCGCCCTGAAGAACGACGTGTAGACGATGTGCCGAACTCCGGCCTGCGCCGCAGCATCGACGAAGGTGCGGTGATCCGCCAGCCGTGTCGCATTCTCGGCGCCGGACACCATGAACAGCACGTCGATTCCTGCCAAGGCTTGCGTGGCAGCGTCCGCGTCACCGTAGGAACTAGCGCCCACGGTGGCACCGGGCAACTTCGGCGCTCTGGAGGGATCGCGCACCAATAGGTGTTGTGGCGTGCCGGCCCTCGAGAGGTGCGCTGCAACAGCGCCTCCCACCGAGCCGGTCGAACCTGTGACAGCAATAGTCGGCATGACCGTCCCTCGCAGCAGTGTCGAACGGCTGACCGTTCGCGTTCGGGTCGAGTATGCCCGTCACCCACTCGCCACCGCCCGCCGCAAGCGCTCGCTGACCCTCACCACCGCGTCGGCAAGCTCCGGGGGACGTAGGTCCTCCAACTCGGCGTCGAACCTAGCCAACGATGCGGCGATACCCGTCCACGACCACGCGCCGATGCGGACGCGACACCGACCGTCGCCAAGATCTTCGACCGTTCCGTCGGCGAGGAAGGGAGCGGCCTCCGCCGCAGGAAGGTGCACCGTCGCCTCCCCTTCACACGCCCAATCACCCGAGACCGTGCCGCGAAAGCGTCGACGGAGCAGCTCGGCCGACGAACCGCCGGGGATCGGACGCGGAGTGAATCGCACGCCCGTTCGCATCTTCGGTGTCATGCGGTCGACTCGAAACACACGCCAGTCGTCGCGGTCCAAATCCCACCCGACGACGTACCACCGACCTCCGGCTCCGACTACTCCGTGCGGCTCGACGCGTCGCGGAGGTACCACTGAATGATGTTCCGCCGATACGTAATCGAAGCGAATCAGCTCGTGATTGCGCGCCGCCTCTCCGACCGTGCGCAGCACAGCGGGATCGATCGGGTCGCCGGTCGCAGGGAGCGCAGTGAGCGCCAGCGCGTCGACCCGGTTGCGGACGCGAGTAGGCATGACAGTCCGAAGGGTCGCCAAAGCTCGCTCGGCGGCATCGGCAATGTCTATGCCCATTGCCGGCACGACTTGCAAGGCGAGTGTCAGTGCGACCACCTGGTCGTCGTCGAGAAGTAGGGGCGGCACCTCCTCGCCCCCGTCCAGCCGGTAGCCACCGTCCGACCCGCGCAGCGCAGCGACGTTGTAGCCGAGAACGCGCAATCGGTCGACGTCGCGGCGGATGGTCCTCGGGCTCACACCGAGCCGCCCGGCCAGTTCGGTACCCGGCCACTCGCGGCGGACCTGCAGCAACGACAACAGGGTCAACATGCGTGAGGACGGTTCCGACATCACCCGAGTATGCGCGACCAAGCGGTCAGGATCTGACCTATTGGCCTGCGATCGTCGTTCTTATCGGCACAGCCTGCCGGACCGATCTACTCAAGGAGTCTCGATGACCGTCATCACCGCCTTGCACGTCAACCTCCGCGGCAACGCACGTGAAGCGTTGGAGTTCTACCAGTCCGTCTTCGGCGGCGAACTGGTCGCATTCCCCTACGGCGACACCGAGTCGGGCCAGGGACCGACACAGTCCGAGCAGATCGCCTGGGGTGAGGTCAGCACACCCGGAGGGTTCCGCGTCATGGCGTACGACATCCAGGACTCGCTTCCCTACAACGCGGGTGAGAACGCCTTCTACAGCGCGCTTCGAAGCCACGATGCCGACGAGATCACCGCCGCGTTCGAGGGCTTGTCCGCTGGGGCAACAGTGTTGGTGCCGCTCGGGCCGGTCGGGTTCTCACCGCTGTACGGCAAGCTTGTCGACAAGTTCGGTGTCGTGTGGATCCTCGACGTCATCCCTCAGTGGTGAGGTAACTCCAGCTGGTTGTGGACTCCCGCCACCGCTGAGCGGGGGTGGAAGTCCACGACCGCAAGTCAACCGACGATCAGCACATCCAACCGCCGCGGCCCATGGACCCCTTCCACCCTGTTCAGTTCGATGTCACTGGTCGCACTCGGCCCGCTGATGAAGGTCAGCGGCCGAGTGGCGTCCAGCACCGCGAAGGCCTGCGGCACCGTGTCCACCACCTGGTCGGCGCGGACGATGCAGATGTGATGGTCCGGTACCAGAGTCAGAGCCCGACGACCCTGCGCGACAGAGGCATCGAGCACGATCGTGCCGGTGGCAGCGATCCCCACCGCGCAGCCGGTGATCACCGCGTCGAGGGCATCGAGTTGGTCGATCGACAGGCCCTCGTCCGGAACCACCGCGACTCCGTCAACCCAGGCAGAAGGCAAGTCGACGGGGACGACCGCTCGACCATCACCGAGCAACGAAGACACCGTGCCGGCGATCTCCGCCTCGGAGATTCGGTAGACCTGAGCCCGATAGTCGTCGACCGTTTCGGCGAAGCGGTCGACGTTCCCCCGGCCGACCAACGCAGCGCGGTCGTAATCGCGCGGCACATCAACGCCGGCAACACCACCCCCAGTCGCTGATCGGATGCGCTCAATGATTTCCGACTTAGCGTTCATGATTCGTCCTCGTGCGTTCGTGCCCACCACTGGCGGAACGTTTCCTTCGGAGGGGCCGGAATGTCACGGCTGGTGGTCCACAACGATCCGGGGAATGGAAGCGACTCGATGTGCCCCTTCTTCCCTGCCAGCAGGCGACCGACACCCGCAGCTTTCTCGGCCATCCCGAATCGCTTCGGCGAGTTCATCGCCCACCCTGCCGCCCGCATGGCAATCTCCTGCGCACCGGGGATGCCGCCGCGTTCGGAGTCGACCTGCTCCGCCCGAAGGTGCACCAGAATCTCCGGAATATTGATACGCACCGGACACGCATCGAAACACGCCCCGCACAGCGACGACGCATACGGCAGGGAAGCATTGGGATCGTCGTGACCGGTAGTACCAGTGAGCTGCGGCGACAGAATCGCGCCGATCGGACCCGGATACACAGACCCGTACGCGTGCCCACCGGTCCGCTCGTAGACCGGGCACACGTTCAAGCACGCGCTGCACCGGATGCAGTTGAGGGCGGCGCGGCCCACCTCGTCGGCAAGCACGTTGGTTCTGCCGTTGTCGATGAGCACCAGGTGGAAGTTCTGGGGACCGTCGCCCTCGTGCACTCCGGTCCACATCGACGTGTACGGGTTCATCCGCTCGGCCGTGGACGAGCGGGGAAGCAGCTGCATGAACACTTCGAGGTCCGCGAACGTGGGGACCAGCTTCTCGATGCCCATCAGCGTGATGAGGGTGTCGGGCAGCGTCAGACACATCCGCCCGTTGCCTTCGGACTCGACGACGGCGAGCGTCCCCGTCTCGGCGACACCGAAGTTTGCGCCGCTGATGGCCACCTTTGCCGACAGGAACTTCCGTCGCAGATGCTCCCGTGCGGCCATGGCCAGTTCGCGCGGCTCATCGGTGATGGCAGCGTCGACACCGGGCATGCGACGCAGGAAGATTTCGCGAATCTCCGCGCGGTTGCGGTGAATTGCGGGAACCAGGATGTGACTGGGCTTGTCGTCACCCAGCTGGACGATGAGCTCGGCCAGGTCGGTCTCGATCGCGGCGATGCCCTCGGCTTCGAGGTACTCGTTCAGGCCGGTCTCCTGGGTGGCCATGGATTTCACCTTGACCACCTCGTCACTGCCCGTGGCCTTGACCAAGTCCGTGATGATGCGGTTGGCCTCGTCGGCGTCGCGTGCCCAGTGCACCACTCCCCCGCGGGCGGTGACGTTGGCTTCGAGCTGTTCGAGGAGCTCGGGCAGCCTCGACATCACGTCGGTCTTGAGGGCACTACCGGCGAGGCGCAGTTCCTCCCAGTCATCGCACTCCGCAACAGCTCCCAGCCGCTTCTCACGAATGGTCTTGGTCGCGGCCCCGACGTTGCGCCGCATCTGCGTGTCCTGCAGCGCCCGCTTCGCGGCCTTCGGGAAGCTCTCCTCCCCGCGAATGTTGCCGATGCCGGGCGAACCCAAGAAGGTGGTCATGCTGCCTCCGTCGATGCCAGGATCTCGGCCAGGTGAACAGTTTTGACGCCGGTGCGCAGGCGGGACAGTCCGCCGCCGATGTGCATGAGGCACGACGAATCCCCGGCGCTGCACACCTCGGCACCGGTGGAGAGGACGTTGGCCATCTTGTCCGACAACATCGCCGTCGAGGTCTCCGAGTTCTTCAACGCGAACGTTCCGCCGAAGCCGCAGCACGACTCGGCCTGGGGCAATTCGACCAAGGTCATGCCGCGCACGTTGCGCAACAGTTCGAGGGGCTTGTCGCCGACGCGCAGCATTCTCAGCGAATGGCACGTGGGGTGGTAGGTGACGCGGTGCGGGTAGTAGGCGCCGACGTCGGTGACGCCGAGGACGTCGACGAGGAGTTCGGACAGCTCGTAGGTGCGTCCGGCGATGTCCTCGGCGCGTGTGGCCAGGTCCTCGTCGCCGGCGCGGCGCGCGACCATCGCGTGCTGGTGGCGCACCGATCCGACGCAGGAACCGGACGGCGCGACGGCGACGTCCCACGACGACTTCTCGAAGACCTCGACGTGGTGGCGCACCAGCGGTGCGGCTTCTTTGAGGTAGCCGGTGTTGACGTGCATCTGGCCGCAGCACGTCTGATCCGATGGGAAGACGACGGTGTGGCCGAGCCGTTCGAGCAGTGAGACAGTCGCTTTCGCTGACTCGGGGAAGAGTGCGTCCGCCAGACAGGTGGCGAACAGGGCGATCCGCATGGAGCCTCCAGAGCGTGTGGTCTGACCACAGTACCCCCTGTGGTCGGACCACACCAGCTATTCTCCGATGATGCGCGCACACGAGGTGGTTCTCCACCGCATCGAACAGGACCTGGCGGCGGCCCGACTCCGTGTCGGCGACCGGTTGCCGGCCGAGCGCGCACTCGCGGAGGATCTCGGCGTCGGTCGGAGCTCGGTTCGTGAGGCCATTCGGGTGCTGGAGGCGATGGGTGTCGTGAAGACGTCGGTCGGGTCCGGCCCCGATTCGGGTGCGATCGTCGTGGCCGATCCCGCCACATCCATCGGCTCGGCACTGCGGCTGCACATGGCCACGCAGTTCCTGCCGATCGCGGACGTGGTGCAGACGCGCGTGCTGCTCGAGTCGTGGGCGCTACGCGAAGCCGCGGCGCGCACGCCCGACCTCAAAGCCATCGACGAGCTACTCGACCGAATGGACGACCAGAGCCTGGAACCCGACCAGTTCCACCGCCTCGATGCCGAACTGCACGTGCGGTTCGCCGGGCTGGCGGGCAACGTGCTGATCGAGGCGATGATGACCTCGCTCCGCGACTCCATCCACGGCTACGTCATGGACGCGGTGCCGATGCTCGACGACTGGTCGGCCGTCGCCGTGAACCTCCGGTGCGAGCATCGCGGCATCGTCGATGCTTTGCGCCGAGGCCACGGCGCCAAGGCCGCCAACCTGGCGCGCGAGCACATCGAGGGGTTCTACGGGTTGATGCGGCTCGACTGAGTCGGAGCCCGCCGAATTGTGTCGGACCCCCGTGCCAGCATCCCTCCACACACAACGAGGGCCGCGGGCCCGGGCAAGGGGTTCACCATGGCAGTGCACATCGTCGACGACCGTGTCGAGGTCCGATGCCCCGAGGTCCATCCCGACGCCCGGATGTCGTTCTCGTTCCAGCGGACTCTCCGCGTTCCCGACGACGGAACCACGTACGACCTCCCTCCGGGCCTCGGCAGACTGCAGGTGACGGAGTCCGGCCAGGACGACGACGGGGTGACGCGCTTCGCCATGCCGATGTGGCAGTCCGAGGCGTGCTGGATCAACTTCGACGCCGGCTATCCGTTCCTCGTGACGATGAGCAGCGGAACCATCAACGTCTTGACGGGTGAACCATGGTCGCCCGTTCCCGACTTCGAGGTCGAGGACTACCTCGAAGTTCCGGACCAGCCGTGGCTCGATGGGTTCACTGCCGAGAAGGGGACGGTGCGCCAGTTCGTCGCTGCCCCGCTGGGCGCCGACTACACGGTGGAGGAGCAACTGTCCTCGGAGCCGGCGCGCGGTGGGATCCAGGTGGCCGTCTACCCGATGCTGGCGAGCAAGTACTCGGAGCTGGACCACCTGCCGACCATCATCTGCTTCTCCTTGCCCCCGAACGACGCGATGGGCCTCGGTGCCGGTGGATCCATCAGACAGGCAGTGGCGACGCCAGTGGTCCCGCACGAATCGTGGGACCTCGAGCACGGCCGACGATTCACCATTGACATCGTCAACAGTGCTGTGTGGCAGCAGCTCACAGGATCGGAACCCGCCTCGGTTCCTCTGAGCGCCGCGGATTACACGCGGTTCGGGATGCCGTGGTTCGCCTGGTACGACGAGCTGGTGGTGGCTCGCGAGGGAGCAGCGTCGCTGCGCGGCGTGCGGACAGTCGCTGACGTCGATGCCGGCGCGGACGAGCCGATCCTGCCGGAGAACGAGAGCTTCGAGAAGCCGGTACCGGTGTACGTCAGCTGACAGGCGCGCGTCAGCGCACCGTGGCCGACTCCGGTAGCGCCATCCCCCGCTCCCCCATCGCCTCGCGCAGGCGGTCGGGGTAGTCGGTGATGATGCCGTCGACACCCATGTCCATCAGTACCGCCATCGTCGCGGGGTCGTCCACCGTCCACGGCACGACACGGATCCCAGCGGCATGCGCTGACGCCACCAACTCGGGTGTCACGTAGAGCTCGAAGTCCGCATCCCCTACGGCTCCCTTCTGCGGGTTGCCCTGCACGGGCGAGAGGGCGTGGGCGCCGAACGACTGCACCGCCGCCACCGGGTCGCCGTCGAACTCGTCGATGTCGAGACCGCCCAACCACGGAGACGCTCCCGATTCTCCGACCTCGAGGAAATCGTGTTCTGTGAGCGCGACCAGCCTCACCGACGGGTCGACCTTCTGCACCGCGAGGAGAGCGCCCCAGTCGAAACTCTGGATGGTCGTGCGATCGAGCAGTCCCGCCGCCCCGACCGAGGCGAGCACCACGTCGGCGAACTGCTCACGGGACGCCGTTTCGGTGGGCGCCGCCGCCTCCACCTTGGTCTCGATGTTCAGCTGCACCGTGGAGTCGTACGAGTTCACCAGCGCGAGCACCTCGTCGAGAGTCGGGATGCCGGCATCGGTCGCCACTCGCTGTTCCGGGTAGCCGTCGAGTTGCGTGACACCACAATTCAGGGTTCGCACCTGCGCCAGCGTCAGGGTGTTGACGTACTTCCCGACGTAGGGGAACACAGGATCGTTGTCGGTAATTGGCCGGGTGTCGCGGCACTTCGCATCCGACACCTTCCGGTCGTGCGTCACGACGGCGATGCCGTCCTCGGTGATCTGCGTGTCCATCTCGAGGGTGGTGACGCCGAGCTCGAGGGCATTGGTGAACGAGGCGAGCGTGCTCTCGGTGACCAGTCCGAGGCCACCGCGGTGCGCCTGCAGGTCGAAGCCGTCGAGCGGCTTCGCGGTCTCGGCATCTTGTGCGGAGCAGGCCGCCAGCGCCACGCACATCGAGACGGTCAGCAGCACTCGTCGCATCGCCATGACGCCCATGCTAAGCCGGGAAGGTGAACGCCCGATGGATCAGCGCGCGCGCCACGACGGGTCGGTCGAGCCCCGCACCACCAACGACGCGGTCGAAGGTGAGCTGCCGGAACTCTTAGTCACCGGAGGCCGACACCTGCTCCAACAGCAGTTCGGCTGCAGCCCGGCCCAATTCGGCACGCGGCTGCGCGATGGACGTCAGCGGGACGGCAGCCGGCCGCGTAATCGATGCCAACGCACCACTAGTTTGCCGATGACGTCGGTGCCGCTCGGGGGTTTCGCACTGCCAACGTTCAGGCTCGGGCCGCCGGGCGGTGACCGGCGGGCTCGCGGACCTGCGGCGGGTGGTGCGGAACTCGTTCGAGTTGGTGGAGTACCTGCCGACGCGGTGATCGTGTGCAGTGATCCGCGCTGTCCGCTGATTACTACACTGGATCCGTAGTGCGGCTCGCCCTGGGTGGTGCGGGAGTTGATCCAGTACGTGCCGCGGTAGAACGTCGGTTCCCCTGGTTAGGGAGTATCGGCTGAGGTTGCGGCGTCGATCCAGACCTGCAGGTCGTCGTCGGACTCCAGAACTGACGCGTTCACCGAGATCCACCCCTGTCCCATCGACCTGCCCGCGCCCATCTGCGCACGACGAGCTCCCGGGCGTCCGACATAGTCGTCGTCGCGATCGCGAGGTACCCGCACCAGCAATGCTCCGCCACCGTTGCCGACGGACACGACCATCTTCCCGTCGACCATGAACGCAAGACCGCCGAACATCGCCTTCTCGGACACGGTGGACCTGGCGGACAGCGCAGCGCGAACCCGGTCCTCAAGGTCGGCACCACGAGCAATGAAGGAACTTCGCGTCGCCTTCCGACGCGTCGGATGGTGCGCGGAGCCGCGGAATGCGCGGGTGAGCGCACCGTCGCGACCGATGCGGTGCAGAACTGTTCGCTCAGCGACTACTTCTGCACCGGATCTCACAGCATGCCGCTTCGAGTCTCGAACGTGCCGATCGTGTTGTCCCACGTCATGCCCTGCGCCTCGAGCTCTCTGAGCCGACGCTCGCCCCTTGTCGTGATGTTTGCTCGGAAGACCTCGCACCCCATCAAGTCGAGGTCTTGCGCGGCGGCCAGGTAACCGTTGCTCGCGCCAAAGCCCCCGGCGATCCGCCTCATGGACTCGTCGGTGTCGACCTTCCACTCCTCCCAACCAATCTCGTTGTCTGCGAGTGCACCGAACGTCATGAGCCCTGAGTCGGCGAACCACCGGATGACATCGGCTATCTCGTCGAGCGGGGTATCCCAGCCACGGAACGCGCGCACCTTGGCGACGAAACTCCAGAGGGACGTCCAGTCGTCGTCCAGGTCGCACAGCAGCCTGAACTCCAGAGCGACGTCAACACTCCCGGCAGATGCACCTCGGAACACGTTGCGGTCTCCCCCGCTCCCGATCATCGAGCTCGCGGGCTTTCGTAGCGGCACTGAGCGGTCCAGTACGTCATTCCTCCGGCCTCCAACTCAGCGAGCCGACGCTCGCCGAGTTTAGTGACGTTCGCTCGAACCACCTCGGTGTCCATCAACACTCCAACGTCGGGTGCATGCAGGTAACCGACACCATGGCCGTAACCCTCAGCGATGCGTCGCATGGATTCGTCGATGTCGACATCCCAAGCCGCCCAACCAACCTCGTTGTCGGCCAGCGCTCCCAGCGTGACGAGTCCCGATTCGGCGAACCAGCGAATGACGTCAGCAACCTTCTCCGGTGGAGTGTCCGTCCCCCAGAAGCCGGTCACCAGTGCCATGAAGCCCCAGAAAGGCATCCAATCGTCGTCGAGGTCATACAGGATCCTGAATTCGAGTTCGTTCTCGATCTTCACCGCACATGCACCATGATCACTTGAATACCTCCAGGCTTCTTGATATCGACTACTGACCCACCAAAGTTGCTGTGTGGCGGGCGGTGCGGCGCGATCCCCGGTCCCCCAGGTCGGCAGAACAAGCCGTAGGGGAACGTGACGTCACCTGCCGACGCGCCGGAAGGTGCGCGGAGCCGCGGAATGCGCGGGTGAGCGCACCGTCGCGACGACGATTCTGAAATGAGGTGCAGAAACGCTCGCCTATCGACGATTTCTGCACCGGATTTACAGGGGGCCGGTGCGGGTCTCGAACGGACCGATCGTGTTGTGATACGTCATTCCGCGTGCTTCGAGCGCAGTGAGACGCTCCGCCCCTTTCGCGGTGAGGTTGGCCCGGAATACTTCCGTATCGATCAGCGCGTAGTGGTCGTCCACGCTTCGGTATCCGATCTCGCCGTCGTAGCCGTCCGCGATGCGTCTCATGCTCTCGTCGATGGAGACGTTCCACTCGTCGAAGCCGGAACCGTGTGACCGGAGCGCCCCGAGAGTGACAAGGCCCGACTCTGCAAGGTGTCGGATCACGCCGGCGATCTGTGCAGGTGACGTGCCGTGGCCCCAGAACCAGAACACGATCACGGAGAAACCCCAGAACGGCATCCAATCGTCGTCGAGCTCGTAGAGCAGACGGAACTCGAGATCTTCGTCAATCATCGAACGTGGACCTTCCTCGTCGTGTTGTCGCTGTTGATATCGATTGTCAGTCCACCCGAACGACTATCAGTGCGAAGCTGAATCCTCGTCCCGTCCGGAAGCACGTACTTCTCCAGGATTTTCCCGTTCGTACCCGGATCGACAGTGCGCGCGTTCTCTGTAAGGCGGTCCAGCACCCGTCGCACCTCCTCGTCCGAGCCGACCTGTCGGTGGGGATATGTCCGCCCCGGCTCCGTCAGATCGTTCAACACGTCGTCGACACCCGCGGCATCGACCGGCCCCGCATCATGGAAGAAGCTGGTCGGCAGCGCGTCGTGGATCGCATCCCACGCATCCATGCCGAACCGGTCGACCAGTGCGAAGGCCATCGCGCCGACGGACAGCACGCCGGCCGCGATCATCGCGTGCACGGCCGCCTCCACCGCCCAGGCCAGGCCGATCGCGAGGGGAACGAAGCGCCGTGGTTCGCCGTCGAGGAGTGCAGCGGACGCGTGGTCGATGGACCGGGCGGCGGACTTGTCCGCGTCGATCAGCGCCTGCACATGCGCCGCGATGACCGCCGCATGGGAGCCACCGTTGTTGACCACCGACCAGTCCGGTGCGACGAGGCAACCGTCCGCCTCGGCCACGACGACAGCGTCGAGGAGCGCCTCGCGAGCGACGGCGATGGCAGAAGCACCGTCGCGAACTGCGTGCTCTAGCACCCGAAGCTGAGTCGTCCGACGTTGCGCTGCAGCAAGATCCTGTCCGAGGCGATCTACCGCAGCATCGCCGGCTGCACCCTGCCACGCTTCCCGCAGATCGACGCGTCTCCTGTCGATTGCCGCCGCCCGAGAGTCGAGAACTGAGGCGCCGTCACCGATCCACGTCGCGTCGATCCGGACGGCGTCGGGATCCCACGACGCCACCACTTCACGACGCGGCGCGAGCTCAGCGACCTCCACGCCCGACCCCCTCGAGCCGAGCGGCGTTCGCCGAGTCCGCGTCGGCGTACCCGACGGCAGCGACATCCAGCGATCGCGCTGTCGCAGAGAAGCCCGCGACGAGATCGTTGAGTGCCGAGACGGCTCGCTCTTCCGCTCGAGCAAGTGCGGCCGCGGTCGACGCTCCGGGGAGCGCGACCACACCTCGCGGTGCCACACCGATCTGCTCCACCTCACCGAGCACAGCTCGGCTCGCGGCCCGCACGGCCCCCACATCAGCGACGACGAACATCGTTCCCACCCCCTCGCGGGGTAGGACGCGTCAGTCGCGCAGCCCGTTCCACTGTCAGCGTTTGCGCTGTTCACGCTGCATCAGGCGTAGTGTTCGCCGTATCGGAGCCATCTGGTTCCCTTGATCAAGGGGCTGACACCATGGCTGACAAGTCTCCGCGCAACTCGATGACACAGAAATCGGGCAAGTCGCTGAAGGAAAAGCGACTCGACAAGAAGACGAAGGCCGCGGGGAACATCGCTGCCGACGACGCCTCCGCCGCGGTGAACAAGAAGAAGCGCTGACTTCTCGATCGTGGACGTTCACCCCTTCCCAGCGGGGGTGAACGTCCACGATCGTCTGGTGGCAGCCCGTGCGGGGTACACCGAGAGATGAGCGAAGAAGCGCGCCGTAACGACGGCGACAATGACGGTCCCGTCGAAGAGGAGCTCGAAGAGAGCTTCGACTCGGTGGTCACCGAGGGTGCCGAGCGTCTGCACCGCACCGTCCGCGCCGTGATTGTCACCGGACTGTTCGGCGGACTCGAGGTGGCGCTGGGCGTGATGGCCTATCTCGCGGTGCTGGACGAGACGGGCAGCCATCTTCTCGCCGGGCTCGCGTTCGGGATCGGCCTCGTCGCAATCTATCTCGCGCACAGCGAGCTCTTCACCGAGGACTTTCTCATGCCCATCGCCGCGGTGGTCTCGAAGGACGGCACCCCGGCACAACTCGCGAAGCTCTGGATCGGCACTCTTCTGGCCAACCTGGTCGGCGGGTGGGCGGTGATGTGGCTGGTCGCGCAGGCGTTCCCGCAATGGCTGATGGTGCTGTCCGAATCGGCACACCACTTCGTCGACGCGCCCTTGAACACGCAGTCGATCTGTCTGGCGATCCTCGGCGGCAGCACCATGACGCTACTGACCAGGATGCAGCAGGGAACCACGTCGGACGTCGCCCGCATCATCGCTGCCATGGCGGCCGGCTTCCTGTTGGCGGGGCTGCAGCTGTTCCACTCGATCCTCGACTCGCTGTTGATCTTCGGCGCGATCCACGCCGGCGCGGACGTGGACTACCTGCAGTGGATCGAGTGGTTCGGATACACGGTGGCGTTCAACATCGTGGGCGGCGTCTTCCTGGTGACGGCCCTGCGCCTCGTGCGGACGAAAGAGCTGGTGAAGTCCGAACGGAAGGACGAGGCGGCCTGAGACAGCAGAACACCCTCCCCAGTCGACTGGGGAGGGTGTTCTGGTCGTGCGGGGTGCGGAGGGTCAGCCGCCGACGCCCACGCGCACGTCGGGAGCCCCGAGCCGTGCGGCATCGGCGGTCTCGTCGTCCGGCTGCGCCTGCGATTCACGCTCTGCCGCAACGCGCTTACGGTAGTGCTCGATCTCGTCGGACACGTGCTGCTCGTCCCACCCGAGGATGGGTGCGACCAGTCCGGCGACCTCGGCTGCGGCAGCTTCGCCGCGGTCGGCCAACTCGATCGACACGCGGATGCGCCGCGTCAGGATGTCGTCGAGGTGCTGCGCGCCCTCATTGCTCGCGGCGTAGACGGCCTCGGCCTTGAGATAGTCGGGTGCGTTCTCCAGCGGCTTGCCGAGCTCCGGGTTCTGATCGATCAGGTCGAGGACCTCACCGACCAGGGTGCCGTAGCGACCGAGCAGGTGCTCCATGCGTCCGACGCGCATCCCTGCGCGGTCGGCCGCGAGTTGGCGCGCGTTCCAGGCGCCGTAGTACCCGTCGGCACCCACGAGCGGGATCTTCTCCGTGACGCACTCCGGAACCTTGCGCTCCATGTTGTGCACCGCGGAGTCGACCGCGTCCTTCGCCATGACCCGGTACGTCGTGTACTTGCCGCCGGCGATGACGGTGAGGCCACGTACGGGGCTGGAGACGGCATGCTCGCGGGACAGCGTGCTGGTGGAGTCGGATTCGCCGTACAGCAACGGACGCAGACCGGCGTAGACACCGACGACGTCCTTGTGGTCCAGCGGATCCTGCAGCAGCTTGTTGACGTGCCCGAGGATGTAGTCGATGTCGCTCTTGCTGGCTGCGGGATGCGCCAGGTCGAGCTTCCAGTCGGTGTCGGTGGTGCCGATGATCCAGTGGCTCCCCCACGGGATCACGAACAGCAGCGACTTCTCGGTGCGGGTGATGATGCCCGTCGAGCTGTTGATGCGGTTACGGGGCACCACGAGGTGCACGCCCTTGGACGCGCGAACCTGGAACTGTCCGCGACCGCCGACCATCTCCTGGATCTCGTCGGTCCACACACCGGCAGCGTTGATGACCTGCTTGGCGTGGATCTCGAACGACTCCCCCGACTCGAGGTCCGTCGCGACGACGCCGATCACGCGGTCGTCCTCGCGCAGGAAGCCCGTGACGCGAGTGCTGTTGGCGCACAACGCTCCGTAGGCCGCGGCGGTGCGGGCGATCATCATGGTGTGGCGGGCGTCGTCGACCTGGCCCTCGTAGAAGCGCACGGCACCGCGGATGGCGGAGCGCTTGCCCGACGGGAAAGATTCCAGCGTCTTCTTCTTGCCCAGATGCTTGTGGTGCGAGGGCACACCGCGGCCGGCACCCATCACGTCGTAGACGCCGATACCGAGGCCGACGTACGGCCGGTCGATCAGCTTCTCGAGGGGGTAGATGAACGGCACGGGGCGGGCGAGGTGCGGGCACAGGTCGTTGAGGACCAGCGACCGCTCCTTGAGCGCCTCGAAGACCAGCGCGAAGTTGAACTGCTCGAGGTAGCGCAGGCCACCGTGGAACAGCTTGCTGGACCTGCTGGACGTCCCGGCGGCGTAGTCACGCGCCTCGACCAGGCCGACCTTCAGGCCGCGGGTGACCGCGTCGAGGGCAGCTCCGGTACCGACGACACCCCCGCCGATGACCAGAACGTCCATCTCCTCCGTGGCGAGACGTCGGAGTGCTTCCTTGCGTGCTTCGGGGCTGAGAGCTGTTGTGGTGGAATTCATTCGGCATCGACCCAATCGAGTGTTCGTGTGACGGCTTTCTTCCAACCGGCGTAGAGCTTGTCTCGCTCCGCGTCATCCATGGACGGTGTCCATGTCTTGTCCTCGGCCCAGTTCTCGCGGATCTCGTCCTCGCTCGCCCAGAAACCGACGGCCAGGCCCGCTGCGTACGCCGCGCCCAGTGCGGTGGTCTCGGCGACCACCGGCCGGACGACATCCACGTTCAGAATGTCGGACTGGAACTGCATCAGCAGCTCGTTCACCACCATACCGCCGTCGACCTTGAGCACCTCGAGGTCGACGCCCGAATCGGCGTTCATGGCCTCGATGACCTCGCGGGTCTGGTAGGCGGTGGCCTCGAGCACGGCTCGCGCCAGGTGGCCCTTGTTGACGAAACGGGTGAGTCCGACGATGGCGCCGCGGGCGTCGGAGCGCCAGTGCGGGGCGAACAGACCGGAGAATGCGGGCACGAAGTAGGCGCCGCCGTTGTCGTCGACGGAGCGGGCGTCGGTCTCGATATCTGCTGCGGTGGAGATCATTCCGAGGTTGTCGCGCAGCCACTGCACGAGCGATCCGGTGACGGCGATGGAACCCTCGAGGGCGTACACCGTCGGCTGGTCGCCGATCTTGTAGCAGACCGTGGTGAGCAGTCCGTTCTTGCTCATCACCTTGTCGGTGCCTGTGTTCAACAGCACGAAGTTGCCTGTGCCATAGGTGTTCTTCGCCTCACCGGGCGACAGGCACGCCTGACCGAACGTGGCGGCCTGCTGATCGCCCAGGATGCCGGCGATGGGGACAGCGCTGAGCGAACCGCGCTCGCGGACGTTGCCGTACACCTCGGAGGAGCTGCGGATCTCGGGGAGCATGGACATCGGGATGCCCATGTCCGCACAGATGCCCTCGTCCCAGGACAGGGTGTCGAGATCCATCAGCAGCGTGCGCGAAGCATTGGTGGGATCGGTGTAGTGCAGACCGCCGTCGACACCGCCCGTCATGTTCCACAGGACCCAGGTGTCCATGTTGCCGAAGCACAGCTCGCCGGCGTCGGCCTTCTCCTGCGCGCCCTCGACGTTGTCGAGGATCCACTTGACCTTGGGGCCCGAGAAGTAGGTCGCGAGCGGCAGGCCGGTCTTCGCGGTGTACTTGGTGGCGTCGCCCCCGCCGAGCTTGGTGACGATGCGGTCGGTGCGAGTGTCCTGCCAGACGATGGCGTTGTAGACGGGCTTGCCGGTGGCGCGCTCCCACACCAGCGCGGTCTCGCGCTGGTTGGTGATGCCCACGGCCGCGATGTCCGACGGGGTGAGGTCGGCCGCGGCGAGTGCGCCGGCGGAGACGCTGCGGACGTTGTTCCAGATCTCCACAGCGTCGTGCTCGACCCACCCGGCCTGCGGGAAGATCTGCTTGTGCTCGCGCTGATCGGCGGCGACGACGGTGCCCTTGTGATCGAAGATCATGCACCGAGTCGAGGTGGTGCCCTGATCGATCGCTGCGACGTAACGGGTTTCGGTCATGAGTGGTTCCCCTGGGTAGTGGAGTGGACGATCATGCGGACTTCTCGGGCAGACGGCTGGGCTCTTGCTCGTCGTCGCCGTCGGGATCGGCCGGCAGGAACCGACCCACCAGGTTGTCGTACAGCAGGACGCCGATGGGGCCGCCGATGATGGGCCCGAGGATCGGCACCCAGAAGTAGAGGCTGCCGTACTGATCTCGCCATGCCCCACCGTATCCCGTGATGAACGACGCCAGGCGGGGTCCGAAGTCACGAGCCGGGTTGATCGCGTAGCCGGCGTTGGTGCCCCATGCGAAGCCGATGGCCACGACGATGAGACCGATGATCAGGGGCGCCATGTTGGCCAGGGGCGGGCTGTTGCGCGTGTCGGTCACGGCGACGATGAGGAAGAGCAGGATCGCGGTGCCGATGATCTGATCGGTGAGCGCCGAGCCGAGGCTGACGGGCAGCGTGCCGTTACCCGGGAGCGTCGAGAAGATCGTCTGCGTGGCGGTCGTGTGCTCGGGGTCGATCGCGTTGAGCATGTCGTTGTAGTTCCAGCGCACCAGCAGAGCGGCGACGAAGGCGCCGACAGTCTGGGCGAGCACGTACGGCGCGACCTTCGACCACGAGAAGCCGCGGAACAACGCGAAGGACAGCGTGACAGCGGGATTGAGGTGCGCGCCGGTGGCGCGGCCGGCGACGAAGACGCCGAACATGACACCCAGGCCCCAGGCCCAGGCGATCGAGTCGTGGTCGCCGAGGCTTCCGGACTCGCCGCCCGAGACCACCTGCGCCACGACGCCGGCACCGAACAGAATCAGAATCATCGTTCCCGCGAACTCGGCTGCCATCTCTGCGGGCAGCCCCCACTTCGCGCGTTTGTCCGTCACGCCATCTCCTCCGTGTTTGTGATCCAGGCCATAAAGAGCAACTGGAAGCCATGCTAGGTGACATGCACGTTGTCGCAAATTACGTGCACATATGTGCAACTCGGACCGGATCGCGATACTGCGGCGGTCCCGATGTGGTTTAGCGTGGGCTCATGTCGGAGCTGCAGATCTACGGGGAACACCTGCTCCCCGACGCGACGGATCCGCGCACGATCGACGCGGTGCAGGCGGCGCGGCTCTACTACTTCCAGGACTTGACGATGGCCGCGATCGGCCGCGAGATGGGCGTCTCCCGCAGCACGGTGTCGCGGCTGATCACCTTCGCCCGCACGTCGGGACTCGTGGAGATCAAGATCAGCACCGCTCTCGGCCAGGCACCCGGGCTCGAGCGCGCCTTCGCCGATCGGTACGGCGTCCGTGCCCACGTCGTGCCTGTTCCGGAGACCGTCAGCGACGTCGATCGCCTGGACCGGGTCGCCATGTTCGCGGGCCGCCTGCTGACGACGTTCTTCGCCTCCGACCTGGTCATGGGCGTCGCGTGGGGCACGACGGTGAGCGCGGTCAGTCGACACCTCGCCCCGAAGCGCACCCACAACTCGCACGTGGTTCAACTCAACGGCGCAGCCAACACGCGCACCACCGGAGTGTCCTACGCGACGGACATCGTCCGCACTGTCGCCGACGCGTACGGCGCTCTCCCCCAGGGCTTTCCGGTTCCCGCGTTCTTCGACTACCCGGAGACTCGGCAGATGCTGTGGCGCGAACGCAGCATCAAACGCGTGCTCGACCTGCAGGACCGGATGGACCTCGCCGTGTTCAGCATCGGCGTGCACGGCGGCGCTGTACCGAGCCACGTCTACAGCGCGGGATACCTGGAGAAGTCGGATCTCGAGGAACTCGACCGGGACGGCGTCGTCGGCGACATCGCCACCGTCTTCCTCCGCTCCGACGGCAGCTACGACCGCATCGCGCTGAACGAACGTGCAAGCGGCCCACGCTTGGACCGACTCAAAGCCGTGCCGCGACGCGTGTGCATCGTCGCCGGCGAGTACAAGCTCACCGCGCTGCGAGCGGCCCTCGCGGGAAAGATCGTCACCGATCTCGTGATCGACGACCTCAGCGCGGCGACCCTGCTGCAGGCGTAGGTCAGCCCTTCTTCTTCGTTCCCGGCAGGATGCCCGCGGAGATCACGGCCTTGACGTAGGGGCGCGCGGAGGAGATGAGCTCCTCCGCGTCGTCGACACCGCGCCACGCGGCGGCGGCCATCGCATCGGTGCGGTCCTCGATGTGGCGGTCGAGTGCGACACCGTCGTCCGTCAGCGTCTCGACGCCGTCGGCTGTCGTGACGAGACCGCGCGCGGCGAGACGCTCGGCCGCCGAGTCCCACTGTTCGTCCGACCACTCGCGCGTCAGCTGGGTGATGCGACGCCCCAGCACCCGACGAGCACCGGGCTCGGGATGCTGGGCCTCGTGGAAGACACCGGCCTCCGTCGGATCGAGGTCTGCGTCGAGGAGAGCCGCGAGGTGGCCGTCGCCGCGCCATTCCCGCAGAACCGCGATGGCGTGCCACAACTGCAGGTGCGGGACGTCGGGCGCCGACGACTGATGCCACGCTGCGGACAGTGGGCGGCCGGCGAAGGTGAGCGTGTCGCCGATGCCGTGCAGGCGGTCGGCCAGCGACGTGAGGCCCGGGTCGGACACCGACTCACCCAGCGCACCTCCGAGGACGGTGTCCAGCGCGTCCCATCGGCGCCGAGCCACGGTGTCGAGGCCGGCGGCGATCGCCGCGGGCCAGGAGCGCTCGATCAGCGTGGTGTTGAAGCTGTAGAACGCGGCGGCGACCACCCCGGCGGCACACGGCCCCATCGGCTCGGCGCGCGAGCCCACGTACCAGGCGTGTCCGTCGAGACCCGTGTCCCGGCCCGCCGCTCCGAGTTCGGGATTGAAGTACGCCGAGATGTGGAAGGGCTCGAACGTGCGGTACGCGGCGCGGGCATGGGCGGCTGCCGTGGAGTCGGTCATGGGTCGAACCTACTGATGACTCGCCCGCGCGGTACACCGCCTCCTTCATCGCGTGTGCACGTCGCGGCGATCGAGCAATCGGGTCGTGGCCGCCACCACGACCCCCGTGAGCAGAACGGCGGCAGTGACCACTGCGGTGGCTGCGCCGGTCGTCAGCGCCCCGGGGTCACCGAAGGCACCCGACGCGAGCTGGCTCGCCCGCGTGGTCACGGCGTAGGGAAACACGAACACGGCAGCGTGCCACTCGGCTGTCATCGCGACGACGGCAACACCTGCACCCACCATCGCCACCGCGATGGGAGCGGCGAAGGACCGCATCGTCATCGACAACGTCGACTGCAGTGCAGCGAGTGGGATCACGGCGATCGCGGTCAGTGCACCGACCGCGACGTACCGCGTCGGCAGCATGCCCGGCAGCCCGAACACCAGCTTGCCGAGAATCACGACGGCCACCAGTTCCACTGCCAGCATCGCAATTCCGAGCAGTGCCACCGCGACGGTCTTGGCCACCACGATGCGTCCAGTCGGTGTCGCACTCGCCATCAGCGCGTTCCAGTTGCCACCTCGGTGTTCCGGTCGCCACACCAGCGATGCCAGCACGGCGACTCCGAGCGCGACGGGGAAGAGTCCGAAGAAGACGGTGGTCCGGAGCCACAACGTGTTCCAGCCGTCCTCGAGACCGGCGCCGGACGCCGCGGTGTTCACGACGCCGAGTGCCGCCATGACGAGTGGGAGGACGACCACCACCGCCCACACCTGGGAACGCCTGAGCTTGAGCACTTCTGCAGTGAGCATGAGCTTCATCCCTCCTGCCGGTCGAGCCGACGAGTCGCAAGTGTGAACACCACCGATGCGAGTACCGCGAGGACAGCGACGCTGCCGTAGGACGGCGTGAGCGTGACCACCGCGTCGCCCTGGTAGTCCGCGGACGCGATGAGCGACCAGTACCCCCACGGGGTCAGGTGCGCCGCCCACACAGGCAGCCCGAACGAGCACAGCGCGACGACGGTGCCGACGATGCCGTTCCCCAGCGCGACGAGTTGATTGTCGAAGCGCGCCGAGACCAGCACCTGCAGGGCCAGCACCGCCAGCGCGACGACGAGAGCGGACACGGTCTGACCGAGCCACAGTCCGGCGGGCGGTGTGTCCGAGATGCCGCCGAGAACTCCGAGTGCGAGAGCGCCGATGCTTCCGAGGGAAGTCGCGACGACCACGTGCACCGCCGTGCACCAGAACTTGGCGCGGCACAGTCGCCCGGGTGTCACACCCGACGTCCGCGCGAGCAACCACCCGTTTCCCTGATGCTCGATCTCCACTGCGCGGCTGGCGATCACCGCGATGAGCAGAGGAGACGCGAGGGGAAGTGCCAGCGACAGTCCTGCAATGGGAAGGCCCCATGTCAGCGGTTCCCCCTCACCCTGTGGGGCGCCGCCGAGCATGCCCACCATCGTCAGGGCGATGATTCCCAGCGCGAGCGCGGCACTGACTACGCCCAGGCGCAGGTGGCGATACTTCGCGAACTCGTTGCGCACCGACGACGTGCCGGACGTCGTCGACGGTGACAGTGTCGTGGTCACAGCCGACCCCCGCTCGTCAGGTTCATGAAGACGTCCTCGAGGGACTGCTCGTCACGGCGCACGCCGTACACGCCGGCCCCCGCCCCGACCAGGTCCTCCACGACACGCGCCGTCGTGCGATCGTCGATACCCGTCACCCGAACGGTGTGGCCGTCGACACGGGTCGGAAGCTTCTCTCGCAGAACCGCTCCGGCACGATCCGGGTCGACGGTGTCGATCAGCACGTCCGGTGTGGCCGCGCTCGTCAGATCGGAACGCGATCCCTGGAAGATCATGCGCCCGCCACTGAGAATCCCGAGTACGTCGGCGGTCCGGTCGATCTCACCGAGTAGATGACTCGACACCATGACAGTCACTCCGTGTGACGCCAGATGACGCAGGAGCTCACGGATCTCCTCGATTCCTGCGGGGTCCAGTCCGTTCGTCGGTTCGTCGAGGACCAGCAGGCGCGGTTCGCGTGCGAGCGCCATGGCGATACCGAGGCGTTGCTTCATGCCCAGGGAGTAGTTGCGGACCTTCTTGTCGAGCTGGTCCTGCAAGCGCACCGTCCGGACAGCCCGGTCGATCTGGTCCGCGCGCAGTCCGAGACTGCGCTGGACGACGCGCAGATTCTCCGCACCCGTCAGGTGCCCGTATCCCGGCGGTGCCTCGATCAACGAACCGACCTGCGCGAGCTGGTCGCGTCGCGTCTCCCGCGTGAGAGGGCGGCCGAAGAGTGATATCTGACCCGACGAGGGCGTCACCAGCGACAACAACATCTTCATCGTCGTCGACTTACCCGAACCGTTGGGCCCGAGGAAGCCGTAGACGCAACCCTCGGGAATCCGCAGGTTCAGGTCGTCGACGACGGTGGTCGATCCGTACCGCTTGCCGAGGCCCTGTGTGTTGACGATGTCCATGACCCACACTCTGCCGACGGTGGGCGCGAAAATCGTCAGTCCGGGGGCGGATATTCGGAGGTATACCTGAGTAGGAGATCAGGCCGGACAGTGCATCGGCCAGGGCGTCGCATCAGCGGGGGCGCTGCATCAGTCCGGCCTCGTACGCGACGATCACCGCCTGCGTCCGATCGCGCAACCCAAGCTTGGCGAGGATCCGTCCCACGTGTGCCTTGACGGTCACCTCGGAGACCCCCAGCGACGCGCCGATCTCGGCGTTCGACAGCCCGGAGGCGATCGCGTACAGCACCTCGGTCTCCCGCGCGGTCAACTTCTCGAGGTCGGCCGACCTGGTGAACGACGGCGCCGAGCCTCGGGTCACGTGTTCCACCAGGCGCCGCGTGGTCGACGGTGCCACGACCGCGTCGCCGTCCCGGACGTGGCCGAGCGCGGCGACGAGTTCGTCGACCGGGCCGTCCTTGAGCAGGAAGCCGCTCGCGCCGCACCGCAGCGCCTCGAAGGCGTACTCGTCGAGGTCGAACGTGGTCAGTATCAACACCTTCGGAGAACCGTGATTCTGGCAGAGTGCACGCGTGGCGGCGACACCGTCCATGACGGGCATGCGCACGTCCATCACGACGACGTCCGGCTTCGCCGAGCGTGCGACCTCCAGGGCTTCCCGACCGTTCGACGCCTCGCCGACCACCTCGACTCCTCGGGACTGCAGAACCATGCGCAGGCCCGTCCGGACGAGTTCCTGGTCGTCGACGAGGACGACACGCATGGTGGTCACCTCGGCACCGGCAGACGCGCGTGGACGCCGAACCCGGAGTCCGTGGGGCCGACCTCGAGGTCCCCTCCCTGAGCCTCGACTCGTTCGCGCATCCCGATCAATCCGAGTCCCCCGGTTCCGGTTCCGCTCTTCCCATCGTCCACCACGCGAATGTCGACTCCGTCGTCGTTCCAACACAGCGACACACGAACATCGTGCACCTCGCCGGCGTGCTTTCGGACGTTGGTGAGTGCTTCCTGGATCACACGGTAGACGACCGCGGCGGCACCCGCACCGAGCTCGCGCGGTGTCCCTTCGTCCACCCGTACGACCGGGATGCCCACGGCGCGTGACTCGTCGAGCAGCGCGTCGATTCGATCGAGACCCGGTTGCGGGCCGACGGGGTCGTCGTCGGATCTCAGCACGGTCAGCATGGACCGCATCTCACTCATCGCACCGCGGCTGGTGTCGCGCACCGAGCGCATCGCCTCGGCCGCACGGTCCGGATCCGCGTGAGCGATCGATGCCGCACCCTCCGACAGCAGAACGATCGCACTGAGACTGTGCGAGACGACGTCGTGCAGTTCTCGTGCGATGCGTGTGCGCTCACCCAGAACGGCCATGCGGGTGCCGGTCTCGCGCTCGCGCTCGGCCTGCGCCGCACGCTCCTCCAGAGACTGCACGTACAGGCGCCGGGTTCGGGCCAACGTGCCGATGAGCCACGCGACGGCCATGGTTGCGACGAACAGTCCGACGTCTCCCGGCGACAGGTCGTTCGCCTCTCGGTCCGGCAGCGTCACGAGAAGAGTCCACCCGGCAGCGACGACTGCCGCCGGTAGCGAGATCTGCCAGGCGCGAGCGGACGCGACGGCGAACAGGGAGAACACCACCATCACGTCCGCCACCAGGGGCCCGAGGCCGAGGAGTACCTGCAGGTGAGCTGCGGCGATCACGACGGCGAAAGAGCCGACAGGATGGCGACGACGCCACACGAACGGCAGACACAGCCCCACCGGCACGATCAGCTCGAGGGGACTCGATGTGCCCTGAACCGGCAGGTTGTAGGCGAACACCGCCGCGGCGATCGCGATGTCGGTCGCGCGCCGTCGTCGTCCGGATGTCGTCTCCGTCGCCATCGGTCTCGACACTACGACATGGGCACTCACGACGAACGCCGTGCGCCCCTACCGAGGTGCACGGCGTTCGTCAGCGTCGAGTGCTCAGGACGCCGAGGCCTCCAGTGTCGTCTGTCCGCCGGTGTTCTCGGACTGCGCGATGCTGATCTTGCGCGGCGCGGCGCGCTCGGACAGCGGAATGTGTACGGAGAGAACACCGTTGTCGTACGACGCGGTGATGCGCTCGGTGTCGATGCCGTCACCCAGCGCGAGCTGGCGACGGTAGGTGCCCGTGAAGCGCTCCGAGGTGAGCCACTGCCGGGAGTCGCCGCTCGGCGCCGAACGGTGGGCCGTCACCGTGAGGGTTCCACGGTCGACGTCGAGGTCGATCGAGCCCGGATCCACACCGGGGAGGTCCGCGTCGAGGACGTAATGGTCGTCGACCTTGTACAGATCCATCGGCATGAACCGCGGCGAACGGTCGGTGCCCGACCCGGCTCCCAGCAAGCTCGAGGTCACGGCGTCGAGGTCACGGAAAGGATCGAAGCGAAGCACAGCAACACACCTCCTGTATCTCGTGGACACCGAGCCCGTCATGCTCGGCTCCTCTGTGCGTGACACCGAATTTAGCACTCTCCACCCGAGAGTGCCAAGTACCCTCCAGAAAAATTTCTGGCCGAAGTTGCTCTCGCAGTGCAGGACTGGTCGACGGTAGGTGCGGCCCGCTCACGGCGACTACGCTGAGGGAAGTGCGCGAAACGGACACCGCCGTTTCCGGAAGAAAGGCCTCCCATCCATGGCGATCGACTACACCAAAAGGCCGTCCAGCCCCGCCCCGGCAGCGGGCGGCGTCAATCTGAGCAAGGTGACGCTGTCGAAGGCCGCGCCGACGGTGAATCTGGCCAAGAAGGGCGAGAGCCAGGGCGCGATGCGCGTCAACCTCAACTGGTCGCAGGGCGCGGCCGCACCCGAGCCGAAGAAGAAGGGCTTCCTCGCGAAGCTCGCCGCCGCGTCCTACGGCACCGGCGGCGTCGACCTCGACCTCGGCTGCCTGTACGAGCTGGCCGACGGGTCGAAGGGCGTCATCCAGGCACTGGGCAAGAGCTTCGGCGCGCTGGAGAGCGCACCGTTCATCCAGCTCGACGGCGACGACCGCTCCGGATCCGTCACGGGCGGCGAGAACATGCACATCAACCTCGCGCGGCCCGACGCCTTCAAGCGCATCCTCATCTTCGCGATGATCTACGACGGCGCCCCGAACTGGGCCGCGGTCGACGGCGTCGTCACGCTGTTCCCCACCAGCGGCCCGCAGGTGGAGGTGCGCCTGGACTCCGACAACAACTCCGCCCGCATCTGCTCCATCGCGCTGATCCAGAACACCGGCCAGGGCATCACGGTCACGCGCGAGGTCGAGTACATCCAGGGCAGCCAGGCGGATCTGGACAAGAAGTACGGCTGGGGCATGCGCTGGGCGGCCGGGCGCAAGTAGCCGGTCACGCGGTCAGGCACCGCACGAAGTTCTTCACGCTCGCCGTCTCGTGTCGGCCCTCGACCCGCACGAGCGAGATGGTCCGCTCGACGGTCGGTGACAACGGGGCGTGACGCAGCCCCGCGAACTCCATCATGGGCAGGACCAACTGCGGAACGGCGGTGACACCGAGACCCGCCGCGACCAGACCGGCGACCGCACCGACGTTCTGCGCGTGCATCACCGGCCCCGTGCGGACGTCGGCGTCGCCGAGCGCACGGGCGACGGGTCCGGCGATGCTGCTCTGGGACCCGAACGCGATGAACGGCTCGCCGGCCAGTTCCGCCCAGTCGATGTGCTCCCGGCCGTCGAAGGGGTGGCCGGCTGCGAACGCACAGTGAAACGAGTCCGCGGTGAGAGTTCGGTGGACCAGTCCAGGTTCGGTCGTCGGCGCCGAGACGAGTGCCATGTCCACGGTGCCGGTCAGCAGGGCGGTCAGCGCTTCCTGACGCAGCCCGTCACGGATCTCGAGGAGAACATCCGGGTGGTCGCGGCGGAACTGCACCACATAGGGCGGAAGGAAGGTGGCGGCGAGCGAGGGCAGGCAGGCGACCGACACGGTGCCGCGATCCCCAGTGACGAAACGGCCGATCTGCGCGAGCCCCTCGTCGAAGTCCTGCACCATCTTCCGGGCGTATTGCGTCACGGCGACACCGTCGGGTGTCACGACGACCCTGCGCGTCGTGCGCTCGAACAGCGTGACGTCCAGTCGGCGCTCCGCCTCTGCGACCGATCTGCTGAGCGAAGACTGCACCATGCCCAGTGCCGACGCTGCGGCCGTGAAGCTCTCGTGGTCGGCAATCGCGACGATGCAACGAAGGTGCGTCATCCCCAGGTTGAGGTTCACCCGCCAAGTCTATGCATGGGCGCCATCAATGCATCGGCAATTGATATTGGACTTGCAATTGTGATGTGAGCAACATGTGACGGAGTCCTTGGAGGAGGTCACATGGTTGCCGCGCTCGGCTTCGCCACGATCATCACGTTTCTGGCCTTGACATTCACCCGCCGGGTGTCGGTGTTGGTCGCACTCGTGCTGGTACCCATCGGTTTCGCGCTGGTCGGCGGCTTCGGCGCCGACCTGGGCGACATGATCGCGGAGGGGCTGATCAAGGTCGCGCCGGTCGCGATAATGATCGCCTTCGCGGTGCTGTATTTCAGCCTGATGGTCGACCAGGGGCTTTTCGATCCCGCGATCCGCCGCGTCGTGCGGTGGGCCGGAGGCAGCCCCACCAAGATCGCTGTCGGCACCGCGGTGCTCACCCTCATGGTCGCTCTCGACGGCGACGGCACCTCGACCTTTCTCATCATGGTGTCCGCGATGCTGCCGATCTATCAGCGCATCGGCATGCGGCCGCTCGTACTCACCGGCATCATCGCCCTGTCCGCCGGCATCATGAACATCATCCCGTGGGGCGGCCCGACGGTGCGCGCCATGGCGGCCCTCGACGCGACGAGCGCCGACATCTTCACGCCCGTCATCCCGGCCATGGCCGCGGGCATCGTGTGGGTGCTGTTCTCCGCGTTCATGATCGGCCGCATGGAGAGCAAGCGGATCGGCGCCCTGACGGAGACCGCCACGCCCGTGAAAGCCGGCCCCGGTACGCCCCATGTCGACGACTTGCCGGTCCGCGCCACAGTGCATCCCGCCGTCATGGCATTCAACGTCGTGCTGACACTGGTGCTGCTGGTCATCCTCCTGTTCCAGTTGGCCCCGCTGCAGGTGGCGTTCGCCATCGCCTTCGCCCTGGCGGTCCTGGTCAACAAGCCGAGGTGGTCGGCGCAGCAGGAAGTGTTCGCCAAGCACGGCGGCAACGTCACGATGGTGGTCGTCATGATCCTCGCTGCGGGCGTGCTCACCGGAGTCCTCAACGGCACCGGCATGATCACCGCGATGGCGGAAACCTTCGTGTCCTGGATCCCCGACTCCTTCGGTTCCTCCATCCCCGTCATCACCGCGATCACATCGATGCCGCTGAGCCTGGTCTTCACGCCCGACGCCTACTACTTCGGTGTGCTCCCGGTTCTCGCCGAGACCACGGCCTCGTTCGGCGGCGACCCGATGGAGACCGGCCGCGCCGCCATCCTCGGCCAGATGACCACCGGCTTCCCGCTCAGTCCGCTGACCGCCGCGACGTTCGTGCTGATCGGCATGACGAAGGTGGAACTGGGCAAGCACCAGCGCTTCATCTTCGGGTGGGCGTTCGGCACCACCATCGTCATGACCGTGGTGGCCCTCCTGACAGGAGCGATCTCGCTGTGAAAAAGACGATTCGCCTCGGCGCCGGTTCCGGCTTCTCCGGCGACCGCATCGACCCGGCCGTGACCCTCGCCGATCGCGCTGACCTCGACTACCTCGTCTTCGAGTGCCTCGGGGAACGCACCGTCGCCGCGGGCAACGCGAGACGGCTCGCCGATCCCGACACCGGGTACGACCCCCTCCTGCTCGCCCGCATCAGAGCGGTGTTGCCGCACGTGCTTCGCCGGGGAACCACAGTGGTGACCAACGGTGGCGCAGCACATCCCCTCGCAGCGGCGCGGCGCATCGCGGACCTCGTCGGCGGTCGGGCTCGAGTCGCCGCCGTGACCGGCGACGACGTCCTCGACGCCGTCCGCACACTCGATCCCCTCGTGTGGGAGACCGGTAAGGCCCTCTCCGCTCATCCCGAGAAGTTGGTGTCCGCCAACGCCTACATCGGAGCGGACGCGGTGCTTCCGGCACTGAGCGCCGGTGCCGACATCGTCGTGACGGGCCGACTCGCCGACCCGTCGCTGTACGTCGCGCCGCTCGTCCACGAGTTCGGCTGGGACCTCGACGACGCCCGCACCATCGGTGCCGCGACCGCGGTGGGGCACTTGCTCGAGTGCGCCGGTCAACTGACGGGCGGCTACTACGCCGACCCCGTCACCAAACCGGTTCCCGGCATGGCCGACCTCGGCTTCCCGTATGCGGACGTGTCCGCCGACGCGGACGCCGTCTTCGGCAAGGTGGACGGCACGGGCGGGACCCTCACCACGCGCACGGCCACCGAGCAGCTGCTCTACGAGGTCGGCGACCCCACCACGTACCTCACACCCGACGTCACGGCCGACTTCGGGGCGGTGACCTTCGAGCAGGTCGGCCCCGACAGGGTGTCCCTCACCGGCGCCACCGGTCGCACCCGACCGGACGAGCTCAAGGTGACGCTCGGCTTCCTCGACGGGTGGATCGGCGAGGGCCAGATCAGCTACGCGGGACCTCGCGCGTACGAGCGCGCCCGACTCGCCGCGGACATCGTCACGCAGCGCCTCGCCGACGTCCACGGACTCGACCCCGACGGTGTGACCGTCGAATTGATCGGTGCCGGAGCGGCTTTCCGTGGCCTCGCCACCGACACCGCACCGACCGAGGTGCGGCTCCGCGTCACCGGGCGGGCGGGGTCACGGGAGGATGCCGACGTGGTCGGGTGGGAGGTGGAGAGTCTGTACACCAACGGTCCTGCCGGTGGAGGCGGTGCACGACGATCTCATGCGGAGGTCCTGTGCATCCGATCGACATCGCTTCCACGGCACCTCGTACACACCGAGGTTCACCTGATGGAGGGCACACGATGATCGTCGACGACCTGGCCGACGTCCGCACCGGGGACAAAGGCGACACCCTCATCCTCTCGGTCTTCGCACGGGACCGAGCGGCCTTCGAGACGCTCGAACGTGAGCTCACCCTCGATGTGGTGGTCGCGCACTACGGCGATCGCACCACCCGTGCGCCGCGGCGCACGGCACTGGACAGCGTCTCGGCACTCGTGTTCGAGCTGCCAGGCCAGCTGGGCGGTGGGGTCACAGGATCGGCGGAGCTGGACGGGCACGGCAAGGCGCTGAGTTACCACCTGTTGGGCCTCGAGATCTGATCGCGCGGTCAGGGCGCCGGCAGCACCTGTGTGAAGAGAACCGCCCCGGTACCGTCGCACAGGTTCACCGTCAGCGACCGCGAGTCCTCGTCGATCAGCACCTCACCGAAGTGCTGGAAGGTATCGAGTGGTGAGGCGTTCGGCTCCGGCGGTGCGTGCACGAACACAGCCTCCGGGCCGAAGGTGGGATCGAGGTCGTTCGGCCCGAACGCACCCGCGTTGAGAGGCCCGCTGACGAACTCCCAGAATTCACGGAACTCCTGGTAGGCGGCGCGCTCGGGTGAATACCGATGCGCCGCCGTGTAATGCACGTCGGCGGTGAGCCACACTGTGCCGGTGACGTCGTTCCGGTCGATCGCGGTGAGTACCTGCGCGATGTCGGTCTCCCGGCCGAGCGGGGCACCGGGATCACCGTTGCCGACGCCCTCCTGCGCCGTCTTCCCGTCCGGCACCACCAGTCCCAGCGGGAGGTCGTTGGCGATGATCTTCCACGTGGCCTTCGAGCGCGACAGCTCGTCGATCAGCCACCGCCGCTGTGCATCTCCGAGAATCTCCCCGGTCGGGGCAGTGTTGACACTGTTCGCATCCTTGTAGCTCCGCATGTCCAGGACGAAGACGTCGAGCAGCGGACCGTAGGCGATCTTCCGGTACACCCGCCCGTCGACGGCCTCGGCGGGAGCGACCGGGAGCCACTCGTGAAAGGCCTGCAAAGCCCGCTGCGACAACAGGTTCACATCTTTCACGGTGTACTGCTCGAGGTCGAGAATCTCACCGGGATACCAGTTGTTGACGGTCTCGTGATCGTCCCACTGCACCACCTGCGCGACCGAGGAATTGAAGCGCCGGTAGTTGTCGTCGGTGAGGTTGTACGCGTACTGCCCGCGATACTCGTCGAGGGTCTCCGCGACCTTGGACTTGGCCTCGGACATCGTGTTCCGCCACACCCGGCCGTCGGGCAACGTGACGCTCTCCTCGAGCGGCCCGTCGGCATAGATGACGTCGCCGCTGTGCAGGAACAGGTCCGGTTCCCGATCGGCCATCGCTCCGAAGATGGTCATGCCGCCGATGTCAGGATTGATCCCGTAACCCTGGCCCGCCGTGTCGCCGCCCCACAGGAGGCGAATGTTCGACGGGCTGTCGGGAGCCGTGGAGAACACCCCGGTGACGGGCTCCGACGTGGCGCCGTCCTCGCCCTCCAGCGTCACGCGGTAGTGCACTCGCTGTCCCGCCGGCAGACCCGTGAGGCGCAGCACGCCGGTGCCGTCGGACTGCGGTGTGAGGAGAGGTCCCCGCGTCGTCGTGACGGAGGAGAACGCGTCGGTGGCCGACGTGTCGACGATCATCGTCGCGGGCGTGTCCGACCGTGCCCAGACGAGCGCACCATCGGCACGGACGTCGCCGCTCGCGACGCCGTGGGTCAGCGACGGGCGCGCCCGCACCAGGGTGGGCCCGGTGCTGCAGGCGAGCAACGGCGTGGCCGCGGCACCGAACGCGGCGTAGCGGAACAGGGAGCGTCGCGACATCTGCATGCTCCGCACCGTGCCGCACGGACTTGAACGGGGCATGACTCTCAGGAGGACAGCCGGGTGCCCGATCGGTCGAACTCGGACCGGTGCGTTCCGTCCGCTCCCGTGACCAGGATGGACGCCGCCGAGTCCCGGTCCTGCGGGAGAAGACGCACCGTCACCGCGCTGGTGGAGTCGCTCTCGAGGGCGGTGATCACCGAGGTCACGATGTCGCGATCGACCACGCCGGTCGCGTCCGCGCCGCGGTCGTCGAGCAGGACCACGTCGACTCCCCGACTCCGCGCTGCCCGCGCCGCACTGCTCACCTCGGAATCGGCCAGTCCGGCAGCACGCAGGGTGTCCCGCAGATGGAACTCGAGAAGACGACAGCTCAGTCGCTCGTCGTCGGACAGCGGCTCACCCGAGGCGATCCTGGTGAGGAGAGGGCGGGCCAACTCGTCGAGCCGCGTCAGCTGCAGGTCCCGCTCGTGCAGTGCCGCGGCGGCCGCGGCTTCCTCCGCTGCCTGTCTCGTGGACTCCTCCCGTAACCGGAAGATGTCCGTGACGGGTGAGCGCAGCGCGAACGCGAAGAACGTGCCCATCAACACCAGCGCGCCGCTGGGCAGCACGTACAGCACGGCGTCGACCGCGCTCTGCTCGGTCAGCAGGCACCAGACGAGCGTGACGACGAAGATGCCGAGGAACCCGGCCCACGCCCACCACGTGCGCCCACGGACACAGAGGAAGGTGTAGATCCCGGCCGCCGTCCCGATCGGCCACATCTGCAGAGGGTTCCCGATCGGCACCGGAAGCGCGGCGAGGACGATCGCACACGACAGCGGGCCGGTGAGCGTGACGGCTGCCGTCGCGCCGAAGGGGATCGGATCGCCCGGGACGCGGAGGAGTGCCGCTACGGACACGGCATGCAGGACGACCGCCGCCGCGACGAGCGCCGGCTCGGTGACGCCCTCGAGTGTCGAGGCGGCGGCCAGAACGACACCGGCGACGTTGAAGGCGACCACCACGAAGGCTGCACGCGTGTGCATGCCCAGCAGAGTCGTGACATCGTTCGTTCTGCTCACTGTGCCTCCCACCGCAGTTCGACGACGGTGCCCCGACCCACCGCGGTGTGGAGCGCGGCGGAGCCGCCCGGAAGCCGGTGCATGCGGTCGAGAATGCTGACCCGGACGCCCAGGCGATGTGCCGGTATCGACGACAGATCGAAGCCGGGGCCGTCGTCCGTCACCGTCACCCGGAGTCCGAGTGGGGAGAGCGCAGCCACGACCGACCGGTGGGCATCGGGGCCCGCGTGCCGCAGGCTGTTCCGCATCGCCTCGGCCATGGCGGCGCCCACGGTGCGGACGGTCTCGGCCGGCACCGTCCGTTCCGCCGCATCGGCCTCGAACCGGAAGCTCAGTGTCGCCGATGCGTCCACTGCCGCGGCCGCGGCACGAAGGTGCGCGACCACGTCCTGCACCTCGAAGTCCGAGACCGGCAGCGCGTCCCGTCGCAACGTGTCGAGCTCCGCCAACGCGACGCTCGCCTGGTCGACGAGACGCTGATCCATCGGACCGCGCGATGCGGCGAGGAGCGTGGACATGACGTTGTCGTGGATCAACCCGTCGAACCGTCGACGTTCGACCGTCCGCGCCTGCACCGCGGCAGAACTGGCGGCCTGCGCGTAGGTGGACTCGCGGGTGCGATCGAGAAGGAAGCCCGTGCGCGACGCCGTGATCGACGCGGCGACGAAGATGAGGCTGAAGCCGAAGCTGTAGACGATGTCTGCCACCAACGGACTCCGGTCACCGGCGTCACGCAGATAGTGGTTGACCAGTTGGACACCCGTGACGGCCACCGCGAGATGGAGGAACGCCCAGCGCGGCCTCATCGACACCGCAGCCCCCAGAGAGGCCAGGGCAGGGAAGAGGGAGAACCAGGCAGCCTTCCCGTCGGGCAGGGTCTCGCCCGTCCATCCGAGCGGCCAGGTGAGCAACCCGAGCAGAAAGACCACGGCGCAGGCCGCCGCCAGTGGCCGGAGCGCACGCTGACCCCGCCGGCCGAACGACGCGGCGCCCAACGCCAGTCCGGGTCCGAAGAACAGGACGAGCCCGACCGGAGTCCACCAGGACGCCGACACCCCCTCCAGATCGCGGATGAGCGGAATCGACACGAGCAGGTAGAAGACGTAGCCCACGCCGATGAAGCGGCCGAACATCGTGAGGATCTGATCGGCCGCGCTGCGCTCCGCCGTCGTCACGACTTCCTGCGTCGACGAGGAAACGGCAACCACCCGTCCTCCAGTGCCCGTTTGTAGAGGTCGGTCTTGGTCGGGGCGGGCCTGCCGGCGTCGGCGTACTTGAGCCGGATGCGGCCGAGATAGTCGTTCACCGTCTCGGGTGAGATACCCATGGTCGACGCGACCCGCGTGGCGGTCTCCCCGGCCGCGTAGAGCGTGAGGAGCCGTCGATGCTGCGGGCTCAGATCCACCGCGGCGAGGTCGGGATCCCCGTCGATGGCCGCCGCCCAGTCGATGGTGGGCACCATCTCGCCCCGGGCTGCACTCCGCACGGCGTCCACCACCGCGTCGATCGGCTGGGACTTGCGCACCACACCGAGCACACCGGCGCGGGCGGCGGAGCGCACCAGGAACGGATCCTCGCCCGAGGTGAGAACCAGCACGTCGAGACCGCGGGCGCGGATGGCCTCGACGTTGGACACCGGCGACGATCCGTCACGCAGTCGAAGATCGAGGATCACCAGACCGAGGTCCGTGGTCGCGTCGAACAGCTCGGCGACCGTGGGGGCGCTCGCGACGAAGTCGAGGTCGGGATGATCGGCGAGGGAGTCCCGCAACCCCCGGATTGTCAGCTCGTGATCATCGACCATTCCGATACGCGCACGTTCGACCCCCACCGGACCCCCTCAGCCACAAAGTCGTCAGAGCATAACCATCTGACCGGTCGTGTTGTGGTGCCAGGTGTCAACGCCGGAGCTCCTCGGCGATCGCGAGAACGCCGATGCGCACCTCTTCGAAGCTGGTGCTGAGCGGGCTCAGGCCGAGCCTGATGCCGCTCGGGGCCCGGAAGTCGGGGATGACGCCGCGCTTCCACAGCCGCGCCGTGACCTCGCGGAAATCGGGGTGATCGAGCGTGACGTGTCCCCCGCGCTCGTCCGCGTTCTCCGGCGAGGCGATCTCCACGCCCAGTGGCACCAGCTCCGAGCGCACCAGCTCGAGCGCGTACTCGGTGAGAGCGACCGACTTCGCGCGGATCGCGTCCATGCCGACCTCGCCGATCATGGCGAGCGTGTCCTGCATCGCGATCATGCCGAGCACCGGCGGGGTGCCGCTGATGACGCGTCGCACGCCCTCGGCCGGGACGTATCCCTGCTCCATGGCGAAGGCGTCGGCACGCCCCATCCATCCCCATACGGGCTGCCGAAACTCGGGCAGATGCTCCGCGCGGACGTATGCGAACGCGGGCGAGCCGGGACCACCGTTCAGGTACTTGTAGGTGCAGCCGACGGCGAGATCGACACCCCACTCGTCGAGACGGAGCGGCACGGATCCCACCGAGTGCGACAGGTCGAGCACCACCAGGGCGCCGACGTCGTGCGCGACACGGGCCGCCGCGGACGCGTCCGCGAGAAAGCCCGAGCGGTAGGCGACATGACTGAGAAGCACGAAAGCTGTTCGCTCGGTGACGACATCGGCGATGTCCGCAGTCCGTACGCCCGACCGCCGGTCCGAGTCGATCCACACCAGCGTCAGGCCGAGTTCGGACGCGATGGACTCGAGGACGTAGCGATCGGTCGGAAAGTTGTCGCGATCGAGCACGATCTCGGTCCGGCCCGGCCTCAGCGCCGCCGCCCCGCGCGCGATCTTGTAGAGCAGGACGGTGGTGGAGTCACCGATGACGGTCTGCCCGGGTGCTGCACCCAGGGCCACCCGACCGAGCGTGTCGCCCAACGTGATGGGCAGCTCGAACCATTCCTCGTCCCACCCGCGGATCAGCCGGCCACCCCAGTCCTGCGTCATGAACGTCGAGACACGCTCGATGCTCGCCGTCGTCGGCCGACCGAGCGAATTGCCGTCGAGATAGGACACGACGGGATCGGCGTCGTCGGTGTGGAAGCGAGAGCGGTACTCGCGCAGGGGGTCCCGTGCGTCGAGGTCTGCTGCGGTCATGGCTGTCCGATCTCGGTGCGGGCGGCGAACAACTCGGGGAAGAACGTCAACTCGAGGGCACGCTGGAGGAAGCCGACACCACTGGAGCCACCGGTGCCGCTCTTGTGCCCGATCGTACGGAGCACCGTGCGCATGTGCCGGAACCGCCAGAGCTGAAAGTTCTCCTCCAGGTCGACGAATTCCTCGAACGCCTCGTACGCGGCCCAGTTCTCGGTGGGGTTCTCGTAGACGTGCGTGATCAGTGGCATCAGATCGTCGTTGCGCGCGTACGGCGCGGTGACGTCGCGCCGCAGCGCACTCTCCGGAACGTCGAGTCCTGCGCGGGCCAGGCACCGCCACAGGGCGTCGTACACACTCGGCTCGCGGTGCACCCGCGTCAGCAGTTCGGTTGCCACCGAGTCGGATTCGAAGACCGTCAGCATCGCCGCGTTCTTGTTGCCCAGCACGAACTCCACCGCGCGGTACTGCGCGGACTGGAACCCCGACGAGTTTCCCAGGAACCCGCGGAACTGCGCGTACTCGGTGGGCGTGAGTGTCGCGAGCACCGACCACTGCTCGGTCAGCGTCTTCTGAATGTGCTTGACACGAGCGACGCACTTCAGCGCGAACCCGAGGTCGTCGGCGTCGAACGCGTCGCGTGCGGCGAGCAGTTCGTGCAGCACGAGCTTGAACCACAGCTCGGTGGTCTGGTGCTGGATGATGAACAGCAACTCGTCGTGATGCTCCGGGACACTCACCGGCTTCTGCGCGCTGAGCAGAGTGTCGAGATCGAGGTACGCCCCGTAACTCATCCGCTCGCGGAAATCGGTGACGATGTCCTTCTCGATGGCGCGCTCGTCCATTGCTCCTCTTCCGTCGATTCCCCCGAGCCTAGGACGTAGATTCGAGGGATGAGCGAGTCCTCGGAACGAATCGACGTCGTCCTGCACCCGGACGCCGTTCGAGACCTCGGCACGGTGACCGACCTGGTGCAGTCCGCGCTCGCTGCGCGCGGCGCCACCGGGGAGGTCCACGTGTCGGACGACGTCTCCGTGGCATCCGGTGACGTGATCGTGGTCCCGGCCGCGGGCGGACGCGTCGGCACGCAGGCGAGCGACCGGTGTGTGGTGCGTGTCGACTACGGCTACGTGGCCGCGGACCTCTCGGCGGGCCTGCACGCCCACATTCGCGGACGGGGACTCGGCGGGCTCCGCTACGCCGTCGATCGGATCGTGCATCACCGTCGGCACCCGGCGACCGTCGATCGGTACGGCGAGCACCCCGAGCAGTTCGCCGAGGTGCGCGGCACCGGCGGACCCGTCGTCGCTCTGATCCACGGCGGGTACTGGCGGGCACCGTGGCGACTCGACTCGCTCGACGCCGCGGCCATCGATCTCGCCGACCGCGGCTACACCACCTGGAATGTCGAGTACCGCAGCCCCGACGAGCACGGGTGGGAGACGACGGCGGCGGATGTCGCCGCGGCCCTGAAGTACGCTGGTGCGCAGGCCGTCCTCGGCCATTCGGCAGGAGGTCAGCTCGCGCTGCGCTGGGCCGCCGATGCCCGTCCCGCACTGGCCGTGAGTCTCGCCGGAGTCCTCGACCTACAGATTGCCGACGACCGCGGCCTGGGTGACGGCGCGGTGCGTGCCGCCCTGGGCTCGCGGTACACCGATGCTCACGCGGAGTCGTCCCCCCGAGCGCGACTGCCACTCGGGGTTCCGCAGATCGTCGTGGTCGCGGCATCGGACGATCCGAACCTGAACGACATCGGCCGCGAGTACGTCACCGCAGCATCGGCCGCAGGTGACGATGTCACGCTTGTCGAAGGCCCCGGAGACCACTTCAGTGTCGTCGACCCGCGGTCGGAGATCTGGCCTGCCATCGTGGAGCGGATCGAGGGACGTCTCCCCCACTGATCGTCACTCGTGCGCGGTGTACTCCGCGTCGGTGACGGGGTCCATCCACACGACGACGTCGTGCTCGTCGTCGCCCTCGTTGATGGCGAGATGCACCATCAGACGATCCGGTGCGGCGCCGTGCCAGTGCACCTCGTCGGCCTCGAACAGCACGCGGTCGCCGGGACGGATGACCTCGACCGGCCCACCCTGCCGCTGGCACAGACCGACGCCCTCGGTGACGAACACCGTCTGGCTCAGCGAGTGGCGGTGCCAGTGCGTACGCGCCCCCGGCATGAAGTGGACCAGGTTGGCGGAGACCCGCGACGGGGTCGGAGCTGCGGCAACGGCGTCGATGTAGACGACGCCGGTGAACCAGTCGGCCGGACCCTTGGTGGTCGCGATCGAGCTTCGGGTGATCTGCATGCGCGGTTCCTCTCGTCGGTGGTGCTGGTGTCCAGCATTCGCGGTGCCGGTCCACGGGGGAAGTCCCTGCCGAGGAGCGCCCCGGCAGGGCACCCCGGTCGTCTAGGTGAACAGGGCGTCGACGATCGCAGCCTTGTCTGCAGCGCTCTGCGGATGCGTCAGCATGCCCTCGACCGCGAACACCACGACCTTGGTCCGCGCGGCGATCCGCTCCTCGGCGACGCCGACGTGGCGCAGTTCCTCCGCGACCAGCGCATCGGCCATGGTATGGAAACCGTTGTGCCACTCGTTGATCGGACCCGATACCGCAGCGCGGGCGTGCACGGTGTCCACCAACCGGTGGTAGCGCTCGAGTTCGGTCACCACCCACGTCAGCCGTTCCTGCGGTGACGTCACCTCCAGCTCCGCGAAGCGCGTCAACGCCGTCGCCGTGATCTCGGTGAGGGCGGCGACGAGCAGTTCGTCCTTGTCGGAGAAGTACCAGTAGATGGTGTTCGGCGTGACGCCGGCGCTCTGCGCTATCCGGCTCAGCGGGGTGCCGTCGAATCCGGCCTCGACGAACAGGGCCGTCGCGGCGTCGACGATCTCGGCCCGTTTCTCTTCCCGATCCTGCGGACGTCTGTTCCGAGGCATGCGGTCACCCTATCTTGATGCTCGATCAAGACGCTGCTACGTTCTCTTGAACGTCAATCAAGAGGAGCCCGCATGCCTGACACCGTTCGCGACGACCTGTGGTTCGACTCCGGTTCCGATCGCTGCGCGATCTCGGTCCTCCGACCTGCCGGGCTCGACGGTTCCGCGCCGATCATCGTCATGGCCCACGGCTTCGGATCGGTGCGCGCGTTGCGTCTCCCCGCCTACGCGGACCAGTTCGTCCAGGCGGGCTACGTCGTCGCGCTGTTCGACTACCGGCACTTCGGCGACAGCGAAGGAACTCCGCGACAGCTCCTGGACGTGCGCAGGCAGCTCGAGGACTGGCGCAACGCGCTGGCCTTCGCCCGGCGACTCGACGGCGTCGACCCCGACCGCGTCGTCGCATGGGGCACCTCGTTCGGCGGGGGCCACGTCCTCACCCTGGCGGGCACGGGCGAACGCCTGGCCGCGATCATCGCGCAGGTCCCGCATGTCGACGGCATCGCCGCCGTCCGTTCCGCCGGCCTGCGCCAGACCCTGCGTCTCGCACCGGCGGCCCTCTCGGACCAGATCCGGGCTCTGCTCGGTCGCGAGCCTCGCTACATCGACTCGATCGGCGAACCCGGTGCCCTCGCCGCCATGGTCTCGCCCGACGCCGCCGTCGGACGTGACCGTTTTCTCGACGCGTCGGGACTGCGGACCGGTGACTACCCCGAGACGGTCGCCGCCCGCATCCTGCTCCACATCGGCCTGTACTCGCCGGGGAAGACCGCCGCGAACATTCAGTGCCCCGCCCTCGTCCAGATCGCCACGAACGACGCCATCACCCCGACGGACATCGCGCTGCGCACCGCACGAAAGATCCCCCGCGCCACCGTGGTGACGTACGAGGGCGGACACTTCGATCCCTACGTCGAGCCGCTCTTCCCCCGGATCATCGCCGACCAGCTGGCGTTTCTTCGCGACGTCGTGCCGGTCGCCAGGTGAGCAGAAGCGCCAGCGCCAGAAGCAGTTCGGCGATGTCGCCGCCGTAGTACATCAGCTCGCCGGCGCCCTGGCGCTGATCGGCGGGCACCGGGATCTGCACGAGGAGTCCCGCGTACATGAGCTGCGACAGGACGGCATGGCCGAGAATCGCTGCCCCGAGTATCCAGAGTCGGGCGGGTACAGACGGCCTGTCCGGTGCCGGATCGGGGCCGGCGACGACCCACGCGAACAGATACCCCCCGAGGAAGAAGTGCACCTGCACCAGTACGTGGAGTGCGGCGCTGTGTGTCGTCGCCACGTAGAGCGGGGTGAAGTACAGCAGCGCGAGACCACCGAGGTTCAGGGCCAGCGCGACGACCGGATTCGCGATCACGTGCACCGGCCGCGAGCGCAGGACACGTCCGATGGCGCGGCCGGTCGACGACGACACCGAACGCAGCACCAGCGTCATCGGGGCACCGAGTACCAGCGCCAACGGCGCGTACATGCCGAGTAGCAGGTGCTGGTGCATGTGGCCGCGGAAGTCGCCGTCCGGGTAGGGCGACAGTGCAGGGACCACGGCGAGGACGAGGAGCCCGATGCCGACGAGGAAGCTCGCCGTACGCCAGGGGTTCCACCCCCGCGGCTCACTCCTGCAGCGCTCCGCCGCAACGACGTAGGCGATGGCCACCACGACGAGGGTCACGACCGGTCCGACACCACCGCTGCCGTGATGGGCGTCGTGCGCAAACATCATCGCGATCGACGTGCGCTGCGCTGCAGGAGCCAGCCGCCGGCGATCAGGAGGACACCGAGTGAGAGGAAGCCGAGGTCCCACCACAGTTGGTTCGGACCGCTGCGGACATGGTGGATGCCCAGCAGATGGTGATCGACGATGCCCTCGACAAGGTTGAACAGGCCCCACCCGACCAGGACCCACCCCCACAGCACGCGGGACGCCCATACCCGCCCGCGCGACCCGGTGACGCGCGAGTACAGCAACCCGAGTCCGAGCAGCACGGCGAGCCAGGTGACGGTGTGGAAGATGCCGTCCCACAGCGTGTTGATCTCGAGGCCGTGCACCGTGTCGACAGGGTAGGGCTGCAGCCCGATGTTGTCGTCGCCCGAACTGCTCAGCAGGTGGTGCCACTGCAGGATCTGGTGCAGCAGGATGCCGTCCACGAAACCGCCCAGCCCGACACCGAGAACGATGCCGGGCAGGGTGATGCCGCGATCGGGTGAGACGCGTCGCGGACGTTCCGAGGTGACCATGCGCAGGGCGGTACCCGGCGGCAGGGCCTCGAAACGACGCGGCTACTTGCGGCTGGGCGGCTGCAAGAACTTCATGGCGCCGCGCAGGACCGGCTCGGGCACCTTGTCCTTGGCCGCCATCGCCTTGTCCATCACCTTCGTGCGCGTCTCGGTTCCGCGGCCGAACGCCTTGTTGAGCGCCGACCCTTCGGCATCCATCTGTACGTGCAGCGGCGGAGCGCCGTCCTGCTGCGCGATCGCATTGCTGATGACGACGCGCTGGATCTCGCTGGTGCCTTCGAAGATGGTGTACAGCTTGGCGTCGCGGTACCACTTCTCCACCGGGTGGTCGGTGATGTAGCCCCACCCGCCCATCGTCTGGATCGCTCGCTCGGTGGAGGCCACCGCGACCTCGGTGGCGGCGAGCTTGGCCATCGACCCCTCGCCGCGCTCGAAGGCGACACCCGTGGCCGCCATCCAACTGGCGCGCCACGTCAACAGGCGCGCCGCGTCGATCCGCATCGCGAGATCCGCCAGCGGGAAGGCGATGCCCTGGTTGTCGATGATCGGTGACCCGAACGCCTCACGCTCGTTGGCGTACTTCGTCGCGTATTCCAAGGAGGCACGGGCGATTCCGAGGGCCTGAGCGGCCACCATCGGTCGCGTCTGCTCGAGCGCTCCGAGAGTGGCGGAGCGACCTCTGATTCCGGTCTTCTCCGCTTCGCGGGCCTTGGCCAGCTTGTGCTCGAGCTTGTCGAGACCGCCCAGGAGGTTCGCACCGGGAATGCGGACACTGTCGAACTTCAGCTCCGCGGTGTGCGAGGCGCGGCACCCCAGCTTGTCGAGCTTGCGCACGAGTTCCAGTCCGGGGGTCCCGCCGGGAACGATGAAGAGCGCCTGACCCTTGTGACCGAGTTCGGGGTCGACGTTGGCATTGACGACGTGGACGTCCGCGATGCCGCCGTTGCCGATCCACATCTTGTGGCCGTCGATGATCCAGTCGTCCCCGTCCTGCCGCGCCGTCGTCCGCAGATTGCGAACGTCGCTGCCACCCTCGGGTTCGGAGATCGCGAGCGCTGCCAGCTTCAGGTCGTCCGGGGTGCCGAAGCACTGCGGTGCCCATTCGAGCATCTGCTCCGGCGTCGCCGCCTGGCCGATGGCCGACAGCGCGAGCGCCGGCATCACCACCGCGAGACCGATTCCCGCACAACCCCAGAACAGTTCCTCCATGAACACCGGCAGCGAGAGCCCGGTCGGGTCACCGATGAGGTCGCGGTAGAACAACGGCGAGTAGAAGCCCGCCCGCGCCGCCTCCTGCAGCACCGGCCACGGGAACTCCTGCTCCTTGTCGTAGTGCTGCGCGACGGGTCGCACCACGTTCTCGGCGAAGTCGTGAGCACGACCGACCAACTCGTGTTGGGCCGGTGTGAGCGTCAGATCGAAAGCCATGATGTCCCCCCAGGACGGTTGTTTCGGCAGGGCATACCCCACCTCGACGAGTGTTACACGTCACTCCGTCTCATCAGGCAACGCGCTCGCCAACACTTGCGCGAGGTGATCACCGCGGCGATCCGTGAGATCGGACAGCTGGGTACGGCAGGAGTAGCCGTCGGCCAGAATCGACGCGGTGTCCGCCGCCGACTGCACCGCCGGCAGAAGTTGCTGACCGGCGATGGTGACCGAGACGTCGTAATGCCCCTTCTCGACGCCGAAATTCCCGGCGAGCCCGCAGCAACCACCCAGGCGCTGCACATCGGCGCCCGCTCTCTCGAGCAGAGTCGCGTCTGCGCCCCAGCCCATCACGGCGTGATGGTGACAGTGCGGCTGCGCCACCACCTCTCGGCCGTTCAGGGACGGCGGTTCCCACCCGCGCTCGGTGAGCAGTTCGGCCAGCGTGCGGGTGGCCTCGGCGACCTGCGAGGCGCGCTCCTTGCCGAGCAGTTCCGTTGCGTCGCTTCGTAGTACACCGGTACACGACGGTTCGATACCCACGATGGGAACACCGCCGTCCGACGCCTCGGTCACGGCGTCCACGGTGCGTCCCAGGATGCGCTTCGCGGCGTCCAGTTGACCGGTCGAGATCCACGTGAGAGCGCAACACTGCTGCTTCTCGGTCAGCCGCGGCCGGTAGCCCGCCGCCTCGAGCACACGCACCGTCGCCCGGCCCACCTCGGGCGTGAAGTGATTGGTGAAGGAGTCGACGAAGAGCACGACGGGATCACCTGTCGTGGGCCGGTGCGATTCGTGGAACCATTGCCGGAACGTCCTCGGGGCGAACTCGGGTATCGAGCGACGCGGATCGATGCCCGCCGCCCGCAGTGCCAGCGGACCCACACCCGGAAGCCGCGCCGCAGCGTTGACGGCGCGCGGCGCCCGAGCGGCGACAGCAGCCCAGCGCGGGAGCCACCCGAGCGAGTAGTGCGCCACAGGGCGTAGCCGACGTCGGTAGCTCTGGTGCAGCACCTCCGCCTTGTACGACGCCATGTCGACACCGGTCGGACAGTCCGAGGCACATCCCTTGCAGGACAAGCACAGATCCAGGGCATCGTGCACCTCGGGCGAGCGCCACCCGCCGGTGACGTCGGTGCCGTTGATCATCTCCTGCAGTACCCGGGCGCGACCGCGGGTGGAGTCCTTCTCCTCCCGAGTCGCCAGGTACGACGGGCACATCACCCCGCTGGTGCCGGTGGTGTCCGCGCGACACTTACCGACGCCCGTGCACCGGTGCACGGCCTGACTGAAGTCGCCGCCGTCCTCGGCGTAGGCCATCGCGAGCAGCGTCCGAGGCTTCGCGGCCGGGACGCGGAGATCCGCATCGAGCGGTCGAGGATCCACGAGCACACCGGGATTGAGGATGCCGTCGGGATCGAACGCATGCTTGACGGCACCGAACAACGCGAGTGCGTCCGCCGAGTACATCAGCGGCAAGAGCTCACTGCGCGCACGGCCGTCGCCGTGCTCACCGGACAACGACCCGCCGTACCGCGCCACCAGCGTGGCGGCGTCGACGAGGAACCGGCGGAACACCCCTGTCCCACCGGGCTTGTCGAGCGGCAGGTCGATGCGCACGTGCAGGCACCCGTCACCGAAGTGCCCGTACGGCAGCCCGGTCACCCCGTACTGCGTCATGAGGTCGTCGAAGTCGCGCAGGTATCGGCCGAGCGATGCCGGCGGTACCGCCGCGTCCTCCCACCCGGCGTGTGCCGGCAACCCCGCGGGACTGCGCCCCGCGAGTCCGGCTCCGTCTGCTCGGATCTGCCACAGCCGAGCGGCGCGTTCCGCGTCGGTGACCACCAGGGAGTCGACCGCTCCGCAGCCGCGTGCGACCGCGTCGGCTCGGTCCGTGGCCTGCTCGCGGGTATCGCCGACGACCTCGACGAACAACCACGCGGCGCCGCCGGGAAGCGGCGGAACCGCATGGGGTCCGCGGCGTTCGCGGACGACGTCGACGATGCGCGAATCGATGCCCTCGCATGCGGTGGGCGTGAACGTCAGGACGGTGGGCGCGGCGTCACCGGCGGTGGCGATGTCCGGGTACCCGAGAACGACGAGGATGCGGAACGCAGGCTCCGTCACCAGGTCGACGGTGGCGCGCGTGGTGACCGCGAGCGTGCCCTCGCTGCCCACCAGCATCCGGCAGACGTCGAAACGGTTCTCCGGCAACAGGTGCTCCAACGCGTAGCCGGAGACCTGGCGGCCGAACATGCCGAATTCCGTTCGGACGGTTCCGAGTCCGCCGGCGACGATCTGCCGCAGCGCATCGAGAGTCGGAGACGTGGTGTCCCTCGGCAGGTGCAATTGCTCCCCGCTGCCCGTCACCACGTCGAGCGCGGAGACGTTGTCGGAGGTCCGGCCGTAGCCGAGAGTGCGCGAGCCGCACGCGTTGTTCCCGATCATGCCGCCGACGGTGCAGCGCGTGAAGGTGGACGGGTCGGGACCGAACCGGAGCCCGTGCTGCGCCGCTGCCTTCTGCACCACCGACTGCACGGCGCCGGGTTCGACAGTCGCGGTGCGCGCCTCGGGGTCGACGTGGAGCACCCGGTTCAGGTGCCGACTGACGTCGAGCACAACCCCGGTACCCACCGCGTTGCCGGCCACGGACGTGCCGCCGCCGCGCATGGTCAGCGGGACCCCGGTCTCGCGGCACACCGCGACGGCCGCCGCGATGTCCTCGGTGCGACGGGGCCGCGCGACGACGAGCGGGTGCACGCGGTAGAGCGACGCGTCGGACGAATAGGCGGCGCGGGTCGTGCCGTCGGTGAGCACGTCGTCGAGGCCCGCGCACTGCGCGGCAGTATGCGCTGGACGTGGCCTGCGCACGATGCTGGGCGGTGAGCGGATGGTGGTGCTCGCTTGTCCGCGCACGCTCCGGTCGGGTGCGCCGGTTGTGGTGAGCGGGGGTGCTGACGGTCGCGCGGATCGGCGCGTCGGTCGGCGCCGCAGACGCGCACCGTGCAGCAGTACGCGCAAGTCCGTGGCCTGCGCGCAGTGCTGGGAGCTGCGCGGCCAGCGGTCGCGGCGGATCCGAGCACCGTTCGGACACCCGCGCCGGTTGGACCGCGCGCGGCTGACCAGAACCCGCGCGGATCGGCATGGGAACCGCCGGGCCGCTGACCACGTCCAAGTTCGAGTGCGATCGATTCGAGGTGGGGTGGCCGTGGCTGCGCTCGTGTTCTGCGGCGCCTGCTCCCCCGGCGTCTCGGGCGAACCCGTCGCGGAGCTGTGGGATCCGTGCACTATTCCGAGTGACGCTCTGAGAAAGGCCGGGGTCACCCCGGAGGCGCTTGCGTCGGGCACCGTCGACCATAACGACAACGATTGGCTCTACTGCTCATATCGCCAGGGGGACCATGTGCTGAGCATTTCCTCCACTCACACGTCCATGGACACCATCGCGTCGAACACGCGCGCTTCCGGACTCACCAGCGAAGAAGTGTCCGGACGTGGCGCTCTCGTCTATTCCGAGCTCGTCGGCACGTCGGACGAGACTTGTTACGTCACGTACGGCACCACTTTCGGCGCCATCGAGTTCGCGGTCAACACCACGGGCACTGACGAAGGAACCGCAACTGATTTGTGCGACAGCGCCCGGCATTTCGCCGGAACCTTTGAGGAGCTCACCCCACAATGAACGGAGCACCGTGGCCAACCTGAACGAACTAGAAATCAGTGCAACGGCGGCAGAGCAGTGCGCGGTTGCGTGCAGAGCCTTCGCTGACGACATTCTCGGTGTGGTGACGATGGTGCAGCGAGCCGACCACGGCGGAGGCTTCGGCACCCTCCCCTCCGGCCTGGCGCTGGCGCGCAAGTACTCCGAGCTCGCGGTGGGTGGGCCGGGGTCTTTGTCGACCTTGCTTCAGGCGCACATCGCGATCGCGTCGTCGCTCGCCGACACTTTCACCGAGATGGGTCGGAACTACCAGTCCACCGACAGCGAAGCGGCACAACGCATCACGCCGAAGTAGCCGTCACTTCAGCGCATCGAGATCCGACTTCAACAGCATCACGTTGTAGTCGGACCAGCGCGAGGCAGTGAAGTACAGGTCACGCCGACTCGACTTCGGGTGGATGTACGGGGCGTAGACGCCGCCGATGGTCTCCGCACGCCCGAGCAGAGTTGTCATCGGGCTCCACGGTCCCTGCGGATCCGTGGCGGTGCGGGCGACGATCGAGCCCTGGTTCTCGTCGCCGTAGAGCATCACGTACTTCTTCAGGTACGCGTTCCACGAGACGCTGAGCTCGCTGACCGGTTCGTCGACGACCTTCTTCGCATCGGCGACATCGGTCGACCACGGGCGCGCGACATCACCGGTGGAGTACTCGTACTTCGTCAGGTCGAGGATGTCCGCCGGTTGCACACGGGCGAGAAAGGCTGCACCGAAACGGCCGTTGGGCGTTCCGAACTGGTACAGCCAGCCGTCGGGACCCTTGGCGTATGCGTTCATCTGGAATCGGCCGTTGGCCTCGTTGACCTGAGCGACACCGGGAATCGTGACGCCCTTGTTGACGCGAATGGTCATCGGGTCCGTCGTCCAGCTCTGCCCGTTGTCCCTCGACGTCGCGATGGCCGAGAAGTTGGTGACCCACCGGCCGGGGGCTCCCCAACTCTGCACGGACATGTAGTTCAGGTACTGCACGCCGTCGATGGCGATGGCGGCCGTCGGGATGGTGGTCACCTCGATCTCCGGCAACCGCAGCGTCGGGACGATCTGCTCGGCGTACCGAGGCGTCGCCGGCAGGACGACGGAGCCGGACGCGCTGTCGCCGGGAACGGCGTCGGGAACGGTGATGCCGTCGGAGAGGTTGTCGTCGCTGGACCGCAGCAGCAGGTTGTTGCGCCACTGCTGCCCGTTCACCGAGCAGTTGCCGAAGGAGTCACCGAACGCCATGAGCGTCTGGCCTGCGCCGTTGTCCCAGCTGATGCCGAGATCGGTACCCGAGATGCCGAAACGGTCGTACGTGTTGTTGGCGCTGAGAGGTCCGGTCACCCACCCCACGGACTGTGTGTTCCCACTGCGGATCGGGGCGAGCGGCTGCTGAGTCCCGCGCGGGTTGCTGCCCCCGCCGCCACTCGATCCGCTGCTACCAAAAAAGCTGCCCAGCAGTGACGAGCCGGGGCCACCGAGACCACCGCACGGTTCCGCGGACGCGACCGGTGCCGACAGCACACCCAGACCGCTGGCCACCAACGTCAGCGCGGCCCCCACCGCGATCTGCCGACTTCGTGCTCGCATACTCCGACCCCCACCGATCGACTGTGTGACTCACGTGACTCATGTGACTGATGTGGTGAGTGTTACCGAAAAGTGGGCATGCCGCAACAAATGCATGTGTCGGTACTTGACAAATGAGAATTACACGGTGGGTATTTCAGCCGCACAATGAGGGCGGCCGGTGCGCCCCCGACGGACGCACCGGCCACGAGGCCCACGTCGGTCCGCGGACTCCAGTCCAGTGTGCCCCTCGGACCGGACGGTATGCCGAGTCCTGAGTCACAAGCGTTTCGCGTGCACGCTGTCGAGCACCAGAAGAGCCGCACCCTGAACGACGACGGCGGCACCGTGCCCGGAGGACTGCTGCGGCGTCACCCTCCCGCCGAAGGTGGGCCGGTGGTACAGGAGATGTGCACCCAGGGCGACATAGACGACGTCGAGTCCGGTGTTGATCCACAACGTCTTCCGCAGCTTGTCGGCCGCGACCTCGGTGGACCGGGCCGCCCCGATCCCGGCGATGGCGAGATCGATGGCACCCCAGCCCGCGGTCTGGACGCCGAAAGCACGAACCGCGGGAGAGCCGCCGCCCAACGCTGCGGCGGCACCGACCGCGACACTGCCGCCGCCCCACCAGAGAAGCCGACGACCGAGATCCTTCGCGACACTGTGTGCTGACGTCATGGACACCAGTGTGCCCACACGAGCGGTCAGACGATGCCGGTCTCGTGCAGGGTGCGCACCTCGTCGTCGCTGAGGCCGAGCTCGGCGAGCACGATGTCGGTGTCCGCGCCGTGCTGACGTCCGGTGTGGCGGATGCTGCCAGGGCTCGCCCCCATACGCCACATGACGTTCTGCATGCGCACCGGCCCGAGAGCGTCGTCCTCGACTGTGGTGACCATCTCGATGGCGTTGACCTGCGGATCGTCGAGCAGCTCGCTCGGCTTGTAGACGGGTGCGACCGCCGCGCCGGCCTCCTCGAAGGCCGCGATCACCTCGTCGCGCGTGCGCTCGGCGATCCACCCACCGACGTATCCGTCGAGCAGGTCGGCGTGGGCCGCGCGCTGACGACCCGTCGCGAACCACGGCTCGTCGAGAACCTCGGGGTGACCGACGAGGCGGAGAACGCGCTCGGCGATGGAGTTGGCACTGGTGGAGATCGCCAGCCAGTGCTCGTCCTTGGTCCGATAGAGATTGCGGGGCGCGTTGTTGCTCGACCGGTTACCGGTGCGCTCCTGGTCGATGCCCAACTGGTCGGCGTAGATGATGCCGGGCCCGACCGCCGTCATGATGGGGCTCAGCAGATCGAGATCGATCTGCTGACCTCTACCCGTCTTCGTCCGGTGCAGCAGGGCCATCGAGACCGCCGACGATCCCGCGATACCGGCCAGCGAATCCGCCAGACCGAAGGCAGGAAGCGTCGGCGGTCCGTCGGCCGAGCCGGTGAGGTGGGCGAACCCGCTCATCGACTCGACCAGAGTGCCGAACGCCGGCCTCGTGGAGTAGGGCCCGGTCTGGCCGAAACCCGTGACACGCAACAGGATCAGACCCGGATTGATCTCGGACAGCACGTCGTAGCCGAGGCCCCACTTCTCGAGGGTGCCCGGCCGGAAGTTCTCCACCACCACGTCGGCGTCCGCGACGAGCTTGCGGAAGACGTCGGCCCCCTCGGGCTTGCCGAGGTTCAGCGTCATGCCCCGCTTGTTGCGGCTGACCATCGTCCACCACAACGGGTGCCCGTCCTTGTCCAGACCGTGCCCACGCATCCCGTCCGGCTTGGTGGGGTGCTCGATCTTGACGACGTCGGCACCGAAGTCGCCGAGGATCTGGGCGACCAGCGGACCGGCGAGGATCGTGGACGCGTCGAGAACGCGAATCCCCTCCAGGGGCCCGGTCACTTGTAGGGCCTGTGCAGGTAGCGGCCGGTCGGCTCCCCCGCGACAGCGCCGTTGTCGAGTACGCGGTGGCCACGCACGAACGTGTCGGTGACCTTCGCGCCGAGTTCGAAGCCCTCGAAGGGGGTGTACTCCTGCGTGGACTCCGAATCCTCGGGACGCACCGTCCACGTGTGATCGGGATCGACCAGTGCCAGGTCGGCGTCCATACCGACGGCGATCTCGCCCTTGCCCGGAAGTCCGTAGCGACGAGCGGGATTGAGCGACGTCAGCTCCGCGATGCGGCGCCAGCTGAGTCCGCGCTTGCGGCCCTCGCTGACCAGTCCCGGCAGCAGGTACTCGGCGCCGCCGAATCCCGACTTGGCCGCGAAGATGTCGCCGCGGTCCTCGGCGAACTTCTTCTCGTCCTTGCAGCACGCGTGATCGCTGACCACCCAGTCGATGTCGCCGCCGAGCAGGTGCTCCCACAGTGCCTCGACGTCGTCGCGTGGGCGCAGCGGCGGGTTGACCTTGCCGCCCAGTCCGTAGGCGGTGTCGATGTCGGCGAGCAGGTGACCGATGGTCACCTCGCGACGGAAGTTGACGTGCGGGAACGCCTTCGCCATCCGCATCGCGGCGGTGAGGGCCTTGCGGGAGGAGAGGTGCAGCAGGTTGATGTTGGGCAGCTGCGTCTCGTCGGCGAGGAACGACGCGATGGTGACCGCGAGCCCCTCGGAGTGCGGCGGACGCGAAGCGCTGTACGCCGCGAGGCCGGTGAGCGTTCCCTCCTCCTCGACGAGCTTGGTGTAGGCGCTCATGATCTCGGCGGTCTCGCAGTGCAGCGAGAGCGAGATGTGATCGGCCTTGTCACCGAGCTGCTCCCGTGCGGCCTGGATGCCGCGCATGACGAACTCGAAGTGCGCGAGGTCGTAGCGCTCGCCCTCCGGCGTCATGAGGAATTCGCTCTGGTCGGTCGAACGCCCGTGCAGCCCGTGGCTGCCGTAGAACATGAAGATCTTGAACGACGTCACACCGTGATCGGTGATGAGCGAGGGGATCTCGGCGATGTGCTCCTTCGACATCGGCGCGAGGTGGTACGCGTAGTCGACGAACGGCTTGCCCTCGGTGGCCTCGAGCACCGTCGGGAACACGTCGGCGTAGGAGCCGCCGGTGTTCATGTAGTACTGACCGGTGCGCATGTAGGACAGCGAGGTGGTGACACCGCCCTGCACGCAGGCCCTGGACTCGGTGTAGGCGTCCTCGCCCAACGGGTTGTAGATGCCCCAGTGTTGGTGCGCGTCCACCACTCCGGGGAACGCGACCTTGCCGGCGGCGTCGACGACGGTGTCGGCGCTGGACGGATCGATCCCCGCCTCGATGCGGGTGAACTTTCCGTCCTCGATCAGCAGGTCGAGGAATTCGCCGTCCTCGGGATGATCGGCGCCCGGACGTACGACTCGGGCATTGGTGATCAGAAGCTTCGTCATGACAATCCTTCTCTAGTGATGAGTACCGGCCACGAGATCTGCGGCCAGATAAGCGAGTCCGAGTGCGGGCAGCAAGCCGTTGCCGGCGAGGTACCCCGCGGCGCCGTGGCCCGAGATGCCCATCGCAGCGCCGCCGGAGGCGAACAGTCCCTCGATCGCGGTGCCGTCGGGTCGCAGGACCCGAGCGTTCCCGTCGACGACGAGGCCGCCCTGGGTGTGGAACAGCGCGGGGACGATGCGGATCGCCGCGTACGGCCCGGTGAGCTCGTGCTCGAACGAGGTGCGCCCGTGCGGGTCCGACTCCTCACCCCGTGCGTACCTCTCGACGGCCGCGAGTTCGTCGACGACGGCATCGGCGGGGAGCCCCAGCGCGTCGGCCAGCTCGGCCGGCGTGTCCGCCCACACGACGGCGCCCGAATCGACCGTCTGACGAAAGTCGGTGAAGGACAGACACTTGTCGTGGATGTCGCGGTCGATGACGATGACGCCCTCGGACTCCGGGCGGGCCGCGAGATGGGCGGCGTACTCGGAGTAGCCCGTCGTCTCGTCACCGAAGCGTCGTCCCGTGAGGTCGAGGACGACGCCCCCGTGCATGACGGTGGCCCACCCGACCAGGGTCGAGGCCTTCTTCGACAGCGCCGCATGCCCCTGGTACGCATCGAGATACGCGGTCGCGGCGCCGAGACGGTCACCGATGGTGAGCGCGTCTCCGCGGGAGTGCTCGCTGCCGTGGTAGCGAGCCTGCGCGATCTCGGGGACGTGGGTGGCGACCCGCTCGTGGTCGCCGCCGTACCCGTTGGTGGCCAACAGCACCGCGTCGGTGGGGATCGTCTCGGTCGACCCGTCCGGGAGCGTGATCACCGCGGCGGTGACGCGACCGTCGTCGACGCGGACGTCGATCAGCCGGGCCGGTGCCAGAACGTCGATGCGCGGCTCCGCCGTCACCGCGCGCACCAGGTGCTCGAGCAACACGCTTCCGTGCCGACCCTCGACGGTGTGGCAGCGCAGTGCCGAGTGACCGGGGTAGGCGAAATCGGTGACCAGCGACAACGGCACCTCGAGGTGATCCGCCATCCACTCGACGAGTGGCGCGCTCACGCGGGCGAGGGCTCCGGCGAGTTCTGCGTCGGCCGTGCCCTTCGTCTTGCGGAGCACGTCCTCGACGAACGTCTCCGGGGAGTCCTCGATGCCCGCCTCACGCTGCCAGCGAGACCCCGCACCGGGGATCATGGCCGTCGACATCGCAGTGTTGTTGCCGCGCTTGAAGTGGTCGCTGGCCTCGACGACCAGCACGTCGAGTCCGTGCTCGGCGGCACGCAGCGCGGCGATCAGTCCGCCGCCGGCGCCGGCGACGATCAGATCGGGTCCGTCCGCGCTCACGATGCCGGCTCCAGCTCGTCGCGCAGTGCGAGCAGGCGCAGGGCGGTGGCCGTGGGATCCACGACCAGCGGTGTGGTTCGCGGCCCGGTGAGATCGACCGCCGAGCACGCGTTGATGGCCACCGAACACGTCAGCGCACGAGCGTGGACGGTGACCGCATCGGCCCAGGCCCGCGAGTCCGCGATGTCGTCGAACGACAGGTCCATGACGACGGTCGGCTCGGCGGGGATGCCGTAACCCGCCACGCGGCGGTCGAGTTCGGCAGCGATGGCGGCATTGCGGGCGAGGGCGCCGAGGCGGTGGCCCTGCGAGGCGTAGAACGACGCGGTGAGTCGCGTCAGTCCGTACAGGGGACGCTCGAAGGAGTCCGCCTCCTCCGCACACGGATCGAGCACGCAGTCGGGCAGGTACCCGTCGAACTCGTCCGGATCGGAGGCGCGGAAGGCGGCGGCCAGCGCCACTTCGGACGCTCGGACGTCGGCCTCGGTGTCCAGCGCGCGCGGAGCATCGGGACCGATGTTGCGCAGGACGACGGACACGCCCACCGGGCTCAGTGCGTCGTACCGCTCCTGACGTCGCCGGAACTCGGCGAAGTCGACATGGATGGGGGTGTATGCGAGCAATCGCACGAAGAAACTCCTGACGAGAGGTGCGGCATCAGATGCCGAGGTACGCAGCCTTGACGCGGTCGTCGTGGGCGAGCTCGACTCCCGTACCGGTGAGCACGATGGATCCGCTCTCGATGACGTAGGCGCGGTCGGAGATCGCGAGTGCCTGTGCGGCGTTCTGCTCGACGATCAGCACCGTCACCCCGGTCTCGCGGATCCGCACGATGGCCTCGAGAACCTCGGCGGCGAGCTTCGGCGCCAGGCCGACGGACGGTTCGTCGAGCGTGAGCACACGCGGCTTCGACATCATGGCGCGGCCGATGGCCAGCATCTGCTGCTGACCTCCGGACATGGTGTCCGCGCGCTGGGTCCGCCGCTCGGCGAGAATGGGGAACAGATCGAAGACGCGGTCGAGCGACTCCTTCGTGGACCCGCGCTTCTGGGTATACGCGCCCATCTCCAGGTTCTCGGAGACCGGCAGCGAACCGAAGAGTGCGCGGTCCTGGGCGACGTGCACCAGCCCCGACCGGACGATGCGATCGGCGCGATTGCCACTGATGTCGTTGCCGTCCAACATGATGCGGCCCTTGCTGGGCGTGACCAGACCCGACAGGGCGCGCAGCGTCGTGGTCTTGCCGGCGCCGTTGGCTCCGATGAGAGAGACGATCTCGTCCTTCTCCAGATGCATCGTGACACCGTGCAGGATCTCCAGTCGCCGGTAGCCGGCGTGCAGATTGTCGATCTCGAGCATCATGCGGTCTCCTCACCCAGATAGGCCTCGACGACGCGGTGGTCCTCGATGACGGTGCGCGGATCCCCCGCTGTGAGGACCGCGCCCTCGTGCATGACGACCAGGCGCTCGGACAACGCCATGACCGCGGCCATGATGTGTTCGACGAACAGGACGGTCTGCCCGCCGCTGTGCAGGGAGCGCAGCAGCTCGATCATCGGCGCACGTTCCGCCGGAACGAGTCCCGCGAGCACCTCGTCGAGCAGGACCACCCGCGGTTCCATGGCAAGAGCGCGGGCCAGCTCCAGGCGCTTCAGCCCGGCCGTCGACATCGTCGACACCGTCCCGCCCACCTGGTCGGAGAGCTGCACCCGGTCGAGTACCTCGAGAGCGTGCCGACGCGCGTCCTTCCGCGACTTACGCTTGGACAGTGCGGCGATGGTGACGTTCTCGAGAACGGACATCGACTCGAACGGCCGCATCAACTGGAACGTACGCACCAGACCTGCGCGGGCGATGCGGTCCGCAGGCCACCCCGTGATGTCGGTGCCGTCGAAGATCACCCGACCCGACGTGGGCGGCTGCTCGCCGGCCAACAGCGAGAACAGGGTGGTCTTGCCGGCGCCGTTGGGGCCGATGATGCCGAGAAACTGCTCGTCCGGGACGTCGATGCTGACGTCGCGCACCGCGTGGATGCCCGAGAACGACTTGCTGAGATTCTCGATACTCAGGACGCTCACTTGCGCCACCTCTCGCGAATCGTGCCGAAGATCCCCTTGGGCAGGAAGATCACGATCAGGATGAGAATCACCGAGTAGACCGCCACGTCGAGTCCGATGGATCCCTGGAGGAACTCGAGGAACGCGGGCGGGTTGCGCAGCAGCTCGTTGATGAGCTCCGACAGCGGCCCGATGACCGCGGCGCCGAGCACCGGTCCCCAGATGGTCCCGATGCCGCCGATGACGGCCGGGACGATGGCCTCGACGGACACCGCGGATCCGAACGCCTGCTCGGGGCCCACGAAGAAGTAGTACTGCACGTAGTACACGCCGGCCACGGCCGTGAGGGCGCAGCTCGCCGCGACCGCGATGAGCCGGTACTTCATCGTGTCGATGCCGAGAGAGGCTGCCGCGGTGGCGTCGTCACGGATCGCCTGCACGTACTGCCCCGGCCGGGACCGGACGTAGAAGATGGTGCCCAGCACCGCGAGCGCCAGGATCACCAACGGGATCCACAGGTAGTTGGCACTGCCCTTCTCGAACTGCTGCATCCACCACGAATCACGGGGCAGGATCGGCACGTTGAAGCCCTCGGTCTTGTTGAAGACCTCGAGGTTCTGCACGAGCAGCAGGAACATCTGCGCGAAGGCGAACGTCGCCAGGGCGAAGTACGACCCTGCCAGCCGGTAGCGCAGGCAGAGGTAGGCGATGGTGGTGCCCACCGCGGCGGACACCACGGCGCCGACGAGCATGGAGATCCACGGCGAGATGCCGTGCTCCACCAGCAGATACGCACCGGTGTACGCGCCGATGCCGAAGAACGCCGCGTGACCGAAGCTGAACATGCCGCCGAAGCCGCTCATGAGGTTCCAGCCGACCGCCATGATCGCGAAGATCAGCGTCCGGACCGCGACCGTCTGCGCCTGCTCGCCGAGCACGAGAGGGAACGCGGCGACGACCACGAATCCGATGACGAGCGTGAGCAACTGGCGTCGCAGCCAGGAGTCCTTCAGCCGCGTGTCGGACGCGGAGTCCGTCGAGACATCCGTCGTGGTGGTCATCGGCGTCCTCCGTACAGACCTTCGGGCTTGAGAAAGAGCACCATGACGAACACGGCGAAGACGAGGATCAGCGATCCAGTACCGGGGAGGTACAGGGCGCCGACCGTCTGGACCAGACCGATGACGATGCCGCCGACCATGGCTCCGACGACACTGCCGAGACCGCCCAGCACCACGATGACGAAGGCGAGAATCGTGAACTGCTCGCCCACCGACGGGGTGAGAGACGTGAACGGTGTCATGAGACCGCCGGCGACGGCCACGCAGGCCGCGCCGATACCGAACGTCAGCGCGTAGACGCGGCCGATGTCGACTCCGACGAGCTTGGCGCCCTCCGAGTTCGACGCCACCGCGCGGATCGACAACCCGAGGCGCGTGCGTTCAAGCACCGACTTCAGCGCAATGGCCACGACCGCGGCACCGACGAACGCGAGCACCCGAGGCCAGGCCGCGACGGTGCCGAGGATCGAGATCGATCCGTCCACGGGCGCCTCCACCGACTTGGGCCGACCACCGAAGACCATGAGGAGCACGTTGATGATGAGCAACGACAACCCGAGGGTGACCAGCAGCGGCCCCTCGTGGCTCCCGCCGATGGTGAGCTTGGTGAGCAGGGTGGCCTGCACGATCATGCCGAACACGAACATGACGGGGACTGCGAGAAGCGTTGCCACGTAGACGGGCAACCCCGCCGTCGACAGCGCGTACACGATGTACATCGCCAGGGTGAGCATCGCGCCCTGGGCGAAGTTCACGATGCCGAGCACACCGAAGATGAGTGTCAGGCCGACCGAGATCAGCGCGTAGACCCCGCCGAGCAGCAGCCCCGACACGATGGCCTGGCCGACCAGACCCTGGTCCTTGCCGCCGACGAAGAAGATGACGGCGAGGATCACCACGAGCGCTCCCCCGACGGCGACGCCGGGATTCACGGCGCGCCGGGTCTTCTCCGTGGCCGCGCTCTCGGCGACGACCGTCACCGGCCCGCTCCCGCGGGGAACTCGATGGCCTCGGTGGCGAACTCGTCCGGGAAGACCTGGGTGACCTGGCCGTCGCGCACCTGCATCACGATGACCGTCGCGTTGGAGTTCTGACCGGTCTCGTCGAACTGGATGGGACCGGAGAAGGCGAGCAGCGGATCGTCGATGGTGACCCCGGAGATGGCCTCGCGCAACGCTTCCGGATCCGCGTCGGCGCCGTCCTCGAGTCCGGCCGCGATGACCTCGACGGCCTGGTAGGACAGCATCGCCGCCGTCTCCATCGGACGGCCGTACTTCTCCTCGAAGCGCGAGCGGATGTCGTTGACCCGGTCGCTGGTGGCATCGAAGTGGTAGTTGGCGGACAGCACACCCTCACCGGCGGTGCCGGCGGCAGCCGGGAAGGAACTGTCGTCGAAGGCGCCGTTGGCGATGCCGTACACACCCTTGACGTTCACGTTCAATTGCTCGACGGCCTTCGCGATCAGCAGACCGTCCGGGTAGTAGCCCGTCGCGACGATGACGTCGGGGTTGGAGACCGCGGCCTCGCGCACCTGCGTCGTGGCGTCGGAGAAGTTGGTGGCCGGGTACGTGATCTCCTGCACCGAGGAGATGCCCTGGTTCGCGGCCTCCTTCTCGAAGGCGTCGAACACGCTGTCACCGAACGAGCCCTCGATGTGCAGGTACGACACGCGATCGATCGGCTGGCCGGTCTGCTCCTCGATGGCCGCGAGCGCCTTGGCGCCGTCGGTACCCATGCTGGAGGCGTTCGGCTGGATGCGGAATGCGTACTGGTAACCCTGGTCGAGGATCTTGTCGTCGACCGCGACGTCGATGACCAGCGGCACCCGCGAGCGCTCGGCGACCGACGCGACGTTCTGCGTCACGTCGCTCTGATAGGTGCCCACCAGTGCGACCGCGCCGTCGTCGATCAGACGCTGCGCCTCACTCTGGCCGACCTCCGCCTTGCCCTGGCTGTCACCGGTGACGAGTTCCAGTGGACGCCCCTCGAGCGAGGAGATGCCGCCGGCACCGTTGATGTCCTCGACGGCCAGTGCGGCACCGTCGTTCATCAGTCCACCGACACCGGCCAGCGCACCGGTGGTGGGGTGCACGGATCCGATCTTGATGGGACCCGAACCGTCCGATCCGGACGAGGATCCACACGCAGCCGTGCCCAGAAGGGCCACTGCGGCGAGCACGCCTACGACTTTTCTCATGATTGGATCTGCCTTCCGCGCCGATCGAGGCGCCGAGTCTCGGGAAACCGTGTGACCGAAGGACACGGCCTGTGTTCCGCTCAGCGCACCACTTAGTGGGTGGCTATTCCCTGCAGTACTGAGTATTACACGCATCACTGGGTCAGAACAGGCTCTTTGATGACTTTCTTGTTACGGGTATGGTTCGCTCAGCGGAACGCGCCGAAGCCGCGCACGTACTCAGCGAATGTGGAAGGTTGGCCCCATGGCCGCAACTACCAGCTCGACCGGCACCGACTCCGCGTCGACGGGAACCGAATCGGCGGATCGGGTGGCCGACGTCCTGCTGTCCTTCGCGCAGTCCGACCGGGCACTGGGAGTCACGGAGCTCGCGCGCCGCCTGGACCTGAGCAAGGCTGTGGTGCACCGGATCCTGCAGTCCCTGGCATCGCGCTCGATCGTGCAGCCGGTGGCGGGCGAGTCCACCTACTCCCTCGGCCCGGCGGCCATCGGACTCGGTACGAAGGCATGGAGCCAGCTCGACGTCCGTTCCATCGCCGCTCCCATCCTGCGCCGACTACGTGCGCAGACCCTCGAGACGGCGACGTTGTCCGTCCTGGTGGGGCATCGGCGGGTCTACCTGGACCAGTACGAGAGCCCGCAGGAGGTGAAGATGGTGGTGGAGATCGGCCCGCAGTACCCGCTGCACTCCGGCGCCTCGAGCCGCGCCATCCTCGCGTTCCTTCCGCCGCACTACGCGCACGAGGCCTTCGAGGAGCTGCGGGGCAGCACTCCGGACGCCGACGAGACGACGTTCCTGGCCCGGCTCCAGGAGATCAGGGACACCGGCTACGGGACCTCCATCAACGAGCGCAACACCGGCGCCGCCTCCATCGCCGCCCCGTTCTTCGACGCGGCCGGCCACGTGCTCGGCTCGGTCAGCTCCTCCGGACCGGCCTTCCGCTACTCCTCCACCGCCGACGACGATCACGTGGCGCACGCCGGTCAGGTGCTGGCCGCCGCGCGCGCGATCACGCAGAGCCTCGAAGCGCGGGCCGCCCGATGACCCGCCGCATGCCGCGCTCGTTCCTCTACGTGCCGGCCGTGAAGCCCGCCTTGTTCGACAAGGCCGTCTCGGGACCGGCCGACGCCGTCATCCTCGACCTCGAGGACGCGGTCCCACTCGCGCAGAAGAACACGGCGAGAACCGATGTCGCGCAGTGGCTGGACCGTCCGCGCGACGGTGGAGCGCAGGTGTGGGTTCGCGTGACACCCGAGTTCCTCGCCGCGGACCTCGCCGCGGCGGCGCGACCCGGCGTCACCGGGATCATCGTGGCCAAGTGCGGGGCGGCCTCCCTCGCGGAGGCGGACGAGCGACTCGGAGACGCGGACATCGCGATGGTGGGTCTGGTGGAGACCGCGGCCGCCCTGCGCGGCCTGACCGACCTGGCGAGCAGTTCCCGACTGGTGACCGTCGGCATCGGCGAGGTGGACCTGCTGGCCGATCTGCGGATCACCCGCGCGGCGGACACCGAGCACGTGGTCGACGCCATCCGCGCGGACATCGTGATCGGCTGCGCAGCAGCGGGTCTGGAGGCACCGATCGCACCGACCTCCACCGAGTTCCGCGACCTCGACGCGTTCGTCACCACTACCGCGCACTTCGTGCACATGGGCTTCCGCTCCCGCACCGCGGTGCATCCCGGTCAGGTGCCCGTGATCAACGATGCCCTGACACCGGCGGCAGACGACGTGCGCCAGGCCGAGCGCCTCGTCGACCTGTTCGACCGGGCGGCCGGCGGGCCCACGGTCGACGACGACGGACGCTTCGTCGACGAAGCCGTGGTCCGCGGCGCCCGGGAGATCCTGGCCCGGGTCCGACTCTAATTCCCCAGAGTACGAATCGAATCGAACAGCACGCCCGGGTCCTCGAGGTCGGCGAGGCCGGCGCACTGCGCTGCGAAGGCGTCGGCTGCCTGCACGCTCAGCAGGCCGTCGACGTTGGCCGTGAACTTCGCTCGAACGTCCTCGAACGACAACGGCCGCTCCGGTCCGCCGCGCGTGGTCAACACCTCTTCGACGACGGTGGTGCCGTCGCTGAGATACGCAGTGAGAACGGCCGGGAACTGGTGCGGGAAGATGGCGTCGCACTGTGCGTCCGGGACGACGTCGACGCGTGCCATGATGTCGCGACGCTCCGTCGACGTGGCCTTCTCGTCGGTGTAGTCGTCCAGTACCGCACCGAGTCCACCGCCACCGAGTATGCCCACCGCCACCGCGTAGGGTCCGCTGAACTGAGCCATGTACCCGGTCTGCGGTGTGCGCTTGACCTCGATGGGTTCACCGATGGTCCGGAGGTTGGCAGCGGGGACACCGAGGACGAACCGCTCGACGTCCGCGGGCGTGATGCCCCGACTCCGCAACGCGGCCGCCGCGTCGAGAGCCGCGTGCGTGAAGTGGTTGGCCGGGTAGGGCTTCACGAAGAGACCCGGCGCGGCCCAGGTGCTGCCCAGGCCGTCGGTGATCTCGGCGGCGCGCCCGCTCTGGTGCAACCACGCCTGAAAGAATCCGAACCTGCCCTCGAGCACCGTCGGCGGTCCGGTGATGCCGTGCCGAGCGAGACCCGCCGCGGACACGCCGGAGTGCGCCGCCCACCCGCAGTGCATGCGCTTGACCGTGCCACCGGTGCGGTTCGCCTCGATGATGCCGGCCGCCATCGACGCCGCGATACCGAGCGTGTCGACGATGCCGTCGGCCGAGGCGCCGCCGATCACCGCGGCAGCGGCCGCACCGCCCATGGCTCCACAGATGGACGTGGCGTGCTGCCCGTTCTCGAAGAACACCGAGTTCTTCGTCTCCGGATCGAAACCCGCCATGCCGAGGCGGACACACACCTCAAGGCCGATCGCAATGCCGCGCACCAGGTCCCGGCCGGAGGCACCGTGCTGCTGCGCCGCGGCGAGTGCGGCCGGTACCACCGACGCGCTGGGGTGCAGTACCGAGGGCAGGTGGGTGTCGTCGAAGTCGAGGGAGTGCGCGAGCACCCCGTTGACGAAGGCCGCGAGTGTCGGCGGGAGGTTCTCCTCCACTCCGACGGCCGAGGCGACGGCTCGACCGCCCTGCTCCCGCGCCCACGCGGTGGCCATCGCGCTGGTGTCGAGTTCCGTGGCGGCGATCGCGATCCCGAGCGTGTCGAGGACGCGGAGCCCGATGCTGTCCACCACGTCGGCAGGCAGATCGTCGAACGAGTGCTCGACCGCGAACTCCGCCAGCGTGCGGGCGAGTGTGGACTCGGTCATGCCGACACCACCGCGAGGGGGCGCACCGGCGATCCCGTGGCGCCGAAGATGTTGAGCGGCACCAGGACGAAGGTGAACTCGTACGTCCGGGTGCGTGCGAGCTCCTCGAGATCGAGGGCCTCGATGATGTAGATGCCGCTCTCCACCAGCAGGACTCGGTGAGCGGGAAGCAGCGCGTGGCCACCGCCCGGCGCGAGGCGTTCGAAGGCGATGGTGTCGGCGCCCGCAGCGTGCACCTCTCGGGCCGCGAGCCACTGCGCGCCGGGCTCGCCGACGCCGGGAACCCCGGACGGACCACCGACATAGGGCTGACCCTCGTCGAACAACTGTGCCCACCCACTGCGGATCAGCACGACGTCGCCGGCCGACACCTCGACACCCTGAGCGGCGCAGGCGGACTCGAGGTCGTCGACCGTGATCTCGTCGCCGCCCTCGAGTCGCTCGGTTCCGCGCACGGCCGGAATGTCGAGCAGGATGCCGCGGCGGATCATCGGCGCGATCGTGTGCACGCCGAGCTCGACGTACTTGCCGCCGACACCGGCCTCGGCCGCGTCGACACCGCCGTGCATCTTCCCCTCGTGGGAGACGTGGGCGAGCGCGTCGATGTGGGTTCCGACATGCGTTCCGGTGGTGATCATGTCGTTCGCGGCGCTGCCGCCGTCCGACCGGGTCATGTCACCGTGCCGACGCGGAAGCGTGTGCCAGAACTGCGGGTGATTCGGCGACTGCGGCATACCGACCCGCAGCTGGCGTCCGAGATCGACCGTGCGTACACCGGCCGTGACGGCCTCGAGAAGTCTGTCCGACATGGCTCGATTCTCTCCTCTGGACTGGGGTTCACGGCGAGCTGTGTTCCGCTGAGCGGATCGCCACCGAAGACACCGCGATGCCTGACTGTTGTCGATGCCGACCCTAGCAGCCCTGATCACGTCCGGCAGATGTATTGACCAGCACGAGCGTCAGTCCTAGCGTTGCCGCATGACCGACTCGACGGCGTTCCTTCCAGCGGAACAGGTGCGGATGCGCATCGACGATCTGGCGCGGTTCTGCGTGGACCTACCCGCGACCGGTACCGCGTACGAGAGTCGGATCCGCACCGTGCTGCTCGACCTTCTGGGTGTCACCCTGGCGGGAGCGCGGACACCGGAACTGACCGCGCTTCTCACGCGGTGGCGAACCGAACCGGGCACGACGGCCACCGTCGGTCGCGGCGCCCACACCGGCGTGGAGACGGCGGCCTACCTGGACGCGATCGCCTCGTGCTGCCTCGAACTGGACGAGGGCAACAAGTACGCGGCGGGTCACCCTGCCGCCCATGTGCTTCCGGCCGCCGTCGCAGCGGCCCGCCTCGGCGCGCAGCCGGTGTCGGGCGCCCGGTTCGTCGCCGCCGTGGTGGCCGGTTACGAGGTGGCCACCCGCTTCGGTGCCGCATTAACCCGCGACCCGAAGTGGCACACCCACGGACACTGGGGAGCGACCGGCGCCGCCGCCGCCGCCGCCGTCGTGTGGGATCTCGACGCCGAGCGCACGGCGGCCGCGATCGACGCCTCGACCGCGCTCGTGCACGTCGCACCGTGGGCCGTGGTGCTCGCGGGCAACTTCGGCCGGAACCTGTGGATCGGCGGCGCCGTCCGTGCGGGACTCGACGCCGCACGGTTGTCCTCGGCAGGACTGGTGCACAACAGCGGCGCGGCGGCGACGACCCTGGGGGACATCGTCGGCACTCTCGATGCCGACAGGCTCGCACCCGCGCCGGACGGCACGTTCGCCCTCGATCAGGGGTACGCGAAGCGCCATGCCAGCTGCTCGTACACCCACGCCGCCGTCGACATCGTGCACGCTCTGCGCACGAACCTGGATACCGCCGACATCGCGAGCGTGCGCGTCCGCACCCACGCGCTGGCGGAACCCCTGTTCGGTCGGCACCCCTCGACGCGGCTCGGTGCGATGTTCTCGCTGCCGTTCGTCGTGTCCGCCGCGGTGGTGGCCGGAAGCATCGACGTGGAGACCCTGACGCCCGGCAGCGCGACCTTCCGTGCGGCGGAGGAGTTCAGCGCGCGGGTGGACGTCGAGTCGTCGCCCGCGCTCACGGCGCTGCTGCCCGACCGACGCGCCGCGGAGGTCGACATCGTTCTCGTCTCCGGCGAGACCGTGTCGGCGGGTTCACCTGATCCGGTGGGCGACGTCGACCATTTCCCGTTGGACCACGCACAGATACTGGAGAAGATCGAACGGCTCGTCGGCGCGGAGGACGCCGGGCGGATCGATCGCGTGGTCACCGATGTCCTGCATTCTTCGGACGTGGTCCGAACTCTGACCGCACTGCCCTGAGCAGCGCGTTCCGGCGGAAACCAACCACCCTGTAACGTGACGCGCGACCCGCGCGACGTGTGGTGTGACCCGTTGCTGCCATTCACCTGAGGACCTGCATGACCGCGTATCCGCCGCCGTTCCAGCCGCCCCACATCGAGGCCCGCAAGAAGGGCAACAAGGGCAAGATCACGGCCGCTGTCGCCGCCTTCGTGGGCCTGTCCGCCGTCGGACTGGGGCTGATGCAGGAACCCGAACCCGTCGCCGCGAGCGCGGAGACCACCCTCACCACCACGTCGGCCGCACCGACCACCACCCCGCGGCCGACCACCACGACGTCGACGGCCACTGCCGTCACGACCACTCCCGAGACCGTCACCGTGTACGCACCGCCGCCCACCACGACGGTGCCGTACGTCGAGACCCCGTACGTCGAGACCCCGTACGTCGAGGTGCCGGACGTCGACCGCGCCTACGTCCCGGCGCCCGTGCCGTTCGTCGCGCCGGTACCCGCACCGGCTCCGTACGTCGCGCCGGCCGCCGTTCCCGAGTCGTCCGGATCGACGTACTACACGAACTGCACCGCGGCTCGGAACGCCGGCGCAGCGCCCGTCCGCGTGGGCGACCCCGGCTACGGCTCGCACCTGGACCGCGACGGAGACGGCGTCGGGTGTGAGTGAGCTCAGCGCACGCTCTTGAGCACCGTCACCGCCGGCTTGGCCACCCCGTTCGAGCGGTAGACCCCGAAGTAGTTCTCCTTGTCGGGGTTCACCGCGGTCATCGCGGCGCGGTCTGTGGTCTCGTAGAAGAAGATCGGCCCGGCCCACGAGTAGGACAGGCGGTTGTCGACGGCCTGTCGGTAGGCCGTCGCCTGTACCTGCTCGCTGACGCTCGGGTCGCCCGCAGTGGCGGCGCCGGCCTCGGTCATGACGATGAGCTTCCCGGCGTCGCCGTTCTCGGTCATGATCGTGCGCGCGCTCTTCTGGTAGATCGTGCCGTCGGGATTGGTGAAGTCGACGCTCATCTGCGACCACGCGTTCCAGTCGGCAGTGTCGTTCGGCAACGCGGGCGCGGTGTACGGGTGCCAGCCGACGGCGTCGAAGTACGGTCCGGCGCCGAGGTCGTACATCTGATCGAGGTAGGTGATCGGTGAGACGGCGTGCCCTTCCGGGCTCTGACCCGTGGTGCCGTAGGGGGACAGTCCGGCGGCCACGATGCTGATGGTGCTGGTGGTGGCGGCCTTCATCTTCGGGTAGGCCGCCTTCAGCAGATCGACGTAACCCTGCACGTTCGGCTTGCCCGTCACCGGGTCGGCCCAGAACATCCACAGGTTCGGCTCGTTCCACACCTCGAACGACCGAACCCCCTGCGGCGCATACCTGCTCACGACCTTGGCGGCGAACGTCGCGTAGTCGTCCGGGTTCGTGGGCGGTGTGCTGCCGTCGCTGGTGGTCCGAGCCCACGGCGGTGTCTTCTGGATGAGCAGCAGGACGTTGAGGGACTTCGCTTTGGCCGCCGCCACAGCACCGTCCGGACCCGACCAGTTGTAGGCGGTCGGCCCACCGTCCTGGACGTACCACCAGTCGATCTCGATGCGGACCCACTTGGCGCCCGTACCCGCGACCCGGGTCGCCTGTGCCTGCTGGGCGCTCGAGCTGCTCCGGAAGTCGATGCCGTTGAGCCCGATGCCCTGGCGTCCGACATACGGACTCGCCGCCGACGCGGTCGGCACCGACAGGGTGGCGATCACCGTCGCCACCACCAACAGAATCTGCGCAACGCGTCTACCGACCTGCATGACCGACTCCCCGACCGATTCGGCTACCGCGACACGCGGAAGCTCTCGGTGTCAGAGGTACCACCAGTCACACCAGTCACACAGGTAACACGCCGAACGCCGGTTCGATCACCTCAGCGCGCGCTTGAGCAGCTTGCCGCTCTGGTTACGCGGCAATTCGTCCATGAACCGCACCTGCTTGGGGATCTTGAACGGTGCGATGCGACCCGAGACATGGGCGATGATCTCCTCGGCGGTCACCGCACGACCGTCCTTCACCGTCACCACCGCCGTGATCGCCTCGATCCACTTCTCGTCCGGAACGCCGATCACCGCGACCTCGGCCACCGCCGGATGGGTGTAGATCGCGTCCTCGACCTCCCGCGACGCCACCAGGATGCCGCCGGTGTTGATGACGTCCTTGATGCGGTCCACCACCGTCACGAATCCCTCCGCGTCCCGGGTCACCAGATCACCGGAGTGGAACCATCCGTCGCGGAAGGCCTCGGCCGTGGCGTCCGGGTTCTCCCAGTACCCGTCGCACAACTGCGGTGAGCGGTAGAGGATCTCGCCGGGTTCACCGTCCGCCACGTCCTCACCGTCGGCGTTCACCACCCGCGTCTCGACGAAGAAGACGGCGCGCCCGCACGAGGCGGGCCGTGCATCGTGCTCCTCCGGCTGCAACACCGTCGCCAACGGACCGATCTCCGACTGTCCGAAACAGTTGAAGAACCGAAGATCCGGATACCGCGCCCGCAGCCGCTCCAGCACCGTGACCGGCATGATCGATGCCCCGTATTGCGCCTTGGTCAGGGACGACAGATCGCGGGTCTCGAGATCCGGGTGTCCCGCCAGAGGGACCCAGACCGTCGGCGCCAGGAACAGCGAACCGATGCGGTCGGCCTCGACGCGGCGCAGGATCTCCGCGACGTCCGGCTTCGCCATCAGGCGCACCGTCGCGCCGACCGACAGGTACGGCAGGGCGAACACGTGCATGCCGGCCGAGTGGTACAGCGGCATCGCGATGAGCGGGGCGTCGTCGGCGGTGAACGCCAGTGCCAGGACGGACGAGACGTACTCGCTCACCAGCGCACCGTGAGACATCATCGCGCCCTTGGGCTTCGACGTCGTTCCCGAGGTGTACAGCAACTGGGCGAGATCGGTGGTCCGCACCGTGGGCAGCGCGACCGACGCGTCGGGTAGGTCGAGAAGCTCCTGCAGAGAGAGCACGACGTCGAGATCGAGACCCGTCCGCACGGCGTCGACCGCCGGCGCCAGAGCGTCGTCGACCAGCAGCGCGCGAGCACCTGACTGGCGGACCAGGTAGGTCAACTCGTCCTCGACGAGGGCGTAGTTGATCGGCACGTGCACCAGCCCGGCACGGCAGCAGGCGAGGAACCCGACGATGTAGGAGTCGGAGTTGGTGCCGTAGGCCGCGACCCGCTCTCCCGGTGCGAGCCCCGTCGACACCAGGTACCGAGCGACGCGGGACACCGCCGCGTCCAGTGCCGCATAGGTGTGCGTTCGACCGTCGAACTCCAGGGCTGCCCGGTCCGGGTACCGACGCGCCGACCTCGTCAGGACTGCGTCGACCGTGCTCGCGCGAACATCAGCTGTCATACCTCGGACACTAGAGAAGGCCGGGCGCCTCCGGTGCCCGTTCGAGACGAGCGCGAAGGAGCGACCACTCCGAGGCGGTGACCACGGACGGATTCGACTGCTGGGGCGACCGGAGCATCTCGAGTCGGTCCAGCCCGGCCGTCCCGGCGCACTCCGCGGCCGTCACGGGCTCGCCGAGCGTGGTGATCTCGGTGGGAACGTGAAGGCGCGGATCGTCGGGATCGTGCATGTCGACAGCGGGGCCGAGCACGGTCCCCACGCCCCAGAATCCCCGCGCGGGGTGCACGCCGGATCGGTTGCTCACCCACAGCAGGATGGGCTGACCGGCCGCCATGAGGCGCGAACGGTAGTTGGGCGCCACGCACCAGTCACCGCCCGCGTGCCCGTCGGCGAGCAACGAGGCGACGTCGGTCCTGCGGGGATTCACCGTGATGACCCACGCCCCGAGAGTCCGGGCCGTCACCTTCTCCATGCGCGCGTCCTCCCTGATTCCTGTGAGACTGCAGTAACATTCTGCTCGGAAATGGGTATAAGTCAGCGACTGACCCACCAACCGAGGACACGTGATGCCAGCACATCGGCGACCGACTCGCACCGGACGACGGATCGCGGTGATCGGCGCCGCGGTGACCGTGCTCGCCGGCGCAGCCACCGCCACCATGGTGCTGTCCGACAGTGCCCCCGCCACGGCCAGTGCCTCGGACGCCCCCGCACCCGCCGCGCCGGTCACCGCAGTCGACTCGCCCGTCGCCCTCGACACTCCGGCGGTGCAGATCGCTCCCCTCGCCCAGCAGGCCGCCGAGGAACCGTTCGACGCCTTCGCCGAGATCATGCAGATGGCCGGCTACCCGACCGACCCGGACACCGCCGCCTTCATGGACACCTCGGTCACCTCGATCTGCCGAGACCTCGCCGTCGGACGCACCGGAGTCGACATCCTCGCCGACACCGCCGACCGGACGCGAGTGCGCGGATGGTCGGACGAGCAGTCGGACGGACTCGTCTACATCGGCGTCGCCTCCACGTGCTCCGCGTACTCGCACCTGCTCCCCTGACACTGGAGATCCACCGACCGGCCTCCGGCCTTCCCGCAGTCCACCGACCGGCCTCCGGCCTTCCCGCACGTCAGCGCCGGAGTTGCCGTGCGCCGTCCCAGCCGGGCGGCGGCGGTGCCGTCGAACTCCACGGATGCCCGCGGTCGATCCACAGCCGGCGCCAGGATTCGGGCGTCACCCCCAGATCGTCGTCGGTGACACCGAACTCGTAGCCGCACGACGGGCAGATCTCGTACGACGCTCCCGCCTCCGACCACGGCGGGTCCGCGAGACCGGGGTAGTGGCAGACCGGGCAGAGGTGAGTGGTCATTCCGGAACTCCTGGTTGGCGGTCCCAGTACGACGCACCGGATCCGGGCTTGAAGTATGTCTTGGTGGTGCCGTCCGGCGTGTAGGACGCGAACGTGTTGGTCTCCGGGTCGTACATCCGCACGGTGCCGTCCGGGCCGACCTTGACCTGATGCGAGCCCTCCGTGCGGAACCGCGCCGCGAGGTCGGCGTACTCGTCGACCGACCGTGCACCCACGTCGGCGCCGTGGCGCGCGAAGTGGTCGTCGAGCGCACGAGTGGACGACCACCCTGCCGGCGGCGGACCGGCAGCACGCTCCGCCGCACTGACGTCGTCCAGGCCGACGGGCACACGAGTGGTCAGATCCTCCACGTCGTCGGCAGCTCGTCGCACCGTCGCCATCGACGTCTCGGTGCGCCGCATCCGAGCGAACGCGTGCAGCGCCGCGATGACCGCGCGCACTCTCGAGGCGGTACGTGCGAAACGACCGGCCGTGATCGCCGCTCCCGCCGCGGCCGACAGTCCCGCGGACACGAAGGCCAACCCGATACCGACCGCGACGGCCGCCGCCTCCTCCACTGCGAACTGCTCGATCAGGTCGCGGATGTCGCGGCGCGTCTTCTCGAGCTGCTCGGCGTAGTCGTGGCACGCGGCGGCCAGCCCCGAGCACGCACCCGCCACCGCTTCCACTGCCTCGGACAGTCGACGGAGGTCCCGCACCATCGCGTCCCGCTCCGGCACGTCCACGGCACCCAGATCGGCCGCGGCACCGAGCACCTCGGACCGTGCGTCGAGCATCGCCTGCCCCAGCACGATCCACGCGTTCGACGCGTCCCGCAGTGCGTCGGTGTCGCCGTTGGGGCACGGCACGCCGACCGCGTCGGCCAGCTCCACCGCACCCTGGAGCCCCGGGCCGAGGTCACCCACCGCGCTGGGGTACTCGAGCTGCCGCGCGGCGGACGGTGCCCGTCCTGCCGGCGGCGGGGTACTCGCAACCACCGCGATCGACTCCGCCGCAACGTGATTCGCACCTGCCTGATCGACGAGCCGCGCCAGCACCGACGTCGCCGAGAACGTCGTGGCGAGTGCGCGGGAGAGATCGACGACGGATCCGTCGTACGCCCGGCCCCACTGCTCACCCGCGGCGTCGCTTCCCGCCATCGCGGCCCACGCGCGCGACGCACCGTGGTGGACGTTCACCGCACTCGCCATGATCTCGTCCGCGCGATACACCGACCGAGCCGCCTCGGCGTAGACCTCGGGTGACACGTCGAGAACGACCGGGGGCGCCATCAGTCGCGCCCGAACATGCGGCTGTTCGACTGGAGGGCCGCGGTGTACGACGAGTGTGCGCGGCGCGCAGCGTCTCTCATGGTCTCGACACCGACCGCCATCTCGCGAGCCCCAGCCGACCATGCGCTCTGCGCGGCGCGATGAGCCTCTGCCGCCGTGCCCTCCCACGGCAGGGCGGACACCCGCACCGACACGTCGTCGAGCGCGACCCGCGTGGCCTCGGCCAACCGCGTCAGCCTCACGACCACGGCATCCAGTTCGGCCAGGTCCACTCGGTAGCCCGTCACACCGCACCCGCGATCGCGGCCGCGGCCGTGTCGTCCTGTCCCGCATAGGCAATGGCTGCGATCTCGAGTCGACCCGCTGAGTCCTCGAGCGCCGCGACCACCGATCGGGCGCCGTGATGAACGGTGCCCCACCCGTCGACGAACGCTGTCGCCGCCAGGCCCTGCCACGAGGCGGACACCGCGGCGACGACCGAGGCGGCCTCCGCGACCTCCCGCTCGAGATCCAGCGACACCCTGCCCAACGCCCTGGCCGCGTCCACCATGGTCGCCGCGTCGACAGCCGTGTGTTCCATGCCGTGCTCCCCCCGCCCGGCGCCGGCGACCGGTCGTCGGCGGCGTGTGCAGGCATGGACGGGCAGGACTCACGTTCGGTTCCCGCGGAACCGGTCAGCAGTGTCCGGACACACGAATGCGGCGCCTGCCCCGTGCAGACGCCGCATCCGGATGGTGGTCACTGTGCTCCGTGGTGACGGTGCACGGTGATCAGATCAACGCTGCCCCCTCGTTCGAACGAACAGTCCGCAGCATTGACCCGGATATCTCTCGGTGATCAGCGGTCGAGCTTGTGCTTCACCGTCTCGGCCAGATCCTGACCGAAGCTCTGCGCGACCGACAGTCGCTTCTGGGCGACCCGGCGCGGGGCGTTGCGCCGACGGCGCACCACGACGACGGCCACGATCGCACCGACGACGGCGGCGATGACGGGGGCGCTCACTGCGGAGGCCTTCTTCACGTCGGACGAGTTCGCGTCGAAGCTGCGCACCTGCTGGGCGACGTTGTCCGCGGCGTGCTTGGCACGATCGGCGACCTCGCCGGCCTTGTCCTGCGCCTTGGCAGCGACCTCGTTAGCCTTGTCGGCTGCCTTCTCCGCGACGCCCCCGGCCTTGTCGGCCACCTCGTTCGCCTTGCCGGCAGCCTTGTCCGCGACCTCGTCGGCCTTGTCGGAAGCCTTGTTCGCCGCGTTCTCCGCCTTGTCTGCGACGTCCCCGGCCTTGTCCTTCACTGCACCTGCGGCATCGTCGACAGCCTGACCGGCCTTGTCGGCGGCCTGCTTGCCGTCCGCCTTGGTCTGCTGGGCTGCACCCTCGGTACGCAGCGAATCGTCGCCCGTGACCTCTCCGGCCTTCTTCTTCGCGGCGCCTGCGGCCTCGTCGACCTTGTTCTGAGCCTTCTCGATGAAGTCGGCCATGATGCACTCCTTTCGACGCTGCCCCTACCGGGCGCGCTCGTGTTCGTATGAAGGTGAGTCGTACAGAGAACGGAGAAGCGCGCGCCGACGACACATGATCTGGGTCACAGCCCGTGTCGACCTGACGGGACGACCGGACCGGTGACCGCATTAAGGTCGGCGCATGGGATCCAACCGACCGGGCAACCGCGGGCAGAAGCGCGCCGCCAAGACCGCGGCGCGGCGACGCCGACAGACCTCGGGGCCGACGGCGTCCACGACAGAACGGGTGCTCGCTCGATTCGTGACGTGGATGGCCGCTCAGGAGGGCGCGGGAGACGTCGAGCCGACGCGTCGCGTCGTCGAGTCGCTCCTCGGTGAACTCACCCGGGTCCACGACGGATTCACCCCCACGGCCTGGACCCCGGACGACGCCCACCTCGTTCTCGACGCCGCCGAATCCGTCCTCGCGCAGAACACCGAGGCGAGCGAGGACGCCGCGCTCCACCTCGTGTTCAGCGCCCTGTCCTATCTGACGTTCCTCGACGACGAGGACATCTGGAGCGGCAGCGACGCCGACTACGAGCACTGCATGGAGGACCTCACCGATTTCGTCGACGGCGTCCCCGACACGCTGACGCCCGAGGACATCACCCTGCCCGAGGTGACTGCGGACGCGGAGTCGGCGGCACTGGCCGAGCTCGCGATCGTCCGCGACGTCGACGCCCTGCTCGCCTGGTCGAGCACCGGTCGGCCGATCGACGCGAAGGAGGTGGCCGCCGCGCTGGGGCTCACCGTGCCCGCGTCGACGTTCCAGATGCCCGCCGACGTGCCCGAACTCGCCCACGCCTGGACCACCGCCGTGTCGTCCGGCGTCGTGGAGATCTCGGACGCCGGCGCCGCTCCCGGACCACTCGCGGCGTACGTCCGGGCGCGCGAGGCGGACGCTCTGCGCACCGTCGTCGCGGCGCACGTCACGGCGCAGTTGTCCGCCGACGACGAGATCGACGTCTCCGCCTCGGTCGCCGACAGCTTCGTCGCCCAGGCGGTGCTGGCCGCCATGACGCCGGACCCGCCCGAGGGCAACCTGGACGAGAACTACGACGACCTCGAGGGCGAGGACAAGCGGACGGCGGAGTTGGTTACCGCGAAGCTCCGAGCGTTCATCGACCAGGGACTGCTCGTCGGCGGCGAGGTGTTGCTGGTGCCACCCGAGCTCCGGCACGCGGTACTCGACGGCGTGGGACGCGCGGACATCTTCGGCACCGTTGCCGCAGAGACCTCCGCCGAGGACTGACACCGCGGCGTAGCGTGCGCGGCGTGGCCCTGATTCATCGCGCGACCATCGTTCCCACCAAGATCGACCTGCTGCGGCAGTGGGTTCCGCTGCAGCCGTGGGCGGCAGGCATCGACGCCGGCACTCTCGAGGTCGTCGACGCCTACCGCTTCGACGATCCCGACGGCGAGGTGGGACTTGAGTCGCACCTGCTCCGCGCCGCCGACGGGACGATCCTGCACGTGCCTCTCACGTACCGATCGGCACCGCTACCCGGCGCCGAGACGACGCTGATCACCACCATGGAGCACAGCGTGCTCGGGACCCGCCACGTTCACGACGCGGCGCACGATCCGGTGTATCTGGCGACGCTGCTGCGGACCGTTCTCACGGGCGGAACTCAGGCGGCGTTCGAGTACGCCGAGCCCGGGCCCGAGCGCGAAGTCACCGCACTCGTCCACGGAACCGGACAGGCCGGCGCCGACGTTCCCGACGTCCACGCGCCGTCGGTCGACACCCGCGGCACCGACACCGTCGTCGACGTCGGCACCGCCGTGCTCACCCTGCATCGCGTCCCGCTGGACGACCCGGCCGATCGCGACGCCCTGGTCGGCACGTGGGCCGGACGGGCTCACCCTGCCGTTCTCGCGACGGCCGTCCTGCATGGAACAGCGCACGGCGGGTAGGCCACTGCCGACGAGCGGGGCCGCCCGGTCGGGAGAGGACCGCACATGCCGTACGAGGATCACGACCTGGAGCTCGACCTGCGCTGGTGGGCCGCGGCGAACTATCTGACCGTCGCGCAGATCTACCTGCAGGACAACACGTTGCTCCGGGAACCGCTACGGACGGAGCACATCAAGCCCCGGCTTCTCGGGCACTGGGGCACGAGCCCCGGCCTGTCGATGATCTACACGATTCTCAACCGGCACATCCGACGCACCGACACCGACTGGCTCTACGTCACCGGTCCCGGCCACGGCGGTCCCGCACTCGTCGCGTCGACATATCTGGAGGGCACGTACAGCGAGATCTATCCGAAGGTCTCCCGCGACGCAGAGGGACTGCGAGTGCTGTGCCGCCAGTTCTCCTCGCCCGGCGGCATTCCGAGCCATGTCAGCGTGCCCACACCCGGCAGCATCCACGAGGGCGGCGAACTGGGCTACGCACTCGTGCACGCCGCGGGTGCCGCCTTCGACCGCCCGGACCTCACCGTCGCCTGCGTCATCGGAGACGGTGAGGCGGAGACCGGGCCGCTGTCGGCGTCGTGGAAGCTTCCGGCCTTCCTGAACCCGCGCCGCGACGGCGCGGTGCTCCCGATCCTGCACCTCAACGGTGCGAAGATCGCGGGGCCGACGGTCCTCGGCCGGACCTCCGACGAGGATGTCGCACACCATCTCTCGGGGCAGGGCTGGGCGCCCGTCGTCGTCGAGGGCGACGATCCGCACCTGGTGTTCCGCGATCTGGAGCAGGCGATCAGGAACGCACACGAGACGATCCGCGAGGCACAGCGCGCCGCCCGCTCCGGGTCCGGTGATCGCGTGCGCTGGCCGGCGATCGTGCTGCGCACACCCAAGGGATGGACCGGTCCGCACGAGGTGGAGGGGGTTCTCGTGGAGGGAACGAACAGGGCGCACCAAGTTCCGCTGTCCGGAGTGCGCGACAATCCCGCGCACCTCCGACTCCTGCAGGACTGGTTGTCGTCCTATCGGCCCGAGACACTGTTCGACGAGAACGGCACCCTGGTCGAGGAGCTGGCCGACCTCGCTCCGTCGGGTGACAAGCGCATGGGATCGACGCCCTACGCCAACGGCGGACGACTCCTCACACCGTTGACCATTCCGACCCTCGACACGTACGCCCTGGACATACCCGCACCCGGCACCACGTTCCACGGGACGACGAAGGTGCTCGGCGAGCTGCTCCGAGACATCTACTCGCGCAACACCACCGAGGACGGCGGCGGATCCTTCCGGCTCTTCTGTCCCGACGAGACGGCCAGTAACCGTCTCGACGCCGTGTTCGACGTGACCGACCGCTGCTGGCAACTGCCCACCACCGAGTGGGACACGGCGCTGTCTGCGGACGGACGGGTGATGGAGGTGCTCAGCGAGCACCTGTGCCAAGGATGGCTCGAGGGGTACCTGCTCGCGGGCGGGCACGGACTGTTCGCGAGCTACGAGGCGTTCGCGATGGTCAGCGTCTCGATGATGATCCAGCACGTCAAGTGGCTCCAGCACGCCCGCGACCTGCGGTGGCGCGAACCCGTCGCGTCGCTCAACATCCTGTTGACCAGCACGTGCTGGCGCAACGACCACAACGGCTTCAGCCACCAGGGCCCCGGCATGATCGACGCCGCCATCCCGCTGTCCCCCGAGGTGGTGCGCGTGTGGCTGCCCCCGGACGCCAACACACTGCTGTCCATCTCCGACCACTGCCTGCGCAGCCGGGACCACGTGAACCTGATCGTCGTGGACAAGCAGGAGCACCTGCAGTACCTCACGCTAGACGAGGCACACGAACACTGCGCCCGGGGAGCGTCGATCTGGGAGTGGGCGGGCACCGAGGCGAGCACCGCCGACCGGCCCGAGGTCCCGGACAGTCCCGACATCGTGCTCGCGAGCGCCGGTGACGTTCCGACACAGGAGATCCTCGCCGCAGCCGAACTGCTCCGCGATTGGGTTCCGTATCTTCGGGTGCGGGTGGTGAACGTCGTCGATCTGATGGCGTTGATGCCGGTGCGCGACCACCCGCACGGCATGCCCGAGGAGACGTTCGTGGACCTCTTCACGGCGGACACCGACGTCGTCTTCGGCTTCCACGGCTACTCGCGCGCGGTGCACGAACTCCTGCACGGACGCGCCGGTGCCTCCCGATTCCACGTGCACGGCTTCCGCGAGCAGGGAACGACCACCACGCCGTTCGACATGGTGGTCGTCAACGAGATGAGCCGATACCACCTCGTCCTCGACGCGCTGCGACGTGCGCGACGCGTGCCCGAACACGGTGCCGATCTGGCCGATCACTGTCGGAACCAGTTGGAACGTCACCGGTCCTACGTCGTCGAGCATCTCGAGGACATGCCCGAGGTGAAGGACTGGACGTGGGGGTCGGCAGAGCGTCACTGACCCGCGGCGGGGGCGTGTCGACGCCCCCGCCACCGTCATCCCGCCGACCGGGTCATCCGGCCGGCTGGGTGTCGGGAATGCCGCTCTCCGGTGGGGTCGCCTCCTCACCGGTGTACTCCTCGACGGCCGAGTCGCCGATGTCCGTGACCAGCACCGGGGTCAGGTTCTCCGGCTTGCCGTTCGTGATCTTGTAGACGCTGGCACCGGAGATACCGAGATGACTGTCCTCGGAGTAGCGGAACGGGGCGAGCTGAGGGCCGGGCAGGTCCTTGCCCTGCGACTGCAGCGCCGCCACGATCGACTCCCTGGTCGGGTTCTCGCCCGCGGCCTGCAGCGCCTGCACGAAGGCGTAGGCGTGGCTCATGCCGTAGATGCGGTAGTTGGTCAGCTCCTCACCGGTTCCGTTGGCGGCCCACACCTTCTGCCACAACTGCGTCCACGGGTTGTCCGGCGAGTCGATGCCGGGGATGTACTCGAGGGAGATCATGTTCTCGAGCGACGAGGCGCCGTCGGTCACCGCGCCCTGGGAGAAGCGTCCGAGCAGCGACCCGACGAGGTCCACGTCGGAACCGATGGAGCTGTAGAACCATTCGGGCGTGTAGTTCAGTCGGCGGGAGACCAGTTGGCTCAGTGCGGTGTACGACGGGACGTTGAAGCCCAGGATCAGATCGGCACCCGCCGCCTGGAGGGACGCGATCTGCGGGGCGACGTCGGTGTTGCCGGACGTGTAGCGGGCGACGCCGACGATCTGATCCTCGAGGTACTGGCGCACCGCGGCCTCGCTGTCGCGGCCGAGGTCGTCGTCCTGCAGGAACAGGCCCACCTTGGCGTCCGGCCGGTTCTTCTGCACCCAGTCGCCGATGATCTTGCCCTCGACCTGGTAGTCGGGCTGCCACCCGAAGGTGTTGGGGTACTTGGCCGAATCGTTGCCCCACATGATCGCGCCCGAGGACACGAACAGATCGGGGACGCCCTCCTCGTTGAGGAAGTCGATGACCGCGCTGTGTGTCGCGGTGCCCAGACCGCCGACCATCGCGAACACCTCGTCCTGCAGGACCAGCTCGTTGACCACCTGCGTGGTGGTGGTCGGGTCGTACGCGTCGTCACGCACGAGGTACTCGATCTGCCGACCGTTCACCCCGCCGGCGGCGTTGACGTAGTCGAAGTAGGCCTTGGCGCCCGTGGGGATCTCGCTGTACCCGGGAGCGGCGACTCCCGTCAGGGGATAGTGCGCACCGATCTTCACCGAGGTGTCGGTGATCCCGACGGTCGAGCCCTCCGTGGACTCCTCCGCCTCCTCACGGCCACCCGCACCGCACGAGGCCACCAGTACGACGGCCGCAGCGAGAGCGGTGCCCCGCTGCGCCCATGTTCGGATCCTGTTCATCGAACTCCTTCTCTCTTCAAACGACGCTGTACGAGACGACCGCGGACCGTGCCGACCAGTCCGAGTGGCGCGAAGAGGATCACGACCACGGTGAAGATGCCGGTGACCAGAGGCGCGAGTTCCGCGGCCTGCAGGCTGCTCAATCCGGCGTCGAGGCCGAGGTTGGTCACCACCGGCGGGATGTAGGTGAGGAGCGCGGCACCGATGAGAGCGCCTGTCAGCGAACCGAGTCCGCCGATGACCACAGCGGAGAGCAGGGTCAGGGACAACACCAGCGTGAACCCGCTCGGCGCGGCGATGCGGGAGGCCATCGCCATGATCGCCCCGGCAGCACCGGCACACGCGGCACTGACCACGAAGGCCAGCACCCGTGCCCGCCCGAGGTCGATCCCCGCGATCTCGGCCGACACCTCGTCGTCACGCACGGCGCGCCAACGCCGTCCGACGCGACTCGACGACACGTTGGCCAGCAGGAAGAACACCAGCACGAGCAGGAACCACCCGACGTAGGCCACGAACTTCGTGGACGTCAGCTCGTTTCCGGTGACGAAGAAGGCGATGTCGTCGAGCGCGGACGGCACGTCGGGACTGGGCACGATGAGACCCTGCTCGCCCCCGAGATACTCCGAGAAGTACAGCGCGAGACCAGGGACGGCGACGGCGAGCGCCAACGTCGCGCCGGCCAGGTAGGGCCCGTGCAATCGCGCCGCGGCGACCCCGACGACGACCCCCACCAGACCGGCCACGACGGTGGCCGCGATCAGGACCAGGGGCACCGACCAGCCGGACTCGTTCGCCCGCAACATCAGTGCCGCGGTGTACGCGCCGACCGCCATGAATGCGCCGTGCCCGAGGGAGAGCTGACCGTTGAGTCCGGTGAGCACGGTCAGTCCGGCCGCGGCGATCGCGAGATACGCCACCGACGTCAGCTGGCTCTGCCGGAACGTGCTGACGCTCTCCAGCACGAGAATCACCACGACGAGGGCCAACAGAGCGCCGAGCAGGTGCCGCCGCACCAGAGTCGACACCACGCGGGCGACGCGCGAGCGTGCGGGTGAGGGGGTGGGCCTGTCGGTCGTCGTCACGGTCATGTCAGACCCTCCTCGCTGCCGCGGCAGCGAACAATCCGTTGGGACGCAACAACAACACCGCGATGAGGATGACCAGCGCCGCGAAGGACACGAGGTCCTGCCCGATGTAGCCACTGACCGCACTGAGCCCGACGCCCATCAGCAGTCCGCCCACCACGGCGCCCACCGGGCTGTCGAGACCGCCGAGCACGGCGGCCACAAATCCGAACACCACGACGGAGTCCATGTAGCCGGGGTGCACCAGCGACCCGCCGGCGATGAGCAGACCCGCGACCGACCCGACCACCGCGGCCAACGCCCATCCCAGCGTGAGCATGCGGCCCACGCGCACTCCCAGCAGGCGCGACACCTCCTGGCTGAAAGCACTGGCGCGCATCGTGAGTCCGAGATCGGTGAACCGGAACAGCGCGACCAGCGCGGCGAGCACCACCAGCACCGCGACTACCTTGTAGATGTCGTTGCCCGTCAGCGCCACGTCCACGGACCCGATGCGCCGACCGTCGAGACCGAACGGAGCGGGAAAGGACCGGAACTGGTTGCCGAACACCAGTGCCGCCACCGCGTGGATCACGATGAAGAGACCGAGAGTGAGGATCACCGGATTGATGTGCGACGCGCTGTCGACGTACCGGATGATCAGTCGCTCGATCAGCGCGCCGAGCACGAGGCCGGAGACGAGCGCGGCGGCGAAGCCGACCCAGTAGGAGTAGCCGGCATCGACCACGACGAGCGCCACGTAGGTGGTGATCATCGCCATCGGCGCCTGCGCGAAGTTCACGATGCGCGTCGAGCGCCAGATCAGCACGAGTGCCAGAGCGAATGCGGCATAGACCATCCCGTTGGTCACTCCGTTGATGACGATGGTGAGCAGTTGTTGCACTCTGTCGTCCTTTCGTGAGGGTGGTCAGAAGCCGAGGTAGGCGTGGCGGAGTTCCTCGTCGCCGACGAGGTCGGCCGCCGGACCCTCCCGCGCCACCGTCCCCAGGGACAGCACGACGGCGTGTTCGGCGATGGACAGCGCGCTGCGGGCGTTCTGCTCGACCAGCACGACGGTGAGGCCGTCCGAGTCGACCGAGTCACGCAGCGTCTGGAAGATCTGCGCCACCACGCGGGGAGCGAGCCCGAGCGACGGTTCGTCGAGCAGCAGGATCGTGGGGGTCGCCATGAGGGCGCGCCCGATCACCAGCATCTGTCGCTCACCGCCCGACAGCGTGTGCGCGGTCGACGCCCGACGGTCCGCGAGAGCCGGGAACATGGACAGCACGCGGTCGATCCCCACCGCGGCCGCGGACCTGTTGCGGCCCAACGCCCCCAGCCGCAGGTTCTCCTCCACGGTGAGTTCGACGATGACCCCGCGGCCCTCGGGCACGTGCGACAGTCCACGCCGTGACATCGACTCCGGGCTCGCTCCGACGAGGTCGACCTCGCCCATCCGGATGTGGCCGGCCACCGGCGGGTGCAGCGCCGAGATCGTCCGGAGCAGGGTCGTCTTGCCGGCACCGTTGGCCCCGAGCACCGCGGTGACCGCGCCGCGGGGCACCCGCAGCGACACGGAGTCGAGCGCGGTGACGGCGCCGTACCGCACCGTCAGATCGGACACGGTCAGGGCGTCGCGGGTCGCCTCGTCCCGCACGACGTCACGCATCACGGTCCACCTCGTCCCCCAGGTAGGCGGCGAGCACAGCGGGATCCTCGCGCACCGTGTCGGGTGTCCCGCGCGCGATGACCTTCCCGAAGTCCAGGACCACCAACCGATCACAGACACTCATGACCAGATCCATGTGGTGCTCGACCAGGAGGATCGACATCCTCGAGGTGAGTCCGCGGACCAGCTCACCCAGCTCGTCCATCTCTGCGTTCGACAGACCCGACGCCGGCTCGTCGAGAAGCAGCAACGTCGGCTCCCCCACCAGCGCCCGCGCGAGCGCGACGCGTTTGCGCACCGCGTACGGCAGGCTGGGCGGGTACCGGTCGGCGTACTCGTCGATGCGGAGTTCGGACAACGTGGCCAGAGCCCGGTCGCGGATCGCGGCGGTGTCGGCCCCGCTCCGAGCGAGTCCGAGCAGCCCGGCGACGATCGAGGTCCGGGCGAGATGGTCCGCACCGACCATGACGTTCTCCACCACGGTCATCCGGTCGAACAGCCCGAGGCCCTGCAGTGTGCGGCTCATACCGAGCGCCGCCAGCGCGGTCGGCTTCAGCCGGCGTACCACCCGGCCGTTCCGGGTCACGGTGCCCGACTGCGGCGCGACGAGGCCGCACGCCACGTTGAACAGTGTCGTCTTGCCCGCCCCGTTGGGTCCGATGACTCCGACGACCTCGCCTCGTCGGACATCGAGTCCCACGTCCGACAGGGCGACGATGCCGCCGAACGACACGGTGACGGACGACAGCTCGAACACGGACTCGGTCATGGTCTCGATCGTTGACACAGTGGCCCACCTCACATCTCGGTGGCACTCACTATGGTCACTCCGCACAGTCGGCGATATGGTCTCCGCGCACGAAAAGGGTCATGCCGCGGGCACCAATTTCGGTCAAACCGCTCGAACCGTCGGGCGCTGTGCGCAAAAATGCGCGCATGGCGTCGCCGTCGATCGGCCGTGGATCGGGGCTGCATCCTGTCCGCGGACGGCTGTCGGCGGAGGAACGAGCCGCGATCCAACGCGCGTGGGCGACGCTGATCCCGGAGGCGGACGCCATCGCCGACTCCATCACGTTGGCCCTGTTCGAGCAGGACCCCGACTATCTCCAGGCCGGCTCCGACATCACGGCCGTGGTCCGTCGCAGCACGCGGGAACACATCCGTCTGGGGCTGCGCAAGCTCAGCGGCACGCAGCACGGTAGCGAGGACAACACCGAGGTGTGGCGGCGCACGGGTCGCGAACGCGCGCGCCAGGGCATCCCCATGGAACTCGTGCTCAAGGCGTACACCCTCGGTAGTCGAACGTTGTGGGAGGAACTCGTCAACGCTCGCGGCGCGAATCCCGGGCTGCTCGAGCCGCGACTGCTTCTCGTCGCCGGCCAACGGTTGTGGCACGCACTCGATGCGCAGAACACGATTCTCGTCGACTCGTACCGGCGTGAGACCGCACGGATGCAGCAGCGCGACGTCACGAAGATCCTCGCCGTTCTCGACGGCTTGCGCGACGGGCGCGGAGCCGATCCCTCGTTCGTCGTCGATGCGCGGAACACACTGGGGCTCACCGCACAGCATCGGATCGCGTGCGTGGTGGGCCCGCTGTCCGAGCGAGGTGACCCACCCCTGACCTCACCGGAGGACGCCGTCGACGGCGTGACATCACTGTCGCACTGGCACATTCGCGACGGGGTTCAGTTCGGCGTCGTGTGCCCGGCCAAGGCGGACCTCGGCCCGGTGGCGGAGGCTCTCGCCGCACGCGCGGTCGGACCGGTGGGCATCGCCGCGTCGACGGACGGACTCGTGACCTTCGCCGCCGCGTACCGAGCTGCCGCGCGCACGGCGGCCACCATCGGCGCCGGCGACACTCCCGCCGCGGTGGCCACGGACCGACTGCCCCACATCGTCATGTCTGCCGACGACGAGATCTCGGATCTGGTCGTGTCCCACGCACTCGGGTCGCTGAACGGACACCCGCCCGCGCAGCGGGAGGTACTGCTCCGAACTCTGGCGCACGTCCTCGCCACCGACGGTTCACCCACCAACGCCGCCAAACTGCTGTACTGCCACCGGAACACGGTGATCTATCGGCTTCATCAGGTCGAGGAACTGACCGGCCGATCCATCACCGCGCCGGACGACCGGCTCCTCCTCACCCTTGCCCTGGTCCGCTCCGGGCACTGGGCGGACGCGGTGGCCGGCGTCGGCGCCGCCACGACTGTCACACCAGAGAGCTCGACCGCAACGTCAGCACGGTGATCTCGCTCGGTGCGAAGACACGGAACGGTGGACCCCAGAACCCCGTGCCCCGGCTCGTGTAGAGCTGCGTGCGGGCGCCGTGTCGGCTGAGGCCGTGGACGACCGGTTGATCGAGTCGGACGAGCAATCCGAACGGCCAGATCTGCCCGCCGTGTGTGTGCCCGGAGACCTGCAGATCCACTCCCGCCGCCACTGCCGCGTCGATCTGCTTCGGCTGATGCGCCAGCAGGAAGATCGGCAGCGACGGTTCCGCGTCCGCCAGCGCGGCGGTCAGATCCGCGCCGTGACCCACCTCGCCCGACCCGCGCGCGGTCCTGTCGTCCACCCCGGCGACGACGAGCCTGTCACCACCGCGCATGACGGTGATGTGCCTGTTGTGCAACGAGTCCCAACCCAGTGACATCATGTGGTCGAGCCACTCCTGGGCCTCGCCGAAGTACTCGTGGTTGCCCGTGACGTAGACGCGTGCCGACTTCGCGTGCACTCGTTCCAGGGGCGCCACCTGCTCGCGTCGACGCTCCACCGACCCGTCGGCGAGATCACCAACGTGACAGACGATGTCGGCGTCCTGGCGATTGATCTCCGCCACGACGTCGGAGGACCAGACGGACCGTTCGATCGGACCGTAGTGCGTGTCCGTCACCAGGACGACGCGGAGCCCGTCGAGTCCGGCGCCGAGTCGATCGAGCGTCACCGTCACGTGCTTCGTGCGCGGCAGCCGCATCGCCTCGCGTCGTCCCCACACCGCCAACGCGACGATGACGGCCAGCACGGCGCCGGCGACGATGCGCGATCGCAGCGGATCGTCGACCCCGACGACGCCGAGCCCGAGCCGTACGACGAGCCCGATGATCGACCACACGAACGCGATCCACACCAGTCCGAGCAGGGTGTCCCCGATGCGCGCCCACCGGTCGGAGTGTGCCCGCCCGTGCCCCTTCGCCATGCCGACCACGAGTGCGGCGGCAGCACCGACCGTGACCACCGTCGCGATGATCCTCGCGGCGATCGGCCAGTCCGCGCCGGTGAACGCGAGAGTCCACAGCGGCGTCCCGAACAGGATCGCGAGAACGACTGTCACGACGGCGAGCCGGCCCACGGGCGGCCCGCCGGACGGAGTGCTCTCGCGAACCTCGCCCGGCACTGAGTGGTCCGACATGGTGCACGTTCCTTCGGTGTCGGGAGCGTCGGCGATCTCTCGAGGAGCATCGCCGCGCGTGGGAGAGACGCGTCAACCGTACGCGGAACCGTGCGGCCGGTCCGCGCGTCGAATGTCACGGGGATCGTGGCACCGCGGTCGGGGAGGACACGAACATGGGGTTCGACATCACGGGGGTGATCGGTGCCGCGGGCGAGACGATCTCGGACGCGGCGTCGGAGGTGGCCGACTTCGCGACGGGACACGACAGCGACGCGGCGGAGTCCGCGGCACGACTGACGGCGGAGTTCCACGCCGACGACGCCGTCCGGGTCGCCCGCGAGGCCGTCGACAGGTCCAGGGTGGGCGACACGGCGAGTGGCGCGAGCGTCGTGGTCCCGGAGGCGTTCGACGGCATGTCGCACCCCGAGATGTTCGCGTACACCACCGAACTCACGCCGGAGCTGCTCGATTCCGGTGCCGCGATGTGGCGCGAGGCCCACACCCGGGCGACCGCACTGGTGTGGACCCTGTGGAACGACCTCGGCGCCGTGCTCGGGACCGACTGGCAGGGCGCCGCGGCCGACTCCGCGCTCGCCGCGATCACGACGTACCGCACCGAGTCGCTGCGCACCCTCGACCTCATGGACATCGTCGCGGGCAAGCTCGAGCAGTCCCGCGACGGGTTCGCGCTCACCCGCGCCACCATGCCCGCCCCACAGTCGTTCACACCGTCGGACTGGGCGCGCACCGCGATGACGGCCGCGTTCCTCGGACCCGTCGGCGCCGCCGGGTCGATCACCGCGATGATGGCCGAGGAGGAGGAGCGGCGCGCCGAGGCCGTGGCGGTCATGAACGGCACCTACGTCCCCACCGCCGTCCGAGCCGATCACGGCGTGCCGGTGCTCACGCCGCCGGGAGATCCGGCGAGCGGGTCCGCGTCGGGTTCCTCGTCCTCGGCGGCCGGTGGCATGCGCGGAGGTGTCGACGCCGCATCGCTCGGTTCGACGGCACTCTCGTCGCTCGCGGCGACTCCCGCACCGACCACGGCGGCGTCGGTCGGCGACTCGACGCCCGTCGCAGGGCCACAGCCTGCGGCCGCCGCCCAGAACTCCGCGGGAGCAGGCACGAGCAGCACCCCGAACGGCGCAGCTCCGCCGTCGGGTGTCGCACCCGTGAGCACGGCACCGGTCGGCCCGTCGGGATCCCGGCCTGCCCTGACTTCACCCGCGGGCTTCGGGCGCGGCTCGACCCCCGCCGGGTACGGGACGGCAGGGCAGCGGTCATCGGCGGGATCCGGTGGGTCGGGCGCGCGGACACTCGGTCCGGGATCCTCGTCCGGGCGCGGCCCCTCGGGCGGTACCACCGGCCCCGTCCTGCAGAGCGCGACCTCAGCCGGCGCGGGCGGTTCCGGCGCGGGCACCCGCGCGGCGGCCTACGGACCGGGCGCAATGATGCCGGGGAGCCGCGCCGGTGGAGACCAGGACGGCGACCACACCACGGCGGGGTACCTCGTCACGGCGGACAACGGCGACCGCCTGGTCGGGGAGCTCCCACTCGTCGCTCCCCCGGTGATCGGGTGATCGTTCGAGCGGCTCCCACGGGGGTCGCCTCGTGGCACCTCACGTCACTCGAGTTCGCCGTACTTCTCGACCGGATCGGCCGCGATCGAGTGCCGTTCCCCTTCTCCTGGACCACGCGCGCCCGCACAGCCGCGGATCTGCGTGCGGAACGCGAGGCCGCCCGCCGCCGCCTCGGTGACCGATCGCTGCTGGCCGCCGCGTCCCTGCTCGGCGGACCCGGACTCCAGGTCACCGCCTGCGGGGTGGAGTCGAGCGATCGACGCGTGCGCATCCGAGCCGCAACCTCGTACTCCGCGATCCCGCTCCATTCCGACCGGCCTCCGGCCTTCCCGCTCCATTCCGACCGGCCTCCGGCCTTCCCGCTCCATTCCGACCGGCCTCCGGCCTTCCCGCTCCATTCCGACCGGCCTCCGGCCTTCCCGCTCGCCGTCGTGGTGGTCCAGGACCCGGGACCGACCTCCGACACCGGCGGCACGGTCCACGTCCACGCCGTACCACCGGAGCGCATGACCCACACCCTCACGGCGGCGCTGCCCCACCGCCGCGCGGGACGGGTGACGCCGTCGTCCGTGTCCCGCGACGACGTGGTCCGCGCTCCGTCGTCCCACCTGCACGATTCGCGTGGCGACACCGACCGCGATCGCGTGATCCACATCCTCGACGGGCCACGGGAGGGGCTCGGTGAGATCGTCGTGGGACACGGCGGCGACGGCCCGCTCGAGGCGATCGCCGGCAGACGGTGGATCGACGCGCTCGGTGACGGGCGCTACCTGGTGCACGCGACCGACGTGGTGGCGGTGCTGCCCGCCACGGCCCAGACCATCGCGGCGGCGCTCGACGACGAGATCCGACGGGCCGGTGCGGTACCACCGGTGACGGGTACACGCAGCTAGGGTTGGGCCATTGAACGCTGCGGCGCTGACGCGTGCGCGGCCGATCGAGAGGACTGGGCAGATGAGCGATCGCTACCCGCGCGACTCCGACAACCGCGACGTCGGCAACTACGGCTACGACGACCGCACTCGGGCCTACGGTCGGCAGGAGCCCTACGCCGAGCCCGGTGGTCAGCGCTACGCGCCGCAGAAGCCCGCATCGTCCGGACTGAAGTTCGACGTCGGCCCGTTCATCGGCGGAGTCGTCGCCACCGCCATCACCACGTTCATCGCAGGATGGGTGGCCACGGCTATCGTCCAGGCCGTCTACAACCGAACCGGAACCAGCGTGTTCTGGATGTACGGACTGGAGGATCCCTGGATCGCCGGTGTGTACGGCGCCCTCGCCGCGATCCTCGCCGGAGCGTTCATGCTCCTGCTGTTCCAGGCGGTGCCGTCACCGAACACGTTCTTCAGCTGGATCGCCGGACTGGTGGTCGTCGCGATCATCGTGCTGCCGTTCCTCGCCGCGGGAGCGATCACCGCTGCGTTCGGCTCCGCGATCGTCAACGGCCTGATGGGGTTCGTCATCGTGGCCCTGCTGTCCACCACCGCGGCCAAGACGTATCACGGTCGTCCCTGACAGCCCCCGTCGTACGTGACGCTCAGGGAATCCAGTACCCCTGAGCTTTGACCGACCTGCGCGGAACGCGGTAGTCGGACTTCAGGATCGACGCGATCGAGCGCGTCGTGACCGTGTCGCACGCGACCCATGCGGCGTGGCGGGACGCGTCGAACGCTGCGGCCGAGACGGCCTCCACCATCGAGGCACCGCCGTCACGCCGTCGTACTCGATGTACCTGCGTGGCGCTCGTCGCCGCGAGCGGGAGCGCGTCGTCGCCGTCGTGCACGGTCTCGAGCCACAGGGTGACGGGAAGATCGTCGGGCAGAGCGGCCAGCAACGAGTTCACCGCGGGAAGTGCCGCGCTGTCTCCCGCGATGAGGTACCCGGCGGGAAGCGGGTCCGGTACCGCGTACTTCGAGCCCTGGAAGGTCGCCTCGAGGGTGTCGCCGGGGGCGGCGCGTCGTGCCCAGTGCGCGGCCGGACCGTCGTGCAGCGCGAACTCGAGGTCGAAGCGGTCGTTCTCGGGGTCCGGGTTCACGACCGTGTAGGCACGGTGGTGCAGCGAGGCACTGCCGTCGTCGGTGGGAAACCACAGGCGCAACCACATCGTGGGATGCACGGGCTTGCGCGTGAACAGTCCACCCGCGGAGACCGTCAACCGACGGTAGTGCGGGGTGACGTCCTCCGCCGCGAGAACGGTGAGCAGTACGTCCGAGCCGCCCATCAGCTTGAGGACCGTGCCCTGCCAGCCCTTGGTCTGCTCGCTGGTCGCTGCGTCGGTCATGCAGCTGAGGGTAGCCTAACCCTGACCGACGTGGGGGTGTGCCAACTCCTCGAGGTACTCCGCGATGCCGTCGTCGTCGTTGCTCGCGACCACCCGATCGACGAGAGCCTGCACCTCGGGGATGGCATTGGACGGACAGATCGCGGTGCCGGCCCACGCGAGCATCTCCAGATCGTTGCGTGCGTCGCCGGCGGCCGCGACCTCCCGCCGTGCGATTCCGCGGCGCTCGCACAGCGCCGCCAGAGCGGTCGCCTTGGACACTCCGCGCGCGGCGATCTCCACGTAGGGCGCGCCGGAATGGGTGACCGAGACATCGTCGACACCGCCGGCGAGCAACGCGCGGTAGAGATCGACGCTCGGCACGGTGGCGTGGCGGGCGACGATCTTCACCATGTCCTCCCGCAACCACGGGAAGGCCGGAGGCCGTTCGCTGTCGGACGGGAAATCACCACCCACGACAGTGTCCATGGTGGACGGGTCGCGGTGATGGTCGGAGAACACGCACAACGCGGCGTATCCCGTCTCCGCGACGAACGAGGTGGGTCCGACCGCGGCGACCACGGTTCCCGGTACGAGGGCGCGCACCCGGTCGACCGCGGCCTGACCGACGGCGACGTCCATCCCCACCGTCTGGGTGATCACGGGTGTCCCGTCGGCGAGATCGATGAGGACGGCGCCGTTGGCGTACACCGCAATTCCGCGGAAACCGCTCTGCTCGGCGAACTCGTGCACGGAGTGCCGAGCCCGGGCGGTGGCCCACACCACGTCGATCCCCGCGTCTCGCGCTGCCGCCATGGCGTCAGCGGTGCGCGCAGAGATGGTCCGGTCGGAGCGCAGCAGCGTCCCGTCGAGATCGGTGGCGAAGAGTCGAACGGTCACCGGGTCAGCCTCTCACCCGGTGACCGTTCCGACCGGGAGTCAGCTCAGCGCGTCGGCGATGGGCGTCTCGCCCTGGTCGAACTCGATCATGCGGCCGGCGGTGGACGGGGTGTCGAGCACGGTGGCGATCACCGCGGCCACGTCGTCGCGACTGACCGAGGCGCCCGTCGCTCCCTGCTCCTTGGTGGTGATGGAGCCGGTGCCGGCGTCGTCGGTGAGGCCGGACGGCGCGACGATGGTCCAGGACAGGTCGCTGTTCTTCAGGTGCTGATCGGCCTCGGCCTTCGCCTCGGCGTACGCGTAGAAGGAGTCGTCCGGGGAGACACCGTGATCCGGTCCGGCACCGAAGTACGACACCAGCACGAACCGCGGGACGCCCGATGCGGACGCCGCGTCGATGCAGCGGATGGCGGCGTCGCGGTCCACGGCGTACGTGCGGTCGGCATCGCCACCCCCGGCGCCGGCAGCGAAGACGACGGCGTCGTGGCCGGTCACGGTTCCGGCGATCTCCTGGGTGGTCTGCGCCTCGACGTCCGCGACGACGGCGGTGGCGCCGGTCTTCTCGATGTCGGCGGTCTGATCGGGATTGCGGATCAGCGAGGTGACCTGGTGCCCACTCTCGGTCAGAATCTTCGCGAGCTTCAGGGCGATCTTGCCGTGGCCGCCGACGACTGCGATGCGTGACATGAGTTCCGGGTGTCCCTTCTTCGAGCACGGGCGGCCGTACGACCGTCCACGGAGGGGGGTTCCCTGCTGTCGGCGCCCGACAAACATCGGACGCCGATCAGGGATACGGTCTGCCCGCCGCGGCGGGACCACGCACCTTCCCGACGAGCCCGGCGACCGCCAGGATGGTGACCACGTAGGGCAGCATCAACATGAACTCGCTGGGTACCGGCGAGCCGATGATGCCCAGCACGTTCTGCAGGTTGGACGCGAATCCGAACAGCAGGGCCGCCAACGTCGCACGGACGGGATCCCAGCGTCCGAAGATCACGGCGGCGAGGGCGATGTAGCCGGCACCCGCGGTCATCTCCTTGCCGAACGCACCGACCGACCCCAGGGTGAAGTACGCGCCGCCCATGCCGGCGATGGCGCCCGCGAGGCAGACGTTCCAGAAGCGGGTGCGTGCGACGTCGATACCCACGGAGTCCGCGGCGCGCGGATGCTCACCGACCGCGCGCAACCGCAGGCCCCACCGCGTGCGGAAGAGGCCGACGAACACGGCCGCCACAGCGATGTACATGACGTACTCGATGACCGTCTGCCGGAACAGCACCGGACCGATGATCGGGATCTGGGAGAGCAGCGGAATCTCGATGCGGGGGAAGCGCGGCGGCGTGTTCAGTGTCGCGGCGCTGGGGACCAGCACCTTGGAGTACAGGAAGCTGGTGAGCCCGACGACGAGCACGTTGAGCACCACGCCGACGATGACCTGGTTGACGAAGTACCGGATGGAGAACACCGCGAGGACGCTGCCCACCAAGGCTCCTGCCACGAGGGCCGCGGCGAGACCGACGTACGGCGACCCGGTGAGCGTCGCGACCACCGCGCTGACGAACGCGCCGCCGAGGAGCTGGCCCTCGATGGCGATGTTGATGATGCCGACGCGCTCGGAGACGACGCCGCCGAGCGCACCGAAGATCAGCGGCGTGCTGAGGGCGACGGTTCCGAGGAGCAGCCCCGGCACGGGAATGGTCTCGCCCACCGCGGACCACGTGAGGAACAGCAGGACGAACGCGACGGCGAACACCGCGGTGACCGCCACCGGTGTGCGCTGCCCCGCCCGGGTGCGAATCGCACTGACCAGCGTGAGGGCGGCGAGCAGGATCACGAGCGCGATGCACGTGGCGCGCGCGGGCAGCCCCACGTCCGGCAACCTGACGAAGTCGCTGTCACTGGCCAGGGAGAACGTGCTGGTGCCGCTGTCGCCCCGCAGTCCGAAGGCCAGCAGCGCGACGACGGTGACGACACCCAGGACGACGGGAAGCTTCCAGGAGGCGGCGGGACGGGACCCGGCGTCGGGAGGAGCCGTGGCGAGTGTGCTCATCAGCTCACCCCTTTCGCTCGAGGTTCGGGTAGTCGGAACACCGCTCGCACCAGGGGCGGCGCGGCGATGAACAGGACGATGACCGACTGGACGACGAGCACGATGTCGATGGGGATCGACTCCGCGGCCTGCATCGCGAAGCCGCCCGCCTTGAAGGCTCCGAACAGGATGCCGGCGGCGAACACACCCCACGGACGCGAGCGCCCCAGCAGTGCCACCGTGATGGCGTCGAATCCGATGCCGGCGTCGATGTCAGCGGAGAAACCCGTGGTGACGGTACCGAGCACCTGTGCGACACCGGCGAGCCCGACCAGAGCACCCGACAGGACCATCGCGTAGATGTACACGCGCTCGACCTTGATGCCGGCCACGCGGGCCGCGGAGGCGTTCTCCCCCACGACGCGGAACCGGAAGCCGACGCTCGACCTCTCGAGCAACCACCACACAGCTGCGGTCACGGCGATGACGAGGACGAAGCCCCAGTGCAGCGAGTACTTCGATCCGAACAGCGACGGCAGGATCGCGTCGTCCATCATCGCGGGCGTCTTGGGGTTGTTGGAGCCGGGTGCCTGCAGCGCGCCGGGAGTGCGCAGCAGGTACGAGATCAGGTAGAACGCGACGTAGTTGAGCATGATCGTCACGATCACCTCGTGCGTGCCGGTCCGCGCTCGCAGCAGTCCGGCGATGCCGCCCCACAGCGCGCCGCCGACGACACCAGCCAGGATCGCGACGATGAGGTGCACGTAGGGCGGCAGGTCGAAGGTGAACCCGACGTAGCCGGCACACGCGGCGGCGATCAGCATCTGGCCGCGGCCGCCGATGTTGAACATGCCGACCCGGAACGCCAGCGCGACACCGAGACCCGCGGCGATCAGCGGGGTGGCGAAGGTGAGGGTCTCGGTGAGCGGACGGATACCGTCCGCGAACCGAGGCCGTCGGAAGTTGTAGACACTGCCCTGGAAGAGCGCCGAGTAGGCGCCCCAGACCGAGTCCCAGATCGCGGAGAGCATGTCCGTGGGGCGTGAGAAGAAGTAGCCCGCCGTCTCACGCACCTGCGGATCGGTGACGGCGATGAGAATCGCGCCGACGACGAACGCCATCAGGACCGACAGCAGGGACAGCAGCACACTGCCACTGGCGATCTTGCGCAGCACCGACTCGGACGTGGACGGCGGCGTCGCGGTGTCCGTCGCGGTCACGCGGCTCCCTCGGTGTTCGCGTCGGTGGAGTGGCCTCCGGCCATGAGCAGTCCCAACTCTTCTCGTGAGGCGTCGCCGGACACGATGCCGACGATGGTGCCTCGGTACATCACCGCGATGCGGTCGGCCAGCGCCGACACCTCGTCCAGTTCGGACGAGATCACGATGACGGGGGTGCCCGCGTCCCGCGTCGCGACGATGCGCTTGTGCACGAATTCGATGGATCCCACGTCGATTCCGCGCGTGGGTTGCGACGCGATGAGCAGGCGCAGATCGCGCCCGAGTTCCCGTGCGAGCACGACCTTCTGCTGGTTACCGCCCGAGAGTCTGCCGACGGCCGTGTCGATGCTCGGCGTGCGGATGTCGAACTCCGACACCTTCTCCGACGCGAACGACCGGAGGAAGGACCGCACGATGCTGCCACGAGCGGAGAACGGCCCGCCGTGCGACCGGTCGAGCATGAGATTCTCGGCGATGGTGAACTCGCCGACGAGTCCGTCCTCGGTGCGGTCCTCGGGAACGAAACCCACACCGGCGTCGAGCACGGATTTCACGTCGCGACCGACCAGCGAGGCACCGTCGAGCGTGATCTGACCGGTCATCGCCGGATGCAGACCCAGCAGTGCTTCGGCGAGCTCCGTCTGACCGTTGCCCTGCACGCCCGCGATCGCCAGGATCTCGCCGGCGCGCACCTCGAAGGACACGTCGTTCACCACCGGGCCGGCAGCACCCGGAACCGTCAGGTTCGACACGACCAGCGCGGCATCCCCCAGCTGCGCCGGGTCCTTGGCGACGCGCAACTGCACGTCGCGACCGACCATGAGGGACGCCAGTTCGCCGTCGGTGGCGGTCGGCTCGGCCTGGCCGACGACCTTTCCGAGGCGGACGACGGTGATGCGATCGGCGACCACGCGCACCTCACGCAGCTTGTGCGTGATGAAGACGATGGCCGTTCCCGCCTCGGCGAGCTGACGCATGATCGTCATCAGCTCGTCGGTCTCCTGCGGGGTGAGGACCGCCGTCGGCTCGTCGAAGACCAGGATGTCGGCCTCGCGGGAGAGCGCCTTGATGATCTCGACGCGCTGCTGCACGCCGACCGGGAGATCGCCCACTGTCGCGTCCGGATCCACGTCGAATCCGAAGCGGGCCGACACCTCCCGTACCAGCGCACGAGCCGCGTCGAGATCGAGGCGACCGCCGAACGTCGTCTTCTCGTTGCCCAGGATGATGTTCTCGGCGACGGTGAACACCGGGATCAACATGAAGTGCTGGTGCACCATGCCGATCCCGGCGGTCATCGCCTCGCCGGGGCCGGCGAAGGTGCGCCGCTCCCCGTCGATGAGGATCTCGCCCTCCTCCGCCCGGTACAGGCCGCTGAGGACGTTCATCAGCGTCGACTTCCCGGCACCGTTCTCACCGAGCAGGCAGTGGATCTCCCCCGCCTCGACGGTCAGATCGATGTGGTCGTTGGCGACCAGGGAACCGAAACGCTTGGTGATGCCCCGGAGTTCGAGCTTCGGCAGGTCGTGCCCGGGGCTGCTGTCGAGCGTGGACGCGGTGTCGTTCGACGCCATCGTCAGTTGGGCGACGAGGGCGACGTGACCGTGATCGATCCGTCGATGATGCCCGCGCGGATCGTGTCGAGTTCACCCTGCAGAGCCGGATCGACCTGCGACTCGAAATCGTGGAACGGCGCGATGCCGACACCGTCGTTCTCGAGCGTGCCGACGTACGGGGTGTTGTCGAAGGAGCCGTCGCCGACCGCCTTGACCACTTCCTCGGTACTGGTGGCGAGGCCCTTGGTCACCGACGTGAGCACCAGGTCGGACACCGACGGGTCGGAGACGTACACGTCGGCGTCGGCGCCGATCAGCGCGATCGGACGGTTCGCGTCACGGATGGCCTGGGCAGCGGACTGGTAGATCGGACCACCGACCGGGAAGATGACGTCGGCGTTCTGGTCGATGAGGCCCTGCGCGGTGTTCTTCGCGACCTCGTTCGCCTCGAATCCACCTGTGAAGGAGCCGTTCTGGGCGTCGACGTCCCAACCGATGACGCGCACGTCGCGGTTCTTCTGCTCGTTGAAGTACTTCACACCGTCGGCGAAGCCGTCCATGAAGATGGTGACGGTGGGGAACTGCGATCCGCCGAAGGTACCGACAGTGTTGGTCTTGCTGTAGCTCGCTGCGGCGTAGCCGGCGAGGAACGCGGACTGCGCCGTGTCGTAGGTCAGCGGCTTGACGTTGTCCAGTTCGATGGACGAGTCGTCGACGATGGCGAAGTTGACGTCGGTGTTCTGCTCCGCGGCTTCCTTGGTGGCGTCCGCGAGCGCGAAACCGACCGTGACCACCAGTCCGCAGCCCTGATCGACGAGGTTGTTCAGGTTGGGCGTGTAGTCCGTCGGGGAGTTCGACTGCACCGTGATCGGCTCGACGTTCAGTTCGCCGGCCGCGGTCTGCAGGCCCTCGTAGCTCAGCTGGTTGAAGGACTTGTCGTCGAAGCCGCCGGAGTCGGAGACCATGCACGGGGTGAAGTCACCCGAGTCGGATCCGCCGCTCGCGCTGTCTTCCGGCGCTGACCCACAGGCGGTGACCAGGGTGAACGCGCTCGCGACTGCGACGGTGGAGAGTGTTGCTCTGGAAAGGGTGTTCGGCACGGGTGTGCTCCGTTTCGCTCGTGGCTGTGATGGAACATTAACCCGAGCGTCGGACGAGCGCCGAGCGTCCGCCCGAAAACCTGTGTGCGACCCACCCCCGGACATGCCACTGGGGCCGGACACCTGTCGGTGTCCGGCCCCAGTGTGAAATTTCGGTGGGTTACTCCGAAATCAGATCGCGCGAACGCCGCTCGCCTGAGGACCCTTGGCGCCCGAGGTGACCTCGAACTCGACGCGCTGGTTCTCTTCGAGGCTCTTGAAGCCGGTGCCCTGGATCTCGGAGAAGTGGACGAACACGTCAGGTCCATCTTCCTGAGCGATGAAGCCGAAGCCCTTTTCGGCGTTGAACCACTTGACGGTGCCCTGAGTCATGGTGTTGCTCCCTACAGCTGATACTTCGAGTTTCACACCGTGTGAAACCCGGGCCGGCACTGAACGTGACGAACTCCGAGTTTCCTCAGAAAGACGCACACGCTCGCAACTACAAGTTCCCAGCGAGCGTGCATGAACACGAACACACAAAAACTACGACCTGTCAGCTGCGATAAGGCTACAACACACCGGGGACCATGCGCCACCGGTACCGCGTGAGGTGACGCGAAGCACCGAGCGGGTATACCCGTCTCATGACCGACCCGACGACCTCCGTGGCCGACGCGCTCGTCGCGCTGCGTGACCGCGCGCCCCTCGTCCACGCCGTGACCAATTACGTCACAGCGGGTTTCACCGCGAACGTGCTCCTCGCCGCCGGTGCCAGTGCGGCCATGGTGGACAACGAGGACGAGGCGGCGCTGTTCGCCGGGGTGGCCGACGCGGTGCTGATCAACCTCGGCACGCCCCAGCCGCAGCTGCGTGAGGTGTACCTGGCCACCGCGGCGGCCGCCGCGGCTGCGGGCACCCCGTGGGTGCTGGACCCCATCGCTGCCGGTGGACTGCCGTGGCGCGGTGCACTCGCCCGCGACCTTCTCGAGCACCGACCCGCAGCCGTGCGGGGAAACGCTTCCGAGATCATCGGTCTCCACCGCCTGACCGGACTCGACACCGACGAGCGGAACGGGTCCGGACGCGGCGTGGACAGCTCGGACGATCCGGCGGACGCCGCCGACGCCGCACGTGGCCTGCTCGCCTACTCGACAGCGGTGTCCGCGAGTGGGGCGATCGACCACATCGCCCACGAGGGCGGACTCGCGACGGTGCACGGCGGCAGCGTCCTCATGACGAAGGTGACCGGAACCGGGTGTTCGCTCGGAGCTCTCGTCGCCGCGTACTGCGCCGCGGTCGACGACCACGGAGTCGCGACGATCGCGGCCCACACGCACGCGACGGTCGCCGCCGACATCGCGGCCGAGACCGCCACCGCGCCCGGCTCGTTCGCGGTCGCCTACCTGGACGCACTGCACGCCGTCACTCCCGACGACATCCTCCGGCGCGCGCACGTCGAGTGGCTGCCACGGTGACGTCACCGATCACCGACTACCTGGAGGCCGTGCTGCGCGACTGCCGGGACTCGGACGGCGGCGAGGTCCTCACGGGCAACCGCATCCTCTCGGAGGCCGACCCCGACGTGTTCTCGGTCGCCGTCGTCACCGTCGAGGGCACGGTCTACTGCGCCGGCGACGTGGACTCGTCCTTCTCGATCCAGTCCATCTCCAAGGCACTCACCTACGCCCTCGCGCTGGCCGACCGTGGGCTCGACGCCGTGCACCGCAAGATCGACGTCGAGCCGTCGGGCGACGCGTTCAACGAGATCTCGCTCGAACGCGACACCGGCCGCCCGCGCAACGCGCTCATCAATGCCGGTGCCATCGCGGCACACTCGTTGGTCGAGGGGCGTGACGTCGAGCATCGCGTCGACCGGATCCTCGCGCTGCACTCCGCGTTCGTCGGCCGCGACCTCTCGATCGACGACGACGTGTTCGACGCCGAGATGGAGTCGAGCGACCGGAACCTGGCGCTCGCCCACATGCTCGCCTCGGTGAAGGTCCTCGAGTGCGATGCACACGAGGTCGTCACCGGGTACGCCAGGCAGTGCAGCATCGACGTCACCACACCCGATCTCGCGATGCTCGCCGCGACGATGGCGAACGGCGGTGTCCATCCCGAGAGCGGCGAGCGGGTGGCGACGTCCGCCGTCGTGCGACAGGTGCTCTCGACCATGACCACGTGCGGGATGTACGACGGCACGGGCGACTGGATCGCGAACGTCGGCATTCCCGCGAAGAGCGGTGTGTCCGGCGCGATCATCGGGGTGCTGCCCGGTCAGCTCGGGATCGCCGTCCACTCCCCACGACTCGACGACCGGGGCAACAGCGTGCGCGGGGTCGAGGTGTTCGAGCGACTGTCGCGGGACATGGATCTGCACATGATGGACATCGCCCCGTCCGGTCACTCCGCGGTGCGCCGGGCCCGTGAGGAGGACGGCCGCACGGTGTACGAGCTGCAGGGCGACATCCGGTTCGCCGGCGCGGAGAACATCATGAGCCGCGTCCTGGCCGACCTTCCGGACGAGCCGACACGCATTGGCTTCGAGCTCGAGCCCGCCCGAGCGGTCAACGGAGCTGCGGTACGGCTGCTCGGTGAGCTGATCGAGCGACTGCGCGGCGACGGCCACGACGTCGAGGTGGACGACCCCAACGGGCTCATGTAGCGGAGAGTTCTCTCCGTGAGCTGAAGGTGCGGGGGTCGCCGGTGAGCGGATCGGTGAAGCTCAACCGGCGCGCGAGCAACTGCAGGGGTGTCGAGAAGTCGTCGGGCGCCACGGACGTGAACGTCGGGTAGTACGGGTCGCCGTGGATCGGGATGCCGAGCGAGGAGAGATGCAGGCGCAGCTGATGCGTCTTGCCCGTGCGAGGGAAGAGCCGGTAGCGCGCCGCGTCGCCCACCCTCTCGATGATCTCCACCCGTGTCTCGCTGTTCGGCTCACCCGGTTCCTCGTGCGCGGTCATGACGCCGTGTTCCTTGACGATCCGGCTCTCGACACTGCGCGGGAAGGTGAGGCCGGAGTCGAATCCGGCGACGGCCTCGTACTCCTTGTCCACGCTCCCGTCGACGAAGAGGTCCTGATACGCCCGGCGGAATCGGACTGCTCTGGTGAACATCAGGACTCCCGCGGTGGCGCGGTCGAGCCGATGGGCCGGCGTGATGTCCGGTTCGTCGAAGAGCCGCCGCAGCCGCACCGTCGCGGTCTCGGTGATGTGACGCCCGCGCGGGATGGTCGCGAGGAAGTGGGGCTTGTCGACGACGACGATCGCGTCGTCGACGTGCAGGATCTCCATCTCGAAGGGAACCGGCACCTCGGGCTCCGGGATCCGGTGGAAGTGCACGACGGCACCGGCGCGATAGGCCGTGTCCTCGCTGTACGGGCGGCCGCGCTCGTCGACCACCTCCCCCGCCGCCATCGTCGCCCGCCACGCGTCGCCGGGCAGCACGCTCTCCAGATATTCGAGCGTGGTCGCCGGATGCTCGCCGTGGGGCAACCGATGCCGCAGCGGTGCGAGGCCGTCCCGGAACGGCAACGGCACGGTCACGTGGGGACGCACTCGGTACAGACCAGAGCCAACCCACGACCGTGGCCGTCGTCCGTGTCGAGGTACCGCGAGGTGGGAACACCGCAGCGTGAACAGGTTCCGATGACGGCCGGGTGGTCGGAGAACGAGACGGTGCCGCGCTGATCGAACACGTACAGCGACCCGGACCAGAGCCCGTCGTCCCCGTACCGCTCGCCGTACCGCACGATGCCGCCGTCCAGCTGGTAGACCTCCTCGAAGCCGCGCGAGCGCATCAAGGAGGACAACACCTCACATCGCACGCCCCCGGTGCAGTAGGTGACGACGGGCTTCGACTTCAGATGGTCGAACACCCCGGAATCCAACTGCGCCAGGAACTCTCGCGTGTTCTCGACGTCCGGAACCACAGCGCCGTCGAAACGTCCGATCGCGGCCTCGAAGGCATTGCGGCCGTCGAGGAAGACGACGTCGTCCCCCCGCTCGGCCACCAGGTCGTGCACCTCCTCGGGTGCGAGGTGCCGGCCACCTCCCACGACGCCGTCCGCGGTCACGTGGAGTTCGTCCGGTACTCCGAAGGTCACGATCTCTGGACGCACCCGGACGCTGAGCTTGGGGAAGTCGTCGCCGCGGCCGTCCGACCACTTCACGTCCGCGGCCGCGAACGGCGCGTACTCACGAGTGCCGCGGACGTACTTCTTGACCGCGCGGACGTCGCCGCCCACCGTCGCGTTGATGCCGTGCGGGGAGACGATGATCCGGCCGGTGAGCCCGTGTGCGGACGCCAGGGTGTGCTGCCACAGCCGGACCGCCTCGGGGTCCGGAAGCGGCGTGAACACGTAGAACAGCACGATCTTGGGCGTCGACACGGAGGAACAGTCTAGATTCCCCGAGCCGGGGGTACGTCAGGGCAGTCAGGGAGCCAGGCGCGGAGCCGGAGCCACCGTCTGCGTGCCCGACCCGACGCGGAAACCCGCACCGAAGTAGGCCGTCGACGCGGGATCCTCCTTGGCGGTGACGTACCAGTGATCCATCTGCGCGCCCGACGGCGTCACCTCGAAGACACCGAACCCGTGCGTGTCGAGGTCGACGTACTTGACGTGGTGGTTCAAGGCCTTGAACGCCTCCTCCGCCACCCGTCCTACCGTGTGCTCCGGGACCTTCAGGAAGTCGTCGATATTCGCCGAGGTGACCGACGTGACCACCAGCTCGGTCGCCACCGTTCCCGCCGCCGGGTACGCCGCGGCGTCGACCGGGATGTCGCACGCCCACGAGGAGTGGATGTCGCCGGTGATGAACACGGTGTTGTCGACTCCCGCGGTACGGATCGCGTCGAGCAGCCTACGACGGTCGGCCGTGTACCCGTCCCACGGATCGGCGTTGTAGGACACGCCGGCGGCCGGCAGCCCCAGCAGCTGGGTGACACCTCGCGCCGCCTCGGGGTCCAGCGGCGGAATCAGAGTCGGCGTGATCATCACCGGGTTGCCGATGATGCGCCACTGCGTGGGCGACGACGTCAGACCTGCCGTCAGCCACGCCATCTGGTCGGCGCCGGTGATGGTGCGATCCGGCGAGTCCACCACCGGGCCCTGGAACGGCAGCACTTGCTTCGAACGGTAGGTGCGGAGATCGAGCATCGACAGCTCCATCAGCGTCCCGAACCGCAGTCGGCGGTACAGGTGCCGGTTGTTCGCGGTTCCCGCAGCGCGCACGGGCATCCACTCGTAGTAGGCCTGAACCGAGTTGGCCTTGCGCGAGGCCCAGTCCCCCTCGGTGTCCGGCTGATGGTTCTCGGCGCCCGTGGCGTAGGCGTCGTTCGCCGACTCGTGGTCGTCCCACGTGCAGATCCACGGAACACCTCGGTGAGCGGCCTGGAGATCCGGATCGGACTTGTACTGGGCGTGCCGGATTCGGTAGTCGGCGAGGGAGACGATCTCGTGCACTGGATCGTGCACTCGCACGACGCCGTTCTTGCCCTCGAACCCGCCCGTCTCGTACTCGTAGATGTAGTCGCCCAGATGGATGATCGCATCGAGATCCTGGCGGGCGGCGAGATGGCGATACGCGGAGAAGTACCCCGACTCCCAATTGGCGCACGACACGACGCCGAATCGCAGGCGCGCGACGTCGGCCTCGGCGGCAGGGGCAGTACGGGTGGTGGCCACCGTCGACGACTCGCCCGCCGCCGTGAACCGGTAGTGATAGGTCGTCGCCGGGCTCAGACCGGTGACGTCGACCTTCACCGTGTGGTCGGTGTCTGCAGAGGTGACGACGCTGCCCGAGCGCACCACGTCGGTCAGCGCGGCGTCGCGCGCCAGCTCCCACGTGACGGTGGTGGCCGGTCCACGGCCGGACCCCGGCGTCGCGTCGGGGGTCGGCGTGACGCGGGTCCACAGCAGGATCGCATCCTCGAGTGGGTCGCCCGAGGCGACGCCGTGTCGGAAGACGGACGACGACTGCGCCGCCGCGGTCCGCGCGGTGAGGGTCGCCGCGGCGCCCACCCCTGCGGCGAGGGAGGTGGTCCGGAGGAAGCCGCGGCGGTTCAGAGAAGTCTCGTGCACGCCCGTGAGTCCATGCCATGGGGGCCGATCGGTCAAGTGAACGTTCGAGCGGCGCCCTCTCAGGAACAGGACCCCCCGGTCGAATCGTTGCCCCACACATGAAGGCAATCGTCTACACCGAGACCGGTGCACCCTCCGTCCTGACCGCAGTCGACCGCGACATCGTGGAGCCCGGCGTCGGCGAGGTGCGGGTGCGCCTCGTCGTCGCGGGGGTCAATCCCACCGACTGGAAGTCGCGGACGGGCGCGGGTCCGGGGCAGAAGCCCGCGTTCGACGAGGTGGTTCCGGGCCAGGACGGGGCCGGTGTCGTCGACGCGGTCGGCCCGGAGGTCGAGGGCATCGCCACCGGTGACCGGGTGTGGCTGCTGCTCGCCCAGCACGAGCGCCCCACCGGAACCGCCCAGGAGTTCACCGTCGTCCCGGCGGATCGCGTGGTCCGGCTGCCCGAGAACGCCGACTTCGACCTCGGCGCCTCGCTCGGCGTCCCGGCGGTGACCGCCCATCGCGCGCTCACCGTGTCCGAGGACGGACCGTCCCGTCTCCATCCGGGCGCACTGGACGGCAAGACCGTCCTGGTCGCCGGCGGTGCAGGTGCGGTCGGCCACGCCGCGATCCAACTGGCCCGCTGGGCCGGCGCCACCGTCATCACGACGGTGAGCGGCCCGGAGAAGGCAGGTCTGGCCACCGCAGCCCGTGCGCACCACATCGTCAACTACAAGTCCGGCGACGCTGTGGCTCGCATCCGCGAACTGGCTCCGCACGGTGTGGACATCATCGTCGAGGTGGCTCCCGCCCAGAACGCGGAGCTCGATGCCGCCGTCGCCGCACCCCGCGCGTCGGTCGCGATCTACGCGAACAACGGCGGCGACGCGGTCTCCATCGACATCCGCCCGAGCATGGTCGGCAACATTCGCTACCAGTTCGTGCTGCTGTACACCGTGGGAACCGCCGCTCTCGAGGCCGCGAAGCACGACGTGACCGAGGCTGTTCGGGCCGGTGCACTCCCGGTCGGTGAGTCGCACGGGCTGCCGCTGCACCGCTTCTCTCTCGGTGCCACGGCCGACGCTCATGCCGCCGTCGAGTCCGGGGTGACCGGAAAGGTGCTCATCGACATCAGCGCCCCGTGATCCTTTCGTGTCAACGGTCGAGAGGCCATTGACAAATGGTGTGATCGCGGTCACCATTCCCGGATGATGGTGCGCCGCCTGGCCGGTCTCGCGTTCTTTCTGGCCGTGGTGGCCTTCGTCGGCTTCACCACCGCGGTGTACGCCCGGACATTCGAGTCCGTGGTGACGGTGGAACTGCGCACCGATTCGGTGGGAAACGCGCTGCCACCCGACGCCGACGTCAAGGTGCGGGGAGTCATCGTCGGCCAAGTGCGATCGTCGACCACGGAGAACGGTGTCGTGATCTCCCGCATCGCGCTCGAGGAGGACTCGGCACCGATGATTCCGGCGTCCGTGACGGCGCGCCTGTTGCCCAAGACGCTGTTCGGCGAGCGCTACGTCGCACTTCAGATTCCGCGAGGAGGAACGGGCACTCCCATCGCGGAGGGCGACGTCATCGAGCAGGACACGAGCGGCAACGCCATCGAGGTCGGCCAATTACTGGACAGCCTGCTGCCCTTGCTCGACGCCATTCCCCCGGACAAGCTGGCCACCACTCTGGGCGCGCTGTCGCAGGCCCTCGACGGGCGGGGCGAGGCACTGGGTCGCACACTCGACCGACTCGACGAGATCGTCACCGGCCTCAGCCGTGAGCTGCCGGCGCTGCAGCAGGATCTCGTCGACTTCGCCGCCCTGACGGAGACCTACTCCACCGCGGCTCCCGATCTGCTCGACGCACTCGACAATCTCACCGTCACGGGCAACACGCTCGTCGAGCGACGTCCCGCCGTCGACACGCTTCTGACGTCGGCGACCGCATCGTCCGGCAGCACCGCGGACCTGCTCGCGGCGAACGCCGAGTCGATCATCACCATCGCCGACGGCAGCAGAGAGACGTTGGAGTTGCTCGCCGAGTTCTCCCCCACGTTCGGGTGCATGCTGCCCAAGTTCGCGGGCCTGATCGGGGAGGCGAGACGCATTCTGGGAGTGGGTGATCCGTACCCCGGTGCGCGCGCCACCATCAATTTCGTCAACCCGCGCGGCGGCTACCTCCCCAACCAGGACGAACCGCGCCTCTTCGACGACAGGCCGGCCGCCTGCTATCAGGACGTCACCGCACCCGGACGGTTCTTCCCGCAGTACCCGGGCAGTGGACTCAACGACGGGTCGTACCAGGTGCCCTCACGCAATCCCGGCCCACAGGACATCGAGTACGCGTCGCTCCCACAGCAGTCACCCGTTCCAGCCGACGCGTCGTACGCCGGATCGGACGCCGAGCGAGACACGCTGGCCGTCATCTACGGACAGGGCAGCGGCGTCGAGCCCACCGCGGTCCCGTCCTGGACGACGCTGATCGGCGCACCCGCACTCCGCGGCGCCGAGGTGGCGATCCGCTGACGGCAGCAGGTCAATTCCGTTCGATGACCGGCTCCGAGGACCACGGGAACTCGATCCACAGATCGGTCTCCCGCCACGAGAAGTCCGGCGTGATGATGGTGCGGGGCTTGGTGTAGACGACGGCGGACTTCACCTCTGCCGCATGCTCTTTCAGTAAGCCCACGACCAGCGCGAGAGTGCGCCCGGAGTCGGCGACGTCGTCCACGACGAGCAGCTTCTTCCCCACGAGTGCGTCGGTGTCGAGCAACGGCGCGAGCACCACCGGATCCGGCAGTGTCTCCTCGACGTCGGTGTAGAACTCGACATTGAGCGTGCCGGCGGCCTTCACACCCATCGCGTAAGCCAGAGCCCCGGCCGGGATGAGTCCGCCGCGTGCGATCGCGATGACGATGTCCGGCCGGAAGCCACTGTCCACGACGGTGCGTGTGAGCTCACGCGACGCCGTGCCGAACAGGTCCCACGTCAGTGTCTCGCGCATGGGGACTCACGTTACCCGCGCCGGTGCTTCCGGATCGGACGAGCGATCACGGCCACTCGATGGTCTCCGCGGCGGCGATGTCGTCGACGACCATGGTCACCACGGCCTCGATCGGTGATCCGATGCGGGCGAGGAGCACGTCCGTGACCGCCGCCGACGCACGGATAGCAGGCGCCGCGGCCATTCTCGCCACGACCACCTGGCCGTCGTCTCGACGGTCGTCGGGGTCCTGATTCTCGTCCTCGGCGCTCGACCCGCTCGTCCGACGCTCCGGTTCCGGATGGACCCCCAGGGTGCCGAGCACCACGGCCACGACGTCGGACGGATCCGACCCGGTGTCCTTTGCGGCCGCCTCGCGGACGACGGCGCCCACGTCGTCACCGTCGAGGCCGTCGGGATGAGCAGCCTCGAGGAGCATCCGCAGGATCGCGGCGTAGACGTCCTCGACGCGAACACCGTTCTGCGAGGCCAGTTCCGACACAGCATCGTCGACCGCGTCGGCATCGGGCTCTCGCAGCGCCGCGGAGAGTCGGACGATGCCGTCGGCGACATCGCGTGCGGACGCCGGCCAACGCAGCGGCCAGGTGGTGGTGGTCATCGTTCGGGTCCTCTCGTGCCGAGTGCCGTCACGATGTCACGGCCGTCCGACACGGGGCTCTCTCACCGCCGCTCGACGACTCCACGGATGAAGGCCGCCTGGCCGATGTGCTGTAGATCGTCGGACACGACACTGACGAGGCGGACGGCCAGCGTGACCGGCGGATCCCAGTTCTCGTCGATCACCCGGTCGAGGTCTTCTGCCGTGAGGGTGTCGAGGTACTCGACGGTGCGCGCATGAACGGCATCGACGTATCCGGCGAGGATCTCAGCGTCGACGTCGACCTTGCCCACGTCCTCCGTCGACTGCCCGTACCCGATGGCGTCGTCGTCGAACGGAAGTGCGAAGCGGGCGTTCCATCCGTCCGCGGTGTAGACCTGCTCGCTGCCCGCCACACCCGCGACGTGATCGTCCTGCACCCGCGCGAGATGCCACACCAGCCAGGCGATGGTGTTGGCCTCCGGATCGATGCGGTAGGTCAGCGCCTCCCGATCCAGGCCGTCGAGCGTCGTGTGCACGGTCTCCTTGATGCGGTCGTACGCGTCGATGAGCACGCCTCTGTGGTCCACGGGTGGTCTCCTCAGTGTCGAGTCGGTCGAGGTTCCCATGGTGGCACCGGTCCATCCCGGTCAGCGCATCAGCATCTCAAACCTCTCGAAAACAATTTATCGGACTTTTTTGCCACGGACGTTAACGAAATGGTTCACCCGGCCGAAACAATGGCAGACACCATCGCATCTGGCCCTGACGGGCCGCAGTTCACGCCACGATCGTGGCTGAACCAAACGCCCTCACCGGCCAATCGAAAGCGATTCTGATGAACAAGGCAACAAAGGGCGCGCTGGCCGCTGTGGCGGCAATCGTTCTGCTCCTGGGCGGCATGGGCAGCTTCGCGCTCTGGAACAGCGAAGCAACGACGAATGGCGGGACGGTCACCGCCGGCGACCTCAAGATCACCGCCAACGCCGCCGCAGGGCTGTGGGAGCAGACGACCTCGGACGTCAAACCCGCAGGACCGATCCCGAACATCGCCACCTACCTCGTGGTTCCGGGTGATGTGGTCACCTACACGAAGACGTACGACATCGAGGCCAGCGGTAACAACCTTCTCGCCGACCTCAGCGTAGATCTCAACACCATCACGGGAACCGGCAACCTCAAGGAGAACATGGTCATCACCGTTTCCGGCACCTCCGGTGCGACCGCGTTGCCCAGCACCGGCTCGGCCGTCCGTATCGCCTCCAGCGATCAGACCGTCACTGTCAAGGTCACCTTCAGTTTCCCGAGCTCGGTGTCGGGTCTGACGGCTCAGAACGGAACAGTCAATCTGTCCGCGTTCGCCGTGAAGCTGCAGCAATCCCGCACCCCCTGATCCCTGATCGTCGCGGTGAAACACATCAGATATGTCGTGGCCGCAGCCGCGTCCGTCGCTGTGGTGGTCCTCGGATCCACCCAGACGACGGGCGCGCTGTGGCGTAACGATGCCGTCACCAACGGCGGAACGATTCGCGCCGGCACACTCGACATCAAGGTCGGTGCGTCCGGAGCGGAAGTGGACGCCTACGAGTTGGCCGCTCTGGGTGGAACGAATTTGGGCCCGGATGCCTTCTCTCAGGCACCGCTGACGGTCAGGAACGCGGGGAACATCGCCATGAGGTATCGACTCCAGAGCGCCGCAGCCACTGCTCCGCTCGCGTCGTCGATGACTGTCGTCGCATCCAAGGTCGCTTCTGTTGCGTCATGTCCGGCTGCAGCTGCACCCAGCGGAACCGTCGAGACGCTCTACACGGGACCACTGTCGACCGCGCAGGGTCCTGCGTCACCCGCCTTCCGCACACTCGCGGCAGGTGCATCAGAGGTCTTGTGCCTCCGCGTGGCACTCACCGCGACTCCGCCTTCGAGGGCGTCGTCGAAGGTGACCTTCACCTTCCTCGCGGAGCAGGGATGAGCCGTCACCGCTCGGCCCGCGACCTGGGTCTGCGGTGGTGGGTCGGCCGAATCCTCTCGTACACAGCACTGTTCGGCGCTCTGGCAATTCTCGCCGCGACGGTGGTCGTGCCACGAATCGCGGGAGCGGTGCCGTACACGATTCTCACGAGCTCCATGGAGCCGACCTACCCACCCGGCACCCTCATCGTCGTGCGCGAGGTACGACCCACCGACCTCGGAATCGGCGTGCCCGTGACCTATCAGCTCGAGTCCGGCCGTCCCGAAGTGGTCACGCACCGGATCGTCTCCGTTCTCGAGTCTGCGGACGGGGGCACCCGATACATCACCCGAGGCGACAACAACAACGCCGACGATGCACCCATCGAGTTCGGTCAGATCAGGGGAGCAGTGTGGTATTCCGTGCCGTTTCTCGGCCATGTGAATACATGGATCAACGGTGAGCAGCGCCGAATCTCCGTGCTGGTGATCTCGGGCTTTTTGTTCCTCTATGCCGTGGTGATGTTCGGCGGCGCTTTCCGCGGCCGCCGCGCCGAGAAGGAGTCGTCCTCATGACGCACCCACCGGTCCGACCTCCGGGCCGCATGTCCAGCGCGCGACTTCGCGCTCTCCTGTCCCTCGGGATAGTGATGGGCCTCGGGAGCGTCGGCACCATGGCGGCGTGGTCCGACACGGCGACGGCGACTTCCGGCCTGTTCACCACCGGTTACGTCGATCTCAAGCTCGACGGCGTCGATGATCAGCCCGCGAAATTCACACAAGACGTGAAAGCGACGGACATGATTCCCGGCACGACCGTCACCACGCCTCTCATCGTGTCGAACGCCGGAACGGTGCCGTACCTGTACTCGGCCAAGGTACGGGCGAGTACACCGGGAATCGCGAATGTTCTCAGAGTGGCCATCGCTAGTGGCTCCTGCCCGGGGACCGAAATAGGCTCCACGACAACATTGTCGAATACATCGGACTCCACCCTCTTCCCCGCCAGGGGACCTGTAGCGGCGTCCGGATCGGATCCGCTCTGCGTGGCGGTGTCCATCCCCGCCTCCGCCATTCTTCCGCTCAACCCGGTCTCCGGAACCGTGACCCTCACGTTCGACGCGATGTCCGCATGAGCGGCCACCACCGACAGCCGGAAAAACGAGAGCACAGCGTCATTCGGGAGCTGGCGCTCACCGTCGGCGCTGCGCTGGGTGTCCTCTGCATGACGGCAGCCGTCGCAGCCGCGCTGTTCTCGATCACCCCGCTGGTGTTCCAGTCCGGATCCATGTCCCCCGCGATCGACACCGGTGCGCTCGCCTTGGCTCGCACCGTGCCCGCCACCGACGTTCGTGCCGGCGACATCGTGACCGTGGAGCGTGAGGACGGTTCACGTCTTACGCACCGGGTCGACGATATTCAAGGTTCCACCTCGGACTCGGTCACGATGATCCTCAAGGGCGACGCCAACGATTTCCCCGACTCGAATCCCTACACGGTGACCGAGGTCGATCGAGTATTCGCTCACGTCGGAACACTTGGGTGGGCTGTGGCCTGGCTGTCGAGCCCGACAGCGATAGTCGCCGGCGGCCTGCTCGTAGGGCTCCTCGTCCTCATCGCGTGGAAACCAAGTGCCACGGCGCCGGCGCAGACCGCATCTCCGTCGTCAGGATCGGCGACAGTCATGGTCAGCGTCTTCACTGTCGCTCTGTTGGCACTGTCGGTCACCGGCGCGCCTGCCGCCCACGCAGCACTCGCCCCGGACTCGGGAACTGCTGTGTCCGGCACACTGACCACGAGGGCGGGGGTTGCCGCACCTGGATCGTTGGCCTGCGCCAACAAGCAGGGCGGGGCTCTCAACCTGATCTCCATGGTCACTCTGAGCTGGGCGCCCTCAGGAACCGGCGCCACCTATACGTATGTCCTGCGGAAGTCGGGGAGCGCCGACATAGCGAAGTCGGCGTCACCGACGACGACGGCGAGCGGGCGCGTGTCGTTCGACCTCGACAATGGGGCCCTGATCAACCTCGCTCCACTCACCGGGGTCTACACCGTCTTCGTCACCGCGACGATAGGCGGCGTCACGTCGGCGCCCAGCAATTCGCTTACTGTCACCATGAACCCGGGCTTGGCGGGCATCGCCGCGAGCGCCCGCTGCGGGGGCACTGCCGCTCAGTCCGCGCGAGTCGCAGCGCCTCCGGCCACGTCGACAGAATCGATCAATCCGTCGGCCACACCGACATCCACCGCACCGACCGTGACCACCTCAGCGGCGACGACCACAACCCCGTCGGTCACGTCCGCGGCTCCGACGACGACGTCCACCGCCACGACCACCACGACCGCCACACCCACGACGACCAGTGCGCCAGCGGCGCCCGTCGATCTCGTCGGACCGCGTACATCACCGTCAGGCGCGTTCACCGCACGTGTCCTGGAGGACACGTCCGGCGCGGTCCTGACCGTCAGCGATTCGACGGGATCGACCCTCCATCGGGGTCAGGCACCGCCCTCGTCCGGCGGCTATCTCGTGGTATGGGCCGACGACGACTCGTTGTGGTTCCGGGACTCCGCTGGACTGCGAAGGCTGGCGGCCGACAACAGCTGGTCTGCCATGACAGTGCCGGACGATGACGCCTCCGTCCCAGCCGAGGTCCGATCCGTACTCGGGTGAGTCGAATCGGGAACTGCGTGGACGTGCTCGCTATTGATAGCTCCGGGGAACGAAGTGTTTCAGTTTCTGAACTTCCGGGAAACCGTGTGCCGACCTGATCCGTCGGCTCGAAGGACTCCCATGACCCATGACACGGCCACACCTCGGCAGCACACCGAGCCCGCATCGTCAGGCTCGGTTCTCCTGGTCGTCGTCAGCGCGATCGTCGCCCTGGTCGGAGGATTCCTCGGTTCGGGCGCTGTGGTCGGCACTCCCATCGCCGAGGCGGCGGATGGTGCCCTCAGCGCGACCGCCACCCTCGTTGCGCCGGCGGGGCCCGCGTTCTCCATCTGGTCGGTCATCTACCTCGGACTGATCGCCTACGCCGTCTGGCAGGCACTGCCCGCCCAGCGCCGGTCCGAGCGGCAACGAGCACTCCGCGTACCCATCGCCGTGACGATGCTACTCAATGCCGCGTGGATCACCGTGGTGCAGTTCGGGCAGGTACTGCTGAGCGTCGTCGTGATCGTCGCGCTGCTCGCGAGCCTGGCGTTCGTGTTCGCGCGGCTGATCGCGGCTCCGCGGACCACCGCCGTCGACACGGTGATCACCGACGGGACGATGGGCCTCTACCTCGGGTGGGTGGCGATCGCGACGGTCGCGAACGTCAGCGCATGGCTCGCGTCGACGGGCGTCGAGTCGGCGGCCACCCTGTGGGCCGTTCTCGTTCTCGTCGTCGCGGCGCTCGTCGGACTGTTCCTGGCCACCGTCTCCGCCGGACGGATCGCGCCCGCACTGTCTCTCGCGTGGGGACTCGGGTGGGTCGCGCAGGGGCGCCTGTCCGGCGAGGTCCTGAACACCACCGTCGGGTGGACCGCCGCGACGGCGGCAGTCGTCGTTCTCGTGGGCACGGTCGCCGTGCGAGTGCGCTCCCGCTGACGTTCCGTGTTCCCGCGGCCGCTGCAACCACCACGGGAACACACAACGCCCGCGGGAACCGAGGCGTCACCCCTGTCGATACCGACAGTGCATCGCTGCAGTGCAATTTTGACTTGGACTTGTATGACACGGCGCCTTAGCGTCGTGTGTACAACCACGCACTGCGAGAAGGGCTGATGCACTGATGACTGCAACGGTGACGACGACCGCTCCTCTGACCGGGGAACTGATCATCGCCGGGTCCACCGTCCCCGGCACCGGCACGACCGTCCACGGCATCGATCCGTCCACCGGCGCGGATCTAGAGCCCGCCTACCGGCACGGCACGATGGCCGACGTCGACGCGGCCTGCGCGGCGGCGGACGAGGCCTTCGACGCCTACCGCTCCACCACGTCCGAGGCGCGCGCCGACTTCCTCGACGCCATCGCCGACAACATCGAGGCGCTGGGCGAGACGCTCATCGAGCGCGCGGTGGCCGAGTCCGGCCTGCCCGTCGGTCGGATCACCGGTGAGGTCGGCCGCACCAGCGGACAGCTCCGCCTGTTCGCCTCGGTGCTCCGCGAGGGCAGCTGGAACGGTGCCCGCATCGACCCCGCACAGCCGGATCGCGTACCCCTTCCCCGCGCCGACATCCGCCAGCGCAAGGTCTCACTCGGACCGGTGGTCGTGTTCGGCGCCAGCAACTTCCCGCTCGCCTTCTCCGTCGGCGGCGGCGACACCGCATCGGCACTCGCCGCCGGATGCCCCGTCATCGTCAAGGCCCACGACGCCCACCCGGGTACGTCCGAGTACGTCGGCCGCGCGATCACCGAGGCCGCCGCGTCGACCGGCATGCCGGCGGGAGTGTTCTCGCTCGTCTACGGCGACGGCCGCACCATCGGCACCGCTCTGGTCACCGACCCGCGCGTCAAGGCCGTCGGCTTCACCGGATCCCGTTCCGGCGGCACCGCTCTGGTACGCGCCGCAGCCGGTCGACCGGAACCGATCCCGGTGTACGCCGAGATGAGCTCCATCAACCCGGTGTTCCTGTTCCCGCACGCCCTCGAGACGCGGGCCGCAGATCTGGGCCGAGCCTTCGTCGCCTCCCTGACGCTCGGCTCCGGACAGTTCTGCACCAATCCCGGCCTCGTCATCGCGCAGGACGGACCGGAACTCGACGCCTTCGTCGCGGCCGCTGCGGACGCCGTCGCGGCCAGCACCCCGACCACCATGCTGACGCCGAACATCGCCGACAGCTACGGCAAGGGTGTCGACGCGCTGAGCGCCGCCGCAGACGAGGTCGCCCGCGGCACCGTCACCGACGCACCCAACGCCGGCCGCGCGGCACTCTTCAGCACCGACGCCGCGACGTTCCTGGACCGAGACGTGTTGCAGGCCGAAGTGTTCGGCGCATCCGCGCTCGTCGTCCGCTGCACCTCGGCCGAGCAGGTCGCCGCCGTGGCCCGCGCTCTCGAAGGTCAGCTCACCGCGACGATCCACGCCGACGCCGCCGATCACGCCGACGCCGGACGCCTGCTCCGCGTCCTCGAGCTGAAGGCCGGACGCATCCTCTTCGACGGGTGGCCCACGGGCGTCGAGGTGGGCCACGCGATGGTCCACGGCGGCCCTTACCCGGCGACGTCCGACTCACGCTCGACATCGGTCGGCTCGCTCGCCATCGAGCGGTTCCTGCGCCCTGTCGCGTACCAGGACGTTCCCGCCGCGTTGCTCCCCAGCGCCATCGCCGACGGCAACCCCGACGGCATCTGGCGGCGTGTCGACGGCCAACTCTCCCGCGACTGACCCCGCCACTCACCTTCCTGCACCACCCCGGCCGGCCTCCGGCCTTCCCGCACCACCCCGGCCGGCCTCCGGCCTTCCCGCACCACCCCCCTCGTACACCAGGAGATCTCATGCTCGACGGCGTCCTCTTCTTCCCTGTCACCCCCTTCACCGACTCCGGCGAGGTGGACCACGCACTTCTCGCCGAGCACATCGCGAAGGGTGTCGACGCGGGCCCCGGCGGTGTCTTCATCGCCTGCGGCACCGGTGAGTTCCACGCTCTCGAGGCCGTCGAGTTCGGCGAGATCGTCGCCACCGCGGTGCGTACCGTCGCCGGCCGCGTCCCGGTCTACGCGGGCGCGGGTGGTTCGGTGGCCCAGGCGAAGATCTTCGCCCGATCCGCTCGTGACAACGGTGCCGACGGCATCCTGCTGCTCCCGCCCTACCTGGTGACCATGCCGCAGGCCGGCCTGGTCGAGTACACCCGCGAGGTCACCTCCGTCACCGACCTGCCGGTGATCGTCTACAACCGCGGCAACGCGCGCTACGACGAGGCGTCCGCCGTCGAGGTCGCCCACTTCCCCACCGTCGTCGGATTCAAGGACGGTACAGGCGATCTGGATCGCGTCTCGCGTATCGTGCGTGCGGTCGAGGACTCCCTGGCGCCCACCGGCAAGGCGTTCCAGTTCTTCAACGGACTGCCCACGGCCGAGGTCTCGCAGCAGGCCTACCGCGCCATCGGCGTCACGCTCTACTCGTCGGCCACGTTCGCCTTCGCCCCGGAGCTGGCCCTGGCGTTCTACACCTCGCTCGAGAACGACGACGTCACGCTCACCGACGCCCTGCTGCGCGAGTTCTTCCACCCACTCGTGCGTCTGCGCGACTCGGTACCCGGCTACGCCGTCTCCCTGATCAAGGCGGGCGTCACGCTCGAAGGTGTTGCCGCCGGCCCCGTTCGGGCACCGCTGATCGACGCCGCCCCCGCGGACGTGGAGGCGCTCACCGCGATCATCGCGGCCGGCCGCGCCGTGCTCGCCGACTCCCTCGCAGCCGACTCGGTCACCAAGGAGGCCGTGCACTCGTGAGCGCCCGGATCACCTCCGTCACCGTCACCCCCGTCGCCTTCGCCGACCCGCCGCTGCTCAACACCGTCGGAGTCCATCAGCCGTTCGCTCTGCGCGCGATCGTGCAGATCCGGACCGACGACGGCGCCGTGGGTCTGGGCGAGACCTACGCCGACACCGCGCATCTCGTTCGCCTGAACGCTGCTGCCGAGGCCATGGTCGGGGTGGACGTCTTCGCACTCCACACGCTGCGCGCCGTCGTGGACGAGTGCCTGGGTGGCCTGACGGTGACGGGTGGTGACGGGGTGGCCGGCATGATCACGACGGCCAGCACCACCGATCGGGTGTTCTCGCCGTTCGAGGTGGCGTGCCTCGACATCCAGGGCAAGATCCTCGGGCGGCCCGTCTCCGATCTTCTCGGTGGCCTGGTGCGCACGGCCGTACCGTTCAGTGCCTATCTCTTCTACAAGTGGGCCGGGCACCCCGGCTCCGCGGACGACGAGTGGGGTGCCGCGCTCGATCCCGAGGGCATCGTCGCGCAGGCCCGACGGATGATCGACCGGTACGGCTTCGGCGCGATCAAGCTCAAGGGCGGGGTGTTCCCACCCGAGCAGGAGATCGCCGCGATGCACGCGCTGCGCGAGGCGTTTCCCGATCTCCCACTGCGGCTGGATCCCAACGCGGCGTGGACCGTCGACACGTCCCTCGAGGTCGCGTCGGCCCTGACCGGTGTCGTCGAGTATCTCGAGGACCCCACACCGGGCCTGGACGGAATGTCGGAGGTGGCCCGCAAGGCCGCCATGCCGCTGGCGACCAACATGTGTGTCGTGGCGTTCGATCAGCTCGAGCCGTCGGTCCGACGCGACTCGGTCGGGGTCGTGCTGTCCGATCACCACTACTGGGGTGGACTGCAACGCTCACGGCTGCTCGCCGGCATCTGCGACACCTTCGGACTCGGCCTGTCGATGCACTCGAACTCCCATCTCGGCATCTCGCTCGCCGCGATGGTGCACCTCGCCGGCGCCACGCCGAATCTCACGTACGCCTGCGACACACACTGGCCGTGGAAGACCGAGGACGTCGTGGTCCCGGGCGTTCTGCGCATCGAGAACGGCGCCGTCGCGGTACCCACGGGACCGGGGCTGGGCGTCGAACTCGACGAGGACGCGCTGGCGAGGCTGCACCAGCAGTACCTCGACTGCGGGATCAGGGACCGTGACGACACCGGCTACCGGCAGAGTCTCGAACCCGACTTCGTCAACTCCTCGCCGCGATGGTGACCGGCCGTTCACACGGTCGGCTATCTTGAGCCGATGTTCTCGCTCTCGCGCCTGACGTGCTTCATCGCCGTCGCGGAAGAGCTGCACTTCGGCCGAGCCGCAGAGCGGCTCCACATGACCCAGCCCCCGCTCAGCAGGCAGATCCAGCAGCTCGAGAGTGAACTGGGCGTGCAGCTGATCGATCGGACGTCACGCTCGGTGACCCTCACGGCCGCCGGCGTGGCGTTCCTGCCCGACGCCCGCCGGATAGTCCGCTTGGCCGAGAGCGCCGCACTGACCGTCAAGCGTGTCCCCGCCGGTGATCTGGGCACCGTCGTCATCGGCTTCACCGCGGCGTCCGCGCACGCCGTCCTGCCTCGGCTGCTCTCGGACGTGCGCGCGGCTCTGCCGGACGTCGAACTGGTGCTGCGGGAGATGGTGTCGTCGATTCAGATCGACGCCCTGGCGAGCGGAGAACTTGATCTCGGTCTGGTCCGTCCCACCGTCACGCGACCGGGAATTCTGACGCGGCCCATCCACCGCGAGGCACTCGTCGCTGCGCTTCCCGAGGGGCACGAACTCCTCGACGTGGAGCGTCTGAGCGTGACGCACTTCGACGATCAACCCGTGATCATGTACTCGCCGGTGGATGCCCGCTACTTCCACGAGCTCCTCATCAGCACCTTCACCGTCGCCGGGGTCACGCCTCGATACGTGCAGTACGTGACGCAGGTGCACACCATGTTGATGCTCGTGAGCTCCGGCCTGGGCTGCGCACTGGTGCCGGCCTCGGCACGCACGATGCACACCGAGGGTGTCGTGTTCCGCGAGATCCGTTCCAGCACCGAGGAACCCGTGCGACTGAACGCCGCGTGGCGTCACGACGCCGCCAACCCCGCCCTGCACCGTGTGCTGACGGACGTGAAGGCCGTGACCTCACTGCAGTGAGATCACGGCCGGCGGCTGCTGCGTCCGCGAACTAGTGCGCGACCTCGACCGGCGGCTTGACGGCCACGACCGGGCAGTGTGCGTCGAGCAGGACACGCTGAGACAGGCTGCCGAGCAACAGCTTTCCGACGGGTGAGCGGCGACGCACGCCGATGACGAGGAGCTCGACGTCCGGCTCGTAGGACATGTCGACGAGGTTGTCGGCGTGCGAGCGGCCGGGTACCGGCTCCGCCACCCGTGCCGCCACGCCGTCGGCGCCGGAGTCGCTGCGGGCAGCCATGATCAGCTCGTCGACCGCACTGCGATCACCGTCGACCACGACGGTGACGTCGGTACCGCGCATCTGGGCCTCGCGGAACGCGAACGGCAGTGCGTTGCGATCCTCGACGGTGTCCGCGTATCCCACGACGACGCTCATCGGGTCTCCTTCTGATCGGGCTGGAAGACCGGCGTCACGAGCGTGCCGTCGGCGAGGAACGAGTTCAGGTTCTCGAGGGTGAGTGCTTCCATCGCGGCGCGAGTCTGCACCGTGGCACTTCCGACGTGGGGAAGCAGCACCACGGTGTCGAGGGCGCGAAGCGCGTCCGGCACCTCGGGTTCGTGGGCGAAGACGTCGAGCCCGGCGCCGGCCAACCGTCCGCTCTGCAGCGCCTCGACGAGGGCGTCCTCGTCCACGACGCTGCCGCGAGCCACGTTGATCAGAAAGCCGTCCGGCCCCAGTGCGTCCAGCGTCTCCCTGTCGACGAGCTGCTGCGTCTCCGGTCCGCCGGCTGCGGCCACGACCAGAACGTCCACTGCCGCAGCGAGTTCCCGCGGAGACGAGTGGTACCGGTACGGACTCGACTCGACGACGTTGCGGTTGTGGTAGTCGATGGTGCAGCCGAAGGCCTCGAGGCGGTGCGCGATGGCGCCGCCGATGCGCCCGAGACCGAGAATGCCGACCCGAGATCCGCTGACCTGCCGCGCCAACGGCGGCATGGGCTTGGTGGTCCACTCGCCCGCGCGCACGTAGCGGTCGGCGGCGGAGAGGCCGCGGAGGGTGTCGATGAGCAGCCCGAGGGCGGTGTCGGCGACGGCGTCGGTGAGGACGTCCGGCGTGTTGCTGACACCGATCCCGCGGCGGCGGGCCTCCTCGGCATCGGTGCCGTCGTACCCGACTCCGAAGTGGACGATCGCGCGCAGCGCGGGCAGGCGGTCCATGAGGTCCGCCTTGACGCCGACACGGCCGGACGTCACGACGGCGACGATCTCGTCGGCGTGCCGGCCGAGCACTTCGTCGCGATCGTCGTCCGGCAGCACCAGCGCGCCGCCGGCCTCGAGTGTCTCCATGAGCGAAGGCTTGAGTCCGCCGACCCGGAGAACGCGCGAAAATCGCTGCGCCTCATCGGGACTCGATGCCGATCCGTTCGAGCTCGGCGTTCCACCGTCGGTCATGCCGCCTCCTTCACCGTGCGACGGCCACCGGGAGCGACGGCCATCGTCTGCGGTGATCGTATGTCGGCCGACGAATACCGGTCCAACACGCAATTAGCATGGATCCATACTCTTCCGGTATTGATATCGTGTCTTCTCGTGACGCAGCAGGTCAGAGCCTCGGCAGTGTGATGCGGACCGCTCGACGCCGTCACGGCGAGCCCGAAATCGGCCCCGAACTGCGATTTCCCGGCCGACCGTCTGTTGACGGTCACTCCCCCCACTCCTACCGTGTGTCTACCGTCACAGGCGGTCCATCGGCTCCACTCGGCGTGCGTCGTCAGCCCCGACACCTCGCACCCGGTGAAGCCCCCTCAGCTTGGAGGAATCCATGAGATCCACCCGCGCCACATCCCTGGTGTCGGTGATCGCCGCGTCCGCACTCCTCACCGGATGCACCGTCGCGAACTCGGACAGCGGAGACGCCGCGAGTCCCGACACCGTCCGGATCGTGCTGCCGCAGGAACCACCGACCCTGGAGCCGTGCGATGTCTCGCTGACGGCCATCGGCGTGGTCACGCGGTCCAACATCACCGAACCCATGATCGAGCGTGACCCCACCACGGGTGACCTCGAACCGAAGCTCGCCACGTCGTGGGAGCGCACGTCGGACACCGAGTGGACGATCCGCCTGCGCGACGACGTCACCTTCAGCGACGGCACACCGTTCGACGCCGAGGACGCCGCTGTGTCGGTCGATCGCGCCGTGAACTCCGATCTGGCCTGCAACGTCGAGGGATACGTCTTCGGCGACGACGACCTCACCGTCCGCGCCGTGGATCCGACGACGTTGACCGTCGCCTCGCCGACTCCCGATCCGATTCTGCCGCTTCGGCTCTCGTTCATCGAGATGGTCAAGAGCGAGGTCGGTAGCGCCGAGCGGACCCGCGAGCCGATCGGTACCGGCCCGTACCGCATCGACTCGTGGGACTACGGCCAGCGACTCTCCCTGGTGCGCAACGACACCTACTGGGGCGACGCACCGGAATTCACGCGGGCCGTCTACCAGTGGCGTACCGAGGGCAGCGTCCGCGCCGCCATGGTCACCAACGGCGAGGCGGACATCGCGACCGGCCTCGGCCCCGAGGACGGAGCCGGCGACCTCGGTGTCGCCTTCCCGAACAACGAGACCACCGCCTTGCGGATGCAGGCCACCACACCGCCACTCGACGATCAGCGCGTGCGCGAGGCGATCAACTACGCCATCAACCGCGCGGGCATCGTCAAGGCTCTGTTCCGCGGAATGGGAGCGCCCGCTGCGCAACTCATCGCGGACGGCGTCGTCGGCTACAACGACGAGCTCACCCCGTGGCCGTACGACATGGAGAAGGGCAAGGCCCTCATCGACGAGGCTCGCGCCGACGGTGTTCCCGTCGACACCGAGATCCGCCTCATCGGCCGCACCGGGCAGTTCCCGAAGATCAACGAGACCGTCGAGGTCATCCAGAACGCGCTGGCCGGCATCGGCCTGAACGTGAAGATCGAGATGAAGGACACGGCGGCCACCGCCGAGTTCCAGGAACGGCCGTTCCCGAACGTCGGGCCCTACCTGCTGGTGATCCAGCACGGCAATCAGGCCGGCGACGCCGCGTTCACGATGGATCAGTACATGCGCAGCGACGGCTTCCAGAGCTCCTACGGCACAACCGACTTCGACGAGGGAATCGACGAGGCCGAATCGCTGACCGACGAGGAGCGACAGACCGCGTTCGCCGATCTCTTCGCCCGTGAACCCGAGGAGATCACGCAGATGGCGTACATCGCGCACATGAACGGTGTGTTGGCCAAGGACCCGCGCATCGACTACACCCCCGATTCCGCCACCGTCGACGAGATGCGACTGGCCGAGATGACCCGGAGTTCCGATGCGACCGACTGATCACGACCGCGACCAGCAGCCCACCTCGATCGAGAGGCCGACCAGCCCCTCCTCCGGAAGGGAGTGACCGCCATGTTCGCCTTTCTGCGACGCCGCGTCTACACCAGCCTCGTCCCACTTCTGGTCGTCCTCATCGGCGTCTTCTTCCTCGCTCGTCTGACCGGTGATCCGACCAGCCTCTACCTTCCCGAGTCGGCGACACCCGCCCAGCGCGAGGCGTTCGCCGCCCAGAACGGCTTCGACCAGTCCGTGTGGACACAGATGGCCGACTACTTCGGCGGCGTGCTGCACCTCGACTTCGGTGAGTCGCTCCGGACGGGCGAAGCCGCGTCCACCATGGCGTTGCGCGCCTTCCCCGCCACCCTGCAGCTCGCGTTCGTCACGATGCTCCTCGCCGTGATCGGTTCGATCGTCATCGGCTGCTGGGCCGCCTACCGTCCCAACTCTCTCGCCGACCGGTTCTCGAGCCTGCTGTCCATGACGGCCGCGAGCATCCCCGACTTCTGGTTCGCCATCACCGGCGTCTGGATCTTCGCCGTGGTGCTCGGTGTCCTGCCGACCTCCGGCACCGGGGGCGCCGTCGCATGGGTGCTCCCCATCGCGACACTGCTCATCCGTCCGCTCGGCGTGCTCACCCAGGTGGTCCGCGGTGCGATGGTCTCCGCCCTGTCCGCCCCGTACGTCCGCCTCGCTCGCAGCAAGGGTGCCGGCGACCTGCGCGTCGTCACCCACCATGCGCTGCGCAACGCCGCGGCACCCGCGCTGACCGTCGCCGGCGACCTCACCGTCGGCCTGGTGAACGGCGCCGTCGTGGTCGAAGCCATCTTCGGGTGGCCCGGCATCGGCAAGTTGATGATCGACGCGATCCTGCAGCGCGACTTCGCCGTCCTCCAAGCAGCCGTCCTCCTGACGGCCGTGAGCATCTTCGTTCTGAACATCGTGATCGACGCGTGCTACGCGCTGCTCGACGCACGGGTTCGCGACAAGGCCAAGGTCTGAGAGGTACACCCATGACACTCGAAGCAAGCAAGGACAGCTCGGGCGTTCCGGTTCCCCCGGTGCTGCCGCCCACCCCGGACGCCGCGTCCGCGGCGCCCTCGCGCACGACCTCCATGCCGCTGTGGCGTCTGCTGCTGCGGGACCGCGTCGCCACCATCGCGGCGAGCATCCTGGTGCTCGTCTTCCTCACCGCGATCTTCGGTCCCATGCTGGTCGGCGACGCCGCCACCCGTCAGGACCTCGATCGATCCAACCTGGCACCGTTCTCCCTCGACACCGGCTTCATGAACATCCTCGGCACCGATCCGCTCGGCCGCAGCATGCTCGCCCGCCTGATCCTCGCCAGCCGGACCACGCTGTCGGTCGCGATCCCCGCAGTCATCCTGTCCGGCATCATCGGCTCGATCATCGGCATGTGGGCCGGTTACCACCGCGGCTGGCGCGAGACCGCCGCCATGCGCGTCGCCGACGTCATCATGAGCTTCCCGTCGTTGCTGATGGCCGTCGTCGTGCTGTACGTCTTCTCCCCCAGCGCCGCGAACATCGTGCTGATCCTGACCATCACCCGCATCCCGATCTACCTCCGCACGGCCCGCGCCGAGAGCGCGGAACTCCGATCGCGAGTCTTCGTCGACGCGGCCCGCACGTTCGGCGCCGGCAGCGGCGCGGTGATCCGTCGCCACGTGGTGCCGATTCTGCTGCCCACGTTGCTGACCGTCGCCACGCTCGACTTCTGCTTCGTGATGCTGGCCGAGTCGTCGCTCAGCTTCCTCGGCATCGGGATCCAGCCACCCGACATCAGCTGGGGCCTCATGGTGTCCCAGGGCCGCACCTACCTGCAGAGCGCCTGGTGGCTGTCGTTCTTCCCCGGACTCGCGATCGTCATCACCACCGTGTCCGCGACCGTGCTGGCCGCGTGGGCCCGCATCGCCACCGACCCGGCGCAGCGCTGGCGCCTCACCCTCCCGCGTTCGAAGAGAAAGGCACGTCGATGAGTGCTCCCGCTCTCGCCCGCACCGCGCTCGAGGTCGACGGTCTGACCGTCGAGATCCGCACCCCGTCGGGCACCGTGCGTGCCGTCGACGGAGTGTCGTTCAGCGCGAAGCGCGGCCGCACACTCGCACTGCTGGGCGAATCCGGCTGCGGCAAGTCCATGACGGCCCAGGCCCTCGTCGGGTTGCTCGAGCCGATCGCCGACATCGTCGACGGCACCGTCATGCTCGGCGACACCGATCTGGTGACGGCGAACTCCAGGACTCGACGCCGCATCGCCGCCACCGAGCTCGCCATCGTCTTCCAGGACGCGCTGACGGCACTGAACCCCGTCTACACCGTGGGCACACAGTTGGCGGAACCGTTCCGCATCCACCGCGGCATGTCGGCGAAAGCTGCACGTGTCGAGGCGATCTCGCTGATGGAGCGGGTGGGCATCCCGGAGCCCGAGTCGCGCGCCGACTCCTACCCGCACCAGTTCTCGGGCGGTATGCGTCAGCGCCTGCTCATCGCGATGGCCGTCGCCCTGGGGCCCACCGTGCTGCTGGCGGACGAGCCCACCACCGCTCTCGACGTCACCGTGCAAGCGCAGATCATGTCGTTGCTGCGCGACCTGCGCACCGAGCACGACATGGCCGTCATCCTCATCACACACGACCTCGCGCTGGTCGCGGAGGAAGCCGACGACGTCGCCGTCATGTACGCCGGCACCGTCGTCGAGACGGGACCCGTCGCCGAGGTGTTCGGCTCGCCGCAGCATCCGTACACGAAGGGACTGCTCGACTCGGTCCCCGTCGCCACCGTGCGCGGCGAGCACCTGAAGTCCATCGGCGGCACCCCGCCGGATCTGCACTCCATCCCGCCGGGATGCGTGTACCAGGCCCGATGCCCCATCGCGCGCGCCGTCTGCGTCGCGCAGCGCCCCGAGCTCCGCAGTGTCGCCGGCACCGGCCGTGCGACCGCATGCCATTTCCCCGAGGAGGTGTCCGGTGTCCGTTACGACGACAGTGGCGAGTGAGGCCGCGGCCACGCAGGCTGCACCGTTGCTCCAGGTCCGTGGAGTCTCCAAGACGTTCGACGTCGCCGCCGGCAGCGGCGGCCACAAGAAACTGCGGGCTCTCGACGGCATCGACCTCGAGCTGCGACGCGGCGAGACCCTCGGCCTCGTCGGTGAGTCCGGTTGCGGCAAGTCCACACTCGCGCGCACCCTGATGATGCTCGAACGACCCGACACGGGCACCGTGTCGTGGGACGGCGTCGATCCGTTCGGCCTGAAGGGCAAGGAACTGCTCGCGTGGCGTCGTCGGATCCAGATGGTCTTCCAGGACCCGTACGGATCGCTCAACTCGAGGATGTCGGCGGCGGAGATCATCTCGGAGCCGTGGCACACGCATCGCACGATGTACAAGACCAAGCGCGACCGCGCCGCCCGCGTCCGGGAGCTGCTGCACCTCGTCGGTCTGCGTCCCAGCGACGAGCACCGCTACCCGCAGGAGTTCTCAGGTGGTCAGCGCCAGCGTCTCGGCATCGCGCGGGCCCTGGCACTCGACCCGAGTGTCGTGGTGTGCGACGAGCCCGTCTCGGCTCTCGACCTGTCGGTCCAGGCGCAGGTGCTGAACCTGCTCTCGGATCTGCAGAAGGAGCTCGGCATCAGCTACGTCTTCATCTCGCACGACCTGTCGGTGGTGCGCCACGTCGCCGACCGGGTTGCCGTGATGTACCTCGGCCGGATCATCGAGACCGGACCGACCGACGACGTCTTCGACCACCCCACGCACCCGTACACCGAGGCACTGATGTCGGCAGCCCCGACGCTGGATCCCTCGACCCGGCGTTCGCGCATCCTCCTGGAGGGCGAGGTACCGTCGCCTCTGAACCCGCCGTCGGGCTGCCGTTTCCGCACACGCTGCGCGCACGCGACGGACGTCTGCGCCACGGGTATCCCCCCGTCGGTCGGGCGTCTCGGGAACCTGCACATCGCCGAGTGCCACCACCCGAGATCGGACGCCGTGGCCGTATGACCGTGCTCGCGTGACCGGCCTCGAATGGCTGGTCGTGGGCGTCGCGATCTTCACGGCGTCGTGTCTCCAGTCGTCCATCGGGTTCGGGATGGGGATGGTCGCGGCGCCCGTCCTGGCCATCATCGATCCGCGGATGGTGCCCGGCACGATCATCCTGCTCGCCACCGCGCTCACCGCGCTGGTGGTGGTGCGGGAGCGCACGAGCATCGACGTGCGCGGGGCCGGCTGGGCACTGGTGGGACGGGTGCCCGGCGTGATCGCCGGCGCCGCGCTGCTCGTCGTGCTGCCCGAGCGGGGAGTCTCCATCATGCTCGGCGCAGTGGTGCTGTTCGGCGTCGTGGCCACGGCGATCGGCTGGTCGCCGACACCGCGACGCGGATCGCTCATGACCGCGGGCGCCGCGTCCGGACTGCTCGGCACGGCCACCTCCATCGGCGGGCCACCCATGGCGCTGATCTGGAGCGGCAGCAGCGGCGCCGCGTTGCGCAGCACCATGAGCGGCTTCTTCCTGATCGGCTCCCTGATGTCGCTCGCCGCGCTGGGGGTCACCGGCTCCCTCGACGCGCACTCCCTGGCGACCGGCGCCCTGCTCCTGCCCGTCGTCGCACTCGGGTACGTGGCCTCGCGCTGGGTGAACCGCGTACTCGACCGTCGTCGGCTGCGATGGGTGTCCATCGTCGTCTCGGCGGGTGGTGCGCTCGTGCTGCTGGTCGATGCGGTGGTGTGAGGTGTGCGGTTGCGGTGGGTGCAGCGCTGGCGCTTCCGGGAGCGCACACACCCTCTGGTGAGCGCACACCCGCTACAGCCGACTGGACGGGGTGTGCGCTTCATGGCAGATGTGCGCACTCGGCGCCGGCGCACTCGATCGATACTCACCCTGCATCGTTGCATCCACAAATGGTGTTGGACGGGAATGAATCACCCGCCCTAGGCTCGTCGACGTGAGCACCGTCACCGAGGTCCGAACCTCCCATGCCACGCCCGTCGTCACCGCGATGCGCGTCGTTCCCGTCGCCGGCCACGACAGCATGCTGCTGAATCTCAGCGGCGCCCATGCACCGTTCTTCACCCGGAACCTGGTCGTGCTGACCGACTCCGACGGGCGCACCGGTGTGGGCGAGGTGCCGGGTGGCGAGCCCATCCGCCGCTGCCTGGAGGACGCCCGCGTCCTCGTCGAGAACGCCTCGGTCGGCAACTACCACGCCGTGCTCAACGCGATGCGCCGCGCGTTCGCGGACCGCGACTCCGGCGGACGCGGCGCCCAGACCTTCGATCTGCGGATCGCCGTGCACGCCGTGACGGCCGTCGAGAGCGCACTGCTCGATCTGCTCGGCCAGCACCTGGGTGTGAGCGTCGCGGCCCTGCTCGGCGACGGCCGCCAGCGCGACCGAGTGCAGGCGCTCGGGTATCTCTTCTTCCTCGGCGACCGGAACAAGACGGATCTCGCGTACCGCGCACCCTCGGACGAGGGCAGTTCCGCCGACGCCTGGTCCCGTCTGCGCCACGAGGAGGCACTGACTCCCGACGCCGTGGTCGCACTCGCGGAAGCGGCGCACGCCAGGTACGGCTTCCAGGACTTCAAGCTCAAGGGCGGCGTACTCCCCGCAGCGCAGGAGGCCGACGCGGTCCGTGCGCTCGCGGAACGATTCCCCTCTGCGCGGATCACCCTGGACCCCAACGGCGGCTGGCTCCTGAAGGACGCGATCGAGACGTGCCGTGGTCTGCGGGACGTCCTCGCCTACGCGGAGGATCCCGTCGGGCCCGAGGGCGGCTTCTCCGGCCGCGAGGTGATGGCGGAGTTCAAGCGCGCCACCGGCCTGCCCACCGCCACCAACATGATCGCCACCGACTGGCGCGAGATGGGACACACCATTCGATCCGGCGCCGTCGACATCCCGCTCGCGGATCCCCATTTCTGGACGATGAACGGATCGGTCCGCGTCGCGCAACTCTGCGATGCCTGGGGTCTGACGTGGGGATCGCACTCCAACAACCACTTCGACGTCTCGCTCGCCATGTTCACGCACGTCGCAGCTGCCGCTCCCGGTGAGATCACCGCCATCGACACGCACTGGATCTGGCAGGACGGGCAGCGCATCACGACGAATCCGTTCCCCATCGTGGACGGGTACCTCACCGTCCCCGACGTGCCGGGTCTCGGAGTGACCCTCGACATGGAGCGCGTCGAGGCCGCACACGAGCTGTACCAGCGCGAGGGCCTCGGGGCCCGCGACGATGCGGTCGGCATGCAGTACCTGGTGCCGGACTGGACGTTCGACAGCAAGCGGCCGGCTCTGCAGCGCGCATGAAAGTCGTTGTCGCCGATCGCAATTTGATTCCCTACCGCGAGACATTGGAGAACGGGACGCCCGACGGCACCGAGCTGTCCTGGCACGAACGCTTCGACGAGGACGCACTGATCGCCGATCTTGCCGATGCCGACATCCACGTGGGCGGCAAGGTCACCGACGCCATGGCGCGAGCCGGCACGCGGCTGCGACTCGTGCAGGTCGTCGGCGCGGGCGTCGACAACGTGGCGCGCGCAGCACTTCCGTCGACGACCGTGGTCGCGAACACGTTTCATCACGAGGACTCGATCGCCGAGTACGTCCTCGCCGCCGCGATTCTGCTCCGACGCGGATTCCTCGATCAGGACCGCGCTCTGCGACAGGGCGTGTGGGCAACCTCCGTCTACGACCATGCGCTACCCCAACCCGACGCCACTGCCGGCGCGCGGGTGGGCTTCGTCGGCTTCGGCCACATCGGGCAGCGCTCGTGGTCGCTGCTGCGCACCCTCGGATGCATCGGCGCTACCGTGACTGGACGCGGCGCCGTCGATGCGGTCGCCCATGGCCTGGACTGGGCCGGCTCGACCGACGAACTCGACAGGCTGGCCGACGAGTCCGACATCATGGTCGTCTCGGCTCCCCTGACGACAGCGACGAGCGGCATGATCGGCCCCGCGCAGCTGCGAGCCCTCGGACCGCGGGGCGTTCTGATCAACGTCGGACGTGGCCCACTGGTGCAGGAACGTCCTCTCTACGAGGCACTCTCGCGTGGTGACCTGGGTGCTGCCGCGATCGACGTCTGGTACGACTACCCCGGTCCCGACGGGCACGGCGAACCGAGTGCGCACCCGTTCGGGGCACTGCCCAACGTGCTCATGACACCGCACTCGTCGGGCATCACCCGTCGCACCTTCGACGGCCGGTGTCGCGACGTCCTCGAGAACATCCGACGCATTGCCGACGCAGTCGATGTGAAGAATCCCGTTACCTGACAGTTCGTCCCGTGTGTCCCCTTGCTCCGGTTACTCTGATTCGGCCGGGGGGCACGGGGCACCTCGACGACATTCTCGGGGGCCGCACATGACCGTTCGCACCACACTTCTCACCGTTGCCACCGCCGCACTGACGGCGATGGGCACCGTTGCCGTAGCGACCCCGGCGGTGGCTGCGCCCGGGCTCACGGACGTGCTGTTCGTGGCCAACAACTGGTACGGGACCGCGGACTACCTCACCCCCGACGGCAACCTGACCAGACTGGGTCGGTTGAACGTCGTGCCGGACAAGGAACAGCGCCTCGCGGAGATCTACCGGAATCCAGTGCGCGCCGCGTTCTACTTCGGAATCCGGCAGTTGGTGGGCGAGGGTCACGACCAGTACGCCGACGACATGTACACCTCGAAGGACGGCAGGAAGCTGATCGTCTCGCGGCCCAGCTTCGCCGACGTCGTCTCCCTCGACATCGCAACCGGTGCGATCGATTGGCGGTTCGCCGTCGACGGTCAGCGCGCCGATCACATGGCGATCTCGGACGACGGCACACAGGTCGCTGTCTCGGCGTCGACGGCCAACACGGTGCACATCCTGGACACGACGAACGGCCGCGAGATCGGCAGATTCCCCACCGGCACCTCCCCGCACGAGAACGTGTACACGAAAGACGGCCGCTACATCATCAACGCGAGCATCGGCCGCGTCGAGTCACCCCTCGACGCGCCCGCTCTCGGCGTGACCAAGTTCCCGCGCTGGATCGCCTTCTACGACAGGACCACCGGGGCCGTCACGCGCCAGATCGACATCGGGCGCAAGCTGGCCGAGGCCGGGCACCCCGACATGAGTTCGTCCGTCCGCCCGATGACGCTCTCGCCGGACGAGCGTTTCCTCTACCTGCAGGTCTCTTTCTTCCACGGCATCGTGGAGTACGACCTGCAGCAGGACCGGGTGACCCGGGTGGCGGATCTGCCCATCACCGCTGCGGCGGCGACACTTCCGCGCGAGTCGTACCTGCTCGACTCGGCCCATCACGGCATTGCGATGAACACCGCCGGCACCAAGATGTGCGTCGCGGGAACGATGTCGGACTACGCCACCGTGGTCTCGCGGGACACCCTGACGGCGGGGCCTCTGGTGACGTCCGGTGAGAAGCCCTACTGGTCCACGCGCAGTGCCGACGGTCAGTACTGCTTCGTGTCGTGGGCCGGTAGCGACAAGGTTTCTGCGATCTCGTTCGACACCGGTCTGGAAGTGGGCAGCGCTGCGGTCGGCGACCATCCGCAGCGGATGCGCACCGGCGTCGTCACTGCTGCGATCACCGGCTGACCACCACATTCCCGAACAGGACGAAGGCCGGTCACCACGCGGGCGACCGGCCTTCGTCGAGGCGGTGCTAGGAGACGCCGAGCATCTCGTGATCCTTCAGCGACGACGTGATCACCCGGAGGTGATCGTCGACCCCGCCGAGCGTGTGCTCGATGGCCGTGAGACGCGAGAAATAATGTCCCACAGGGTATTCGTCCGTCACACCGATTCCGCCGTGCAGCTGGATCGACTCCTGGCCGATCTGCCGGGCGGAGCGTCCGATCTGCAGCTTCGCCCGCGACGCGACCGTGGGATCCGGAGATCCGTCGGCCAGCGACATCGTCGCGTAGAGCGCCATGCTGCGTGCCAGTTCGAGCTGCACGTACATGTCCGCAGCGCGGAACGTCAGTGCCTGGAACTTGGCGAGCGGCACACCGAACTGCTTGCGCTGCTTCAGGTACTCCGTGGTGAGTCGCAGCGACTCCTCCATCGCACCGAGCGTCTCGGCAGCGAGAGCCGCCTGCGCACGGACGTTGGACGCCACGATGGCGGCACTGGCGTCGCCGCCGTCACCGAGCGGTTCCCCCGCGACGTCCGACAGCTCGAGCGACGCGCCGCGCAGACCGTCGTGGGTGCGGTAGGTCTTGCGCGTGAGTCCCTCGGCATCGGCCGCGACCAGGAACAGGCCCACGCCTCCGCCGGGCAGCGCTGCGCTGATGACGAAGTGATCGGCGCAGTCACCGTGCAGCACAGGGTTCTTCACACCCGAGAGTGCCCACGAGCCACCCGATCCGGCCGGCCTCCGGCCTTCACGCAGGTCCTCGGTGGCCGACGTCGACACCTCGGCCGCCGGCCAGCGGGTGCCCGGCTCGGAATGCGCGAACGCGAGAAGGGTCTGCCCCTCCGCGACGCCCGGCAGGATGCGCTGACGCTGATCGGTCGATCCGACCTCGGTGATGAGACCACCCGGAATCAGCACGCAGTCCAGCAGCGGCTCGGGTGCGAGGCGGCGACCGATCTCGGTCATGACCGCGAAGGTCTCGACCGGTCCGGCGTCCATGCCGCCGTCGTCCTCGGCGAAACTGAGGCCGAGCAGGCCCAGCTCGGCGAACTGCTTCCAGACCGATTCGGTCCAGCCGCGCTCGCTCTCCACCGCTGCCTTGCGCTTCTCGTTGTCGTAACTGCGGGCGAGCACGTCACGCACCGTGTCGCGCAGCAGCTTCTGTTCTTCGTCCAGTTCGAACTGCATGTCGTGCGCTCCTAGAGACCGAGAATGCCGGACGCGATGATGGTGCGCTGCACCTCGTTCGAGCCGCCGTAGATGGATGTCTTGCGGAAGTTCAGGTAGGTCGGGGTCGCACGCTGCGCCCAGACCGGTGTCGGCGAGTCCTCTCCGGCCGCGAACGGGAGCGAGTCCGGTCCCGCCACGTCGGTGAGGATCTCGGTGGCCAACTGCTGCAGCTCGCTGCCCCGGAGCTTGAGCACCGACGACGCCGGGTTCTCCTTGCCGGAGACGTAGCTGGAGACGATGCGCAGCTGGGTGAGCTCGAGTGCGAGCACCTGGTTCTCGAGCTCGGCGAACCGAGCGGCGAAGACCGGATCGTCGAGCAGCGTGCCGGTCCCGACCGTGGTCTCGGCCGCGAGCGCCTTGGCCTGCGCCAGCTTGGTCTTGGTGAAGCCGAGTCGCGTGATGCCGGTGCGCTCGTTGCTCAGCAGGAACTTGGCGTAGGTCCAGCCGGCGTTCTCCTCGCCGACGAGGTTCTCGACGGGGACGCGGACGTCCTCGAACCAGACCTCGTTGACCTCGTGGCCGCCGTCGATCAGCTTGATCGGGCGCACGGTGATGCCGGGGGTCTTCAGGTCGACCAGGATGAACGAGATACCGGCCTGCTTCTTCGGCGCGTCCGGGTTGGTGCGCGCCAGCACGAAGATCCAATCGGCGTACTGGCCGAGCGTGGTCCACGTCTTCTGACCGTTGATGACGTACTCGTCACCGTCGCGCAGAGCGACCGTGCGCAGCGACGCGAGGTCCGATCCCGCCTCGGGCTCGGAGAAGCCCTGGCACCACCAGATGTCGAGGTTCTGCGTGGGCGGGAGGAACTTCTGCTTCTGCTCCTCGCTGCCGAAGGTCGCGATGACGGGCCCCACCATCGAGATGTTGAAGGCCAGGGGCTCGGGCACCGACGCGAGCTGCAGCTCGTCCAACCAGATGTGGTGCTGCATCGGGGTCCAGTCCTTGCCACCCCATTCGACGGGCCAGTGCGGGCTCGCCATGCCGTGCTTGTTCAGGATCTGCAGCGTCGTGATCATGTCCTCGCGCTCGAGTTCCTCGCCTGCCGCGTTGCGCTCGCGGATATCGGCAGGGATCTCGGTACGGAAGAAAGTTCGCATCTCGTCGCGGAACGCAGCTTCCTCATCGGTGAGTGCCAGGTTCATCTGTGACCTTTCGAAGTCCTTCGCTGATCTCTAGCACCGTACTCTCCGGTAACCAGGCTCGGACAGGGGTGCCGTCGACCGATATTCTGGGCCCGACCATGACCGATCACCTCGACTCCCGGGCGCGGAGCACCTCTGTCCGAGTGGCCCTCGTGCGCCACGGCGAGACCGACTGGAACGTCGAGGGGCGTCTGCAGGGCTCCTCCGACATCCCGCTCAACGACATCGGGCGCAGCCAGGCCCGGACAGCGGCCGCCGCGCTGGCCGACGACTCGTGGGACACCCTCGTCAGCTCGCCGCTCTCGCGGGCGTCGGAGACCGCCGACATCATCGGCCACGTCATCGGGCTCACCCGCTCGGCCGACCACGAGGACCTGATGGAACGTCGCTTCGGACGTGCCGAGGGCATGACCGGCTACGAGGCGTGGGCGTACTGGCCCGACGGTGACTACCCGGGCGCCGAGTCGCACGAGGCGCTCGCCGAGCGGGGGCGTCGTCGACTCGACCTGCTGGCCGACGAGAACCCCGGCAGGTCCCTCGTCGCCGTGGCACACGGCGGCATCATCCGGGCCGTGCTCAGGTCCATCACCGGCCACCCTGCGCCGCGCATCGCGAACGCCGGCGTGAGCATCGTCGTCCGCGACGACGACGGCTGGTCGGTCCGCACCGTCAACTCGGTTCCCGTCCGCCACGGCCGACGGCTCCGCTGACGCGTCAGGAGAGGAACGTCTCCACGGGCGCGGGGCGCCCGTAGAGGTACCCCTGTGCGTACGTGCAGCCGAGTTCGGTGACGATGCGCTCCTGCTCCGTCGTCTCCACGCCCTCGGCGACGGTGCGCATGGTCAGCGCGGTGGCCATGGCCTCGATGGCCGTCACGATGGACACCGACGCGTCGTCGACCGGGACGCGGTCGATGAACGACTTGTCGATCTTGATGACGGTGATGGGCAGATCTCGTAGGCGACCGAGCGAGGAGTACCCCATCCCGAAGTCGTCGAGCACCAGCACGATGTCCTGCTCGGCGAGACGTGCGAGGACCCGATTGGCCACCACCGGATCGGCGATGAGGGCACTCTCGGTCACCTCGAGCCCGAGCACCGACCCGTCCAGACCGTGCGACGCCAGCAGGTCCGCGACGACGTCCGGGAGCCGCTCGTCACGCAGCTGCAGCACGGAGAGGTTCACCGACATCGACATGCGCGGCGCTCCCGCCGCCCGCAATCGCACCAGATCGCCCAGAGCCGTGTCGAGTACCCAGGTCCCGATCTCGGAGATCATGTTGGTGGCCTCGGCGACCGGGATGAACTCGTCCGGCCCCACCCAGCGGCCGCGATGCTTCCACCGCACCAGGGCCTCGTAGACCAGCACGTCGTGGGTCCGCAGCGACACGATGGGTTGGTAGTGCACCGCCATCTCCCCGCGCGCGACCGCGCCGCGCAGCGCGCTGCCCAGCTCGACCGACCGGGTCGCCGCGGTGCGCAGGGACTCGTCGAAGAACGCGTAGGCCGCCGGCCCGCGGAACTTGGCGTCGTACATCGCCGTGTCGGCCTCGCGGACCAGATCGTCCGCCAACCCGGCGGGACCGCAGGACGTCGCGATGCCGATGCTGACGCTCACGTACAGCGACGCCACACTCAACTCGAACGGTTCCGCGAACGCGGCCAGGAGCAGTTCCGCGAGTTCCTCGGCACGGGCCCGGTCACAGTGCGCCACCACCACGAACTCGTCGCCGGCGTACCGCACCACGTCCTCGTCGGCGGAGACCACGCGCCGGATGCGCTGCGCCGCCGCCTGGATGAGCTCGTCGCCCGCGCGGTGGCCGTACGAGTCGTTGACGACCTTGAAGTTGTCGAGGTCCGCGAACAGCACGGTGGTGGCCGACGCCGACGAGGACGGCCTCCGCGCAGCGCGTTCCAGGATCGACTCGAGCATGGACCGATCGGGGAGACCGGTGAGCGAATCGTGGGTGGCGTCGTGGCGGGCCTTGTCCTCGCTGCGCTGCACCCGGCTCAGCGCCCGCTCACCGCGGACGAACATTCCCACCAGGATCACGGCCAGGAATGTCGAGCGGACCACCACGTCCGCGGTCCCCACCGCGTCGCCGACGAGCGGCAGCGCGGCGCAGGTGGCGACGAGCGCGACGGACACCGTCATCCGCTGCCGGGTGAGCGCGGCCGTCACACCTCCCGCGCGGCCCACCCACGCCATCGACGGATGCAGCGACGCGGCGGCCAGCAGGACGAACGCGAGCAGATACATCGCGTCGAGGACGACCGCGGGCGGGGCGACCGAGCGGGCCGTCGCGATCGCGTAGCCGAGATCGCCGACGATGGTGACGAGCAGTGCGGCGACGAGGAGAACCAGGGACACGTTGAAGCGGCTCTTCGACAACAGCAGGAAGAACGCCATGGTGAACAGGCCGGCGTCGATCGCGGGGAACAGCCCGTTGAGCACCACGGACGGTACGTCCCGCGTGGTCGAGAGGACCGGAGCCACCAGCAGCACCCAGGACACGAACGTCATGCCCAGCGTGACCAGGACCGCGTCGATGATGGTCGGGGTGGGCCGCGAGTTTCCCCCTCGCCGCGACCAGCCCACGATGCCGAGGACGAGCAGCAGGTAGCCGAGCAACACCAGCACCTCCGGCAGCAGCCGGATCGCCGAGGGCAGGTCCGCGCGCACGCTCCGCGCGGACAGGCCCACCAGGAAGGACGTCGCCGCGCCGAGCATGCACCGCCAGGCGTACGTGTCGGTCGGGCTGTTGCGCCGCAGGCCGATCAGGACCACGACCATGCAGCCGATGGCGCCCACCGCGAAGACGCCGGTCCGGATCGATGCGGGCACGATCAGGTAGACGGCCAGCACCACGGCGGCCACCGTGAACGACGCCGCCAGGTAGCGCCCCGGCGACCGGACGGGCCCACCGAGGCGCGATCGGTCCAGCGCCGCAGCGGTCAGTCGTGGGGGAACGGGCGTCGACACCATCGACTCGTCCTCCTCGACCACCGCGCGTGAGCGTGTCCCCCGAACCACGACCTGTCCGACCACAATCTATCCGTCCACAACCTAGCTGAGCAGTGGAAAGACGAGCAGCGCCGAGGCAGCAGTCATGCCTGCGCGGACGGCGCCGAGGCTGCCGACAGTGCCCGAGATCGGATGCCGCCGCTCCCGCGCCGCGACACCGACGACGACGGTCCGTGCGAGGGCCAGGTGAGAGGTGGTTTCCGGTGCCGAACGGCCACTGTCGCGGCAGCCCGGGCGCCGTAACGACTCGATAACGAAGAGACCGATCGCCCCTCTCGATGCTGAGGTTCGGCCACTACTTCGGTAGGTCTGGGTGAGTGAGTACTTCCGAATCAGGTTCTGTCGACAACCCGACACCGGCGCTGAAGGACGCTCCGCCCGGGGTTCTCCGGCGCGCGATCGGCGCATCGGCGATGGGCAACGCGACCGAGTGGTTCGACTACGGCGTGTACGCCTACACGGCCACGTACATCTCGCGCGCGTTCTTCCCGGACGACCTCGAGTCCGCCACCCTGCTGACGCTGGGCATCTTCGCGGTGTCCTTCCTCGTGCGGCCGCTCGGCGGCCTGGTCTGGGGACCACTGGGGGACCGTCTCGGCCGCAAGCACGTCCTCGCACTGACCATCATCCTGATGGGCACCGCGACCTTCCTCATCGGTGTCATCCCGAGTTACGCCTCGATCGGCTTCTGGGCACCGGTTCTGCTGGTGATCCTGCGCATGATCCAGGGCTTCTCCACCGGCGGTGAGTACGGCGGCGCAGCCACCTTCATGGCCGAGTACTCCCCCGACCGCAAGCGCGGCTTCTACGGCAGCTTCCTCGAGTTCGGCACACTCGGCGGCTTCTCCCTCGGCGCCCTCGTGGTGCTGGCCGTCGACCTGCTCTCCACCGACGCGTTCATGGACACGTGGGGCTGGCGCCTGCCGTTCTTCGTCGCCGGGCCGCTGGCGCTCATCGGGCTCTACATGCGGTCCAAGCTCGAGGACACCCCGGTGTTCCGTGAACTCGAGAACGAGGACGCGGTGGAGCACAAGACGTCCACCCAGTTCCGCGAACTGATCGCCACCTACTGGCGACCGATCCTCACGCTGATGGGCCTCGTCGTCGCGCTCAACGTCTGCAACTACACCCTGCTGAGCTACATGCCGACCTATCTGGAGAGCCGGATCGGCCTGTCGAGCACGTCGTCGCTGTTCCTCGTCGTCATCGGGCAGTTCGCCATGATGCTCGTCATTCCGTTCGCCGGAGCACTGTCGGACAAGGTGGGGCGCAAGCCACTGTGGCTCGTCTCGATGGTCGGACTGCTGATCTTCGCGATCCCGATGTACATGCTGATGACGGTCAACTTCGGCTGGGCCATCGTCGCGTTCACCGTGCTGGGCCTGCTCTACGTCCTGCAGCTCTCGACCATCTCGGCGACGTTCCCGGCCATGTTCCCGACGCACGTCCGGTTCGCCGGCTTCGCCATCGCCTACAACGTGTCGACCTCGTTGTTCGGTGGCACGGCGCCGGCGGCCAACGAGTGGCTCGTCGAACGGACCGGCAACGATCTCGTCCCGGCGTTCTACATGATGGGCGCCTGCGTCGTCGGACTGATCGCACTGCTCTTCGTCGCCGAGACGGCGGGCGCGTCGATCCGCGGCCGCGGAGTCCCCGGTGTCGACACCGACGCGCATCCCTCGGCGTTGCAGAAGAGCTGACGCACCGCACCCCCGCGAGACTCTCGCGGGGGTGCGCTGGTGTCAGTGCTTGCCGCGGGGCGGTCCGCCGTCGCGCTGCAGCTGAATGAGCACTCCGCTGATCCTGGTGCGGCGCAACGCTTCCAACGTCTCGTCCGCGAGATCCGCCGGGAGCTCGACCAGGCTGTGATCCGGCCGGATGCTGATGTGCCCGAAGTCGCTGCGCCGCAGCCCGCCCTCGTTGGCGATGGCACCGACGATGGCACCGGGCGCCACCTTGTGCCGCTTGCCGACGCTGATCCGGTACACCGCCAGATCCTGATCGCCCTTGCGAGACTTGCGCAACGGCGGTGCGTCCCGATCGTCGAACTTGCGCTCGGGGCGCTCGCGCTTCTCCCTCGGCGGGGGCGGCGGCTCGGGCGACATGAGGAACGCGTCGCCGTCCCGCGACTGCGTCGCCAGCGCCGCGGCGATGTCCGCGAGCGGCACGTCGTGCTCGCGCTCGTAGTCCTCGATGAGTCGACGGAACAGACCGAGCGACGTCGAGGACAGCGACTGGGTGATGGAGTCGGCGAACTTGGCCACGCGCTGCGCGTTGACGTCGTCGACGCTCGGCAGCTGCATCTCGGTGATCGGCTGCCGCGTCGCCTTCTCGATGGCCTTGAGCAGATGACGCTCCCGCGGCGCGACGAACAGCAGCGCCTCGCCCGCGCGCCCGGCGCGACCGGTCCGCCCGATGCGGTGCACGTACGACTCGGTGTCGTGCGGGATGTCGTAGTTGACGACGTGCGAGATCCGCTCGACGTCGAGACCGCGGGCCGCGACGTCGGTGGCGACGAGCACGTCGAGCGCACCGTTCTTGAGCTGACCGATGGTCCGCTCGCGCTGCGCCTGCACGATGTCACCGTTGATGGCGGCGGCCGAGTAGCCCCGCGCCCGCAACTTCTCGGCGAGCTCCTCCGTGGCCTGCTTGGTGCGGACGAAGATGATCATCGCCTCGAAGTCCTCGACCTCGAAGATCCGCGTCAACGCGTCGAGCTTGCGCTGATGCGCCACCTGCACGTACCGCTGCGTGATGTTGGGGGCGGTGGACGTCTTCGTCTTCACCGTGATCTCGACCGGATCGTGCAGATACTGCTGCGAGATCTTGCGGATCGCCGACGGCATGGTGGCCGAGAACAGCGCCACCTGCTTGTACTCGGGGGTGTCCGCGAGGATGCGCTCGACGTCCTCCTGGAATCCCATCTTCAGCATCTCGTCGGCCTCGTCGAGCACGAGATACTCGAGGTGCGACAGATCCAGCGTGCCCTTCTCGAGGTGGTCGATGACGCGCCCGGGCGTGCCGACGACGATGTGGGCGCCGCGCCGCAGACCGGAGAGCTGGATGCCGTACGCCTGCCCGCCGTAGATGGGCAGGATGTGCAGGCCCTCGATGTGGATGGCGTACTTGCCGAACGCCTCGGCCACCTGGATGGCCAGCTCGCGGGTGGGCGCGAGAACCAGCGCCTGCGGCACCCGGTTGGCGACGTCGAGGCGCGAGAGGATCGGCACGGCGAACGCGGCGGTCTTGCCGGTGCCGGTCTGCGCGAGGCCGACGACGTCGTTCCCGGCCATCAACGGCGGGATGGTGGCTGCCTGAATGGGCGACGGCGTCTCGTACCCGACGTCCGCGAGGGCTTTCAGCACACGCTCGTCGATACCGAGATCGACGAACGAGGGGGTGTCGGTGGACACCGTTTCCGACTCGGAAGTGCTCATGTGCACCAGAGTCTAGTCCAGCGACCACCTGCAGAACGACAACTGTTCGAACAGGACAAAGCGGATACGGCACTACGATCACCGCAGCATCGCTTCATGTGATCCAATACACAACAAACCTGCTGCTACTGGAAGGTACAGACACCGTGCACGAATACTCGGTACCCGCGTCCTACACGATCCCGGACGACGTCTCGATGGCCGACACCGTGTTCCGCTACGCGAGCGAGACCCCGGAGTGGGTGGCGTTCCAACGGCGAGTCGGCGGCTCGTGGAAGGACGTCACGGCGCGCACGTTCGCCGACGAGGTCGCGGGCGTGGCCAAGGGCCTCATGGCCTCCGGCATCGAGTTCGGTGACCGCGTCGCCATCATGGCCGGCACCCGCTACGAGTGGGTCGTGCTCGACTACGCGATCTGGACCGCCGGTGGCTGCACCGTGTCCATCTACGAGACGTCCGCAGCCGATCAGGCGCAGTGGATCCTCGAGGACTCCGCGACCAAGCTCTTCGTGGTCGAGACCTCCGAACACCTCACCCGCATGAAGGACGTCACCGACAGCGCCGCGGATCTCCGCGAGACGCTGAGCTTCGACGGCGGTGCGATCGACGAGCTCACCACCCGCGGCGCCTCCGTGTCCGACGACGATCTGCACGCCCGTCGTCAGCAGGTGTCCGCGTCGTCGGCCGCCACGCTCATCTACACCTCGGGGACCACCGGCCGCCCGAAGGGTGTCCAGCTCACGCACTCGAACTTCTACGCCGAGACGACGGCCACCCAGGTGGCGCTGCACGACCAGATGACCGAGGGCAAGCGCACCCTGCTGTTCCTCCCGATGGCGCACGTGTTCGCTCGCGCTGTGTCGTTCGGCGCCTTCGAGGCCAAGGTCACGGTGGCGCACACGTCCGACACCACGACGCTGGTCGAGCAGTTCGCCGAGTTCCAGCCCGACTTCATCCTCTCGGTCCCCCGCGTGTTCGAGAAGGTCTACAACTCGGCCAAGCAGAAGGCGCACGACGGCGGCAAGGGCAAGATCTTCGATCAGGCCGCGGACGTCGCGATCGAGTGGAGCATCGCGCAGGACAAGGGCGGCGCCGGCCTGGTGCTCAAGGCGAAGCACACCCTGTTCGACAAGCTGGTCTACTCGAAGCTCCGCGCCGCGCTCGGTGGACGGTGCACCAGTGCGCTGTCCGGCGGCGGCCCCCTCGGCGCTCGACTGGGCCACTTCTTCCGCGGCATCGGCGTTCCGGTGCGTGAGGGCTACGGACTCACCGAGACCAGCGCCGCCGTCACGGTCAACACCACCGACAAGCAGCGCATCGGTTCCGTCGGCCGCCCGCTCGCGGGGCACGCCGTGAAGATCGCGGAGGACGGCGAGATCCTGGTGAAGGGTCCCGTCGTGTTCTCCGGGTACTGGCACAACGAGAAGGCCACCGAGGAATCGATCCGCGACGGCTGGTTCCACACCGGTGACCTCGGCTCACTCGACGACGAGGGCTTCCTCTCGATCACCGGTCGCAAGAAGGAGATCATCGTGACGGCAGGTGGCAAGAACGTCGCGCCCGCCGGCCTCGAGGACTCCATCCGGTCGCACCCGCTGGTCAGCCAGTGCCTCGTCGTGGGCGACGCCAAGCCGTTCATCGGGGCGCTCATCACGCTGGATCCCGAGGCTCTGCCCGGCTGGCTCGAGCGTCACGGTCTCGACAAGAGCACGTCCGCGAGTGATCTGACGACCAACGCCGACCTGATCGCCGAGATCGACAAGGCCGTCGACACGGCCAACTCGAAGGTCTCCAAGGCCGAGCAGATCAAGAAGTACACGATCCTGCCCGGTGACTTCACGATCGAGTCGGGAGAACTGACGCCGACCATGAAGCTCAAGCGCAACGTCATCCTGGAGTCGCACGCCACCGAGGTGGCCGACATCTACGGCGGCTGAACACTCGTCCGACCCACCCGAGGCGCGCCCGTGAGAACTCCTCACGGGCGCGCCTCGCTCGTTGTGGCTCGTCAACACGCCCACCGGAGCAAGCCGCCACTGCCATCGTGACGAATAGCAGTCATGACCACGACGACCACCGAACGCCAGACCTCGGGTGACTCCGCGCGCACGCGCGTCCACCCCTTCGCACGCATGCTCAGCGGAGTGGTCGCCGCCGGCGTCGTGCTCGGCGTGGGCGAGATCCTCTCGCTCCTCTTCAGCTCGGCGTCGTCACCGTTCTTCGCCGTCGGCTCCACCACCGTGGACCGAACGCCCGCGTTCGCCCGCGAGTTCGCGATCGACACCTTCGGCACCAACGACAAGGCCGCCCTGTTCGTCGGCATGTCCATCGGCATCGCGATCATCGCCGCCATCGCCGGCCTGCTCGAGCGCCCGTCGCGTCCCATCGGATCGGTGATCCTGCTGGTGCTCGGCGCCGTCGGTGTCTACGCGGTGCTGCAGCGGCCGACGTCCTCACTCGGTGACGTCATCCCCACCGTGGTGGGTGTCGTCCTGGGCATCGCGGTCCTGCAAGCCCTCACGCGAGCGCTCGAGGTGCCGGCGGGCACGGTCGACGGGTTCATGCCGCGTCGCAAGTTCCTCGTCCTGTTCGGCGCTGCCGCCGCGGTGGCCGTCGCAGCCGGCACGGTCGGCCGGTACCTCGGCGATCGTGTGGCCGGTGTCGCCGAGGACATCAAGAACTTCCGCCTCCCCACGGTCGCGGCGGGCGAGAAAGCCGCCGCCATTCCGGCCGGTACCGACATCGGCGTCGAGGGCGCGACCACCTTCGTCACGCCGAACAACACCTTCTACCGCATCGACACCGCTCTGCAGGTCCCGCAGCTGACCACCGCCGAGTGGCAGCTCAAGATCCACGGCAAGGTCGACCGCGAGATGACGCTGAGCTGGGACGACCTCATGGCTCGCACTCCGATCGAGCGCGTCGTGACGCTGACGTGCGTGTCCAACGAGGTCGGCGGACCGCTCGCCGGCAACGCGACCTGGATCGGGTTCCCCATCAAGGACATCCTCGACGAGGTGGGTGTGCAGGCCGACGCGGACATGCTGCTGTCCACGAGCATCGACGGCATGACCATCGGTTCGCCGGTCGAGGCCCTCACCGACGGCCGCGACGCGATGCTCGCGGTGTCGATGAACGGCGAGCCGCTGCCCGTCGAGCACGGCTACCCGGTGCGTCAGGTCGTGCCCGGTCTGTACGGATTCGTCTCCGCCACCAAGTGGGTCGTCGACTGGGAACTGACGCGATTCGACGAGGCGACGGCCTACTGGACCGACCGCGGCTGGGGCGACAAGGCACCGATCAAGACGGCGTCACGCATCGACGTGCCGGCCGCCTTCGCCCCCGTCGCACCCGGTCCCGTCCGTGTCGCGGGTACCGCCTGGGCGCAGCAGCGTGGCATCGAGCGCGTCGAGGTTCGTGTCGACAACGGACCGTGGCAGGAGGCGACGCTCGCCGAGCAGTACACGATCGACACCTGGCGCCAATGGTTCTGGGACTGGGACGCCACTGCGGGCAACCACAACATCCAGGTCCGCGCGACGGATCAGGACGGGAACACGCAGGTCGAGGAGCGCACCCCGCCGATCCCCGGTGGTTCGACCGGGTGGCACACCCGCACCATCATCGTCAGCTGACGTCAGGCGTTCTCGAGGACGTGGTCCGCGGCCGCGTCGGTCACGGTCCGGTGGATCTTCTCGTGCAGCAGGTCGTGTCCGGCGTCGGCGTACTCGCGCAGGGTGATCGTCGGGATGCCGCGCACGAGGTCTCGGACGCCGTCGATCGGCACCATGCGGTCGTCCACACCGTGCAGTGCCAGGGTGGGCGATCGGGTCGCTGCCGTCAGATCCTCGCGGGAGATCGCGCGCGGCGGCATCGCCACCAGCACGACGGCGGGCGCGCTCCCGCCGGTCGCGAGCATCCGCACCGCGGTCGCGGACCCCAGCGAGTGGCCCATCACCGCAGGTCGGTGGCCGGCCTCGACCACGACGTCGAGGAGATGTCGTGCGTTCTCCGCCAGCGCGTCGAGGTAGGCGGCGTCGTCGGCCGCCTCTCCTTCGGACAAGCCGTGGCCGATGTGGTCGAGGCCCCAGGTGGCGATGCCGTGTGCTGCCAGGGCAGCGCCGAACCGGTGGTACTGGCCGGTGTGCTGTCCCCGCCCGTGCAGGAACACGAGGGTCGCGGCAGGGTCCTCGGTGGGTCCCCACTGGCGGTAGTGGGCGCGACCTCGGGGTCCTTCGAAGAACGGCATGTGGCCATTGTGGCTGATGTGACTCAATAGTCACCGGTTCGACACAGAACCGAACCCCACGGTTCCCTCCGCCGTGCGAGCATCGAACCATGAGGTTGGTTTTCGTCATCGTCGTCGCCATCGTCGCGGCTCTTCTCGGGGCGCCCGCCGCCACCGCTGCGGAGCCTGCCCGAGTGGTCGGGGTGCGGCAGCTCTCGCCGACACACTCGGTCGTCGACGTCTACTCCCCCGCCATGAACCGCGTCGTGCCGAACGACGTGCTCCGCCCGGCTCGCGGCGGGTCGCTCCCCACGCTCTACCTTCTCAACGGCGCCCTGGGCAACGAGGACGGAGTCGGCTGGATCAACAACTCCGGCGCCCCGGGATTCTTCGCCGACAAGAACGTCACCGTCGTGCTCCCCATCGGTGGGCGTCTGAGTTTCTACACGGATTGGCTCGCCGACGATCCGATCCTCGGATCCAACAAATGGCAGACCTATCTGACGCAGGAACTGCCCGGCGTCATGGACCAGCACTTCGGCAGTACGCGCCGCAACGCGGTTGCAGGGGTGTCGATGAGCGGCGGTCCGGCACTCGATCTCGCCGTGCAGGCGCCCGGCCTCTACCGTGCCGCGGCGTCCATCAGCGGGTGCCCCGCCTCGTCGAACCCGCTCGCCCAGGCCGCGATCTCGATCATGATCGGCGGCGCCCTGAACAACCCCTTCAACATGTGGGGCCCTCCCGGCGCTCCCGCATGGGCGCAGCACGACCCGTCCCTCCACGCCGACCGCCTCCGCGGAACGGCTGTCTACGCAGGATCCGCGAGCGGTGTTCCCGGCCCCGTCGACCGCATCCCGCCCGGCAGCATTCCCCCGTTCGGTGGAGCAGCCGTCGAAGCCATGGTGAACACGTGCACCGGCATCTTCGCCGACGCGGTGCGGAGGGCGGGCGTGCCTGCGACCATCTCGATGCGCGGCGAGGGCTCGCACAGCTGGGCACTGTTCGAGGACCAGCTGAAGGAAGCGTGGGGCACGACGATCGCACCGGCCCTCGGGACCCGCTGACCTGTCGGCCGGTCTCGTTAGGGTGGCGGCATGTTCGTCACCGGAGACACCCTCGTCCACAGCGCAGGCGACCTCGCGCTGGCGTCTCGGTGCGAGTACGCACTCCTGCGCACGCTCGACGCGAACCTCGGCCGCATCGAGACCGAGCAGGTCGACGACGCGATGTTCGCCCGGCTCGCGCGCCTCGGCAGTCAGCACGAGGCCCGCGAGCTGCTGAGACTGAAGCGCGAGCATCCGGACGGCGTCGTGACTATCGAACGGCCGGCCGAGAGCATCCCGTCCGCGCTGGCCGCCGCCGCACAGGCCACCCTCGCCGCGGCGCAGCAGCGCGTCCCCGTCATCTACCAGGGCACGTTCTTCGACGGCGAGTTCCTCGGCTTCAGCGACTTCCTGATCCACGACCCGTCGACCGACACCTATACGGTGCACGACACCAAGCTGTCGCGCACCGAGCGCGTCCCGTCGGTCCTGCAGATCGCGGCGTACGCCGACGCGCTCGAGGCTGTCGGAGTTCCCACGTCCGCCACGGGCCACCTCGTCCTCGGTGACGGCACCGACCATCTCGTGCACCTGCCGGACGTCCTCCCCGTCTACCGCCGCGCACGGCGCGAGATGGTGGCCCTGCTGTCCGGCCACCTGACGCAACTGCTCCCGGCATCCTGGGCCGACCTCGACATTCGCGCCTGCTTCCGGTGCGAGCACTGCACCCCCGAGGTCGAGGCACAGCGCGACCTGTTGCTGGTCGCCGGGATGCGCGTCTCCCAGCGGTCCACGTTGCACGCCGCGGGGATCACGACCGTCGACGAGTTGGCCGCACACACCGGTTCCGTCGCGGACCTCTCGGAGCGGTCCCTCGGCACCCTGCGCGCGCAGGCCCTGGCCCAGGTTCAGCAGGAGCAGTCGGGGTCACCGGTGGTCGACGTGCACACCCCGAGTGCTCTCGGCGCACTGCCCGCTCCGGACGAGGGCGACATCTTCTTCGACTTCGAGGGCGACCCGCTGTACGCCGAACGCGGCTCCTCCGACTGGGGGCTCGAGTACCTCTTCGGCGTCATGGAGTCCGACGGCGCGTTCCGGCCGTTCTGGGCCCACGACCGGCACGAGGAGAGGGCCGCCTTCGTCGCCTTCGTCGAGTACGTACGCGCACGCCGCGAGGCGTTCCCCGGCATGCACGTGTATCACTATGCGGCATATGAGAAGTCGGCTCTGCTGCGTCTGGCCTCGCGGTACGGGGTGTACGAGAACGAGGTCGACGACCTTCTCCGGCAGCAGATCCTCGTCGACCTGTATCCCGTCGTGCGGTCCGCCCTGCGCATCGGCGCACCGAGCTACAGCATCAAGAAGCTCGAACCGCTGTACATGACCGATCACCGCGGCGACGTGGCAGACGCCGTCGCTTCCATCACCGAGTACGCGCGCTGGTGCGATCTGCGCGACCGTGGCGACCTCGACGAGGCGGCCGGCGTCCTCGCCGAGATCGCCGACTACAACGAGTACGACTGCCGCTCCACACTGGAACTGCGCGACTGGTTGCTCGGTCACGCCGAACGCGCGGGTGTGGTGCCCCGCGGTCCGCTCGACGCGGCCGAACCGGTCGACGAGGACCGGGACGCGGTGCGAGACGCCCTGTGGGAGTTCGCCGGTGAACCGGTCTCACGCACGACCGACCAGCAGGCGATCGCCCTGCTCGCGGCCGCTGTCGGCTACCACCAGCGCGAGGAGAAGCCCTACTGGTGGGCGCACTTCGACCGACTGGCCTCGCCGATGGACGAGTGGGCCGACACCCGCGACGTGTTCATGGTCGAGGAGGTGGAGTCCATGACCGAGTGGGCGACACCGCCCGGCAAGCGGGTCCAGCGGCGCACGAGCGTGGTGCGCGGTGAGTTCGGGCCCGGCAGTGGGCGCGTGGGGTCGAAGGTGACCGTGCTCTACGCGCCGCCTGCTCCGGACTGGATCGCGCCCGACAGACGCGCGAACCCGCAGTATCGCTGGACGATGCCCGGAACGATCGTCGAGGTGTCCGAGGACGGCGCCCACCTCACGCTCGAGGAGTCGCTGTCCAAGGGCGCCGAACCCCACGATGTCGCACCGGTCGCCACGACGCCCGATGCCTTCGTCAACACGACCACGCTGCGGGAGGCCATCGCCGCCACCGCGGCGGAGGCAGCGGATCGCCTTCCCGAAGTCCGCGCCTCGGCCGTGGTCGACCTCCTGCGTCGTGATCCTCCCCGGACCCGGTCCGGCGCACCGCTCGCCGAGGTCGTCGACGAGCAGGTCGCTGCGGCCATCACGGCGTCGCTCCTCGATCTCGACGATTCCTACATCGCGGTCCAAGGGCCGCCGGGAACGGGGAAGACCTACACCGGATCGCGAGTGATCGCCGCACTCGCACGCGATCACGGCTGGCGCATCGGGGTGGTCGGCCAGTCGCACTCGGTGATCGAGAACCTTCTCGGCGGTGTTGTCGCCGCCGGGCTCGATCCCGAGAGCGTCGCCAAGAAGGGGTCGTCCGACAGCACGCACTCGTGGCTCGGCGTGGACTCGTACTCCGGGTACCTGGCCACACACACCGGCGGATGCGTCGTGGGTGCGACGGCCTGGCCGTTCACCAACCGCAAGGAGTTCGCAGAGCAGGAGCTGGACCTGCTGGTCGTCGACGAGGCGGGCCAGTTCTCGCTCGCCAACACCATTGCGGTGGCGCGGGTGGCACGCAACCTCCTGCTGCTCGGCGATCCGCAGCAGCTGCCGCAGGTGAGCCAGGGCAGCCACCCCGAACCGGTGGACACCTCTGCTCTGGGCTGGCTCGCGGACGGCTCCGACACGCTCCCGGCCGACCTCGGGTACTTCCTGGCCACCACTCGCCGCATGCACCCCGAGCTGTGTTCCGTGGTGTCCGACCTGTCCTACGACGGACGGCTCCGCTCGCACGACACAGTGCTGAGACGGCACCTGGACGGCGTCGACCCGGGAGTGCACACAGTTCTCGTCGACCACGAGGGCAACGCGACGTCCTCGCGAGAGGAAGCGGTCGAGATCGTCCGACTGGCACGGTCACTGGTGGGATCGGCCTGGACGTGTGACGGGGAGACACGGCCGCTGGGCGCCTCGGACCTGCTCGTGGTGGCGGCCTACAACGCCCAGGTCGCCACCGTGCGCGCGGCGCTCGACGATGCCGGACTGCACGAGGCCTCGTGCGGCACCGTCGACAAGTTCCAGGGTCGGGAGGCCGCCGTCGTGATCGTGTCCATGGCCGCGTCGGCCCCCGAGGACGTGCCGCGCGGCATGCAGTTCCTGTTGTCGCGCAACCGCATCAACGTCGCCTTGTCGCGGGGGCAGTGGGCCGCGTACGTCGTCCGCTCACCCGCGCTGACGCACTATCTGCCCTCGACACCGGCGGAGCTGTCGTTGGTCGGCGCCTTCATGCGGGTGAGCCCCGACGAGTGATGCCGGTCAGCCGAAGGCCCGGCCCTCACCGCGGTAGGTGGGCAGTGTCGTGCGAGAACCGTCCGCGGACACGAGGTGTGCCTCGGTGAAGCGCTCGCACACCTCACCGGCCTTGGCATGCCGGAACCACAGCCGATCCCCCACCGCCGCACCGGATCCCGCCACCGGCGTCTGGACCTCCCCGGCCCCCTCGGTGCGGATCAACGCCCCGCGTCCGATCAGTGACGGCACACGAGAGGCCCCCGTCGGTCCCGAGGCGATGTACCCACCCGAGAACGCTGTCGCGATGGTCCGCGTCGGCGTGCGGACGACGGGGAGTGCGAAGAACAGCGCCGGTCGTGCAGTGAACGCGTCGTAGCGATCGAACAGCGTCGGCGCGAACAAGCCGGAGCCCGCCGTCACCTCGGTCACCGCCGGATCCGCAGCCGACACCTCGATCGACCCGGTGCCGCCACTGTTCACGATCTCGAGCACGCCCACCTCGTCCTGCACGGCATCGACCACGGCGCGTCGCCGGAAGGCCAACTCGGACGCCGACTTCCGCTTCATCCACCGCACTGCTCGTCCGGAATCGGGCAGCCCCGCGATCTGCGCCTCGTAGAACATGACGCCGACGACGGACGCGCCGCGCCGGACCGCCTCCCGCGCCAGCGCGGCCACCTCGGCCGGACGACGTAGCGGCGACCGACGAACGCCGATGTGTGCGGGTCCGATGCGGAGCGACGCGTCGACGTCGAGACACACCCGCACCGGAGCTGCCCACGGACCGGCGGCGTCGATCACGTCGAGGTGTGCTCGCGAGTCGATCATGAGAGTGATGCGGCGGCACGCGTCGGCGTCCGCGGCCAGGGTGGCGAGCGCCTGTCGATCCACGGTCGGATAGCCGACGAGGATGTCCGGTACCTCGTTCAGCCACAACGCCTCTCGCAGCGAGTAGGCCATGACGCCCGCGAACCCCCGAACGGCCAGCGCACGCTCGAGGACACCGCGGATACGGACGGATTTCGACGCGAGACGGATGGGCGTACCGCCGGCCCGTCGCACCAGATCCGCGAGGTTGGCCTCGAGCGACTCCTCGTCGATCGCGAGCAGCGGCGGGTCGAGCTCTGCCGTCGCGGCACCGAGCCGATCGAGCCCGGTCACGACGGCACCGCCTTCGCCGCGATGCGCGCGGCCAGGTCGTCGAGTTCCGCGATGACGGCGAGAGTGTCCTGGTCGACGAGCCACCGGAGAACCACCCCGTCGATGGTCGCCAGTGCGGAACGCGTCAACGACGCCATCGGTTCGGTCCACCGCATCCGTGATGCCTCGGCCGCCGCCTCGAGGAAGCTCTCCGTCTCGGTGTCCATGACGCGGTACTGCAACGTGCCGATGCCGGGTCCGGCTCCCGCGGAGCGCACCGAGTAGGCGGTGATCTCGTAGGTGAGCAGCTGCCGGTCGGCCGTGCTCTCGATGACCGACCAGAGTGCGGCCACGCCGCGGTGCAGTATCTCGCGCAGCGCACGGGGGCCGGCGCAGTCCCGCCGACCGTCGGCGGCGGCAGCGTGCAGGGCCGTGCCGACGGCGGCGCCGAGCTCCTGGACCAACGCCTCGCCCATGGCCGTGACGAGCGCTTCCTTGTTCTCGAAGCAGTAGTGGACGACGCCGAGCGAGACCTCCGCGTGTTCGGCGACGGCGCGCACGGTGACGGCGGCGATCCCGGCCTCCGCTGCCACGGTGAGCCCGGCCTCGATCAGCTGCGAACGCCGGAGATCGGCGGGGAGGCGCACGGTCATGGTCGAAGTCTAGGGGGTTGACCTGGACGGTTGTCCAGTACTTGTATCCATCCATGACCGAATGGACGAACTGGGCGGGAAACCAGCGCGCACGGCCCGCGTCGATCGTGAGACCGCACAGCGCCGACGAGATCCGGGACGTCGTCGTGCGCGCGCAGGGCCGGGTCCACGCGGTCGGAGCAGGCCATTCGTTCACCGGCGCCGCGCTGACGGACGGCGTCCTGGTGGCGCTCGACCATCTGACGGGCATCGAGGGTGTGGCCGCGGGACCGGACGGCACCACCGACGTCACCGTGCGCGCCGGAACGCGGCTGCACACCCTGAACGATCTCCTGCATGCCCGCGGACTGGCGCTGACCAACATGGGCGACATCGACGTGCAGACACTCGCGGGTGCGATCTCGACCGGCACGCACGGCACCGGGGCGCGGTTCGCCGGGCTGTCCGCCCACGTGGTCGGGGCGCGACTGGTGCTGGCCGACGGCACGGAGGTCACGGTGTCGGACGGGCCGCTGTTCGAGTGCGCGCGACTCGGCCTCGGGGCGTTCGGGATCCTGACCGCCGTGACGATGCGGTGCGTTCCGGCCTTCGCGCTGCACGCCGACGAGACCCCGGGTCGCCTCGGCGAGGCACTCGAGCGTTTCCCCGACGACATGCGCGACGTCGACCATCCGGAGTTCTACTGGTTCCCGCACACGGATCGGGTGCTGACCAAGCGCAACACGCGGCTGCCCGCCGACACGCCACTGTCTCCCGTGGGCCGCGTGTCGTCCTGGATCGACGACGAACTGTTGTCCAACAGCGCCTTCGAGGTGATCAATCGCGTGACGACGCGAATCCCGTCCATCATCCCGAGGGTGAACACGGTGTCGGCGGCGGCCTGGTCGGGTCGTACGTTCACCGATCGCAGCTCGTCCGTGTTCGCGTCCTCCCGTCGGGTCCGCTTCCGCGAGATGGAGTACGCGGTGCCGCCCGAGTCCGTGCCGAGCGTGATCCGCGCGATCGAGGCCTGGATCGCGCGGACCGGTTACCGCGTGACCTTCCCGGTCGAGGTCCGCTGCGCCGCCGCCGACGACGTCTGGCTGTCCACCGCGCACGGCCGTGACACCGCCTACGTCGCGGTCCACCAGTACCACCGGCGGCCGGTGGGTGGGTACTTCGACGCGGTGGAGGCGATCGCTCGTGATGTCGGTGGACGACCGCACTGGGGCAAGCTGCACTCCCTCACCGCGGGCACACTTCGTTCGCTGTACCCGCGCTTCGACGACGTCGTGGCCGAACGCGAGCGAGTGGATCCCCACGACACCTTCGGAAACGACTATTCGGACACGGTGCTCGCGCGACTAGAGTGACACAGTGAACGTGATGCGCAGGGCCCTGTCCGGAATCCTCTCGGCCGCCCTCGTGCTCGGTGTCGGTGAACTCCTCGCCGCCGTGGTCGGCCCGGACTCGTCACCGATCGTCGCTGTGGGGTCGGCGGCGGTGGACAACACCCCCGCAGGCGTCCGCGAGTGGGCCATCGACACGTTCGGCACCTCCGACAAGCTCGCCCTCTTCATCGGTATGGGTGTCGTCATCGCCCTCCTCGCCGCCGGAGCAGGCATCCTCGAACGTGCTCGGCGACCCATCGGATCGGCACTGTTCGTGGTTCTCGGCGTACTCGGGGTCCTGGCGGCGATCTCGCGCTCCGGCAGTGGATCGATCGCAGCGCTCCCCACCGTCGTCGGCGTCGCGGTCGGCATCCTCGTCCTACGGTCGCTCGTCGAGCGCGCGGACCCGGACGCGTCGGAGGGGTTCTCCCGTCGACGCTTCGTGATGCTCGCCGGGATCAGCGCTGCCGCGGCCGTCGCGACCGGCGCCGCGGGACGGATGCTCGGCGCCTCCACGCGGGCGGTCACGCAGGACCGCAACGCCTTCACCGTCCCGGTGCCCGACAGCCCGGCGCCGCCCGTGCCCGCCGCCGCGGATCTCCGGCTGCCCGGCCTGTCCCCGTACGTCACGTCGAACGCCGAGTTCTACCGGATCGACACCGCTCTCGTGGTGCCGCGGGTGAACTCGCAGGACTGGAGTCTGCGCATCCACGGCATGGTGGACAACGAGATGACGCTGACGCTGGCCGATCTCGAACAGCGCGTGTCCATCGAACGGATGGTGACGCTCACCTGCGTGTCCAACCCCATCGGCGGCGACCTCGTCGGCAACGCCACCTGGACCGGCTACTCCCTGAAAGACATTCTGGCGGAAGCACGTCCGCAGGCATCGGCCGACATGGTGCTGTCCTCGTCGCACGACGACTTCACGGCCGGCACCCCGCTGGACGTCCTCATGGACGGGCGCGACGCCATGCTCGCCGTCGCCATGAACGGGGAGCCGCTGCCGATCGAGCACGGCTACCCGGCGCGCCTCGTCGTCCCCGGCCTGTACGGCTACGTCTCGGCGACCAAGTGGGTCACCGACCTCGAGGTGACCAAGTTCAGCCAGGCTCGCGCGTACTGGACCGACCGCGGATGGTCCGAGCGCGGACCGATCAAGACGGCCTGCCGTATCGACACACCCGTCGGCAGCAAGGACGTCCAGGCTGGCACGGTGATGATCGCCGGCGTCGCCTGGGCGCAGCATCGAGGCATCTCCCGCGTCGAGGTCCGCGTCGACGACGGCCCCTGGACCGAGACCACCCTCTCCGACGAGTACTCGCGTGACACCTGGCGCCAATGGTCGTACGCCTGGACCGCCACTTCCGGCCAGCACCGCATCGAGGCTCGGGCCACCGACGGCACCGGTGAGGTGCAGACGGACGTGCGCGTCGACACCGTTCCCGACGGTGCGAGCGGGTACGCGAGCATGCCCGTGACGGTGCAGTAGGTCGACTGGTCCAGCGTCTGGGCCGGAGCGCACACCCCTCTCGGTGTCCGCACACCCCGTGTAGCTGACTGAAAGGTGTGTGCAGTCACCACTGCCGGTGTACACACCCCCTGCAACGGCCGATGAGCGCCGGCGCGCACAGGTTCCCGCGCCGCACACCCTCGTCCGCCGGACAGAAGGGGTGTGCACATCACGGAACCCGTGCACCCCACGCACGAGAGAGCGGACGCACCCGAATCGGGTGCGTCCGCTCTGTCGTCGTCGAACTAGTTGTGCGAGGCGTCGAATCGCGAGTGCACGTCCGGCACGTGGACGTCACCGAGAACGCGAGCGATCTGGTCCTCGCTGAGACCCAACCGGCGCAGTCGTTCGCACACGGCGTCGAAGCTCAGCATCTTGGAGTCGAGTTCCTGCTGGAGCTCGGCGACCTCGGCGCGCAGCACCTCGGCCTCCTCGAGTGCGTCGAGAGTCTCCGCGGGCTTGGGCAGCAGCAGCGACAGCAGCCGGTCGCGGGCATCGGTGCTCAGTCCGTCGAACGGTGCGGAGCCCTCCGCGGCCTCGTGCTTGCCGACGGGAGCGGTCACCGGTGCGATCTCGGTGGTGTCCGCGGCGTCGGTGCGAGCCTCGTCCTTCTGCATGTCAACGGCGGTCTCGCCCTGCACGTCCGAGCCCTCGACGGGCACGGCCTGCTCGCCCTGCGGCTTCAGGTCGATCGTGGTGCGCAGCGGGCGGTTCGGGATGAACAACACCGCGAGCACGGTGACCAGTGCGACGAACCCGGCGATCAGGAAGATGCGCCCGGTGGCGTCACCGTAGGCGGTGCGGACGACCGCGGCGATCGGGTCGGGCAGCGACGCGATGTCGAGCGTGCCGCCGCCGGTGGAGCCGGCGGGAACACCGAGGGCAGCGAGTCCGGCCGCCGAGTTGTCGGCGACGCGGGTGGCGAGAACCGAGCCCAGAACCGAGACACCGATGGCGCCGCCGAACGTCCGGAAGAACGCGACCGTGGACGATGCCGCACCGATGTTCTGCACACTCACCGTGTTCTGCACGGCCAGCACCAAGTTCTGCATCAGCATGCCGGTACCGAGGCCGACGATGGCGATGAAGACACCCACGAGCCACAGGTTGGTGGCGTGATCGAGGTTGCCCAGCAGACCGAAGCCGACGACGAGCAGGAAGGATCCGGTGACGATGAACGGCTTCCACTTGCCGAAGCGGGAGATCAACTGACCCGAGCCGACCGACGAGACGAGCATGCCGGCGACGAGCGGGATGGAGAGCAGTCCTGCCGCGGTGGGCGAGTAGCCACGAGCGGTCTGGAAGTACTGACCCAGGAAGGTGGTGGCTCCGAACAGGCCGACACCGACGGCGACCGAGGCGATGATCGCGAGTCCGGTGGTGCGCTCGGTGACGATCTTCAGCGGGATGATCGGGCTCTTCACCTTCGCCTCGACGAGGACGGTGAGGATCAGCAGAGCGACACCGCCGCCGACGTACATCGCGGTCTCACGAGAGATCCAGTCGTAGTACCCGGCCTTGCCGGCGAACGAGACCCAGATGAGCAGCACGGAGACACCGGCCGTGAGGAGCAGCGCGCCGAGCCAGTCGATGGAGACGTCCTCCTTGCGCTCGGTGGTGATGTGGAGCGTGCGCTGCAGCAGCAGGAGTGCGATGACGGCGAGCGGGATGCAGACGAAGAAGCACCAGCGCCAGCCGAGGGGGCTGTCGACGATGACGCCGCCCAGGATCGGGCCACCGGACATCGAGACGGCCATGACGGCACCCATGTACCCGGAGTAGCGGCCGCGCTCACGCGGGGACACGATGCTGCCGATGATGGCGACGACGAGGGCGGTCAGACCGCCCATGCCGATGCCCTGCACCACGCGAGCGGCGAGCAGAATCGGCACGTTGTGTGCGAGGCCGGCCATGACGGAGCCGGCGACGAAGATCACGAGCGAGCTCTGGACCAGCAGCTTCTTGTTGAAGAGATCGGCGAGCTTGCCCCAGATCGGTGTCGACGCCGCGTTGGCGAGCAGTGCCGTCGTGATGACCCAGGCGTACGCGGTCTGCGAACCCTTCAGGTCACCGATGATGGTCGGCAGTGCCGTCGAGACGATGGTCGTGCTGAGCAGGGCGGTGAAGAGCCCGGCGAGCAGACCGATCAGAGCCTCGAGGATCTGCCGGTGTGTCATCGGGGTCGAGTCCGCGGCGGCCTCGGCGGGAGCCGAGAGCTGATCGGTGTCACTCACCCGGGAGGGCGGAGTGTCGTGTGTGACGGTCATGTCTGTCGTTCTTCCTATTCTCAGTTATGTGAGAGGACGCGCTGGCCGGAGTGCCGGGCCTGCGCTTCGTCGGTGAAGGTGGTGGTGAGTCGACGGATGGAGTCGAGGGCGGCATTCGCCTGGTCCTCGTCCCAGTCCCCCAACATGCGGGACAACCGTGCGACTCGGTGTTCCTTGATGCGGTCCAAGCAGGCGAGTCCGGCGTCGGACACCCGAACCCGGGTGGCACGTCCGTCGTCGGGATCGGGAGTGCGCACGACGTGGCCCGCATCCACCAGCTCGGCGAGCTGACGGCTGAGCACGGACTGGCTGGTGCACATGACGTTCGCCAGTTCGGACTGTCGGCACTCGCCGTGGGTGGCGAGCGTTCCCAGTACGCCGACCAGGGCGGCCGGCAACTCGGTGCGGTCGTCCCCCGTCGACACGGCCACGCGCAGTGCGCGGCCGAAGCGGAAGACTTCTTCCATCAGCAGCTCTGCTGTCTCGGTGTGGACGGCCACGGCGATCTCTCCTCGAACTCGTTTACTTGCTGTCTGCAACTATATAGATAGATACCTGGGTTAAACAACTATTAATGTGTCTCTCTTCCCGAGCTGTGGGGCGTGGCCCGGACCAGCGGGCGCCGTCGCCTCCTGTGAGTCCTCCAGAAGACGGCGAGCCGGGCCGACCGGCCGATTCCCGCGGATAGGTTTCGTCTCGTGCGAGACGACCGGAACGAGGGGGCGGTCGTGTCCCCCGAACCGGACGGCGGCCGCGCCCGAGTTCCGCTGACGGGCGCGCAGCGGCCGTTCTGGCTGGCCCAGCACCTCGATCCCGACGCGGCCCTCACCGTCGCGCTGTACGTCGACATCTGCGCTCCGGCCGGTCCCGGTGTCGACCTCGCTCGGCTGGAGCGGGCGATGTACGCCGCGGGCACGGAATCCGGCCTGCGGCAGACCCGCCTCGCGCAGGGGCCGGACGACCAGCCGTGTCTGATCCACGTCGAGGACGCCGTCATGAACCTGGACGTGCTCGACCTGCGCGACGACGCCGACCCCGAGGCGTCCGCCCTCGCATGGATGCGCGCCGAGTTCCGAGAGCCCGTCGATCTCCTCGGAACCGTGCTGGTCCGATGCGTGTTCCTCCGACTCGACGATCACCGCACGTTCCTGTACCTGCGGGCCCACCACGTGGTGCTCGACGGCCAGGGCGCCTTCACCCTCCTCGGACGGATCGCCGGCCACTACTCGGGGACACTCTCTCCGGGACCGGCGCCGACGCCCGACACCGCCGCCCGCATCCATGACGCGGAGGTCGCCTACGCCGCCTCGCGTCGCCACGACGCCGACCTGGCCCACTGGCGCGAGCACCTCGCCGGCGTCGGCGGCCCCACGGCCCTGTCGGCGGCACCCCCGAGCGCACCCCGGCAACCCGTCGCGACGCGCCTGCCGTGGACTCAGCCGAGGGGAACCGCGGCCGACCCGCTCGCCGTCGTCGCCGCTCTCGCCGTGCATCAGTCGCGGGTCCTCGACACCGTCGACGTCGTCCTCGGATTCCCCGTGACCGGACGCACCACCGCCGCGCTGCGGGCGACGGCCGGGATGATGGCCAATCTGGTGCCGCTGCGACTGACGGTCGACGCGTCCACGACGGTGCGGGAACTGCTAGTACAGGTACGGCGGGAGATCACCGGAGCGCTTCGGCACCAACGCTTCCGGGACTGGGACCACCTGCTGGCGCCGGAGGTGCGGCCGTTCGGCGTCTCCTTCGGCCCCGTCGTGAACATCATGCCGTTCGTCGCCCCGTTGCAGTTCGACGACATCTCGGCGCCGGTGGCCATCCTGTCGTCGGGCCCCGTCCACGACACCGCGATCAACATCTACACCGGCGACACACTGACACTGGACATCCAGTGGAACCCGGAGCGCTACGACGCCTCCGACATCGACCGGCACGGAGTGCGGCTGACGCGACTTCTCGGCGGCATCGTCACGGCGGACCACCACACCACCGTGGGCGATCTCGCGTTCCTGGACGACGGCGAGGCGGCCGATCTGCTCGACCGGTCGGGTGGGCCGGCACCCACGGCGACGACGCTGGGGGACCTCATGGCGGCGGTCGTGCGCAGCGACCCGGCGGCGCCGGCCGTGCGCGGCGGAACGGCCACGCTCACGTACGGCGAACTCGACGACGCCTCCGGGCGCCTCGCCCGCACTCTCCGCGATGCGGGGGCGACTCCGGGAACCGTGGTGGCGCTGGCACTTCCGCGGTCCGTCGACCAGGTGATCGCGCTCTGGGCCGTCGTGCGCACCGGTGCCGCGTTCTTCCCGGTCGACCCCGCGGACCCCGTCGAGCGGCTCGCCGCCGTGCTGGCCGAATCCGGGGTGACCCTCGTCGTCACGGCAGATCGACATCCCGTCGATCTGCCGAGCGGAACGACCCGGGTGGCCGTCACGGACGTCGCACCGGAGCCGCTGACGAGGGAGCGCCCGGCGATCACCGAGCTCGCCTACGTCATGTACACCTCCGGCTCCACCGGCCGTCCGAAGGGCGTCGCCATCACCCACACCGGACTGCACGGTGTCGTGGCCGGCCACCGCGCACGCGGTCCGGAGACACGGGTTCCGGACATGGGGGGCGGTCGCGTCCTCGCCGTCGCGGCTCCGACCTTCGACGCGTCGATATCGGAACACCTTCTTGCCCTTGCACTGTCCGGCTGCCTCGTCGTCGCCGATTCCGACGCGTACTCCGGTGCACCTCTGCAGGATCTGCTGCGACGAGAATCGATCACCCACGCGATCCTGACTCCGCGGGTGCTCGAGACACTGTCCCCGACCGGAGCTCCGTCGCTGCGACAGGTCCTCAGCGTCGGCGACGTGTGCTCGCCCGCGCTGGCGTCCCGGTGGTCGACGTCACCGGACCTCCTGCTGCACAACGACTACGGGCCCACCGAGACCACGGTGTGGGCCACCGGGACCGCGCCGCTGGCGGAGTCCGGAACCGTCACCATGGGGCGTCCCCTGCCCGGAGTGCGCGTCGTGGTGCTCGACTCCCGCCTGCGACCCGTCCCGGTCGGAGTTCCGGGTGAGCTGCACCTCGCCGGAGCCGGCCTGGCCCGCGGGTACGTCGGACGGTCGGCGGAGACCGCGGCGCGCTTCGTGGCCGGGGTCGACGGAACGCGGCTGTACCGCACGGGTGACCGCGCACGGTGGACGTCGTCCGGTGACCTGGAGTATCTGGGGCGCACAGACAGTCAGGTCAAGGTACGAGGACGCCGCGTCGAACCCGGCGAGATCGACACGGCCCTCGTCGCGGTTCCCGGTGTGACGCAGGCCGTCACAGTGGTCCGCCGTGACGGCGACAGCGAGCAGCTGGTCTCGTACGTGACCGGTGACGCCGACCCCACGGACGTTCTCGCCGCCGTCGTCCGGACGCTGCCGAGCCACCTCGTCCCGGTGCACGTGGTGCCGCTGGACGCGCTCCCACTGACCGCCTCCGGCAAGGTGGACGTCCGCGCACTCCCCGAGCCGGAGCGCCGGACCACGACCCGCCGTGAACCCGCCTCCGACGTCGAGCGGCGGCTGCTCGACGCGGTGTCACACGTGCTGTGCCGCAACGATGTCGGTGTCGACGACGACTTCTTCGCGCTCGGCGGTGACAGCATCCTCTCGATCCGACTGGTCACCGTCGCGGCGGCGTCGGGCGTGCGGATCAGCGCTCGTGACGTCGTGGAACAACGCAGTGCCGCCGGGCTCGCGCGCGTGGCGGACACGGTCGGCACCGTCGACGAGCCACCCGGCAGCGGCATCGGCCGCGTCGACCCGACACCCATCGTGCGCCACCTGCTGGAGCGTGGCGGAACACCGGATCGGTTCGCTCAGACCCTCACGCTCTCGCTCCCGGTCGGCATCGACCGCGCATCCCTGGTGTCCACGATCGAGGCCGTGGTCGCGCACCACGACATGCTGCGCTCCGTGCTCGTCCGCGACGCGGACGGCGTACACCTCGAGGTGCGCCCGCGGGATGTCGTCCGGGTCGACGGACTGCTGCGCCGCGGCGCCGATCTCGCGGTGGAGGACATCGTCGCGACACTCGATCCCGAGAACGGCGTGATGCTCGGGCTCGGCTGGAACGACCTCGGCGAGCACACGGCGGGACGCCTCGTGATCGCGGCGCACCACCTGGTGGTGGACGTGGTGTCGTGGGGCGTCCTCGTCGCCGATCTCGTCGCGGCGTGGGCCGCGGTGCGCGACGGGGTCGCACCGACTCTCGCCCCCGTCCGCACGTCGATGCGGCGCTGGTCGTCCGGTCTCGCAGCGCACGACGCGAGCGCGCGGCTGCCGTACTGGACCGGCGTTCTGGACGGCCCCGATCCCGTTCTCGGACAACGACTCCTCGACCCCGTCGTCGATCGGGTACGGGACACGACGGTCCGGGACGTCGCCTTTCCAGCAGAGATCGCCGACGCACTACTGGTCCGCGCGCCCACCCTGTTCCACGCCGGACCGACCGACGCCCTCCTCGCCGCGCTCGCCCTCGCGGTGGCCGCGTGGCGACAGGACGACGCACCGACCAGGCTCGTCCAACTCGAGGGACACGGACGGGAGGACGACCTGGTTCCCGGCGCCGACACCGCGCGCACCGTCGGCTGGTTCACCACGGTGTTCCCCGTACGACTGGACCTCACGGGTCTCGACATCGCCGCGGCGCTGCGCGGCGGACCTGCTGCGGGCGAGACGATCCGGCGGGTCAAGGACCACCTCGCACGAATTCCCGACCACGGCGCGAGCTACGGGCTGCTGCGGCACGGGGCCGACGACGACGCGCGCGACGCCCTGCGCTGGACACCGCAGATCTCGTTCGCGCACCTCGGCAGGATGACGACGACGGACACCGGTGACTGGCTCCCGGTTCCCGGCATCTCCCCGCTGTCGGGACCACGGCCCGACGACCTGGGTGCGGCCGCCGTGCTCGAGATCGACACCGTCGTCCTCGGGGACACCCTGATCGCACGACTGAGCACGCTCGACGCCGTCCTGGCGGACGCGGACGTCGAGGCCTTCGTCTCGCTGTGGGTCGAGGCGGCGACGGCCGTCGCGCGGCACGTCGACACCCCCGGCGCCGGCGGGCGGTCACCGTCGGACTTCCCGCTGGTCGATCCGACACCATCCGATGTCGACGGGTGGACCGGGCGTCATCCCACGCTGATCGACGTCCTGCCCACCGCGCCACTGCAGGCGGGCCTGCTGATGCATGCCCGCCTCGCCGCCGGGAGCGTCGATCCCTATGTGGTGCAGACGATCGTGCACCTCGGTGGAGCGCTCGATGGCGGCCGTCTGCAGCGGGCCGCGCACTCGCTGCTGGACCGTCACGACGCGCTGCGGGTCGCCTTCGACACCACCGCCGACGGGACGGACGTCCAGGTGATCGCGGCATCCGTCACGGTGCCGTGGACGGAAGTGGACGTCCGGGCCGATCCGGACCCGGCCGCCGTGCTCGACGCCTTCCTCGCGCACGATCGCGGCGTCGCCGTCGACGTGGCCACCGCACCGCTGCTGCGCGTCGCTCTGCTGCACACCGGGGACGAGCGGCACACCCTGGTGCTCACCCATCACCATCTGCTCCTCGACGGCTGGTCCCTGCCGATCGTCCTCGTCGACCTCCTGGCCGACTACGCCGGCGAGGACCCCCGGCCCGCGCCGCCTTCACTCCGCGGCTTCCTGCAGTGGGTGAGGGAACGCGACACCACGGCCTCGCTCGCGGCATGGTCGGAGGCCCTGACCGGGTCGACCGAGGCGACGCTGCTCGCTCCCGCGCACGGTTCCGGAACCGACGAGGCACCGGGACAGCGCATCGCGACGCTGAGCACCGAGCGCACCGCCGAACTCGTGGCGCGCGCCGGCGTCGCGGGGGTCACGGTCAACACCCTCGTGCAATTCGCGTGGGCACTCGTACTGGGCTCCGCGGTGGGCCGTACCGACGTCGTCTTCGGAGCCACCGTCTCGGGCCGACCGGCCGAGCTGGACGGTTCCGCATCCATGGTGGGGCTCCTCATCTCCACCGTTCCGGTTCGCGTGCGGCTCGATCGCACAGCGACGGTGCGGGAGTCGGCTCAGCGACTGCAGCGTGAGCAGGCCGCGCTGCTCGATCATCATCACCTCGCTCCGTCCGCCATCGAGGCGGAGGTCGGGCCGGGCGCCGGATTCGACACGTCGCTCGCCTTCGAGTCGTATCCACTGGACCGCACCGCTCTGACCGCGGCGGCAGGTGACCTCTCCGTTCTCGGCGTCGAGGCACGGGACGCGACGCACTACCCGCTGTCCCTGGCGGTCGAACCGGGAGAGAGCCTCGTCGTGCGCGCGACGCACCGCCGCGACGTCCTCGACACCGACGCCGTGGACCGACTGCTGGACCGACTCCTGCGGGTGCTCGAGGCACTCGACCCCTCGCGTGTGCTCGCCGAGATCGACCTGCTCGGGGTCACGGAGCGCACCCTCGTCACCGAGACGTGGAACTCCACCCAGCACCCCCTCGTCCCCACCACACTCCTGGACGCCGTGCCGGCTCTGGATCCGTCCCGTGTGTCCTTCACTCACGGCGATCGACACGTCACCCGAGCCGAGTTCTCCGCTCGCGTGCACCGCCTCGCCCGGTACCTCATCAGCCGCGGCGCCGGACCGGAGACGGCCGTCGCGGTGGCGCTCGAGCGGTCGATCGATCTGCTCGTCGCCGTGCACGCCGTCGTGGCCACCGGCGCACACTACGTCCCGCTCGATCCCGGCCATCCCGCGGAGAGGCTCCGACACGCAGTGACCATGTCGGGTGCGCGGTTCGGTATCGGGAGTGCGGCAACGCTTCCCGAGGACGTCGAGTGGATCACGATCAGCGATGCGCCCCTCGGGTCCTTCTCCGACACACCCCTCACCGACGACGATCGCCTCGCACCCCTGCGCCCGGACCACCTCGCCTACGTGCTCTTCACGTCCGGCTCCACCGGGCAGCCCAAGGGTGTCGGGGTGTCGCACGCCGCGATCGTGAACCAACTGCGCTGGCGCGCCGAGTTCGTCGGTGTCACCGCGGACGACGTCGTGCTCCACAAGACACCCGCCACCTTCGACGTCTCGGTGTGGGAGCTGTTCCTGCCGTGGCAGATCGGTGCCCGGGTCGTCGTCGCGGATCCGGACGACCACCGCGACGCCGATCTGCTGGTGGAACTGATCGCACGGCACCGCGTCACCGTGGTGCACGCCGTCCCGTCGACGCTGGCGCTCATGGCGGACGCACCGGGCCTCGCCGCCTGCACGTCGCTGCGCACGATCCTGTCGTCGGGCGAGGCACTGCCCGCGGGGGTCGCCGCCGCCGTCCGCGCCGTGCTCCCCGTACGAGTGGTGAACCTGTATGGGCCGACCGAAGCGGCGGTGGACGTCACCGCCCACGTCGTGACCGACGCCGACACGACGGACGTCCCCCTCGGGGGGCCGGTGTGGAACACGACGACCCTCGTGCTGGACGACGCCCTGCGCCCCGTTCCCGTCGACGTCCCGGGCGAGCTGTATCTCGGTGGTGCGCAACTCGCCCGCGGCTACGCGCATCGCACCGCGTTGACCGCGGAGCGGTTCGTCGCCGGACCGGACGGATCTCGTCTCTACCGGACCGGCGATCGTGTCCGCTGGTCCGCCGCCGGCGACCTGCACTTCCTCGGCCGGAGTGACGACCAGCTGTCCGTGCGCGGCGTGCGCGTCGAGCCGGCGGAGATCGAGGCCGTGCTGACGCGGTCGGGCCTGATCGACCGCGCGGTGGCAACGGTCGTCGGAGACCGACTGGTCGCGTACGTCGTTCCGACACGGGGCCGTTCAGCCGTCACGGAGGCGCTGCTGCAGTCGCTGCGCTCGTCGCTTCCGCGCCATCTGGTTCCCGACGACATCGTGGAGATCGAGACCATTCCCCTCACCGCGTCGGGCAAGGTCGACAAGCGTGCGCTGCCCGCGCCCGCGCGCCGCGGCCGGGTCCACCGCACTCCCTTCACACCGACCCAGCGTGTCGTCGCGGACATCGTGGAGGCCGTCCTGCAGACGTCCGCTCCGGTGGGTGCCGACGACGACGTCTTCGCGCTCGGCGCCACCTCCCTCAGCGCGGCGCGGGTCGTCGCGCGCATCCGGTCGGCGACCGGACGCGACCTGACGCTCCGCACGCTCTTCGACGTCTCGACCATCGCGGGGCTGGCTGCCGCCGTCGATGCGGGAGACGCGTACACCGACCACGGGTTCCACGCTGCGCGTCCCGACCGCATCCCGCTCACGCACGCCCAACACCGGATGTGGTTCCTCGACCGGTACGAACCGGGGTCCTACGTCATGCCGCTGGCGTTGCGCGTCCGCGGCGACCTGGATCTCGGCGCGCTGTCGTTCGCGATCGGTCACGTCATGACTCGCCACGAGATCCTCCGTACCGTCTACGCCGATGCGGACGGTGTCGTGCACCAGGTCGTGCTACCGCCCCCGGCGCCGACCACCCTCACGGTCACCGCCGTCACACCCAACGCACTGGTGGAGCGACTCTCGGATGCCCGGACCACGCGGTTCGACCTGGCCACCGAACCACCTCTACGAGCCGAGGTGCTGCGCCTCGCCGACGACGAGCACGTCCTGCTGCTGACCGTGCACCACATCGCGGCGGACGGTCTGTCTCTCGCCCCTCTCACGCGAGACCTGCTGTCGGCGTACCAGTCCCATCGCTCGGGACGGGTACCGGCACAGTCGCCGCTGTCGGTGCAGTACGCCGACGTCGCTGTGCGGCAGACGGAACAGGGCATCGACTCCGACGCGGCGGCATGGTGGGAGCGCCGTCTCTCCGGACTGCCCGACGTCCTCGACATGCCGCTCGACCGACCGCGCCCGGAGCGGCGCGGCCGGGCGAGTGCCGCGGTGCGCCTCGATCTCGACGACGCGACCGTGGCCGCACTGAGCGAGCTCGCCGTCGCTCACCGGGCCACGGTGTTCATGGTCGTGCACACCGCCCTCGCCGTCGCCCTCGCGCGCTGGACCGGGTCGACGGACATCGCGGTGGGGTCACCGATCTCGGGTCGACCGGATCCTGCGCTCGACGACCTCGTCGGCCTGTTCGTCGACACCGTCGTGCTGCGCACCCGCGTGGATCCGTCGGAGTCGTTCGCCGAGTTGCTCTCCCGCACCCGAGACGAGACGGTGGACGCCTTCGCGCACGCGCACGTCCCGTTCGATCACGTGGTCGACACCCTCGGTGCGGCTCGCACGTCGGCGCATCACCCGGTCTTCCAGGTCGTGCTGGCCTTCCAGGACGTGGATCCGCTCCCGGGCAGTCCCGACATCGAGGTGCTCGACGTCGGGCCTGCACCCGCGACCTTCGACCTCACCGTCGACGTCCGCCCCGCCGGCGCCGGCCTCGCGGTCGTCCTCACCTACGCGTGCGACCTGTTCGATCACACGACCGCAGAATGCCTCTCGTCCGTCCTCGGGCACGTGCTGCGCGCGGCGGCCCGGGGTTCCGAGATCGCAGTGGGCGACATCGCGATCCGCGGAGCGGACGAGCCCGACACGTGGACGCATCCCGACGCCCGCACGACCCCGACGACGCTCCCCGCCCTGCTCGACGCCCACGCGGACGGCTCCGCGGTCGCGGTGATCGAGGGCGACACCGTTCTCACGCGGGACGAGTGGGCACGAGCGTCGAACCGGTGGGCGCGCCGTCTGATCGCGCTCGGTGCCGGTCCCGAGACCGTCGTCGCGGTCGCCGTCGCCAGGTCGGCGCGGTACCTCGTTCTCGTCGCGGCGATCAGCCGCGCGGGAGCCGCGTTCGTCCCGCTCGATCCCGAGCAGCCGCGGGCTCGGCTCGCGGACATCCTGACCGAGGCGGCGCCCACGCTGGTGCTCACCGACACGGCGGCGCCGTTCCCGACCGACGTCGTCCGGATCACGGTCGACGATCCCGCCACGCTCGCCGCGGTCGCGGCGCTGTCGGACGCACCGATCACCGATCGCGACCGTCGCTCGGCTCTGCGACCCGACCACCTCGGCTACGTCCTCTACACCTCGGGATCCACCGGACGGCCCAAGGGCGTCGCCGTCACGCACCGCGGACTCCACAACGCCGTCCAGGACCAACGGGCCCGGCACGCACCGGCATCCGATGCCCGGGTGCTCGCTGTGTCGTCGACGACGTTCGACGCGTCCGTCGGCGAACTGGTCATCGCACTCGCGCTGGACGCCGCACTCGTCGTCGCCCCTCCCGAGGTCTACGCCGGTGTCGAACTCCGCGACCTGATGCGGCGGCACCGTGTCACCCACACCCTGATGACACCCCGCGCGCTGGACGCGACACCCGATCCCGGCGGTGACCTCCGCGTCGTCATGAGCGCCGGCGAGGCATGCCCGCCGAGTCTCGTCGACACGTGGGCACCCGGCCGGACGATGACCAACGTCTACGGACCCACCGAGGCGACCATCTGGTCGACGACGGCACTCCTGGCCGCCGGGGATCCCGTGATCGTCGGGTCCCCGACTCTCGGCGTCGAGGTCTCGCTTCGCGACGTCCGCCTGCACGCGGTTCCGGACGGCGTGGTCGGTGAGCTGTACGTCGCAGGCGACCATCTCGCACGCGGGTACCTCGGTAGGCCGGGACTCACCGCGTCCCGCTTCGTCGCGGCTCCCGACGGACAGCGGACGTACCGTACCGGAGACCTGATGCGCCGCAACGCCGTCGGCGACCTGCTGTACCTCGGACGGTCCGATCACCAGATCACGGTGCGCGGCCTGCGGATCGAGCTCGGGGACGTCGAGACCGCGCTCGTCGGCGCCGCGGGCGTCGGCGCCGCCGCGGCCGGGGTGATCGACGAGCGTCTCGTCGGCTACGTGGTCGCTGCCGACGGGCACAGTATCGACGCGGCAGAGGTGTCGGCCGCAGCCGCGGCGGCACTGCCGCGGTATCTGGTTCCCGCCGCGGTGGTCGTGATGGACGCACTGCCGATGACGACGTCGGGCAAACTCGACCGCGCGCGGCTGCCCCGCCCGGCCCTCGACACGGCCGAGTTCCGCGCTCCGTCCACCGCCGGGCAGGTCGCCGTCGCGGCCGTCTTCGCGACGGTCCTGGAACTCGCGGACCCCGTCGGACTCGACGACGACTTCTTCGCGCTCGGTGGCCACTCCCTCAGTGCCACCAGAGTCGCTGCCCGACTGCAGGTTCCGGTCCGTAGCGTGTTCGAGGCACCGACCGTGCACGCACTCGCCGCGCAGATCGACGCCGTGCCTCGGAGCGCTCTCGCACCGCGGCGGACACGGCCGCGCCCCGACATGGTGCCTCTGTCGTTCGCCCAACAGCGCATGTGGTTCCTGAACACGGTCTCCAGCGACAGCGGCTACGTCATCCCGCTCGCACTCGGGCTGCGCGGTGTCCTCGACCACGGCGCGCTACAGGGCGCACTCGCCGACGTGGTCGACCGCCACGAGATACTGCGCACCGTCTACCCCGCCGTGAACGGTGTTCCGCAGCAACACGTTCTCGATCACGTGCGGATCGCGATCGACCGGGAGTCGGAGACACCGGAGGCCGTCCTCGACCGGATGGCGTCGGCACCGTTCGACCTGGCAGCGGATCTCCCGCTGCGCGCCTCCGTCGTGGCGGTGACCGAGGAGCATCACGTCCTGCTTCTCGTGCTGCACCACATCGCCGCGGACGGCTGGTCCCTGGCGCCGCTCACCCGTGATCTCACGGCGTCCTACGCGGCGCGCCGGTCCGGCCGAGAGTGGACTGTCGACCCCCTGCCCGTGCAGTACGCGGATCACGCCGTGTGGCAACAGGATCACGCGGACGACATCCGTGGTCGAGTCGCGTTCTGGACGGACCGCCTGGCCGGTCTCCCGGACGTGCTGCCATTGCCGACCGATCGACCGCGGCCGCCGGTGGCCTCGCACCGCGGGGCGCGTGTACGCGTGACGGTGCCGGACGCCACGACCGCGGCGCTGCGTGCGCTCGCCACCGCCCACCACGCGACGCTCGTCATGGTCCTGCAGGCGGCCTGGGCCGTCACTCTCGCCCGCGTGACGGGAAGCGAGGACATCGCCGTCGGAACACCGGTGGCAGGCCGCGGTCACGAGGATCTCGACGAGCTGGTCGGCATGTTCGTCGACACGGTCGTGCACCGCGCGTTCGTCACCGGTACCGATACCGTCGCGGCTCTGGTCGATCAGGTGCGCGAGGACACCGTGGCGGCCCTCGACCACGCCGACGTGCCGTTCGAGCTGATCGTCGACGCTCTCGATCCGGTGCGCTCCACCGCGCACCATCCCGTCGTGCAGGTCATGTTCGCGTTCCAGAACCAGACTACGCCCACTCTCGTGGCCGCCGGACTGGAGATCGACGTCCTGGACTCGGTTCCCGTGGCCGCGCCGGTGGACCTGACCCTGGATCTCACGGAGACCGGGGACGGACTGAGCGGCGCACTGACCTACGCCGTCGACCTCTTCGACCGGCGGACCGCGGCCGGAATCGTCGACGTCCTGCTCCGCGTCCTCGACGCGGTGGCGCGCAGGCCCTTCGACCGGATCGGCGCCCTCGAGATCCTGCACCCGTCGGAGCGGGCACTGTTGCTCTCCCAGCACGGCAGCGCCGGACTACCACCGCGCGTGCTGCCTCGTCTGCTGGCCGACGCGGTGGCCGGCAACCCGGACGGGCCCGCCCTGATCGGGGAGCGCACGCTCACCTACACCGAGCTGGACCGCCGCTCCAACCGCTGGGCGCGGGCACTGATCGCCCTCGGCGCCGCGCCCGACACCGTCGTCGCCGTCGCGCTGCCGCGCTCGGTGGACCAGATCACCGCGGTGTGGGCGGTAGCGAAGACCGGCGCGGCGTTCCTGCCGATCGACCCCGACGGGCCACCGGACCGACTGCGGCACATGCTCACCGAGACGGGCGCCAACGTCGCCGTCACCGCCGTGACGGTTCCCGCCGCACTGGTACGTCTCGCCACGGTGTCACCGACGGTCCTCGACACGGGCGCGGAGTCCGAGGCCGACGTGACGCCGGCCGACCGGCTCGGTGCCATCCGTCCCGACACCCTCGCGTACGTCATCCACACCTCCGGCTCCACCGGAACCCCCAAGGGCGTGGGCGTCACGCACCGCGGCCTCGTGGACGCGCTGTGGGACCAGCGACTGCGCGGCACTGCGCTGCCGGACCAGCGACTGCGCGAGGCTGCGGAGGCACGTGTGCTCGCGGTCGCGTCCCCCACGTTCGACGCGTCCATCGCCGAGCTGCTCATCGCCGTGGCCCTGTCCGCTCCCCTGGTGGTCGCTCCACCGGACGTGTTCGGCGGACCGGCACTGGGTCGCCTCGTGGCGCAGTCCGCGGTGACCCACGCTCTCCTCACGCCGCGAGTCCTCGACTCACTGACCCCCGAGGACGTTCCGTCACTCCACGTCCTGGTCACCGCCGGTGAGGCGTGCCCACCGGCACTGGCCGCCCGATGGGCCCCCGGTCGGCGCCTGTTCAACGACTACGGTCCCACCGAGACCACCGTCTGGGCCACGAGCAGCGGCCCGCTCCGGGCGGACGACGCCGTGACCATCGGGCGGCCCGTCCGCGGAGTCGGCGCGCGGGTGCTCGACACGTTCCTGCGTCCGGTGCCGATCGGGGTGGTCGGCGAGCTCTACCTCGACGGCACCCACCTCGCGCGCGGGTACGTCGGCCGCCCCACCGCGACGGCCGAGCGGTTCGTCGCTGCGGCTCAGGGCACGCGGCTCTACCGCACCGGCGACCGCGTGCGCTGGACCAGCGGCGGAGATCTGGAGTATCTGGGCCGCACCGACGTCCAGGTCAAGCTGCGCGGGTTGCGCATCGAGCCAGGCGAGATCGAGGCGGCACTCGCCGCGCACCCGTCGGTCGACCGTGCCGTGGTGCTGGTGCAGGACGACCACCTCGTCGCGTACGTGGTGCCGTCCGGCGCGAGTGCCGTCGACCCCGCCGCCCTCCGACACGACGCTGCGCGCCGCCTGCCGCGGTACATGGTGCCCGCGCACATCGTCACCGTGGACGCGATCCCGTTGACGGCGTCGGGCAAGCTCGACCGTCGCGCACTTCTGTCGGCCCCTCGCCGACCGGCCTCCAGCCTTCCCGGGACCGTGGCGACGGTTCCGCGTCGCGAGGCGGTCGGCCCGGCCGAGCGCGCCGTCGCCGAGGCCTTCGCCACCGTGCTCGAGTTGCCGGAGCTGCCGGGGCCGGACGACGACTTCTTCGCTCTCGGTGGCCATTCGCTGTCCGCGACACGGGTGGCCGCACGGGTGTCGGCGGCGACGGAGCGCGAGGTGTCGGTGCGCGCGGTGTTCGACCACCCCACCGTGGGTGCGCTCGCCGCAGCGCTGGTCGCGGCGCCGACCGCGGCGCGCACTCCCCTGACGGCGGCGCCGCGCCCGGACAGGGTGCCGCTCTCCTTCGCTCAGCACCGGATGTGGTTCCTCGGCCGCGTCGACGCCGACCGCGGTGGACAGCTGATCCCGCTCGCGCTGAGGCTGACCGGTCCGCTGGACGTCGACGCGCTCCGGTCCGCCCTCGACGACGTGACCCTCCGGCACGAGATCCTGCGCACCGTCCATCCCGCCCTCGACGGCGTGCCGCACCAGGTGGTGTCGCCCACGGTCGACGTTCCCCTCGACCTCGTGCGCACCACTGCCACAAACGTGCCCGCGGCGGTACGCACGGCCGCGGCGGCGCGCATCGACGTCACCACCGAGACCCCGCTGCGCGCCACTCTTCTCGTCGTGTCGCCGACCGATCACGTGCTGGTGATCCTCGTGCACCACATCGCCGCGGACGGGTGGTCGATGGCGCCGCTCACGCGCGACGTCGTCACGGCGTACGCCGCTCGCGCGGAGGGACGGCCACTCGACCTACCACCGCTGCCCGTGCAGTACGCCGACCATGCCCTCGCGCAACGCGCAGCGTTGGGATCGCTGAACGATCCCGGCTCCGCGTTGTCGCGACACCTCGCGCACTGGCGGGAGCGGTTGGCCGGCGTACCCCTCGATCTCGCGCTGCCGACCGATCGCGCCCGGCCGAGAACCCCGTCACAGCAGGGCGATCGGGTGCGGACCGTTCTCGACGCGGACGCGCTGGGCGCGCTCCGATCCGTCGCGCAGGCCCACGACGTCACCCTCTTCATGGTCGCGCACACCGCGCTGTCGATCGTGCTCGCCCAGTGGGCGGGAACCCGCGATCTCCTCGTCGGGACGGCCGTCGCGGGTCGCACCGATCCGGCACTCGACGACGTGGTCGGCATGTTCGTGGACACGGTGGTCCTGCGGTCCACGATCGACGAGGACGGCACCGTCGCGGACCACCTCGCCGCGGCGCGCGAGACCACCCTGGACGCCTTTGCGCATGCCGCTCTGCCGTTCGAGACCCTGGTGACGGCCCTCGACCCGGTGCGTTCCACTGCGAGTCACCCTGTGGTGCAGGTGATGCTGACTCTGCAGAACACTGCGCCGCCGCGATTCCCCGTCACCACACCGGCCGTTGAGGTGCTCGATCTCGGCGGCGCTCCCGTGCAGTTCGATCTCGCCGTGACGCTGCGCGAGGACCAGGGGCGCCTGCTGATCGAGCTGTCCTACGCGACCGATCTGTTCGACCGGAGCACCATCGAGCGGGTCTCGCGCAGACTGGTGTGGACACTGCGGTCGATGACACGCGACACCTCGGTCAGGATCGGGGACCTCGAGACGGTGGAGCCCTCGGAGCGTGCCGCGATGCGTCCCCGCAGCGGTGCCCCCGCGCTGGCGGCCCGGACTCTCGACCACCTCGTGGCCGACGCGGTAGCGGCCCGTCCCGGCGCGATCGCCCTGCGGGCGAACGGCATCGACCTGAGCTACGCGGACCTGTCCGCGCGCGCGAATCGTCTCGCGCGGGAACTCATCGCATGCGGCGCAGGACCCGACGTCGTGGTCGCGCTGGCGATGCCGCGCTCGATCGACCATGTCCTGTCCGTGTGGGCCGTCGCCGCGGCCGGGGCCGCGTTCCTGTCGGTCGATCCCGCGCAACCCGCCGACCGAATTGCGTACATCCTCCAGGACTCCGGCGCCGTCGTCGTGATCACGGACTCCCGGTCCGAGCAGGCCAATTCGACAGCCGCGCCGTGGATTCCGCGCATCGTGCTCGACGATCCGGACGTCGTGTCGGCGCTCGACCGTCACCCGGCCCACACGGTGCTCGCGTCGGAGCGTCGTCCGGGGCTGCATCCGAGCTCGATCGCGTACGTCATCTACACCTCCGGCTCCACGGGCCGACCCAAGGGCGTCGCCGTGACCCACGCGGGCCTGGCGGATGCGCTGGCGGACCAACGTTCCCGGCGCGGCGACGTGCCGGACGTGCGGGTGCTCGCGGTGGCCTCGCCGACCTTCGACGCCTCGATCGCCGAGATGCTGATGGCGCTGGCGCACTGCGGCACTCTCGTTCTCGCGCCGGCGCACGTACACAGCGGCGACGAGGTCGGCGCGCTGATTCGCCACGAGAGGGTCACGCACACGATCATCACGCCCCGGGTGCTCGACTCCCTGGACCCCGCCGGCCTCGACTGCGTGCGCGTCCTCGTCGTGGGCGGCGAGGCCCTCCCGGATCACCTCGCGGCGACGTGGTCCGCCGGACGCGAGATGTACGACGACTACGGCCCCACCGAGACGACCGTCTGGGCCACCGCGCACGGACCGATCACGCCGGACCGCCCCGTCGGCATCGGCACACCGGTCCGCGGTGTGGACGCGGTGGTGCTCGACGGCCGACTGCGGCCGGTACCTCTCGGGGCTGTCGGTGAGTTGTACCTGTCCGGACCACATCTCGCCCGCGGGTACGTCGAGCAGACCGGGCTGACGGCGAGCCGGTTCGTCGCCGCGCCGTACGGACCGCCGGGCGCGCGCCTGTACCGCACCGGCGACCTGGTGCGGTGGAACTCGGCCGGTGAGCTGGCGTATCTGGGACGTAGCGACTTCCAGATCAAGCTCCGCGGACTGCGCATCGAGCCGGGCGAGATCGAGAACGCCGCCCTCGCCCATCCCGCGGTGACGCAGGCGGTGGTCCTTCTCCACCGCGACGCCGGAACCGGATCGGATCATCTCGTCGCGTACGTCGCCGGCGACGGGATCGACGTCGCATCTGTCAGAGAGGCGGTGGCGGAACGGGTTCCGCAGTACATGGTGCCGTCGCGCGTCATCGCTCTGGACGCGGTTCCGCGCACCACCGCGGGCAAGGTGGATCGGGCGGCCCTTCCCGCACCGACGTTCGCACCGACGGTGTACCGCGCGCCGACGACCTCGACGGAACACATGGTCGCCGACGCCTTCGCCCTCGTGCTGGGCGTCGGCGACATCGGACTCGACGACGACTTCTTCGCCCTCGGCGGGACCTCACTGACCGCGACCAGGGTGGCCGCACACCTCGGTCGTGCCGCCGGGGTCGACCGCGTGCTCCGACTCCTGTTCTCGCACGGCACCGTCGGCGCCGTCGCCGAGCATCTCGACCGCGAGGACGACGACGAGTCGATCGCCTCGTCCGACGCAGTCGGTCCCGTTCTCCGACTGGGCGGCGGAGACGAGCTCGCCCCGGTGTTCTGCATCCACCCGATGATGGGGCTGGCCTGGCCGTACTTCGAGCTCGGCCGCCACCTCGAGAGCGGCCGCCCCCTGTACGGCGTGCAGACGCCGGCGGTGGCGGACCCCGACTTCGCACCACGGTCGATGGACGACGTCGTCGAGCGCTACCTCGAAGAGATCCGTCGCGTGGATCCCGTCGGCCCGTACCACCTCGTCGGATGGTCGGTCGGCGGTGTGCTGGCCCATGCCGTCGCGGCCCGGATGCAATCGCAGGGCCACACCGTCGCGTCGCTGTCGCTGCTCGACCCGGTGCACAGCATCGTTCCGGGCAGTGCGGTCAAGAAGGCGCAGGCGGACGCCATGTTCGGCGCGTACCAGCACCTGACCGACGACCTGGCGGACATGACGCCGGACGCGCTGTGGTCGGTGTGGTCGGCGATGGGTGGCGACCAGCTACCGGTCTCGGACATCCAGGCGCGGTTGATCACCAAGGCGATGCTCACCCTGTTCGCCCTCGTCGACGAGCACGTGCCGCCGACCTACAGCGGCGCCGTCCTGATGATCGACTCGGACGTCACCGCCGTCGAACTCGGCCGCATGTCGGACTTCTGGTCGCAGTACTGCACCGGACCCGCCGACGTGGAGTCGGTGCCGTGGCGACACGGCGAACTGCTGTCGAGCGACGCCGTGGCGGACATCGGTCCCCTGGTGGGACGGTGGCTCGGACGCGTGGAGACCGCGTCGTTACTGTCGACGGGTGAGTGAACGCAGCACGGATGGTTCCGAACCCGGCCAGTTCCACCTGCACGGCGCGTGGAACTTCCGCGACACCGGCGGCCTGCGCACGTCCGACGGCGGACGCACCCGCAGCGGACTTCTCTTCCGCGCGTCGGCACTCACGCACCTCTCCGACGAGGGCCGGGCCACGCTGGCCGGACTCGGGGTCAGCGACGTGTTCGACCTGCGCGGCGACGCCGAGGTGACGCGGTGGGGCTCGGACCGGGCCCCGGACACGGTCACCGTGCATCGCGTCCCCTACATCGCCGCGGAACGCGACGCGCCGCACGAGCGCGCCGTGCCCGCCACCACCGCCCGGGGCTACCTCGACGGCGCCTACCGCGCCTTTCCGACGCTGCCCGGCGCGCGGGTGGCGATCAGGGCGGTGGTCGAGGCCCTGTCGTCCGGCACCTCGTCGCTGGTGCACTGCGCCGCCGGCAAGGACCGCGCGGGGTGGACCGTCGCCACCGTGCTGCGCGCCGCCGGCGTCGTCGAGGAGGACATCGTCGCGGACTACCTGCGCAGCAACGCCGCCGTCGCTCCACTCCGGCGCCACATTCTCGATCACGACGAGGTGGCCCCCGCCGACCTCGACGACGACCTGCTGGGCGTGCGGGAGGAGTACTACCGCGCCGGGCTCGAGGCGATGACCACGGCGCACGGCTCGTTCGACGGCTACCTGGACTGGCTCGGCCTCGACCACGACGCGGTCACTCGACTGAGGAATGCGCTGGTGGACACCCAGCGCTGATCAGTACTAGCGCCCGGTGTAGGTCGCCTTACCAGGCCCCACATCGAGGAAGCTGCGCACCGCGCCCTGCAGATCCTCGGTCTCGAACAGAGCACCCGACACCGCGGACGTCACCGAATCCGCATGGCGCACACCGCCGGAGCGCCACGCACCGATGATCTCCTTCGTGGCCGCATGGGCGCGCGTCGGCCCGTCCGCGAGCCGTGCGACGAGAGCCCTGGCGGCGGAGTCCACGTCCTCGTGGATCTGGTTGACGACTCCCCATTCTCGCAGCGTCTCCGCCGTGTACAGATCGCCCGTCATGACGAACTCACGTGCCCGGCCGCTGCCCGCACGCTCCGCCATCCGCTGCGGACCACCCATCGACGGAGTCAGACCCACCACCGTCTCCACCAGACCGAACTTCGCCTTCGGCGACGCGAGGATGATGTCGCAGGCCAGGGCGATCTCCAGCGCGGCCGTCAACGTCAGACCGTGCGCGGCGAACACCACCGGGCAGGGCAGCGCCTCGAGCGGGTGGGCGATGGCCGCGAAGAGCCCCTCCCACAACGCCGTTCCCTCGGCCTCCGACAGCCCCTCGAAGACGTGCACGTCGACCCCACCCGAGACCACCTTGCCCTCCGCGCGCAGCAGCAGCGCACGCGGAGGAGCGGCCACCAGCTCGGCCACGTCGGCCGTCACGGCATCGAACATCGCCTGGTCGAACAGGTTCAGGGCGCCGTGGGCGAACGTGAGGATCGCGACCTCGGCGCCCGCGTCGGTGGTGGTGCGCTCGAGACGGGTGGGCTTCTCACTCATGGATCGGAGCATGCCAGGTGCGCACACATCCTCGTTCTCCGGCCTCCGGCCTGCCCGCCTACCCCGACCGGCCTCCGGCCTGCCCGCCTCAGCGGACGGGCGTCGTCCCGGCCGGAACACTCGCCTCGACCGACGGATCCGGAACCGCAGCCCCGTGCCCACCGAAGTTGGGGCGCGCGTAGAAGAGCGTCGCGATCGCTCCGACCAGCAGGACCGCGGCCGGGAGGTACAGCGACTGGGCGAGCGCGGTGGCGAACGGTTCCGCCACCTGTGCCGGCACCCGGCCCGTGGACAGCTCGCCCGACGCGCCGGCCGCACCGGCGAACGGCACCTCGGCGGAGATGCGGGACTGCATCAGCACGCCGATACCCGCACTGCCCAGCACGGACCCGATCATGCGGGTGGTGTTGTAGACGCCGCTGCCCGCGCCGGCCTGCGACATCGGCAGGTTGCGGGTGGCCGTGGCACCGAGCGGAGACCAGATGAGCGCGTTGGCCACACCCATCAGGGCGATGGGCATGAGGAGCCGGACGATCGCCGTGGTCGGTGTCATCTCCATCGCGAGCCAGACGAGGGCGACGGTGAGCAGGGTCAGGCCGGTGCCGGCGATGTAGCGCGGGTGCACGCGGTCCACCAGACGGCCGACGTTGGGCGCGAGCACGCCGGTGAGCACCGCCATGGGCACGAACAGCAGGGCCGAACGCGTGGGCGTCAGTCCGGTGACGCTCTGCGCGTAGAACATGATCGGCAGCATCATGCCCGTCATCGCGAAGCCCATGGCCGCGATGCCGATGTTGCTGAGCGAGAAGTTCCGGTCGCGGAACAACCCGAGCGGCACCAGAGGCTCGTTGCGGTTGCGCGACTGCCACACGATGAACGCGGCGAAGACGACCACGCCGACGGCGATGGAGGTCCAGATCCACCCGTTCCAGTCGTACTTCTGCCCCTCCTGCAGACCGAAGACGATGAAGAACAGGCCGGCGGCGGACAGTACGACGCCGGGGATGTCGAACTTGTGGTCGTTGGTGGGGAGCGTCGGCACGAACTTGACGGCCAGTGCGATGGCGACGACACCGACGGGGAGGTTGATGAAGAAGATCCACTCCCACCCGAACGCGTCGACCAGCACGCCACCGAGCAGCGGACCCACCAGGGTGGCGACGCCGGCGACCGCGCCCCAGGCGCCCATCGCGGCACCGCGCTTGTCCTTGGGGAAGATGCGGGTGATGACGGCCATGGTCTGCGGCGTGATCATCGCGGCGCCCAGGCCCTGCACGGCGCGCGCGGCGATGAGCATCTCGATCGACCCCGACACGCCACACCACAGCGAGGCGAGAGTGAAGACGACGAGCCCGCCGATGTAGAGGTTCTTCGGCCCGAACCGGTCGCCCAGACGGCCGGTCACGAGGAGCGGTACCGCGTACGCGAGCAGGTACGCACTGGTCACCCAGATGACGTTCGAGATGTCGGTCTGCAGACCCTCGAGGATCGCCGGCTGCGCGACGGCGACGATGGTGGTGTCCACGAGAATCATGAAGAAGCCCAGGCACAGGGTCCAGAGCGCGATCCAGGGGGACGCCTCCTTCACGGCCGGGCTGGTGGTGCTGGTCATCGGTGGTCCTGTCGTTCGGTGAGAATGCTGTCCAGCCAGGGGAGACGTCCGGAGTCGATGTCGTCGACGAAGGCCCGGAGCCAGGTGAGTTCGGCCTCGCGCAGGGCGAGGGTGTAGTCGAGGCCCACGGAGAAGAGCCGGGGAACGTGGCGATCGACGGCCATCGCATCGATGACGCGCATCTCGTCGAGATCCTTCTCCAGCAGAGCGATACGGGTACGGACGAGTGTCGCGACCTCCGGCCCGGGGAGGTTGTGCGACTCGGACAAGGCGAGGGTGAACTGCGAGTACTCGGGCGTGGGTTCCGCCAGGAGAGTACGCAGGGTGTCCGACAGAGCCGCCCGACCCGAGTCGGTCACCGAGTAGGTGGTGCGCTCGGGCCGATTACCTTCCCGTTCGGTGCCGACCGCCACGATCAGCTCACGCTCCGCCAGGCGGTCGACCGCGTGGTAGAGCGACCCCGGACGTACCTTGAGCAGTCGGTCGTCCTTGCGCTCGAGCAGGAGCTGATACATCTCGTACGGGTGCATCGGCCGCTCGAACAGGCACGCGAGCACGGCGATGGCCAGCGGTGTCACGCGTTCCATGTCGATCCCCTCGCCCGTATATTCCGCTTGGAATATACGGCGCCGAGCATGGTCGCCACAAGCGGCGCTAGCGTGGACGGCGATGAACTCCCACCAGATCGACATCGTCCGTCTCGCCTGGGCGCGAGAACTGGGTCTTCCCGACGACGCCTCGCTCGACGACGCGGAGCGGTTGCACGTGGTCGACGACGACGCGACCCGCCTCACGTTCGTCGTCCTGGACGGCCACGCGGTCCTGGTCGGACCCGGCGACATCCTCGACCGCGCCGAGGCACTGGGCAACGACGTGCTCGCGACGCGGGACGGTCTCGCCGAGCTCGCGGGACAGCGCCGGGGTCGTTGCGGTGGACCACGGGTCCTCGCCTTCCTCGACGACAGTCGCGACGACGTGCGCGTCGAACACCCTCTGATCTCCCACGACGGGCACGATGTGGACCGCGTCCTCGCACTGGTGCCTCCCGACGACGCCACCGGGATCCGCGCGGTCGGCGTCGACTCGTGGTTCACGGTGTTCGACGACGCCGACGGTGAGGACGACGCTCTCCCCGCGGCCGCTGCCGGGTACGTCGAGTGGCGCGGCTTCCTCGCCGACACCGTCGCGGTCACCGTGCCGTCACGACGCCGGCGGGGGTACGGCTCGACCGCCGCACGGCTGGCCACGAACGAGGCCATCGACGCGGGACTAGTGCCGCAGTGGTCGGTGCCGATGGACAACGCGACCGCCCGGCTGTTCGGCCTCTCGCTCGGCTTCACCGAACTGGGAGTGCACATCGGGATGGAATTGACCGACCCCGGGTAAGTTACGACCATGAGCACCGACAGCGGTACCCCGTCCTACGTGGAGAAGGGCGGCTTCGACCGCGACACGAACTACATCGAGGACCGCATCATCGACGATCCGTCGTCGCGCTACCCGGTGGAGCCCGGTCGTTACCGCCTCGTCGTGGCCCGCGCCTGCCCGTGGGCCAACCGCGCCATCATCGTGCGTCGGCTCCTGGGTCTCGAGGACGCCATCTCGATGGGAGTGTGCGGACCGACCCACGACAAGCGGAGCTGGACCTTCGATCTCGATCCGGACGGCCTCGACCCGGTGCTGAAGATCCCACGTCTGCAGGACGCGTTCCTCGCGCGCTTCCCCGACTACCCACGCGGGATCACCGTGCCCGCCATGGTGGAGGTGTCGACGGGCGAGGTGGTCACCAACGACTACCCGCAGATGACGCTCGACTTCTCGACGGAGTGGACGCGGTACCACCGTGAGGGCGCACCCGACCTGTACCCGGAAGCGTTGCGCGGCGAGATCGACGAGGTGGCGGAACTGATCTTCCACGACGTCAACAACGGCGTCTACAAGTGCGGTTTCGCCGGCTCCCAGAGCGCGTACGAGAAGGCGTACGACGCTCTCTTCGCGCGACTGGACTGGCTGAGCGACCGTCTCGAGAACCAGCGATTCCTGGTGGGCGACACCATCACCGAAGCCGACGTCCGTCTGTTCACGACGCTGGCGCGGTTCGATCCCGTCTACCACGGCCACTTCAAGTGCAACCGGAGCAAGCTCTCCGAGATGCCGGTGCTGTGGGCCTACGCCCGAGACCTGTTCCAGACACCGGGATTCGGCGACACCACGGACTTCGTGCACATCAAGTCGCACTACTACGAGGTGCACACCGACATCAACCCGACCGGCATCGTGCCCAAGGGGCCGGACCTGTCGAGCTGGTTGAGCCCACACGGCCGGGAAGCGTTGGGCGGCAGGCCGTTCGGAGACGGCACTCCCCCGCCGCCGCCGAAGGAGTCGGAGCAGGTTCCGGCCGAGCACTGGGCCTGACGACCCGGACGGGTCGGAAGGATCTGCGTCAGGGACGCAGAGTGAGAATCCTCGGCCCGTCCTCGGTGACGGCGACCGTGTGCTCCCAGTGCGCGGATCGCGATCCGTCCATGGTGACCACGGTCCAGTCGTCGTCCAACACGCGGGTCTCGTGGGTGCCCAGTGTCAGCATCGGCTCGATGGCGAGCGTCGACCCCACCACCAGCTCGGGGCCCTTGCCCGGCGCACCCTCGTTGGCGAGGAACGGCTCCATGTGCATCTCGCGGCCGATGCCGTGGCCGCCGTAGCCGTCGACGATGCCGTAGGTACGTCCGTGCGCCGCAGAGGCGGCCAGCGTGCCCTGCTCGATGGCGTGCGAGACGTCGGTCAGGCGGTTGCCCGGGAGCATCGCTGCGATACCGGCCTCCATCGACAACCGAGTGGCCTCGCTCAGCTGCTCGTCTGCCTCGATGACGGCACCGACACCGAACGTCCAGGCGGAGTCGCCGTGCCAGCCGTCGAGAATGGCGCCGCAGTCGATCGAGATGAGGTCACCCTCGGCGAGCACGTCGGACGAGTTCGGGATGCCGTGCACGACGCGATCGTTGATCGAGCTGCAGATGCTGCCCGTGAAGCCGTGGTACCCGAGGAACGACGGCACCGCGCCCGCGTCCCGGATCACCGCCTCGGCCACCGCGTCGAGTTCGAGCGTGGACACGCCGGGCTTCGCCGCGTCGCGCACCGCCACGAGAGCGGCGCCCACGACGGCCCCGGCCGCAGCCATGGCATCGAGCTCACCGGCGCTGCGGAACGGGACCACCTTGCGCTTACGTCCGAAAGCCATGGGTCAGTCGTCGCCCTGGATCGCGTCGATGACCTTCTTGTTGACGTCCTCGACCTCGCCGACGGCGTCGACGGTCACGAGTAGTCCCGACCGGCCTTCGGCCTGCCCGCTGCGACCATGGCTCTTGTAGTACTCGAGCAGCGGAGCCGTCTCGTCGCGGTAGACCTTCATCCGGTTCCGGATGACGCTCTCCTTGTCGTCCTCGCGCCCACGGGCGAGCATGCGCTCGACCACGACGTCCTCGTCGATGACGAAGGAGACGACGGCGTCGAGCGTCGTGCCCGCGTCCTCGAGGATGGAGGCGAGTGAGTCGGCCTGATCGGTCGATCGCGGGAAGCCGTCGAGGATGAAGCCGTTGGTGGCGTCGGGCTCGGCCAGACGGTCGCGCACCATGTCCACGGTCAGCGCACTCGGGACCAGGTCGCCCGCGTCGAGGTACTTCTTGGCCTCGATGCCCAGGGGCGTCTTCTGGCCGATGTTCGCGCGGAAGAGATCGCCCGTCGAGACGTGGGGAATTCCCAGCTTCTCCGACAGCAGCGTCGCCTGCGTACCTTTGCCTGCTCCGGGAGGACCGAGGAGGACGAGTCTCACTTGAGGAACCCTTCGTAGTTGCGCTGCATCAGCTGGCTTTCGATCTGCTTCACCGTGTCGAGTCCCACGCTCACCATGATGAGCACCGCGGTTCCGCCGAAGGGCAGGTTCTGGGCGCCACCGGAGTTACCGATGTCGAGGAACAGGTTGGGAAGCACAGCGATGGTGCCGAGGTAGATGGCACCGGGCAGCGTGATGCGACTGAGAACGAAATTGAGGTAGTCGGCCGTCGGACGTCCCGGCCTGATGCCCGGGATGAATCCGCCGTACTTCTTCATCTCGTCGGCACGTTCCTCGGGGTTGAACGTGATGGCGACGTAGAAGTAGGTGAAGAAGACGATGAGGCCGAAGTAGATCGCGATGTACACCGGGTTCGCCGGGTTCACCAGATACGTGTTGATGGCGCGTTGCCACCAACTCGGATCCGCCGCCGTGCTGGCATTGGTCAGCTGGGCGATGAGATTGGGGAGGTACAGCAGCGACGACGCGAAGATCACCGGGATGACACCGGCCTGGTTGACCTTCAGCGGCAGGTAGGTGGACGAACCGCCGTACATGCGGCGGCCGACCATGCGCTTGGCGTACTGCACCGGGATGCGGCGCTGGCCCTGCTCGACGAAGACGACGCCGATGATGATGGCGAGAGCGGCGAGGCAGACGAGCGCGAAGACGATGCCGCCGCGGCTGTCGAGAATCGACTTGCCCTCGGACGGGATGCGCGAGGCGATGCCGGCGAAGATGAGCAGCGACATGCCGTTGCCGACGCCGCGCTCGGTGATGAGCTCGCCGAACCACATGACCAGGGCAGCACCCGCGGTCATCACCAGCACGATGGTGACCAGTCCGAAGATGGACGAGTCCGCGATGATGTCGAGGTTGCAGCCCTGGAGCAGCTGCCCGCGCGAGGCGAGCGCAACGAGACCCGTGGCCTGCAGGATCGCCAGCGCGATGGAGAGATAGCGCGTGTACTGCGTCATCTTCGCCTGGCCGGCCTGGCCCTCCTTGCGGAGTTCCTCGAACCGCGGGATGACCACGGTGAGGAGCTGGACGATGATGCTCGCGGTGATGAAGGGCATGATGCCGATCGCGAACACGGACAGCTGCAGCAGAGCGCCGCCCGAGAACAGGTTGATCAGCGAGTAGATGCCGGCGGAGTCGCCACCCGACACCTGGTCGATGCACTGACGGACGTTGCCGTAGTCGACACCGGGCGACGGCAGCGTCGCGCCGAAGCGGTACAGAGCGATGAGGCCGAGAGTGAAGAGGATCTTCCGTCTCAGGTCAGGTGTCCTGAGGGCCGACACAAAGGCGGAAAGCAACGATCCTCCTGGACGGGGTGACTAACGAGGGAGATGGTCGGGGCGCACTGGCACCCCGTCGAACTCTAACAGCGCCGCGGAGTGCGCAGCCCGGGCCGAGCCGGACAACCCACTCACCGTGGCACCGAACGGCCGATGGCCGCAGCACGAGAGTCGTACCACGGCCATCGGTCCGTACTGCCGGAGGCCCGCTCACTCGTCGAGTGAGCGGGCCGCCGAACTCACAACTCGGTGACGGATCCGCCGGCTGCGTTGATCTTTTCCTTGGCACTGCCGGTGAACTTGTCGGCGGTGATGGACACCTTCACCGACAGGTCGCCGTCGCCCAGGATCTTGACGAGACGGTTCTTGCGCACCGCACCCTTGGCGACCAGATCGTCCTTGGAGATCTCGCCACCCTCGGGGAACAGTCGCTCGATGTCGACCAGGTTCACGACCTGGTACTCGACCCGGTTGCGGTTGGTGAAGCCCTTGAGCTTCGGCAGCCGCATGTGGATCGGCATCTGGCCACCCTCGAAGCCGGCCGGGACGTTCTTACGAGCGCCCGTGCCCTTGGTGCCACGACCTGCGGTCTTGCCGCGCTTTCCGCCTTCACCGCGACCGACGCGGATCTTCGCGCTCTTCGAACCCGGTGCGGGGCGAAGATGATGCAATTTGATGGTCACTTGGTGACCTCCTCAACGACGACGAGGTGACGCACCACGTTGATCAGCCCGCGGGTCTGCGGGGTGTCCTCGCGAATCACCGACTGGCGGATCTTCTTGAGGCCCAGCGTGCGAATGCTGTCACGCTGGTTCTTCTTCTGACCGATGGTGCTCTTGATCTGGGTCACTCTGAGGTCAGCCATGAGCTGCTCCTGCTGCTGCCTGGGCGCGAGCGCGCAGCATGCCGGCGGGAGCGACGTCCTCGATCGGCAGACCACGACGAGCCGCGACCTCTTCCGGACGCTGCAGGCTCTTGAGAGCCGCAACGGTGGCGTGCACGACGTTGATCGCGTTGTCGCTACCCAGCGACTTCGCGAGGATGTCGTGGACACCTGCACACTCGAGCACGGCACGCACCGCGCCACCGGCGATGACACCGGTACCGGGGCTTGCCGGGCGCAGCATGACCACACCGGCCGCAGCCTCACCCTGGACGGGGTGCGTGATCGTGCTACCGATCAGCGGGACGCGGAAGAAGCTCTTGCGAGCCTCCTCGACACCCTTCTGAATGGCGGCCGGAACTTCCTTGGCCTTGCCGTAGCCGACGCCGACCAGACCGTTGCCGTCTCCGACGATCACGAGGGCGGTGAAGCTGAAGCGACGACCACCCTTCACGACCTTGGAGACGCGGTTGATCGCGACGACGCGCTCGAGATTGTTCTTCTCGGGAGCGTTGCCGCCCCGCGAGTCGCGACGGTCGCGACCTCCACGGTTGTCTCCGCCGCGGTTGTCACCTCCGCCTGCATTGGGTCCTGCGTTGGCTCCGGCGGGTCCGCTGCCGCCGTCACGCCGTTGACGTCCCGGCATCAGGCTGTCCTTCCGTTGGTGAGCTGAATCTTCGCTGCGTTGGTCATCAGAACGTCAGCCCGCCTTCGCGAGCTGCATCGGCGAGAGCCGCGATGCGTCCGGCGTAACCGTGGCCACCGCGGTCGAAGACCACTGCCTCGATGCCGGCCGCCTTGGCACGCTCGGCGATGAGAGCGCCGACCTTCGCGCCACGGGCCTTCTTGTCGCCCTCGGTCGCGCGCACATCGGCCTCGATGCTGGACGCGGACGCGAGAGTGCGGCCGGTCAGATCGTCGATCAGCTGTGCGTGCAGGTGACGCGAGGAACGGTTGACGACCAGACGGGGACGCTCGGCGGTTCCGGAGACCTTCTTGCGAAGACGGAAGTGGCGGCGCGTCTTGGACAGGCGACGACGCGTGGAGGCGTCCTTGCCCAGCGGGATGCGCTTCGGGTTCGCGTCGGAACCCTTCGTTGCTGCGGAGTTGCTCATCACTTACCTGTCTTTCCGACCTTGCGGCGGATCTGCTCACCCTCGTACCGAACGCCCTTGCCCTTGTACGGGTCGGGACGACGGAGACGACGGATGTTGGCAGAGATCTGGCCGACCTTCTGCTTGTCGATACCCGAGACCGAGAATCGGGTGGGCGTCTCGACCGCGAAGGTGATGCCGTCGGGCGCCGTGATCGGCACCGGGTGGCTGTAGCCGAGAGCGAACTCGAGGTCGCTGCCCTTCAGTGCCACGCGGTAACCGACGCCGTGAATCTCCATCTTCGTGGTGTAACCGGTGGTCACACCCGTGATGAGGTTCGCGACGAGAGTGCGCGAGAGGCCGTGGAGCGAGCGGCTACGACGCTCGTCGTCCGGCCGGTTGACCGAGAGGGATCCGTCATCGTTCTTGGCGATGGTGATCGGCTCGGCGATGGTGAGACTCAAGGTGCCCTTGGGTCCCTTGACGGTGACATCCTGGCCGGCGATGGTGACATCGACTCCGGCGGGAACTGTCACAGGAAGCTTTCCGATACGCGACATAGTGGTGGCCTCCCTTACCAGACGTACGCGAGGACTTCGCCGCCGACGCCCTGATTGGCCGCCTGGCGATCGGTCAGCAGGCCGGTGGACGTGGAGATGATCGCCACGCCGAGGCCGCCGAGCACCTTGGGCAGATTGGTGGATTTTGCGTACACACGCAGTCCGGGCTTGGACACCCGACGCACACCGGCGAGGCTGCGCTCGCGGCTGGGGCCGTACTTGAGGTCGACGATGAGGGACTTGCCCACCTCGGCGTCCTCGGTGCGGTACTCGGAGATGTAGCCCTCACGCTTGAGGATCTCGGCGATGTTCGCCTTGATCTTCGAGTGAGGCAGCTTCACCTGATCGTGGTACGCCGAATTGGCGTTGCGCAGACGCGTCAAGAAGTCTGCGATCGGGTCGGTCATGGTCATGACAGAGTTCATGGCCCTTTCTCGCAGCGGTTCCCATGCAGCACGTGCGAGCTGGTGCCCTGGTAGCAGGGCCTGACTCGTCCCGTCGTGGGCCTACAGCGAAGTGTTCTGTCCTGACCGACTGTTGCCGGTCAGGGGTTGCGCTCCTGCCAGTGCAGACGTGAGCACTGGCGGGTGTTTCGAGCATCATGGCAAGAAACCTGAGTAGCTCGGGTCGTATGCAGGCATGACGGTACCCGGGCAACCGGTCAAGTGTAAGGGAGTGACCTGCGGGGACCAAATCGGTGCAGGTAGGGCGGGTGGTGCCGGTACTGCAGGGGTGTGCGCACCGGTTCCGGTGGGCTCGGGGTGGACGGCGTGGGGTGCTGCGAGGGGTGTGCGCACCGGTTCCGGTGGGCGGACACCCTATGCAGCCTGCGGCGAGGGGTGTGCGCATCACGGAACGAGTGCGCGGCGGTGGTGTCGGCCGGGTGCGGCGTGAGGTGCCGGTGTGGCACTCGCCAGTGCCGCAGGGGGTGTGCACACAGGTTGCGGTGGGCGAACACCCCCTCCGGCCTGCCGCGACAGGTGTGAGCCTCACGGGAGGTGTGCACGGTGCCCAGCGCCGGCCCGAACGGTTCACCGCGACATCGGTCGGGTTCAGCCGCGGAACCAAGTTCGGTGACCGATTGGTCCGTTTCGCTCCGCCATTCTCGTTCAGCCTTTTAGTGTCCATTCAGAACGTTTATCGCGCACGACGAGTGATGGAGGACGATGTGAAGACCGGTGTACGCACATTCGGCAAGGTCGGAATGGTGGGAGCGGCAGCTGCTGCGGCGCTGTTGGCAGGGTCGGGAACGGCGTCGGCGGCGGTGCTCGCCGTCGTCGCGGTACCCACGCCCGGCGTCGAATCGATCAGCACGCTGGTGACCGTGACACCCGCTCTCGCCTTCACGGGCGCGGTGGACTGCACCGTCACCGCGACCGAAGTGGGTGACGAGACCAACACGGCGAGCGCCTCGGGCCCCGCCACGCCATTCCTGCCGATCGCTCCCGCCGTCGGCACCATCGTCATCGACGGACTCGAGGCCGGGCTCTACAGCGTCGCGGTGACGTGTGACGACGGCGGCACATCGGTCGACACGCTCGTCGACCTCCCCGTCACAGTGCTTCCGGAGGGCAGCCTCCCGCCTGTCGTCCCACCTGTCGGTGGCGGTGGCTCTCTGCCGTTGGACATCTTCGAGAGCTGACGCTCGACGACGCGAGCCCCGGTCCTCAGGGAGGTCCGGGGCTCGTCTCGTGCGCGGGTCGACCCCGCCGGTCAGTCCTTGCCGTCTCCCCGATCACGCACCCGGTCACCGAGGTTCGCCTTCTCGTCGCGGTCGAGCGCATCCACGTCGATGAAGCGCGACTTGCCCTGCGTGGCACGGTTGACGAAGAACGTCACCACCCACAGCGCCACACCGAGCAGCAGCATCGCGCCGGCGATGCGGTACTGGATCATCTGCGCATCGGTCCGCGCCCACGGTCCGACGAGGAACAGGCACAGCGTGCCGCCCGTCACCGGAACCCACAGCGGTGCACTGAAGCCCGTCGTCTCCTTCTTGCGCTTGAGCACCAGGTTGGCGACGTTGACCACCGCGAACACGCAGAGCAGCAGCAGCCCGGTCGTTCCGGACAGAGCGCTGACGACCGAGTTCCCCTGCAGCTGGTTGACCACCACGATCAGCACCAGTGCCATGACGGTGGAGAACATGATGGCCGCCCACGGCGAGCGACGCGTCGGCAGAACCGCGCTGAGCGACTTCGGCAGGATGCGCTGACGGCCGAGGCCGTAGATCAACCGACTCGCCATCAGCATGTTGATGAGCGCGGTGTTGGCGACGGCGAACACCGTCAGGTACGGGAAGATCTCGTCGATCGGCAGTCCCGGTGCGCCGAGTCGCACGACGTGGAGCAGGATGCCCTCACTGCCGGAGTCGTAGTCCAGCGGCAGGACCGCGATCACGGCCACGACGACGAGAACGTAGATGAGGCAGGCGATGCCGAGTCCGGAGAGCATCATCTTCGGGAAGATCTTCTCGGGCTCCTTGGTCTCCTCGACCATGTTCACCGAGTCCTCGAAGCCGACCATCGCGAAGAAAGCAATGGTGGTCGCGACGGTGACGGCGAGGAACCAGCCCTTCTCGTTGGCGTCGTCGAACACGACCAGGTTGGCGATGTCGCCCTCGGCGCTACCACTTCCCACCGCGACGAAGCCGATCGCGATGACGATGGCGAGCGCTGCCATCTCGATGATCGTCAGGATCACGTTGAACTTGACCGACTCGCCGACACCGCGCAGATTGATCGCCGCCAGCAGCAGCATGAAGGCCAGTGCGACCACCAGTTGCGCTGTGTCGCCGGTGGGTACGTCGAACCACCCGATGCCGTCCTCGGTACTGAAGGTCTCGTGCAGGCCGGCCAACAGGTTGCCCGCCACCACGTTCGAGGACGTCGAGGCGCTGGTGATGCCGGAGCAGATGACGGCGAACGCGACGAGGAACGTCGCGAAATGGATGCCGAAGGCCTTGTGCGTGTACAGCGCGGCGCCGGCGGCCTGCGGGTACTTGCACACCAGCTCGAGATAGGAGAACGCGGTCAGCGTCGCCACGACGAAGGCGAGGATGAACGGCAGCCACGCCATTCCGCCGACATTGGCGATCATGTCGCCTGTCACGGCGTAGACGCCGGCGCCCAGGATGTCGCCGACGATGAAGAGCAACAGCAGTCCGGGTCCGAGGACCCGCTTGAGTTCCGGCGTGGCCGAGGTCTCGGTCTCCGCGGTCTGAGTCATGATTCCTCCGCTCGCTCCCCCGTCGCGCAACACTAGGCCCGGTGAGGCGCCGGCGCGAGGCATACGGCGGGAGACACGCAGAGAGGAACAGACTGTTCGGACCGCGCGACCTTCCTCAACGCACTGCACCCGTGAACGCCGACAGGCCCGAGCCGTGATGGCTCGGGCCTGTCGGGTCGATCAGGTGATCAGATCACCAGGAGGCTTGTCTCACCAGGAAGACTTGTGCACTCCGGGGAGCTCGCCGCGGTGCGCCATCTCGCGCACGCAGATACGGCAGAGGCCGAACTTGCGGAACACGGAGTGCGGACGGCCGCAACGCTGGCAGCGGGTGTACGCGCGAACCGCGAACTTCGGCTTCTTGTTGGCCTTGTTGACCAGTGCCTTCTTAGCCATACGCTCAGTTCTCCTTGAACGGGAAGCCGAGGTGCTTGAGCAGCGCGCGGCCTTCGTCGTTGTTGGTGGCCGTCGTGACGACGGTGATGTCCATGCCGCGAGGGCGATCGATCTTGTCGACGTCGATCTCGTGGAACATCGACTGCTCGTTCAGGCCGAACGTGTAGTTGCCGTTGCCGTCGAACTGCGTGCCCGACAGGCCACGGAAGTCCCTGATGCGGGGAAGCGCGATGGACACGAGACGGTCCAGGAACTCCCACATGCGGTCGCCGCGCAGCGTGACGCGCGCGCCGATGGGCATGCCCTCGCGGAGCTTGAACTGCGCGATGGACTTGCGGGCCTTGCGGATCTCGGGCTTCTGGCCGGTGATCGCGGCGAGGTCTGCGACCGCACCGTTGATCAGCTTCGCGTCACGGGCGGCGTCGCCGACACCCATGTTGACGACGACCTTGACGATGCCGGGGATCTGCATGACGTTGGCGTACTCGAACTCGGTGTTCAGCGCGTCCTTGATCTCCTCGCGGTAGCGAGTCTTCAGGCGCGGAACGATCTTGTTCTCGGTGGTCGTCATCAGATGTCCTTCCCGTTCTTACGGGAAATCCGAACGCGCTTGCCGTTGTCGTCGGTGCGGTAGCCCACGCGGGTGGGGTTGCCGTCCGAGTCGATGACCGCGACGTTGGAAACGTGAATGGGGGCTTCCTGCGTGACGATGCCGCCCGAGGAGGCGCCGCGCTCGTTGGCCGAGACAGCGGTGTGCTTCTTGATGCGGTTGACGCCCTCGACGAGGACCTTGGAGGTCTCGGGGTAGGCCGTGATGACCTTGCCCTTTGCTCCCTTGTCCTTACCGGAGATGACGAGAACCGTGTCGCCCTTGTGCACCTTCATCTCACAACACCTCCGGAGCCAGCGACACGATGCGCATGAACTTCTTCTCACGCAGCTCGCGGCCGACCGGGCCGAAGATGCGGGTACCGCGGGGATCGTTGTCAGGCTTGATGAGAACGGCAGCGTTCTCGTCGAACTTGATGTACGAACCGTCGGCGCGGCGACGCTCCTTCGTGGTGCGGACGATGACGGCCTTGACGACCTCGCCCTTCTTGATGTTTCCACCGGGGATCGCGTCCTTGACGGTGGCGACGATGACGTCGCCGATCCCGGCGTAACGGCGTGACGAGCCACCGAGAACGCGAATGCACAAGATTTCCTTGGCACCCGTGTTGTCGGCGACGCGAAGCCGCGACTCCTGCTGAATCATGGGTCTCCTAGTGACCTGGATGTACGTACGCGGCGGATACCGACCCGACGCGCGCGGTCTGTGGCCCTGGCCGACGCATGCATCTACCACGGGCAACCGCTCTAGTGTAGGGAACACGCGGACGGGATCCAAATCCCCACCACGCGCGACGGCACAGGGCTCTGTCAGGCGCCGGTGGCACACTGATGTCCGTGGACAGCCTCGCACGGGGGGAGAATCGCCCCGCACCCTCGGACAGCCTCGACATCTCCGTGTCCGGCGCCGCCGTGGACGTCTCGGCACTCCTGCTGAACTCCGCGGGCCGGGTTCGATCGGACGCGGACCTGGTCTTCTTCAACAACCCGGTCGGCCCCGGCGTGACGTACGGCAGCAGCGGGATCCGCGTGGACACCCGTGCGGTGCCCCGCGACGTCGACATCGTGGCCGTCACCGCCAGCCTGGACGGATCGGGCCCCACCACGTTCGGCGGCCTGGAGCCGACCATCTCCATCGGACCGGACCTGTCGTTCCGGATGAGCGGACTCACGAGCGAGACCGCCGTCGTGTGCGTCGAGATCTACCGACGCGGCGACGCCTGGAAAGTCCGTGCCGTGGGCCAGGGCTTCGACGACGGGCTCGCGGGCATCGCGACGAACTTCGGCATCACCGTCGACGACGAGCCCGCGCTGGCCACGACACCGGCACCGACACCGACACCGACCGTCGTCTCCACCACAGCAGCACCACCACCCGTACCGACGCAGGGAGCACTGGCCGTGAGAAGTGAACTGTTCGCCCCCACCCACGCCGAGGTCCAGGGCGTCGGCATCCAGAAGCAGGGCAGCAAGATGGCCCGCGTCGCGATGAACGGCGAGATCATGGCGCGCTCGGGATCGATGGTGGCCTACCAGGGCGACCTGAAGTTCGAGGCACAGGGATCCGGCGGCATCGGCAACATGATCCGTCGCACGGTGACGGGCGAGGGCGTGCCGCTGATGAAGGTGTCCGGTCGCGGCGACCTCTTCCTCGCGAACGCCGCCCAGGACGTGCACATCATCGACCTCGACGGCAGTGACGGTCTCACCATCAACGGCGCCAACGTGCTCGCGTTCGACTCGTCGCTGTCGTACCGCATCGGCCGGGTCCAGGGTGCGGCCGCCAGCAGCAACGCGGGCCTGTTCAACTGCATCTTCACCGGGCAGGGGCGCATCGCCATCACCACCGACGGGCAACCCGTCGTGCTGAACGTCGACCAGCCCACCTTCGCGGATCCGCAGGCTGCGGTCGCGTGGTCGTCGAGCCTGCAGACCTCGGTGAAGAGCAACGATCAACTCAACTTCGGCACCCTCATCGGCCGCAGCACCGGCGAGCGCTTCACCCTGCAGTTCTCCGGGCAGGGGTTCGTCGTCGTGCAGCCGTCGGAGCAGCCGCCCGGCGGGTTCGTCGGCGGCACGGGCGGCGGGCAGCAGGCCGGTGTCGGCGGCGCGCTGGGTGGCCTGCTCGGACGGTGACCCGCGCGACACGGGTTCCCGTCCCCGGGTACGGTTTCGGGGATGGTAACCGACAGGGCAGGCCTGAAGTCGGCCGAAATCGGCCGCGGGGCGGTGGCCGGTCCGGTCGGCCTCGACACCAGGGCGGGGGTGATGACGTGACGACACGCGTCGACACCGCGACGCCCTGGTGGCACGACGCCCCGCTCGACCGGGTCGTACGACTGTCCGGCGCCGCGATGCGCGATCTCGCCGAGTCGGTGGACCCGCTGCCGTCCGATGCTCCGGCCGCACTCTTCTTCACCCTGTCGAACGGCTCCGCGTCGGAGATGGTGGACGCCGTCGTCGCCGCGATCGAGCAGGCCGCGCTCGACCTCGTCCCCTTCCTGCTGCCCGGCGACGTCGGCGACCGCTCGTCGCTGGCCCGCGACGCCGCTCGGGCACGAGCTCACGAGCACGCGTCTTCGAGCGAACACTTCGGCCCGTACCTCGCCCATCTCGCGGGCGCGTCGACGTCGGGACGCCCCCTGCGTGTCGACGCCTTCGCTCGCGAGACCCGAGCCGCCGGTGCCGCCCGCGTGATCGCCGACGTCCACGGGCGAGAGCGCGCCGTCCTCGTCGTGGACGTCCCCGCCGACGCCGACCCGGCAGCGGTGGCGACCGCCGCGGAATGGTGGTGCAGCACCGGGACGGGCGTGTGGTTGACCGGGGCCGGTGCACCCGCCGTGGACAGGTTCCCGGTGCTGACCGTGCGCACTCCGTCGACCCCGGACGACGTCGACACCATCGTCGACCGCTTCCGGCCGCTGAGCTACCCGCCCGTCGAGGGGCGTCCGCACGCGGCCAGCGCAGCGGAGATCCTGCTGGACCGCGTCCTCTCCACCCGCGAGTGGGCGGCGGGCCGACGCCACAACCGGTCCGTCCGGCCGACGACGTTGAGCAGACCGTTCACGCTGGACGTGTCGTGGGTCGATGAGAGGGTCGCCATCGAGATCGACGGCCACGAGCACCGTGCGCGTGCTCAGTTCGCCGACGACCGGTCCCGCGACAACCTGCTGCAGACGCACGGCTGGATCGTGCTGCGCTTCACCAACGAGGACGTGCTCGCGGACCACGAGAGCGTGATGACGATGATCGAACAGGCACTGCACCGACGACGATCGAAGGGGACTCCCACGTGAGCGCGAACGAGTTGACCGGCACCGAGGTGTCCGTGCTGATGGTGCTGATGGCCGAGGCACGCGCGGTGCGCAACCCCGAACTGTCGACACTCGGGCCCGAGTTGAAGAAGCCCCACCGGGACCACCTCGCGTCGCTCGGCCTGATCGAGGTGGGCAAGCAGGGTCGGACGATGACCGTCGAGCTCACCGACAAGGGCTGGAAGCACTGCTCCGACCTGATGGGCACGCAGGCGCCGAAGGGTGCGGCCGGCCCCGGCAAGGCCCTGTTCACCGTCATGGCAGGCCTCGGCCGGTGGTTCCACCGCGACGACGTACGTCCCGCCGAGGTCTTCTTCCCGCGCGACACTCCGACGTCGATCACGGCGCCGCCGACGCCACCCAACGCCATCGTCGCCCCCGCGGTCCGCAGTGAACTGTCCGCCGCGGACGTCGAACAGCGGATCCGGTCGACGTACACGGACCTTGCTCGTGAGCCCGGGGCCTGGGTGCGGCTGTCGCGGCTGCGGCCCGCCCTGTCCGACATCTCGCGCACGGATCTCGACGAGGCGCTCGCCCGGCTGCGACGCGCCCCCGACGTCTCCCTCATCCCCGAGGAGAACCAGAAGACACTGACCGACGAGGACCGCGCCGCGGCCGTCGATGTCGGCAACCAGCAGAACCACCTCTTGGCGATCGAACAGTGATGGGCGGCTCCACGATGACGACCACGAAGTCCGAACAGATCCGCGCTCTCGAGTCGGTGCGGCTGAGCTGGGCCCCCACACCCGACGACGTGTGGCGGTCCCAGTCGGACGTCCACGTGCCCGGGATGCACGAGCGGGTGTTCACCGAGGTCATGAGTGCGTACACCGACGCCGAGAACTCGGACGACGCCAGTCCGCTCGGCGTCGTCGTGCAGGGCCCCGCGGGTTCCGGCAAGACGCACCTTCTCGGGCAGGTCCGCGAGGAGGTGCAGTCGCGCGGCGGCTACTTCTTCCTCATCCGGCTCCTCGACGCCGCGGGTTTCTGGCGCTCGACACTGATGGGCATGCTCGACGATCTCAACCGCCCATCGGGTCGCGGTGACGACAGTCAGCTCCGCCTGGTCCTGCGGCGGCTCTGCGACATCGCCGGCGTGAGCGAGGACCAGCGGCGACAGGTCATGGGGGAGACCATGATCGACGCCGACACGCTGAACGAGTTCGTCACCGGCGTCTACAAGGCCCATCCCCGCCATCGTCGGACCTCCCAGCACACCCTGCGTGCCCTGGTCCTCTCGATCGCACCCGACGCGGCCGTGCAGGACATCGGCGACGCCTACCTGCAGTCGATCGACGACGTGGACGCCGACGAGTTCGAGTCGTGGGGCATCCGCCGCGCGGAGCTCGGTCACCAGGGCATCGCGGAGAACATCTCCCGACTGCTCGCGATCACGGGTCCCACCATCCTCGCCATCGATCAGATCGACACCCTCGTCGCGCAGGCGCGCACCGGCGCCGACAAGGACTACGCGGACGAGCAGGAGGACAAGGTGGTCGAGCAGCTCGCCCACGGTCTGATGACTCTCCGTGAGACGTTGCCGCGCACCGCCTCCGTGTTGTCGGCGCTGTCGAGCGCGTGGGATCTGATCGCCGCTCGCGGGGTCGCACCGATGCGTGACCGGTTCCGGGTGACGCAGCGGCTCAAGCCGATTCCGTCGTCGGACGTCGGCCGCCTGCTGCTCGAGCGTCGCCTCGAGGCGTGCTTCCGCGAGGTCGGCTTCGCCACCCCGCACCCGACATGGCCGGTGGCCGTCGACGCGTTCGACAAGGCGCCGGACTTCACTCCCCGCCAGCTGCTCATCGCCGTCGACAAGCACATCCGCCACTGCCTCGAGACGGGGGTCGCGACGGAACTGACCGACTTCGCCTCCAGCGGAGGGGGATCCGACACACCGTCGCTCCCCACGGCCAAGCGATCCGAACTCGAGGCGCTCGACGAGCGGTACGCGCAGTTGCGCAGCGCCGCGGACGTGTCGACACCGCTCGAGCCCGGCACCGAGGACAGCCTCGTCCCGGCACTGCTCTCCGCCGGTCTCGACGCGTGGATCCACGAACACCAGTCGTCCGACGACAGCCTCGCGCAGGATCCTCCGCCGAGCGGCCGCCCGGCACTGCATGCACGGCTCCGCCACACCGTCGACAGCGACACCGACGACGAGGAACACTGGTGCTTCCGCGCCGTCTCCTCCACCAATGCCCGTGCGGCACTGGCCCGTATCGAGCGGGCCGTCACCGCGGCGGGTCTCCACATCGACATGCCGCGCCGTCGGTTGATCCTCATCCGCAACGCACCGTGGCCCAAGGGCGCGAAGACGGAACAGACCGTGGCGGCGCTGCACCGCGCCGGTGGTGTCGAGGTGCCGCTGAGCGAGGACGATCGCCGCTCGCTGCACGCCCTGGGTGCTCTCCGGTCGGAGAACTCGCCGGCCCTCACGTCGTGGCTGCTCGCTCGCAAGCCGGCGCACGAGATCGCGTTGTTCCGCGAGGTGCTACCCGACGCGAGCGTCGTCGACGACGATCAGGCACTCATCGAACCCGAGGTGTCGCAGGCTCCCGCGGCAACTCCGCGCCGGGAGCAGATCGAGATGGGGACGGAGCTCAGCACCAACGCCGAGGTCCGCATTCCGCTCGAGGCGCTGCGCAAGCACACGGCGATCTTCGCCGGATCGGGTAGCGGCAAGACCGTGCTCATCCGTCGGCTGGTCGAGGAGTGTGCCCTGCACGGTGTCTCGTCGATCGTGCTCGACATCAACAACGATCTCGCCCGCCTCGGGACACCGTGGCCGGAGGACGAACGCACGTGGCCGCCGGGCGACGAGGCGAAAGCTGCTGCGTATCTGCGGGACACGGACGTCGTCATCTGGACTCCGCGCAAGTCGTCGGGGCGGCCGCTCAGTTTCCAGCCGCTCCCCGACTTCGCCAGCGTCGTCAACGACAAGGACGAGTTCGACGCGTCCGTCGAGTCGGGTCTCGCGGCGCTGGCTCCCGCCGCACTGGCGACGGGCACCACGGAGAAGGCGAAGCACCGCCAGGCGGTGCTGCGCGCGGCACTCGACGGGTTCGGGCGGCGCTCGGCCGGCGACATGTCGGACTTCATCGACCTGCTGGAGAATCTCCCCGCCGACGCCAGCGATCTGCGCGACGCCGTGCGCATCGCGGCCGATCTCGCCGAGAACCTCAAGGCCGCGATGACCAACGACCCGATGTTCGCCGGGTCCGGCACTCCCGTCGATCCGGGTGTGCTGCTCACCCCGGCCGAGGGGAAGAAGGCGCGCGTGTCCGTCATCAACCTCTCGGGGCTCACCACCGAGGAGCAGAAGCAGAGCTTCGTCAATCAGCTGCAGATGGGTCTCTTCGCCTGGATCAAGAAGAACCCGGCGGGTGATCGACCGCTCGGCGGACTCTTCGTCATGGACGAGGCGCAGAACTACGCGCCCTCGGACAAAGCGACACCGGCCACGCACAGCACGCTCGCACTCGCGTCGCAGGCCCGGAAGTACGGCCTGGGCCTCGTCTTTGCGACCCAAGCCCCCAAGGGGCTGCACAATCGCATCGCCGGGAACGCGGCCACCCAGTTCTACGGCCTGCTGAACAGCCCCGCCCAGATCCAGGCGGCGCAGGAGATGGCGCGCGCCAAGGGCGGCTCCGTGCCCGACGTCGGACGTCTCCCCGCAGGTCAGTTCTACGCGGCCGTCGAGGGTTCGGAGTTCCGGCGTACGGCCACTCCCCTGTGCCTCACCTTCCACCCGAAGAGTCCCCCCACCGAAGAGGAGGTCCTCGCGCTGGCGCGCGAGTGAGAGGAGAAGTCCTGGCGCCGGCGCGCGAGTAGCGTTGTTCGCATGGCTTACAGATTTCTGGGCAACAGCGGACTCAAGGTTTCCGAGATCACCTACGGCAACTGGCTCACCCACGGGTCGCAGGTGGAGAACGACGTCGCGACCGCCTGCGTGAAGGCGGCTCTCGACGCCGGCATCACGACGTTCGACACCGCGGACGTCTACGCCAACGGCGCGGCCGAGACCGTGCTGGGCAAGGCGGTGGCGGGCGAGCGTCGTGAAGGTCTGGAGATCTTCACCAAGGTGTATTTCCCGGTCGGCGAGAAGGGCCCGAACGACACGGGGCTCTCGCGCAAACACATCTTCGAGGGCATCGAGAACTCGCTGCGACGCCTGGGCACCGACTACGTCGACCTCTACCAGGCGCACCGATACGACCACGAGACGCCGCTCGAGGAGACCATCGCCGCCTTCGGTGACGTCGTCCAGCAGGGCAAGGCGTTGTACATCGGTGTGTCCGAGTGGACCGCGGACCAGCTCCGCGAAGCGCAGACACTGGCCCGGCAGCGCGGTTTCTCCATCGTCTCCAATCAGCCTCAGTACTCCGCACTCTGGCGCGTCATCGAGTCCGACGTGGTCCCGGCGTCCAAGGAACTCGGTATCTCGCAGGTCGTCTGGTCACCGCTGGCTCAGGGCGTCCTCACGGGCAAGTACGTTCCCGGACAGCCGCTTCCCGAGGGCTCGCGCGCGACCGACGACAAGGGCGGCGCGGACATGATCTCGCGCTACATGAACGACGAGACGCTGACGCGCGTGCAGAAGCTGAAGCCGATCGCCGACGACCTGGGCATCACGATGTCCCAGCTCGCCATCGCCTGGGTGCTGGCCAACGACAACATCGCGGCCGCTCTCGTCGGCGCGTCTCGTCCCGAGCAGATCGCCGACAACGTCAAGGCGCAGGACGTCACCCTCGACGCCGACGTGCTCGCCAAGATCGACGAGGCGCTGGGCGACATCGTCGAGAAGGATCCGTCGAAGACGGTGAGTCCCGAGAAGCGTCTGGTCTGAGGTCAAGATCAGGTAAAGGATCGGTCAGATACGTCTGAAGGCGTGCAGGATCCGGGATGCCGGGGTCGAATGAGACATGACTTCCGTACCCCGGATCCTCGCGGCCGACGGTGGCACCCTCACCACCATCGAGAATGCCATCAATTCCACCTTCGAACCCGTCACCGAGGCGGTCACCACCGTCGTCTTCTTCTCCGTCGACATCGGCGGTGCATCGGTACCACTGGTCGTGCTCTGGCTCCTGGCCGCCGCGATCATCTTCACGGTCACCTTCAAGTTCCTGCAGGTACGCGGCGCCACACACGCGGTGGAACTGGTCCGCGGGAAGCACGACGACCCCACCGCACCCGGCGAGGTGAGCCACTTCCGCGCCCTGACCGCCGCCGTGTCCGGCACCGTCGGGCTCGGCAACATCGCCGGTGTCGCGGTCGCGGTCACCCTGGGCGGACCCGGTGCCACGCTGTGGATGATCCTCGCCGGCTTCCTCGGTATGGCCACCAAGTTCGTCGAGTGCACGCTGGGTGTGAAGTACCGCGACGTCCACGAGGATGGCACCGTCTCCGGTGGTCCCATGAAGTACTTGACCAAGGGGCTCGCGGAACGCGGGATGAGCCGGGTCGGAAAGATCATGGCCACCGTCTACGCGGTGATCATCATCTTCTTCGGCATCTCCGGCGGAAACATGTTCCAGGCGAACCAGACCTACGCTCAGGTGCGCAGTGTCACCGGTGGCGACGACGGCTTCCTCGGCTCGGACGGCGCGAAGTTCGGTTTCGGGCTCGTCGTCGCCGTGGTGATCGGGCTGGTCATCATCGGCGGGATGAAGTCCATCTCCGCCGTGACGGCCAAGCTGGTTCCCGCCATGGCCATCGTCTACGTGCTGGGATGCGCCGTGGTGATCGCCGTCAACATCGAGCAGGTCCCCGGCGCCATGAGTGCGATCGTGACGGGCGCCTTCTCCCCCACGGGCGTGGCGGGTGGCGTACTGGGCGTCATGATCATCGGCATCCAGCGCGCCGCGTTCTCGAACGAGGCGGGACTGGGATCGGCCTCCATCGCGCACTCGGCAGTCAAGACGCGTCATCCGGTCACCGAGGGATTCGTGGCCATGCTCGAACCGTTCATCGACACGGTCGTGATCTGCACGGCCACCGCTCTGACGATCGTCATCGCGAACACGCAGTCCTGGCAGGACCAGCGCGCCATCGTCGCGGAGACCGGCGCTCTTCCTGCCGGCGGCGTCACACTCACCTCGGACGCGTTCGAGACGGTGCTCCCCTGGTTCCCGTACATTCTGACCGTCGCGGTGGCGCTCTTCGCGCTGTCCACCGCCATCACGTGGGCCTACTACGGGTCGCAGGCGTGGACGTCCCTCTTCGGCCGCAGCGCCCTCGCCAAGCACAGCTTCAACGTCATCTTCTGCCTCTTCACCGTCGTCGGCACGGTGCTGTCGCTCGGATCCGTACTGGACTTCGCGGATGCGGCGCTGTTCGCCCTGGCCTTCGTCAACATCATCGGCCTGTACCTGCTGCTCCCCGTCGTGAAGCGGGAGTTGCGCGACTACATGGCGCATCGCCGGGGCGAGACGGTGGCGGTCGACGACGTGGACGTCACGGGCTGACCGCGCCTACGCCTCCAACGCCCCCGCGATCCGCTGTTCGATCTGTGCGTACGCAGTCGTCGGCAGCGTCACCAGACCCTCGAGCTCGGTGCGCGCCTTGCGGTACGCCGCCTGTCGCTCGGCGGGGGTCGAGGCGCCGTCCAAGGCCATGCGCAGCAGCGACTGCGCGCGAGTGAGTCGGTTCTGCTCCGCCTCACTGAAGTTCCCGCGGCGGCGACGCTTGGCCTCGGACTCGGCGGCGGTGAACGCCACGGCGTAGTCGTGCACGGCCGAGCGGTAGAGCCGCTGCGCCTCGACATCGCCGACCAGTTCGTCCGCCGCCGACGGCCGGAGGGAGTCGGCTTCGAGCTTGGCTCGGTGGAAGGCCACCGTCATCGGGTCGCGCATGTTCGTCATCATCGGAAACTCGAGCAGGTTGATGACGTCGGTCTCGTAGGCGAACCACCGAGCGTTCACGTCGTCGTGCTCGGCGAGCGCCTTCTCGACGGATCGACGTTGTGTCTCCGCGTCCTGCTTCGTGGACTTCGAGAGTTCGAGCGCTGCGACCTTGGCCTGCTGCTTGATGCGGTACCGCTCGAGGCGACGGTCGGCCCGCCGCTCGTTGGCAGCACCGATCCCCTTCACCGCACCGGCGATGGATCCGCCGAAGACGAACACCAGCCACCAGTACTGCCCGGCGAACTGCATCACACTGTCCATGCCGATCCCCTCTCGTCCGGCCATCGTAGCGAGGACCGGAGAACGCAGAACGACCCCGCACTCACGAGGAGTGCGGGGTCGTCCATGGGTGCTGCAGGTGTTACTTGGCCTTCTCGAGGACCTCGACCAGTCGCCAGTGCTTCGTGGCGGACAGGGGGCGGGTCTCCATGAGCTGAACGCGGTCGCCGACGCCGGCGACTCCGTTCTCGTCATGGGCCTTGACCTTGGTGGTGCGTCGGATGATCTTGCCGTAGAGGGCGTGCTTCACACGGTCCTCCAACTCGACGACGATCGTCTTCTGCATCTTGTCGGAGACGACGTATCCGATACGCGTCTTCCGGCTGTTGCGGGTGGTCTCTTCAGTCACTGTTTCCTCGCTCATGCTGCGTCACCTGCCGTGTCCTCGGAAGGTCCGGCGGCAAGCCCGAGCTCGCGCTCGCGCATCACGGTGTAGATGCGCGCGATCTCGTGGCGGACGACGCGCAGCCGACGGTTGTTGTCCAGCTGGCCGGTGGCCATCTGGAAGCGGAGGTTGAACAGCTCCTCCTTCGACTCACGAAGGCGGGTGATCAGTTCTTCGTCGCCGAGCTCGCGGAGCTCGGCAGCCGGGGTACCGGTAGCCATCAGAACTGAACCTCCCTCGTGATGATGCGTGCCTTGATCGGCAGCTTGTGAATCGCACGCGTCAGAGCTTCACGAGCGATCTGCTCGTCCGGGTAGCTGAGCTCGAAGAGCACGCGGCCGGGCTTGACGTTGGCGACCCACCACTCCGGCGAACCCTTACCGGAACCCATGCGGGTCTCGGCAGGCTTCTTCGTGAGCGGACGGTCCGGGTAGATGTTGATCCAGACCTTGCCACCACGCTTGATGTGGCGGGTGACGGCGATACGGGCTGCCTCGATCTGACGGTTGGTGATGTAGGCGGGCTCGAGAGCCTGGATGCCGTATTCACCGAAGGTCACCTGAGTTCCGCCCTTGGCGGCACCCGAACGCTTGGGGTGGTGCTGCTTGCGGTGCTTGACCCGACGGGGGATCAACATGCGTCAGCCCTCCTTCTGCTCGGTCGTAGCGGGTGCATCAGCGGTTGCGGTCGCTGCGCGGCCGGCCTCGGTGCTGGTCGCCGTGGTGCCCGAGGCACCGCTGCGACGCGGACGAGACGGACGCTCGCGACGGGGACGATCGCCTGCCGGAGCAGCGGCGGCGACAGCTTCACGCTTGCCACCGACGATGTCGCCCTTGTAGATCCAGACCTTCACGCCGATGCGACCGAAGGTGGTCTTCGCCTCGTAGAGGCCGTAGTCGATGTCCGCACGCAGTGTGTGCAGCGGAACGCGACCTTCGCGGTAGAACTCGGAACGGCTCATCTCCGCGCCGCCGAGGCGACCGGAGCACTGAACGCGGATGCCCTTGACGTTCGGCTGACGCATGGCCGACTGGATGGCCTTGCGCATCGCACGACGGAAAGCGACTCGGTTCGAGAGCTGCTCGGCCACACCCTGTGCGACGAGCTGTGCCTCGGACTCGGCGTTCTTGACCTCGAGGATATTCAGCTGGACCTGCTTGCCGGTCAGCTTCTCGAGCTCGGAACGGATGCGATCCGCCTCGGCGCCGCGGCGACCGATGACGATGCCCGGACGCGCCGTGTGGATGTCGACGCGAACCCGATCACGGGTGCGCTCGATCTCCACCTTGGCGATGCCGGCGCGCTCCATGCCCGTGGCGAGGAGCTTGCGGATCTGCACGTCTTCCTTGACGTACTCCGCGTACTGCTTGTCTGCGTACCAGCGGGACTTCCAGTCGGTCGTGATGCCGAGGCGGAAGCCGTGCGGGTTGATCTTCTGGCCCACTACTGAGCTCCCTTCCGGCGACCACGTGTCGAGCCGCCGGTCTTGGGCAGGCTCTCCACGATGACCGTGATGTGAGATGTGCGCTTACGAATGCGGAACGCACGACCCTGGGCACGAGGCTGGAAACGCTTGAGGGTCGCGCCCTCGTCGACGAATGCAGCCGAGACGATCAACGTGCTCGGATCGAGATCCAGGTTGTTCTCCGCGTTGGCCGCTGCCGAGGCAACGACCTTGGCGACGGGCTCGCTGGCAGCCTGCGGTGCGAACTTGAGGATGTTCAGGGCATCCTCGACGCTCTTTCCGCGGACCAGGTCCACGACGCGACGGGCCTTCATCGGCGTCACGCGAACGTGCTTGGCCGTGGCCCGGGCGATCGGGTTGTCGGTGGGGGTGAAGTTGGTCATCGCCGCTTCGCCTTCCGGTCGTCCTTGATGTGACCCTTGAAGGTCCTCGTCGGCGCGAATTCACCGAGCTTGTGTCCGACCATCGCATCCGAGACGAACACCGGGACGTGCTTGCGACCGTCGTGGACGGCGAAGGTGTGACCGATGAAGTCGGGGGTGATGGTCGAGCGGCGTGACCAGGTCTTGATGACCTGCTTCGTGCCCTTGTCGTTCTGAACGTCCACCTTTTTCAGGAGGTGGTCGTCGACGAACGGGCCTTTCTTCAGACTGCGTGGCATCTGCTACTCCCTCCTGATTATCGCTTGTTCTTGCCGGTGCGGCGGCGGCGGACGATGAGCTGATCGCTCGGCTTGTTCTTGCGGGTACGGCCTTCCGGCTGCCCCCACGGGCTGACCGGGTGGCGACCACCGGAGGTCTTGCCCTCGCCACCACCGTGCGGGTGGTCGACCGGGTTCATGACGACACCACGGACGGTCGGGCGCTTGCCCTTCCAGCGCATACGGCCGGCCTTGCCCCAGTTGATGTTGGACTGCTCGGCGTTGCCCACCTCGCCGACGGTGGCGCGGCAGCGCACGTCGACTCGACGGATCTCACCGGACGGCATACGCAGCGTGGCGTAGGCGCCTTCCTTACCGAGGAGCTGAGCACCGGCACCGGCGGAGCGGACCATCTTGGCGCCGCCACCCGGACGAAGCTCCACCGCGTGGATGGTGGTACCCGTCGGGATGTTGCGGAGCGGGAGGTTGTTGCCGGGCTTGATGTCGGCCGTGGCACCCGACTCGATGGGCGAACCCTGCGAGATGCCCTTCGGCGCGATGATGTAGCGCTTCTCACCGTCTGCGAAGTGCAGCAGCGCGATGTTGGCGGTGCGGTTGGGGTCGTACTCGATGTGAGCGACCTTGGCCGGCACGCCGTCCTTGTCGTTGCGGCGGAAGTCGATGAGCCGGTAGGCGCGCTTGTGACCGCCACCCTTGTGACGGGTGGTGATGCGGCCGTGTGCGTTGCGGCCACCGCGGCCGTGCAGCGGGCGGATGAGCGACTTCTCCGGTGTCGAGCGCGTGATCTCCGCGAAATCGGAGACACTCGCGCCACGACGACCGGGAGTGGTCGGCTTGTACTTACGAATTGCCATGTTTGTCTCGTCCCTTGATCCTCGAGGACCCTCTGAGCTCCGGCCGCTTACGCGACCGGGCCTCCGAAGATCTCGATGGGCTTGCTGTCGGCCGAGAGGGTCACGAGCGCGCGCTTGGTGCTCTTACGCGTGCCGTAGCCGAATCGGGTCCGCTTGCGCTTGCCCTGCCGGTTGGCGGTGTTCACGCTGGTCACAGTCACGCCGAAGACCTTCTCGACAGCGATCTTGATCTGCGTCTTGTTCGAGTCGGGGTGCACGATGAACGTGTAGGTCCCCTGCTCGATGAGCCCGTACGACTTCTCCGAGATGACCGGGGCCAGCAGGATGTCGCGGGGATCGGCAATGGTGCTCACTTGTCCTCCTCCTGTGAATCCGTTGCTGCCTTGGCCGGTCCTGCGATGAACGTGTTCAGTGCCTCGACACTGAAGATCACGTCGTCTGCCTCGAGGACGTCGTAGGTGTTGAGCTGATCGGGCGCGATGGGGTGAACGCCGTCGAGGTTCTGGACGGACTTCCATGCGGCCAGGTCTGCGCGGCCGATGACCAGCAGAACCTTCTTGCGATCGGTGAGCTCCGCGAGGAACGTGCGAGCACCCTTGGTGGAGGGCACCTGTCCCGCGACGAGCTCGGTGATCACGTGGATGCGCTCGCTGCGCGCCCGGTCGGAGAGGGCACCGCGGAGAGCTGCAGCGATCATCTTCTTGGGGGTGCGCTGGCTGTAGTCGCGCGGCTGCGGGCCGTGGACGGTGCCACCGCCGACGAACTGCGGTGCGCGGGTCGAGCCCTGACGTGCGCGGCCGGTGCCCTTCTGGCGGTACGGCTTCTTGCCGCCACCGCGGACCTCGCCACGCGTCTTCGTCGAGTGCGTTCCCTGACGTGCCGCAGCGAGCTGCGCGACGACGACCTGGTGCATCAGCGCGATGTTCGCGGTGCGATCGAAGATCTCGGCGGGGAGATCGACGGTGCCGTTGGTCTTGCCACCGAGCTCCTTGACGTCGAGCGTCAGGTTGGCTTCGGTCTTCTTCTCGAGACTGGTCATGCTCGCGCACCACCCTTCACTGCGCTCTTGACGATCACGACGCCGCCCTTGCGGCCCGGGATCGCACCCTTGATCAGCAGCAGACCGTTCTCGGCATCGACCTTGTGCACCGAGAGGTTCTGCGTGGTGATGCGGTCGCTACCCATGCGGCCCGACATGCGCATGCCCTTGAAGACACGGCCGGGGGTCGCGCAGCCACCGATGGAACCGGGGCGGCGGTGGACAGCCTGCGCACCGTGGCTCGCGCCCTGGCCCTTGAAGCCGTGGCGCTTCATCGTTCCCGCGAAGCCCTTGCCCTTGCTGACTCCGGTGACGTCGACGAAGGCGCCGTCCTCGAACTCGGCTGCGGTGAGCTCCTGGCCGATCTCGTAGCCTGCGGCGTCGGCGACGCGCAGCTCCGCGAGATGGCGGCGAGGCGTGACGCCTGCCTTGGCGAACTGGCCGGTGACCGGCTTGTTCACCTTGCGGGGATCGATGGCACCGAAGGCGACCTGGACGGCGCTGTAGCCGTCGCGCTCCTCGGTACGGATCGCGGTCACGACGTTCGGGTCAGCCTTCACGACGGTGACCGGGACGACGCGGTTGTTCTCGTCGAAGACCTGGGTCATGCCGAGCTTGGTGCCCAGAATGCCCTTGGCCGGACGCTTGATGTTGTCAGTCATGGTTGTCTCCGCGCTCACTGAATGTTGACGTCGACGCTTGCCGGCAGGTCGATGCGCATGAGCGCGTCGACCGTCTTCGGCGTCGGGTCGAGAATGTCGATGAGTCGCTTGTGCGTGCGCATCTCGAAGTGCTCGCGAGAGTCCTTGTACTTGTGCGGCGAACGGATGACGCAGTACACGTTCTTCTCGGTGGGCAACGGCACAGGTCCGACCACGCGTGCCCCGGTGCGGGTCACGGTCTCGACGATCTTGCGCGCGGACGCGTCGATCGCCTCGTGGTCGTAGGCCTTGAGCCTGATGCGGATCTTTTGTCCCGCCACGCTTATGTCCTCTTCCTTGCCCTGGTTAACCGTTGGTCAGGTCTCTCGTCTCCGGATGTCGATCCGGAGAACCCGGCAGTGTGCTGACCCGACGCCGGCATGAAGCCGAGCGCGAGGCGCATCCATGAGGACGAACGTGGCGGACTCTCGCATCCACGCACACGCGTGGCCAGGAGGAATCCGTTGCCGCTGTTCATCTGTCATGGTTCTCCGGTCCACGCGGTCGGGCGTGTCGCATTCCCGCACATAATTCTCCCTCGGCCCGAACTCGACCGGCGGGAGAACGCGGACCGGATGCGCCCATCGTGCCGGCGCAATCACTGCATGTCGTTCTCGTCGCATACCTCGACCGCGAGATCACGTCGCAACACGCACGACAGGGATCACCTTGGTCAAGGCAACCCGAACAGTATGACCCACGCCGGGGGTCGAGTTCAAATCGAGGCGGTAGCGCGGCCGGAGCGCACGGTCGATCGCTGCGATCCGTGCAGAATTTACCCATCCGCACGTGATGCAACCAGCGCGGACGACCGGTCAGCGCGCGGATCTACCGCGCCCGACCAACTTACCGCCGAGTAAGGTGCAGCCATGGCAACGGTCACCAGCACCTACGCGCTCTGGCAGCGACTCCCCGGCGGGATCACCCGCTCCCTGGCGTTCTCCGCGGGAATGTGTGTCCGCGTGCCCTTCTTCGCCACGGTCCTCCCCCGCGTACGGGAGCTCGCCCCCGGGCGGTGCGTGGTCTCCGGGCCCACGTGGTTCGGAGTGCACAACCACCTGGGCACCTTCCACGCCATCGCGGCCTGCAATCTGGCCGAGGTGGCGATGGGGATGCTCGCCGAGGCGACGATCCCCACGACCCACCGATGGATCCCCAAGGGCATGAACGTCCAGTACCTGGCCCCCGGCAGATCCGGGCTCACCGCCACCGCGCTGCTCGACGATCGGCCGGACTGGCAATCGGTGACCAGCGGCGTGGAACTCGTGATCCCGGTCAGCCTGCGCGACGCCGGCGGCACCGAGGTCGTCCACGCCGACATCACCGTGTGGGTCAGCCCGCGGTGACTTCCGACCGGCCTCCGGCCTGCCCGCGGTGACTTCCGACCGGCCTCCGGCCTGCCCGCGGTGACGTCCGGTGCTCTGCTGTCGGTCAGCTCCCGGGAGGTGCTTCCGACAGCGCTGCCGGCCGGAACTCCTGGCGACTGACGAGCCGGCGCACCGAGAAGCGCCGCGTGGTCGGATCGTATGCGCGGTAGGGGAACCAGAAGACCGCGTGCGAGAGCCACGTCACAGGCGCGACCAACCAACGCAACGTCCAGTGTCCTCGACCATGGATCTCGAAGCTGGTGATGCCGGCCCGAACGAACGAGGTGTACTGCAAGGGGGGAGTCAACGCTCGCCGAGGAGACACGTCGGCCCACATGTCGGCCGGCTGAATGATCGCGAAACCTGCCTCCCTGAGGCACAAGGCGAAGTCGATGTCCTCGTGTACATCCGCACGCGGGGTGAGTTGGTCCTCGACCGCGTCCCACGCCTCGCGACTGACTGCCATGTTGGCACCGTGCATGTTGGCGATCGTCTTGCCGGTTCCGATGGCTTTCGTGCGCACGAGTACCTCGACCAGCAGCTTCTTCGATCTGCTGAACGGAGAATCGTAAGGAGCGCTGAGCCCCGTCACGCCACCCAACCTCCGAGCCGGATCGGTGGTCTCGAACGCGCGTCGAACGGCGGCGACCCAGTCGGGCGCGATACGCGTGTCCGCGTCGATCCGACCGACGATGTCGGTCGTGGCGGCCCGGAAACCTGCTGCGCGCGAGTGGAAGAGTCCCTTACGGGGCTCGTGCACCAAGCGGATTCGAGGGTCTCGCGCAATGTATGCCTCGACGATCTCGACAGTGCGATCGCTCGACCCGTTGTCGACGACGATCACTTCCGTCACCTCGTCGATCTGGGGCAGCACATGGTCCAGACACGGAGCGATGAAAAGCTCCTCGTTCAGCACGGGCACGACGATCGAGACGGTGGGTCGTCTGTCGGTGTTCACGCTGTCATCACTCCCGTTCTCCGACTGTCTGCTCACTTGTCGAGGCCCAGGGATCCGGCCACCATCGGCCAGGACTCGTGCAGATCGTCCTGCCAGTAGGCCCACGAGTGCGTGCCACCGTTGCGGAAGTTGACAGTTGCCGGAATACCCAGATCGAAGAGCTTTCCAGCGAACGCACGCGTGCAGGAGTCCGTGATGGACTCGATACCGCCGCCGACGAGAACCCTGTTGACCAACGCCGGGACGTCGCCGGCTATGCGCGCACTCGCCAAGGTGTCGTCGAAGCCGGGCAGACCGTTGCCCGTCGACAAGTACAGGGGGGTACCCCGCAGCTTCTCGGCATTGAGAAGCGCGTCGTTGGCGATCCACTCGGGTCCGCCGTCAGGGCCCCACATGTTGGTGGTGTCGCCGCCACCGCGGGCCTCCACCACCAGTTTCACCCACGCACGGCCGAGGTCGTCGGACGTGCTCGCGCAACCACTGAACGACGCCACCGAGGCGTACAGACCGGGGGCGTCGGCCGCGAGCATGAGAACGGCACTGGCTGCCATCGAGATGCCCCCGATCGCTTGGGTACCGGTGGTCCCGAGAGACGAATTGATCACCGGGGGCAACTCTTCCGTCAGGAACGTCTTCCACTTGTTGCGTCCCAGTTCCGGGTCATCTGCGATCCAGTCGGTGTAGTAACTGAATGCTCCGTCCCTCGGAATGACGACATTGACGTTCTTGTCGGCGAAGAAGGATTCGACGTCGGTCTGATCGGGCCAGTTGCTGGAGGGATCCTCTCCGCCACTCGCACCGTTCAGGAGGTAGTACGTCGGTCGGGGCGCGGATGTGTCGGCTGGACGAAAGATCTGCAGCGGGACCACCGTGTCCATCGACGGTGAGTAGACGTCGACGAGGTATCGCAGCCCGCCCACGTGCTCGACATCGACGACGCGTGCTCCGCCAGGCGTCCCGGCGACCACCGCCGGGGACCTCGACGGTCCGTTCTGCGCGCCCGCGACCCCGGCGTTGCCGATGGTCACGAGAGACGCGATGAGAACCCCCGCGATGGACAACCGCGTCGTTCTGGTCAGTTTCGACATCATTTCCCTGTGGTCGTGAGCGCGTGCGTTCATCGGAGTGTAAGGCGCACGACGGCGACCCGTCCTCTCATCCTCCGAGTACCCGTATCAGTCCTCGTTCGAGCCCGCCGTAAAAGGTGTATGGTTTGTTTCGGTTCGGGAAAAAGTCGACAAGCTAGGAGCCGTCGTGTCGAACGGTGCAGGTGGATCGATCGGTGAACCGCTCACCTCGCGGGACGCCTTGAACTATTACTTCGAATCGGCTCGTACGCCGGGCAGCATCGTCCACGGCTACGTGCTCGGAGAAAGATCGCACCGCGGTCACGAAGTCTCGATCGGGGAGGCAGTGTCCTTTGCCGAGTCGGTGACGAGCTTCCACCCGTTGTTCACCCGTCGACTGGTGCCCACTCCCCTCGACCTGACCATGCCGCACTGGGTTTCGTGCGACGTCGACATCGAGCGCCACGTGTTCCTGCATCGGGCCCCCACGGACTCCGGCGGCAGTTACCTCGCGGAGTGTGTCGCAGGGGTCTCGTCCCAGCCTTTCGACTACTCACGACCCACGTGGGAGATCCATTTCGTCACTGGACTGAACGGTGCCGAGGGTGTTCCCGACAATGGCACCGTCATGCTGTTCAAGGTCCACCACTGCGCGATCGACGGTATGGGAACCTCGGCGCTCGCCCACCGCATGCTGGCGCCGTCGGACGCGGATGTCAGCAGATTCCACGACGACGACTTCGTGCGACGGATACGACCGATACCCACGACAGCGGCGGCAGTGGCGCGACTACCGCGGGAGCTGGCTGTCTTCGCGAAGGCGGTGATGGTGCGCCACAGAGCACAGCGGAGAGCTGAGCTCGAGGGCACGATCCCGTCGCGCTCCACCACGACTTTCCCGGCCACCAGATTCAATCGACGGGTCACGCCGGACATGATCTTCGGCTACTTCGTCGCCGATGTCGACGATCTGCGGACAGTGCGCTCCTGTGTCCCCGGTGCCACCGTGAACGACGTGCTGCTGTCGGTTGTCGGTCTCGGTCTGTCGTCCTACCTCGCCACTGTCGACGAAACACCTGACGAGACACTCGGCGTCTCCTTCCCGGTCAACGTGCGCTCCGGAAGCGGGTCCACCACGGCGAATCAGCTGGCGTTCGCCGTGGTGCCCATGCACACCCACATACCGGACCCACTGGACCGTGTCCGTGCCGTCGCCTCGTCGACGTCACGGGCGAAGTCCGAAATCACCACGAGGGTGGGAGCCCTGCCACCGAACGCTGCGTCGGTGGCGCCGGCGGTGTTCCAGCGCATCGCGGCGCGTCTGCAACCGTCCGCGCCTCCTGACCCTGTTCGAGTGAGTATGAACACCATGGTCAGCAACATCCCGTACGGTGCAGCGCCGATGGAGGTGTGTGGTGCACCGGTCACCGGAGTCTTCGCGCCTCTGCCCACCGTCGACGGCGTCAACCTGGCCCATGTCGCCGTCAGTCACGGCTCGCGGATGATCGTGACCGTGTCTTCCCACGTCCAGTTGCTACCGGACCCGGAACACTACGTCGAATGCCTTCGCGCAGCCCTCGACACGTTGCTCGACGCGGCGCAGGGTTTCCGGCGAACACGCATGCTTCCTGCTACCGGCTGAGGTACGCGGAGTCACGATGTCCTGAAGGGACAGCGAGTGCGCCGGGTAACGTTCGAACCGCTGACGAAGATGTCATAGTCAGTGATCGACACCCGAGCGCCGACAATGGAGACCGAATGCCGCAAGTGGACACCGCCGTATCCGTGGAGGACGTACACAAGTCCTTCGGATCGGTCAATGCCCTCCAAGGCATCGATTTCTCCGTCCCCGAGGGTTCGATCCTCGGCATACTCGGCCCCAACGGCGCCGGTAAGACCACCATGGTGAAGATCTTGTCCACTCTGACCCGCATCGACAGCGGGCGAGCGATGGTGGCCGGTCACGACGTGTCTCGCGACCCGGCGGCAGTCCGTCGGTCCATTCTCATGACCGGTCAGTACGCGGCGCTCGACGATTCGCTGACCGGTCGCGAGAACCTCCATCTGTTCGGCCGCCTCATGGGCCTCACGCGCAGGTCAGCGCGTAGCCGTGCCGTGGACCTGCTCGTGGACTTCGACCTCGAGGACGCCGCGGACCGTCGGGTCTCCGAGTACTCGGGGGGCATGCGCCGACGGATCGACATCGCGTGCGGACTCGTCGTGAGGCCCAAGGTCGTGTTCCTCGACGAGCCCACCACCGGCCTGGATCCTCGCAGCCGCAAAGCCGTGTGGTCCCTCGTGTCCTCGCTGCGCGACCAGGGGATCACGACGTTGCTCACCACTCAGTATCTCGAAGAGGCGGACCTGTTGAGCGACGACATCATCGTCATCGACACCGGCCGCGTCATCGCCCAGGGAAGCGCTGATCAGCTCAAGAGTCGCATCGGAGCGAAGACGGTCGAGATCACACTGGACAGCGTCGCCGACCTCGACAGCGCTGTCCGCTCGTTCCAGGGGCTCAATCCGACGATCGCGGCGGCCAATTCTTCCGACGCTCCGGTCGTGTCCCTGCCGGCCGACGACGGGCCGGCCGTCTTGAGCGAAGCGCTTCGTCGACTCGAGATCGCTGGGATCGCCGTCGAGGACATCGCATTCCGTAAACCCTCCCTCGACGACGTCTTCCTCTCACTCACCGGTACCGGTGCGTCCGAGACCACCCAACAGCCTCCTGTCGAACATCAGGCGGGATCTCGGTGACCGGCGTCCTGTCGGCGCGCGACGAGACGCGCGCGTCTCATCGCGCGGTGGAGCCCACGGCGTTCAACCAGTGGGCGAGTCTCTCCGAGCGCAACCTGCGGCACATGGTCAAATCCGGACATCTTCTGGTCGCGATCATTGCTCCCGCGGTCTACACCGCTGGGTTCTACCTGCCGCTCAAATTCGTCATGCAGCTTCAGGGCATCGATTACGCCCAATTCCTCATGCCGATCATCTGCTTGCAGACAATGGCTTTCACCGCGATCTCCGCCGCACAGCGCGCCGCGATGGAGGGCACCTCGGGAATGACCTCGCGTCTACAGACGATGCCCATCAAACTCTGGGTACCGCTCCTCGCGCGGTCCACGGCGAACTTCGTCCACGCTTTCGTGTCACTGGTGGCAGCAATCCTCTACGGCACGCTCATCGGCTTCCGTTTCTCGGGCGGCCTCGCATCCGCGGCGGCGTTCTTCGCCTTCGCGCTCCTCGTCGGATTCGCACTGTCGACGGGTGGCGACGCCATCGGATCGCTGTCGCGCAGCCCAGAGGCCACCAGCCAGGCCCTGACGCTGCCGCAATTGATTCTGGGCATGTTGTCGTCCGGGTTCGTTCCCGAAACAGGCTTTCCGGAGTGGATCAGGCCGTTCGTACGCAACCAACCCATATCCATCTTCGCCGGCGCGATGCGCGACCTCGCCGACACGGGTGTGGTGTGGGCGACCTTGCTGCCCGCCGTGATCTGGGCTCTGGGTCTGATCGCCGTTCTGATTCCTCTGGCAGTGTGGGCGAGCGTGAGACGGTCATGACGGACGCGAGAACGACCGATTCGGCACTGACCCTCCGCCATCTTCCGGAACCCGACGCTGCCCCCAGCGAACGCAGCATTGCTGCGTTGCTGCTGCAGAGCGGTCTTCACTGCGGACGCCTCCTGACACGCTGGCGGCGTGATCCGGGCACGATCATCCAGGCGGTCATCTATCCGGTGCTCTTCCTGCTCATGCTGCGTACGGTGCTCGGAAATTCTGTGACACAGGCCACTGGAGTCGACGCCATTTTCGGCACCGTTCCCTTGATCGCTCTCGTCGCCGCCATGAGCGGTTCTCTCGCCAGCGCCATCGGACTGCGACGCGAGCGCAAGGCCGGTCTCTTGGGACGTTTCTACACTTTGCCGACACATCGAGCCGCGGGCCTGGTCGGACGCCTGATGGCCGAGGCGCTTCGCGTCGTACTGACGACCTGCCTCATCTACGCAGTGGGATTCGCTCTCGGCTTCCGGTTCGATCAAGGAATTGCTGCCGGAATTCTCTCGATGGGTGTTCCGCTCATGTTCGGAACTGCATTCGCGGTGTTCGTCACCTTCCTGGCCATCTCGTCGAGCACGCTCCCCCTCGTGGAAGTGGTCGGAATGACGTTCACCATATTGATGTTCTTCAATTCCGGCTTCGTGCCCACCAATGCTTATCCACCGTCCCTTCGGCCGGTCGTGGAGCACAATCCGATATCGACGTCGGTCGACACCATGAAGGCGCTGACACTCGGCGGCCCACTGCAGTCTCCCGCGATCCAGAGTGTGGTATTCGCCGTAGCGCTGCTCGTGCTGTTCCTCGGACCTGCAATTCGCGGCTATCGAAAGGCCGCAGGGAGCCCCACCTGACTCGGCACGTCTGATGTGATGTGTGTCACTTTTTTCACGAGCTGGACGTTTTTTTCGAGCCGGTTCTCGTGGTCTGCGACCGGTGAAGCGCGGGTTCACGACTCGTCGGACACCCGGACGGCCCTCTTTCCAGTGACCGGCACCGGACCCGCGATCGTGTCGCGGCCTCGCTCCGCACCCGGTCGATCTCTGCCTGAACGGCGAATGATCGACACTCGGTAGGGTCGACAAGTAACGGGTGACGCCGTGCCCGATGGTGCAGAACGCCACGCGACGTCGCCCCGCCCTTGCGGCGTCACCGAACGTGCGGCACCTGAAAGGACGGTCGATTCCGTCGATGACCTCATTGATCTCTCGCCCTCGTGGCGTTCGTCTGCATCCCCGAGACGCTGTGAACATTCTCGCGGAGAGCGAACGAATGGTTGCCAATCTCGTCGAGGTCGTGGTCTTTCATCCCCATCCGGGCACCGAGGCCGACACGCTCGACCTCGGAACGATCGCCGAGTGGCTGGTTCCTCGCATCGAGACCGTTCCCCAATTCCGACGCGTCCTGCGTCGATCGCGGTGGGACCTGGGAGATTCGTTCTGGATCGACTCGCCGAGGCCTGACCACGCGGCAGGGTTGTCCGTGACGCAGGTGAGCGAACCCGGTTGGGCGCCCGTCGAGAACGCTGTCACGTCGATGATGAACGAGCGTATGAACCTCTCGGAGCGCACGTGGGAGATCAGGTTCCTGACCGGCACATCCCACATCCAGGGTGTCCCGGACGGCGCGTGCTTCGCCCTGGTCAAGGTTCACCACTCGATCATGGACGGCCTGGGTCTGGCGGACGCTCTGAAGACGATCTTCGGTGACGACGTCTCGCTCCCCCGTCGTGAGGACGAGACGTGGGGACATCATGCCGCGGAGCGGGTACCGACCTCTCTCCAGAACGCGGTCACGTTGCCTTACGGACTGCTCAAGTACGTGCGCCGCTACCTTCTCGAACGCAAGGACGGTGACGCGTCGGACGAAGGACGCCCGACGCACCCGGCGACACGCTTCGACGGCCGTACCGATCGCGGCACCGTGTGCCGCGTGATGTGGTTCGACGTCGACGACATCAAACGGTCCAGAGCCGCCGTGCCCGGCAGCACGATCAACGACGTTCTCCTGGGCATGGTGTCAGATGCGATGCATCGCTATCTCGAGGAGATCGGGGAGCGTCCTGAGGGTTCGCTGGGCTCCACTGTGCCGATCGCGCTCGACGGGACCGAGTCGGCCAACCGCGCGTCGTTCCTCACGGTGTCTCTGCATTCGGACGTGTCCGATGTGCGAAAACGCCTCGCTGCCATTCAGCGGTCGACGGCCATGGCGAAAGCCGGCATCGCGAAGAAGACGCAGTCTGCGCGGAGGCGTTCCATCGACGTGATCCCGCCGATCGTCGTCAAAGTTTTCATGTCATTGCAATCTCGCAACTGCGCCACGCCCGTCAGTGTCGCGTCGAACACCGTTCTGTCGAACATGATGCACGGCGACAGCCGGCTCGAACTGCTCGGCAGGCCGGCGTTCGGAATCTTCACACCCATGCCGATCGTGGACGGATTCGGCTTGTGCCACCACGCGGGCACCCTCGGTGACACGTTGGCACTGACCATCACGGCCGATGCCTCCATGCTGACCGACCCCGACCGCTACTGCGCGCTGATCGAGGATGCGCAGCACTCGCTGAACTCGCTGGCCAGCTGACCTAGGGCTCGACCTGGTCACGCCGTTCGTCGGCCTCCGCACGCGGACCGACGAACGGCGTCTTCGTCACCGGCGGACGAACACGTCCCTGAGTGCGGGGCCGATGATCGTCAGGGCTCGGTCGCTCGTCATCTGCCAGTGGCTCACATCGACGGGTATGTCCGTGACCACGTCCGCGAACGGCTCCCACGATGCAGCCGGACCCGCTTCGTCCCCACGCCCTTCCACTGCTGAGAACATCACGATCTCACCGTGGTACCTACCCGGATGATGCTCGGCACCCAGCGCACCGTTGACGGTCGCCGTCGTGATCACATTCCGAATGATCTGCGGATCCACCTGTCCCGCGAGAGCTGTGCTCGTCGAGAGATAGTCGACCAGGGCATCGGCCGACTCGGACGCGGACGCGACATCGTCGGGTGCTGTCAGGGACCCGTCGACGAGCCCGGATGCAGCCAGGAAATCGGTCAGATGATCCGCGTCCTCGGCGTCGTTCGTCGTGTCCAGCGAGTGGGCGTAGGAGTCCAGCATCACCAACGACTCGACGACCGCGCCACGCTGTTGCAGCTGAACAGCCATCTCGTGGGCGATCCTGCCACCGAGTGACCACCCGAGCAGACGGTACGGGCCCTCGGTCTGCACGGAGAGCATGGCGTCGACGTAGGTCCGGGCCAAGGCCGCGACAGACGTTGCCTGAGCGTCGACGTCGAGGAGGCCGGGCGGCTGCAGTCCGTACAGCGGAACCTCGTCGAGGTGGGGTGCGAGAGCCCCGAAGCTCCAGGACAGACCGGACACAGGGTGCACGCAGAAGACCGGTCGCCCTTCCCCGCCGGCAAGTGGCAGCACGACTCCCAACATGTCCTGCAGCCCCGTGGTCGACGCGGTGGTCGAGCCGTCGCCGACGCTGCGGATGTGATCGGCGATGTCGGCCGGAGTCGGACCCAGGAAGATCTGCCGCAGCGGAACCTCCACGCCGAGGTCGCGTCGGAGTGCTGCGGTGAGCTCCATGACGCCCAGCGAGTTTCCTCCCAAGCCGAAGAAGCTGTCGTCCGGACCGACGGCGTCGGATTCGAGCACATCGGCCATCGCAGCGCAGATCTGGCGCTCGAGCTCGTCGCGTGGCTCCCGCGACACGAACCTCTGCGTGGTCGGCTCCGGGAGTGCTCGCCTGTCGACCTTGCCACTGGCGTTCAGCGGCAATGCCTCGAGCGCGACTATCCGGGCAGGGACCAGGAAGTCCGGGACCGTCTCCGACAACCGTCGTCTCATCTCGGTCTCGTCCGGGTTCGGCTCACTGGACACGACGTAGCCCAGTAGACGACTGCGCCCACCGGTTCTCCGCACCAAGACCGCGGCGTCGGTGATGCCGTCGAGACCGCGCAGAGCAGACTCCACCTCACCCAGCTCCACCCTGACACCGTTGACCTTGACCTGATCGTCGGTTCGGCCCGAGTAGATCAGTTCACCCTCACCGTCCCACCGCACGACATCGCCCGTGCGGTACATGCGCGAGCCCGGAGTGCCGCTCGGATCGGCAACGAACCTGGTGGCGGTGTCGCCGGGCCGCGAGGCGTATCCACGTGCGAGCTGAGGTCCCGCGAGGTACAGCTCGCCGTGCACCGACGGTCCGACCAGTCGGAGTGTCGTGTTCCTCACCGTCGCCGCGGTCGATCCCATGGGAGGACCGATCGGGACAGCACCGGATTCGGAGCCCGTCGAGCGGTGCCGAGCAACGGACAGTGTCGTCTCCGTGGGTCCGTACTCGTTGGTCGGCCGCACGATCCCGAGCGCCGCGACCGAGGCCACCAGATCGGTCGGGAGTCGCTCGCCTCCACTGACGAGCAGGCGAAGTGAACTGCACCTCCCCGGCGCGATCGCGTCGACGAAGAGACGCAGCACCGAGGGAACGAAGTGCATCACCGTGACCTGTCGTTCGTCCACGACGTCAGCGAGATACCGCATGTCGAGGTGGCCACCGGGTCGTGCGATCACCAGCCGGGCGCCGACCAGCAGCGGCCACCACAATTCCCTGACCGATGCGTCGAAGGTCATCGGCGTCTTGTGGAACACGACGTCGCTCGCGTCGAGCGAGTACTCGTTCTGACGCCATTCCATACTGGTCGACACAGCATCGTGAGGCACGACGACGCCTTTGGGACGACCGGTGGACCCGGAGGTGAACATGACGTAGGCGGGCGTCGAGGGGTGGATCTCGCGCTGGCGCCGGAGGACCTGAGCAAGCGCGGTGTCATCGTCCGTACCGGACATGGCGTCGAGATCGAGACGGGTTCGCCCGTCCGCGACGGAATCCAGTCCGGACTCGTTCATCGATTCTCGGTCCGAGAGAAGGTAGCGCGCGCCACTGTCCTGCACCAGGACCTCGTTGCGGTCCACTGCGTGACTCGGGTCCACCGGAACGTACGCAGCACCGGCCGCCACCACGGCGTGGAACGCGACGAGCTGTCGTGCCGATCGTGGGAGCACGACCGCGACCGTCGATTCCGGGCCTACTCCCGCAGCCATCAGTTCGGACGCCACCGAGACGATCTCCTCGGAGAGCTGTCCGTAGGTCAGTGTGGTCTCGGAGGCGTCGCAGAAGACTGCGACGTCGTCAGGCGCGGCGAGCACGGTCCGACGGAACTGTTCGAACAGAGTCTCGGTACCGCCCGATCCTCGACGATCGAGCCCGCCGAACGCGGTGACCGTTCGGATGTCCTCCTCGGACGGAGCAATGAGGGAATCGATGCGGGCAGTGGGATCGCCGACCGCAGCGTCGAGGACGCTCGTGAACTCGTCCGCGATGCGCCTGACCGTTCCCTCGTCGAACAGGTCGACGGCGTAGATGAACCGTGCGAGATATCCACCGTTTCCGTCGGGATCGTCCGCCATGGTCAATTGCAGGTCGAACTTGGCGATGCCAGGGTCGATCTCGAGGCCCTCGACCGACAGCTCGGGGAGCGTCAGACGCTCGTTCCTCAGGTTCTGGAACGCGAGCATGACCTGGAAGAGAGGGTGCCGCGACGTGGCCCTGGGCAGGTCCATCATCTCGACCACCTGCTCGAACGGGACGTCGGCATGAGCGAACGCACCGAGTGCACGCTCCTTCGCGTGACCGAGAACGTCCGCGAAGGTGGCCGACGGTGCCATCTCGGTTCGCAGAACGAGAGTGTTCACGAACATGCCGATCATCTGATCCAGCTCGGCGAGGCCTCGTCCCGCGTACGGAGTGCCGATCGCCACGTCGTTCTCCCCGGTGAGACGGTGGAGAGTCACAGCGAGGGCTGCGTGCACGACCATGAACGGGGTGGCATTGGCGGCCCGCGCCAGATCCCGCACTCGCGATCCCGTGCCGGCGTCCACTCGCACGTCCACGGTCGAGCCGCGGTTCGACGGTGTGACAGTGCGAGGACGATCGAAGGGCAATCCGATCTCGTCCACGAGGCCCTCGAGCACAGATGTCCAGTAGACACCCTGCGAGGCCAACAACGAGGACGGGTCGTCGGGCGCCCCCAACACAGCACGCTGCCACAGCGTGTAGTCGACGTACTGCACATCGAGCGGTTGCCACGTCGGCCTGTTCCCCAGCGCCCTCGAGACGTAGGCGACAGCGATGTCACGAGCGAGCGGACCGGCACTGAATCCGTCCGCAGCGATGTGGTGCACCACGACCAACAGGACGTGCGACCTCGAGTCGACGGTGAGCACCGCCACCCGCAACGGCGGAGCTGTCGTGACGTCGAAGGGTGTCGAGGCCATCGACGTGACCATTCGAACGACCGCACTCTCGGCGTCGTCCTCGGTCCGCAGGTCGATCTCCGTCACGTCGACGCCTCGACCTGCAGGCAGCACGACCTGTTCGGGCGCCCCACTGTCGGCGGGATACACGGTCCTGAGGCTCTCGTGTCGGTCGACGACGTCGTCGATGGCATCGCGAAGTGCGTCCACGTTCAGATCGCCTGTGAAGCGCACCGCGATCGGAATGTTGTACGAGGACGACTCCGGCTCCAGACGGTTGAGGAACCACATGCGCGACTGCGCGAGCGAGAGTGGCACGTGGGCAGGACGTTCCACGGGCACCAGCGGTGCGCGGGTGTCCGACGTCGACGCCGACTCGGCGCGCGCAGCGAATGTCGCGACGTCGGCCGACTCGAACATCTCGCGGATGCCGATGCGGGTGTTCAGCCGGGCGTTGACCCGCGCCACCACCTGCGTCGCCGACAGCGAGTTGCCACCGAGCTCGAAGAAGTTGTCGTCCATGCCGACTCGCTCGACACCGAGCACCGCGGCGTACGCGGCGGCGACGATCTCCTCGACCGGGGTGGACGGCGCGCGGTACTCCCGCGCCACGTCCAGATCGATCGACGGCAACCGGCGACGGTCGAGCTTGCCGTTGACGCTCAGCGGCAACTCCTCGATCACCACGATGCGCGCGGGAACCATGTAGCCCGGAACCGCTTCGGCCGCAGCGGATCGCACCGAGTCGACGTCGAGGGTGACGTCCTTCTCGGGCACCACGTAGCCCACCAGCAGCTCGCCGCCGGCGGTACGAGCGACGGTGGCGGCCGATGCGGCGACACCGTCGGCGGTGGTCAGCGCGGCCTCGACCTCGCCGAGTTCGATACGGAAACCGCGCACCTTGACCTGGTCGTCGGTGCGGGCGACGAACTCGAGAATCCGTGCGTCACCGCGGGTGACCCAGCGGACCGCGTCACCGGTGCGGTAGAGCCTGCCGGACCCGAACGGATCGGCGACGAAGCGCTCCGCCGTCAGGGTGGTGTTGCCGAAGTAGCCGAGCGCCAGCTGATCGCCCGCGAGGTAGAGCTCACCCGCGACACCGACGGGTACCGGCCGCAGTCGCGAATCGAGAACGTAGACCTGCACGTTCGCCTCGGGTCCACCGATGGACACCGGACCCGTCTCGTCGGACGCGATGTGGTGCACGGTGACCGAGACCGCAGCCTCCGTCGGTCCGTAGAGGTTCACCACCGGAGCGTCGGACAGTCGGCCGAACGCGGTGACCACATCGCGCGGCAGCGCCTCGCCGATGCACAGGACCGTTCGCAGTGACGCGACGTCCTCGGCCGTCGCCACCGAGGCGAACGCACCGAGGAGCGACGGCACGAAGTCGGCGACGGTGACGTTCTGCTCGCGCATCAGTCGCGCGAGTTCAGCGGGGTCCCGGTTCGCCTCGGGCGAACCGATCACCAACCGGGCGCCCGCGGTCAGCGGCCACCACAGCTCCCACACCGACAGGTCGAACGTGGACGGTGTCTTCTGCACCATCGCGTCGTCCGCCGTGAGTTCGAACTCGTTCTGGATCCACCAGAGCTGGTTCGCCACAGCGCGATGCGGCAGCGCGACGCCCTTGGGACGTCCGGTCGACCCCGAGGTGTAGATGACGTACACGGGGTCCTCGGCCGACAGCGGGCGGGTGCGCTCGTCGTCGATGACGGGGGCGTCGGAGAAGTCCGAGAGCTCCGCCGTGAGCACGTCGAGCGTCGGGACGTCGGAGGGCGCGGACAGAGTTCGCCCACCCAGCAGGATCAGCGACGGTCGGGCATCACCCAGCACGTACTCCGTGCGCTCGGCCGGGTGGTCGAGGTCGATCGGGAGGTAGGCCGCACCGGCCTGGACCACTGCGTACATCGCGACCATCGACTCGGTCGACCGCGGCATCGCCACGGCGACGAGATCACCGGTCCGCACGCCGTCGGCGAGCAACCTGCGCGCCAGCCGTGCGACGCGAGAGCCGAACTCGCCGTACGTGAGTGAGACGTCACCCTCGGTCAGGGCCGCGACGTCGGGACGCTCGGCGACCCGATCGGCGAACATCCGTGCGACGGAGGTGGGCGCACCCGCGACACGAGTATCGTTGGTGTCCACCAGGATCGACCGACGCTCGTCCGCGCTCAGGACGTCCGCGGTGTGCACCGGTGCGTCCGGACGGGCGATCAGCGCGTCGACCACGCGGGAGAAGCGCTCGGTGAACGACTCGGCCGTGGCACGGTCGAACAGCGCCTCGGCGAAGGTGAGCACCGACTGCAGCGAGCCGTCCTCGGCTCCCTCACTGACGATGAGGTGCAGATCGAACTGCGAGACCGCTGCCTCGAGCCCGACGTCCCCGACGGTGAGGTCGGGGAGCTCGAACGTCACCGGCGCGAGGTTCTGGAACGAGAAGCCCACCTGGAAGATCGGGTGGTACGCGGTCGACCGACGCGGGTCGACGGCCTCGACGAGCTGCTCGAACGGCACATCCGCGTGACCGAACGCGGCCAGGTCGACCGAGCGGGCGTCCGCGACCAGATCGGCGAACGAGGCATCCGGATCGACGTCGAGACGCAGTGCCAGCGTGTTGACGAACATGCCGACCATGTCGTCGAGTTCGCGCTCGCCACGTCCGGCGATCGGGGTTCCGACGGCGATGTCGCGCGAGCCCGACAGGGCACCGAGCAGCACGGACCACGCCGCGTGCACGGCCATGAACAGCGTGCCCTGACGCGACGCGGCGACGGCGCGCAGTCCGGCCGTCTGCTCGGGGGTCAGCGCGAACTGCACCGAGTGGCCGAGCATGGACTGAACCGCCGGGCGCGGCCTGTCGGTCGGCAGCTCGATCGGATCGTCCAGACCGGCGAGCTGCTGCTTCCAGTACGCGATCTGCTGGGCGGTCAACGACTCCGGGTCGCTCTCCGATCCCAGCACCTCGCGCTGCCACAGCGCGTAGTCGGCGTACTGCACGGGCAGGGGTGCCCACTCCGGGATCGCTCCGGCGACGCGCGCCGAGTAGGCCACCATGACGTCGCGTGCCAGCGGCCCGAGCGAGAATCCGTCCGCGGAGATGTGGTGCACGACGATGGACAGCACGTACTCCGCCGCGTCGCCGGCCGGGTCGACGACCTCGAGCAGCAGACCGCGCACGGGCACGGCGGCCGTGACGTCGAACCCGGACGCGATGAACTCGAACAACGCGCCGGGCACACCGGGGGTCTCGACCGGACGTGGCGCCAGGTCGAAGGGAACGTCGTCCACACCCAGGATGACCTGGTACGGACCCTCTTCCGACCCGGGGTACACCGTGCGCAGCGTCTCGTGCCGGGCGAGGACGTCGCGGACGGCCTCCTCCAGCGCGGCGACGTCGAGCGTGCCGGTGAGGCGCACCGCCAGCGGGATGTTGTACGCGGGCGAGCTGGTGTCGAACTGGTTGAGGAACCACATGCGGCGCTGTGCGAGCGACAGCGGCACCGGATCGGGCCGCTCCCCCGCGACGAGCGCGGGGCGACGACCGACTCCACCCGAGAGTGCGCGCGCCGCGAGTTCGCCCACGGTCGACGCATCGAAGATGTCGCGCACGCCGATGTGGCTGTCCAGTGCCGCGTTGATACGCGCGACGGCCTGCGTGGCCACGAGCGAGTTGCCGCCGAGATCGAAGAAGCTGTCGTCGACACCGACCCGCTCCACGCCGAGAAGATCGGCGAACACCTCGGCGACGGCCTGATCCTCGGGCGTCTCCGGGGCGCGGTACTCGGCCTGCTGCCGCACCAGGGTGGGCTCCGGCAACGCGGCACGGTCGAGCTTGCCGACCGGGTTCAGCGGCACGGAGGTGAGCGGCATGATCACCGCGGGCACCATGTGCGCGGGCAGGCTCTCCTTGACGGAGTCGTGCACGGCCGCGACGTCCAGGGTCGCGCCCGCCTCGAGCAGGGACGCCGCCGGCAGGACGTAGGACACGAGATCGGTGACGCCACCGACGGATCGGTGGCCGACCGTCACGGCGAAGTCCACGTCCGGGTGCGCCGCGAGCGCGGCGTCGATCTCGCCGAGCTCGATGCGCTGGCCCCGGATCTTGACCTGGAAGTCGCTGCGGCCGATGTACTCGACGGTGCCGGCCTCGGTCCAGCGGACCACGTCGCCGGTGCGGTACAGACGGCTGCCCGCGGGACCGTACGGATCGGCGACGAACCGCTCGGAGGTGAGCGTCGGGCGGCCGAAGTAGCCGCGCGCGACACCGGGACCTCCGGCGTAGAGCTCACCGGGAACGCCGACGGGCACGGGCCGCAGCCGACCGTCGAGCACGTACTCGCGGGTGCCCTTGCTGGGACCGCCCACCGTGATCGGATCGCCTGCGGAGAGTGGCACCGACGCGTTGATCATGATCGTCGTCTCGGCGGGTCCGTACCCGTTGACGACGGTGCGGCCGGACGTCGCCCACGCTGCCATCAGATCCGGCGGAAGCGCCTCGCCGACGGGCATGACGGCGCGCACGGACGGCACCGCGTCCGGCTCGACGGTCGCCAGCGCGGACGGCGTGATCACCATGTGCGTGACACTCTCGTCGGTGACGAAGCGCGCCAGATCGGGTCCGCCGTAGAAACCGGCGGGCGCCGGTGCCAGCGGCACGGCATTGCCGGCGGCCAGCAGGATCTCGAAGATCGACGCGTCGAAACTCGTCGACGCCACGGCCAGGATGATCGACGCGTGGTCGATACCCAGCGAGTCCGTCTGCGCCGCCACCAGATTGGCGAGACCGGTGTGCGGGACGACGACACCCTTGGGGCGACCGGTCGATCCGGACGTGTAGATCATGTACGCCGCGTTGCTCATGCGTACGGTGCCGAGACGCTCACCGTCGGTGAGGCGCTCGGGCGAGCGGGAGTCGACGTCGGCCGCGAACTGCTCGTCGTCGAGGACGAGCCACCGCAGCCCGTCGACGTCGGATGGGCGGTCGGCGACCGTCGTGATGCCGAGCGCCGCCGTCGAGTCGTGCACCATGTAGTCGATGCGCTCGGCAGGGTGTGCCGGGTCGACGGGCACGACATAACCGCCCGCCTTGGCGACCGCCCAGACGCAGAGCACGAACTCGGGCGACCGCGGAACCGCCACGGCCACCACGACGTCCGGTCCGACACCCGCGTCGACGAGGACGCGCGCGAGTCGCGCGGCACGAGCGTCGAGCTCCTCGTACGTCCACTGCACCGATCCCTGGCGGACGGCGAGTCTGCTGGGAGCGTGATCCGCGGCGTCCTCGAGGATCCGGACGAGCGTGCGCTCGTCGACGTCGGCGGATCCGTGGCGCGACAGCAGGTCGGCGCGCTCGTCGGCGAGCAGCGTCTCGATGCGGCCGACGGGTGCACCCGGTGACGTGGCGAACGCCGCGAACACGGCCTGCAGGCGACTGCCCAGTGCGGACACGTACTCGTCGGAGAACAGGTCGCGCAGGTAGCGCAGCGTCATGCGGATCTGCGTGTCCGCGAACGTGACCACGTTGATCGGGTAGTGCGTCGCGTCGAGCACCTGAGCGCCGGTGACGGCCATGCCGTCGATGGACGCGGCGGCCTTCAGGCCCTCCTCGTCCACCGGGTAGGACTCGAGAACGGTGATCGAGTCGAACACCGCGCCCGGGCCGACAGCGGTGGTGATGTCCGCCAGCCCCAGGTAGTGGTGGTCGAGCAACGCCGTCTGCTCCTCCTGCAACCGGAGCAGGAAGGATTCGATGCTGTCGGACTCGTCGATGCGCACGCGGACGGGCAACGTGTTGATGAACAGGCCGACCATGGTCTCGACGCCCTCGAGGTCGGCGGGGCGACCGGAGACCGTCCCACCGAACGCGACGTCGTCGCGGCCCAGCTGGCGCGCGAGCACCAGGCCCCACGCCGCCTGCACGATCGTGCTGAGCGTGACACCGAGACGCGACCCCAGATCGGACAGCTCGGACGTGACCTTCTCGTCCATGACGACCTCGACCCGACCCGTGTCGGTCGAGACCCCGGACGTATCAGTGATTCCCGACAACAGCGTCGGCTCCTCAGCGCCGGCGAAAGCGGTGGTCCACGCCTTGACCGAGACAGCGCGGTCGCGGACCGACAGCCACTCCAGGAAGGAACGGTAGGAGCGGACCTCGGGAAGCAGCGACGCATCTCCGCGCAGGGCGTACAGCGTGAGGAGATCTTTGAGCACCAGCGGCATCGACCATCCGTCGATGACGATGTGGTGCGCCATGAACGACAGCGTGACCGCGTCGTCGGCGGTGCGGATCATCCGGAAGCGCACCAGCGGCGCGCTGTCCATCGCGAACCGGCGGTCCCGCTCGGTCTCGAGCTCGAGGCGCAGGTCGCCCTCGATGTCGTCGTGGCCGCGCAGGTCGACATCGACCCACGGGACCTCGGCGGAACTCGGAACCAGTTGCACCGCACGACCGTCCGCGGTGGTGCGGAACGAGGTCCGCAACCCGTCGTAGCGCGCGAGCAGCGCACCGGCCGCGGCGACGAACCGGTCCCGGTCGACGTCGCCGGTCAGATCCATCACGACCTGCATGACGTAGACGTCGGGAGCGCCGGCCGGCTGCATCGACGAGTGGAACAGCAGACCCGCCTGCAGCGGAGCAAGGGACCAGACGTCCTCGAGATGGGACCCGGCATCGGACATCTCGTTCTCGAAGACCTCGATGTCCTTCTGCGACACCGGCACCAGCGGTACGTCCGACGGCGTGAGGCCGCCGGCATCGCCGCTGCCGACGTGCTGAGCGAGTGCCGTGAGTGCCTCGACCCAGTAGGTGCCCAGCGCGGACACGTCCTCCGACGGCAGGATGCCGCGGGGGAACGCGAACGTGGCACCGAGCTGCTCGTCCGCGAGGACTGCGTTGATGTCGAGCACGGCGATCGCCGGCATGTCGGCGTCGAGAGGCACGTCCGCGAGGGTGGTGATGTCGGACGACGGGAGGAAGCCCAGACCCTCCGCACCCTCGGGCAGCTCGCCCGCGGACAGGCGGCCCAGGTAGTTGAAGCTGATCTGGCCGACGGATCGCGCGAGAACCGAGCGTCCCGTCTCGTCGAGGTAACGCAGCATGCCGTAGCCCATACCGCGATCGGGCACCGCGAGCAGCTGTTCCTTGACGGCCTTGACAGCTCGGCCGGCCGCGGCGCCACCGGCGAACGCGTCGTCGAGATCGACGTCGGTGAGGTCGAGCAGCACGGGGAAGATCGACGTGAACCAGCCGACGGTCCGCGACAGATCCGCGAGTCCGGCGTCACCGAGCACGTCCTCCTCGCGGCCGTGGCCCTCGAGGCGCAGCAGCAGCGACGACGTCTCGGTGCCGCGCTCGCGGCGCCACTTCGCCACGGCCAGAGCCAGTGCGGACAACAGTCCGTCGTTCACGCCGCCCCGGAACATCTGCGGCAGAGCGGTGACGACGGCGGTCGTGACGTCCGCCGGGACGGTGACGCGCACCTTGTCGAGCGTGGCCTGCACGTCGATCGACGGGTCCAGATCCCGGTCACCCAGAAGGATGTCCTCGGACCGGACGACGGACGTCCAGAACGGCAGTTCGCCGCGACGCGACGCAGCCTGATCGGTCAGGGCGTGCGCCCAGGTACGCATCGACGTGCCCACCGGTTGCAGAGTCGGCTCGGTCCCGGAGGACACGGCGAACCACGCGGTGACCAGGTCCGGCACGATGATGCGCCACGAGACTCCGTCGACGGCCAGGTGATGGCCGGCGACGACGAGGTGGCCGCCGGTCGACGGCCCCCGGTCCAGCCAGACGAACTGCACGAGACGACCCTCGGCCGTCGACAGGCGATCCAGCGCCGAGTCGAGTGCCGCGCGGGCCACCTTCTCGAGGTCGTCGCCCGTGACGTCGGCATCGACGTCGACTCGGGTGAGCAGCGACGCGGCGTCCACCGAACCCGGTGCTGCGGTGACGACCTCGAAGCCGTCGTCGAGCGACCCGGTGAGGCGCGCGCGGAACATGTCGTGACGGTCCAGCACGGCCTGCAGTGTCGCGGTCATGCCGGGCTCGTCGATACCCGCCGGCAGGTCCAGCACGACGCTCTGCGAGAAGCGCTCGTAGGCGCCGCCGCGGCGGGTCATGAAGTGCTCCACCGGGGTCAGCGGACGCGATCCGACGCCGCCACCCTCGAGCTCGGGCAGCATGCGGACGGCGTTCTCCCCCGACGACACGACAGCCGCCAGCGCGGCGACCGTGCGGCGCTCGAAGACGTCACGCGGGCTGAGGGAGAGTCCGGCGGCGCGAGCACGCGACACCAACTGGATGGAGACGATGGAGTCGCCGCCCAGGGCGAAGAAGTCGTCGTCGGCGCCCACTCGCGGCGCACCGAGGACGTCGGCGAACACGGCAGCGAGGGCGCGCTCGGTCTCGGTGGCCGGCTCGCGGTAGGTGTCGGTGTCGGTACCGAACTCGGGCGTCGGCAGAGCCCGTCGGTCAACCTTGCCCGTGGCACCCAGCGGCACCTCGTCCATGACGACCACGGCGGACGGGACCATGTGCGCGGGAAGTGATTCCGCTGCCCACCCGGTGACGTCCGACTCGCGCAGCAACGATCCCGCGGTGAGCGTGACGTACGTGACCAGCACTTTCGCCCCCGCTGCCGTGGTGAACGGCGTGGTCAGCGCGAACTGCACCTCGGGGTGCGAGGACACGACGGCGTCGATCTCGCCGGGCTCGATGCGGAACCCGCGGATCTTGATCTGCGAGTCGCCACGGCCGACGTACTCGAGTTCGAGGTCACCCGTCTCGGGGCGGCGCCACCAGCGCACGACGTCGCCCGTGCGGTACATGCGAGTACCGGGCTCGCCGTACGGATCGGCGACGAAGCGCTCGGACGAGAGTGCCCGGCGCTCGTGGTAGTGCTGCGCCACACCGGGTCCCGCGGTGTAGAGCTCACCCGGCACACCGACGGGAACGGGACCCAGTCGGCTGTCGAGCACCATGGCGCGACCCCCGCGGATCGGGCCACCGAAGGGCATGGGGCCACCCGGCACCATGGGCTTGCCGATGTGCGAGACGATCGTGGTCTCGGTCGGTCCGTACACGTTGAGCGTGCGACGACCCGGCGCGAACCTGGCGACCAGGTCCTGCGAGTACGCTTCGCCGCCGACCGAGATGGTCTGCAGCGCACCGAGACCCGAGTGGTCGACCGAGGCCAGCGCGGCCGGGGTGATGAACGCGTGCGTCACCGCGTGACGGCGCAGGAACTGCGCCAGCTCCTCACCGCCGTACACGGTGGTGGGAACGATGACCAGCGCGGCGGCAGCGGGCACCGCGAGAAGCAGCTCGAGCAGTGAGGCATCGAAGCTCGGCGACGCGAAGTGCATGACGCGCGAGTCGCTCTCGACGCGGTACTGCTCGCGCTGGGAGACCCCGAGGTGGTTCAGACCACGATGGGACACCGAGACGCCCTTGGGCAGACCGGTGGAACCGGAGGTGTAGATGATGTACGCGCGGTCGGCCGGCGTGACGGCCGTCGGGCGGTCGGCGTCGGTGATCGGATTCGCCGACGCGGCCGAGACCTGTGCCCGGATCTCGTCGGAATCGACGACGAGCCAGTCGATCTCGTCGGGCAGGGACGCCCGGTGCACGCCGAGCGTCAGGCCGACACGGACGCCCGAGTCGGTCACCATGTGCTCGATGCGATCGGCCGGGTAGTTGGGGTCGATCGGGACGAAGGCCGCACCCGTACGGGTCACCGCCCACATCAACGCGACCGACTCCGCGGAGCGCGGGACGGACAGCGCCACGGCGGATCCGGCTCCGATGCCCCGGTCGATGAGCACGCGGCCGAGTCGAGCCGAGAACTCGCCGAGTTCGCGGTAGGACACCGACGTCCCGTCGAACAGGACCGCCGAGTCGAAGACCAGCGCCGGGCCGTCGGAGTTGGTCTCGACAGCATCGACGAGGAGGTCGCCGAGCGTCCGCTCCGCCACCGCGTCGTCCCCGGTGACGGGCGCCAACGCCGCCGCCTCCTCGGAGTCGAGCAGTGGGATGTCGCCGACGGCGCGGTCGGGCGTCTCGATCGCCGCGGCCAGCACGCGCTCGAAGCGCTCGCAGAACAGCGTGACGGTCTCCGCATCGAACAGGTCGGTGGAGTACGTCACCTCCATCGTCATGCCCGCGGCCTGTACGTCACCCGACCGGCCTCCGGCCTGCCCGCCGTCCTCCACCGTCTCGGTGATCTCGATGGACAGGTCGAACTTCGCGGAGTGGATGCCGGCGTCGTACCGGGCGACCTCGAGGCCACCGAGCTCGAACGTCGTGCGCTCGAGGTTCTGGAACGCCAACGCCACCTGGAAGAGCGGGTTGTGCGATGTCGAGCGCTCCGGAGCGAGGACCTCGACGAGCCGCTCGAAGGGGATGTCCGCGTTGCCGAAGGCGCCGAGGTCCACGGTCTTCGTCTCGGCGAGCAGCTCGGTGAACGTGGCGTGCGGCGAGACCTGCGTGCGCAGCACGAGCGTGTTGACGAACATGCCGACGAGGTCGTCGAGCGCTTCCTCGCCGCGACCGGCGATGGGGGCACCGACGGCGATGTCGGTGGTGTTCGACAGTCGGGCGAGTACGACGGCGAGCGCACTGTGCACGACCATGAAGAGGCTCGCGTCGTGGGCGCGTGCGAAGTCTGCCGCGCGAGTGTGGATCTCGGCATCGATCGTGTGGTGGACCGCGGACCCGGACCCGGTGGACACCGCGGGACGCGGGCGGTCCGACGGGAGCGTGAGCACCTCCGGCAGATCGTCGAGCTGCGTCACCCAGTACGACTCCTGCTGCGACGCCAGTGATTCCGGGTCGGACTCGGAGCCCAGCATCTCGCGCTGCCACAGGGAGAAATCCGCGTACTGCACGGTCAGCGGACGCAGCGGGCCGTTCTCGGACCACGCCGGCGTGCCGACCTGACGTGCCGCGTAGGCGGTCATGACGTCGCGGGCGAGCGGGCCCATCGAGAATCCGTCGGCACTGACGTGGTGCACGACGAACGCCAGCACGGCCTCGGTGTCCGACGTCCGCAGCAGTGCGCCGCGCAGCGGCACCTCCGCGGTGACGTCGAAGCCGGAGGTCACCATGTCGAGGACGCGCGCCTGCACGTCGTCCGCGGCGACCTCGGTCACGGCGAATTGTCCGGCGACCCGGTCGGCGGGCAGGATCACCTGGTACGGCGTGCCGTCCACCTGCGGGTAGAGCGTACGCAGAGACTCGTGGCGCTCGAGCACGTCGCCGACGGCCGCGCGCAGCACGTCCACGTCGAGCGCACCGCGCAGCGTGATGACGAGCGGGATGTTGTAGGCCGCCGACTCGGTGTCGAACTGGTTGACGAACCACATGCGGGACTGCGCGAGCGACAGCGGAATTCGCTCCGGGCGCTCCCTCGGCGCCAGCACGGGCCGGGTACGGCCGGTGTGTGCCGCGGCGTCGATCCGGGCGGCGAGCGCGGCCACCGTGGGCTTCTCGAACAGATCGCGGACGCCGATGGAGCTGGACAGCGCCTCGTTGACCCGCGCGACGGCGCGCATGCCGACCAGCGAGTTGCCGCCGAGTTCGAAGAACGAGTCGTCGATGCCGACGCGCGGGGTGTCGAGTAGTGCGGAGAAGACGTCCGCGACGACCTTCTCGGACACCGTCTCCGGAGCCCGGTACTCCCGCGGTCCCGACACGTCGACGGGCTCGGGCAGAGCGCGGCGGTCGAGCTTGCCGCTGGGGCTGAGCGGGATCTCGTCGAGCACCGTCAGGTGCGACGGCACCATGTACGCGGGGACGCGCTCGGCGACCAGGTCGAGGACACTCGCCAGTTCCGGTGCGCGCCCGGCCTCCGGCACGATGTACGCCACCAGAGCTTCGCCGGTGCGCTCGTCGGAGTGGACGATGGCCACGGCGCGGGCCACGTCCGGGTGTGCGGTGAGAGCGGACTCGATCTCGCCGAGCTCGATGCGCAGACCACGGAGCTTGACCTGGAAGTCGGTGCGGCCGAGGAACTCCAGCTCACCGGACGCGGTGACCGAGACGAGGTCGCCGGTCCGGTACATCCGCTCACCGGTCGTGCGGGGATCGGCGACGAAGCGATCGGCGGTGAGGTCGGGCCGACCGAAGTACCCACGAGCCAGCTGCGCGCCCGTGAGATAGAGCTCTCCCGGGACACCGACCGGAACGTCGTGCAGACGCGAGTCCAGCACGCGCGCACCGGTGTTGCGGATCGGGCGACCGATGGGCACGGTACGGACGTCGGCGTCGGTGGTCCGGTGCAGCGTGGACGTGACCGTCGCCTCGGTGGGGCCGTACGTGTTGTCGAGCTCGGCGGCCGACGAGGCCGCGAACCGACGCACCAGATCGGCGGACAGCGCCTCACCGCCCACGGACAGGTAGCGCAGAGATCCCGGCAGGGCCAGACCGGCATCGGACATGAAGAGCTCGAGCATGGACGGCACGAACTCGAGGATCGCGATGCCGTGCGAGCGCGCCTGGTCGAGCAGGTACTGCACGTCGAGGTGGCCGTCCGGACGCGCGACGACGAGGGTGGCGCCGAGCTGCAGCGGGAGGAAGAGCTCCCACACCGACGCGTCGAAGGTGACGGGCGTCTTCTGCAGCATCGTGTCGCCGACCGTGAGGTCGTACGTCTCGTGCATCCAGAGCATCTGGTTCAGGACGGAGCGGTGCGAGACCGCCACCCCCTTGGGGCGGCCGGTCGAGCCCGACGTGTAGATGATGTAGGCGATGTTGGACGGCACGAGCGTGCCCGCCCGCTCCGCGTCCGTCAGCGGCTCCGCGGACACGTCGGCGAGATCGACCGTGTCGACGTCGATCACGTTGTGGTGCTCGGGCAGGTCGCGGTGATCGCGCGTGGTGGTCAGCACGACGACGGGTGCGGCGCTGGACAGGACGTACTCGGTGCGCTCGTGCGGGTGGTCCGGATCCACCGGCACGTAGGCGCCACCGGCCTCGAGCACCGCGTAGATGCCGATCATCATCTCGAGCGAGCGGCGCATGCCGACGGCCACGCGGGCGTCGGGACCGACCCCCAGTGCGACGAGGTGCCGTGCCAACCGGTTCACCCGCGTGGAGAACTCGGCATACGTGAGAGAGGTCCCCTCGTACACGAGCGCGGTCCGACTCGGATCCTGTGCGGCGCCGCGGCGGAACGCGTCGACGAGGGTCTCGGCGGGCAGCGGAGCGTCGATGCCGCGCAGCGCGGCGAGCTGCGTCTGCTCGCCGGAGGTGGTCAGCGGGAGATCGCCGACGGCGGTGGAGGAATCGGCCACGACGGCGGCGAGGATGCCGACGTAACGTTCCGCGATGGTGCGTGCGGTGGGTTCGTCGAACAGATCCGTCGCGTACAGCAGCGACCCGTCGATGGGACCGGGCGACCCGTCGGGGTTCACCTGCTCCATGAGCGTCAGCGTCAGGTCGAGCTTCGCGACCGGCACGTCCGAGTCGAGGAGACCGATGGTGACGTCGGGCAGCTCGATCTCGGTGCGTTCGAAGTTCTGCAGCATGAGCAGCACCTGGAACAGCGGCGCGTAGGCGAGCGAGCGCTGGGGTCGCAGGATCTCGACCAGCCGGTCCAGCGGCAGGTCCGAGTTGCCCAGCGCATCGAGGTCCGCGGTGCGGGTGCGGAGCAGGAAGTCCTCGAACGACTCCCCCGGCTCCAGATGCGATCGCAGGACCAGCGTGTTGCCGAACATGCCGACGAGCGGATCGAGCGCCTGCTCGCCGCGGCCCGCGATCTGCGTGCCGACGGACACGTCGTCGGTGGCGGCCATGCGCGAGAGCAGCACGGCCAGGGCGGCGTGCACCACCATGAACAGCGTCGAGTTGGTGCGTCGCGCGAGGTCGTTCAGACCCTCGACGACATCCGTCTCGAGTCGGAACGGCACCGTCGCACCGCGGGACGACGGCTGCGCCGGTCGCGGCCGGTCGGTGGGGAGTTCGATGACCTCGGGAGTGCCGGCGAGGGCGCGCGTCCAGAAGTCGATCTGCTTGGCGCTCAGCGACTCCGGGTCACTCTCGTCGCCGAGGAGCTCGCGGTGCCACATCGCGTAGTCCGCGTACTGCACCTCGAGCTCGGGCAGCTCGGGAGCCGCACCGGCGCTGCGCGCCACGTAGGCCGTGGTGAGATCGCGTACCAGCGGGGCGAGCGATCCACCGTCACTGGCGATGTGGTGCATGACCACGGCGAGGACGTAGTCCTGGTCCGCGATCTGGAAGAGCTTGGCACGGAAGGGCACCGAGGACGACACGTCGAAGCCGTCGAGCACCACCGGGGTCAGTCGCTCGTACACCGAGCTCTCGTCGATCCGCTCCGGATCGAGCACCACCGACACCGACGACGCGGGCTCGATGCGCTGCACCGGACCACTGTCGGTCTGCGGGTAGACGGTGCGCAGCGTCTCGTGCCGCGTGATGAGATCCTCGAACGCGTGGCTGAGCGCCTCGAGATCCAGCGCACCCGTCATCCGCAGCACGACAGGCTGGTTGTACGCGGGCGACGCCACGTCGTACTGGTTGGTGAGCCACATCCGCTGCTGGGCGTAGGACAGCGGCAGGTCACCCGAGCGATCACGACGCACGAGCGGCGGCCGCTCCGGGGCACCGAGCGAGAGATCGACCCGCGCAGCGAGATCCGCGACGGAGGTCGCCTCGAACACGTCCCGCACCGCGATGCGGGACTGCGCCGCCTGGTTGACCCGGGCGACCACCTGGGTCGCGAGCAGCGAGTTGCCACCGAGTTCGAAGAAGGTGTCGTCCAGACCCACGCGCTCGGCCGACAACAGGTCCGCCAGCACCTCGGACACCGTGATCTCGGTCCGCGTCTCGGGAGCCCGGTACTCCTTCGTCGACGTGCCGATGGTCGGCTGCGGCAGCGCCGCGCGATCGAGCTTGCCGACGGGTGTGAGGGGCACGGCGTCGATGACGATGATCTCGGACGGCACCATGTACGCGGTGAGGCTGCGGCCGACGAAGGCCGTGACGTCGTCGACGTCGATCTCGTGGCCCGGCTCGGGCTGCACGTAGGCCACGAGCACCGTCGAGCCGTCGGGCAGCTGATGTCCGGCCGCCGCGGCGAAGCGGACGTCCGGGTGCGCGGTCAGGGCGGCGTCGATCTCGCCGAGTTCGATGCGGAACCCACGGACCTTCACCTGGAAGTCGGAGCGACCCAGGTAGTCGACCGCGCCGCCGCTGCGCACGCGGGCGAGGTCGCCCGTGCGGTACACGCGCGAGCCGGGTTCACCGAAGGGGTCCGCGACGAAACGCTCCGCCGTGAGCGACGGCCGACCGTGATACCCGCGGGCCAGACCGGGACCCGCCGCGTACAGCTCACCGGCGACACCGGCCGGGACGTCGCGCAGGCGGCCGTCGAGCACGGGCGTGCGGAAGTCGCGGATCGCGCCGCCGATGGAGACGGGCGCGTCCGGGAACAGCTCCGCGCAGTTGGTCATGATGGTGGCTTCGGTCGGACCGAAGCCGTTGAACATGCGGCGGGTGTCGGTCACGAAGCGCGACACCAGTTCCGGCGGGCACGCCTCACCGGCGGTGACCACGACCCGCAGATCGGGCAACTCCGACGGCGTGACCGAGGCCAGCACGGACGGGGTGATGACGGCATGGGTCACCCGCTGCTCGCGCAGCAGAGCCGTCAGATCGTCGCCACCGAAGACGTCGGGCGGCGACACGACCATCGTCGCTCCGGACCCCACGGCCATGAGCAGTTCGAAGACCGAGGCGTCGAAGCTCGGGGACGCGACGGCGAGGGTGCGGGCGGACGCGTCGATGCCGAAGCGCTCACGCTGCTCGGCGACCAGGCTCGAGAGGCCGGCGTGCGTCACCTCGACGCCCTTGGGTCGACCCGTCGATCCGGACGTGTAGATCATGTAGGCCGTGTTCGCGGGGCCGAGCACCCGCACGCGATCGGCGTAGGTGACCGGCTCGGCGGACCGTGTGTCGACGGCGGCGTCCAGGTCGGCGTCGCCCAGGACGAGCCAGCTGGGGCCCACTCCCTCGGGCAGGGTCTCGCGGTGCTCCGAGGTGGTGATTCCGAGAGTGGCCCCCGAATCGGTGAGCATGTACTCGATGCGGTCCGCGGGGTACTTCGGATCGACCGGCACGTATGCCGCCCCGGTCTTGGCGACCGCCCAGATCGACAGGATCGACGCGGCGGACCGCGTGACGGCCAGCGCCACCACGTCCTCGGCACCGATGCCGCGCGCGATCAGCTCACGCGCCAGCTTCGACGACGCCGCGTCGAGCTCGCGGTAGGTCCACTCGGTGGTCGCGCCGGACTCGTCGCGGAACACGAGGGCCACACCGTCGGCGTTCGCCTCCACGGCGGCCGCGAGGATCTGGGGCAGGGTGGCCGCGCGGGGACGCTGTCGGCGACGCGGGCGTTCCCTGGTCGGACGCTCGCGGCGGGGTGCACCCGCGCGTCCCGGACGTTCCGCCCGCGACCGGTCCTGGTTCGAGGTCTCGTCGGGAGTGCCATCCGTCATCGTCGTGCTCCTCGTGAATCGATACCGAGCCTCGCCCGTGGTTGCCCACCGACGATCCCGCTGCGTACTCGCGACACTCCCCGCGGATGCGCGCACGCGTGCTTCATGGGGCAACGCCCCATCTGATCCACCCTATCGAGCAGGGCGGCGCGCGCGCCGCTCACCCGGGTGGTGTGAACGGCGCCCGTCACCGTGGTGTGGACGGATCCCGTCATGAGCTCCGCATGGCGAGCCCGATACCCGTCGAGGTCAACGGCACGACGTCGATCTCGGTGCCGTCGGCGAAGCCGTCACACGACTCGCTGTCGCCCCGGCCCGCGTCGGTGACCACCACGGCGAGATCCTCGAACTCCCCGGCGTCCACCGCCGACAGGTCCGACGGGGTGGCGAACAGGTGCGTCACCCACTGATCGAGCAGCACGTCCGTCAGCGACTCCGCCGCACCGTCCTGCACCAGCACAGCGGCGCCCGCGACACCGGCGACCAGCGCCCGCAGCGCCTGCGACACGGTCGAGACCGCCGCCGTCGCGAACAACCGGGACTCGTAGTCCACGGCGAGTCGATCGAGTTCGGCGGACACGATGCCGGAGAGCTCGTCGAACGTGAGCACGCCGACCGAGCCCGTCCCGGTCGGCAGGACCAGCGCCGGGTCGGCTCCGTTCTGCGGGCGTGCCCGATCCGCGTACGTGACGGGACGCGCGGAGAACTGCGCGACGTCGTCGACGGCGTCGTCCACCGACAGGATCAGCGGCGCCCGACTCCCGTTACGGGAGGCGCCGGACAGCACGATCACGTCGGGTTCCACTAGGCCAATGTCCAGCGCCGCGCCCGCCTTGAGGATCCCCCACCACAGGGCCAGGGTGTCCGTGTCGAGGCCGGAGTCGCCGGATCGGACGGCGACCGTCGACCCGGCGCCGACGCCTGCCCCCGCGAGCCAACGCGCCAGGCGGTTGGAGCGAGCGTCGAGGTCGGCGTAGCTGATCTCACTCTCGCCGATCACGACGGCGGGTGCGTCCGGATCCGATTCCACCGCCGACGCGAACGACGCGACCACCGACGGCCCGGAGTACGCCGCGGGAGTCGTGGGCTCCACCACGGGCGCCGCGGTGACCACCTCGGCGAGCGGCAGATCGGCGACGACGCGCGTGGGTTCGGTGACCCCGGCCCGCAGCACCGACGCCAGATGCCGGCCGAAGGTCTCCACCGTCTCCTCGTCGAACAGCTCGGTCGAGTACGTGAACATCATCGTCATGTCGCCGCCCGGCTTCCGCGAGCCGTCGTCGTCGACCGTGAGCAACAGATCGAAGTTGGCGGGCTCGAACGGATTCTCCAGTTCTGACACGGTGATCTCGGGCAGCTCCACCCGCGCCGGCGTGATGTTGCGGAACGCCAGTGCGGTCTGGAAGAGCGGCGGCACCGATCCCGTGCGCTGCGGCGCGACGGCGTCGACGACGGTCTCGAACGGCACCTCCGAGTGCGCGAACGCGTCGACGTCCACGCGACGGGCTGCGGCCACCAGTTCGGCGAAGCTCAGATCCTCGTCGACCCGCAGACGCAGGGCCACCGTGTTGACGAGCATGCCGACCAGGTTGTCGAGCGCCGGATCTCCGCGGCCCGCGAGAGCGGTGCCGATCGCGATGTCCGTCGATCCGGACAGGCGGGAGAGGACGACGGCGAGTGCCGCGTGCACCACCATGAATCGCGTCGCGTTGTGGTCGCGCGCCAGTGCCTCCACCCGGTCCGCCGCGAACCCGTCCACGGCGAAGTGGACGGACGCACCCTCGCGGGTGGGCGACGCCGGCCGCTCCCGGTCACGCGGCAGGTCCAGCTCCGGGGGCAGGCCGTCGAGAGCCTGCTTCCAGTAGGCGATCTGGGCGGACGCGACCGACTCGGCGTCGCGGGGCGAGCCGATGACGTCGCGCTGCCACACCGCGTAGTCCGCGTACTGGACGGGGAGCGGAGCCCACGCGGGGTCGACGCCCTCGGTGCGTGCGAGGTAGGCGGTGACGAGGTCGCGGGTCAGCGCCACGCGGCTCACGCCGTCCGCGGCGATGTGGTGCACGACGATCGCGAGCACGGCCTCGGTGGAGACCTCCGGGTCACGGAAGACCGCGAGCCGCAGCGGGACCGCCGTGGTGACGTCGAAGCCGCTCGTCGCGAGAGCGACGAACTCGTCGATCCAGCGCGCGGACGGAACATCCTGGACGGCGAGCTCGACGCCCGCCTCGTCGACCGTCAGGATCTCCTGCCGCGGTACGCCGTCCGTCTGCGGGTACACGGTGCGGAGGATCTCGTGTCTCGTGACGAGGTCACGAACAGCACGACGCAGTGCCATGAGATCGAGACGGCCTTCGAGCCGGATACCCAACGGCAGGTTGTACATCGGCGACGACGGGTCGAGCCGGTTGCTCAGCCACATGCGCTGCTGTGCGAGTGCCAGCGGAATCACATCGGGACGGGGACCCGCGACGAGCGCGGGTCGATCGGACGCACCGAGCTCGGCGACGACCGCCGCGAGACGCGAGACGGTGGTCGCATCGAACACGGCGCGGACCGGAACGTGCACGCCCAGTTCGGTACCGATGCGGGACGCGACCTGGGTCGCGACGAGCGAGTTGCCGCCGAGTCCGAAGAAATCGTCGTCCAGGCCGACGGGTGTGACGTCGAGGATGTCCTCGAAGACACCCGCGATCGCCTTCTCCACCCGCGTCTCGGGTGCGCGGTACGTGCGATCGGAGTCCTCGGTGACCTCGGGCAGCGCCTTGCGGTCGAGCTTGCCGTTCACGGTCAGCGGCAGACGGTCCAGCTCGACGATGCGCGCGGGAACCATGTACGCCGGCAACAGCGAGGCGACGTGTTCGGTGACTGCCACCGCGTCGACCGTGGAGCCCGATTCGGGCACCACGAACGCGACCAGGACGTCGCCGGCCGGGCGCCGCACCACCGACGCGGCGGCGCCCGCGACACCGGGCGTGGACGCCACGACGGTCTCGATCTCGCCCAGTTCGACGCGGAATCCGCGGATCTGCACCTGGGCGTCCGCACGTGCGAGGTACTCCAGCGCGCCGTCGCGGTTCCACCGCACGACGTCGCCGGAGCGGTACATCCGCTGACCGGCCAGGTACGGGTTGGCCACGAAACGCGTCGCGTTCAGGTCGGGGCGACCGACGTAGCCCTGCGCCAACTGATCACCCAGGACGTAGAGCTCACCTGGAACCCCGACGGGTACGGGCCGCAGGGCGTCGTCGAGCACAATGCCGCCGAGACCCGGGACGGGAACGCCGATGACGCTGCCCTGGGCCGCGGCCGCGAATGCCGCCGTCAACTCCTGGTAGGTGACGTGCACCGTCGTCTCGGTGATGCCGTACATGTTCACGAGCCGGGGACTGTCGTCCGCGTGCCGCGCGTACCAGCGCTGCAGCTGCGACAGATCCAGCGCCTCACCGCCGAAGACGACGTGCCGCAGGGACAGCTCGGTGCCCGCACGGTCGCGCTCGGCCTCGGCGAGTTGATAGAACGCCGACGGTGTCTGGTTGAGCACCGTCACGCCCCGGTCGGCGAGCATGTCGAGGAAGTCGCCCGGCGAGCGAGCGGTCCAGTGGTCCACCACGACGACGCTGCCGCCCGTGGTGAGCGCGCCCCACAACTCCCACACCGAGAAGTCGAAGGCGTAGGAGTGGAACATCGTCCAGACGTCGTCGGGTCCGAAGCCGAAGTACTGCTCGGTGTTCGTCAGCAACGTCACCACGTTGGTGTGCGGGATCGCCACACCCTTGGGGTTACCGGTGGATCCGGAGGTGTAGATGATGTACGCGACGTCGTCCGGCCGCGCCACGGGCAGCAGCGCGGTGGACCCCGACTCCGAATCCGATTCCGCCGCTACGACATCGGTGTCCACGACGACGGTCAGGCCGTCGCGCCGCACCTGGTCCTCGAGCCGAGCGGAGACCACGGCGAAGCGCGCACCGGAGTCGGCCACGACGTAGTCGACCCGGTCGCCCGGATACTCGGGGTCGATCGGCACGTAGGTCGCGCCTGCCCTCATGACGGAGAACAGCACGGCGACCAGATCCACCGACCGGTCGCACACCACCGCGACCCGATCGCCGGACCGCACCCCCAGCGCGTACAGCCTCGCTGCAGCGGCGCGCGAACGAGAGTCCAACTCGCCGTAAGTGATCGACACCTCGCCGAACCGCACTGCACTCGCTTCGGGGTGGCTCGCCGCGTGATCGAGCACCCGCGAGACGATGGTGTCGTCGCCCACGGGACGGCCCTCGGACACTCGCTGGATCGACCTCTCGGCGACCACGCGGTCACTGGCGTCGAGCACGTCGATGTCGGCGACAGACACACTGGGATCGTCGACGATCGTGGTCAGCACCTGCACGAACCGGCGCGTGATCGCCTCGATGGTCGAGGCGTCGAACAGTGTCGACGCGTACGAGAAGGTGGCCGGCATACCGGCGGGACGGCCCGCGTCGTCGGTGCGATCGGTCATGGTCAGCTGCAGATCGAACTTGACCACCTGCAGGTCGAGATCGACCGTGGACAGGCGCAGTCCGGTGAGTTCCACCGTCGAGTGACCCATGTTCTCGAACGCCAGCATCACCTGGAAGATCGGGTGACGCGACTCCGACCGCGCCGGGGACAGCACCTCCACGAGACGCTCGAACGGCACGTCGCTGTTGGCGAACGCCTGCAGGTCGCGTTCGCGGACGTGGTCCAGCAGCGCGTCGAACGGCTGGCGACTGCCCACGGTGGTGCGCAGCGCCAAGGTGTTCACGAACATGCCGACGAGGTCGTCGATCGCCGCGTCGCCGCGTCCCGCGACCGGGGTGCCGATGACGATGTCGTCGGTAGAGCTGATCTTGGCGAGCGTCACGGCCAGCGCCGCGTGCACCACCATGAAGAGCGTGGTGCGGTGGCGCCCGGCCAGGTCGATCATCTTCGCGTGGAGCTCGGCGTCGATCTCGAACGCGTGCGCTCCGCCGCTGAGCGACGACCGGGACGGACGGGCCCGGTCGATCGGGAGCGGCAGCAGATCCGGTGCGTCGCGCAGGGTCTCGACCCAGTAGCGCTCCTGCTGCGCGATGAGCGACGTGGGATCGTCCTCGGACCCCAGCACCTCCCGCTGCCACAACGTGTAGTCGACGTACTGCACGGGCAGTGGGGTCCACGTGGGCGCGTAGAACGCGATGCGGGCGCTGTAGGCCGCCATCAGGTCGCGCGCGAGGGGTGTCAGAGACGCACCGTCTGCGGAGATGTGGTGCACCACGATCGCGAGCACGTGATCGGTCTCGCTGATCTGGAACAAACGACCGACCAGCGGGACGTGCTCCGTGACCTGGAAGGTGGTCATCGCGAAGGAGATCAGCACGCCGTGCAGGTCGTCCGCGTCGACCGGTACGGGTGTCAGATCCGGTACCACGGCCTCGGGCTCGTGGGTGACCTGGACCGGTCCGTTCTCGGTGTCCGGGTAGGACGTCCGGAGCGCTTCGTGGCGGTCGACCACGTCCATGATCGCGACCTGCAGCGCGGCGATGTCGAGATCGCCCTCCAGACGCAGGGCCAGCGGGATGTTGTAGGCGACGGACGAGGGGTCGAACTGATTGAGGAACCACATACGCCGCTGTGCGAGCGACAAGGGCACAGGACCGGTCCGTTCACGGCGCACGAGCGGCATGCGGGTCTCGCCGCGCGCACCCTGCTGCAACCGGGACGCGAGCGACTCGACGGTGGGCGCTTCGAAGAGGGTGCGCACCGAGACCTGGGTTCCCAGAGCGGCGCCGAGGCGGGAGACGGCGCGCGTCGCGATGAGCGAGTTGCCGCCGAGAGCGAAGAAGTCGTCGTCGAGTCCGACCCGCTCGACGCCCATCAACTGCGTGAACACTGTCGCGACGATCTCCTCCACGACAGTCGTCGGCGCGCGAAATTCGCGTGTCGCCAGCACCGGCTCGGGCAGACGGCGGTGATCGATCTTGCCGTTGACGGTGACCGGCAGATGATCGAGCACCACCACCGCGGCGGGGATCATGTGCGACGGTAGATGCTGCGCGGCGTGGCGGAGCAGTTCCGAGTGCTCGAGCGTGATGTCCGGGCGCAGCACGATGTACGCCGCGAGCACCGTGGCCCCGGACGACTGCTTGTGCGCCACGGTGACGGCGGTACGGACACTGGGATGCTCCGCGAGCACCGCGTCGATCTCGCCCAGTTCGATGCGGAAGCCGCGAATCTTCACCTGCGAGTCGGCGCGACCGACGTAGATCAGGTCCCGATCCTCGGTCCACCGGACCAGGTCGCCCGTGCGGTACATGCGCCCGCCCGACTCGGCCCACGGCCCGGCCACGAAGCGCGTGGCGGTGAGGGCGAATCGGTTGGCGTAGCCGCGGGCGAGATCCACGCCGGCGAGATACAGTTCGCCCACCACACCCACGGGTACTGGCCGAAGTCGGTTGTCCAACACCACCTGTCGCGTTCCACGGATAGGGGAACCGATGGTCACGGGCGCACCGGGCTCCAGTGGGTCAGAGATCGACCCGATCATGGTGGTCTCGGTGGGGCCGTAGGCGTTCCGCAGCGCGGTGCGGGAAGCCCAGCGTGCCGCCACCTCGGACGGCAGTGCCTCACCGGCGCTGATGATGGACTCGATCTGCTCCAGCCCCTCCGGCTCGAGTGATCCCAGTGCCGCAGGCGTGATCACGACGTGCGTGACTCTCTTCTCGCGGATGTAGTCCGCCAGGTCCTCGCCGCCGAACACTCCCGACGGAGCCAACGCCAGCGTCGTGCCGGCGGACAGAGCCATCAACTGCTCGAAGATCGACGCATCGAAGCTCGGGGAGGCGACACCGAGGACGACGGACTTCGTCGACACACCGTACGTCACCGTCATCTCGCCGATGATGTTCGACAGACCGTCGTGACCGACCGTCACGCCCTTCGGCAGACCGGTGGAACCCGAGGTGTAGATCATCCATGCTGCCGTGAACGATCGCACCGGCGCCGTGCGGTCGGCGTCGGTCAGCCGTGCGGGCGAGCAGACGGCCAGATCGTCGCCGAACTCCGGATCGTCCACGACGAGCCACTCGATCGTGTCCGGGAGGTCCTTCACGTGTCTGCGTGTGGTCAGCCCGATCCGTGCGCCGGAATCACCCAACATGTGCGCGATGCGTTCGACGGGATAGGCCGGGTCGATCGGGAGGAACGCGCCACCGGATGCCACGATCGACCACGTCGCGTGGATCATCTCGACCGATCGACCGAGTGCGACCGCGACGACGCTCTCCGGTCCGACGCCCCGCGAGATCAGCAACCGGGCCAGGCGGTTGGAGCGCGCGTCGAGTTCGGCGTACGTGACCGATTCCGACCCGCACGTGACGGCCACCGTGTCGGGGGCGGCGTCGACGGCGCGGGCGATGATGGCGCCGAAGGTGACCTGCGGGAAGCTTTCGCCGCCCAGCGCGGGAACGAAACGCTGCCGCTCGTCGTCGGTCAGCACCTCGAGTGATCCGAGCGGAGCATCGGGTTCGGCACCGATCAGGGCGTCGAGGAAGCGCACGAAGCGGGCACGATGCGCGTTCAGCTGGTCCTGCGTGTACCGCAGCGGGTTCGCCTCGAAGTCGATCCGCAGCTCCCGACTGTCCGCGCCGGGATAGATGTTCAGCGCCAGATCCTCCACCGGACCGGTGGTCAGCACGTTGTACGAACCGTTGACGGCGCCGAGCCGCAATTCGTCGTGGAACAGCATGATGTTGATCGACGGACCGAACAGTCCACGCTGGGTGGCCGACTCACCGCTGTCTCGGCGGATGTCCTCGTGGCGGTATCGCTGACGACGCAGGGCGCCGGTGAGTTCGAGTTGCGCCTGGGATGCGGACTCGGCGACCGTGCAGTTCGGCGGCAGTGCCAGACGCAGCGGCACGACGTTGGAGACCATGCCACCCGACCGGCGCATGACCGCGGTCGTGCGCGCTGACACCGGGAGGCTCAGGACCGTGTCCTCGGCTCCGGTCATGCGGGAGACGAACGCTGCGAAGGCAGCGACGACGAAGGGAGCCGAGGCGGTCCCGAGCGAGGTCACGCGCGCGTCGAGCCGTTCGGCCAGATCGGTGGACACGAAACCACCGGCGATCAACGCGGGCGACGTCGGCGGCGCTGTGACGGATGACAGCGACGGCGGGTCCGGGAGGCTGCGTACCTTCTCGGCCCAATACGCGGCGTCCTTCTCGAAGCGGTCCGACGATCGGTACTTGGCGTCGTCGACGTACAGGTTGTGAAGATCGACGGCCTTGGACGGTTCGGGCTCCTCGCCGTCCATCGCAGCCGTGTACAGCGCAGCCGTACGTTGGATCATCGTCATCGCGCCGAAACCGTCCAGCGCGACGTGATGGATGCGGGAGTACCAGAACCAGCGCTCATCGCTCAACCGAAGGACGTGGGAGACCACCAGTCGGTCGACCAGCATGTCCACGGGTGCGCTGTACTCGCGTGTCATCCACTCCATCGCCGCTGCTTCCGGATCGGACTCGGAGCGCAGATCGAAATAGGAGATGTGGTCGCGCATGCTCAGATCGACGTACTGGTACGGCTCGCCGTCCACCTCGGTGAGACGCAGGTAGCCCGATCCGAACTCGCGCCCGGCCCGGTCGAGAGCGTACTCGAGAACGTCCAGGTCGAGGCTTCCGTTCAGTTCGACATAGTGCGCGATGGAAATCGGGACGTCACCGGCGAGTTGCTGGGAGAACCAGATACCGCGCTGCGCTCCGGACAGCGGGAACGCACCGTCCGGAAGCACCGTTCCATCACTCGTCAGGGGACCTTCGCCGGCCGGTCCGCCATCGAACCGTGCACCGTCATCCACTCGTCTACTCCCCGTGATCTCTCGTGGCCCCGTGTTGACACACGGCACCCCGGCAGACCGAGTCCGCCTTCATGGCCGTCCAGACGACGATTCCCCCGTTTCGTCGTCCGCACTCGACGTCGTGCCCGTCGCTCTCACCCGGTCGTTCGTTACACATCAGAGGTGCCGTCACGACCCCGCCAGCTGCCACGGCTGTGAACAGCGGCGATGAAAATGCGTGATCGATGACGATCCTCTCGTTGTCGGGCAGCCTTTCATGTTAGTTGACGGTGACGAGTCCCACCCAATCACTCGCGGCGATGGGCTCTGCTGTCCACGCCGCCGTGAACGACATCGCGGCGTACTCATACCTCACACATCGACACTACCGCCGGGTAGCGACACGGGTCGGGTTGCTCGGCCACCGCGTGTGTCTCCGACACGATGGCGAAGGCTCAGGACACGTGGGTCGCGCGCCCACCGCTGATCGTGGCGATCACCGGAACGGACCGCAGGTCGGCGTTCGACAGGACGTACGGGGACTCGGCGAGCACGACGAGGTCGGCGGCGGATCCGACGTCGACACCTGCGCGCCCACCCGATGCCGCCCGCAGTGCGACGTCCATCGGCACCGCCTCGCCCGGATGCCAGGACGGTCGCTCGTCGTCGGTGCGGAACACGGCGTCGGCGACGGCCGACCGCGGATCGGGCGGGGAGACGGGAGCGTCGGACCCGAACTGCAGCAGCGCGCCGTGGCGGTGCAGCGAGTGGTAGCCGTACGCGATCGATCGTCGGCCGGACCACAACACGTCGGCGACGTCGCGGTCGGTCACCGCGTGCTGAGGCTGGACAGAGGCGACGACGCCCAGCGCCGCGAACCGGTCCAGGTCTTCCGGGCGGACCTGCTGCGCGTGCTCGACGCGTCCACCGACGACGGGGAGAGCACCCGAGTCCATGAGCGCGCGCACGGTCTCGAAGGCGTCGAGCACGACGGTGTTGGCGCGGTCACCGATGGCGTGCACCGCGGCGGCGATCCCACCGCCCGCCGCGCGCGAGATCAATCGCACCAGCTCCGGATGGTCGACGAGCAGCAGCCCGTGTGCCTCGGCGTCGTGCGTCGCCGGCGCCGCGTGCCCCGCGTCGGGATAGGGGTCGTGGCAGCAGGCCGTCCGCGTGTTGAGCGACCCGTCGGCCATGATCTTCAGCGGCCCCATGCGGAGCATGCGGCCCGTGTCCGCGGCGACGTCGCCGGTCCGGTGTCCGGCCGCCAGAGTCTCGTCGAGCCACGTCGGCCACGTCGACGCGCTCACCCGCACCGCCGGACGACCGGAGGCGAAGCGCCGCGTCCACGCGGTGAGGTTGTCGTCGAACTCGAAGTCGAGGACCTCGGTCACGCCCCGCGCGGCGAGATCCTCGGTGGCCTCGCACACGTACTCGTCGAGCACGCCCGTACCGACACGCGCGTCGACGGCACTCGCGATCGCGATGGCGTCGTGATCACGGAAGACACCGGTGGGGTGATCGACCGCGAGCTCGCGCAGCAACGCCGGGGAGAGCCAGACGGTGTGCAGATCCATGCTCGTCACCGCGACGGACACACCCGGCAGCGCGGCCTCGAGCATGTCCTTGTGCGGTGCGTCCGGCCAGAGGGCACCCCGGAAGCCCTGTGCACGAACGTCGCCGGTGAGGCCCGACGCCACCAGCAGGTCGACGAGGTGCCGTGCACTGGTGGCCGCGCCGACGTCCAGTCGGCGGCGCGCGAGTGCCCACTGCGCCATGTGCAGGTGCCCGTCGACGAACCCGGGCAGCACCACTCCCCCGCGCCCGTCGACGACGGTCTCGGCGGAGGCGGGAGTCAGGCGCTCCCCGGGTGCCGAGGTCTCGCTCACCAGGTCGTCGACGATGCGGACGTCCGAGAGGTCGTCCCGCGCGGGATCGACGCGCACACGTTGCAGCAGCACGATGTCAGACCCTAACGGTGCGCGGGTCAGGTCAGTTCGCGAGAGGAGTCCTTGAGATCGACGCCGGACCGCCCGAGCGTGCGCGCACCCGCGACCAACGATGCCGTCACCCGCGCCGCATGGTCGTAGTGCATGCCGCCGGGCGGGTGGATGTTCGAGATGCAGTTGCGCTCGGAGTCGTTGCGGCCCGGCTTCGGACCGTGCGTCAGATAGATGCCGAGGCTGTCCGCCACCGAGAGACCGGGACGCTCGCCGATGACGACGATCAGCGTGGACACCCCGAGCGCCGCGCCGACGTGGTCTCCCAGCGCCACCCTGGCCTGGGTCGCGATCACCGGAGGCGCGATCGTGAACGTACCCAGCGACTCCTTCAGCGCAGCGAGCAGACCCGCACCGTGATCCATCAGTGCCCGCGGGGACAGACCGTCGCACAACACGATTCCGATGTCCGCGTCGACCGTGTCGACGCCGGACAGGTCCTCGGGCTGCCGTCCCAGATCGGGACGACGCAGATACTCGCTGCGGGTGGACGCCTTGCTGGACACGACCACCGGATCACCGAGTCCGACGGCGGCGATCTCCCGAGCGAAGCTGTCGGTGTCGAGCGGCATGTGGACCGCGTCCCGCGCCGCGGCGTGGGCGGCCCGGAACTCGAGCACCCGAGTCGTCGGCAGGGCGTCCCCCGCCCGGCCGAGCCCGATGCGCGCCTGCGTCGTCACGCGCAGGTCGGTCCAGAAGTCCGGTGTGCTCATGCCGGCGTCGTCAGTGCTCGCAGCGGCGACGACGCGGCGTCGACGGGCAGGACCCGCCCCGCGTCGTCGGTCATCCCCAGCCGGTGCATCCACGCCTCGAACTCGGGAGCGGGCTTGAGGCCCAACACCTGCCGGACGTAGAGGGCATCGTGGAAGGACAGGCTCTGGTAGCCGAGCATGATGTCGTCGGCACCCGGCACGGCGATGACGAAGGCAGCGCCCGCGGCACCGAGCAGCGTCAACAACGTGTCCATGTCGTCCTGGTCCGCTTCGGCATGGTTGGTGTAGCAGACGTCGACACCCATGGGCAGGCCCAGGATCTTGCCGCAGAAGTGATCCTCGAGGCCGGCACGGATGATCTGCTTGCCGTCGTACAGGTACTCGGGTCCGATGAAGCCCACGACGGTGTTGACCAACAGCGGATCCAGAGCGCGGGCCAACCCGTACGCGCGGGTCTCGAGCGTCTGCTGATCGACCGGCTTGCCCCCGGTCCCGAAGTGCGAGTTCGCGGACAGCGCCGAACCCTGGCCCGTTTCCAGGTACATGACGTTGTTCCCGACGGTGCCGCGGTGCAACGACTTTCCCGCCTCGTTCGCCTCGAGGAGCATCGGCACCGTCACCCCGAAACTGGAGTTCGCCCCCTCCGTTCCGGCGATGGACTGGAACACGAGATCCACCGGGACACCCTTGCCGATGAGATCCACGGTGGTGGTGACGTGGGACAGCACGCACGACTGCACCGGGATCTCGAAACGCTGCCGGATCTCGTCCAGCAGGTACAGCAGATCCGCTGTCGCGGCGGGTGAATCGGTGGCCGGGTTGATGCCGATGACGGCGTCGCCCGAGCCCATCAGCAGACCATCGAGCGTCGCCGCGGCGATTCCGTGCGGGTCGTCCGTCGGATGATTGGGCTGCAGGCGGGTGGCCATCGTTCCGGGCAGACCGATGGTGGTGCGGAACGCCGAGATCACCGTCGCCGCCCGCGCCACCGCGATGAGATCCTGGTTGCGCATGATCTTGCTCGTCGCGGCCACCATCTCCGGGGTGAGGCCGGGCGCGACGTCCCGCAGTGTCCGGTCACTGTCGGGTTCCGCTGCGACCGTGAGCAACCAGTCCCGCAGACCGCCCACCGTCAGATGCGAGACCGCGTCGAATGCCTGCGCGTCGTGGCTGTCGATGATGAGGCGGGTGACCTCGTCGCTCTCGTACGGCACCACCTGCTCGTCCAGGAAGGTCTGCAACGGGAGATCCGCCAGAACCCAGGCGGCGGCGGCACGTTCGGCGTCCGACTCCGCCGCGCAGCCTGCGAGTTGGTCGCCCGATCGCGCCGGGGTGGCCTTCGCCATGACCTCGACGAGACCGTCGAAGGTGTAGGTCGATCCCGAGATCTGCTGGTGGTAGGTGCTCACCCGAGTTCGTCCTCGGCAGCGGCGAGCGCCGCGAACTCCTCGTCCGGAGAATTGGCCACCAGGTGATGGCGGCTGTAGACGCCGAAGTAGACCATGAAGAGCGCGAAGACGACCAGGCACCACAGCGCCGCCTGGCTGTCCACGAGGAACGTCGCGATCACGGCGAAGGCGGCGATGACGAGCGCGAATCCGGTCGTGACCGTGCCGCCCGGGGTGCGGTACGGGCGCGGCATGTCGGGCTCGCGGCGACGCAGCACGATGTGGCTCACCATCATCAGAACGTAGCTCAGCGCTGCCCCGAAGACGGCCATGTTCAACAACATCGAGCCCTTGCCGGTGAACGTCAGGGCGAAGCCGATGACGCCGGGCACGATCAGTGCCAGCGTCGGCGCCTTCCGGCTGTTGACCACCGACATGGACTTCGGCAGGTAGCCGGCGCGGCTCAGCGCGAACAGCTGCCGGGAGTAGGCGTACATGATGGAGAAGAAGCTGGCGATCAGACCGGCGAGGCCGATGTAGTTGACCACCGTCGCGGCGCCGCTGTCTCCCAGCGCCTCCACCAACGGGTTGCCCGACGCCTGCATCGCGTCGGCTCCGCCGGCGCCCGTCACGAGGATCAGCATGGCGGTGGCGGTCACCAGCAGCACCGCCATGGCGGCGATGATGCCGCGTGGCACGTTGCGCGCCGGATCCTTCGCTTCCTCGGCCGCGAGCGGCACGCCCTCGATCGCCAGGAAGAACCAGATCGCGAACGGCACCGCGGCCCAGATCCCCAGGTAGCCCATCGGCAAGAAGCTCGACGCACCCGCCGCATCGGTGGGGGCGATGTCGGTGAGGTTGGAGGCGTCGAACTGGAAGATCGCGGCGACAGCGAAGATGACGAGGCCTACGAGAGCGATGCCGGTGATGACGAACATGACCTTCAGCGCTTCACCGACACCGGCGAGGTGCACGCCGATGAAGATGGCGTAGACGGCGAGGTACACCCACCACCCGTCGGTGATCCCGAACAGGCCGAGCGATTCGACGTAGGCGCCGATGAACGTCGCGATGGCCGCGGGGGCGATGGCGTACTCGATGAGAATGGCTGTGCCGGTGGCGAACCCGCCCCACGGTCCGAGCGCGCGCCGGGCGAACGTGTATCCGCCGCCCGCGGCCGGGAGCGCAGACGACATCTCCGCCATGCCCAGCACCATCGCCAGGTACATGCCCGCGATGAGGATGCCGGCGATCAGCAGACCACCGAACCCGCCCTGCTCGAGTCCGAAGTTCCACCCCGAGTAGTCACCCGAGATGACGTAGCTGACACCCAGCCCCGCCAGCAGCACCCACCCCGCGCTGCCGGTCTTGAGCGTGCGCTTGGCCAGGTAGTCGGACGATTCTGCCTGAGAATCGGACGCCACGGGGCGCGGTTCCTTCACGGCCATGGGTGAGCCTCTTTCGGAGTGTGAGCGGGTGGTGAGGGTGAGGCTAGGACTGCCGTGTTGCGGGGACGTTGCGATTGTTTTTCCACTGGACGGTGCGCTGACCCGCGATAACCGCGGCCCCGCGCACCCGGCGGAACCAGGAGAGCCGACGCGGCCGTCCAACGCCTGTGATCGATCGACTTCTCGCGCTCCACGACGGTGTCATCACCGCGACGCAGGCTCACGACGCCGGGATGAGCCAGGACGCGATCGATCGGCGCGTCCGAGCGGGCCATTGGCGCCGGGTCACGCGCGGTGTCTACGTCGCCTGCGACAGACCGTGGACGGACGCCGCTCGGGTGCGGTGCGCCGCGTACTGGGCCGGCGACGGGGCCGTCGTGACATCGGTGAGTGCCGCGTACTGGCACGGACTCGTTTCGGTTGCACCACGCATCGTCGATGTCACGGTCCCGCGCGGAGGACGGAGCAGGGCACCGTCGGGCGTTCGGGTGCGGCGACGGAACCTCGACCCTGCCGATGTGGTGGCGATCCGCGGAATCCGCGTCACGGCGTCGGGTCTCACGGTTCTCGAAGCGTCCGAGGAGTTGGGGATGGGCATCATCGACGTCGCCCTGCGCGGGCGGATGTCGCCGTCGGTGCTCCGGCGCGCACACGATCGAAATCCCCGGCGACGGGGCGCCCCTGCGGCCGAGAAGCTTCTCGTGGCAGCGGAGGGAGGAGCTCGGTCGGAGGCCGAGCGACTCTTCCTCGCCGTGATGCGCAATGGACGCATCACGGGGTTCCTGGTCAACTTTCCGTGGCGCGGGTACGTGCTGGACTTCGTGTTCCTCGACGAACGCGTCTGCATCGAGATCGACGGCTGGGCCTTCCATTCGGACCCCACCGCCTTTCACCGAGACCGAACTCGGCAGAACGTCGTCGTTCAGGAGTGGACGGTGCTGCGGTACACCTGGCGCGACCTCACACAGAGACCCGACGAGGTGATCGCCGAGGTCCGAGCGACCCTCCGACGGTGCGCTGAGCCGCGGTAAACGCGGCTCAGCGCACCCGACTCATCCCTGTATCGCCATCCCCGGCACCGGGCAGGCGTCGACGGCCTCGGCGACCACGATGGACTCGGTGGGGACGGGCGGGCGAGCGCCCTCCTCCCACTGCGCGCCGGTGATGGGGTCCTGCGACTCGAGTTCCGCGTTCTCCTCGGGGGTGTAGGCCCGGCCACGACTGAGGAACCGCAGCCCCTCCGGCGTCTCGAGGGAGAAGCCGCTGCCCCGGCCCGGCACCACGTCGAGCACCATCTGGGTGTGCTTCCACGCCTGGAACTGCGACCCGGAGATCCACACCGGAACGGCGTCGCCGTCGCTCGGCAGGTCGTCCGCGACGGTGCCCACCTCCGCGCGCAGGTCGAGGAGCCCGAGCAGGACGTCGCGGTCCCCGACGATGAATTCGCCTGCGGGGTAACACATCGGCGACGACCCGTCGCAGCATCCGCCGCTCTGATGCATCATCAGCGCGCCGTGGAGCCCGCCGAGGCGACGGAGAAGCTCCATCGCCCCGGCGGTTGCTTTGAGCCTCGGAGGCGGTGCCGACCCGTGGTTCGGCTGCATCAGAAGAAGCCCTGAGCCTTCGGGGCGTAGCTCACCAGCAGGTTCTTGGTCTGCTGGTAGTGGTCGAGCATCATCTTGTGGTTCTCGCGGCCGATTCCCGACTGCTTGTAGCCACCGAAGGCCGCGTGGGCCGGGTACTGGTGGTACGTGTTGGTCCACACACGACCGGCCTGGATGTCGCGGCCGGCGCGGTAGGCGACGCCGCCGTCACGCGACCAGACACCGGCGCCGAGGCCGTAGAGCGTGTCGTTGGCGATCTCGATGGCGTTGGCGTAGTCGGTGAAGGAGGTGACCGAGACGACGGGTCCGAAGATCTCCTCCTGGAAGATGCGCATGTTGTTCTTGCCGGTGAAGATGGTGGGCTGCACGTAGTAGCCACCGTTCAGGTCGCCGCCGAGCTGCGCGCGCTCGCCGCCCGTGACGATCTTGGCGCCCTCGCCCTTGCCGATCTCGATGTACGACAGGATCTTCTCGAGCTGGTCGTTCGAGGCCTGGGCGCCGATCATCGTCTCGGTGTCCAGCGGATCACCCTGACGGACGGCCTTGGTGCGGATCGCGGCGAGTGCGAGGAAGTCGTCGTAGATGTCCTGCTGGATCAGCGAACGCGACGGGCAGGTGCAGACCTCGCCCTGGTTGAGGGCGAACATCGTGAAGCCCTCGAGGGCCTTGTCCTGGTAGTCGTCGTTCTGCGACAGCACGTCGGAGAAGAAGATGTTGGGGCTCTTGCCGCCGAGCTCGAGCGTCACCGGGATGAGGTTCTGCGAGGCGTACTGCATGATCAGGCGCCCGGTCGTGGTCTCACCGGTGAAGGCGATCTTCTTGATGCGCGGGCTCGACGCGAGGGGCTTGCCTGCCTCGGTGCCGAAGCCGTTGACGATGTTGAGCACGCCCGGAGGCAGCAGGTCACCGATGACGCTGATCAGGTACATGATCGACGCGGGTGTCTGCTCGGCCGGCTTGAGGACGACGGCGTTGCCGGCGGCGAGTGCGGGGGCGAGCTTCCACACGGCCATCAGGATCGGGAAGTTCCACGGGATGATCTGGCCGACGACGCCGAGCGGCTCGTGGAAGTGGTACGCGACGGTGTCACTGTCGATCTCGGACAGCGAACCCTCTTGCGCACGAATGCATCCGGCGAAGTAGCGGAAGTGATCGATCGCGAGCGGGATGTCGGCGTTCAGCGTCTCGCGGATCGGCTTGCCGTTGTCCCACGACTCGGCGAGCGCGATGGAGTCGAGGTTCTCGGCGATGCGGTCGGCGATCTTGTTCAGGATGACGGCGCGCTCGGCGGGCGAGGTCTTGCCCCACGCCGGCGCGGCCTTGTGTGCGGCGTCCAGGGCGAGGTCGATGTCCTCGGCGGTGGAGCGCGCGATCTCGCAGAAGTTCTGTCCCGTGACGGGCGTCGGGTTCTCGAAGTACTGACCCTTGACCGGAGCGACCCACTCGTTGCCGATCCAGTTGTCGTAGCGGGCCTCGAAAGACATGGCGGCGTCGGGCGTACCCGGGCGAGCGAAGACAGTCATCGAACATGCTCCTTCATCGGTGATCCACCCCCACGGTCATCGGGGGCTGTGATGCAGGACACTAGAACGACGACGGTTGCATGACCGTTGCAGAGCCGACTCGGTCAGCCCAGCAGGGCGAGGCGAGCCTGGACCTGCCCGTACAGCGCCGAGGACGGGCTGAGCGTGGCGAGGTAGGCCGACCACGCGGCGGCGTCCTCGCGGCCGTGCACCGACGCCGTCCACCGCGCCAGCAGCACCGGGTCACCGGACCGCAGCAGCGCCGCCTGGACGCGCACTCGCAACTCCTCGCGGATCTCCGCGATACCCGGGGCGTACGACGACGGGAGCACCACGCCGGAGTAGAGCCGCAGCGCCGCGTCGACGTCCCCGCGGTCGAGAGCCGCCCGCACGTCCTCGACGTCCGACGACAGTTCCGCCACCAGTCGATAGGGCCGCGAGGCCACACCGTCGGCACCGAAAACCTTGCGCAGGCGCGACATCTCGGCTCGAACAGTGACCGAGTCCAGCTCGTTCTCGTCGAGCAGCGCGGCGAGATGGTCGGAGCTCAGCCCCTCGGGATGTGCCCGCAACAGCAGCAGCATCTCGGCGTGCCGTCCGGACAGGGCGACGCGTTCACCGCCGCGGACCAACGACGGGCGCCCGGCTCCGAGTACCTCCAGCCGGACTCCGGTGTCGAGATCGGGACGCGGGGACTCGAGCAGATGCAATCGCAGTTCGGACTCGGCCGCCGCCACCGTCGCGCGGACCAACGAGAGCACCTCGGGAACCGCGACGCGCGGACCGCCCGTGATGTCGATGGCCCCCAGGATGCGGCCGGTGACGGGGTGGTGGACGGGGGCTGCACTGCAACTCCACTCGTGCACGGGCCGCGAGAAGTGTTCGGCCGCGAAGATCTGCACGCAGTGATCGATGGCCAACGCGGTGCCGGGGGCGTTGGTGCCCATCCGCCCCTCGCTCCAGTCAGCGCCCTCGGTGAAGTTCATGGCGTTCGCGCGATCCTTCGCCGCGGTGTCGCCCTCGACCCACAGCAGCCGGCCCGACGCGTCGGTGATGGCCACGAGAAGACCGGTGTCGGCGGCGTCCTCGACGAGGAGTTTGCGCACCACGGGTCGGATGACGGACATCGGGTGATCGGCGCGGTACTGCGCGAGCGTGACGTCGTCGAGGAGATCGTCCGCACCACGATCGGGGTCGACGCCCATGTCGCGGCTACGCAGCCAGGAGTCGAGAACGACGGACCGCACGGGCGACTGGGGATCGACGGGACGGGCGAGTCCCACGGTCGACAGGCCCGGCCCGACGAAAGTCTCGTGAGCACGGGAGACGGAGCGCGCGAGCGTGGCGGCGTCGTCCCCGGGCCTCATCGCGACCCACGGATTGACCGTCACCACAGACCCCGCTTCCGTCAACAGCTCGCCCGGCAGATCGGCACACTCGACCGGCCTCCACTGTAACCCAGCTCACAGAGCGGCTGGCAGGGACTACTGGTTGCCGAGACGCGGCACCAGAGCACGGGGGTCGCGGTGCGACACGGCACCCACCCAGAGTCCGGTGCCGTAGGCGACGTCGTCGATGCGCTTGTACGCCGCGTAGCGCACCGGACCGAGGCCGCCCGGCTCCCGGTGCTCGACCCAGTCCCGCACACCCTCCGCCACCGCGATGGCCAGCGCCAGACGTCGGATGCGCCGGGAGAACAGCACGGCCACCAGCGTGACCGGCCAGTAGTGCCGCACCGCCGCGGACGCCAACTGCCAAGCGCCCCCGACGGTTCCGCGTGCCGCGAACACCGCGGCGAGGCGAGTGGGGTGATCCAGATCGACGAACAGGCGCCGTAGGCGGACCACCGTGGTGATCAGCGTGACCAGCGCACCGACCATGCCCGCACGCGTCCCCGAGGCGGCCAGCAGCAGTGCGAGCAGGGTCGACCGCGCCATGGCCACGGGCGGCACCTTCCCGTGGTGGCGGGAGGCCAGCTCGGTGGCACCGGTACCGTAGAACAGCTTGCGGCCGAACCACTTTCGCAGAGTGACGCGGTGATCGTGGGCGACGCGGGCCACCGGCTCGTACCGCAGGCGCCATCCCGCGTCCTGCAGTCGCCAGCACAGATCGACGTCCTCGGCCACGTGCATCGCCTCGTCGAAGCCTCCGCAGTCGAGCACGGCCCGTCGCCGGGCGACGACCGCCGCACTGGGGACGTACGACACCGGGCCACCCGCGAACACCGGGGCCTCCCGGCGACCGAGATCGAGGGAGGACCGTGCGCGCTCGTAGCGGGCGAGCGCACTGCCCTCCGGCTCGAGCGCCACGATGCGCGGAGCGACCAGCCCGACGGAGGGGTCGGAGAAATGACTGAGGACGACTTCGAGCCAGCCCTTGCGCGGCACCACGTCGGAGTCGAGGAACGCGACGAAGTCGGTCGTGGCCGCGGCGAGGCCGGCGTTGCGCGCCGCGGACGGTCCCCGCGGGGCGTCGTGCCGCACCACCGCGACCGAGGCACACAGTTCGTCCACGGCGATCTCGGCGTGCCGGACGGGAACGCGGGACCCGTCGTCCACGACGATCACGCGGAGTCCACGCAGCGCGCGCATCAGCCGCAGCAGTCCCTCGTGGTTGTCGCGGACCGGGATCACGACCGTCACGTCCGCGGCGGACGGAGTGCTCATCGGCCGGGGGTTCGCGACACCGGAGTCGAGCAGTCGACGCGCCACCGTGGCGGAGTCGGGATCGGACACCCGCAGGAATCCGTCGCCGATCATCGCGGCCGCGGCGGGTGCCAGCATCACCATCCTGGTGGGCGATCCGCCGAGGAGAACTCGACCGTTCGAGAGAGTCCGCACTCGAGGATCGATACGCACTCCGAATCCATCGGGAAGACGACCGTCGCGCATCGGGTCATCGTAAGGGCCTTTCTCGGTATTTGTCATAAGTCGGGCAGGATCGGCCCGAACACCCGCCGACGCGGGAATCGCGCTGTGGTCCGTTCGAGGGACACCCGCCCCGCGCGCACCGTGCATCGGCGCTGCTCGGCGCGCCGTGACCCCGACCGGTCGGCGTGCCTGGTCTCGACTGTCAAGCGAGACTTGAGGTTCGCTCGGATCGAGCGGCCGCCGACCGGATCGTCCACGGCAGATCGACGTGCACCGGGGAGCCCGCGCCGCGAGCTCGGGCAGGCGAGCCGACTGCCCGGCAGCGGATCGATCGACCGGCGTCCGCCGACGTGAACGTTCACCAACTCTCGTCGCACCGATGCGGCGACACGCGAGCGTCCGACGACTCCCCCGGTTAGAGTCGCCATGTCCCGTCCCGGTTCGCAGAAGGGGTCACGATGCCGCCGCGTCGCCGCTCGGCCCTGCTCGCGAAACTGTCCCGCGACGTCGCGGGTGGTTCACAGGAGGAGATCCTCACCGAACTCCGCCGGGTCATCCTGTCGGGTGACGCCCCGCCGGGAACGCCCATTCCCCTGGGCGACGTCGCCGACGTGTTCGGAGTCAGCCGCATCCCGGTGCGCGAATCGCTGAAGACCCTCATCGGCGAGAATCTGGTGTCGCATCGACCCAACCTCGGATACACGGTCGCGCAGTTGACGTCTCAGGAACTGCGCGAGATGTACATCGTTCGGGAGGTGCTCGAGAACGCCGCCCTCGCGGTGGCGGCCGAGGCCGCCACCGACGGGGAACGGCGTCGTGCCGAACAGATCGAGCGAGACCTCCGATCCTCGATCGCGGACGACGATCCCCAGCGCTACCACCGGTTGAGCCGCGAGTTCCACGTCGCCCTCACCGCGCCGTCCCGGATGTACCGCCTGCTCCACATGCTCGACGTCGCGTGGAACGTCACGGAGCCGGTCCAACCGATGGTGCACGTGAAGGGTGCGGACCGCGCGGCGTTGAACGACGATCACAGCGTCATGGTCCGCGCGTTCGTCGACCGCGACTCGGCGGCACTCCTGGCGGCGGCAGGGCACCACAACGAGCGGCTGAACGACGTCATCGCGACGCTTCCGGCGGGTTCCGGCCTGCTCTCCTGAGCCGGAACCGGACAGACCGGACCCGGAAACCTGCCGGTAAAGAGATATATCGGTTTCGTCACGACACGGAAATACAACGGGCTCAGACTTCTCCGCAGCACCGACCACGGTCCGCACCAGCGACGGAGACACGATGACCGACACCATTCCGCACACCGGCCCGTTCGACCCGCCTCCCGGGTCCCGCTCCGGTGTGAACGATCTGATCGAGGCACACGGGTACGCCGGAGGCGGGTCGACAGCAGAGGGACATCCGGTGGGGGGTGGAGTGATCAAGGAGGGGTACGACCCGAGGCTCACCAACGAGGACCTCGCCCCGCTGCGGAAGCAGACCTGGTCGTCCTACAACATCTTCGCGTTCTGGATGTCCGACGTGCACTCCGTGGGCGGATACGTCACCGCGGGCAGCCTTTTCGCGCTGGGACTGGCCAGTTGGCAGGTGCTCGTCTGTCTCCTCGTCGGCATCTCGATCGTCTACGTCTTCTGCAACCTGGTGGCCAAGCCCAGTCAGGTCGCAGGTGTCCCGTACCCGGTGATCTGTCGATCGGTCTTCGGCGTCCTCGGGGCCAACGTTCCCGCCATCATCCGAGGACTGATCGCGGTGGCGTGGTACGGGATCCAGACCTTCCTGGCCTCCGCCGCGCTCGACATCGTGTTGATCAAGCTGTTCCCGGCGCTCGGTCCGTGGGCGGACCGAGACCTCCACGGCTTCGCGGGACTGTCCACTCTGGGGTGGGGCAGCTTCATGCTCCTGTGGGTCCTGCAGGCGGCGGTCTTCTGGCGCGGCATGGAGTCCATCCGCAAGTTCATCGACTTCTGCGGCCCGGCCGTCTACGTCGTCATGTTCCTGTTGTGCGGCTACCTGATTCACGAAGCCGGCTGGAGCGCCATCGACCTGAACCTCGGCGACGTCACCTACACGGGGTTCGCCGCGGTGCCCGTCATGCTCGGCGCGATCGCGCTCGTCGTCTCCTACTTCTCGGGTCCGATGCTCAACTTCGGCGACTTCTCGCGCTACGGAAAGAGCTACGCCGCCGTGAAGCGCGGCAACTTCCTGGGCCTGCCCGTCAACTTCCTGCTCTTCTCGATCCTCGTCGTCGTCACCGCGTCCCTCACCGTTCCCGTCTTCGGCGAGCTCATCACCGACCCCGTCACGACGGTGGCGCGCATCGACAGCACCTTCGCGATCGTGTTGGGCGCGTTGACCTTCACGATCGCCACGATCGGTATCAACATCGTCGCGAACTTCATCTCGCCGGCCTTCGACTTCTCCAACGTCAGCCCGCAGAAGATCAGCTGGCGCGCCGGCGGCATGATCGCCGCCGTCGGCTCCGTGCTCATCACGCCGTGGAACCTCTACAACAATCCCGACGTCATCCACTACACGCTCGAGACCCTGGGAGCGTTCATCGGACCGCTGTTCGGCATCCTCATCGCGGACTACTACCTCATCCGCAAGCAGAAGGTCATCGTCGACGACCTGTTCACCATGGACGAGAGCGGCACGTACCACTACGCCAAGGGCTACAACCCGGCCGCGCTGATCGCCACCGCCGTCGGTGCCGTCTTCGCGATGTTCCCCGTGCTCACGGGCGGCACCCTCACCGGAATGCACACCGCGGCGCAGTACAGCTGGTTCATCGGCTGCGGCATCGGCTTCGCCCTCTACTGGGTGCTGGCCACGAAGACCTCGCTACGGGTGCGGAACGTCCCCGCCTGACCGCGGATCCGGCGCCAGTCCCGGCATGAGCGAGCGCAGGAACAGCTCCTCGTAGTCGGGGCCGGCGTCGGTGCGGGCGTCGCCGAGACGGACCACCTCGGCGTGCAGTCGCTCCATCGTGATGTCGAGCGTGCCCGCGGCCATCGCCGCCTCACGCAACTCGTCCCGCAGGCGTTGCGGCACCTCACCGTCGTACTTGTAGAAGATCTTGTGTTCGAGACTCGCCCAGAAGTCCATCGCGATGGTCCGGATCTGCAGCTCCACGAAGACGTGCTCCGTGCGGTCGGACAGGAACACCGGAATCTCGATGGTGAGGTGGAGACTGCGGTACCCGTTGGGCTTCGGATTCGCGATGTAGTCCTCGAACTCGAGCACTCGGATGTCGCTCTGCGACGCCAGCATCTCCTTCACCGCATAGGTGTCGGCGATGAAACTGCAGGTGATCCGGACGCCGGCGATGTCGAACAGACCGGCGCGGATCGCCTGGAACGTCAACGGAATCCCCTTGCGCACGGCCTTCTCGGCGATGCTGCGCGGCGTCTTCAGCCGCGACACCACGTGCTCGATGGGGCTGTAGGAATGCAGGTGCGTGAACTCGTCCTTCAGGATGTCGATCTTGGTGGTGAGCTCCTGCATGCCGAAGCGGTAGGACATCATGAAGCGGGTGAACTCGTCGCGCGCCGCGGTGAGGTCGAACACCACCGGCTCGTCCACGCTCATCGCGCGTCCTCCCGGAGAACCTTCTGCATCCGGAGGGACGCGGTGTCGTACCCCAGCGACTCGTACAGCCGACGCGCCGCCGTGTTGAAGCCGAACACGTTGAGCCCGAGCACCGTTCCGCCGTTCTCCCGTACCGCGTCCTCCGCCAGGAGCATCGCCGCCCGGCCGAGACCGCGACCCCGGTACCGCTCGTCGATGGCGACGTCCCAGACCCACCAGTCGGTCGTGGTCGCGATCGACTGGGGCCCGATCCACAGTGACCCCACCACGGTCTCGCCGTCCAGCACGTCGTACACCTGATGATGCGGTGCCGGACGACCGTCGGGGAAGTAGGCGGAGAAACTCTGCTCGGCGTTGTCGGTCGCCTGTTCGAGGGTGTCACCCGCCCGGACGCGATCGGCGCGGTAGTCGCCGCGGCTGCGCTCGACCCATTCGGGAAGTCGATCGTCGGGCATGGTCCTCAGCACCACTCGGGCCTGCGTGGAGTCTCCGTCGGCTGCGCTCACCCCTCCAGTGTCCCGGGTGCCGCACCGAGGTGGTTGAGCGTTCTACTTTCGGGTACCGCATCCTGGTGAGTGTCGTGTCCCGCCGTCCGATCCGGCATGCCGGTGGCCAAGGGGCGAGGTCCCTCGTCGACGTCGCCGACCGCGCGGGCGGATCGGTCGCAGGTCCCGCCCAGCCGGTCACGGTGGACGATCTCTGTGACGATTCGCGTGCGGTGCGGCCCGGCGATCTGTATGTCGCGCTCCCCGGAACACGCTGGCACGGTCTCGATTTCGAGGAGGACGCCCAGCGCGCCGGCGCGGTGGCCGTGCTCAGCGATCGGCCCGGCACCCGGTTGCCGAGCATCGTGGTCGCGGATCCGCGGGTCGTCGTCGGTCCGCTGGCCGCATGGTTCCACGGGAGCCCGTCCTCGTCGATGGCCGTGTTCGGAGCGACGGGCACCAACGGCAAGACGAGCACGACGCACTTCCACCACGCCGGCCTGCGCGCCGCGGGTCATCGTGCGGGGATGATCTCCGGGGTGGCGGTCAGCGGCGCCGGTAGCGACGAGGCCCCGGTGCGCACCACTCCCGAGGCGACGGTGCTCCAACGCACGCTGTCGACGTTCGTCCACAACGGATGCACGGCCGCCGCCCTTGAGGTGTCGTCGCACGCCATCGCCCAGCACCGCGTCGACGGAGTGGAGTTCGCCGTCACCGCCTTCACCAATCTCGGCCGGGACCACCTCGACTTCCACGGCTCGATGGAGGAGTACTACCGGACCAAGGCCTCGCTGTTCACCCCGGACCGCACCGGACGGGCCGTCGTCATGATCGACGACGAGTACGGGCGGCGGCTCGCGTCGGAGTGCGCGGTGCCGACGGTGACGTGCTCGGTGTCCGATCCTTCGGCGGACTTCCGCGCCGATCGCATCGACTGCACGACGCATCGCACCCGATTCCTCGCCCGGACCCCGGTGGGCGACATCCCGCTCTCACTGCAGGTTCTCGGCCCCCACCAGGTGGCGAACGCTCTGGTCGCACTCGCCTCCCTCGTCTCCGGTGGGGTGGACGCGGAGCGTGCGGCCGCCGGCATCTCGGCGCTGCACAGCATTCCGGGCCGGTGCGAGACCGTGTCGGCCGGCCAGGACTTCACCGCCCTCGTCGACTACATGCACAACGTGTCCGGCCAGCGCGCGATCCTGCCGTACCTGCGGCGCATCACCCCGGGGCGCCTGATCCTGGTCATCGGGGCGACCGGTGACCGTGACGTGGGCAAGCGCGTCGAGCTGGGCGCGGTCGCCGCGGCCTACGCGGACGACATCGTCGTCACGGACGAGAGTGCCAACGGCGAGGATCCGCACTCGATTCGCGCCGACGTCGTCCGCGGCGCCCGGTCCGGTGATCGGGGCGTCCGCGTGGTGGAGATCGCGGACCGGCGCGCAGCATTCCACCACGCCGTGGCGGACGCGGCGGCCGGGGACACCGTTGTCGTGGCGGGGCGAGGCAGCGACACCTGGCAGCACTTCGGCAGCCGAACCGTGTACTTCGACGATCATGCCGAACTGCACGACGCGATCGTCGCCCGATGACTCCCGCGGATCAGCTCGCCGGCGTCTCCCGCTCGAACCGGTCGTCGATGCGCGCCGCCTTGTAGTAGACGATCGAGCCGATCCAGACCACCACGAACACGACCACCACGATCTGGCCCGCCAGGGTGAGATCCACTGCGGCCACCGCGTCCCAGATGCCGCCGGACAGTCCGAGTTCCTCACCGAGCAACGACAGGATCTGCACGGTGCCCACCACGAGGGCGAGGAAGATCGACAGGCCCGTCATCGTGATGTTGTAGTAGATCTTCCGGACCGGCGTGACGAAGGCCCAGCCGTACGCCTTGGACATGAAGACGCCGTCGAGCGTGTCCATCGTCGACATGCCGGCCGCGAACAGCACCGGCAGCGCGATGATGGCCATCGGCGGGAGGCCACCGGCGATGGCGCTGGTGCCCGCCACGGCGAGCAGACCGACCTGCGTGGCGGTGTCGAACCCCAGGCCGAAGAGCAGCCCCAGCGGATACATCTGCCACGAGTGGCTGATCATCCGGTCGTAGCGGCCGCGGAAGATCCGATTGAGCAGTCCTCTGCGTGCGAGGAGATCGTCGAGCGTCTCGTCGGAGAACTGTCCGCGCCGCGCGGCACGCCACATGCGCACGATGCCGACGAGGACGACCAGGTTCAGGGCCGCGATGAGGTAGAGGAACGTGCCGGAGACGAGGGTGCCGATGATGCCGCCGGTGTCCGCGAAGGCGTCCCGGAAGTCCGTCGCGCGCGATGCGGCGAACGCGATCGCGGCGACGAACGCGAACACGACCGTCGAGTGCCCGAGCGAGAAGAACAGTCCGACCGCCAGGGGCCGCTTGCCCTTCTGCAGCAACAGTCGGGTGGTGTCGTCGATGGCCGCGATGTGGTCGGCGTCGAAGGCGTGCCGCATGCCCAACGTGTAGGCCAACACCCCGGCGCCCGCGTAGACGAGAGTGCCGTCCGCGCCGGTGAGGCCGTGGATCGCCGGGATCGAGTCGTAGTGCAGGAACAGGCCCCACCCGACGACGTGCAGCGCCACGAGCACTGCTGCCAGGCCCAGGAGCCGGGGGATCTCGTCGCGGGTGAAACGCGCACGTCCGGTCACGGTGTCGGCAGACGTCATGGGACACCAATATTCCTCATGGAGCCCGTCCGCGCAGTGCTGGATCAGACGCGCGCGGGTGAACGGAGCACCGTCGTCGTGACGGCAACCGATGCCAGCGCCACGACGACCGCTCCGTAGACCGTCGCGGTGACGAGGAGACCGGCCGAGTGGATCGCAACACCCGCGACGATGGCCGGCACGCTGAAGGCGAGGTAACTCAGCACGAGCGTCGTGGCGAAGACACTGCCGCGATGCTCCGGCGGTGCGAGAGCGCCGATGATGCTCATCGCGCCGAGGAACGTCGCGCCCCAGCCGAACCCGGACACCGCGGTCCCGACGAAGTACAGCGGCGCCGACGCGATGTGCAGCCCGACGAGATTCACCACGATGCCCGCGGCGAGAGTGAGTGCACCGGCGGTCATGGCCGTGCGCGGGAGAAGAGTACGAGCGGACGCGGCACCGATCGCTCCGGCCGTGAACATCGTGAAGATGTCCAGCCCGCCCACGACGGCGCCGCGGAGATCGAAGACCGTGCCCATGATGGACGGCCCCAGCGACAGGTGGAACCCGCCCAGCGACCACGTCGCGACGAGCGCGGGGACGACCGGCCAGAAGTGGGCGCGGATCGACACGGGCAGCCCGAGGGTCGGCGTCAGCACCCGCATGACGTGTCGACGGTCGTCGAAGCCTGCCCGGACCGCGGATTCCGGCACCGCCACGACGAGCGCCGTGAGGACGACCAGCGCGACGATCATCACGACGTACACGAGCGTGGTGGGGAACGGCGCGAACTGCACCAGCAGTCCGGCCGCGATACCGCCTGCTCCCAGCCCGAAGGCCGGTGCGACCGAGCTCACCAGGGGGCCGAGACGGTCGGTCGGCTGCAGATCGATGATCGCAGCGGTCAGGGCACCCATGGCCGCGCCGGCCGCCAGGCCCTGCACGACGCGCGCGGCGATGAGCCAGCCGACCCCGTCGGCGAACACGAAGACGACCTGGCTGGCGATCAGCACGAGCAGCGACGTCACGATCACGGGCTTACGGCCGAGGTGGTCGGACAGCGACCCGACGGTCAACAGGGCGGCGAGTAGTGCGAAGACGTACACGGCGAAGACGATGGTCAGCGTCGACGCGCCGAATCCCCATCGGGACTGGTACACGGGGTACAGCGGGGACGGCGCCGCCGACGATCCCATGACGGTGAAGAACACGAGGGCTACCACCCAGAACGAGCGAACGGGGGTCATCCAGGACTGGGGTCGCACCTCGGTCGTCGTCACCGTGGGTCCAACTCCCCCCACCGACTCCTCATTCCCGGGACGGTGACGGCGTCAGAGCGTCGCGGGCACCGCGAGCGATCGCCCGGCCGCGAAGCGCAACGCACTGTCGGGGAGGGAACCGTCGCGTCCCGACAGGGTCACCGACACGCTCCCGTGTCCCTCACGCGGCGACGACACCTCGTCGAGGCGGCGCAGAGTCTGGGCCGCGACGGCCTCGGCGCTGTCGAACATCCGCACACCCGGCGGCAGCGCCGCCATGATCTCGTCCGCCACCAGCGGATAGTGGGTGCACCCCAGGACGATGCCCTGCACGTCGTCCGGCGTCCGCGCCGCTGCCGACGCGATGGCCGCGCTGACGGCCGCGAGATCACCACGGTCGATGGCATCGGCGAGCCCGTGGCACGCGACGGCCGACACCGTGCGACCCGACGCGAACTCCGCGATCAAGCGCGCCTGATACGACGACGCGGTGGTCGCCGCCGTCGCCCACACCGTGATCGAGTCACACTGCAGTGCAGCGGGTTTGATGGCCGGAACCGTCCCGACCACGGGGGTGGACCCCAGGGCCGCGCGGGTCGCGTCGAGCGCGATGACGCTGGCGGTGTTGCACGGCAGCACCACCACCTCGGCTCCACCGTCGACGGCGCGCCGCGCCGTCTCCACGACGTGCGCCTCCGTCCACGCGGTGGGCTTGGGTCCCCACGGCGCGTTGTCCGGGTCGAGGTACAGATGAAGGTCGAGCGACGGGCGCAGTCGACGCAGGCGGGCTGCCGTGGGCAACGACCCCAGGCCCGAGTCGATCAGCGCGACGTTCACGGTGACAATCTACCGCCCCGGCACCGGCCGACCTCCGGACGTCGGCGCGCGGCCACGATGGATGCGGGAAGGCCGGAGGCCGGTCGGAATGTGACAGAGCGCAGACTGAGCGGATGACCGCTCCGCTCGAGCCCGATGAGGCCGACCTCATCGCCGCAGCGGTGCTCGCGGTCCCCGGTGTGGCCGGCCTGCACTCCGGCCTCTTCGGTGAGGCCGTGACGCTGCTGCCGGGTCGACGCATCGAGGGCGTGGTGGTGGGGCACGAGTCCTGCGCCGTGCACATCACGGTCCGCTGTCCGGGAGATCCCGACTCCGTCGTCCACGCCGTCCAGGAGGTGCTCGCGCGTGTCGTCCGGATTCCCGTTGTGGTCACGGTGGAGGATTTCGCCGTCGAGTGAGTCGGCGTCACAACGCTTTTCGGCACGGTTGCCGTCGCGACCCGAGAGGACGAGGGTTGCGCGCGCGCCGACGCGGGATCGGCGCGGAAACGGAACTCACATGATGCGCACGATCCTTCGCCGCACTGTCGGCACGACCCTCACCGCCCTCGTGGCACTCACGCTCGGAGCGTCCCCTGCATCGGCCGCTCCGGGCGGTGCTCCGCCCATCGCGCAGGTGCGCACTCTCTCCGCCGGCGCCACGGTCACCGTGGTCGGCACGGTCACCACACCGCCCGGCGCCTTTGCATCGAGCTTCCTCGACGTCGGGTTCGGGATCCAGGACCGCACCGCCGGCATCTACATCAGCGCCTCGGCGCCCACCGACGTCGTGCCGGGTACATCGGTGCGTGTCACGGGGTCGCTCGCGGACCAGTCCGGACTTCTGGTGGTGCGACCGACGAGCATCGTGTCGCTGGGACCGGTCGATGCGGTGGCACCCAGACCGGTGGTGGTCCGCGTGGTCGGCGAGTCCACCGAGGCGTCGCTGGTGACGGTCGTCGGACGCGTCACGAGCGTCGTGGTGGACGATCTGCCGTACGGATACAAGTTCACGATCGCGGACCGGACCGGGGAGACCACCGTCTTCGTCAACACGCAGACGGGCATCGACGTGAGCGCGATCCGCGCGGGGCAGACACTGCGCGTCACCGGCATGAGCAGCCAGTACGAGGACCACTACGAGATCGATCCGCGCTCTCCCGCGGACGTCGTCGTGCTGCCCTGACCCCACACACGCCGAACGGCGCCCACCCCGCAGGGTGAGCGCCGTTCGGTGTGAGGCGGTCTTACTTGTTGATCTTCGTGACGCGACCGGCGCCGACGGTGCGGCCACCCTCGCGGATCGCGAAGCGCAGGCCCTCGTCCATGGCGACCGGCTGGATCAGCACGACGGACATCTCGGTGTTGTCACCGGGCATGACCATCTCGGTGCCCTCGGGGAGGGTCACGACGCCCGTCACGTCCGTGGTACGGAAGTAGAACTGCGGGCGGTAGTTGTTGAAGAACGGGGTGTGGCGACCGCCCTCGTCCTTCGACAGGATGTATGCCTGGCCCTCGAACTCCGTGTGGGGAGTGGTGGTGCCGGGCTTGACGACGACCTGTCCACGCTCGACATCTTCGCGCTTGATGCCGCGGACGAGGAGGCCGACGTTATCGCCCGCCTGGCCCGAGTCGAGCAGCTTGCGGAACATCTCGATGCCGGTGACCGTGGTCTTGGTCGACTTCTCCTTGATGCCGACGATCTCGACATCCTCGTTGACGTTGACCGAGCCACGCTCGATACGGCCGGTGACGACGGTGCCGCGACCGGTGATGGTGAAGACGTCCTCGACGGGCATGAGGAAGGGCTTCTCGGTCTCACGGACGGGGTCCGGAACCGAGTCGTCCACTGCCTGCATGAGCTCGAGAACCGACTCGGCCCACTTCTCGTCGCCCTCGAGTGCCTTGAGAGCGGAGACCTTGACGACGGGAGCGTCCTCGTCGAACTCCTGTGCGGCGAGGAGCTCGCGCACCTCCATCTCGACGAGCTCGATGATCTCGTCGTCGTCCACCATGTCGGCCTTGTTCAGCGCGACGAGGATGTACGGCACGCCGACCTGGCGAGCGAGCAGGACATGCTCGCGCGTCTGGGGCATGGGGCCGTCGGTCGCTGCGACGACGAGGATCGCGCCGTCCATCTGTGCCGCGCCGGTGATCATGTTCTTGATGTAGTCGGCGTGGCCGGGAGCGTCGACGTGTGCGTAGTGACGCTTCTCGGTCTGGTACTCGACGTGGGAGATGTTGATCGTGATACCACGAGCCTTCTCCTCCGGAGCCTTGTCGATCTGGTCGAAGGCCGACGCCTCGTTCAGGTCCGGGAACTTGTCGTGCAGAACCTTGGTGATTGCAGCCGTCAGCGTCGTCTTACCGTGGTCAACGTGACCGATGGTGCCGATGTTGACGTGCGGCTTGGTCCGATCGAACTTCGCCTTGGCCACTGTGTCCTCCTGGACTGTTATTGCCTGCGTTATGCAGCATTACGGATGTACTTACGGGTGGTGCGGTGTGACGGTGGTACCGGGTCCAGCTTCGGAGACTATTCTCCGGTGGCCTTCGCGATGATCTCCTTCGAGACGTTCGAGGGAACCTCTGCGTAGGAGTCGAAGACCATGGAGTAGTTCGCTCGGCCCTGGGTGCGAGACCGCAGGTCACCGATGTAACCGAACATCTCCGACAGCGGAACCAGCGCCTTGACGACACGGGCACCACTGCGTTCCTCCATGGCCTGGATCTGGCCACGGCGGGAGTTCACATCGCCGATCACGTCGCCCATGTACTCCTCGGGCGTGATCACCTCGACCGCCATGAGCGGTTCGAGGATGACTGGACCGGCCTTGCGGGCAGCTTCCTTGAAGGCCTGCGAACCCGCGATCTTGAACGCCATCTCGGACGAGTCGACGTCGTGGTACGCGCCGTCGAGCAGGATCAGCTTGACGTTCACCAGCGGGTAGCCGGCGAGAACGCCGTACTGCATCGCGTCCTGCGCGCCGGCATCCACGGACGGGATGTACTCGCGCGGGATACGACCGCCGGAGACCTTGTTCTCGAACTCGTAGGTCGCGCCGTCCTCGCCGATGAAGGGCTCGAGGCCGATGATGACCTTCGCGAACTGGCCGGAGCCACCCGTCTGCTTCTTGTGGGTGAACTCCTGCTTCTCGACGATCTTGGTGATCGTCTCGCGGTAGGCCACCTGCGGCTTGCCGACGTTGGCCTCGACCTTGAACTCGCGACGCATGCGGTCGACGAGGATGTCGAGGTGGAGCTCGCCCATGCCGCCGATGACGGTCTGGCCGGTCTCCTCGTCGAGCTTGACCGAGAAGGTCGGGTCCTCTTCGGCCAGCTTCTGGATGGCCGTGCCGAGCTTCTCCTGGTCGGACTTCGTCTTAGGCTCGATCGACACCTGGATGACCGGGTCCGGGAACGTCATCGACTCGAGGATGATCTGGTTCTGCGGATCGCAGAGCGTGTCACCCGTCGTCGTGTCCTTCAGACCGATCACGGCGTAGATGTGGCCGGCGCTGGCGGTCGCGACCGGGTTCTCCTTGTTGGAGTGCATCTGGAAGAGCTTGCCCAGACGCTCCTTCTTGCCCTTGGTCGAGTTGATGACCTGCGAGCCGGAGTCGACCTTGCCCGAGTACACGCGCACGTACGTCAGCTTGCCGAAGAACGGGTGCGTCGCGATCTTGAACGCGAGCGCCGCGAACGGCTCGTCGGCGGACGGCTTGCGAGTGAGTTCCTTCTCCTCGTCGCCCACGGCGTGACCGATGGTCTCGGCGACGTCGAGCGGGGACGGGAGGTAGTCGATGACCGCGTCGAGCATGGGCTGGACGCCCTTGTTCTTGAACGCGGAACCGCACAGGATCGGGTACAGCTCGGAGTTGACCGTCATCTTGCGAATCGCGGTCTTGACCTCGTCGATGGTCAGCTCGTCACCGCTGAAGTGCTTCTCCAGCAGTGCCTCGTCGGACTCGGCGACGGTCTCGAGCAGCTCGGTGCGGTACTGCTCGGCCCGCTCCTTAAGCTCCTCGGGGATCTCGACGGTCTCGTAGGTCTCGCCGAGCTTCGTCTCTCCGCGCCAGACCTTCGCGTTCATCTCGATCAGGTCGACGATGCCCTCGAAGCTGTCCTCTGCGCCGATCGGCAACTGGATGACCAACGGCTTGGCGCCGAGGCGATCCTTGATGGTCTGCACGGTGAAGTAGAAGTCCGCACCGAGCTTGTCCATCTTGTTGACGAAACAGATGCGCGGCACGTCGTACTTGTCGGCCTGACGCCACACCTGCTCGGACTGGGGCTCGACGCCCTCCTTGCCGTCGAACACGGCGACGGCACCGTCGAGGACGCGGAGCGAACGCTCCACCTCGACCGTGAAGTCGACGTGCCCGGGGGTGTCGATGATGTTGATCTGGTTGTCGTTCCAGAAGCACGTCGTGGCAGCAGACGTGATGGTGATGCCACGCTCCTGCTCCTGCTCCATCCAGTCCATGGTGGCTGCGCCGTCATGGACCTCACCGATCTTGTACGAGATACCGGTGTAGAAGAGGATGCGCTCGGTAGTGGTGGTCTTACCGGCATCGATGTGGGCCATGATGCCGATGTTGCGGACCTTGTTCAGGTCGGTCAGCACGTCCTGTGCCACGAATTCATCCCGCCTTGGTGTTGGAAGAAGTGAGTCGAAGGTTCAACGCTCGGGTGGCGCCGGATGTTTCCCGGCGCCCCCGAGACGCGATCACCAGCGGTAGTGCGCGAATGCCTTGTTGGCTTCCGCCATCTTGTGCGTGTCCTCGCGACGCTTGACTGCTGCGCCGAGACCGTTGCTGGCATCGAGGAGTTCGTTGGCCAGACGCTCGACCATCGTCTTCTCGCGACGAGCGCGGGAGAACGAGACGAGCCAGCGCAGAGCCAGCGTGGTGGAGCGGCCCGGACGAACCTCGACCGGAACCTGGTAGGTGGCGCCACCGACACGACGGCTGCGGACCTCGAGGGCCGGCTTGACGTTGTCCAGTGCGCGCTTGAGCGTCACGACGGGATCGGTGCCCGTCTTCTCGCGTGCCTGCTCGAGAGCCTGGTACACGATGCGCTCCGCGGTCGACTTCTTGCCGTCCAGCAGGATCTTGTTGACCAGCTGGGTGACCAGCGGCGAACCGTAGACGGGATCGTTGATCAGCGGGCGCTTGGGTGCTGGGCCTTTACGTGGCATGTCAGCTCTTCTCCTTCTTGGCGCCGTACTTGCTGCGAGCCTGCTTGCGGTTCTTCACGCCCTGCGTGTCGAGCGAGCCACGGATGATCTTGTAACGGACACCCGGGAGGTCCTTCACACGACCACCGCGCACGAGCACCATGGAGTGCTCCTGCAGGTTGTGGCCCTCACCGGGGATGTAGGCGGTGACCTCGACGGACGTGGTCAGGCGGACGCGAGCGACCTTACGAAGCGCGGAGTTCGGCTTCTTCGGGGTGGTGGTGTACACGCGAGTGCACACACCACGGCGCTGCGGGCTGCCCTTCAGGGCAGCGGTCTTCAGCTTCGCGACCTTGTCGGTGCGACCCTTGCGGACCAGCTGGTTGATTGTTGGCATGAACCGGCTTTCTTCGTGTCGAGAAACAGGGATCTAGCAGTTGGGGCAAGAGAACGCTGCCCCTCACCCAGTAGTGCTTCCGCGGGCTTCGTGCACCCCGCGGTCGGGTGTGTCGCATACCCCCACACGGCAGCCGCGGTTCTTGCTCGATGGTGAACTCGAACACGGCTGTACCTCGCATAGGCACACAGACGTACCGGCTGGGCCGGGCACGACCTGTAACGGTACCCGGCGGCGCGCCTGATGGTCAAAACGCCCCTGCATCGGGTACAGGAGTTCACCCTTCCGTCGTCACGCCGACAGATTGAGCGACAGCTGCATCAACCGCGTGGCCGACTCACAGGGGTCGGTCGGGTTCCCCGGCCGATACTGCACCCACCAGCCGATGACCCCGGAATCGGGCGACTGCGCCGCCACGCCGCACGATGCCGGATCCTCCGGTTGACGGATCTCGAGGGCCTTCCGCGAGGACACCTCGACGTCGCTGACCGTCCACCCCATACGTTCGTTCGCCTCGCGCTCGGCCGCGAGCGACCCCGTCTCGAACCAGTCGAACGTCACCTTGACCGCGCCGCCCGGGCCGGTCAGGTCCCACCGGCAGATGGCGCCGATGAAGCCCTGGTCGATGGCGTCGCCGCCCACGACATCGGCGATCTGCTCCGGCGTCACCGTGTCGCACTCCTCGAGGAGCGAGCGGAACTCGCCGTCCGCGCCACTCACGCCCGCTGCCACGGGCGTGCCCTCGATGGTCGACCCGCATCCGGCGAGCACCCCGGTGACCGACAGCGCCGCCAGCACGCGTCCGGCCCTCACTGCGCGCGCTCCGCGACGAGCGTCATCAGACTCTCGGCGACGGCGCACGGATCCGCGGTGGGAGCGCTGTCGGCGTACATGACGGAGAAGTGGACGAAGTCGTCGCCGTACTGCAGACCGTTCTCGCAGAGGTACGTCACACCCGTCGCGTTCTCGGATCGCGCCTCGAACCCCGGTCGACCCTCGATCTCGATGTCCGCGGCCGGTCGGCCGATCAGTTCCGACCCCATGCGCTCACGCCCGATCGGGCTCCCGCGGTACCAGGAGAAGCTGACCGACGGGCCGGTCGGACCCGACACCTCCCACTCGCAGCCCACCGAGTTGCGGGTCACGATCGCGAACGACGGCACGGCGAACGCAGTGCGGACCTCCTCGTCGGACAGACCGCCGCAGACGCCGAAGAACGGGCCGGGTCCCTGCGACGCGGACGTGGACGGCGCGTCGTCGGTGGCGGCGTCGGAGTCGGATCCGCAACCGGTGAGCCCGAGCAGCACCACTGCTGCCACGCCGGCCCACCGCACGGAGTTCATGGCGGCAGCTTATCGGAGTGCGGACTGTCGCGAGTACGCCGAAAGTGCCGTGATGCGAGCGCCGATCACGACAGTTCGGACGTATTCGCGGGGGTGCTGGTGCTGGTGGTGGTATCGAGGGCGAGGGACGCGTCGAGCACCGAGGCCCACACCTTCACGATCTCGGCGCGGCGGCGCGAGTCGTCGCTGAGCACGTCGGCGAGACCGAGCCCGCGGGCCAGGTCGAGGGTGGCCTGCACGAGTCGGTGGGTGCGCGGATCACTGTCGTCGGCGCCGAGGTGATCGACCGCCGTGCGGTGCGCCACGCGACCGAACTTCTCCTCGAGAGGCAGGACCCGGGCACGCATCTCGGGATCCGCGGCCGCGGCGGTCCAGACCTGCAGCGCGGCACGGAAGATGGGGCTCGTGTAGTAGTCGACCAGCCGGGTGACCACGGCCTCGGTCCGCCCGGCGCCCTGCGGGAGCGCACTGCTCTCGGCTCGCGCCTCCCCCATGCGCGTGTCGAACATGTACTCGAGCGCCGCGGTGATGAGGTCCTCCCGCGTCGGGAAGTGGTGCTGGGTGGCACCGCGAGAGACGCCGGCCCGCTCGGCCACGACGGCGACCGTCGTCGCCGCCCATCCCTCGGTGGCGAGCGCGTCGATCGTGGACTCGAGCAGGCGCAGTCGCGTGGCGCGGCTGCGATCCTGCTTCGGGCTGCGGGTGTCACCGACTCGGTGACGAGTGGGCACGGTCATGGCCGTCACGTCTCCTTCCCCACAGCGGCGCCGGACGACTCCGCCGGTGCGGCCCACGACGGGCTGCGCTTCTGCAGAAAGGCCATCATCCCCTCCCGCGCCTCGTCCGATGCGAACAGCCTCGCGGACTCCTCCGCCAGGTCCGCGCCCCGGCGGTCGAACTCCTCGAGCATCGCGGCGGTGGTGAGGCGTTTCGACGCCGCGAGACCCTGCGGTGACGACGGACGGATCGCCGCGACGAGTTCGGCCACCGTGGCCCCGGTGTCGGCCGCAGCCTCGGTGACGAGCCCGATGGCCTCCGCCTCGTGCGCGCCGAACGTCTCCGTCGTCAGGAAGTACCGGCTCGCCGCACGCGAGGTCATCCTCGGCACCACCGTCAAGGAGACGATGGACGCGGCCAACCCCAGCCGCGCCTCCGTCAGCGCGAACGAACTCTTCGGCCCGGCCACCACCAGATCGCACGCGCCCACGAGGCCCATACCGCCGGCACGCACATGCCCGTCGATCCTGCCGATCACCGGCTTCGGCGTCTCGAGGATCGCCCGCAGCAGCGTCAGCATCTGCTCGGTGCGTGAGGAGACGGAACTGCCCGCCTCCGTGAGATCGGCACCTGCACAGAATGTTCCGCCGGTGTGGGTGAGGACCACGGCGCGGACGTCCCGATCCGCGCCCGCGTCGCGGAGCCCCGCCGTCAGGTCGTCGACCAGGGCGGTGGAGAGGGCGTTGCGATTGTGCGGGGTGTCGAGTGTCAGAGTCACCACGCCGTCCGACCGATCAACCCGCACAGGTGGTTCGTCGCCCCGACCGGCCTCCGGCCTGCCCTGGCCCCGACCGGCCTCCGGCCTGCCCGCCATCAGTAGCTCTTCGGCAGGCCCAGCGAGTGCTGGGACACGAAGTTCAGGATCATCTCCCGACTGACGGGAGCCACGCGGGCGATGCGCGCCGCACCGAGCATGGACGCGAGGCCGTACTCCTCGGTCAGGCCTGCGCCGCCGTGCGTCTGGATGGCCTGGTCGATGGCCTTGATGCTGGCCTCGGCGGCCGCGTACTTCGCCATGTTGGCCGCTTCCGCCGCACCGAAATCGTCACCGCTGTCGTAGAGCACCGCGGCCTTCTGCATCATCAGCTTCGCCAGTTCGAGCTCGATCTTGCATTGCGCCAACGGATGCGCGATTCCCTGGTGCGCCCCGATGGGGCTCTTCCACACGGTGCGCTCGTTCGCGTACTTCACCGCGGCGTCGAGGGCGTAGCGGCCCATGCCGACGGCCATCGCCGCACCGAGGATGCGCTCGGGGTTGAGACCCGCGAACAACTGCATCAGCGCCGCGTCGGGCTCACCGACCAGCGCCTCGGCCGGCAGCCGGACGTCGTCGAGGAAGAGCGTGAACTGATGATCGGGCTCGATGATGTCCATGCGCATCTGCGTCTTGTTCAGGCCCGGTGCATCGGTCGGCACGATGAACAGCGCCGGCTTCAGCTTCCCGGTCTTCGCGTCCTCCGTACGGGAGACGATGAGCACCGCGTCGGCCTGGTCGACGCCGGAGATGTAGATCTTGCTGCCGCGCAGCACCCACTCGTCACCGTCGCGTCGCGCGGTGGTGGTGATCTGGTGGGAGTTGGAGCCGGCGTCGGGCTCGGTGATGCCGAACGCCATGATCGCGGAGCCGTCCGAGAGGCGGGGCAGCCAGGACTGCTTCTGCTCGGGGGTGCCGTACTTCGCGATGATGGTGCCGCAGATCGCCGGGCTGACGACCACGAGCAGCAGGCCCGCACCGAACGAGGACATCTCCTCCTGGACCAGTGCGAGCTCGTAGATGCCGGCACCGCCGCCGCCGTACTCCTCGGGGAGGTTCACCCCGAGGAAGCCCAATTGCCCGGCCTCGTGCCACAGTTCGGTGAGTGCCTCACCCTTGCGTGCCTTGGGCAGCACGTAGTCGATGTAGTTGTGGCGCTTGCCCAGTCCGGCCACCGCGGCGCGGAGGCTCTTCTGCTCGTCCGTCTCGATGAAGCTCATGCCTGATCTCCTTCTGCTGCGACGACCGCCAGTACGGCGTCGACGTCCACCTGGTGTCCCACGGTGACCGTGAGCTCGGTCAGCACGCCCGCCGCGGGTGCGGTGATCGTGTGTTCCATCTTCATGGCCTCGAGCCACAGGATCGGTTGGCCGGCGGTGACGGTGTCGCCGACGGCAGCACCGATCCGCACGACGCTGCCGGGCATCGGTGCCAGCAGCGATCCGGCGGCGACGATCTCGCTCGGATCGACGAACACCGGAACCCGTTCGAGCCGTACCGGTCCGAGCGACGAGTCGACGAACACGGCGTCGCCGTGGACCGCGACGTGGAACTCGCGTCGCACACCGTCGGCCAGCAGCACCACCCGGTCGGACTCGGCCCGGACCAGCGCGCAGTCGTCGACGTCGGTGACGAGCGTTCCGCGCGACAGCCGGTACTCGGCGACGATCTCGGTGCCGTTCACCGCGTACGTCTTGCGTTGCGGCACGGAGGCGAGGTTGCGCCAGCCGCTGGGGAGGGATCGGCCCACCGTCGCCGATTCTTTCGATCGGGTGGCGTCCGCGAGCGCTGCGGCGAGTGCGGACAGCCGCACACCCCGGTCGTCGACGAGCGGCCGAGCGAGGACCGCGAGATCGTGCGTCGCGAAGAACGCGGTGTCGGTGTCGCCCGCGAGGAACGCGGGGTGTCTCAGCACCGTGACGAGCAGGTCGCGGTTGGTGCGCACCCCGTGAATGCGCGCGCGCAGCAGCGCTTTCGCCAGGATTCCGGCCGCCTGCTCCCGGGTGGGCGCGTACGAGATCACCTTGGCGAGCATCGGGTCGTAGTGGGTCCCCACCACGCTGCCGTCGACGATGCCCGAGTCCACCCGCAGGCCTGTCCGCGTGAGCACCTCGAACTCTCGCGCTCCGTCGAACTCGACGTGGTGCACGACGCCGCTCTGCGGCTGCCAGTCGCGCGCCGGATCCTCCGCGTACAGACGCACTTCGATCGAGTGTCCGCGCGTGGTGGGCTGCTCGGCCGGGAGCGCTCCGCCCGCGGCGACGTGGATCTGCAGTGCCACCAGATCGAGACCGGTGGTGCACTCGGTCACCGGGTGCTCGACCTGCAGGCGCGTGTTCATCTCGAGGAAGTAGAAGTTGCCGCGCTCGTCGCTGAGGAACTCGACGGTGCCGGCGCCCTCGTAGTCGAGCGCCTCGGTGGCGATGCGCGCCGCCTCGAACAGCTTCTCCCGCATACCCGGAACGCGCTCGACGAGCGGAGACGGCGCCTCCTCGACCACCTTCTGGTGGCGTCGTTGGATGGAGCACTCCCGCTCGCCCACCGCCCACACCGTGCCGTGGCGGTCCGCCATGACCTGGACCTCGATGTGGCGGCCCGTCTCGAGATAGCGCTCGCAGAAGACCGTCGCGTCACCGAAGGCGGACAGCGCCTCCCGCGACGCCGCGTCGATCTCGTCCTGCAGGGCGTCGAGTTCACGCACCACGCGCATACCGCGACCACCACCACCGGCGGACGCCTTCACGAGCACCGGCAGATCGTCCTGCGTGACGGACGCGGGGTCGAGCCGATCGAGCACCGGCACACCGGCGCTCTGCATCATGGCCTTGGACTCGACCTTCGACCCCATCGACTCGATCGCCTTCACCGGCGGACCGATCCAGGTGAGGCCCGCATCCTGCACGGCGCGCGCGAACTCCGCGTTTTCGGACAGGAACCCGTAACCGGGGTGGATCGCGTCGGCGCCCGCGCGCTGCGCCGCCTCGATGATCAGGTCTCCGCGGAGGTACGTCTCCGACGACGCGGAACCGGGCAACCGGACGGCGACGTCGGCGTCGGCGACGTGCGGTGACGCGGAGTCCGGATCGGAGAACACGGCGACCGTGTCGATGCCCTCTGCGCGGCAGGTCGTGAACACGCGGCGGGCGATCTCGCCGCGGTTGGCAACGAGTACTGACGAAATGGTCATGACGGTCACATCCGGAAGACACCGAAGTTGGCGGTGCCCTCGATCGGGGCGGAGGCGATGGCCGACAGGCACATCCCCACCACCGTGCGGGTGTCTCGGGGGTCGATCACGCCGTCGTCGTACAGGCGTCCGGACAGGAACATGGGAACCGACTCGGCCTCGATCTGCTGCTCGATCATCGCGCGCAGACCCGCGTCGGCCTCCTCGTCGAACGCCTGTCCGCGGGCCTCGGCGGAGGCGCGGGAGACGATCGAGATGACGCCCGCGAGTTGGGCACCGCCCATGACCGCGGACTTGGCGCTGGGCCAGGCGAAGAGGAAGCGCGGGTCGAAGGCGCGACCGCACATGCCGTAGTGCCCGGCGCCGTACGACGCACCGAGCAGCACCGAGATGTGCGGGACGGTGGAGTTCGAGACGGCGTTGATCATCATCGACCCGTGCTTGATCATCCCGCCCTCCTCGTACTCCTTGCCCACCATGTAGCCGGTGGTGTTGTGCAGGAACAGCAGTGGCGTGTTCGAACGGTTCGCCAGTTGGATGAACTGCGTCGCCTTCTGCGACTCCTCACTGAAGAGGACGCCGCGGGCGTTGGCGAGGATCCCGACCGGATACCCGTGCAGTTCCGCCCATCCGGTGACCAGAGACGAGCCGTAGAGCGGCTTGAACTCGTCGAAGTCGCTGTCGTCGACGATGCGCGCGATGACGTCGCGGGGGTCGAACGGGATCTTGAGGTCGGCCGGCACGATACCGAGCAGTTCCTCCTCGTCGTACCGGGGCGGGAGCACCTCGGTGCGCGGCGCCGGACCCTTCTTGTGCCAGTTGAGCCGCTTCACGATGCCGCGGCCGATGCGGATGGCGTCCTTCTCGTCCACCGCGAGATGGTCGGCGAGACCGGAGGTCCGGGCGTGCATGCGGGCGCCGCCGAGCGATTCGTCGTCCGTCTCCTCGCCGGTGGCCATCTTCACCAGCGGCGGTCCGGCGAGGAACACCTTGGACCGCTCCTCGATCATGACGACGTGATCGGACATGCCGGGGATGTAGGCGCCGCCGGCGGTGGAGTTGCCGAACACGAGGGCGATGGTGGGGATGCCGGCCGCGGAGAGGCGCGTCAGATCACGGAAGATGCGGCCACCCGGGACGAACACCTCCTTCTGCGTGGGGAGGTCGGCACCGCCGGACTCGACCAGTGAGATGACCGGCAGCCGGTTCTGCATCGCGATGTCGTTCGCTCGCAGCGTCTTCCGCAAGGTCCACGGATTGCTCGTGCCGCCCCGCACGGTGGGGTCGTTGGCGACGATCAGGCACTCGACGCCGCTGACGACACCGATGCCGACGACCACGCTGGCGCCGACCGGGAAGTCCGTGCCCCAGGCCGCGAGCGGGCACAGCTCGAGGAACGGCGAGTCCGGGTCGACGAGCATCTCGATGCGCTCGCGCGGGGTCATCTTGCCGCGGCCGCGGTGCCGTGCGACGTACTTCTCGCCCCCGCCGCCCAGTGCCTTGGCGTGTTCGGTCTCCACCTCGGAGAGCTTCGCGATCATGGTGTCGGCGGCCGAGACGTACGCGTCACCGGAGCTGTCGAGTCGGGAGGTCAGAGTCGTCATGCGGTGTACCCCAGTCGCTTCGCGGCCAGCGAGGTGAGGATCTCGGTGGTGCCGCCGCCGATGCCGATGATGCGCATGTCGCGGTACTGACGCTCGACCTCGCTCTCGGCCATGTAGCCGAGTCCACCGAACAGCTGTACCGCCTGCGAGGCGACCCATTCGCCGGCCTCGACCGCGGTGTTCTTCGCGAAGCACACCTCGGCGATGCAGTCGTCGCCGTCCTCGACGTGGCGATCGATCAGTGCGTGCGTGTACGTGCGCGCCACGTCGATCTTGCGGTGCATCTCGCTGAGCGTGTTCTGCACCGCCTGACGGGCGATGAGCGGCTTGCCGAACGTCGAGCGGTCCCGCGTCCACGCCACCGTCAGATCGAGGCACCGCTGCGCCGAGGAGTAGGCCTGCGCGGCCAGCGCAGCGCGTTCGGAGACGAAGGCCTGCGCGATCTGGGCGAACCCGGAGTTCTCCGGGCCCACCAGGTTCTCCACGGGCACGCGCACGTCGGTGTACGACAGTTCGGCGGTGTCGGAGGCCCGCCATCCCATCTTGTCGAGCTTGCGGGACACCTCGAATCCCGGTGTGCCGCGCTCGACGACGAGCAGCGAGACGCCGGCCGCGCCGTCTCCCCCGGTGCGGACGGCGGTGACCACGAAGTCGGCCCGGCACCCCGAGGTGATGTAGGTCTTCGCGCCGTTGACGACGAAGTGGTCCCCGTCGCGCACCGCTCGGGTGCGCAGGTGTCCCACGTCGGATCCGCCGCCGGGCTCGGTGATGGCCAGCGACCCGATCAGCTCGCCGTCGAGCGTGGGCCGGACCCACTTCTCGAGGTGGTCGGGGTTGCCCGCAGCGACCATGTGCGGCAACGCGATCCCACAGGTGAACAAGGACGCGAACAGGCCGCCGGACGCACCCGCCTCGTGCATCTCCTCGCAGATGACCGTGGCGTCGACCAGCGAGCCGCCGCCACCGCCGACCGCCTCGGGGAACGGCGCCCCGAGCAGACCGATCTCGGCTGCCGCGCGGTGCAGGCTGCGGGGGATCTCGCCGTCACGCTCCCACTCGGTGAGGTGCGGCAGCACCTCCCGGTCCACGAACCCCCGGACCGTCTTACGGAGTTGCGCTCGGTCGGGGCCACCCCAGGTGCTCATGCGAGTCCACTTTCTGCGAGTACTGATTCGGGTATCGGGACGTGCCGCGATCGCAGCCACTCCCCCAGGCCCTTGGCCTGGGGATCGAAGCGAGCGCCGGATGCGACGCCCTCTCCGAGAATCCCGTCGACGACGATGTTCACGGCCCGCAGGTGCGGGAACTCGTACCGGTGCACGCGCAGGCCCGCCGTCTCCGGGAGCAGCGTCGTCACCAGCTCGGTGGTGAGAGTCGACCGGAGCCAGGCCCACGCGGCGTCGCCGCGCACCCAGACCCCGACGTTGGCGCTGCCGCCCTTGTCACCGCTGCGCGCCGCCGCCACCGTGCCGAGCGGCAGCGTGCGTGTGGGTTCGGCCGGCGGGCGGCCTGCGGGCGCGTCGGACGGGTCCGCCTCGACAGCCGTGGTGACGGTGGGCGGTGCGACGTCGACGCGCGTGCCGTCCGCGAGAACCGCCACGTGCCGCGGCACCGCCTGATCGACGAACCCGGCCTCGAAGACGCCGTAGGGCGACCCCTGACCCGGAGGCGTCGTCACACAGAAACCGGGGTAGCTCGCCAGCGCGAGTTCCACTGCGGCAGCGCTGAACACGCGACCCACACGCTGCGGATCAGCGTCGCGGACGACGACACGGAGCACCGCACTGGCGGCCTCCTCGGTGTCGGCGTCAGGGTGATCGGTGCGCGCGAGAGTCCAGTCGACCTCGCGCGGCGGCGGCGTCAGCGCCTCGGTCATCTGAGTGCGCACCAGGTCGGCCTTGGCCTCGATGTCGAGGCCGGTGAGCACGAAGGTCATCTCGTTGCGGAACCCGCCGAGCGTGTTCCGGGAGACCTTGAGGGTGGGCGGCGGCGCCTCGCCGCGAGCCCCCGTGACCAGCACGCGGTCGGGTCCGTCCTGCGAGACCCGCACCGTGTCGAGCCGCGCGGTGACGTCCGGGCCGAGGTAGCGCGGGCCGGTGATCTCGTACATCAACTGCGCCGTCACCGTTCCGACCGTCACGGCGCCGCCGGTGTTCTCGTGCTTGGTGATCACCGACGACCCGTCCGACCGGATCTCCGCGAGGGGGAACCCCGGTCGACGCAGATCCTCGATCTCACCGAAGAAGGAGTAGTTCCCGCCGGTCGCCTGGGTTCCGCATTCGATGATGTGGCCGGCGACGACGGCGCCCGCGAGTTCGTCGAGGTGATCGCGGGTCCACCCGAACCTGGAGATCGCCGGGGCCACCACCACCGACGCGTCCGTGACGCGTCCGGTGACCACGACCTGCGCCCCGGCGTCCAGGCACGCCGCGACACCGAAGGCGCCGAGATAGGCATTGGCGGTCAGCGGGGAGCCGAGGCCCAGTTCCTCGGCGCGGTCGTGCAGATCGTCTCCCTCCACGTGGGCGACCGAGACGGTCAGACCGAGACGGTCGGCGAGGGATCGGATCTCGTCCGCCAGTCGTGCGGGCGCCAACCCACCGGCATTGCTGACCAGGGTGACACCCTTGTCGAGTGCAGTGCCCAGGCACTCCTCGAGCTGCCGCAGATACGTCCTGGCGTAGCCGCGCGTCGGATCCTTCATCCGGTCGCGTCCGAGAATGAGCATCGTCAGCTCGGCCAGGTAGTCGCCCGTGAGGACGTCGAGATCACCGCCGTCGAGCATCTCGCGCATGGCCGACGCGCGGTCACCGTAGAAGCCGGAGCAGTTCCCGACCCTGATCATCTCCGTCACGACGCCACCCGCACGTCCCGGCCACCGCCGGGAGCCCCCGCGAACGCCTGCGCGAGACCCAGCCACGTCGCCGCGTCGTCGCCGACGGCCACGAGGTCGGTGTCGTCACGGTGCACGCGCTGCGTGACGAGCAGGCAGAAGTCCGGAGCGGAACCCGTGACACTCTGCTCCGCGTCCTCCGGCCCCCACGACCACTCACTCCCGTCGGGAGCGGTGAGCACGACGCGGAACGGTGCCGACGGCGGCGTCAGGCCGCGAATCGCGTAGGCGAAGTCGCGGGTGCGTACGCCGATGTGCGCGACGTGACGCAGCCGAGCCGTGGGTTCGCGAACCACGCCGAGGGCGTCCGCGACGTCCTGACCGTGTGCCCAGGTCTCCATGATGCGCGCGGTGGCCATCGACATCGCGCTCATCGGCGGGCCGAACCAGCGGATCTTCACGCCGTCGGGCACGTGTGTCAGGACGTCGAGCAGTTGCACTCGGCCGAGCCGCCATCGCGACAACAGGGTGCTGACCTGCTCTCCGGCGAGTGCGTCGGCAGCGGAGTCCACGAACGAGTCCGGACTGCCCATCGCGTCGGCGATTACCGCGTCGAATGCCGCTTCGGCGTCCTCGTCACCGGAGGCGCCGGCCGTCGTCAGCGCGGCGACGTGGTCGGTCCAGTGCAGGTGAGCGATCTGATGCGCCACCGTCCAACCGGCCGCCGGGGTGTCCGTGCGCCACGCGGCGTCGTCGGCATCGGCGACCAGCGCGTCCAGCGCGTCGCCCTCCGCACGCAGGTCCTGCAGCAACACCTCGAGAGCAGCCATGCCTGGAACGGTCGCACCCACGGGCCAAAAAAGCAAGCATGCTTGCTTGTTCTTGGACGTTGTGACGAACTCCAAAACAATCCGTGGCACCATCCATCCGCAGCGCAGGTCCGAAAGCCTGGTTTACGGTGAATCCCACAGGCGGTTGGACGCTTTACCGCACGACACCCATCACGACGCTCGCGACACGCCGGGCGGGACGAGGCCGCCCGCGAATGCGGGCACCGAAGGGAACGGGACCCGACATGGTCAGTGCACGAGACGGACGACCGGGGCAGGCCTACAGCGCGCCGGGCGCCTTCACCACGGCCTTCAGTCCGGGCGTCGGACCCCGAGCCGAGTACCCGGTGCCGGAACCGGTGCGGCACGACGAGACCGGGTACGACGAACCCCGGTACGACGACGACGAGCCGATCGGCGAACTCGAGGCTCGCTACGAGTGGATCGTCGGCCTCATGTCGTCGTTCACCGATCAGCGCGTCGTGCGGTGGATCATCGCGTTCTTCACCGCGTCGATGGGCGTGTGCGCCACCCTCGAGATCCTGTACGGCTTCGGCGGCACCACCACGTTCACGGTGGGCGTGCAGATCGGCTGCGCGGCCTTCGCGTTCGCCGCCGCTCTCTGGTGGACGGTGACCTCGTGGCCGCGGCTGCACACCGCCTTCGCCTTCGTCGTCCTGTCCAACCTGGGCATCCTCGCCGCGAACCTGAGCGCCGACATGCCGCCCGCCTACGCCGTCGGGAAGACCACCTTCTTCGTGGTGCTCGGCCTGTTCGCCGGTGTCTTCCTCGACCGCTGGATGCTGGCCACTCACATCGCGATCGCCGGTGTCGCCGTCACGTCCATCATCGGCTACAACATGCTGTTCGAGGACGTCCCCCCGCTGGGCGCGCTGGTCGTGTGGGCACCGGTCATGTCACTGGTCATCGCCGTTCCCGCACTGCTCTACACGTTCGTGCGAGCAGTGCGGCTCGACCAGTCCTGAGCCACTCTCCGCGAGTACGTCCGTGCTGTCGTGATCGTGAGTGAAATCACGACACTGTCGACGTACTCGCGGTGGGGGGGGTGGCCTCGGGGCTCACTCGTCGATGCTGGACATGTCTCCGTAGCGTGCTCCGGCCACGGCCGACGCGGGCACCGCTGCCTCGAGTTCGTCGAGGACCTCCTGCGTCACCGCGACGTCCGCCGCTGCCACGTTCTCCTCGAGGTAGCGCACGCGCTTGGTTCCGGGGATCGGCGCGACGTCCTCGCCCTGCGCCAGCACCCACGCCAGAGCCAGCTGACCGGGCGTGCATCCCAGCCGGTCCGCGATCTCACGGATGCGCGCCACGAGCGCCAGGTTCGCCTCGAGCGCCTCGCCCTGGAACCGCGGGAAGTACGCGGTGCGGCGCGAGTCCTTCTCCGCCAACTCCGACTCGTGCGCGATGGCGCCGGTCAACAGCCCGCGACCGAGCGGCGAATACGGGACCAACCCGATGCCGAGCTCACGGAGCGTCGGGAGCACGGCCTCCTCGAGATCCCTCGTGAACAGGGAGTACTCGGTCTGCACGGCCGTGATCGGGTGCACCGCGTGCGCCCGACGGATGGTCGCGGCCGACGCCTCGGACATCCCGAGATGGCGCACCTTGCCCGCCTGCACCAGCTCCGCCATCGCGCCGACCGTGTCCTCGATGGCGACCGACTTGTCGACGCGGTGCTGGTAGTACAGGTCGATGTGGTCGACACCGAGCCGCGACAACGACGCGTCGCAGGCCGCGCGGACGTACTCGGGGGTGCCGTTGATGCCGAGACGGGTGCCGTCGGCGAGTCGCTCGTTGCCGAACTTGGTGGCGAGCACCACCTGGTCCCGACGGCCGGCGATGGCCTCGCCGACCAGCTCCTCGTTGACGAACGGGCCGTACATGTCGGCCGTGTCGAGGAAGGTCACACCGAGTTCGAGAGCGCGGTGGATGGTGGCGATGCCGGAGGCGCGGTCGGTGTCGCCGTAGAACTCGGACATACCCATGCAGCCGAGGCCGAGGGCGGAGACGGTGAGAGGGGACTGCGTACCGAGGGTGCGTGAGGTGAGCGTCATGCCCCCACTCAACGTGCTGGAGTGCGCTCCAGGTCAAGCCTGCCGACGTAGAGCTCGATCTTGTGGTCGATCGCGCGCAGATGGCCGGTCACCTCGGCGAGCTGCGCCAGCACCCGTTCCCGATGCGCGCGGAGGGCGTCGAGCCGCTGCTGCTCCGTCCCCTCGCCCTGACGCACCAGGTCGGCGTAGTGCCGCACCTCCGCGATCGACATCCCGGTGGCGCGCAGTCGGGTGATGAGGACGATCCACGTGATGTCGTCGTCGCTGTAGCGGCGTTGTCCGGTGGACGACCGCGGCACCGCGCGCAGGAGCAACCCGTCACGCTCGTAGTACCGCAGCGTGTCGATGGTCAGCCCGGTCTGCTCGGACGCCTCCGCGATGCTGTGACTCACCCCGTCAGCTTAGGCATCAGCGGAAGAGCGGGAACTTCCTCTTGGTGGCGAGCGCGTCCATGCCCGACTGGATGGAGCGCCGCACCTCCTCGTACTTGGCCTCCACGTACTCCTCGTCGTCCACGCGGGCGAGATCGTGATCCACCTCGACGGGCGGCATGAAACGGGTCCGGATCTTGGCGGGCAGCGGGATCTGCGGAAGTGCGGCCGGCGCGATGATCCACGGCAGCGACACGGCGATGGGGAACACCTTGAGTCGCGCGATCTTGTCCAGCCCCAACATCTTCGAGAGCTTGTCACCGCGGACCAGCACGGGCATGGCGTCGGCGCCGCCGACGGTGGCGATCGGCACGATCGGCACCCCGCAGCGGATGGCGAGCTTGATGAAGCCGGTGCGCCCGCCGAGGGTGGCGACGTCACGTTCGCTCCACGGTCGCAGCGAGTCGACCTCACCTCCGGGCCACACGATGACGTCGCGCCCCTCGGCCAGTGCCGTGGACATCGAGTCTGGAGCAGCGGGCAGCACACCCATCGACCGGAACACCGTGCCGATGAGGGGGAAGGCCATCAGCGCATCGTGCGCGGTGCCGTGCAGCGTGCGTGACGGGCCGAACCGTCGCCACCACTGCGCCCCCACCGTCCAGGCGTCCCACACGAACGGTGCACCCGAATGCACGCCGACCAGCAGCACCGGTGGCGGCGGGATGGTCTCCCACCCGTCGATCTCCATGCGGAAGTACTTGTCGACGAGCGGGTTCCAGAACTTCTCCTGGCGCCGCATGCTGTCGACGTCCTGGTCCGTGAGGTCCCAGTCGCCGGCGCGCGAAGCGACCAGGCCGCCGAGTCCACCGGACGCGTTCTCGCGCTTGTCCTTCATCGTCAGCCGGGCCGCGGCGGCGACCCGCTCGGCCTGGTCCTGCAGCTCGGGATCGCGATGGTCGGTAGGGGAAACGTCTGTGTGATCGGCGCCACTCATGAGGCCGAACCTACTGCACGGTCAGATGCGCCGTACCCCGGTTGCACACAGGCCGTGACGAATCAGCACATCCGGCCCCGGGGCGGTGGTTCGTGTGCAGCCTGCGCACGCCTCACCTCGTCGAGGTCCGCCGCACGACGTGCCACTCCGGTGTCGCGACCGGCTCACCCGCGAGCACGGCCCGCGCAGCGCTGCGCCCCTGCTCGTACAGCGACTGGGCCACCGTCGTCAGCCCTGCGCCCGCCGCTTCCTCGGTGTCGTCCCACCCGACCATCGCCAGGTCGCCCGGCACCTGCAGGCCGCGGTCCCGCACCACCGACAATGCCCCGAGCGCCATCTCGTCACTCATCGCCAGCACCGTGTCCGGCAGCGCGTCCAGGTGATCCTGCATCGCGCGCGTCCCCTCCGAGCGGAAGCTGCCGGTGCCGAACGCGACGGGCACCGCGGACCAGTCGAGCCCCAGCGCCTCGGCAGCCGCGCGGTAGCCCCGCAGACGGTTCCTCGTCACCGGGAAGTCGATCGTCTCCGGATCCGGTCCGTGCACGAGGCGCCGCTCCCGATGCTCGTCGGCAGGAAAAGCGAGCACCAGCGGTCGCGCGGCACCCGCGAGGGCGATCAGGGCGACCGCCTCGGCCGCGGCGGCGTCGTCGATGCTGACCAACGTCGTGCCGTCGTGCTCCGGACCGCCCTGCACGCACACGGGTCGCCCGGTGGCGACGGCGGCGTCGAGCAATGGGTCCCCGGTGACCGTGGTCCAGAAGACGTACCCGTCCACGGCGGCGTCGCGCACCCGGTCGACGTCGCGGGCGACGCGCGTGTTCGGCAGGATCACCAGGCCGGTGTCGGTGTCGAGGCACGCGTCGGCCACTCCGGACAGGAACCGGCGGGCCTGCGGGTCGTCGAACGCGTACGTCAGCTTCTCCGTCAGAAGCACGGCGAGGTTGTTGCTGCGGCCGCTGCGGAGCGACTGCGCGCCCCGGTGCGGGCCGGTGTAGCCGAGTCGCTCGGCGGCGTCGAACACCTTCGCCCGCGTCTCGTCCGAGACCCGCTCCGGCCGCCCGTACGCGTAGGACACGCTCATGACCGAGACGCCGGCCGCCGCCGCGACGTCGGCCATGGTGACGCGTGTGTGCGAGGTCATCGATCGCCACTCTATCGCCCACCCCCGTCCGTGTGTATCGTTACACAGCATGTCCACGGCACCTCCGCGCGCGAACACGCCCGCTCTGCTCGTCCTCGGCGCGACCGCGTTCATCTACGTCACGGCGGAGACGCTGCCGGTGGGACTGCTCCCCGAGATGTCCGCCGACCTCGGTGTCGGCGAATCGGCCATCGGGCTGCTGCTGACCTTCTACGCGTACGCGGTCGCCGTGATCACGTTGCCGCTGATGGCGGCGGTGAAGTCGTGGGACCGTCGCAAGGTCGTCGTCATCACCGCCGGCGCACTCGCGGTGTCGCAACTCGTGTCGGCGGTGTCCGTCGGCTATCCGATGCTGGTCGGAGCACGACTGATCTGCGCGGCCACCCACGGTGTGTTCTGGGCCGTGGTGGCTCCGGTCGCGGCGTCACTCGCCGCACCGGGCAAGCGCGCGAAGGCGATCGCGCTCGTCTACGCCGGGACGTCGTTGGCACTCGTCGCGGGCAATCCGCTGACCGCCGCCCTCGGACAGTGGACGCACTGGCGCGTCGCCGCGGCGACGCTCGGCGTCGTCGCGCTGGCCATCACCGTCGCCCTCACCCGGTTGCTGCCCGCTCTCCCGGTCGCGACTCCGGTCGCCACCACGGCCACGTCGCGCCCCGGCATCAGCCGGGTGCTCGTCCTGCTGTGCGGCATCACGTTCCTCGCCGCGCTGGGCCACTTCGCCGGCTACACGTACTTCGCGCTCGTGGTCGGCGAGGGCATCGGCACATCGGGGAGCGTGCTCTCGACCATGCTGTTCGTCTACGGACTCGCCGGCGTCGCCGGCATCTGGCTCATCGGTCGCACGTACGACCGCGGTCCGTGGCGCTCGACGATCGTCGTCCTCACCGCCATCACCACGGCGCTCGCGGCGCTGGTCCTGGCCCTGTCCACCGGATCCGGCGTGCTGGCGATCGTCGCCATCGCTCTGTGGGGCATGGCCTTCACCACCATCCCGGTGTGCATCCAGTCCGCCGTCCTGCACTCGGCACCGGCCGGGGCCGCGGCGGACCGCGCGTCGGCGATCTACGTCGTGACCTTCCAGGTGGCCATCGCGACGGGTGCCCTGGTGGGCGGCGGCATCGTCGACACCCTGTCGGTGACGGCGGTGCTGGTCTTCGCGGCCGTCACCATGCTGCTGGCACTGCTCGGGGTCCTCGCCGGGCGGTCGGCCTTCACGGCTCCGACGGCTCCCGTGCCGGTCGCTGCGACCGCATCCGCTCCCTGACCTCACGCCAGGTCCGGGGCGAGATCCCCGCGTCGCGACGGGTCTTGCGGCGGGCCACCAGCACACCCGTCGCCGCCACGGCCCAGACCGCGTACTGCGTGAGCCATGCGACGCGGAACGCCTCGAAGGTGTAGCCGCCCATCGCGTTCAGAATGGCGCCCATGGCCTGCATCACCAGCAGCGACGCGAGGAATCCGCCGATGTTCACCATGCCCTGGGCGGTGCCGAGCGCGACCGACGGGTTGAACGTGCGCGCGTAGTCGAAGCCGATGGCCGACCCCGGGCCACCGACCGAGATGACGATCACCAGGACGAAGAGCAACCACGTCGGCGCAGGCCCGGGAAGAGCGAGCACCACCGCCCACATGAGGGCGTTGCTGGCCATGATCGCCAGCACCATCCACGACCGGCGCATGGGATAGCGCCCCGTCAGGATGCCGACGACGATGCCCGACACGATGGCCGACACCACCGACGTGGTGAGCAGCGCACCCACCACCGCGGACGACACGCCCTGCGCCGAACTCAGGTAGGGCACTCCCCACATCAGCGCGAACACGGTGATGGAGAACTGCGTCCCCATGTGGGAGAAGAAGCCCAGCCGGGTACCGGGCCGCGACCAGACGACGGAGATGTTGCGCACCGTCTCGCGGAACGTCACCCGCGGCGCGCTGTCGGGTCCGGGATCGGGCGAGTTCGAGACGGCGAGGAACGCGGCCAGCGCGACCACCACCCCGCTGCCCGCGGCCGCGCCGTAGGCGACGGACCACCCCCCGCCGTGCAGCAGCGTCAGGAACGGCACCGCGGACAGCACCTGCCCGACCTGCCCGAAGATGCCCGTCAGCTGCGAGACCAGCGGAACCCGGCGGGGCGCGAACCACTTCGGCACCAGCCGCAGCACCGAGATGAACGTCAGCGCATCACCGACACCCACGACGGCACGGGCCGCCACCGCCACCGGCAGCGAGTCGGTGAACGCCAGGATCATCTGCCCCGACGCCATGACCAGCGCTCCCGTGACGATCATCGCGCGCGGACCCACCCTGTCGAGCAGCACTCCCGCGGGGATCTGCATGGCCGCGTAGACGACGACCTGCAGGACGACGAACGACGACAGCACCGACGGACTCGCGGCGTACCGATCCGCCGCGTCGAGCCCCGACACACCGAACGACGTGCGATGCAGGACGCCGACGATGTAGGCGAGGACACCTGTTCCCCAGACGATCCACGCGCGCATGCTGCTCAGTCTCCCGGGTAGAGTCCGCACCCATGACCCACGGTCACGCCCACCACGACACGCTGCCTGACGACGGCCGGCCTCCGGCCTCCCCGCTGCCCATCCTGGTGCTCAACGGTCCGAACCTGAACATGCTCGGAACCCGCCAACCCGAGGTCTACGGCACCGAGACGCTCGACGACGTGGTCGCGCTGTGCCGCGAGACCGCGGAACGCCACGGACGCACTGTCCGCGCCGAGCAGTCCAACCACGAGGGCACGTTGATCGACTGGATTCACGAGGCGCGCGGGACGGCGTCGGGAATCGTCATCAACCCGGGCGGTCTGACCCACACGTCGGTCGTTCTGCGCGATGCTCTGGTCGTGCCCGAGATCCCCGTCGTCGAGATCCACATCTCGAACGTGCACGCCCGCGAGGAGTTCCGACACCACAGCTTCGTCTCGGGGATCGCCGTGTCGGTGATCGCCGGGTGCGGCATCCGCGGGTACCGCTACGCCGTCGACGAGATCTGCGCCCGCACGTCCTGACCATCACGTCGGAAATGAGCACCATGGAACTCTCCCCCGTCACCAGCCACGAACTCGCACCACAGCCGCCGACGGGCGAGGGGTTCGAGACCGCGTGGCCCATCCGCGCCGGCGACGTCGACACCGCGAACCGGCTGCGCTACGACTCCGTCGCCCGGTACCTGCAGGACATCGGGTCGGACAACCTCGACGCCTCCGGACTCGGGGAGACGGATCCGTTCTGGATCGTGCGCCGCACGATCATGGACATCGACCGACCGTCGGTCTGGCCCGAGCGGATCACGTTGCGGCGCTGGTGTTCCGGTCTGTCGACGCGATGGTCGAACATGCGCGTCGACATCACCGGCGACAAGGGCGCGCACATCCGCACCGAGGGATTCTGGATCAGCATCTCGTCGACGACGGGCATGCCGACGCGCATCTCCGACGAGGGGCTCGCGCTGCTCACCCGCACGGCGGGCGAGACCAGACTCAAGTGGAAGAAGTGGCTCCGCGATCCGGCCCCGGAGTCCTCACTGACAGATCTCGCGTTCCCGCTGCGCATCACCGACGTCGACGCGTTCAACCACGTGAACAACGCCGCCTACTGGCAGGCCGTCGAGGAGGTGCTCGCCCGCGCGGAGTCCGGCGAGATCACCGGCCGCCCGCACCGCGCGGTCATCGAGTACCTCTCGCCGATCATGGCGCCGGACCACGTCACGCTCCGCTGGCGTCGGCACGACGTGGACGGTGCACCGGCGGTGACGGTGTGGTTCATGGTGGACGACGCGGTACGCACGATCGCGTGCGTGGTGGCGCGCGCCGGCGCGAGTGGCGTTTCCGCTCCTCTCGCCGACTGAATCGGCGGGATCCCGCTCGCAGGCGGCGCGAGGGGAGCAGAACAACCCGGCCGGTCGTGAACGTCAGCTGCGGCGCTGCAGCCGCACGGGCTGCCCGTCCTTGGGATACGGCAAGGAGGTGAAGTCGATCGGTGTCGCACGATCGGCCGGCACCGACCACGTGTGGTGGCGCAGGAGGTGGTGCAGCACCATCGTGATCTCGATGGCCGAGAAGAACTGACCCAGGCACGTGTGGACCCCGCCGCCGAACGGTTGCCACGCGAACTTGTGCGGCAGCGCGCGACCGTCGAAGCGGGTGGGGTCGAAGACCTCGGGATCCGACCAGTAGGTGGGATCGTGATGCGTGTAATGCGGCGTGGCCACCACCATCACGTCGGCAGGCACGTGATGGCCGCGGATCACCGTGTCCCGCACCGTCCATCGCGCCATGGTGGGCAGCGGAGCGAGCATGCGCAGCGATTCCTTCATCACCGCGTCGAGTGCCGTCAGACCCGCCCGCGCCTCGGGTGCGGAGACATCGGGGCCCGCAGCCAGCGACTGCTGGCGACATTCCTCCTGCCACTGCGGGTGTCGGCCGAGCTGATCGACCATCGTGGAGATGGTGATGGTCGACGTGTCGTGCGCTGCCATCAGCAGGAAGATCATGTGGTCGATGATCGCGTCGTCGGAGAAGCGCTCGCCGTCGTCGTCCTCGAGGTGGGCGAGCACCGAGAACAGATCTCGGCCGTCGCCGCGCCGCCGATCCGGAAGATAGTCCCGCAGGAAGTCTTCGAGGAAGCGTCGACCCTTCAGACCCCGGCGCCACCGACCACCGGGCACGTCGAGCCGGACGATGGACGTCGCCGCCTGAACACAGTCGACGAAGGCCTTGTTGACGGCGTCCAGCCGGGTGTCACCGTCGCGCACCCCGCCCATGAACACCTCGGTCGCGAGGCCGAGCGTCAACGACTTCACGGCGGGATAGATCTCGAAGTGCTCCGACGAGTCCCACTCCTGCACGGTGCGGGCAATCAGCGGTTCCATCGCCGCGGCGTAGGACGCGAGACGGTCCTTGGTGAACGCCTGCTGCAGCAGCCGCCGGTGGTGGCGGTGCTCGCCGAGGTCCATGAGCATGAGCCCGTTGTCGAAGAACGGCCCGATGAGCGGCCGCCAGCCGAGTGCGTTGCTGAACGCCTTGTCCCGGTTGGTCAGGATCTCCTCGCACCCGTCGGCGCCGAGCACCAGCACCACGCGCCGGCCCGCCATCGTGTGCCACGAGACCTGCCCGTAGCGCCGCTCCTGCTGCCGCCACAGGGCGAGGGGGTCCCGGATGTACTGCATCGAACGGCCGACGTAGGGGATGCCCGCGCTGCCCATGACGGGACGGAGATCGGAGCCGAGCGGTGGGGCGGCGAGCGCGTGAGCCATGGGGCCTCCTGAGTATCTGACAGGGCATCCTGTCAGATGTAGTGTGCGTCACAGGAGAGGCACTCGTCAAGACCTGCGAGACTGACGGCATGGCGGAACCCGCGAGCAGGACCTACGGCGGAGTGGACGCGGCGGACCGCGCCGTCCGCCGCCGGGCCGCACTGATCGAGGCGGGCCTGGACCTCATGTCCTCGGTGGGCACCGACAAGACGACGATGACCGCGGTCTGCGCCGCAGCCGGGCTCACCGAGCGGTATTTCTACGAGAGCTTCCGCACCAAGTCGGACCTGCTGCTCGCCGTGCTCGACAGCGTTGCCGACGAGGTGAGAAGCGCTGCGATCCATGCCGTCTCGTCCACGGACGGAGACGTCGCCGACCGCGTGCGGGCCGCTCTGAGCGCCGTGGTGTCGATCATGCTCTCCGACCCCCGCAAGGGCCGGATCGCGTTCGTCGAGTCGATGGCGTCACCGACCCTGCGAGCTCGACGTCAGGCGACCATCGACGCCGTCGCGGACGTGGTCGTCGAACGCTCGCACGAACTCTGGGCCGACCGCGCACTCCCGCCGCCGCAGGACCGGCTCATGGCGTTGATGTTCATCGGCGCCTGCTCCGAACTCGTCTCCGCCCGGTTGCAGGACCACATCGGTGCGACCCCCGACGAGATCGTCGATGCTGCTACGCAACTGTTCCTCACCGGAATGCTGCGCCCGACGAGCTGACTCAGAGATGGCCCTTCAGCAACAGGTGCCAGTACGTGAACGGCAGGCCGAACCGGTCGCCCGCCCACGAGAGCCGACGGGGCTTCAGCGGGTCCAGGAACGACGGCAACGACGACGTGATCTCGCCGGTGCGATCGAACTCGGCCGCGATGAGACGCCGCGCGTCCACCGGGATCGGCGCCACGGTGTAGCCGTCGTACTCCCCCAGCGCCTCGTCCGATCGTTGCGCCAGCACGTTGTCGACGAGGATCGACACCTGGCGCCGTAGTCCGCCGCCCGAGGGATCGGTGTCGATGGACGCGCCGTCGCCCACGGCCCACACGCCCTCGTGTGTGCGGTGCCGGAAGGTCCGCGGATCCACGTCCACCACTGCGTGCGTGCCGGGACCAGCGCTCGCCAGGCCGGTCTCCTCGACCCACCGCGGTCCGCGGTAGGGCGGCACCAGATGCAGCATGTCGTAGCCGATCCGCTCGGTGCGACCGTCCGCGCCGGTCACCGTGATCGATCGCTCGCCCGGCGCGAGCGCCGTCACGGCGGTGCGGTGAAGCACTCGGACATCCAGCTCCCGCAGGTACTTCCGCAGCCGGGCGTCGAGCGCCGGCACTCCCACGAGATCCGGGCGGTCGACCACCAGCGTCATCGACGGCGCCGCACCCACCTTTCGCCAGTACGCGGCGGCGAGGAACAGCGGCTTGATGGTGGTGCCGGTGCAGCTCACAGGCGCACGAGGAACCGTGAAGACGGCGTGCCCGTCGGGACGCATCGTCTGCACGAGGTGCCAGGTGCGCGTCGCCTCGTCGAGGTAATTGCTCGCCACCGACGACGACGCGAGCGCCGCGGCGATTCCGGGCAGTGCGTCGTGATCGGGCACGAGACCGGATCCCACGACGAGGTCGCGGTAGCGCACCTCCGTGCCCGACTCGGTGCGCACCGTCCGCGTCACGGTGTCCACCGAGACGACACGCTCCTGGATCCAGGTACAGCCTTTCGGTGTCACCGAGCGCTGGGAGCGCTGCGCGGACGCGAGGGACGCCTGCCCGCCGCCGACGTAGGACAGCAGCGGCCGATAGGTGTGCACCTCCTGCGGTTCGATGACCACCACGTCGGAGACGCCCTTGTTCAGGAAACGGGCGGCGGCGCTGATGCCCGCGTTGCCCCCGCCGATGATGACGATGTCGTGCTCGGTGGTCATGATGCCTCCGGTGTCCTGTGACTCGAATGGTTCGGGGGTCTCACCACGACAGGTCCGGCTGATGCGGACCCGCGGCGATGCCGACCTCGTCGGCCGGTACGTCCGTGATGCCGAACAGGTCGGCGAGGGCCTGCTGCGGGGTGCGATCCAGTGCGTCGGCCCACCGGCGGGCCCGGCGCACGGCGCGCCACGACCACCACTCCACACTGCCGCCGGGCACGGTCGACCGCACCAGACCGGGGCCTTGCGGAGGCGTCGACGCCTCCAGCGTCCGCGCTGCATCCGGGGCCAGGACGACCGGACCGACGAGGTCGAGCCCGAAGCGGCTGCGCCGTACGTCGTCGCCGCCGGGGACACCGAGGCGGATTCGCGGGTCGTCGGTCCGCCACGATGCGACGAGATCCGCGGCGTCCGTCCCGTCCACCCACACGGTGACGTCCCCCTGCGCGAGCACCGATCCCACCGTCACCAACAGCGATGCGGCACTGTGTCCGTCGGCGTGCACGACGGCCGTGAGGTCGGGAACGGCGTACCGGACGCCGTGGGTGCGCGCAGCGGGGTCGGTGACGAGTGGAAGCAGGGACAGAGCCTCCGCGTTCTTCTGCTCGGTGCGTTGCTCACCGGGTCGGCCCGCCCAGTCGGGACCGTCGTGCCAGGCGACGGCGTCCGGCACGTGCGCGATCAGGGCGCCGGCGAGGTAGGCGCGATTCGCCAGCTCCCAGTCCTCTCCGCCGTATCCGCCGAACGACTCGTCGAAGCCGCCGATCTCCTCGAAGAATGCTGCGGTGCAACACATCACCGCGCTGATGACGTGGCGATAGGATTGATGATCGGCATCGAGCAGATCGCGCGAACCGCGGTACGCGTCGATCAACCAGCGCGGCTCGTCGAGGATTCCGTCGTCCGGCCCCGGAAGTCGGCCCAGCGCGGACAGGTCCGCGTGTCGTCGTCGACCGACCGTGAGTGCATCGGGAACCAGCGACGGCAGACGCACGAGCGCCTGGAGGTACCCGGGCTCGGGAACCGTGTCGGCGTCGAGGAAACAGAGCACGTCACCGGACGCGGCACGCGCCCCGAGATTGCGCGCCGCGGCGGCGCGGAAGCCACGGTCCTCCTGCGAGACCACCGTGACGTCGAGTGCACTGCGGACGAGCGGCGCCGTGGCCGAGCCGTCGTCCGCGACGATCACCTCGAACGCGCGGTACGTCTGATGCTCGAGCGCCGCGAGAACCAGATCCAGCGACCGTTGCTGTTCGAAATAGGGCACGACGACGCTGACCGACGGGCGCGGAGCATCGATGTCGCGCAGCAGGTCCCACCTGTTTCCGGGCACCGCGTGGCCGAGCGGGGTGGGGACCGCGGTGGTGATCACGCGTGCACCACGACCGACTCCGCGTACACCCGCACGTGCGCGGCGCCGACCTCCGCGCGCGTGGGGTGCGCGACGACCCCGTCCTCCAGCCACGTCGACTCGGGGTCACCCGCCGCGTCGGCGAGCGCCTCGGCGAGTCGGTCCTCCTCGTACAGGGTCACGGTGCCGGGCGAGCGCCGGGCGAACTCACGGGTGTACGCGCCGGCCACCACCAGCGGTCGACGGCCGTGCTCGATCCAGGTGTTGATCGACCCGGACGCGGACATGTGCCGATGATGCGCCACGGGAACGGTGACGCGGCCGAGTTCGACCGGAAGGTCGGCGTCGTCGATGTAGCCGGTGACACGCACGGTGGTGCCGTGTGCCGCTGCGGACTCGATCAGCTCGTCGACCAGATGATCGTGTCCCGGCGACGGCGTTCCCAGTGCCAGCAGGTGCGCGCCCGGGGGCAGCGCGTCCAGCACCTCGGTGTGTCCCTTGCCCGGGTACAGGAACCCGAGGACGCCGACGGTCACCTCGCCGCTGTCCGTGCGGATGCCGACCCCCGTCGCCACGGGAAGCGGGATCACGACGGACGGGGTACCGATACCGGCCTCGCGCAACAGGTCTCGTTCGTGCTCGCTGCTGACGATCACGGTGTCCGCGCACGCGACCACCCGTCGGTAGCACTCGACGCGCGCGGACGCGGATCGACCGTCGGACGGCTGCGGCAGATCGTGCAGCGTCACCACGAACGCGGAACCCGATGCGTGGATGCGCCGCGCCAGGTCCTCGACCACCCCGGCCGCAGCCGTCGCCGGTGACCCGAACAATCGGTCCGTGACGTGCAGGTGCACGACGCCGACGTCCGGAATCGACGTGACGTCACTCGCGGACTCGTGACGCAGGAGCGTCGACTCGAGACCGGCGTCGATGATGCCGTCGCGGATGCGCAGCGCGAACTGCACCACCCCGTGTCGCTCGGGACCGATGACGAGATGCGCGACCGACGTCACGAGGCGACCTCCGATAGCAGCAGCGAGAGTGTGTCCGCGTGTCGGGTGAGCGCGGCGTCCACGAACGCGGGATGCTCCGCGTACCACTGCAGTTGGCGACGGTGAATGTCCTCGGCATCGACGACGGAGCCGCCGATCACCCAGTCCGGCCGGGGCGCGGCGCCGAGGTCGAGCGCGTCGACGACAGCGGACTCCAGCGGCGTGTGCACCGAATCGAGCAGTACGCGGCCCGGATCCGCCGCCGCAGCGTCGACACCGGCTGCCGACAGGATGCGCGTGGCCAGCTCGAGCAGCACCGGGTTGCCGGGGTGGTTGATCGTGTGTGCGGCGTCCGCTCCGTGGGCGGTCAGGACGTCCGAGATCGCGACGTCGCAGTCCCGGCGCTCGCGTCGTGCGAGTTCGGCGATGCTCGCCTCGGCGTTCGCGCGCAGCGCGTCAGGGGCGACGGGAGCGGCGCGCCACTCCTCGGATGCCACCCTGCCTGCGGCCACGAGCACCGTGCGCAGATCGTGGTACGGAGCGCCGGCGGGAGACGCCGACGGGTCGCTCGGGTGCCGCACGATCACCTGGAACGGGTACAGCCCGCTGTACCGGAAGACCGGCCACCGCACGACCCGGGCGTGCTCCGGCAGCATCGACTCCACCTGGTTCGTCCCGATCGGCAGGTCGCGGTAGTCGTCGCGAACCGGCTGCGCCAGCAACACCGAGGCCCGGCCGGCCAGCTCGGCGAGGTGCCGCACGTCGGCCGAGTCGAGTTCGTGCACCGGCGGCATGCGCACGGTCCGGAACGGCGCGTCCGGCACCTCGTCGAGCATCACTCGCACGGCCTCGGCCTGGCAGTTCCCGAGCACGATCCACAGCGGTGGATCGTCGGGCACCGGGTCGAGACCGTAGAACTCGCCGTAGTGACGCGTCCGGCCGTCCGGCTCGGTCGACGCAGAGTGAGGCATGACGTCGGGTTACCCGGACAGCGCGCAGGCGAAGCGGTGAGAGACCTGCACGACACCGCGTTTGTGGACGAGCCCCCCGGGGCATTCCTCTTTTGTCGTGGTCCAGAAGGCGGCCCGATCCCTGTTCGTACACCCGTGCCGCCCTGCCCACCCCTCGGGCGCGCGCGTCTGCCCCCGAGAGGATGACCCGAGCCGTGATCGCCGTCGCATCCATCCCTGCTGCGCACCCGTACGTCGCCGCTGTCGTCGCCACGGGCGACGACATTCTTCTGCTCGACGATCCCCGGCCCCTCGAGGCGACCACGCCCGGGCAGTGGTGGCCGCCGCGCCTGCTCGAGCCCGACTATCTCCGCGCGCACATCGACGACATCGACGTGGTGCACCTGCACTTCGGCTTCGACGCCGCCACACCGGACCGTCTCGCCGATGTCGTCTCCGTGCTGCGCGAGTCGTCGACCCCCCTGGTTCTCACGGTGCACGACCTGCACAATCCACACTTCGCCGAGCTCGACATGCACCGGTCCCAGCTCGACGTCCTCGTCCCCGCCGCGGCCGCCGTCATCACGCTGACCGACCGCGCCGCTCGGGAGATCGAACGTCTGTGGGGCCGCTCGGCAATGGTGATCCCGCATCCGCACGTCGCACCGCTCGACGTCATCACCGCACGCGACACCACGGCGCACGAGCGCGCAGTCGTCGCCGTGCATGCCAAGTCGTTGCGCGCGAACCTCGATCCCGAGGCGGTCATGGCGACCGTCGTGGCGGCCGCGTCGGCACGCGACGCCGTGGTGCGTCTCGACATCGACGACGACGTGTTCGACCACACGAGCCACTGGTACGCACCGGAGCGCGGCGAGCGATTGCTGGCCTTCCGTGATCACCCGGACGTCGACGTGCGGGTGCATCGTCGGTTCACCGACGCGGAGCTGTGGCAGTACCTGTCCGAGATCGACGTGTCCGTGCTTCCGTACCGCTTCGGTACGCACTCTGGCTGGATGGAGGCGTGCCGCGACCTCGGCGTCGTCCCCGTCGTCCCGGACATCGGCCACTTCGCCGATCAGTTCCCGTGCCCCACCTTCGTGTTCGGACCCGGCCTCTTCGATCCCGCGTCGCTCGATGCCGCGGTGGGCGAGGCGCTGCGCACCGAGCCGACCGGCCCGGACTTCGCCGACTACCGACGCCATCAGCAGAGCGCGATCGCCGCCGAGCACGCCGCGCTCTACCGTGCCCTGTCCGCTCCCGTCGCCTCGGGCCGCGCGGACGGAGCCGTGCTCGTATGACGGTCGCCGCCGCCGCACGTCCACTGCGCATCGCCCTTCTCGGATCGTCGCGCTTCCCCATCGCGCAACCGTTCGCGGGTGGCCTCGAGGCACACGTGTGGCATCTCGCCCATGCCCTCACCGAGCGCGGCCATCGCGTCACGCTCTTCGGTGCCGAAGGCACGTCGACCGACGTCGCGCACGACGTCATCGACGTCCACACGTTCCAGATGAGTCCGCACGCGCGGACCGAACACATGGGACCGTCGTGGGTGGTGCACGAGCATCACGCCTATCTGTCGGTCATGCTCGAACTGGCCGGGCCCCTGGCACAGTCGTTCGACGTGATCCACAATCACAGCCTCCACTACCTGCCCATCGCGATGTCCTCGATGGTGCCGGTCCCCATGCTCACGACGCTGCACACGCCACCGCTCGCCTGGCTGGAGTCGGCGGCCGCGGTGCCGCTCAATCCGAACACCGGGTACGCCGCGGTGAGCGAGTACACGGCGCAGCAGTGGCTACCCGTCGCGGGTCCGATCCCCGTGGTTCCCAACGGGATCCCGCTCGACCGGTGGCCGTTCGGCCAGGGCACCGGCGATCGCGGCGGGGCGGGCGAGTACGCGGTGTGGACGGGCCGGTTGGTTCCCGAGAAGGGGGTCGATCTCGCCATCGACGCCGCGCGGCGCGCCGGTTACCACCTGCGCATCGCCGGACCGGCAGCCGACGACGACTACTTCCGGACGGCGGTGGAGCCCCGCCTCGGCGACGGCGTCACCTACGAGGGCCACCTGATGCAGAAGGAACTCGCCGATCTGGTCGGCGGAGCCGCCGTCGCACTGGTGACGCCGCAGTGGGACGAGCCGTACGGGCTCGTGGTCGCCGAAGCACTCGCGTGCGGCACACCGGTCGCGGCCTTCCGTCGCGGCGGCATCCCGGAGATCCTCGACGACACGTGCGGCCGGATGGTGCCCGCCGACGACATCGACGCTCTCGCCGGGGCCATCGGAGATGCTGCGCGCCTCCCCCGTGCGCACGCCCGCGCTCGCGCGGAGCGCATCTGTTCGGACGCGACGATGGTGGACAGCTATCTCGACCTCTACCGCGAGTTGCTGACAACGTCGGGCCGAACCGCCGCCGTCCCTGCATGATCGGGTACTACGTCCACCACCACGGCGTGGGGCATCTGACCCGCGCCCGGTCCGTCGCACGGGCGCTCGCCGAGCCGGTGACGGTGCTGTCCTCGCGGCCCCGGCCGTCGGACATCGACCCGTTCGCGGGCTGGATCACACTTCCTCTCGACACACCCAACGGCTCCGCCGATCCCGCTCCGGACACACCCGCCGGCGGTGACGACCCGGACGACCCCACCGCTCACGGGGTCGTCCACTGGGCGCCCACCTCGATCCCCGGGATGACCGACCGCATGGCCGCCCTCGCGCGGTTCGTGGACGAGCTTCGCCCCCGATGCGTCGTCGTGGACGTGTCCGTCGAGGTTGCGATGTTCGTGCGACTCATGGGTGTTCGGGTGGTCGTGTTCGCGATGCCGGGCGAGCGCACCGATGCGCCCCATCAGCTGGCCTATCGCGTCGCCGACCGCATCGTCGCTCCGTGGTCGGCCTCGGTGTACCGGCCGGAGTGGTTGCGCGAGTTCGAGGACAGGACCGTGTACGCCGGCTCGATCAGTGCCCACGCCGATCGTGCCCGCGCCGGAACCGACCGCGACCCGACGTCCGTCGTCGTGCTCGCGGGCGCAGGGGGCTCAGCTCTCACCCCGGACCACCTCGCCCGAGCGGGTGCTGCCACGCCGACCCGCACCTGGCGCGGTGTCGGCGCGCCCGGCACCCCCTGGGTGGACGACGTGTGGCCGCTGCTGACCGGTGCCGGCGTGGTGGTCACGCACGGCGGGCAGAACGCGGTGGCCGACGTGGCCGCATCGGGTGCCCCCGCGGTGGTCGTGGCCGAGAGTCGCCCGCACGGGGAGCAACTCGCGACCACTCGCGCGCTGGGGGCCGCGGGGCTGGCGATCTCGCTCGAGTCGTGGCCCGATCCGGACCGGTGGCCCGAGATCCTGAACCGTGCCGGTGCGCTGACCGGCGACATCCGGGCACGGACCGAGGTGGACGGCGCAGCGCGTCGTGCGGCAGCGGCGATCGAGGACGTGTGGGCGTGACGTCGGTGCTTACATGACTTCGGTGGCCGTGGTGACCATCGTGTCGGGTCGCGCGGGGCACCTCGCTGCGCAACGCCGCGGTCTCGCTCGCTCGACACGGCGAGCCGATCTGCACGTCGTGGTGTCGATGGGTGACCCGACGGTCGTGGACGCCACCGCCGTCGTTCCCCGCGTCGGCGACGCGCTCCCCCTGGCGCGGGCGCGCAACGAGGGTGCCCGCCTCGCCCTCGAGGCCGGTGCCGATCTGCTGATCTTCCTGGACGTCGACTGCATCCCGAGCCGCGAGATGATCGACCGGTACGTCCGTCGTGCGCGCGACGGAGCCGTGCTGTGCGGGCCGGTCACCTACCTGCCCGAGGTCTCCGGTGGGTACCCGGACGACCTGGACGGATGGACGAATCCCCATGCGGCACGCCCGAATCCGGCGCCGGGGCACGTCGAGATCGGAACGAACTGGGATCTGTTCTGGTCGCTGTCGTTCGCGGTCACGTCGGCGACGTGGCACACGCTCGGGGGGTTCTGCGAGGACTACACGGGCTACGGCGGCGAGGACACCGACGTCGGCCGCGTCGCGGAACGATCGGGGCTGGATCTGCTGTGGGTCGGCGGAGCGCACGCGCACCATCAGTGGCACCCCGTGTCCTCGCCGCCGATCGAGCATCTCGACGACATCGTGACCAACGCCGCCATCTTCCACGGTCGATGGGGACACTGGCCGATGATCGGGTGGCTGAACGCTTTTCGCGAGCGCGGCGACATCGACTGGACGCCCGAGGGCAGCAGCATCGCTCGCCGCCCGGTCGGGCACTAGCATCGAGCGATGTCCGACACCCACACCCTGATCCTGATGCGCCACGGCAAGTCCTCGTACCCGGACGGGGTGGACGACCACGACCGGCCGCTCGACGAGCGGGGCCGTCGCCAGGCCGCCGCGGCCGGCGACTGGATCCGGGCGAACGTCGGCGCCGTGGACGCGGTGATCTGCTCGACGGCGACGCGTACTCGCCAGACTCTCGAGCGCACGGCCGTCGACGCGCCGGTGCGCTTCGAGGGCACCGTCTACGGGGGCTCCCCCGACGACATCGTCCGCGAGATCATCGCGACCGACGACTCGGCGGCAACCGTGTTGGTGGTGGGCCACGCACCCGGAATCCCCTTCACGGCACTGGAACTCGCCGACGATCAGGAGTCGGACGCGGCGGTGTGGATCCGTCGGGGCTACCCCACCTCCGCGCTGGCGGTGCTGGAGTTCACCGGCGACTGGTCGGATCTCGGGCCGGGGCGCGCCCGCCTGACTCACGCGCTCCGCGTCGACTGACCCTCCACCACAGCGCGATTGCGCGCGCTCTCCGAGCGACCCAGCGCCTTCACCTCGGCGTCCATCTTCGGCAGGATGCGCGGCACGTGGCGCAGCGTCGTGGCCTCACCGAGCCGAGTGGTGAGCACGGAGCGCACCCACCCGATGCCGCCCACGATCCCGGGAACGTAGACCCGGCGTGACCGCCGCTCCACCGCGCGGACGAAGGCATCGACACACGCCTCGACCGGCAGGGTGCGGCCGAGCGGCCAGGGCAGCACGGACAGCAGATCCTGGAACGCGGTGAGGTCGGACTTGGCGTCCTGCACCAGTGGAGTGTCGATCCACGCCATGTGGGCGGAGCCGACGTCCACACCCTGGTACTTCACCTCGAGGCGCAGGGCGTTGGCGAAGTGTTCGGCTCCCGCCTTGCTCGCGTTGTACGACGCGAGGCCGGGGCACGCGGTGAAGGCCGCGAGCGACGAGACGACGAGCACGTATCCCTTGCGCTCGATGAGCGAGGGCAGCGCCGCGCGGACGGTGTGGAAGACGCCCGTGGTGTTGATGTCGATCACGCGCTTGAACGTCTCCGGATCGACGTTGAGCACCGACCCGTAGCTCGAGATGCCGGCGTTCGCGAGGACCACGTCGATGCCTCCGAATCGCGCGATTCCCGCGTCCACAGCGGCCTGCATGTCCGCCAGATCCCGTACGTCGGCGCGCACCCCCACGGCGACGTCGCCCAGATCGGCCACGAGTGCCGTCAGCGGCGCCTCGTCCACGTCGGTCAGCACCAGCTTCGCGCCCTTGGCCGCGAGAGCCCGCGCCGTCGCCTCGCCGATACCGCGGCCCGCGCCGGTGATGAGCACGACCTTGTTGCGCACGCTGACCATGTGAGTCCTCCTGACGACGAATGTCCGGTCACAGTACCTGTGACCGGAGATGACACCTACTGTTCCTCGGAATCGGCGGCGCATTGCGGACCGTGATCGTCCTCGATCGGGAGCAGAATCTCGGTCATCATCCGATACGAGGAGAGGCCGACCATGACCGCCACGCACCCGCTCACCATGGAGATCCAGCTCGTCATGCTGCCCGTCACCGACGTGGACCGCGCGAAGGAGTTCTACACGCGCATCGGCTTCCACGCAGACCACGACGCGAGTCCGTTCCCTGACATGCGCTACGTGCAGCTGACCCCACCCGGTTCCGCGTGCTCGATCGCGATCGGGAGGAACATCACCTCCGCCGCACCCGGATCCGTCGAGGGCATGCTCGTCGTCGTGCAGGACGCGCAGGCCGCGTACGAGATGCTGCTGTCCGCGGGCGTCGAGGCCACCCCGGTGAAGGACGAGGGCTGGGGGTTGTTCACGTACTTCGCCGACCCGGACGGCAACAGGTGGGCGGTGCAGCAACTGCCGGTGGGCTGACGCCCCCGTGCGCCTTTCGCGCATCCAGGGATACGCAAAAGGCGCACGGGGGTGACGGAGCAAGAGTCCGGGCGGGCCCGATGGTGGGTCCGCCCAAGCTTCTCCCGACAACGGCACCCGGGCGTTTCGCCGGAATAGGCTGCGCCCGAATCGGCAGGCGCGCCGGTCGGACGGGGGCGGCAGTGACGGAGACCGAGAATCGGACCGAGCGGGGTGCGGCGGCGACGCGGGCACCGCGGTGGCGCACGATCGGGGCGCGGCGCGACTCCCTCACCCTCCCGTACGGGTGGGGACCCGCGATCGTGCTGGTGCTGGTCTCCCTCGTAGACCGCATAGAGTTCAGCCTGGTCGCCGCCGTGCTGCCGCAGCTGCAGGCGGAGTTCGGGTTCGGCGACACGGCGGCCGGTTCCATCCCCACCGCGGCCGCCGTCGCCGCGGGCCTCCTCGCGATGCCCGCCGCCTACCTCGCCGATCGCCACGACCGCGGCCGCATCATCACCGTCGTCGTGTTCCTGTGGGCCCTGGCGACGGTCGGTTCCGCGCTCGCTCCCACCTTCGCCGTCTTCTACCTGGTGCGCATGGGCCTCGCCGCCGCCGAGGCCATCGACAACCCGGCCAGCGCCAGCATGCTCGCCGACTTCCACCCACCCGCGACCCGCCCGACGGCCTTCGGGTGGTGGCGGACCGCGGCCTACCTCGGCGGCGCCGGCATCGTGCTGGGCGGAGTGCTCGCCGAGTGGCTCGGGTGGCGCGGCGCCTTCCTCGTCATGGCGATTCCCGGTGTGGTGGTCGCCGTCCTGATGTCACGCGTGCGCGAGCCCGAACGGGGGTACGCCGACAGACTGGCCGCGGGCAGCGCGGACACGCCTGCGCCGGAGGCCACCACCGACCCGATGCCGGTCCAACTCCGCCGCGTCGCACCGATCCGGACGCTGTGGTTCACCGGCGGCGCGCTCACCGTCATGAGCCTCGCGGTCGGTGGCCTGACGTTCTGGGTGCCCAGCCTGTTGCAACGCCGATTCGGCCTCGGCGAAGCGGCCGCCGCGTCCGCGGGCGGTGGTCTGACACTGATCGGCATCGTCGGCGGCACGCTCGTCGGATCCCTGCTCACCCGGCGAACCCTGTTCTCGACGCCGTCGCAGTGGCGCGTCCTGGTGGGCGGCACCGGAATCCTGCTGGGCACCGCGGCCATGGCCGGGGCGTTGGCCTCCGAGAGCTGGCTGCCCTTCACCGTGCTGCTCACCGTGTTCGGCTTCTTCACCGCCTGGGCGATCCCCACGCTCACCTCGTGCGTCGCCGACGTGCTCGCCCCGCGCGACCGCGGACTGGGTTACGGACTGCTGCAGATCGCCGCGACCGTGGGCGGCGCCGTCGGACCGCTCCTCGTCGGCGCGGTGTCCGACGCGTACGGCTCCCTCACCACCGGCATGGTCCCGCTGCTGCCCCTGCTGCTGATCGGGGGCGTGCTCGCCCTCTGCGCCTACCCGTACGTGTCGCCGGACGCGCAGCGGGTGCTGGACGGCGTGGCCTGACGCGCCCCTGCCCGCCCCCTCGTGTTCGCCCGTCTGTCAGGGCGGCGCGATAGCGTCCCGCACCATGCGACTCACCCGCGTGCTTCTCGCCGCGTCCGTCCTGACGATCACCGCCTGCAGCGCGCCTGCCGCCGACGAGCCGCCCGGTGACCCGCGCACCGTCCGCGTCGCGACGTACAACGCCAGCATGAACCGCCCCGCCGCCGGTGATCTGGTCGCCGCGCTGCGGTCCGGAACGGATCCGCAGATCCGGTCGGTGGCCGACGTGGTCCAGCACAACGCCCCGGACATGCTGCTGCTCAACGAGTTCGACTACTCCGACGGCGCCGTCGACCTCTTCCGCGACAACTACCTCGCCGTCGGCGACGCACCGATCGACTACCCGTTCGCGTACACGGCGCCCGTCAACACCGGCGAGCCGTCCGGGCTCGACCTCGACGGGGACGGGCGGTCCGACGGACCGAACGATGCCTGGGGCTTCGGGCAGTTCCCCGGCCAGTACGGCATGGTCGTCCTCTCGAAGTTCCCCCTCGACGCCGCCGCGGTCCGCACGTTCCAGACCTTCCGCTGGGCCGACATGCCCGACAACCTGCTGCCGCGCGAGTACTACGGCGCGAACTCGGACGCCCTGCGCCTGTCGAGCAAATCGCACTGGGACGTGCCCGTGGACATCGACGGGCGGGTGATCCACCTGGTCGTCTCGCACCCCACGCCGCCCTCCTTCGACGGGCCCGAGGACCGCAACGGCCGACGCAACCACGACGAGATCCGGCTCACCGCGGACTACATCGCCGGCGCCGACTACCTCGTCGACGACACCGGACTCGCCGGCGGCCTGCCGAACGGTTCCTCGTTCGTGGTGTTGGGGGACCAGAACAGCGATCCGGTCGACGGGGACTCCTATCCGGGCGCCATCGCGCAACTGCTCGACAGCCCGGCGCTGCAGGACCCGGCGCCCACCTCGCCGACCGCCGGCACCGACACGGCGGACTTCGCCGATCCCGTGCCGGGTGATCTGCGGGTGGACTACGTCCTGCCGAGCACCGATCTGACGGTCACCGGGTCGGGGGTCTTCTGGCCCGCGCGCGGCGAGCCGGGCGCCGAGTTGCTGTCGGCGAGCGATCACAGACTGGTGTGGGTGGACCTGCAGGTCTGACCCGTCAGCGCAGCAGTGCGGCCAACGCCTCGTCGGACGCACGCAGAGCGTCGCGGTCGAACGTCGATGCCGAGGACAGGATCTCGTCGGCGCCGGTGCGGTCGACGAGGTCCTCGAGCCGGCGGCGCACCGTCGCCGGACTGCCGTGCACGCTGCCGTCGAGCGAGCGCTGGGCCGACTGCCGGGCCCGCGGGGTGAGTCCGTCGGGCATCTCGGTGACCGCCCGCAACGGTGGGAACTCCCCGGTCCGGCGGGAGTCCGCCATGGCCACGGCCTCCGCCATGGCGAGACGGCGGGCCTCGGCGTCGGTGTCGGCGACAAGGACGTCGAGCGACACCGTCACGGACGGCTGCGCCGCGAAGGCCGACGGAACGAACTCGCGTCGATACGCCTCCAGTGGAGACAGGTCACCCGTGAGCATCGGACCGCCCACCACGACGGGAAGCCCGCGCTGCGCGGCGATCGCGAGCCCGTGACCCGTCGCGAGAACGTGGATCGGGATCAGTCGCTCGGGCGCGGGCTGCACGGTCACCGGACCGGTGCCGAGCAGGAAGTCCTGCAGATCCGCGAGGTCGTCGGCGAAGCGCTCGGCGTCCTCGGTGTCCGCCCGCAGCACCTTGCGTATCGGCGGAGTGAACCCCAGCGACCGGCCGACACCGAGGTCGACCCGGCCGGGACACAGTGCGTCGAGCATCGCGAACTGCTCGGCGACGACGATGGGCGAGTGGTTCGGCAGCATGACGCCGCCCGACCCCAGCCGAATCCGCGACGTCGCCGCGCCGATCGCGGCGAGCAGCACCGCGGGTGAGCCGCTCGCGATGCCGGGGACGGCGTGATGCTCGGCCACCCAGAACCGCTCGTAACCCGCCGCCTCGGCCCACCGCGCACGCTCGATCGTGTCCGACACCGCGGCGGCGGCAGACCGATCGGTGCGGGTACGGGAGCGATCGAGAAGGGACAGACGCATACTCTGAACAACCCTCGCGGGAGTCGCCCTGTTCCGCCCCGACCCGCCCGATAAACCGGCACAGAGATTGGTAACAGTCATACAATCCGGTCGAGTGGTTCCATCACATGCACCATTCACGGGAGACTGACCATTCGACTGTTCTCGATCGATGGTGGGTGTGCACGTGAAGCGCAGGCAACTGCTGCAACTGGCCGCAGCAGGAATGGTGGGCCTCGCGGTCCCGCCCGCGATCACCCGGTCGACGGCGTCCGCACTCCCGCTCGGCGTCCCCTCGATTCGGAACCTCTTGCCCGAACTGTTCGCCGACCCTCCGCGTCCACCGGACCACTCACCCGCCCTCGTCATCGGATCGGGCTTCGGAGCCAGCGCCGCGGCGTTGCGGCTCGCGCAGGCCGGTACGTCGGTCACCGTGCTCGAACGAGGACTCCGCTGGCCGCGCGATCCGTTCCGCGACATCTTCACCGCCGACATGACGGCCGACGGGCGCGGCCTGTGGCATCAGCGCTCGTTCACCAACCTCACCGGCATGCCTGTCGGGCCCGTCGACTGGTTCAACGGCGTCCTCGACACCACGCGATACGAGAACCTGTCGGTGTGGCGTGCAGCCGCGGTGGGCGGCGGCTCGGTCGTCTACACGGGCGTCAGCATCGCCCCGGACAAGCGCTTCTTCGATCTCTCGTTCGGTGGCCGCGTGGACTACGACGAGATGGCGTCGCAGTGGTACCCCAAGGCTCGCTCGGTGCTCCGGCCGTCGACCATGCCCGACGACATCTACTCCTCCCCCGGGTTCGCCCACTCGAGGACGTGGGACGACCACGCCCGCCGCGCCGGTTTCGACCCGCAGCGCGTCGACGGAGGCTGGAACTGGAACGTGCTGCGTGACGAGATGTCGGGTCGGTCCCGGCCGTCCGCCACCGTCGGTTGCAGCACGTTCGGCAACTCCAACGGCGCGAAGCACGACCTGACGCAGAACTACATCCCGCAGGCCGAGGCCACGGGCAACGCCGTGGTGTGTCACAGCCACGAGGTCGTCGCCATCGGCACCGAGAGCGGTGGCCGCTACCGCGTGGAGGTGCGGCGCCTCGATCCCGAGGGCAACGTACTCGAGACGCGCACGCTGACCTGCGACTCGCTGATCCTCGGCGCAGGATCCATCGGCACCACCGAACTGCTGGTCCGCGCACAGGCCACCGGCACGCTTCCCGAGCTCAACGAGTTCGTCGGACGCGGATGGGGCACCAACGGCGACGCCTTCATGACGCGCTCGCTCGGCCCCATCGGCGGTGGACCGCAGGGGGCGCCGTGCGCCTCGCGCATCGTCGACGACACGGGCATGCCTCTCAGCGTCGAGAACTGGTACGTCCCGGGCGTTCCCACCGAGATGGGTTTCCTCGGATCGCTCGGTATGACCATCGACCCGCTGCGGGCCGATTTCCGCTACGACCGTGCGACCGACGGAATGAGCTTGACCTGGCCCAAGGGCGGCAGCCGCGACACCGTCGAGGCACTGCGCGCGGTGCAGAACCGGATGGCACAGGCCGGCCGCACCGTCGTCTCCGCCGAGCCGTTCACTCGCGACGTCGACGACACCTTCACCGCGCACCCCCTCGGCGGTGCGGTCCTGGGCGACGTCACCGATGCGTACGGACGAGTGAAGGGGCACCCCGGCCTGTACGTCATGGACGGAGCTCTCGTTCCCGGCAGCACGGGTGCGGCCAACCCGTCTCTCACCATCACCGCGCTCGCCGAGCGCAACATCGCAGCCGTCATCGCCGCCGGAGGCTAGGCGAGGCCGATCTCCGGCCGCCCCTCCGGCACTGTCACGGTCGCTGCCGTGCGGACCGGCGCGCCGGGAATCGAGATCGCGTCCAGGACCCGGACCTCGGACCGCCACTCCGTCGGCGTCAGCGTCGCACGCAGGTAACCGCGTCGGGCATTGCCGAATTTGACGTGCGGTGACGCGGCCGCGATGTCCGCACCGGCCGTGTCGATGTCCGCACCGTCCTTGCCCGAGGCGATGGAGGTCGACGCGATCTCGACGCCCACCACCGGGGCGGAGTCGTCCTGATAGTCGCGGCGCAGTTCCGACACGATGGTGCGGTGGATGTCGCCCACGATGGACGCGAGGGTGATCCCCCGGTCGCGGGCGCCGTCGAGGATGCGGTGCCGTGACGCCTCGTACCCACTCCACGGGTCCATCCCGACCTTCCGCTCGCCGTCACTGATGCGGGCGAGGTCGGAGATCACCGTCTGGTGCGCGAGGAACTTCCACGTGGCGCCGGACCCGAAGCCGTCGAGGATCCACTTCTCCTGTGCCGCTCCGGTGATGGTGCGACTCGGGTCCGCGGTCTCCGCGTTCTGCGCGTGTTCGCCGTCCCCGTTGGCCTGATCGCTGCGGTACTGCCGGGTGTCGAGCACCGAGAAGTCCACCAGGTCACCGAAACTGAAGCGGCGGTACGCCGTCAGATCCGGCCCCGTCGATCGCTGGGCCATCCGCACGGGAGTGTTCTCCCACCACGCCTTGAACGCATCGGCGCGGCGCAGGAGGAACACCCGCGGATCACCCGCAGGATCGCCGGAAGCGGCGGTCTCGGCATCCTGGCTGATCGCCCCGGCCCAGTTGTTGTCCACCTCGTGATCGTCGAAGGTGGTGATCCACGGCGCCGCTGCGTGCGCCGACGCCAGGTCGGGATCCGACTTGTACAGCGCGTACCGATCGCGATAGTCGTTCAGTGCCAGCGTCTCTCGTCCCGCGGACTCGGGCCGTGGCTGCGACGCGCGGGCGCCTGTACCTTCGATCGCGTACTCGTAGATGTAGTCGCCGAGGAAGAACACGACGTCCGGGTCACTCGCCGCGAGATCGGCATAGGCGCCGTAGAACCCGTCCTCCCACTTCTGGCACGACGCCCACGCGAACGACAGTGACGCAAGGGGTGATCCCGGTGCGGGCGCCGTCCTCGTCCGTCCGACGGTGCTCACGTGCGGACCGACCATGAAGCGGTAGAAGTACTCTCGCGCCGGAGCCAGACCCCGCACGTCCACGTGCACCGACCAGCCGTCCGCATCGGATGCCAGTTCGATGCCCTGGCTCACCGTCCGCCCGAACCGTTCGTCCTCGGCGATCTCCCACCGCACCGGCACCACACCCGGCCGCATACCGCCGACCGGAGCGAGTGGGTCGACCGCGAGACGAGTCCACAGCACCACCGAGTCCGGAAGCGGATCGCCCGACGCGACGCCGAGGCGGAACGGGTAGTCGGCCGGGGTGCCGCGTTGCGGCTGCGCGTGCGCCGTCGCGCTCGACAGTTCCGGTGTCATCGCGAGCGCACCCACCAGTGCGGTCCACGTGAGGAACGAACGACGCGTGGTGCCGGCACGCAGAGAACGATCGGCACCGATGACGAGATCACGACGGCTCATGGACCGAACGGTGCCCCTCGAAAGGAAACTCCGTGTGGATCGGAGACGACGCGCGCGAGGACTCGCGCTGAAGCCACCCGAATCGGGTACGCAGTCGACATGGACGACAAGCGAGAGATGGGCAGACGCGACGTCGAGAAGCGGTGGCGCGATCCGCGCGCGATCCGGCACGCGGCCACGTACGACGGGGCAGTGATCGGCATCGCTGCCGTCGCGGTGGCCGTGTTCCTCGCAGCGGGCGCGTCCAGCGTCGCGATCGCTGCGCTCGTCCCGGGTGTCTGTCTGCTCGGTGGGATCGGCGCACTGTGGATCGGCTACCGCTCCTACCGCCACGGCGGGACGTGGCCCGTCTGGCAGGGCGCCGCCTGGCTGCTGTTCGCGCTGATGCTGGTGAGCTTGTCCCTCCCGACCCTCGCTCTGCGCTGAGCCGGGAGGGAACGGATCACGCCTGCACGACGGTGATGACGTTGCCGTCGGGATCCTTCAGCATGAACATCGGCGGCACGTTCGGATCGTCGTCCTCACCGAGCGGTTCCATGTCGACGCCGCCGATGGCACTCAGACGTGCGTGTTCCGCGCGGACGTCCGCGGTCTCCACCCCGATCGCGGAACCTCCCGGCGTGTCGTACATCGGCGGGTTCAGCGCCAGGCGCGCCGTGGACCCCGGCGGCGCCACCTCGAGCCAGCGGTACTCCTCGTTCGGCCCGAAGCGGGTGTCACCGCGCACCTCGAACCCGAGCACGCGGGTGTAGAAGTCGAGGGCCTTGTCCTGATCGGCAACGGTGAACATGGCCACGCCGATGTTCGTGATGGTGCTGGGAGTCTCGGTCATACAGATGCCGACTCCGCGGTGGCCCGGAACTCATCGCGGTGACCTGGCGGTGCGGTGCGCCAGGCCCGGCGCCGCGCGCAGCGCCCGGTGCTGCGCGCACCCCACAGCCTGCGCAGAACCCCGCGCGGTGCGCCCGGCACGACGCGCACCAGAGATCCGGGGCGCCGGACCGTCGGCAACCCGCCGGACCTTCCGCGCGCAGCGCCCGGTGCTGCGCGCACCCCACAGCCTGCGCAGAACCCCGCGCGGTGCGCCCGGCACGACGCGCACCAGAGATCCGGGGCGCCGGACCGTCGGCAACCCGCCGGACCTTCCGCGCGCAGCGCCCGGTGCTGCGCGCACCCCATAACCTGCGCAGAACCCCGCGCGGTGCGCCCGGCACGACGCGCACCAGAGATCCGGGGCGCCGGACCGTCGGCAGCCCGCCGGACCTTCCGCGCGCAGCGCCCGGTGCTGCGCGCACCTCATAGCCTGCGCAGAACCCCGCGCGGTGCGCCCGGCAGCCCCAACCGGCCGGCACGGTGCGCCCGGCACGATCAGCACCCGGCACCCCCGAACACAGAACAGCCCCGCACCCCACCGAAGTGGAGTGCGGGGCTGGACTTGTCTGTCGCGCTACCGGCTAGCGGTAGTCGCCGGAGAAACCGTAGTCGTCGAGCGGCACTGCAGCACCGGTGTTCTGGCCGAAGCCGTCCGCGCTGTAGTACTGATCGTCGTACGACGGCACCGCGTAGGCCGCGGCACGTGCTTCCTCGGTGGGCTGAACCGTGATGTTCCGGTACCGGTTGATGCCGGTGCCGGCGGGGATCAGCTTTCCGATGATCACGTTCTCCTTGAGACCGATGAGCTTGTCCGAGCGGCAGTTGATCGCCGCGTCGGTCAGCACTCGGGTGGTCTCCTGGAACGACGCCGCGGACAGCCACGAGTCGGTCGCCAGCGATGCCTTGGTGATACCCATCAGCACCGGACGTCCGGCCGCGGGCTCGCCACCCTCGGACACGACGCGACGGTTGCTCGACTCGAACTCACTGCGCTCGGTCAGCGATCCGGGCAGGAACTCCGTGGAGCCCGAATCGATGATGGTCACGCGGCGGAGCATCTGACGAACGATCGTCTCGATGTGCTTGTCGTGGATGGACACACCCTGGCTGCGGTACACCTCCTGGACCTCGTTGACGAGGTGGATCTGCACCTGGCGCGGGCCCATGACTCGCAGGACCTCGTGGGGATCGGCAGCACCTTCCATGAGCTGCTGACCGACCTCGACGTGGTCACCGTCCGACAACAGACGCTCCGTGCCGTCGTCGTGCTTGAAGACACGCAGACGCTGACGCTTGGAGAGCTTGTCGTAGACGACCTCTTCGCCGCCGTCGTCCGGGACGATGGTGATCTTGTAGAAACGGTCACCGTCCTCGAGCTGGATGCGACCCGAGACGTCCGCGATGGGCGCCTTGCCCTTGGGCACACGAGCCTCGAAGAGCTCCTGCACTCGGGGCAGACCACCGGTGATGTCGTCGCCGGCCACACCACCCTGGTGGAAGGTACGCATCGTGAGCTGCGTGCCGGGCTCACCGATCGACTGTGCCGCGACGATACCGACGGCCTCGCCGATGTCGACGAGCTTGCCGGTGGCCATGGAACGGCCGTAGCAGGTGGCGCAGACGCCGGTTCCGGTGGTGCAGGTGAGCACCGAACGGACCTTGACCGACGTGATGCCCGCTGCGAGCAGCGCGTCGATGGCCGGGTCGCCCAGGTCGTGTCCACGCTCGACGATGACGTTGCCGTCGGCGTCGACCGCGTCGGCGGCCAGGGTGCGGGCGTACGTCGAGGTCTCGACGTGCGCGTCGCGGATCATCGAGCCGTCGGCCAGCTTCTCCGCGATCACCGTGGTGATGCCGCGCTCGGTGCCACAGTCGGTCTCCCGAACGATGACGTCCTGCGAGACGTCGACCAGACGACGCGTCAGGTAGCCCGAGTCGGCGGTACGAAGCGCCGTGTCGGCCAGACCCTTACGAGCACCGTGCGTGTTGATGAAGTACTCCAGGACCGTCAGGCCCTCCTTGAAGGAGGACTTGATCGGGCGCGGGATGAACTCACCCTTCGGGTTGGTCACCAGACCCTTCATGCCGGCGAGCGACCGCACCTGCGTCATGTTTCCGGCTGCGCCGGACTTCACGATCATCGGGATCGGGTTCTCGTCGGGGAAGTGGGCCTCCATGGCCTTACCGACCTGCTCGGTGGCTTCCTGCCAGATCTTGACCAGGGCCGAGTTGCGCTCGGTCCGGTCGAGAGCGCCACGCTGGTACTGCTTCTCCAGGCGGTCGGCCTGAGCCTCGAACTCCTCGAGGATCTGCGGCTTCTCCGGCGGCACGAGGACGTCGGAGATGGAGATCGTGACACCCGATCGCGTGGCCCAGTAGAAGCCGGCGTCCTTGAGCTTGTCGACGGTCTGCGCGACCACGATCATCGGGTACCGCTCGGCGAGATCGTTGATGATCGTCGCCTGGCGCTTCTTCGGCATCTGCTCGTTGACGAACGGGTAGTTCGTCGGGAGCAGCTCGTTGAAGAGCACGCGGCCCAGCGTCGTCTCGGCGGTCCAGGCATCGCCCGGGGTCCAGCCGTCGGGGAACAGCTCCGCCTCGATCTCGCGCGACGGACGCTGCTGCGTCAGACGCACCTTGATCTGCGACTGCACGGTCAGGACGCCGCGATCGACGGCCATCTGTGCCTCGGCCGGGCTGGCGTAGATGCCCAGCTCCGCCGAGTCGGACGTCGAGGCCTGGAACTCGCCCAGAGCCTTGTCGTCGAGACGCGTCAGGTGGAACAGACCCGTCACCATGTCCAGACGCGGCATGGCGAGCGGTCGGCCCGATGCCGGCGACAGGATGTTGTTCGACGACAGCATCAGGATGCGCGCCTCGGCCTGCGCCTCGGCGGACAGCGGCAGGTGGACTGCCATCTGGTCACCGTCGAAGTCGGCGTTGAACGCCTCGCACACGAGGGGGTGCAGCTGGATGGCCTTGCCCTCGACCAGCTGCGGCTCGAATGCCTGGATGCCCAGACGGTGCAGCGTCGGTGCGCGGTTCAGCAGCACGGGGTGCTCGGCGATGACCTCTTCGAGGACGTCCCACACCTGTGCGCGCTGACGCTCGACCATGCGCTTGGCCGACTTGATGTTCTGCGCGTGGTTGAGATCCACCAGACGCTTCATCACGAACGGCTTGAACAGCTCGAGTGCCATGAGCTTCGGCAGACCGCACTGGTGCAGCTTGAGCTGCGGTCCGACGACGATGACCGAACGGCCCGAGTAGTCGACGCGCTTGCCGAGCAGGTTCTGACGGAAACGACCCTGCTTGCCCTTGAGCAGATCGGACAGCGACTTGAGCGGGCGGTTGCCCGGTCCGGTGACCGGACGGCCGCGACGACCGTTGTCGAACAGGGCGTCGACCGACTCCTGCAGCATCCGCTTCTCGTTGTTGACGATGATCTCGGGAGCACCGAGGTCGATCAGTCGCTTGAGGCGGTTGTTGCGGTTGATGACGCGGCGGTACAGATCGTTGAGGTCGGACGTCGCGAAACGTCCACCGTCGAGCTGCACCATCGGACGCAGCTCCGGCGGGATCACCGGCACGGCGTCGAGCACCATGCCCATGGGCGAGTTGCCCGTGGACTGGAACGCGGCGACGACCTTGAGACGCTTCAGCGCACGGAGCTTCTTCTGGCCCTTGCCACTGCGGATGGTCTCGCGCAGGCTCTCGGCCTCGGCCTCGATGTCGAAGGTCTCCATGAGCTTCTGGATGGACTCCGCGCCCATCGCACCCGTGAAGTACTCGCCGTAGCGGTCGATCAGCTCGCGGTAGATGAGCTCGTCGACGATGAGCTGCTTCTTGGCCAGCTTGGTGAAGGTGGTCCAGATCTCCTCGAGACGATCCAGCTCACGCTGCGCGCGGTCACGGAGCTGACGCATCTCGCGCTCGCCACCGTCCTTGACCTTGCGACGGACGTCGGACTTGGCGCCCTCCGCCTCGAGCTCGGCGATGTCTGCCTCGAGCTTCTGCGCACGGGCCTCGAGGTCGGCGTCACGCTGATCGGCGACGGCCTTCTTCTCGACCTCCATCTCGGCCTCGAGAGTGGAGAGCTCGTTGTGGCGCAGCTCGTCGTCGACCGACGTGATGACGTAGGCGGCGAAGTAGATGATCTTCTCGAGATCCTTCGGCGCCAGGTCCAGCAGGTAGCCGAGGCGCGACGGAACACCCTTGAAGTACCAGATGTGGGTGACCGGTGCGGCCAGCTCGATGTGGCCCATGCGCTCACGGCGCACCTTGGCGCGAGTCACCTCGACGCCGCAGCGCTCACAGATGATGCCCTTGAAGCGCACGCGCTTGTACTTGCCGCAGTAGCACTCCCAGTCGCGAGTAGGTCCGAAGATCTTCTCGCAGAACAGGCCGTCCTTCTCGGGCTTGAGCGTGCGGTAGTTGATGGTCTCCGGCTTCTTGACCTCGCCGTAGGACCAATTGCGGATGTCGTCCGCGGTCGCGAGACCGATGCGGAGTTCATCGAAGAAGTTGACGTCCAGCACGTCGTACTTCCTTTCCCCTTCTCAGGGATAGTTTTCTGCTGCTACGAGTGATCGGGGGTGGGCCGGCGCGAGTCCCCTCGCGCCGGCCTGTCACCGATTACTGCGCGAGATCGTCGACGGTCGCGGACTCGTTGCGGGACAGATTGATTCCCAGGTTGGCCGCGGCACGCTCGAGATCCTCGTCGTCGCCGTCCGCCATCGTGATGGCCGCGCCGTCCGAGGACAGCACCTCCACGTTCAGGCACAGCGACTGGAGCTCCTTGAGGAGCACCTTGAAGGACTCGGGGATACCGGGCTCCGGGATGTTCTCGCCCTTGACGATGGCCTCGTAGACCTTCACGCGGCCGACCACGTCGTCGGACTTGATGGTGAGGAGCTCCTGCAGCGTGTACGCAGCGCCGTAGGCCTGCATGGCCCAGCACTCCATCTCGCCGAAGCGCTGTCCACCGAACTGCGCCTTACCACCGAGGGGCTGCTGCGTGATCATCGAGTACGGACCGGTCGAACGAGCGTGGATCTTGTCGTCGACGAGGTGGTGCAGCTTGATGATGTACATGTAGCCCACGGAGACCGGGTACGGGAACGGTTCGCCGGAACGGCCGTCGAACAGGGTGGCCTTTCCGTCCGCGCCGACCATGCGCTCGCCGTCGCGGTTCGGGATCGTGCTCGCCAGCAGGCCGGTGAGCTCGTCCTCCTTCGCACCGTCGAACACCGGGGTGGCAATGTTGGTGTCCGCCTCGGCGGCCAGCATCTCCTCGGGCAGCGTCGCGGCCCAGTCGGGTCGGACTCCGTCCGCAGCCACCTGAATGTTCCATCCGGTCTTGCCGATCCAGCCGAGGTGAGTCTCGAGGATCTGACCGATGTTCATACGACGCGGGACGCCGTGCGTGTTCAGGATGATGTCGACCGGGGTGCCGTCGGACAGGAACGGCATGTCCTCCTGGGGGAGGATCTTGCCGATGACGCCCTTGTTGCCGTGGCGGCCGGCGAGCTTGTCGCCGTCCTGGATCTTGCGCTTCTGGGCCACGTAGACGCGGACCAACTCGTTCACGCCGGGAGGCAGATCGTCGTCGTCCTCGCGCGAGAACACGCGAATGCCGATGACCTTTCCGTTCTCGCCGTGCGGAACCTTCAGAGACGTGTCGCGGACCTCGCGGGCCTTCTCGCCGAAGATGGCGCGCAGCAGGCGCTCCTCCGGGGTCAGCTCGGTCTCGCCCTTCGGCGTGACCTTTCCGACCAGGACGTCGCCGTCACGAACCTCGGCACCGATACGGATGATGCCGCGCTCGTCGAGATCGGCGAGGACCTCGTCCGAGACGTTCGGGATGTCACGGGTGATCTCCTCGGCACCGAGCTTGGTGTCGCGGGCATCGATCTCGTGCTCCTCGATGTGGATCGAGGTCAGGACGTCCTCTTCCACGAGGCGCTGCGACAGGATGATCGCGTCCTCGTAGTTGTGGCCCTCCCACGGCATGATCGCGACGAGCAGGTTCTTGCCCAGCGCCATCTCACCGTTCTCGGTGCAGGGACCGTCGGCCAGGACCTGGCCGGCCTCGACCCGTGCGCCCTCGTCCACGATCGGACGCTGGTTGGCACAGGTGCCCTGGTTCGAGCGCGCGAACTTGCGCATCCGGTAGGTGTTGCGAGTGCCGTCGTCCGCCATCACGGTGACGTAGTCGGCGGACACCTCCTCGATGACACCGGACTTCTCGTTGACGATGACGTCGCCGGCATCGACAGCGGCACGCAGCTCCATACCGGTTCCGACGAGCGGAGCCTCGCTGCGCACCAGCGGCACGGCCTGACGCTGCATGTTCGCGCCCATCAGCGCGCGGTTGGCGTCGTCGTGCTCGAGGAACGGGATCATCGCCGTGGCGACCGAGACCATCTGCCGAGGCGAGACGTCCATGTAGTCGACGTCCATCGACGAGACGAACTCGACCTCTCCACCCTTACGGCGGACGAGGATCTTCTCGTCGACGAAGCGACCCGAGGTGTCGATGGACGAGTTGGCCTGCGCCACGACGTGGCGGTCCTCCTCGTCGGCGGTCAGGTAGTCGACGTCGTCGGTGACCTGTCCCTCGACGACCTTGCGGTACGGCGTCTCGATGAAACCGAACGGGTTCACACGGGCGTACACCGAGAGCGATCCGATCAGGCCGATGTTCGGGCCTTCCGGGGTCTCGATGGGGCACATGCGGCCGTAGTGCGACGGGTGGACGTCGCGGACCTCGAGGCCGGCGCGCTCACGCGACAGACCGCCGGGGCCCAGCGCCGACAGGCGGCGCTTGTGCGTCAGACCCGACAGCGGGTTGTTCTGGTCCATGAACTGCGACAGCTGCGAGGTTCCGAAGAACTCCTTGATGGCAGCGACCACGGGACGGATGTTGATCAGGGTCTGCGGCGTGATGGCCTCGACGTCCTGGGTGGTCATCCGCTCGCGGACCACACGCTCCATGCGGGACAGGCCCACGCGGATCTGGTTCTGGATCAGCTCGCCGACCGTGCGGAGACGACGGTTGCCGAAGTGGTCGATGTCGTCGACCTCCACGGGAACCTCGACGCCGTCGGGTGCCGTCATCGACTTCTCGCCCGCGTGCAGACGCACGAGGTACTCGATGGTGGCGACGATGTCCTCTTCGGTCAGCGTCGACGCCTCGATGGGCAGACCCGAGTTCAGGCCCAGCTTCTTGTTGATCTTGTAGCGACCCACGCGTGCGAGGTCGTAGCGCTTCTCCTTGAAGAACAGGTTCTCCAGCAGGGTCTGCGCGCTCTCCTTCGTGGGCGGCTCGCCCGGGCGGAGCTTGCGGTAGATGTCGAGCAGCGCCTCGTCGGTGCCGGCCGTGTTGTCCTTCTCCAGCGTGGCCATGAGGATCTCCGAGAAGCCGAAGCGCTCGGTGATCTGCTCGGTGGTCCAGCCGAGTGCCTTGAGGAGCACGGTGACGGGCTGACGACGCTTGCGGTCGATGCGGACACCGACGGTGTCGCGCTTGTCGACGTCGAACTCGAGCCAGGCGCCGCGGCCGGGGATGACCTTGACGCTGTGCAGATCCTTCTCGGTGGTCTTGTCGACGGCGTGGTCGAAGTAGACACCCGGGGAACGCACGAGCTGCGAGACGACGACGCGCTCGGTGCCGTTGATGATGAACGTGCCCTTGTCGGTCATCATCGGGAAGTCACCCATGAAGACCGTCTGGCTCTTGATCTCACCGGTGTTGTTGTTGATGAACTCCGCGGTGACGAACAACGGCGCCGCGTAGGTCATGTCCTTGTCCTTGCACTCGTCGATCGAGGCCTTGACCTCGTCGAAGCGCGGATCGGAGAAGGAGAGGGACATCGAGCCGGAGAAGTCCTCGATCGGAGAGAGCTCCGTCAGGATGTCCTCGAGACCGCCGCTGCGAGAGCTGTCGCCACGTGCTTCCGCACGTGCGCGCCACTCCGGCGTGCCGACGAGCCACTCGAACGAATCGGTCTGAAGATCGAGCAACCCCGGTACTTCGAGGGGTTCGCGAATCTTCGCGAACGACACCCTCTTCGGGGCTCCGGGAGTTCCGGCGTTTTCCTTGGACTGGGTGGAGACTGCCAAGATGCGTCCTTCCAGCACCTCACGCGGGCCGCTTCGTGCACTGCGCGACCGTCGCTAATCTGCTTCTTTGTGTGGGAACTTCGCTGGTCACTACCCGTACGAAGTCCTCGCTCAGCAGAGATCGACAGACGTGTCGATTCAGGCAAAGTCTGGAAGTGGACAGGAGGCACCCAGCGCAACGTCCAAAAGTACCCCAATGCGGCGGATATGGCAACCGCGTCCGCGCGGGGAGCGCGCTCGGCCCGGAGACTGCACGGGCCGTGATCCACGAACTGCCGTACGCCCCTGCCCGTCGATCCCGGCGCCCGGTGCCTCCATTTGCTCCGGCGTCGTTCTCGATCATGGCAGCGGGGTCGCACCCGCGTTCGATGAATCCGGTAATCAGAGTGGACTCCCGAAGCCCTCGCGTCAAGAGCGAGAGCGGCGTTTCGTCCCCCGAATCCGCTCGACGCGGGCGATCAGCGGTTGTCGATGGTCGCGAGCAGCCACTTTCCGTCGACACGTTCCATGGTCACCGAGACCGGCGTCTGCACCGTTCCCTGGTCGACCGTGTCCTGCGTCGCGGCGATGTCCATGCTGGCCAGCAGCTCGGCCCGGTCACCGTCGAGCAGTGACACCCCGATGTCGGTGACCGTGGCGGTCGTGGTGGTCTGCGTCTGGATGACGCCCTGCTTGGTCTGCTCCGCGGTGGAGTCGTACTCCCCGCGGCGCTCGTCGTTCAGCACCGCGCGGGCGGCCGCCTGATCCTGGTCGATCGTGTCGAACTTGTAGCTGAACACCGTCTGCAGGGCGTCGCGCCCGGCCGACGTGACCTCGAGTGTGGCCGGAGTGTCGACCCATGCCTGGTTGCTCACCTCGGACGTACCGGGGCGCACCACGGCGAGGAGCGCGATCACGGCGAACACCACCGCGAGTGCGGCGAGCAGCATCGTGCGGGGGGTCCACCAGGCCGTGCGGCCGGCGGGGGCGCCGTCGTCCGCCTCGGTCGTCTCGGTCGTCTCGTCCACGACCGAGTCCGTGGCCGCGCTGTCGACCGCAGCGGTGTCGGCCGACGACTTCGACAGGTCGACGGTCGAGGCCGCGCCGGTGGACGTGCTCGTGTTCTCGTTCTCGATCGCGTCGCCGCCCGCGGGGGGCGCCGTGGAGCGTCCGGCGACCTTGGGTCGGCGAACGCTGCCGGCGGGGACACGGGGAGCGCCTGTGGGGGGTCTGCGGCGTGCGGGGGGCATAGGGAGAACTCCTGGCTGGTGCGAGGCGAGCGGGACGGACGGCGTCGTGACAGCGAGGTGTCACTGACCGCCGTCGGTCGGCGCGGGAGCGGGATCGACGGGCGCGGCGGGGTCGACCGGGGCTGCGGGGTCGACCGGGGCTGCGGGGTCGGTGGCGGCGGGATCGGTGGGTGCAGCGGGATCGCCCGTCGCAGCGGGTGCGCCCGGGACCTCGAGGGGGATGCGCTGCCCGATGGGCTGGATACGCGTGGCCTTCCACGTGCCGTCCACGTCCTGCAGTTCGAGACGCAGGGTGCTCTGGTACCGCTCGTTGCCGTCCGGCTTGGTGGTGTCGGTGGTGAGGACCACGAGCGACTGCGCGGTGCCGTCGTCGGAACTGAACCCGACGAGCGACGCGTGCTGCACCGCCGCGGTGGTGACCACACCGGTCTCCGCGAACTGCTGGCGGAACTGATCCTTGGTGTCGTTCAGACCGTTGGTGAGTTCGTCACCGGTGATGGAGGACTCGATGTCGGCGAACGTCTTGTCCAGATCGTTCGAGTCGACGGAGTTCAGGTTGATCGCCGCCTGCCGGGCGCCGGCGAGGGCGTCGTCCCGCAGGGAGGCGTCCGAGGACTCCTGGTACGCGAGGAACCAGAAGATGCTCAGCACGACGGCCGCGATCAACGTGATCGCGGCGGCCGCGGCAGTCACCGCCGTGGCGACCGGAGACGTGCGCGGCGCCGGTGCGGGCGTGGACTCGGACGTGCCGTCACCGGTGTCGGTGCCGTCGAGGTCCGGGTCGGAAGGAGAGGTGGTTGGCGTCACAGCAGACACCCTACTTGAGGGTAACTTCTCGCTGCCATCACCGCGCACCTCTCCTCACCCGACTCGACGGTCAGGGGCGGACCGTCACACCGAGCAGTGCGGCCAGCTGCGTCGCGATCGGGTTCAGATCCAGGGGGTCCGGCGCGACCTTGGGCTTGTCGTCCCACGGCTGCACCGTCTGCGGATCGGCGAAGCGCACGCTGTTTGCGCCGCGCACTCCCGTCAGGGATCCCTGCGGCACAGTGCAGTTCGCGTCGAGGTTCAACGGGAAGTCCTGCTGCGTCGGATCGAAATCGGGATTCTTGGCGTACTCCGCGTCGAGGATCGCCTGCGTGCCCTCGTAACCCTGGGTGCACGACGGCGGGTTGTTCACCTCGAGCGCGATGCCGAAGTGAATGGTGCCGTCACCCGGACTCGCCGAGTTCGCTCCCTGCGCCAGGGCCGGGAGGAACTGGAGCAGCGGACGCAGTGCGAACGTGCGCGGGCTCAGTGCACTGGTCACACCCGCGAGGTTCGTCAGGTTGGTCGTCAGACCCGGGCCGGCCTGGTCGACGAGCGCGCCGACCTGGTCGCTGGCGGGAAGCCCGTTGTCGATCAGTCGTCGGATGTCCGGATCGCTCGACCGCAACTGCGCGGTGACCAGATCCAGATCCGAGCTGAACTGCTGAATGGACGACGACTGCTCGGACTGGGTGTCCAGCACGACGCGGCTGTCGCGGATCAGCGTGAGGGTCTGCGGCAGGTTGGCGAGACCGTCCTCGGAGAAGCTGTCGAGCGAGGTGACGAGCTGCTGCAGTGAGTCACCCGTGCCGGCGAAGCCGGTACCGAGCTCGGTCACCACGGTGTGCAGATCGTCGACCGGCACGGAGTCCGCGAGCGTCTTGACGTTCTTGAGCAGGCTCTCCACCGGCGTCGGGATGGACGTGTCGTCCTGCAGGATGACGTCGCCGTCCTGCAGGAACGGGCCCTGATCGGTGCGCGGCTGCAGATCGACGTACTGCTCACCGATGGCGGAGCGGTTGGCCACCACGGCGATGGTGTCGGCCGGGACGTCGGGAGCGCTCTTCTCGAGCTTCAGTTCGACGTCGACGCCCTGCTCGGTCAGCTTCAGCTCACCGACGCGCCCCACGGGAATGCCGCGGTACGTCACCTCGGCGTTGCTGAAGATGCCGCCGGAATCGGCGAACTGACCGGTGACCGTGTACTGGCCGAAACCGAACAGCTGGTCGACGCGCACGTACTTGGCACCGACGTACACCAGGCCGAGCACGGCGATGACGACGAAGAGGATCAGCTGTGTGCTGACCAGCTTGGATCTCACTGTCCACCTTCGTTCTGAGGAACGATCCCGAACTGCTGCAGGATGCCGTCCAACGGGTTCGCCGACGGTGCGGCGGCGGGTACACCCGGCGCCGGGGTCGGCGACGGGATGATGGGCGGCAGAGGCAGCAGCGAGATGGTCGGGAAGGAGTTACGCGGGCCGTTGCCGTTGTAGTACGGGTTCGACGGATCGACCCGCGGCTTGGGATCGCCGTTGCGGGGCGCGCTGTAGATCGGGTTGCCCTGGCCGACGCCCAGCGCGGTGAGCTGATTCCCGATCTGCAGATCGACGCTGAGGAACAGGTTCACCGCGTTGCCCTGGGTGATCTTCTCGACACCGTCGGGGAACGGGAACGTAGGCACGAACGCGAGGTCCGTGATCAGCTCGTCGCCGTAGGTCGAGAGCTCCTGCAGGGTCGGGCGCAGTGCGCGCAGGTCGGCGATCAGATCGTCCTTCGACCGCTCGATGACGTCGGTCCCGACCTGCCCGAGGCGATCGAGCTGACCGAGAAGCTGTGTCAGCTGCGGACGCTGCTGTTCGAGCACCTCGGTGGCGACCGGCAGATCGACGAGGATCCGGTCGATCTTCTCGGTCTGCTGGTCGAGCGTGCCGGTGAGGACGTCGAGACCGTCGATCGCGCGCGTGATGTCGGCCTTCTGATCCTCGAGGCCGCCGATGAGCGAGTTGGCCTCCTCGAGCAGGTTCCGCACCCGGTCCTCGCGGCCGCCGAGCGCGGTGTTCAGCTCCTTGACGATCGGAGCGAGCTGCGCGACGCCGCCGCCGTTGAGCAACATCGACAGCGCGCCGAGCACCTGCTCGATGTCGGTGGCGTGGCGGGTCCGCTCGACGGGGATGGTGTCGCCCGAGGCGAGGCGCGCGGACGCCGCGTCGTCGGCCGGAACGCTGAGCTGGACGAACTTCTCGCCGAGCAGGTTGGTCTGCTGGACGGACGCCATGGCGTTGGCCGGCAGGTCCACGGACGAGTCGACCTCGACCTCGACGTCGGCGATCCACGAGTCGTTCGGCACGGAGACCGAGGTGACCCGACCGACCTGGACACCGTCGACCTTGACGGTCGACTGCGGAACCAGGTCCAGCACGTCGTCGAACTGCAACGTCAACCGGATCGGATCCGACCCGACGTCGGCACCGCCGGGCAGCGGGATCCCGTAGATACCGCTGGATCCGCAGGCACTGAGCGTCACGGCGACGACGCAGGCACCGGAGGCGGCCATCAGGCCACGCGAGCGCACTCTCATCGTCACTCCCCTTCCGCAGGAATGTTCAGGCCCGGAAGCTGCAGGTCGTCGACCCGCGGCGATTCGACACCGGGCACGGTGCCGGGCTCGACGTTGCGCTGGATGTTGTCCGCGCTGAGCAACCCGAACGGCAGGACCAGCGTCGGCGTCTTCACACCGGCGACGGCCTGGTCGATGATCGCGCCGCAGTTGTCGACGATCGGCTGCATCTGACGGCCGAGCGCCTCGAACTGCGGATCGCCCGGGCGCAGCTTCTGCAGATCGATGAGATTGCAGAAGAACGTCTTCGGATCCTGGAACTCCTGGAAGATCAGGCGCGCGTCCAACGATCCGGACTCGGCGTTGTAGGAGTTCGCGACGTTCGCGACGGCCAGCGGCAGCAGCGTCAACGTGTCCGCCAGGTTCTGGCGGTTGTCGGCGAGCAACTGCGTGGTCGGAGCGAGGTCGTCGAGATCGTTGGACAGCTGGTCCCGGTTGTCCCGCACGAAGGTCGCGACGTCACCGAGCGTGACCGAGAGCTGGTTCAGCGCGAGACCGAGGTTCTCCCGCTCCCCCGCCAGGAAGCTCGTCAGCGAGGACAGCTGATTGTTGAAGGCACGCACCTGCTGGTCGTTCGCCGACAGTGCACTGACGAACGTCTGCAGATTCTGGATCGTGCCGAACAGATCGCCGCGGTACGAGTCGAGCGTCTCGACGGCACCGGAGAGCTGGGTCAGCGAATCGTTCAGCGCCTCACCGTTTCCGGCCAGGTTCTGCGCGCCGGTGGTCACGAGGTCGGAGACGGCGCCGTTCTGGTTGGCACCGTTCGGTCCGAGCGCGGCCGACAGCTCGTCGATGCTCTTGTACAGCTCGTCGACCTCGACGGGAGTGGCCGTGCGCTCGCGTGGGATCACGGCACCGGACTCCATCTTCTCGCCGCCGGTGTACGCCGGCGCGAGCTGGACGTAGCGGTCGGCGACGACGGACGGTGCGAGCTGGACGGCGCGGGCATCGGCGGGGATGTCGACGCCGCGATCGACGCGCATGTCGACCTGCACCTGATCGCCCAGGCCCTCGACCTTGGTGACGGTGCCGACCTTGACGCCGAGGACGCGAACCTCGGTGCCCTCGTACACGCCGACCGTCTTGTCGAAGTACGACGTGATGGTGGTGGTACCGAGGCGGGTGAAGGCCCACCACAGCGCGAACACGACCAGCACCACGACAGCGACGACGGCAGCGATGATTCCCAGGTTGCGCTTGCTGAAGAAGCCGCCGTTCGACGGGGCTTCCTGGTCGGTGGATGCGGTCACTGGCCTGCTCCCGGACTACGGACGGGATCCACACCGAGGGTGCGAATCGGCTCACGGTATCCCGGAATGTCCGGGAGACCGGGCGGGAAGGTGTTGACGATGACCTGATCGAACCAGCGGCCGTTACCGACGATGTTGGTGTACAGCCGGACGAAGGGCGAGTACAGCTTGATCGCCTCGGCGATGTTCTGGTTGTTGGTCTTCAGGGTGTCGATGACCTGACCCAGCGACTGGAGTGCGGGCCCGATCTGTGCCTCGTTGTCGCGGATCAGACCGGTCAGCTGAGTGGACACCCGCTGCGTGCCGATGAGCAGCTGCGAGATGGACTGCTGCCGATTGTTCAACTCCTGCAACAGGACCGAGGCGTCACCGATCAGCTTGGTGAACTCCTGGTTGCGGTCGGCGAGGACCTGCGTCGTCTTGTCGGTAGCGGCGAAGAGCTTGCTCAGCTCGTCGTCACGGGAGGAGATGGTCTCGGACAACCGCGTGACACCGTCGAGCGAGGCGCGGATGTTCTCCGGCGTCTCGGAGAACGCCTGCGACAGCGTCTCCATGCTCGTCGCGAGCTGCGTCGTGTCGATGTCGCCGGTGGTGCGGGCGGCGTCGGAGAACGCGTCGATGACGTCGTAGGGGGCCGTCGTGCGGTCGATCGGGATCGCGTCGCGCGGGTTCAGCCGCTCCTCGCCCTTGGGCTCGAGCGAGAGGAACTTCTGGCCGAGCAGCGTCTTGATCTGGATGGACGCCGACGTCTTGTCGCCGACCCACGCGTCACTGACCGTGAACTCGACCTTCACCTTGTCGCCGTCGAGGGCGACGTCGGTGACCTTGCCGACCTTCACGCCGGCGATCCGCACCTCGTTGCTGGCACGCAGACCGGCCGCTTCGGAGAAGTTCGCGGTGTACTTCGATCCGGCACCGATGATCGGCAGCGAGTCGAGGAAGAACGCGGACAGCGTCGCCATCAGGATGATGAAGATGCCGAGGGCACCCAGCACCGCGGGCTTGCGTTTCGTCACGAGATACCTCCTGCGGCGCAACGCTTCGCGGAGTTGGTGTACAGCGGCTGATTGATGGTGGGCAGTCCTGTCGGGAGGTTGAGCTGCGGCGCGTAGCCCGGCCCGGCGACGATGTCGATGCCGCACAGGTAGAACTGGAACCACGAGCCGTAGCTGGCGACGCGGATCAGCTTCTCGAGCTTGACCGGGAAGTTCGACAGGATGTTGTCGAAGTCCTGCTGCCGATTGTTGATCTTGGTCGACAGTCCGTCGATGGACGAGATGGCCGACTGGATGGACGGACGGGTCGGCTCGAGCAGATCCGCTGTCGCGTCGGTCAGACCGGCCAGCGAGGTGACCGCCGAGCCGACGGTGTCACGATCCGCCGACAGCCCCGACACCAGCGCCTGGGTGTTCACGATCAACTGGTCGAGTTCCTTGTCGTGCTGGTTCACCGTGTCGAGGACCCCGTTGAGGTTGTCGATGACCGCACCGATGACCTGATCCTTGTCCGCGACCGTGTTGGTCAGGCTCGCGGTGTCGCGCACCAGATCGCCGATGGTGCCCGACTCACCCTGGAAGACTTGGATGATCTCGTACGACAGCTTGTTCACGTCGTCGGCCGTCAGCGTCTGGAACAGCGGACGGAAGCCGTTGAACAGCGTCGTCAGGTTCACCGCGGGGGACGTCCGATCGAGCGGGATGGTGGCTCCGCTGGTGATCTTCTCGCCCTGATCGCCCGTGCCCTGCTCGAGCGCGATGTAGCGCTGCCCGATCAGGTTCCGGTAGCGGATGGTCGCGGTGGTGGAGGCCGGCAGCCATTCACGCTCGGTCAGCGCGAAGTCCACCTGAGCCAGGTCACGCTCGTGGATCTCGATCTTCTCCACCTGGCCGACGCGCACGCCGGCGATGCGCACCTCGTCGCCCTCGTTGAGCGAGGAGACGTCGGTGAAGATGGCCGAGAACTTGGTCTTGCCGGACCCGGCCCCGTTGGCGATGGTCAACGCCAGGGCGGCCGTCGCCAGAATGGTCACCACCGCGAAGATGATCAGCTTGATCAGCGGTGCCGCTAGGCCTCTCATCGCACACTCACTTCCGTGCCGCGGAGCGCCGGAGCGCCCACCAGGGTGGTCCACGCGGGGACGTGGTCCGGGGAGATGCCGGAGCCTCCGCCGTAGACCACCGCCAGCGTGTCCCGTTCGATGTCCGATCCGGCGTAGGCCGCCGGGACGGGCGACTGCAGCGGGTTGGGCAGTGCGCCGGGGTCGACCGCGGGGCCGGGGTTGCGCGACGGCACCTGGTAGGAGCCGTCGTTGACGCCGCTTCCCGGGTACTGCGGGAAGAACTTGCCGGGTGTGGTCACGTTCTCGAAGCACGACGGGCCACGGGTGTCGAACAGTCGCGGCTCGTCCTGGTTGGGGATGTAGCGCCCCTTGGGGTTGACGAAGTTGATCGACGCGCGGACGCCGGGGTACGCGTCGTCGACCGAGAGGATCTTCTTCGCCTCGTCGGCGACACGGACGAACTCGGTGAACGTGCAGCCGAACGACGGGGAGAACTCGGCGAGCAGTTCGAGCGCCTCGCGGGAGTCCGCCGCGATGGACACGATGGACTCGGCGTTGGTCTGCACCAGGTCGGCCAGCGAGCCCGACGACGCGGTGGCGCTCGCCAGGAGCGTGGTGACGTCGTTCTGCTTCTCCACCACCGTGTTCCCGGTGACGCGCAGGTTGTCGAGCGCGTCGATCAGATCCGGAGCCGCGGTCGAGTACGTCTCCGACAGGTCGGCGATGCCGACGAGATCCTGCTGGATGTTCGGCAGCTCGTCGTTCAGACCCGAGAAGATCTCCTCGAGCCGGTCGAGAGTCAGACCGAGCCGCTCGCCGTTGCCCTCGAGAGCCTGCGACAGCGCACCGAGCGTGTTGGCGAGATCCTGCGGCGGGATGGCGTCGAGGAGCGGGAGCAGCGAGTCGAGCAGCTGCCCGACCTCGACCGCGTTGCCGCTGGTGTCCTGACGGATCACCGCGCCCTCGGCGAGAGGGCTGGCGCCGGCGGAGTTCTCGGGGATCTGGAGCGCGACGTAGCGCTCGCCGAAGAGCGTCTTCGGCAGCAACCTGGCGGTGACGTTGGAGGGGATGGTGCCCACGAGACCGGGATCGAGTGCCAGCTCGGACGTGACCTCACCGTTCTCGGTGGTGGCGGACCGCACCTCGCCGACGATCATCCCGCGCGCCTTCACGTCCGCGTTGGCGGGCAGCGCGTTGCCGACGGTGTCGGTGATCAGGTCGACCATGACGACGTCCTTGAACGTCTTGTTGAAGGTCGTGATGCTCCAGGCGACGAAGAGAACGACGACGAGCAGGAATCCGATTCCGAGGAGGCGACGACGTGTCGCCGACGGAGCGTGGTTCATCCGGCGACCCTCACCGTCGTCGTGGTGCCCCAGATGGCGAGGCTCAGGAAGAAGTTCAGCACCGCGACCGTGACCAGTGCGGCGCGCACGGCACGACCGACGGCCACGCCGACGCCGGCGGGTCCGCCCGACGCGGTGTAGCCGTAGTAGCAGTGGATCATGATGAGCACGAAGGCGAAGACCAGCACCTTGGCGAAGGAGTAGAGCACGTCCTCCGGGGGCAGGAAGAGCGTGAAGTAATGGTCGTACGAGCCCGGTGACTGACCGTTGAAGACGGTGCTCACCAAGCGGGACGCGAGATAGGCGGACAGCAGGCCGACGATGTACAGCGGAATGACGGCGATGAATCCGGCGATCATGCGCGTCGACACCAGGAACGGCACGGACGGAACGGCCATGACCTCGAGTGCGTCGATCTCCTCGGAGATGCGCATGGCGCCGAGCTGGGCGGTGAAGCCGCAGCCGACGGTCGCGGACAGCGCGAGGGACGCCACGATGGGCGCGATCTCACGGGTGTTCACGTACGCCGACAGGAAGCCCGTCAGCACCTGGCTGCCGAGCTGTTCGAGCGCCGCGAAGCCCTGCAGACCGACGACGACACCGGTGAACCCGGACATCATCAGGATGACGCCGATGGTGCCGCCGATGACGGCGAGAGCGCCGGAACCGAACGTCACCTCCGCGAGCAGGCGGAGGGTCTCCTTCTTGTAGTGCACGGCCGTCTTCGGGATCCACCCGATCGCGCGTCCGTAGAACGACATCTGTTCACCGGCACGGTCCAGCACACCGAGCGGAGCCGAGGCCGCGCTACGGAGCCGGAGCAGGGTGCGGTCTCCACGACCACGAGCGATGGTCATCGCTCACCCTCCCTTCGCAGGGACGACCTGCAGGTAGACCAACGTCATGATCAGGTTGGCGAAGAACAGGATCAGGAACGTGATGACGACGGTCTGGTTCACCGCTTCACCGACGCCCTTCGGACCGGGATTGGGATGCAGCCCCTTGTAGGACGCGATGACGCCGGCGATGAGACCGAACACGACGGCCTTGAGCTCACCGACCCACAGGTCGGGCAGCTGCGCCAACGTGGAGAACGACGCCAGGTACGCGCCGGGCGTTCCGTCCTGCAGGATCACGTTGAAGAAGTAACCACCGGCGATGCCGATGACCGACACCAGGCCGTTGAGCAGCAGCGCGACGAGAATCATCGCGAGCACGCGGGGAACGACCAGGCGCTGCACCGGATCGATGCCGAGCACCCGCATGGCGTCGATCTCCTCGCGGATGGTGCGTGAACCGAGGTCGGCCGTCACGGCCGATCCCGCCGCACCCGCGATGAGCAACGCCACCACGATGGGACTGCCCTGCTGGACCACCGCCAGCACGCTGGCGGCACCGGTGAAGGACTCGGCGCCGAGCTGCTTGATCAGCGACCCGGTCTGCAGGGAGACCACCGCGCCGAACGGAATGGCGACCAGCGCGGTCGGAAGAATGGTGACACTGGCGATGAACCAGGCCTGTTCGATGAATTCGCGGAATTGGAAGGGGCGCCGGAAGGTGTTGCGCGCGACATCGACGAGAAGTTCGACGATGTTTCCTGCCTGGGCCAGCGCTGCAGTGCCCGACTTGAGAATCGGGTTCTTCGTTTTAGCCATTGTTTTCGGTCAGCCCCGCGAGCCACTGGAAGGGAGACCGTCGTTCCGGTCCTGGCCGGGCTCACTCCACCCCTGGTTGCTGTAGCCCTGATTCTGGTCGTACGTCTGACCCTGGTCGTAGCTCTGGACCTGGTCGTAGCTCTGGTTGCCGTAGGCCGGCTGCTGGTCGTGGCCCGACTGCTGACCGTACGACTCCTGGTAGCCCTGCTGAGCACCCGCGTACGCCGGCTCCGCCTGACGGCCGTCCTGGCCGTCCGCCTCGTCGAGGCTCTGCTGGATGGCGTGCTGTGCGTGCTCGGGCAGGGTGTGCATGATGCTGCGCACCCGGTCGCGACGACGATCCACGGCCTGACGACGCGGCATGCCGGGCGTGGGATCCATCTGCGGCATGATGCCCTCCACGTCCTCGACACCGCCGAGGTTGTGGCCGGCATCGGAGAGGGCCTGCTCCTGGCGCATCTGCGCCTCGTCCTTCTCCTCGCTCATGCCGATCGGCCCGATCATCGTGCCGTTCAGGAACTGCTTCACGGCGGGCTCGTCGGAGGTGAGCAGCACCTCGCGCGGACCGAACATGACGAGGTTCTTGCGGAACAGCATGCCGATGTTGTCCGGCACCGTGCGCGCGAGATTGATGTTGTGCGTGACGATCAGCATCGTCGCGTCGATCTGGGCGTTGATGTTGAGCAGCAGCTGGCTGATGTAGGTGGTGCGCACCGGGTCGAGGCCCGAGTCGGGCTCGTCCACCAGGATGATCTCGGGGTCGAGGACGAGCGCACGCGCCAGACCGGCACGCTTGCGCATACCGCCCGAGATCTCGCCGGGGAGCTTGTTCTCGGCACCGGTCAGACCGACCAGCTCGAGCTTCTCCATGACGATGCTGCGGATCTCGTCCTCCTTCTTCTTCGTGTGCTCACGAAGCGGGAAGGCGGTGTTGTCGTACAGGTTCATGGAGCCGAAGAGGGCGCCGTCCTGGAAGAGCACGCCGAACAACTTGCGGATCTCGTAGAGCTCCTTGGACGAGCACTCCATGATGTCCGTGCCGTCGACGACGATCGAACCCTCCTCCGGTCGGAGAAGGCCGATGAGCGACTTGAGGAAGACGGACTTACCGGTACCGGACGGCCCCAGGAGAGCACTGACCTCACCCTTCGGGAGCGTCAACGTGACGTCCTGCCAGATCTTCTGCACACCGAACGACTTGGTCAATCCCTCGACCGAAACCTCGACACCCATGTGGATCCCTCCCACTGCTCGTCGCACACGACGCGAACGCGTCGACACCTGTGTGCGTCGCGTCACTCTAACCCAGCCGAGTGGTCGCAACGACCACGGACCTTACCGCCCAGTAACACGTCCCCCGACCTGGCCGCAGTCTCCGGATAGAAGTGTGACCCATGAACGCCCGATTCACGAGGGAACGGAGCCGACAAGGCCGAAATTGGTGGCGGCGGTGCACGCGCGGGCGGCCCGGGCTCACGCCGCGTGGCGCGGGACGGGCGCTCCCACCTGCCGCGTCGTACGGCGTCACCGGCTCGCTGACGCAACTCTGTGACGTCACACCGACTTCTCCCGCGCTCCCGCCGTTAGCGTCGACAGTGCCGTCGTGACACCTAGCGTTGCGCTCGCGCACGACACTCGCCGCGCTGCATCCGCGGGCGGGGTCCGGGGGGAATACGGGGGATCACGCCATGGGCAGCAGCTCGAAGGACGACACGGGCACGCCCGGGTCGAGGGGGCACTCGACGTTCGGTGTCCGCACCGAGATCGGTCGGCGTCGCCAACTCGCGGCCTTCGGCGTCATCTGCATCGCCGAACTCCTCATCGTCCTCGACATGACCATCATCAACGTGGCGCTGCCGTCCATCGGCATCGAGTTGGCGACGGGCATCTCGGGCCTGCAGTGGGTCGTCGACGCGTACACCCTCACCTTCTCCGGCCTGCTCCTGGCGTTCGGCAACCTCGGTGACCGGTACGGGCGCAAGCTGTTCCTCGTCGTCGGCCTCACGGGCCTGGGCACCGCGTCGGTGATCGGTGCGCTCGGCGACTCCCTCGCCCACGTCCTGACCTCACGCTCGGTCATGGGCGTCTTCGCCGCGATGGTCCTGCCCGCCACCCTGGCCGTCATCACCAACCTGTTCCCGAAGCCGCAGGAGCGTGCTCTCGCCATCGGCGTGTGGTCGTCCATCGCCGGCGTGGCCGTCGCGATCGGACCGGTGTCGGGCGGCTGGCTGCTCGAACACTTCTCCTGGCACTCGGTGTTCTGGATGAACGTCCCCGTCGCCCTCGTCGCCGTCGTGCTCGTGGTGCTGATCGTCCCCGAGTCGAAGGCCTCGGCGGTGGGCCCGCTCGACGTGCCCGGCGTGATCCTGTCGATCGCCGGCGTCACCCTGCTGGTGTTCGTGGTCATCGAGGCACCGAACTTCGGCTGGACGTCGTGGCGGACGATCGGCGGTCTCGTGCTCGCCGCGGTGTTCCTCGTGCTGTTCGTCCAGCGGGAGCGACGCATCTCGTCCCCCGTGCTCGACGTGTCGCTCTTCCGCATCCGTCCGTTCGCGTGGCCGGCCGTGTCGATCGCGGTGGGATTCTTCAGTCTCTTCGGCTTCCTGTTCCTCATCACCCAGTACTTCCAGGGAGTGCGCGAGTACTCACCTCTCGCATTCGGCATCGCGACGCTGCCCTTCGCCGCCGCGCTGGCCGTCAGCTCCCCGGTGTCGACGATCGTCGCGCAGAAGATCGGCACGATGCCGGTTCTCGTGACCGGGCTCGTCCTCATCGGCGCGGGACTGCTCGTCGCGGGCCGCGTCGAGATCGACAGCTCCTACCTGACGCTCGTCCTGCCCGCGATGCTGTTGCTCGCGGTGGGCATCGCGATCATCCAGGGCCCCGCGACGGAATCCATCATGTCCTCGCTCCCCCTCGACGAGGCCGGAGCCGGTGCCGCGGTGAACGACACCACCCGCGAGATCGGCGGCACTCTCGGTGTCGCGGTACTCGGGTCGATCGTCGCCTCCTACTACGTGTCGACGGTGCGGCCGCTCGTCGAACGGATCCCCACCGCCATCATGAGCGAGACCGAGAAGGGCTACGCGCAGTCCAGCGTGCTCAGTGTCATCGAGATCCAGAAGCGAGACCTGCCCGCGATGTTCGAACCGCAACGCGCACAGTTGATCCTGGAGATGAAGGAAGCCGCTCTGCGCGGATCGTCCATCGCCGCGTACGTGGCGGCCGGAGCCGTGTTCGTCTGTGCCGCACTGGTCTTCTTCTTCTTCCCCGCCTCGTACCGCACCACGGGCATGCTGGCACCGCAGACTTCGGACGAGCGCGCGGTGGACCGTCTCGCCGCAACGAAGGACGTCGGCTCCGCACCGGGCAGCGGCCCGGACTCGCCGTCATGACCGGCCGGCACGCCGCGCCGCCGCCGCGGTCGTCGTCCCACCTCCTCTCGTCACCGCGGCGGATGATCGCCTTCCTCGTAATCTGTCTCGTCGAGCTGCTGGTCGTGCTCGACAACACCGTCGTCAACGTCGCTCTGCCCGACATCTCCACCGACCTCCGCGCCGGCTTCACGGGGCTGCAGTGGATCGTCGACGCGTACATCCTCACGTTCTGCGGTCTGCTGCTGGCGTTCGGCAACATCACCGACCGCATCGGGCGGCGCCGCATGCTGCTGATCGGCGTCGTGGGTCTCGCCGCGATGTCGGTGGTGGGCGCGGTGGCCGACGACCTGCCGCAACTGATCGCCTCGCGCGCACTGATGGGGGTCTTCGCCGCCGCCGCGCTGCCCGCGACCCTGGCGGTGATCATCGACCTGTTCCGTACTCCCGCGGACCGCGCCGTGGCCATCGGGGTGTGGGCCTCGATCGCCGGTGTCGCTATCGCGATCGGGCCGGTCTCGGGTGGGTGGCTCATCGAACACTTCACCTGGCACTCCGTGTTCTGGCTGAACGTGCCGGTCGCCGTCGTCGCGGTGATCGGCATCGTCGCCGTGGTGCCCGAATCACGTGCTGCGGCCACCGGTCCGCTCGATCTGCCCGGTGTCGCCTTGTCCTTCTCGGGGGTCTCGCTCCTGGTGTACGCACTCATCGAAGCGCCGGGTCACGGTTGGGTGACCGTGCCCACGCTCGGCGGGATCGCGGTGTCCCTGGTTCTGTTGTCCGCCTTCGTCGTACGCCAGTCGCGCGTGTCCAGCCCGATCCTCGACGTGCGCCTGTTCCGGTTGCGACCCTTCGCGATGCCGGCGCTCGCGATCTCGGTCGCCTACTTCTCGCTGTTCGGGTACGTCTTCCTCATCACCCAGTACTTCCAGGGCGTCCGCGGCTACTCGCCGCTCGAGTTCGGTGTCGCCACACTGCCGTTCGCGGTGGCCCTCGCGGTGAGCGCACCGACCGCGACCTCGCTGGCACAGCGGATCGGCACCATGCCGGTGATCGTCGCGGGCCTGCTGTTGGTGGGCATCGGCATGATCATGGCGGGTCAGGTCGGCATCGACAGCTCGTACGTCGGGCTGTTGCTGCCCACGATGATCGTGCTCGCAGTCGGCATCGCCGTGATCCAGGGTCCCGCGACCGAGTCCATCATGTCCTCCGTGCCCATCGACGAGGCCGGCGCCGGCTCGGCCGTGAACGACACGACGCGGGAACTCGGCGGCACTCTCGGTGTCGCGGTGCTCGGATCCGTGACCGCGTCGTACTACAACACCACCGTCGGCCCACTCGTCGCGACCATTCCGTCGGAAATCCTCTCGGACCGCGACCGGGAGTACGTGAACGGCAGCTTCCTCAGCGTGCAGCAGATCCAGCAGTACCCGCTCCCCGAGATGTTCTCCGCGGTGCGCGACAACCTCGTCCTGTCCATGAAGGAAGCCGCGATGGCCGGGTCCGAGGTGGCGTCCTACCTCGCCGCCGCGGCCGTCTTCGCCTGCGCCGTCGTCGTCGCGGTCCTGCTTCCCCGCCACCACCGCACCACAGGAGTCGTCATGACGGACCCACAGGACACCACCCGACAGTTCAGCTCGGACGAACGGTGAGCGGCCTGACCGTCGCCGTCACCGGTGCGACGAGCGATTTCGGTGCTGTCATTCTCCCTGTGCTGCTGGATGATCCGGAGATCGACCGGGTCATCGGGCTGGGTCGCCGGGCACCGCGCGTGCGGCACCCGAAACTCCGCTCGATCGCGATGGACATCCGCTCCCCCGAACTCGAGACTGCCTTCGCAGGCTGTGACGTGGTGATCCACCTGGCTTTCGTCGTGGAGGAGCAGCGCGACAAGGCCGCGATCCACGAGACCAATCTGGAGGGCTCGCGCAACGTCGTCGAGTGCGCGCACCGGGCCGGTGTGCGGTCGATGGTCATTGCTTCGAGTGTCAGCGCGTACGGACGCGAGGACCTCCCGGTACCCGTCACCGAGGAGGAGTTCCCGACGTCGGATCCGTTGCGCTACTACTTCTTCGACAAGGCAGAGGTGGAACACTTCGTCGAGTGGTGGCTGCGCCGGCACGAGGGCGGCATGACCATCTCGATGCTGCGCCCCACCTACATCGTGGGCGCCCACTTCTCGAACGACGGCATCGACACCCTCACGCAGTCCGTGGTGGCCTTCCCCGATCCGGCGCAGTCCCGCTACCAGTTCCTGCACGAGGACGACCTGGCCGACGCCTTCCACCGGGCCGTCCGGACACCCGTGAACGGCCCCTTCAACCTGGGTCCGCGCGACTGGCTCGGGGTGCGCGAACTCGGTGCGATGCAGGGCCAGTTGGTGCTGCCGATCCCGCGTCGAGTCCTGCGCACCGTGGTCGATCTCGCGTACGCGCTCCGCATCCTGCCGTTCTCCAGCCACTGGATCTCCTCGGGCGAGGCGGCCGTCGACTCGACGGCCTTCGAACGCGCCACCGGGTGGACCCCGACGATGTCGTCCGCCGAGGCCGCGGCCGTCATGGTGTTGCTCAACGGGCGCCCCATCCTGTCGACCCGCCACGCGCCGGTCCGTCATCACGTGTGCGAGGCGGCCCTGGACGGCGCCACTCGCCGCGTACGGACGTGGGGCGACGTTGACCCGGACATGAAGCCCTTCAGCGCCGAGCTCGATCGCGCGGTCTCCTCGTGCGAGCACCGCCAGATCCGCACGTCGACGGGCTCGGTGCACGCCGAGATCCACGAGGGGACCGACACCTCGGCCCCGACGGTCGTTCTCGCGCTGCCCCGCGGCTCCCATGCGCGGTACGCCACCGGTCTGGCACGGACACTGGCCGATCACGGCCCGCGGGTGGTGCTGCTCGACGCCCCCGGCCACGGTCTCGGTACCGGCATCCGCGGGCGCGCCGGACGCCGGTCACGAGCCGAGGCGATCGACGCTGCGGCCGGTGAGTTCGCGGGGACCGACGTTGTCCTCGTGCGGGTTCCGCGCACCAGGACCCGACGGACGGCCGCGGCCCTCCGCCGGGGAGACGACACGCTGACGGCGGTACCGGGCACGGACGGTCTGCTCGCCGCACGGAACGGACCGCGCCTGCCCCGACGTCTGCGAGGAGTCGAACACCAGACACCACAGCCGGTCTCGGGTTCCTACCGGACCGTGTCGGTGCCGCGCGGAACCACCGTCACGTCCGGCCGTGGTCAGCGCCAGGTGCTGGAGGCGGTCCTGCGCGCACTCCCGCGCCGCAGATGAGAGGGCTCAGGTCCGGAGGGCGAGCCACGACTGGGTGAACTCGCGCTCGGCGGAGAAACTCTTGTCGATCTCGCCGACCATGATCTTCTCGACCACCGGACCCATCACCGGGATCGACGCGTCGACCGTACCGACGAAGTGGAGCACGCACTGCTGCGCTCCGGTCGCGAGAAGTTCGAGTTCCCCGTCGATCACCACGGGCATCCGGGCGACCCGCAGGGTGTAGTGGCCCTGCGCGGACCCGTCCTCGCGCACCGACTGCCACGACTCGGTGCACCGTGCCGACATCGACGCTCCGGCGAAGCGCTGCAACGCCTTCGGTAGTGCCGCCGCCTCGAGGTCCTGGTCGACCACCGAGGTGGTCAGGCCCTCCTCGACGCGATGCTCCACCACTCGACTGCCGCCACCGATCTCGGCGATCCGGTCCTGCCAGTATCTCTCGTCGGTGAGGGTCGCGTGCAGCACCGCGGCGGCACAGTCGTACGTCGTGCGCTGGTCGACCTGTGTCACCACCGGGTCAGACCGATGCCGGCGCCGGCGCGGCGAGCGCTGCCCCCACCTCGGCCGACGCCGCCTCGGACGTGGACGAGTTCTCGCCGAGGAACAGGCCCATCTGCTCCACCACGTAGTCGAGCTGGGTGGTGGTGTGATCGGGCTGGACGCACAGACGCAGGAGTGCACCGTCGCGGGCCACCGCCGGGAACATGGCGGCGGATGCGAAGATGCCCGCGTCCCACAGCTTCCGCCACGTGTTGACGGTGCGCAGGTCGTCACGGACGTTCACGGGCACGATGGGCGAGACCATGTCCGTACCGTCCGGGAGAGGGCTCGGCGCGTGCACGTCGACACCGGCCGCCACGAGCCCGTCGTGCAGGTAGCGCGCGTTCGCGAGTGTGCGGGTGGCGCGCTCGGCGCCCTCCTCGGTCTGCATGAGCTGCACGGAGGCGAGCGCCGCGCCGAGGGCAGCAGGCACGCCCGCGGTGGTGAACAGGAACGTGCGCGCATGCACGCGCATGGCGTCCACGATGTCCTTCGAGCCGGCCACGAAACCGCCCGAGGACCCGAGTCCCTTGGAGAGGCAGCCCATCCGGGCGTCGATGTCGTCCTCGATACCGAACAGCTCGGCGGCACCGGTGCGCTTCGCGCCCATGACCGCGACGCTGTGCGCCTCGTCGACGAACAGTGCCGCGTCGTACTTCTCGCAGACCGCGGCGATCTCGTCGAGCGGGGCCAGGTCGCCGTGCATCGAGTAGAGGCCGTCCACCACCACCATGACGACGCCGGTGGAGCGGGAGAGCTTCTCCTCCAACAGGTCCACCCGGTTGTGACGGAAGGCGCGGATGGTGGCACGTGAGAGGCGGCAGGCATCGTAGATGGACGCGTGCGCGGCCGAGTCGACGATGATGGTGTCACCCACACCGCACAGCGCGCTGATACCGCCCAGGTTCGCCTGGTAGCCGGTCGTGAAGACCAGCGCCTGCTCGGTCCCGTGCCAGTCGGCGAGCGCTTCCTCGAGTTCCGTGTGCAGCGAGATGGTGCCGTTGAGCAACCGGCTGCCCGTGACCGTTGCGCCGTATTTGTCCAGTGCCGCAGCGGCTCCCGCGCGCACCAGCGGATGGTCGGCGAGGCCGAGGTAATTGTTGGAACCGAGCATGATGACGCTGCGGTCCTCCACGTCGACGACCGGCGCGTTGACCGATTTCATGACGCGGAAGAACGGGTTCTGGTCGTGCTTCGTCAGCACACGATGGGCCCAGATCCTCTTGTCGTGGCGGATTCGGTCGAGCATTCTCTGCGAGCTCATGTTCGCTCCAAGATTGGGGGATCGGTACGTGACGCGAGTGCGCTCGCCGGTCCGGGAGACCCGTGCGACGGGAGACGTCTGTGATTCGAGCCTACGGTCAGCACAGGCGACCCGAGGGTGCCGCGACCTGTGAGTAGTTGCCAACGAACACGACTGCACTTGTGTCATGCAACAGCAGTTGAGACGGGCGCCATCGAGGCCGTCGCCGACCCCGAATACTGCGGTATCGAGTGACGTGCTGGCACGTGTCCCACACCCGTCTCAGCCACGGTCACCCTTCTTCGACGAAAGGCCGGTACGTGTCCGTTCTCGCTGACAGAGCAGCTCTCGCGTCCGACGGGACCGCGCAGCCGTCGCGGCTCATGTCCACCGAACGCGCCACGCTCCGTCGCCTGCTGCCCGCCCTCGCCACCTATCTCGAGGCCACGCCGCTGTCCGTGCTCGAGGCGCCCGGCAGCGACGCCATCGCGACGTTCCGCGACGCGGGCGGGTGCGGACTCATCGCACCCACCTCGCTCGGCGGACTCGGCGCGACCGCCGTCGAGGCACTGCGCGTCCACCGGGCCATCGGCGCGGCCTCCCCGTCGCTCGCCGCCGCCGTCACGATGCACCACCTGTCGATCGCCACGATCATCGAGATCGCCATGGCGGGTCCCGAGGAGGAGCTGCCGCTCGTCGCCGGCCTCATCGAACAGAAGTCGATCATCGCGTCCGGCTTCGCGGAGGGCGTGGGCAGCACGCTGGTGCCGTCCGTGGACGCCTACTACGACGACGGCGACTACGTCGTCAACGGCAGCAAGAAGCCGTGCAGCCTGTCGGCCTCGATGGACTTCCTCGCCGCCAGCGTCGCGACACGCGAGAAGAAGGGCGGCAAGACACGCAAGGCGGTCGCCCTCATCCCCGCGTCGATGCCCGGTGTCTCGGTGCGTCCGTTCTGGACGACGCCCGTTCTCGCGGGTGCGGAGAGCGAGGAGGTCGTCCTCGAGGACGTGCGCGTGCCGGTGTCGCTGACCATGGTCGGCGCGCTGGACGATCCGGAGGGCATGCACGAGCTCACCGGGTTCCTGTGGTTCGGCATCCTCGCCTCCGCCGGGTACATCGGCGCGGCCACCGCGCTCGTGGAGCGTCTCGTGGGACACCCGAAGGTCAGCGACAGCGTCTACACCTCGGCGGCCGCCGAACTCGAAGCGGCGATCGCGGGCCTCGAGGCCGTCGCCGCAGCGATGGACTCGGGTGAGCGCGGCGCCGACATCTCGGCTCGACTGTTGTTCTGCCGCATCGCGCTTCGAGGCGCACTGCGGCGCGCGGTCGACGCCGCCGTGACAGCGCTGGGCGGCATCGCGTTCATCACCGACCCGGACATCGCGTACCTGCAGTCCGTCGTGTCGGCGTTCGCGTTCCACCCGCCGTCGATCCGCGAGACCGAGTCGTCCCTCGCGGCCTACCACCGCGGCGAGAACTTCTCCCTCGCCTGAGGTGTCGCATCACCCCACGCGGGTGCCGAAGACGACGAGGTTGTTCTCGTAGGACCCCGCGTCGTCGTCGAACACTCCGGCACACGTGATCAGTCGGATCTCGTCACGCGGGACGGCACCGAACACGCGTGCCGTCGGGAACTCGGATTTCGCGTAGTCGCCGATGTCCGTCACCCGGTACCTGGCCTCGATGCCCTCTGTCGTGGTGACCGTGACGTCGTCTCCCACCACGAGGTCGCGGAGTCGGAAGAACACGGAGGGACCCGTGGTCGAGTCGACGTGACCGGCCAGCACCGTGGGTCCGACCTGATCGGCCGCACCGGGACGCCCGGGCCGCCCGCCGCCGGTGAACCAGCCGACGTCGTCGTGGTCCTCGGGAACCGCCATGGTGTTGTCCGGGTTCAGACCCAGCTCGATCAACGGTTCGTCCAGACCCATCGCGGGTGCCGACACCCGCGCCGGGACGAGAGGCGCCGCCTCGGACGCAGTGGCGGCAGCGGGAGACGTCACGGACACCGCCGTCTCGGTGGGCGGTACGGCCGGTGGTCGCGCGCAGGCGACCACCAGCCCCACCAGGAGGAACGCACTCGCGCGCGTCGACCATCTCATCCGCGTCGGTCGATCAGGAGTTCCGCCGACGGGCGACGCCCAGCCCGACGAGGGCCGCCACGCCCAGAACGGCGGCACCGGCACCCGCGACGGTCGCGGTCGAACTGTCGGTGACGGATCCACCGGCGCCCGTCTCCACACCGCCGACGGGAATCGGGGTCAGCTGTCCGCGCACCGCGCCGGCGGCGAAGGCGGTGGTGTGACTGTCCGCGGCGAACCCGGCGGCGTTCGCCTCGATGGCCGCGAGGTCGAAGTTCGTTCCGGTGTCGGCACCGTTCGCCATCACGCCGGTCGTGAACGGCCCCTGCAGGCAGCCGCTGCTGGTGCGAGGTCCGTCGCCGACCGGCGACGGGTTCGGGAACGCGATGCGCGGCGGGCCCGCGGCACCCACTGCTGCCTGATGAATGTGCGTCGCCGTCTTCGCCGGCGACATGTAGTCGCCGGTGACGCCCTCGAGGGTGATGTCGTAGCAGATGATGTTCTCGTCCGAGTTGATGCGGAACGTGAACGTTCCGGTCGCGCCGGGCTCACCCGGCGTCGCGACGCCGTCCGCGTTCAGGACCTGGTCCGGAGTCGCCATGGCCGTGAAGGCACTGGTGAACGACGACGGTTCGCCGACCGGCGTCTCTGCTGCCGCGGGAGCAGCGGTGAGCGCGAGGAACGCCGCGGCGCCTCCCGCAACGATGATCGTTCCTCGTGCAGTGCGTGTCGTCATGGTGGTCGTACCTTCCGATCGGGATGCGCGGACGTCCTTCGAGAGGGGATACGTCCGGAATGACCGAAACGTTCACCACGGTCGAACGTCGTCGCACTTCTCGACGTACACCCACCATGGAGGTCGGAGTGGCGTCGACGGTGAGTAGGGTTCGTCCTGCACGGGCACCGGCGGGGTACACCCCTCCCCCGACATCGAGGGGGCAGACGCTGGCGATCTTCCGGTCGCGCGAGAGCGGGACGTTCGATCTCACGGCCGCCTACGACGCCCACGCGTCGTCGCTGCTGGGTTTCGCCGTGAATGTGTTGCACGATCGTGTCGCCGCCGAGGACTGCGTGCAGGAGACCTTCGTACGTGCGTGGCGAGCGCGGGACAGGTTCGACGAGTCCCGGGGTGGAACTCGGACCTGGCTCTTCGCCATCGCACGCAACGTCGTCGCGGATGCTCAGCGGTCGCGAGGCCGTACTCCGCTGGTCGCGTCCTCCCCCATCGCGGAAGGCGACGCCGTGGAACCCGATCGAAGCGATCACGTCCTGACCCGGATGCGGGTGGTGGAGGGTCTGGCCACCCTGTCCCCCGAACATCGACAGGTGGTGGTGGCCATCCACCTGACCGGCCTGTCCTACGCGGAGCTGTCGGCCGGCACCGGCGTCGCGATCGGCACCCTGCGCACCCGCGCGTACTACGCACTGCGTGCCCTGCGCGCTCACTTCGACGGTCAGGAGACCTGATGACTCCGGGACATCCGCGACGAGAGGAGTTGATCGCGGCCGCGGTGGCCGGCGACCTGACCGACGCCGAGCGGCGTGAGCTTCGCATTCTGGAGGCCGAGGACACCTCGGTCGCCGACGAGATCCGTGAGATGCGCGAGACGATCGCGTCGCTGGGGTCGGCAGCGGGACTGACCTGGGTCGATGCGGAACCCGGTGACCTGCTTCGACGACGCATCGTCAGACCGTCCGCACGCGGTCGCCTCGTCCCGGCCGCTGCAGCTGTCGCCGGAATCGCGGTGGGCGTCGCGGCGGTGCTCGGTGTGCAGACGGTCGGCACCGGGGGTGGCGAGACGCCCACCGACAGCACGATCGCGGCGCCCGAGGCCGAGGGACCACCGGGCCAGCTGGGCGCCTTCGAGACGGTCGCCTTCACTGCGTCGAGTCCCGGCGTCACTGTCGACGGCGGCCTGGTTGCTCACACGTGGGGCACCGAGACGGTCCTGGACATGCAGGGTGTCCCGGTCGACGAAGCGTTCGAGGTGGTGTTGGTGGACCGCTCCGGAGCGGATCGTTCCTCGGGCAGCTTCCTCGGCAGCTCCGTGACCATCGACTGCCGCATGAACGCCGCGGTGCTGCGTCCCGACGTCGCGGAGATCGAGATCCGGGCCGCGAGCGGAGACCTTCTCGCCCGCGCCGCACTGCCCACCGTGGGCTGATCTGGCGCACCGCCGCCAGACACGAGAAAAGCGGCCGTACCCCGAGGGGTACGGCCGCTTCTGCGCTGTGGGGCTAGATCACTTGATGGAGATCTTCGCGCCGGCAGCTTCGAGCTTCTCCTTGGCGGCGTCGGCCGAAGCCTTGTCCACCTTCTCCAGGATGGCCTTCGGAGCGCTCTCGACGAGGTCCTTGGCTTCCTTCAGGCCCAGGCCGGAGACGACCTCACGGACGACCTTGATGACCTGGATCTTCTTGTCGCCGGCGCCCTCGAGGACGACGTCGAACTCGTCCTGCTCCTCAGCGGCCTCGGCGGGAGCAGCTGCTCCGCCTGCGGCAGCAACGGCGACGGGGGCAGCTGCGGTGACCTCGAAGGTCTCCTCGAATGCCTTCACGAACTCGGAGAGCTCGAGGAGGGTGAGCTCCTTGAACTGGTCGAGCAATTCTTCGGTGCTGAGCTTCGCCATGGTGGCGGTCCTCTCTGTAAGTCCTTGTCGCCGATCCGGGGACAGGAGATTGCGTGCAGGCCGGAGGCCGGCCGCACGGGGTGGTGTGCAGTCCTTGCGGATCAGCTAGTCGGCAGCTGCGGCTTCCGGCGCCGAAGCGCCCTCTTCTGCAGCCCTCTTCTCCTGCAGCGCAGCCGCGAGACGCGCGACCTGCGAGGCGGGAGCGTTGAACAGGCCTGCGGCCTTTGCCAGGTTGCCCTTCATCGCGCCGGCGAGCTTGGCCAGCAGGACCTCGCGGGATTCGAGATCCGCGATCCTGTTGACCTCGTCCACGGACAGCGCGCGGCCGTCCATGTAGCCGCCCTTGATGACGAGCGCCTTGTTGTCCTTGGCGAACTGCTTGATCGCCTTGGCAGCGTCGACCGGCTCACCATCGATGAATGCGATGGCGGTCGGACCGACGAACAAGTCGTCGAGGCCTTCGATGCCCGCATCAGCTGCGGCACGCTTGACCAGGGTGTTCTTGGCGACGGAGTACGTAGCTCCGGTACCGAGGGCCCGACGGAGCTCCGTCAGACGGGTGACCGACAAGCCACGGTATTCCGTGACGACGGCCGCCGTGGCGCCCTTGAACTGCTCGGAGATCTCCGCGACCGCGGATACCTTCTCAGCCTTTGCCATACTTCGCCTCCTCTCGTTGCGTCGAGTCGGCCCGGCCCGAACAAGCACAAACGCCCCGGTGCAGGGCACACGGGGCGTCGGAATGCGGGCGGCGCGACTCGGAGAGAGTCAGCAACACGTATCCCTGGTCCTCGTCCTCCTGCGTGGGTCGCCGGCTCGGCCGGACCTTCAATCGCCATCTCCGACGAGGCGAACCTCTTCGGAGACCACGATGACCAACGGTCTTGGGTGGAACAGATCAGGTGAACGTCGCACGATCGCAGATCACGACCGCACGGTGTCCGAAGAGAAGAGTACCCCGGGGCCGCCGGAGACACCAAAAGGGCTACGCCCCTGTGCGCCTTGTGCGCATCCCCGGGTACGCAAAGGGCGCACGGGGGCGGAGCCCCCTCGGTTTGAGAGGTGCTCTCCCGAGGGAACACGGTGCTCATGGCCAATTATCGCGTACTCGACCCCACCGGATCCGTCGTCGCCACCAAGGAGATCCCCAACTCCACCGACGCCCACACCTGGTTCAAGGAGAGCAAGTCCGACGACGCCGAACTCGGCTGGCGCCTCGAAGTGGAGCACGACGGCGAGTGGGCCTTCTTCAGCGACAGCGAGGGAACCCCCGAGGGCGGCAAGTAGCAGCGCACTCACCTGGTGACATCGAACGACGACGTGCCCTCGTCGTTGTCGAAGGGCCGGGAATGGCGTGTTGTGTACCGCGTGTCACAGCAATGAGGTTGACTCGACGTTCATGACGACGACATCGGCCCATGCACTGGTGCAACCCGAGCACGTCGTCTCGCCCTTCCACCGTGATCCCACCGGCGGCGCCGACGGCCGAGCATGGGCAGAACTCGTGGAGTCCGCTCCCGAGTTCCCCCGTGTGCACATCGACCGCGGCGCCGCCGTCACGATGACGGACGGAGCCGTTCTCCGCGCCATCGTCGTGTCCCCTGCTGACGCGAGTGGACGATCCGTCTCCTCTCGCTTCCCGGTCGTCCTGAACATCACCCCGTACAACTCGGTCCTGCTCGACTCGATCGACGCACTCCTCGCAGCACCCGTGCTCGGGCCGGCGCTGCGTCGCGTGTCCCGCTCCGTCGACCTCTCGGGAACCCCGTTCGACGGCATCTCCGAGATCACCCGCGTCGTCGCGGGCGGTGCGGCGGATCTGCTCACCGTGAACCGCCATCTCGTCCGTAGCGGCTACGTGCAGGTCATCATCGACGCGCGCGGCACCGGTTCCTCGTCCGGCGTGTGGGACACCCTCGGCCCGCGTGAACAACTCGACACCCTCGAGATCCTCGAGTGGATCCGGGCGTCGCCGTGGTGCGACGGGCGCGTCGGCATGGCCGGCATCTCCTACTCCGCCATCAACTCCCTGCAGGCCGCCGCCGCGGGCAGCGCGGGACCGGACGCCGTGTTCGCCGTCGAGGGATCCGAGGACATCGTCCGCGAGATCTTCGCCACCGGCGGCGCACCGTCGCTCTTCATCCCCCTGTGGCTCACCGCCGTGAACACCCTCAAATGGGTTCCGGCAGTACAGATCCTGCGACGCGGCGGAGTCGGCTGGCTCGCGGATCGCGTACGGTCCCCCGCCACGAACATCAGCAATCTGGTGAACGGGTTCCTCACCGGTTCGGACCCGCGCATCTACGACGACCCGTCCTTCGACACCATCGATCCCACCATCGAGGACATCGCGGTCCCCACGTTCCTCTACGGCTGCTGGCACGACATCTTCGGCGGCGCGGCACCCGACATGTACAACCGACTCACCGTCGAACGCGGGCGCAAGCAACTTCTGGTGGGCGACGGGTACCACGGCAACCCCGGGATCGGCTTCGGTGAACCCGGGTTCCCGCCGCGACTCGACGTGCTCGAACGCGCCTGGTTCGACAAGTGGCTGCGCGGCATCGACAACGGTATCGACCGCTACGGACCGGTCACGCTGCGTCAGCAGGGCGGCGGGTGGGAAGCGCACGGCCGATTCCCCGCGCCCGCCGCCGTGGCTCGGCGCCTCTACCTGAGCGCCGACTCGTCCGGTACCGCGTCCCACAGTCGGCACGACGGGTCCCTGCACTTCGAGGCGCCGACCGACACGGCCCGTCTGACGGTGAAACCCGGGTTCCGCACCGTCGTCTCCCGCGACACCACGCAGGTGCTGGCCGGTGTTCCGGCCGTTCTCGGCGGCGGCTTCACCTACGACAACCGCTTCGCGGAGGGTGACGCGCTCACGTTCACCACGCCTCCCGTCGTGACCACCGTCGTCTACTCGGGCCCCGCCAACGTCCACCTCCGCACCGTCGCGCGCGCCCGCGAGTCGATGTGGGCCGTGATGCTGTGCGACGTCGCTCCCGACGGCACTCCCACCGTGCTCACCAACGGTGCGCTGCTGGCGTCGCGCCGCGCGATCGACGACGGGGAGAGCATCCGCACCGAGTCGGGTGACTACCTGGTGGCCCACCACCCGCTCACGCGCGAGTCACTGCTCCCCGTGGTCCCCGGCGAACCGATCGTCCTCGATATCGAACTACTCTCGACCGAGGCGGTCCTGCACCCCGGACACCGCCTGCGACTCGACATCTTCGCGGCCGACGCGCCTCGATTCGTGCCGATCCTGCCCGATCGCCTCCGCACCCGATGGCGAGCGCAGGACGTCGACCTCGACCCGACGGACCCCAGTTTCATCACGTTGCCGCTGCTCGGTGAGCCCGGCTGGTAAGGAGATCCAGGTATGACAGGCACACCCGAGACCGGCCGTTCCGAGACCGAGGTCGAGGTCGAGGTCCGTACCGGCACCGCGTCGGTCGGCGCGGTCGACATCGCCTACGAGGACATGGGCGACATCGAGAACCCGCCGATCCTGCTCGTCATGGGACTGGGCTGCCAGCTGCTCACGTGGTCGATGCCCTTCTGCCGCAAGCTGATCGACGCCGGCTACCGCGTGATCCGCTTCGACAACCGAGACATCGGACTCTCGGGCAAGCTCGACGGGCAGCGCGTCACGGGGAACATCCTGCTGCGACTGGTCCGCCACGAACTCGGGCAGTCGAGCTCGGTTCCGTACACGGTGGTGGACATGGCCGAGGACACCATCGGCCTGCTCGACCACCTGGGCATCGAGTCGGCCCACATCGTCGGCGCCTCGATGGGCGGCATGATCACGCAGGTGGTCGCGGGGTCGCACCCGGAGCGCATCCGATCGGTCTCCATCCTCTTCTCCAGCACCAACGAGGCGTTCCTGCCGCCGCCGCACGTCCGCGCGCTCGCGCCGCTGCTCAAGCCGCCGCCCAAGAACGCGACGCGCGAGCAGATCATCGAACACCAGGCGACGACGTTCCAGACGATCGGCAGCAAGCAGTTCCCCACCACGCGGGACGAACGTGTCGCCGACGCGACCGAGGCGTACGACCGCGGCTACTACCCGGCCGGCATCGTCCGCCAGCTCGCGGCGATCACCGGAACCGGGAGCCTCGCGAAGTACACGAAGCGGATCACGGCGCCGACGGTCGTCATCCACGGCACGGCGGATCCCCTCGTGCGTCCCGCCGGCGGGAAGGCCATCGCGCGCCACGTGGCCGGATCCGAGCTGGTGCTCGTCGACGGCATGGCGCACGACATCCCGAACGCCCTGGTGGACCGCGTGGTCGACACGATTCTCACGAACGTCGCCAAGGCCTGAGAACGCGACGAAGGCCGGCACCCCCACGGGGTGCCGGCCTTCTTCGGTGCTGCGAGTGACTCAGGCGGTCGCGTCGTCCTCGAGGAGGTTCCGAGTACGGTTCGGGTCCACCGGGATGCCCGGTCCGGTGGTGGTCGAGACCGTGATCTTCTTGACGTAACGGCCCTTGGCCGACGACGGCTTCGCACGCAGGATCTCGTCCAGGGCTGCGCCGTAGTTCTCCACCAGCTTGGCGTCGTCGAACGACGCCTTGCCGATGACGAAGTGCAGGTTGGCCTGCTTGTCGACGCGGAAGTTGATCTTGCCGCCCTTGATGTCGCCGACGGCCTTGGTCACGTCGTTGGTGACCGTGCCCGTCTTCGGGTTCGGCATCAGGCCACGCGGTCCGAGAACGCGGGCGATGCGGCCGACCTTGGCCATCTGGTCAGGGGTGGCGATCGCTGCGTCGAACTCCAGCCATCCGCCCTGGATCCGCTCGATCAGGTCCTCTGCGCCGACCTCGTCCGCACCGGCGGCGACGGCCTCGTCGGCCTTCGCGCCTGCGGCGAAGACGATGACGCGGGCGGTCTTACCGGTGCCGTGGGGCAGGTTGACGGTGCCGCGCACCATCTGGTCCGCCTTGCGGGGATCGACGCCGAGACGCATTGCGACCTCGACGGTCGGATCGAACTTGCTCGACGCGGTGTCCTTGGCCAGCTTCGCCGCCGAGAGCGGCGAGTAGAGCTGGTCCTGATCGATCTTCGCTGCTGCGGCCTCGTAGGCCTTGCTGCGCTTTGCCATGATGATGTCCGTTCGTTGTTCGGAGCGTGGTTGACGAGCCTGGCCGGCTCTCCCACGTGATGCTGTGGAGCTGGTGAGCCGGTGGCTCAGCCTTCGACCGTGATACCCATCGAGCGAGCAGTGCCGGCGATGATCTTCGCGGCCTGGTCGATGTCGTTGGCGTTCAGATCCTCGGCCTTGGTCTTGGCGATCTCGCGCACCTGGTCCATGGTCACCGTGGCGACCTTGGTCTTGTGCGGCTCGCCCGAACCCTTGGCGACGCCGGCTGCCTTGAGCAGCAGCTTGGCGGCAGGCGGGGTCTTCAGCTTGAAGTCGAAGGTCCGGTCCTCGTAGACCGAGATCTCCACCGGCACGACGTTGCCACGCTGCGACTCGGTCGCGGCGTTGTACGCCTTGCAGAACTCCATGATGTTGACGCCGTGCTGACCGAGGGCGGGGCCCACGGGCGGTGCCGGATTGGCCTGACCGGCCTGGATCTGAAGCTTGATGATCCCGGCTAGCTTCTTCTTCTTGGGGGGCATCTGTGATTCCTAGGTTGTTGCGTGGTTCTCGGATGTCTTGCGGTACTGCCTGCAAGTTGTGGGGGGTTCTGAGCGCCCTAGATCTTCGCGACCTGGGTGAAGCCCAGCTCGACCGGAGTCTCGCGGCCGAAGATGGACACCAGCACCTTGAGCTTCTGCTGCTCGGCGTTGACCTCGCTGATGCTGGCGGGAAGCGTGGCGAAGGGGCCGTCCATGACGGTGACGGACTCGCCGACCTCGAAGTCGACCTCGATGGTCGGCTTCGACGACGTCTCGCCCGCACCCTCGGCACCGGTGGTGGCGCCCGCGGTGGCCTTCTTCTTGTCCTCCTGCGGCATGAGGAACTTGACGACCTCGTTGATGGTCAACGGGGACGGGCGCGACGTGGCGCCGACGAAGCCGGTGACACCGGGAGTGTTGCGGACAGCACCCCAGGACTCGTCGTTCAGTTCCATGCGCACCAGGATGTAGCCCGGCAGCACCTTGCGGTTGACCTGCTTGCGCTGGCCGTTCTTGATCTCGGTGACCTCCTCGGTGGGAACTTCCACCTGGAAGATGTAGTCACCGACGTCGAGGTTCTGGACGCGGGTCTCGAGGTTGGTCTTCACCTTGTTCTCGTATCCGGCGTACGAGTGGATGACGTACCAGTCGCCGGGGGCGCGCCGCAGCGCAGCCTTCATCTCGGCGACGGGGTCGACCGGCTCCGCGTCGATGGGAGCGTCGTCGGCGACGACGGCGTCCGCATCGGCGTCGACGGTCTCCGACTCGTCGGTGTCACCGGTGGCGGCAGCGACGTCGGCCGCGATGGCCTCGTCGGTCTCGCGGTCCTGTGCGGCCTGCTCCGCTTCGAGGCCCTGCTTGGTCGCCTCGACCTGAGCGTCGTAGGCGGCCACTTCGGTGGCGTCGTTATGGGGCGTGCTCACGAAAGGCACTCGCTTCCTGTAATCGTTCCGGTCGTACTCGGGGTGGTCGTGCGGACCTGTGTGTCCGGCGTCAGCCGAACAGCCACTGCACTCCCCTGATGAACGCCAGGTCCAGCCCACTGATGTAGGCCACCATGAACGTCACGAACACCAACACCACAGCGGTGTAGGTGACCATCTGCTTGCGGTTGGGCCAGATGACCTTGCGCAGCTCGGCGACGACCTCGCGCAGAAACTTGCGGAGCCGCTTGAAGATGTTCATCTTCGGCGTGGCTTCGGCGCGGGTGCGGCCCTCGACACGAGAGGCGGTGGCGACGGACTTGCCCGCGGTGGTCTTGGCACCATCCTTGATCAGCGACGGAGCATCGTCCGCGGACCGGGTCCGGCGGGCTGCGCGCTTGCCGGAGGGCCGGCTCGACCCGGCGGCATCGTGGGCGGCAGCAGCATCGTCGGCGACGACAGCATCGTCGGCGACGACAGCATCGTCCGCACCGAGATCCTCGGAACCGTCGGAGCTGCTGTCGCGCGCGCCGCGCTGATCGCTCACGTCGTTCCTCTCGGTCGTCGGCAGGGTGTCTGCACTCGAATGCTCTGCATGACCACTGTCCGAAGCACCGCTTGCGAACGTGGCAGGGGCGACAGGACTTGAACCTGCAACCTACGGTTTTGGAGACCGTTGCTCTACCAATTGAGCTACGCCCCTTCGGCCGGATCGAGATCCGGTCGTACCGGCGACGGACAGCGCACAGCGCTGTACGACCCCGGAGATCTCAGTGTACTGCACTCACGGACGCCCCCGAAATCGCTGACTCGAGTCGGCGATCGGAGAGCCGGATCACGCGAGCTGGACGGTCGCGACGGCGCGACCGAAGATCTTCTTGCCCTCGTACTTCGCGGTGATGGCGACGACGGCCTTGCGGGTGTCCGCGTCGACCGACTTGATGCGACCCGTGAAGTCGACCTTGGCCGGCTCGGTCTCCTTGACCAGCACGGGGCTGGTGAAGCGCACGTTGTACTCGGTGATGGCGCCCGGATCACCCGACCAGTCGGTGACGAAACCGGCGCCGAGTCCCATGGTGAGCATGCCGTGGGCGACGACGTCCGAGAGTCCGGCGAGCGTGCGCGCGACCGGATCACTCCAGTGGATCGGGTTCGGGTCGCCGGAGACGCCCGAGTAGTTCACGAGGTCACCGCGGGTGAGCTCGTAGGTGCGCTCGGGAAGGTCGTCGCCGACACTGACCTGGTCGAACTGCTTACGAGTCATGTTTCATGACACCTTTCGCCATCTCCAGCGCGTCCTGATCGGAACCGCCGCCGGTCTTCGCCACGAGTGTCGTCCAGGACGTCATGACGTCCTCGCCGGTCTCGTCCGTGACCATGTTCTTCGTGATGATGATGTCGCTTCCACCCATCTGGCGGAAGGACTCCAGGCTCACGTCGACGGTCAGGCGGTCCCCCGCCACTATCGGACGGTGGAACTCGAGACGCTGATCCGCCTGCATGATCTGCGACAGGTCGTACCCGGTGATGACCTCGTCGAACATGGCCTTCTGCGCGATGATGCCGACGACCGAGATGAAGGTGGCCGGTGCGACGAGATGCTCGTACCCGAGCTCGGCCGCGGCGTCCTCCGAGGAGTGCGCGGGATGATCGTTCTGCACGGCCCGCGAGTACTCGCGCACCTTCTCGCGCCCGATCTCGTAGAAGTCGGGCATGCGGTAGTGGTGCCCGACCATGCTGGCGGTGTGCACCGCCGGGTCGACGGCAGGCGTGTCGCCCCGGTCGGTTGCGGTTGCGGTGACTGTCACGTCGTCGACTCCCCCGAGAATGATGTGGAACTCACCACGGGACACCCGAGCGTGGGACGAGAGACAGTCCGGACGGCTCTGTCGGGCGAGTTCGAGACGGACGGCGCCGAACCGACTGGGTCACCGGCACCTGGACACACGTCAGCGCTGCCACGGCGACTGTGCCGGGGCAGCGCTGCTGTGCGAATGATCAGCGAGATTCGCGGTGCGCGCGATGAGTTCCGCAGTTCGGGCAGAACTTCTTGATCTCGAGGCGATCGGGATCGTTGCGGCGATTCTTCTTGGTGATGTAGTTACGGTGCTTGCACACCTCGCACGCCAAGGTGATCTTGGGCCGAACGTCAGTGGAGGAGGCCACGTCGATGCCTGCTTTCGGGTAGAGCGCGATACGGGTGCTGCGTCGGTCATGAATACCGGACCCCACTGCGCGCAGCAGCGGCGGAGTCCTCTGTCGAGTAGCGATGGCCGGACTTGAACCGGCGACACAACGATTATGAGTCGTTTGCTCTACCGACTGAGCTACACCGCCTCGGTGCCGGACGCCGGCCGGCGCTCGGTCCCGCGAGCCCCCTAACGGAATCGAACCGTTGACCTTTTCCTTACCATGGAAACGCTCTACCGACTGAGCTAAGGGGGCAGGTTCGACGCACACGAGGTGCACGTCGAAGCCTTCGAAGACATTACACAGGGGTCAGACCGCTCGCCAAATTGCCTGGTGAACGAGTTGCACGCGGCGTTTCGCATGCCGCCTGCCCCCACCCCGACGACGAGACCCCGGCGAGGATTCTCGCCGGGGTCTCGTCGGGTGTGGCAGATGTAGGATTCGAACCTACGTAGGCATAAGCCGACGGATTTACAGTCCGCTCCCATTGGCCGCTCGGGCAATCTGCCGGGATGCTCCATGGCGCCGGACACTCGTCGAGTGACCGCTCCAGGTGCGATACGCAGAATACAACGACCGCACCCCTCGATGGCAAACCGGCTGGACACGCTACCGTCGGCACCGTACCGATCACGCACGAAGGAGTGTTGTCAGTGGCTGATTCGTCGTTCGACGTCGTGAGCAAGGTGGACCGCCAGGAGGTCGACAACGCTCTGAACCAGGCCGGCAAGGAGCTGTCGACCCGCTTCGACTTCCGCGGCACCGGCGCGAGCATCGAGTGGTCCGGAGACGAGGCCATCGTCATCACCGCCGAGGCCGAGGAACGCGCGAAGGCCGCCCTGGACGTCTTCAAGGAGAAGCTCATCCGACGCGACATCTCGCTCAAGGCCTTCGACGCCGGCGATCCCGTGCAGTCGGGCAAGACCTACAAGATCACCGGCACGCTGGTGCAGGGCATCACCACCGAGAACGCCAAGAAGATCTCGAAGAAGATCCGCGACGAGGGCCCCAAGGGCGTCAAGGCGCAGATCCAGGGCGAGGAACTGCGGGTGAGCAGCAAGAAGCGTGACGACCTCCAGGCCGTTCAGCAGCTGCTCAAGGGCGAGGACTTCGGCATCGCCCTGCAGTTCGTCAACTACCGCTGACTCAGCGGTAGGGCCCCGCCATGCGCTCGAGGCGGGCGATGCGCTCCTCCATCGGCGGGTGCGTGGAGAACAGCTTGCTCGCCCGGTCACCCGCCCGGAACGGGTTGGCGATCATCAGGTGCGACTGGGCCGTGAGGCGCGGCTCGGGGGGCAGCGGGGCGGCCTGGGTGCCGCTCTGCAGCTTGCGGAGCGCGGAGGCCAGCGCCAGGGGGTCGCCGGTGAGCTCGGCACCCGACTGGTCCGCCTGGTACTCCCGCGAGCGCGACACGGCCAGCTTCACCAGTGACGCCGCGATCGGTCCGAGCATCGACACCAGCAGCAGGGCCAGCGGGTTGGCGCCCTGCCCGTTCCCGCGCCCGCCGAAGACGTTCGCGAAGAACGCGAAGTTCGCGAGTCCGGACACCACGGCCGCCATGGCGCCCGCCACGGACGAGATGAGGATGTCGCGGTTGTAGACGTGCGAGAGCTCGTGGCCGAGGACCGCGCGCAGCTCACGCTCGTCCAGCAGCGCCAGGATGCCGCTGGTGCAACACACCGCCGCGTTGCGCGGGTTGCGTCCCGTGGCGAACGCGTTGGGGGCGTTGGTGGGGCTGATGTAGAGCCGCGGCATGGGCTGATGCGCCGCGGTGGCCAGCTCGCGGACGATCGCGAAGATGCGCGGGTACTCGACCTCGGTGATCGGCTGGGCGTGCATCGACTTCAGCGCCAGCTTGTCGCTGTTGAAGTAGGCGTACCCGTTCATGCCGACGGCCAGGACGACCGCGACCACCAGGATGGTCGAGTTCTGGAACAGAGCGCCGATGAAGACGATCAGAGCCGACATCCCGACCATCAGGCCGAACGTCTTCATGCCGTTCGCGAACTTCATCGTGTGTCGCCGATCCTCTCGCCGCAGTGCTTCTTGCACGAACAACGACCGAGGTGACGCGGGTAGTTCCCGTCAGCTGATGCGGGCGACCGTGTACTCGACCAGCTTGCGCAGCGCGTCGTTGGCCGGGCCCTGCGGCAGAGCGTCCAGCTCGGTGCGCGCCCGCTGGGCGTAGGTGTCGAGCGTCTCGCGCGCCTTGGCCATGCCCGGCGAACGACCCAGCAGAGTCAACGCCTCGGCCACGTCCGCGTCGTCGGTGATGGGACCGCGCAGCAGGTGGCGGAGCCGGTCGCCGTCCGCACCCTCGTCGCGCAGCGCGAACAGCACGGGCAGCGTGTGGACGCCCTCGCGCAGGTCGGTACCCGGCGTCTTGCCGGAGTCCGACGCGGCGGACGAGATGTCGATGATGTCGTCGGAGATCTGGAACGCGGTGCCCACCGCGTCGCCGAGGCGCTCGAGCCGCTCGATGTGCTCGTCGTCGCCCCCGGAGAACGTGCCGCCGAAGCGACCGCTCGTCGCGATCAGCGAACCCGTCTTCTCCCACACCGTGGTGAGGTAGTGATCGACCGGATCCTGATCGGGCTTGCTGCCGATCGTCTCGCGCATCTGGCCCGTGACCAGCGCGGCGAACGTCTCGGCGATCGTACGCACGGCGGAGGGGCCCAGCGTCGAGACCAGGCGCGACGCGTGTGCGAAGAGGTAGTCGCCCGCGAGGATGGCGACGCTGTTGCCCCAGCGCGCATTGGCGGACTCCACGCCGCGGCGCATGGCGGCCTCGTCCATGACGTCGTCGTGATACAGCGTCGCGAGGTGCACCATCTCGAGCACGGTGGCCGCGGTGACGATGTCCGGACTGGACGCCTTGGGGCCGAGCTGACCGGTGAGAATGGTGAACAGCGGGCGGAACCGCTTGCCGCCGGCCTTGGCGAGGTGCAGCGCCGCCTCGGTGAGGAAGTCCTCACCGTCGGACAGCTCGGTCACGAGCAGGCTCTCGACCTCGGCCATCGCCGCGCGCACGATCTCCGCGAACTCCGCGTTCCCGAGATCCACGCCCGCCACCACGGTGGCCCCACTCGCACTCGTCTCGGTCACCGCGCTCGCACCCATTTCTCGTCGTCGAACACCTCGCGCGGCTCCGGGCCTCGGCGCCGCGTCTGACTCCAACCTATCGTGCCTGCAAGATGGAACGATGACGGATGGACGCGCACAGGGTGTGACACCGGGAACTCGACGCGTGACCGACGTTCTCGTCGTCGGAGCGGGACCCGCGGGCAGCGCCGCCGCGGCCTGGTCCGTACGAGCTGGTCACGACACGATTCTCGCGGACGCCGCCACGTTCCCGCGTGACAAGACCTGCGGTGACGGACTCACGCCGCGTGCCGTGGCCGAGCTCGACGAGCTGGGACTCGGTGAGTGGGTGCGCTCGCGGGCGATCAATCGTGGCCTACGCCTCACCGGATTCGGTCAGGAACTCACGCTGCCGTGGCCGGGTGGCTCCCTCCCCGACATCGGTTCCGCGGTACCGCGTACCGAGTTGGACGACCGGATCCGCCGGGTGGCCGTCGACGACGGCGCGGTGATGATGGAGAACGCCAAGGCCGTCGATGCGGTGCTGGTGAGCGGGCGGGTCACCGAGGTGATGTTCGACACCGCCGACGGCCCTGTCGCCGTGGCCTGTCGCACGCTGATCGTGGCGGACGGGGTGCGCTCGCCGCTCGGCAAGATCCTCGGCCGTACGTGGCACCGCGACACCGCTTTCGGGGTCGCGGCACGGGCATACGTCACGAGTGACCGCAGTGAGGACGAGTGGATCACCTCGCACCTCGAGCTCCGCGACGGGGAGGGCACCCTGCAGGCCGGCTACGGGTGGGTGTTCCCGCTGGGCGTGAACGACGAGGGCACCGGCGAGGTGAACGTGGGGGTGGGGACGCTCGCCACCTCGAAGCGCCCGGCTGCCGGCGCGCTGCGACCTCTCCTGAATCTCTATGCGTCACAACGGGAGTCCGAGTGGGGCCTGAGCGGCGGCGTGCGCCGCGTGCAGTCCGCCCTGCTACCGATGGGCGGCGCGGTGTCGGACGTGGCGGGCCCCAACTGGGCGCTCGTCGGCGATGCGGCGGCCTGCGTGAATCCGCTCAACGGTGAGGGCATCGACTACGGACTCGAGGGTGGTCGACTGATCGCCGAACACCTGGACGGCGCAGACCTGACGCAGGTGTGGCCGGCGGTGCTCCGCGAGCACTACGGGCAGAGCTTCTCGGTCGCTCGTCGCCTCGCGGGACTGCTGACGGTGCCGCGGTTCCTGCCCGCCACGGGGCCGATCGGCATGCGGTCGCGCGCGATCATGACCGTCGCCGTGCGGGTGATGGGCAACCTCATCACCGACGAGGATCGCGACGTGGTCGCGCGCGCCTGGCGGGCCGCGGGATCGACGTCGCTGAAGGTGGACGACCGGCCACCGTTCTCCTGAGAGTGCCCGGCTGCCTCAGGAGCCGGGCCCGGTCAGCGTCCCGGCCGGAAGGCGTACACGGTGGTGCCGTCCGGCAGAAGTATCCCGTCGCGATCGCGGAAGCCGCACTCGAGAGACGCCACCACGCGTTGCAGCACGGGGAGCCGTGCCTGCTCGTCGAGTCCGGCGTGGACGGCGAGGGACAGTTCGGCTCCGTACAGCGCCAGGATGGCCTCGACCGCGCCGGCGAGCGCCGGGTCCTTGGCCTGGTAGAACGCGAAACGGTCCGCTTCCATCGTGTAGTCGCGCTCGTTGCCGCCCGCCAGTACCCGCACCCCGAACTCGGCCAGGTACTCCACCATGCGGCGCTCGGTGGCGCCGAAGCCGATCGACCGGCGGTCCGGCGAGAGGGTGTCGACGACGCGCTTGGTGTCCATGATCAACAGGCCCAGGTCGTTGGCGTCGAGCAGACCGAGGTCGGCGCGCATGGCGTCGCGCAGCAGACGCTGGATCTCGATCAGGAACCCGTGCTCACGGTTCAGCCGCTCGACGGCCGGACCCGGCATCGCGCCCGTCGTGGAGTAGGGCACCAGCACCCGGAGATCGAGCGACATGAGCATCTCGAGCAGCGGCGCGACGCGCTGGCGGGCCACGACGACGGTGATCGTCGAGACGCGCAGCAGTTCCTGATAGGCGGCGTCGACGTCGGCCTGCAGGTCGTCGGCACCCGGCGGCAGTGCGGTCGCGTCGGGGGCGGTCCGGCGACGTACGGCGTCGATCCAGACCCGCTGGAAGGTGGTCAGCGCGACCGACAACTCCTGGTAGCGCTCGGTGACCTGGTCGCGTACCAGCGACGTCTCGACGGCCTGGCGACCGGAATCGTGGGTCAGCTCGGCGCGGATGGTGCGCAGCTCGCGCGCGCGGCGCGTCTCCCTGGTGAGGTGTATGCGCGTGGTGCTGACGGCCCAACCGGCCCCGCCGGCGGCGACGGCCGAGGCAGCGAGGGTGGCATAGGGCAGCCAATCCGGTACGGGCATGCGCAGATCATGCCGTATCCGGACACGGTACGAACACCGATAGGTGCGTTCTCCGTATCTTTCAGTACACCGGTTTCACGGCGCTGTGCAAGGTGACGATGCCGCCCGTGAGATTGCGCCACTGCACGCGGCCCCATCCCGCGGACTGCATGCGCCGCGCGAGCTCCGCCTGGTCCGGCCAGGCGCGAATGGATTCCGCCAGGTAGACGTAGGCGTCGGGATTGCTGCTGACGGTGCGGGCCACGGCCGGGAGCGCCTTCATCAGGTACTCCATGTAGACGGTGCGGAACGCCGGGAAGACCGGTGTGGAGAACTCGCACACCACCAACCGTCCGCCGGGCCGGACCACCCGCAGGATCTCGGCGAGGCCGGCGTTGTGATCGGCCACATTGCGGAGACCGAACGAGATGGTGGCGGCGTCGAACACGTCGTCGCCGTAGGGCAGGTGCATCGCGTCGCCCGCGATCATCGGGACGCCGCGCGAGAGGCCCGCGCGGAGCATGCCCTTGGAGAAGTCGGTGGCGACGCACCAGGCGCCGGACCGGCCGAGTTCCTCCGTGGACACTCCGGTCCCGGCCGCGAGGTCGAGCACCGCTTCCCCGGGCTTCAGCGCGAGCGCGTCGCGCGTCGCGCGCCGCCAGCCGCGGTCCTGCCCGAAGGACAGGACGGTGTTGGTCAGGTCGTACCGCTTCGCGACTCCGTCGAACATGGACGCGACGTCGTGCGGTTGCTTGTCCAGTTGCGCTCTGGAGCCGTGTGCTGCCACACCTGAACAGTACGTGGGCCGCGCACTCACCTAGGCCGCCGTCGTCCGCCGTCCGACGTCCGAGGTGCCGATGACCGCCTCGTAGTGGCCGATCAACTGGCTGCACAGCGCGGGCCAGGTGCGATGCAGGACGGACTTGCGCGCGGACGTGGCGAACCTCGCACGCGTGGTGGGGTCGGCGAGGGCCTGCACGGCGCTCGGCAGCAACTCCTCGTACCGATCCACGGGCAGCAGGTACCCGTTGCGGCAGTGGCTCACCAGATCGCGGGGACCGCCGGCGTCGGGTCCGATCACGGGGACACCGCTCGCGAGCGCCTCCTGGACGGTCTGGCAGAACGTCTCGTGCTCACCGGGGTGCGCGAACACGTCGAAGGACGCGTAGGCCTCCGACAGGGCCTGCCCGCCCAGCTGACCGGTGAACACCGCGGACGGCATGAGCGCCTCGAGCCGTGCGCGCTCCGGACCGTCACCGACGATCACCACGCGCACGCCCGATGTCCGCTCGAGTACCGCGAGGCGTTCCACGTGCTTCTCCGGTGCCAACCGGCCGACGAAGCCCACCACCAGCGCGTCGCCCGCGTCCCACTGCGCACGACGCTCCGCGTTCCGCGACGACGGCGCGAAGCGCACGGTGTCCACTCCCCGACCCCAGCGATGCACGCGGGGGATGCCGTGCGCGGCGAGTGCGTCCATCGCCGACGTCGACGGTGCGAGGGTGCGGGCACTGCCCTTGTGGATCCGGCGGGTCCACGCCCAGCAGGCACGCGAGGTCAACCCGAGACCGTAACTCTCGGCGAACCCGGCGACATCGGTCTGATAGACGGCGACGGCCGGGACGTCCAGCCTCCGCGCGGCCGCGAGGCCACCGGCACCGAGCGAGAACGGCGATGCCAGGTGCACCACGTCGGGCGCGAACGAGCGCAGCGCGGCGGTCATACCGGGGCTCGGCACGCCGACGGGCAGCGAACTCACCTTGGGGACCATCACCGACGGCACTCGCAGAACCGGGAACGAGCCGTGTGAGGTCGGTGCCGCGGGCACCCCGGCCGGCGTGTCCGGCGCGACGATCATGGCGTCGTGACCTGCGGACTCCGCATGCTCGAGCACACGGAGAATCGAGTTGGTGACACCGTTGACGTGAGGCAGGAACGATTCGGCGACCACGGCTATGCGCACACCGTGGACTGTTCCGCGCCGCGACGACCGCGATGCGAGGGCGACGTGACCAGCGGGCGAACCCCGGGCGAACCCTCCGGTACCGGGTCAGACGCGCGCGTCGCGGCGCCGCAGGTAGAGGATCGACGGGCCGGCGATCAGCCACGTGACGACGATGACGGAGAGCGCGGGCACGACGGCCACCGAGGCGTCGCGGCCGGCGACCCGCACCAGGTCGGGATCGCTGCGGGAGTACTCGACGTCGATGCGCTGACCGGCGACGAGGTTGGTCGGGTACAGCACTCCGAGCTTGGGATTGTGCATCTCGCCGTCGGGAGTCACGAAGCTCACCGCCGAGCGCAGACGTCCGGCCGACAGCACCTCGGCCGTGGCGACGCCCTCGTCCGAGGAGATGGTGTGGTCGTTGCGCCACGCCGCGAGGACCAACAGGACCGCGAGCACCGAGACGACGGTGGCGATCACCAGGAGAACGGTGGGAACGCGCGAGCGGCGCCGCACCGGGGCCCCGTCAGCCTCGGAGTTCTCGACAGCAGGCGTGTCGCCACCGGACATCTCGGCACCGGCCGGACTCGGGACGACGGGGTTCACCAGAACAGGCTAGCGACCGCACCACGCAGGACGTCGGCAGCGGTACGCCGAGTAACGTCTCCCGCCATGGGGCGGAAATTCAGTTACACCGAGGACTTCGACGTGACACCGGCGCAGGCGCACTCCGCCTTGACGGACGAAGCGTTGTGGGACAAGCGAACCAAGGAGGTCTCCGACCGGGCCAGCGTGGAGTACTCGCACCGGCCCGACGGCGGCTTCGACGTGGTGATCTCCGAGGGGGTCGGCGCGTCCGTGCTGCCGGGGTTCGTCCGGAAGGTGATTCGCGGCGACCTGGTGATCACGCGCAAGGACAGCTGGGGACCGCTCGAAGGCGACCGTGCGAACGGCACGCTCGAAGGCGGATCGACGGGCTTGACCTCGAAGGTGCGCGGAACGTTCGAACTGGTGCCTCACGGCACCGGATCGCGCCTGACCCTGAGGGGGACGGCCGAGGTGAAGGTCCCGTTCGTCGGCGGCAAGATCGAGGGCATGGTCACCGAGATGATCGGCAAGATGGTGCACTCCGAGAGCAAGCAGGCACGGGAGTACCTCGCCGACAGGGCCTAGAGGGCAGCGCGGATCGACGCGTGCAGATCGCGTAGACCGGACCGATCGGTGGTCACCTCGAGCACGCGGGTGCCCTCGGCGTGACCCGTGAGCAGCTTCGCGAGCTCGTCGGGATCGACCCGCCGGTGCGGGATCCGGTAGGCGGCACACAGCGCCGCGAGGTCCATGCCGTGCGGAGTGCCGAACACGCGCTCGAAGACGCCCGCGTACTGGGGATCACCTTGCTCGAGCAGTTCGAAGATGCCGCCACCGTCGTCGTTCGCGACGACGATGGTGAGGTCTCGCGGTCGGGGCTCCCCGGTGCCGATGAGCAGTCCGGACGCGTCGTGCAGGAACGTCAGGTCCCCCATCAACGCGATGGTGCGGCCGTCGTGTGCCAGCGCAGCGCCCACCGCGGTGGAGACGGTGCCGTCGATGCCCGCCACACCGCGATTGGACAGCACCCGGACGTCCTCCGCCGGGTAGCCGACCAGCGCCATGTCGCGCACCGGGTTGGAGGCGCCGAGCACGAGCAGATCACCCGGCCGACGTGCCGACGACACGGCGGCGGCGACGTGCAGACCCGTTGGAATCGAGAGCGAGTCGAGCTGCCCGCGGACCGCGGCATCGGCCGACTCCGAGGCGTCGGCACAGCGACGCAGCCACTCGGGTGACGGTGTCCCGGTGACCAGCGCGCGCGTTCCGGTCGCCACGACGTTGCCCGAGACGTCGGGCCAGCGGGGTCCGGTGGTGAGAGCGATGACGGAGACGGCCGGGTCGGCCAGCACCTTCGAGACCTGACGATGCAGCGTGGGACGCCCGGTGATGATGGCCTGGCGCGGCGACAGCGCACCGAGCGCGAGCGGGTTGAGCGGGTGGCCGTGCAGGGGCGCGGTCGGCTCGGCGACCGTCGGCAGCCCGGCGAGTTCCGGCCGATAGGCGGCGCCGTGTCCGGAGATGACGACGGTGTCCACCGAGAGGTCCAGGTCCACCGGAACGTCGAGCGTCGCGTACTGCGTGGTGGTCCACGGGGAGCCGTCGGGACGTCCCTCCGGGGCGGGGCGGGAGTCGGCCAGGTCGGGCGTGAGGGGCTCACGCAGCGGCATGTCGAAGTGGACCGGGCCGGCGTTGCCCGAGCGCGTACCGCGTGCGGCAGCCAGGACGCGGCACACGGCCGACCGCCACTGGCTGTTGACCTGGTCGGACTCCTCGGCGAGACCGAGGCTGATGGTCGCGCGCACCTGACCCGCGAACAGGCCGAGTTGCTCGACCGTCTGGTTGGCGCCGGTGCCGAGCATCTCGTAGGGGCGGTTGGCGCTGAGCACGACCAGCGGAATGCGGGCGTAGTTGGCCTCGAGGACGGCGGGTCCGAGATTGGCGACGGCGGTGCCGGACGTCATCACGACCGGGACGGGTCGGCGGCCGGACACGGCCAGTCCGATGGCGAGGAAGCCGGCGGTGCGTTCGTCGATGCGCATGTGCAGGCGGACGCGACCGGCACGGTCGGCGGCCTCGAGCGCGAACGCGAGCGGCGCGTTGCGCGATCCGGGGCACAGCACGACGTCCTGGACGCCGCCGCGGATCATCTCGTCGACGACGACGGCGGCTTGAGAGGTGGACGGATTCACCATTTCAGAGTGTCACAGATGCCGGACCTGCCTGAATGATCGGCCGGCCTCCAGGGCGCGCGCGGTCCTGGCACGATGAACCGGTGCGCACACACTTCGATCCGCAGACCATGGACGCCGGCGACTATTACAAGCTTCTCACCACGTCAGTGGTGCCCAGACCCATCGCGTGGGTGTCGACGGTCTCCGCGGACGGCGTACCGAACCTGGCGCCGTACAGCTTCTTCTCCGTCTCCTCCAGCGCACCCGCCGTGGTGCAGTTCACGTCGGTCGGCCGTAAGGACAGCCTGCGGAACATCGAGGAGACGGGCGAGTTCGTCGTCAACCTCGCCACCGAGTCGTTGTTCGAGCAGATCAATCAGACGTCCGCGAACTACGACGCCTCGGTGAGCGAGTACACCGCGGTCGACCTCGAGAGCGAGCCCAGTGAGACCGTCCGCCCGCCGCGCGTCGTCGCGTCCCCGCTCTCGATCGAGGCGACGCTCCACCAGGTGGTCGAGGTGGGCAACTCGTTCGTCGTCATGGGCGCGGTCACGATGATCACGGTGCGTCCGGAGTTCCTCGCGGAGGACGGGTTGCCCGACTTCGGCGCCCTCGCACCGCTGAGCCGGCTCGGCCGCGACGAGTGGGGCATGCCCCCGGCCGTGCGACGAATCCAGCGCCCCGACAGGCCTTGAGTCCGGATCGGGTCCCGTTCGACCGCTCGCGCACGGTGCGCTGGGCCTCGCTCGCTCTGGCGACCGTCGTCGTCGCCGTCCTGGCGGAGCGGGTCGGCGTTCCGTCGGCCGCGCTGTTCGTCGCGCTCGCCGTGGCGACGGTGTTCGCGTTGTGCGGGTGGGGCCCGGGGAAGGTTCCGCGCACCGCGTCGATGGGCGCGCAGGCCGTGCTCGGCGTCGAGATCGGCACCCTGCTCGATCGGGACACGATGTCCTCGCTGGGGTCCGACTGGATCTGGGTGGTGGTCGTCTCGCTCGGCACCCTGGTGCTGTCCATCGCGGCCGGCGCTCTCCTCGGACTGCATCGTGACCTCGACGCCACCACCGGCGCCCTCGCACTCGTGGCCGGGGGTGCGTCCGGCATGGTCGCGATCGCCCGTGATCTGGGCGGCGACGAGCGGGTGGTCGCCGTGGTGCAGTACGTCCGGGTGCTGCTGGTCACCGCGTCGCTACCGTTCGTCGCCACGGTGGTCTTCTCGGCGGACACCGGACAGAGCGGATCGCTCGACACCGCCTCCGCCCCGCTCTGGACGGACGCGCTCTTCATCGCGGTGTGCCTGCTGGTGGGCATCCCGCTGGGCCGACTGATCCGCCTGCCCGCGCCCGCCCTGCTCGGACCGTTGCTGATCTCCGGTGCCGCGGACCTGCTGGGGTGGACGGGCGACGCCGGCGTGCCGTTTCTGCTGCTCCAGCTCGTCTACATCGTCATCGGGTGGCAGGCCGGCCTGCAGTTCACCCTCGACAGCCTGAAGTCCATCGGCCGCATCATCCCGTGGGCAGTACTGCTGATCATCGCCATCGCGGTGGGCTGCGCGCTGCTCGGCCTGATCCTGGTGGGCACCACCGGTATCACCCCGTACGAGGCCTACCTCGCCACGACGCCGGGCGGTATCTACGCGGTGCTCGCGCTGGCGGCGGCGAGCAGCGTGAACGTGACCTTCGTCGTGGCGGCCCAGGTGCTCCGGGTGTTCATGATGCTGCTGGTGGTCCCGCTGTTCACCCGGGCACGCGGGCGCGGCTAGCCGTTCGCGTCCTGCACGAGCCGCGCGACGACATCGGGTGTCAGGGTTCCGTCGCCGAAGGCCACCATGCGGGCGAGCGGGACGCTCGACAGGAAGACTGCCGTCTCCGGGTTGCCCATCATCGCCTGTGCCACCGACGGTCCGTCGCCGTCCTCGATGGCCGTCCGCAGCAGGTCACCGCCGCGCGGATCGTCCAGCCACTCGGTGACGGTCGACTCGGCCGTCAACGGCAGGCGGACGTCGTCGCCCGTCACGGAGACGATCGCGACGCTCCGGAGATCGCGCGACGATGCCGCCGCGGCCACGACGTACTCGCCCGGCGCCACGATCCAGGACGACACCCGGGTGTCCCAGTACGCCAGGTCGGCACGCCGGACGGTGAGAGTCACGGTCTCGGTCGCACCCGCGGCGATCTCGACCGACTCGAACGCCGCGAGCTCACGCGGAACACGGTGCGCGTCCTCGTCGGGCGCGGACACGTAGATCTGCACGACCTCCCGGCCGTCCCGGTTCCCGGTGTTGGTCACCGGCACCGTGACGTCGATGCCGTGCTCCCCCACCGTCGCGGTCACGTCGCCGTACTCGAACGTCGTGTACGACAGGCCCCACCCGAAGGGGTACGACACGTCGGTCTCGCGCGCATCGAAGCCGCGGTAGCCCACGTGGATGCCCTCGCCGTAGCGGACGACCCCGTGCTCACCGGGGAAGTCCAGGTAGGACGGGTGGTCCTCGAGCCGGAGCGGAACGGTCTCGGCGAGCCGTCCCGACGGGTTCACGACGCCGAACAGCACGTCGGCGATCGCTCCGCCGCCGGCCTGTCCCAGCAGCCACGTCTCGAGGATCGCGGGGACGTCGGTGTCCCACGGCGACGTCAGGACCACGCCGCCGTTCGACAGCACCACCACGGTGTTCTCGTTCACCGCGCGCACTCGCTCGACCAGGGCCAGATGGCCTTCCGGCAGCGCCAGCGTGGTGCGGTCCATGCCCTCGGTCTCGGGATCGTTGCCGACGAAGACGAGGGCGATGTCGTGCGTGCGAGCGAGCTCGACGGCCTCGTTCAGCAGTCCGTCGTCGGCGTCGGTCTCCTCGGTCGACGCGTGGTCGGCGTCGTACCCGGGCGCGAACGCCACCTCGCCCTGCGCGGCAGCGGTGATCGCCGACAGCGCGTCGTCCAACCGGGTCGGGGTGATCTGCGAACTACCGCCGCCCTGGTAGCGCGGGGTGCGGGCGATCTCGCCGAGCACGGCGATCGATCCGGAACCGGGCTCGAGCGGCAGCAGACCGTCGTTCTTCAGCAGGACGATCGCCCGGCTCGCGATCTCTCGGGCCAGCGCATGGTGGGCATCGTGATCGACGTCCACGGAACCGCTCGCGTCCTGCGCGCGCTCGATCAGTGCGCGCACGCGCGCCGCCGCAGTCTCGAGAGTGCCCGGATCGAGCGCACCGGACTCCGCCGCGTCGGCGACCCGCTGGTCACCGGCAGCGTCGGGTCCGGGCATCGTCAGGTCGAGGCCCGCGGCGATCGAGTCGACCCGGTCCACGACGGCGCCCCAGTCGGACACGACGGCGCCCTCGAAACCCCACTCGCCGCGCAGCACGTCCGTCAGGAGCCACCGGTTCCGCGAGGCGTGGACGCCGTTGATGCGGTTGTAGGAGCACATGACGGTCCACGGCTGCGACTGCTCCACCACACGCTGGAACGCCCGGAGGTAGATCTCGCGCAGGGTGCGTTCGTCCACCTCGGCGCTCACGCGCATGCGGTCGGTCTCCTGGCTGTTGACCGCGAAGTGCTTGAGCGAGGTGCCGACGCCCCGGCTCTGCACGCCCTGCACGTAGGCGGCGGCGAGCGTGCCCGTGAGCAACGGGTCCTCCGAGAAGTACTCGAAGTTGCGGCCACCGAGCGGGCTGCGCTTGATGTTGATGCCGGGTCCCAGCAGGACGGACACGTCCATCGACCGGGCCTCGGTGGCCAGCGCCTCTCCCATCCGCCGCAGCAGGTCGGGATCCCAGGTACTCGCGGTGGCGGTGGCCGGCGGGAAGCACGTCGCGGGTCGTCCGGAGAACATGTCGCTGTCGCTCGCCTGCATCCGCACGCCGTGCGGGCCGTCGGTCAGCGTGATCGCCGGGAGCCCGTCCTGCTGCTCGGTGCTCCAGAAGTTGCGTCCACTGGTGAGGGCTGCGAGATCGTTGCGTGGAGTCATGGCTCCATCATCGACGATCCGGCCCTCCGTGCGCCTTTCGCGCATCCGGGGACACGCGAAAGGCGCACGGGGGTCAGGCTGCGTACTTCTGCACCAGGGCGCCGACGCGCGGGAGAGCCTCGGTGACGTTCTTCTTCGCCGAGGGGCGGAGCGAGGAGTACGCCTTCTTGATGGTCGACTTGCTGGTCTCGTCGATGCGCGCGTCGGTGACGGACAGCAGCGCGTCGGACGCCTCGTCACCGTTCGCGGCGAGGAACTCACCGAACGTGCCGGTCGGCGCGGCCTGGTACCGCTGCCAGAACGGGTCGAGCTTCTCGACGAAGCTCGGCCACAGCTTGGCGACCGCATCGTCGACGACGCTGGGGCTCACCTTCTTCACGGCGCCGTATCCGCCCTTGACCGCCAGGCCGGAGGCGCCCTTCTTGTCGGAGACCTCGGCGTCGATCAGCGCGCGGACGTCCGCGCGCACGGCCGGTGCGGTGTTCTCGTCGAGGAGGGTGGTCTGCAGTGATGCCACGGGAAACAATCCTGTCGTCGGGAGTCAGGCCGGAGGCCGTTCTCTTGGTTGAGAGTCGGGCGCAAACGCCGTTCTCGGAGAAGGTTTCTGGTCGGCGCGACCCTACAACAGAGCGAGGGGATGGCACCGGGCGAGACGCTCCAGCCACCACGCCCGCCGATCGTCCGGGGCGGCGAGCTCGCGGAGTCGATCCGCATCGGGGACGACGGTGTCGACCCGCAGCCGACCGTCGACGAGTGCTCGCGGCTCGGCCACGTCGGTGACGAACAGTGCGCCGGTGCCCAGGCCGCACGCGGCACTCGACGGCAGGGCCGCCGCCGCAGCGAGTCCCGCGGACATGCCGATCGCCGAGTCGAGGGCGCTCGACACGACCACGGGGACGCCGTACTGCGCCAATTCCTCGGCGAGCCGCAGCACCGCCCGCACCCCGCCCAGCGGCGGCACCTTGACGACGGCCACGTCGGCGGCCCCGGCCCGCACCACGCGCAGCGGGTCCTCGGCTCGCCGGATGCTCTCGTCGGCGGCGATCGACACTCCGCGCACGCGTCTGCGCACCTCGGCGAGTTCCTCGACCGTCGCGCAGGGCTGCTCCGCGTACTCGAGGTCACCGTTCTCGGTGAGGGCGCGCAGGGCCGTCTCGGCCTCGTCGACCGTCCAGCCCCCGTTGGCGTCGACACGCACGGTGGGGACGAGCGCCCGGACCGCCTCGACGCGTGCGACGTCGTCGTCGAGGGTCTGGCCCTTCTCGGCGACCTTGACCTTCGCCGTGCGCGTGCCGGAATAGCGCGCGAGCACGGCGGGCACCTCGGCGGCGGGCACCGCGGGCACGGTGGCGTTGACTTCGACGTGGTCCCGCACCGGATCGGGCGCGCCCTGCCACGCCATCTCGATGCCGGCACGCAGCCACGCCGACGCCTCGGCGTCGTCGTACTCGGGGAAGGCGCCGAACTCGCCCCATCCGGCGGGTCCGGAGAACACCAGTACCTCCCGCGTCGTGATGCCGCGGAACCGGGTGCGCATGGGCAGCGACAGCACGTGGGCCGACGCGACGATCTCGTCGAGCCCGGGAGCGGGTGCCGCCGTCACTGCTGGCCGGGGAGCAACTGCACCATGAGGGCGTTGCTCTCGGCGACGAGCGTGCCGTCCTGCTTGGTCAACCGGGCCTCGATGAACGTCTTGCGGCCCTCGACCTTCGTCACGTGCCCCTCGGCGACGAGCTGCTCGTTCAACGGGGTCACGGCGCGGTAGTCGATGTGCAGGAAAGCGGTGCGGCTGATCGGGCGACCGTACGCGTGCTGGATCAGCCCGAAGAGGTCGTCGAACAGCAACGGCAGCGTGCCGCCGTGGGCTGCGCCGTTGCCGCCGAGATGGAACCGGCGGAACACACCGGTGGACCGCACGCCCTCGGCGCCGTATTTCTCGATGGTCCACGGCAGCATCAGCAGACTGCCGCGGCCCGGGAGCTCCAGCGCGCGGCCCGCCGGTGACAGACCCTCCGGCACCACGTACGGCGCCATGGTCGCAGCGAGTTTCTCCGCCTGGTCGGCGGCCAGGGCGAGCTGGTCGTCCGGCAGGTCCGTGGACACCGCGAGGTCCTGGACGGTGCGCAACGCCTCGATCAACCGGCCGTAGTCCGGCGGCGGCGTGGCCCTGGTGAACTTCGGGAATCCGCCGTGGGGGGAATCGTCGGTCATCGGACGACGGTAACGCGGAGTCCGATTCGGTCCGTCGTTAGGCTGTCGAGGGTGACCGATCAGACCTCGCCGTTCCAGCCCGAGCAGTGGACCGCGGTCCCCGGCTTCGAGGACCTGGTGGACATCACCTACCACCGCCACGTCACCGACGGCACCGTGCGCATCGCGTTCGATCGCCCCGAGGTACGCAACGCCTTCCGCCCCGGCACCGTCGACGAGCTGTACCGCACGCTCGACCACGCCCGGATGACCTCCGACGTCGGCGCCGTCCTCCTCACGGGCAACGGGCCCAGCGAGAAGGACGGCGGGTGGGCCTTCTGTTCCGGCGGCGACCAGCGCATCCGGGGGCGGTCCGGCTACCAGTACGCCAGCGGCGACACGGCCGAGACCGTGGACCGGGCGCGCGCGGGACGGCTCCACATCCTCGAGGTGCAGCGCCTGATCCGCACAATGCCCAAGGTCGTGATCTGCCTCGTCAACGGGTGGGCCGCGGGCGGCGGACACAGCCTGCACGTGGTCTGCGACCTGACTCTGGCGAGCCGGGAACACGCCCGCTTCAAGCAGACCGACGCCGACGTGGGCAGCTTCGACGGCGGATACGGCAGCGCGTACCTGGCGAAGATGGTGGGGCAGAAGTTCGCTCGCGAGATCTTCTTCCTCGGTGACACCTACACCGCCGAGGACATGCACCGGATGGGTGCTGTGAACAAGGTGGTCGATCACGCCGACCTCGAGACCGTCGCCATCGAGTGGGGGCGCACGATCAACGGCAAGTCCCCGCAGGCGCAGCGAATGCTCAAGTACGCGTTCAATCTTCAGGACGACGGGCTGGTGGGGCAGCAGCTGTTCGCGGGCGAGGCGACGCGGTTGGCCTACATGACCGACGAGGCCGTGGAGGGTCGCGACTCGTTCCTCGAGAAGCGTGAGCCGGACTGGTCTCCCTACCCCTGGTACTTCTGAGAGGCGACCGACGATGGAGGTGCTGGCGAGCCGGATCATTCTGCGGCCGAAAAACGTCGACGAGACACTGAGCTTCTATCGGGACCGGTTGCGGCTCGGCATCTTCCGCGAGTATCCCGGTGGCGTGGTGTTCTTCGCGGGGCAGTCGCTGATCGAGGTGGCCGGACACGGCGAGCCGACGGCGGGGGCGATGGCGTGGGCGACGATTCTGCTGCAGGTGCGTGACGTCGAGGCGGCGCGCGCCGAGCTCGAGGCGGCGGGCGTCGAGATCGTGCGGCCCCCGCAGACCGAGCCCTGGGGACTGACGGAGATGTGGATCGCCGACCCCGACGGCACACGCATCGTCGTGGTCGAGGTTCCGCCCGACCACCCGCAACGCCGTGGCTGATCTGACCGTCCTCCCGGTGCCCGGCGGCGACGCGGTGCTGGGTCTGCTGCCGCGACTGCGCGCCGTGCTCGACGGTACCGCCGAGCCGGTCCTGCCGGTCCCCGCCGACGACGATCGTGAGCGTCGACGCCTCGCCGACGCGCTGTCACCGGGCACTCCCGCGGAGCCGGGTACCGCGATGGTGCTCGCGACGTCCGGGTCGACGGGAACCCCGAAGGGGGCCCTGCTCGGGGCGGCCGCACTCCGGGCCAGCGCCGCCGCCACCCATGCCCGGCTGGGTGGGCCGGGACAGTGGTTGCTCGCGCTGCCGGCCCATCACATCGCCGGGATGCAGGTGGTGCTGCGCTCCCTAGCCGCCGGCCACGAACCCGCGGTGGTGGACGTGTCGACGGGATTCGACCCCGCGCACCTCGTCCGCGCGGTCGCGTCGATGAGCGGGCCCCGGCGCTACACCTCCCTCGTCCCCACCCAGATGGTGAAGGCGCTCGATCGTCCGGACGCCGTCGCGGCGCTCGCGTCCCTCGACGCCGTTCTGCTCGGCGGGGCCGCGACCCCGGCTCCCGTGCTCGACCGCGCACTCGCTGCGGGGATCACCGTGGTCCGCACCTACGGGATGAGCGAGACCTGCGGCGGGTGCGTCTACGACGGCCTTCCCCTGGACGGCGTGACCGTCGGCCTCGAGGCGGACGGCCGGGTGCGCCTCGGCGGACCCACACTGGCGAACGGTTACCGCGGAATGCCTGATCACCCGGCGTTCGCCGAGGCGGGGTGGTTCCGCACCGATGATCTCGGACGCCTGCAGGGCGACCGTCTGCAGATTCTCGGGAGGGCCGACGACGCCATCACCACGGGCGGACTCACCGTCGTACCGCGAGTGGTGGAAGACGCCGTCGCGGGGATCGACGGGGTCGCCGAGTGCGTCGTGGTCGGCGTTCCCGATCCGCGCCTGGGCGAACGGGTGGGCGCACTGGTGGTGCTGCGGCCCGGTGTCGAGCTGTCGCCGGAGTCTCTCCGGGCGGCCGTCGCCGACGCGCTCGGCCCTGCCGCGGCACCCCGGCAGGTGCTGTTCGTGGACGCGCTCCCGGCCCGCGGCCCGGGCAAGGTGGACCGCGCGGCGGCGCGAACGACCCTGGTCGCGTGTAGTCCGACCGAATGACATCTTCCCCCGCACGCCGAGGGGCGAGCCGCCCGAGACCGTGACGGTGAGTAAGGTCCTCCCGGTACATCCGGGTCGGGGGCTTGGTTGTTCGTGGGTTCGGAGGACAGTGACGATGGCGAGGCAGGCGACGGGAGCAGCTCCCGACGCGCACGACGGCTGGATCGTCGTGGAGACACTCGCCGAACCGCCCGACGGCGATGCCGGTCCCGTGGGGACCGTCGTCGCCAAGGACGGTCGGGCGAAGGACTGGACGGCGCTCTCCCGCGCGGTCGGCAGCAAGCGCATCGCGGACGCGGCGCGTGCGATGACCGCGTTCGTCGCGACCAGCGGCGAGGACGCGGCCGAGACCGTGCCGGGACTGAACGGTCCGCTGCGGGCCGTCGCGGTACCGGGTCCCCGGAAGGCCGTCCACGGTGTGATGCTGTACGCCGGTGACGATTCCGACGCACCGCCGCCCCTCGTCGTCGGCTACGACTGGTCCTCGTCACGTCGACAGTTCGCGTTCACGCCCGGCATCGCCGGCGTCACGGGCCGGGAGCCGGCATCGAAGCTCGCCGCACCGGCATTCGAGCTGTTCGACCACGCGGACGACGCCGACAGCGCGATGTATCTCCTCGTCGCACTGCTCGACGCGGAACCCGGAACCCGCTGGGACGGCACCGTGGCGCTGCGTACCCCGCGCGGTGCCCGGCCCCTGCGCAATGCGGTGCGGACGGTGCTCGACACCTCGTCCGCCGACGACGCCAGCCGGTACGTCGACACCGTGTCGCACGCGTTGGCGATCTCGCTCCGCGCGGACGAACTCGTGGTGGCCGGACCGTCGGTCGAGGCGTTCGCGCTGCGGTCGCTGACGCGCAACTCCCCCACCGCGATCGCACTCATCGACACCGAGCGCGTGCGCGTCGTCCGGTGGCTGACGGATCCGGTGGAGAACATCCTGTGGAAGGGGCAGGTCGATCAGCGCGACACCCCGCACCCCTCGGACATCGCCCGCATCGTGTCGGCCTATCGGCAGATGCACGAGTGGGCGGACCATCGCACCGAGATCCCCGGCGTGCGACTGCGCCGTGTCGACGGCGGGTGGACCGTCGTCGACCTGCGGGCGACACGTGTTCCGGGACAACGCTTCCTGATGGTGGAATTCCAACCGGTCGGATTCTCCGACGAGGACGATCCCGTCCCGCCCACCGACACCGGATACCCGGGTCGTGGGCCGCGCAGGCGGTCCAGCTGAGCCTCTTCTGGGGCTCGAGCGTGTCAGGTTCGCGGCATACCGCACCGGGCGGCGAGGCAGCGCTCGAGATCCTCGGTGACCGCCCAGGCCGTGTCGAGGTCACCGCCGAGCAGCAGTGACCGCTGGCGCAGTGTGAGCGCGCGGATGGCGCGGTCGAGTTCGACGTCCGTCATGGCCGCGACGGCGTCGTCGATCGTGGAACTGGTGATGTCGTCCATCGTTCATCCCCGGGGTGCGACAGGTGAACCGATCGAAGAACCGGTTCCGCATTCGTGTGCCACGTTCACGGCCGACGGCGACAAGCCTGTGAGAAACCCCCGAGGTCGAGGGCGCATCCGGAGTGTACGCCGGGAGCGGTGGGCCTCACAACACGACCGCGCGGGGCCGCATCGGCATGCGTAGGCAATGATCCACACATGGCGACAGCATCCCAGTGGCTCGAAGGCGCACGGCCGCGCACACTTCCGAACGCGATCGCACCGGTCGTGGCCGCGGCGGGTGCGGCAGCGGCGGCCGGCGACGTGACGTGGTGGAAGGCCCCGGTGGCACTGCTCGTGTCGGTCGCCCTCATCGTCGGCGTGAACTTCTCCAACGACTACTCCGACGGCATCCGCGGAACCGACGACGACCGCGTCGGACCGATCCGCCTCGTCGGCTCCCGGCTGGCGACGCCGTCGGCCGTCCGCGGCGCGGCCGTGGCGTGCTTCGCACTCGCTGCCGTCGCGGGGCTCGTCCTCGCCCTGACGACGGCCTGGTGGCTGGTTCTCGTCGGTGTCGTGTGCATCGCGGGAGCCTGGTACTACACGGGCGGATCGAAGCCCTACGGCTACAGCGGCCTCGGAGAGATCGCCGTCTTCGTCTTCTTCGGCCTCGTCGCCGTGCTCGGCACCCAGTTCGTGCTCACCGATCGCGTCGACCTCGTAGGACTCGCGTGCGCCGTCGCGATGGGCTGCTTCTCGAGCGCCGTCCTGGTGGCCAACAACATCCGCGACATTCCCACCGACACCGAGGCGGGCAAGCTCACCCTCGCGGTCCGGCTGGGCGACGCCCGGAGCCGCGGTCTGCACGCCGCGCTGCTCGGCGTGCCGTTCCTCGTCAGCCTGCTGCTGCTCCTGCACTCGCCGTGGGCCGTGCTGGGCGTCGTCGCCTTCCCGTTGGCCTGGCGTGCCAACGCCCCCGTCCGCACCCGGCAGCAGGGCCTCGCGCTCATTCCGGCGCTGCGCGACTCGGGTCTCGCGATGCTCGTCTGGGCGGTGGCGACCACCGTCGGCCTGCTGCTCGGATAGTCGCCGCGCGACGGATAATTCCGTTGCCGACGGTCATGATCTCCCTCTACGGTCGTCCCATGGACCCCGTGACCGAACCCGAGATCCGGGCATCGTTCGTCAACTGCTCGAAGGGCGAGGCGAAGCGCATCCCCGTCCCCACCGATCTGGACCGTCGCCCGTGGGACGACCTGGACTTCCTCGGCTGGAGCGACCCCGCGTATCCGGGCCGCAGCTTCCTCGTCGTGCCGACCGCGGATCGGCTCGTCGGAGTCGCCCTGCGTTCGGAGAGCAGTTCGCGCCGGTCTCAGATGTGCAGCATCTGCACCACCGGGCATCAGAACGGCGGTGTCACGCTGATGGTGGCCCGCAAGACCGGTGAGTCCGGCCGCCGCGGCAACACCGTCGGCACCTACCTGTGCTCGGACCTGGCCTGCTCCCTGTACGCGCGGCGGATCAAGACCCCGACGCTGGGACGGCAGTACCGCGACGACACCCCGGTCGAGGAGCGCGTCGGCAAGCTTCGCGAGACCATCACGGCACTCGTGGCGCGGCTGGACTGACCGCGGTCGGCGGCAGCCTCAGCGGCGCGCCGATCGCCGGTCCGGCACCAGTCCACCGAGAACCCAGTTGACGATGGACACGATCACCGCGCCCCAGAAGGCGGCCCCGAAACCGTCGACGGTGAGCCCGTACCCGGTGCTCTCGGTGATGGCGGCGGTGAGCAGCAGCATCAACGCGTTGATCACCAACAGGAACAGCCCGAGGGTCAGCACGATGAGGGGCAGCGACAACAACTGCACGATCGGCTTGACCAAGGCGTTGATCACGGTGAACACGGCGGCGATCCCGATCAGCACCACCAGGTCCCAGCCCTGCCCGCGCCCCGAACTCGCGATCGAGATGCCGTCCACCCAGGACGCCGCCAGCCAGATCGCGAACGCCGTGACGATCAATCTGAGCACCAGAATCATGCGCCCCATGATGGCACGGGTCGCCGCGACGGTGGTGTGTCGCGAGCCGCGCCTCCGGTGGTGTTGCATGAAGGTGTGAGTACCGCGAACCTGACCCGCGCCGAGACCGCCGACCGCGCCCGGGTGGTGTCCGACGTGCGATACGACGTGGCGCTGGACCTGACCGAGGCACGGACCCGAGCCGAGTTCGGCACCGTCACCACCGTGAGCTTCGCGGCCACCGCGTCGTCGACGTGGATGGACTTCCTCGGTGCCGGCGTGGACCGCGTGATCGTCAACGACCACGAACAGGAGGTGCAGTACGACGGTGCGCGGGTGCTGCTGCGTGATCTCGGGAGCCACAACATCGTGCGCATCCACGCCCGCGGCTGGTACAGCCGCACCGGTGAGGGCCTGCACCGATTCGTCGATCCGGCGGACGGCGAGACCTACCTCTACACGCAGTACGAGCCCGCCGACGCGCGGCGCGTCTTCGTGAACTTCGAGCAGCCGGACCTCAAGGGACCGTTCGTCTTCCGGGTGAGCGCACCGGACGAGTGGACGGTGCTGTCGAACGAGCGGGTGGAGGAGACCACCACCGACGACGCAGGGTCGTCCACCCGTGTCTTCGCCGCCACGCAGCCGATCTCCACGTACATCACGGCCGTCGTCGCGGGCCCGTACCACCGCGCCACGTCGGAGTACCGCCGCGGCGACCTCACCATCGAACTCGGCGCGTGGTGCCGTGCGTCGCTCGGCGAGCACCTCGACCACGACGACATCTTCGACGTCACGCGCGCCGGGCTCGACTTCTTCCACGATGCGTTCGAGTTCCCCTACCCCTTCGGGAAGTACGACCAGGTGTTCGTGCCCGAGTACAACCTCGGCGCCATGGAGAACCCAGGCTGCGTCACGTTCACGGAGTCGTACGTGTTCCGCAGCGCGGCCACCCGAGCGCAGTACGCACGGCGCGCGAACACGATCCTGCACGAGATGGCGCACATGTGGTTCGGCGATCTGGTGACCATGCAGTGGTGGGACGACCTGTGGCTCAAGGAGTCCCTCGCCGACTACCTGGGCGCGTACGCCTCGGTCGCGGCCACCCGGTTCACCGACGCGTGGGTGTCGTTCGCCCTGCGCCGCAAGGCCTGGGCCTACTCGCAGGACCAGCTCCCGACCACCCACCCCGTCGTCGCCGACATCGTCGACCTCGAGGCGGCCAAGCTCAACTTCGACGGCATCACCTACGCCAAGGGCGCCAGCGTGATCAAACAACTCGGGGCCTTCGTCGGTGACGAGGCCTTCTTCGAGGGCGCCCGCGCGTACTTCCGCGCTCGGGCCTTCGGGACGGCCACCCTGCGCGACCTTCTCGACGCCCTGGCCGCACCGGCCGGTCGGTCGCTCGACGACTGGTCAGCCGCCTGGCTCGAGACCACCGGCGTGTCGACCGTGCTGTACGACCGCACCAGAGGTGTTCTCACGCAGACGGATCCGCGTCCTCAGCGGTTGGACATCGCGTGCCTGTCGCCGGACGAGAACGGCCACCTCGTCGATGCGGAACCGATCTCGGTGCACATCACCGACGCGGAGACCCCGCTCGCACTGCCCGACGCCGCGGTGATCCTGCCGAACGACGGCGATCTCACGTACGCGAAGGTGCGCCTGGACGCGCGGTCGATGGAGGCGGCGATGCAGTCGCTGGACCGCATCCCCGACGACCTGCGCCGCGCGCTGGTGTGGTCCTCCTGGTGGAACGCGACGCGTGATGCCGAACTGCCTGCGCAGACGTACGTCGATCTCGCCGTCCGCTTCGCACCCACCGAGTCGCATCCGGCCGTGCTCGGATCGATTCTCGCGGACACCGCAGTCGCGGTGGAGCACTACGCCGCGGACCGGGACGGTGTCCGGCAGCGGTGGACCGCGACGACGGCCGAGCAGCTCGCCGGGGCGCCGGCCGGGTCGGACGCACAGCTCGAGTGGTTCCGGGCGTTCTCGGCCGCGGCGTCACACGAGCCGTCGCACGCCGGAAGGGTGCGCGCGTTGCTCTCCGGCGAGGACTCCGTCGACGGTCTCGAACTGGACGCCGAGCAGCGCTGGGGCCTGTGGTTCGCGCTGTCGGCGACCGGTCACACCGACGAGGCCGAGCTGGCGACGGTGCTCGAGTCCGACCGCACGGGGGCCGGTGAGGTGCAGTACGCCGCCGCGGTGGCGGCGCAGCCCGTCGCGTCGGTGAAGGAGGCGACCTGGGCCGCCCTGACCGGTTCGGACGCCCTGAGCAACGAGCGGGTGGGGGCGCTGATCCGCGGCTTCACCGCCGGACCGTCACGCACGCTGATCGAGCGCTTCGACGAGCAGTACTACGCCCTGCTGGAGACCTTCTGGCGGGAGCGGAGCATCGAGATCGCTCGACGACTCGTCATCGGGCTCTTCCCGTCGGCCGCCCACAGCGAGGACGCCGATCGCTGGCTCTCGGGTCACCCGGACGCACCCGCGGCTCTGCGACGGTGCGTGATCGAGCAGCGCGACCACCTGACCCGCGCTCTCGCCGCCCGGTCACTCTCCGCGCAGGCGTGAGTGCAGATCCTCGCGGTCGCGGCGACGCTTCTCGTCGACGGCGGCGATGTCCTCGTTGACGCGTCGGCGCAGTCCCTTGAAGAGCACGAGCGACAGGGGGAACGCGACGACCAGGGCGAACACCATGGCGATCAGCAGCGGCACGGTCACCCCGACCAGCGCGGCACCGAAGTAGATGACGGCCGCGACCACAGCGATGAGACCGAGCCGGGCGGCGGTGTAGAGGCCGAGATCGCGGACCAGTCGGCCCTTCGCCGACCCGCTCGGGGTGCTGCCGGTGGGGATGGGATCGGTCATGGACACAGATTACCGGAGCCGTTCGACGTATCCGATTTGTCCATTACCTCCCCTTTACCAACATTAGAAGAGTCGAGTACCCGGGGGTCTCGGTGCCACCATGGGCAACGGATGCGGACATACAGCCGCATTCGACCGAGATGAAGACTGTGTCCCTGGAGGATCGCGATGAGTGCACCGGCTTACACCCCCACGCAGGAGAACCTGCTCACCCCCGGCCAGGTGGCCGCACTCTTCCATGTCGATCCGAAGACCGTCACGCGCTGGGCCCACGCCGGCCGGCTCGGATCGCTCCGCACTCCCGGCGGCCACCGTCGCTTCCGCGAGTCCGAGGTCATGCAGCTCCTGACCTCGCTCACCACCGAGGCGCACCGCTGATCACGCGTCACCCCTAGAGCGCCACCCACTCGTCACCGAGTCGACCATCGGTCGCCACTCGCGGTGTTCGTGCCGGACACCAGTGCGTGCGAGCAGATTCTCAGGATCTTGCGAGCTCGACTCGAGTGCCCCGGCGCTCCGCCACGACTACGCTCGGTAGTGGAGGTGCGTGATGATCTATGTTCTGGCTCTGATCGGGCTCGTGGTCGTGATCGTGCTCCTCTGGAAGTCTTTCGGCCCCGAGACCGGGGCACCCAGAGGACGCGTCACCGGACCGGACGACGACCCGGAGTTCCTGTGGAAGATCAGGAACAACCCTGCACGTGATCGTGGCAACGGTCCCGAGCGTCCCGATGCGGGAACGCCCGGTTCCGTCGACTGAGTCCCGTCACGCGGTGCGGTGCGGTGCGGCGGACGACCGTCACCGCGTGACGTGGGGCGGGAACTCGGCGGTCATCGCTGCTGCCGTCTCGAGAAGCGACGTGCGCGTCGCCGGCGCGAGAGCGTCGAGGTCGACCTCCGCCCCCTGAGCGAGATGGTCGTCGTACGGGATCACCCGCACGGCGCGGCATCGCTGACCGAAGTGGTCGACGATCTTCGAGACGTCGATGACCTTCGACCCGGGCCGCACCATGTTGACCACTGTCAACGACTGCTCCACCAGATGCCGGTAACCGTGCGCGTCGAGCCAGTCCATCGTCGCCGATGCACTCCGCGCACCGTCCACCGATCCGCTGCTCACGATCACCAGCCCGTCGGCGCTGCGCAGGATCGCCCGCATCGCCGAGTGCAGAAGTCCCGTTCCGCAGTCGGTCAGCACGATGTTGTAGAACCGCTCCAGCACGGCCACCGTGGTCTCGTAGTCGTACGCGTCGAACGCCTCCGACATGGCCGGATCGGACTCCGACGCCAGCACTTCGAGCCGGTGGTGATTCTGGGACGTGAAGTCGCGGACCGCGCTGTACTTGTCGATGTCGCGGGCATCCTTCAGCAGGTCGCGCACCGTCTTCTCGGTCTCCAGCGGAACCCGGGAGCTCAACGTTCCGCGGTCGGGGTTCGCGTCCACGGCGATCACACGGTCGCCCCGGACCGACGAGAACGTCGATCCCAGCGCCGCCGCCACCGTGGTCTTCCCGACGCCTCCCTTGAGGCTCAGGATCGCGATGCGATGACACCCGTGCAACGGGTTGCCGACCTGACGGATCAACGCGAGCCGCCGCTGCTCCTTGGCGCTGTTGCCCACGTTCACCCGGCCACCGGTGACGTCGAAGAGCGTGCGGCGCCAGCCGCCCGTCGGTGGGGGCGGCGAGGTCCGCAGCAGCCGTGACGTCGAGAGGTCGTGCGCCGTGGGCGGTTGCATCGGCGAGGCAGGCACCTGCTGGATCGCCGGATCCGTCGGCGTCGACGCGGACGGGATCCGCCCGTCGTCCTGCGGGCCGGGCGACCACCCGTCCCAACGATCGTCCGTCACCGATTCCCCCCGGCGGTCATGTCGAGCCGACGGTCAGTTCAGACCCGCGTACGAGTGCAGACCGGAGACGACCATGTTGATGATGAAGAGATTGAACAGCATGGCGACGAAGCCCGCGACGTTGATCCACGCCGCGCGGGTGTTCCGCCAGCCCGACGTCGCCCGTGCGTGCAGGTACGCCGCGTAGACGACCCACGCGATGAAGGACACCGTCTCCTTGGGATCCCAGCCCCAGAAACGTCCCCACGCGGCCTCGGCCCAGATCGCACCGAGGATGACGCCGGCGCCGAACAGCGGGAAGCCGATGATCGTGGTCTTGTAGGCCAGGCGGTCGAGCGTGCGGGCGTCCGGAAGACGCTGGGCGAACCGGGCGAGTGCACCCGTGTTCGCGCCGTCCTCCGTGGCGGGGAAGCGCATCCGCAGCAGGAACAGCAGCGACGCGACGCCGGCCACCAGGAAGATTCCGCTGCCGATGCTGACGATGGTCACGTGGATCGGCAACCAGTACGAGCGCAGGGCCGGGACCACGGGGGCCGCGTCGGCGTAGAGGACCGTCGCCGCGAGGAACATCAGGATCATGACCGGGACGACCACGAAGATCAGCGTCGGGCGCATCTTCCGCAGCGCGATGATCGAGGTCGCCGTCGCGGCGGCCGTGGCCATCGTCACGAACTCGTACATGTTGCCGAGCGGGAACCGGTCGGTGGCGAATCCGCGCAGCACGATCGACGTGACCGTGAGCAGCAGACCGAGCACCACCAGCGCGTAGCCCATGCCGCCGTAGCGCTCGGACGCGGGACGCCGGGGCGCCTCCTCGATCCGACCGGGACCGGTGGGCCGCACGGGCGCCTTGCCCGCCGCGACGAGCTGCCGCTCGGACTTCTGCTCCGCAGCCGTGACGGTCTGCGTGGCGTACTGGGCGATGAGGAACACCGCCGCGAGCAGGTAGACACCGAACGCCGACCGGAAGGACCAGTCGCTGAACTGCGCGAGTGTGGCGTCGATCGGCATGGTCACTCCCTGTTGTTCGAGGTCGGTACGTCATCGGCGTCGGGTCGGTCGAGCACCCGCGCGGTGAGGCGGTCGAACTCGTCACCCCAGCCGGCCTGATCGGTCCGGGCGAGTCCGCCCACTTCTACTACGGTACGTCGTCGGTCGTCGTCCGTGCTCACGCGGACCCAGATGCGACGGCGCTTGATCACCAGGGACACCAGCAGACCGGCCATCATCGACAGCGCGAACACCAGCACCCACGTCTGCGCGGGGTCGTGCGAGACCTGCAGGTTGACGAATTCCTCGGCGCCGTCGAATCGCACCTGCGTGCCGTCGGACAGCGTCGTCGACTCCCCCGGTGTCAGGTTGACGCGATCCTGCTTCACCAGCCGGCCCTGCTCCACCAGCACCTGGCTCAGCGAGAACAGCGACTGTGGATTACCGGTGTCGAGGCCGGTGTCGCCCTTGTAGATGTCGACGGCCACCGCCGGATCGTTCGGGGCGGGGAAGCTCGACGACAACAGCGAGCCGTGGAAGAACGCGGTGGGCGCGAAAAGCCCCTCGATGGCGATCTGGTTCTGGCGGCGGACATCGGGATCCGGGTACAGACCTCCGGGCGGATCGAAGCGGTGCACTCCGCTGGAGAGGAACGTGGTGCCGTCCGTGGGCTCCCACTGGACCGTCTCGGTACGGGTCTCCCCGTTGGGGAACGTCACCGTGAACGTCGGCGCGTATCCGTGTCCCTGCAGGTAGACGCGGTCACCGGCGACCCGCAGCGGATGGTTGACCTGCAGGGTGTCCGGGCGCCAGGTGTTCGTGACCAGGTCGTCGCCGGCCTGGTACTCGATGTCGGACGTGAACTGCTCGGCCTGCCCGTTCTCGAGGTAGTCGGCCGTGAAGTTCTTCACCCGCACGCAGAGCGGGGTCATGCCCGTGCCGTCCTCGCTGTTGCCGGCGCGGAACGAGTCGAACTGGGCGGGCGAGGTGGTGCAGATGCCCGGGCCGTCGTTGGCGATGACGACGACGTTGCCCTCGTAGCTGAAGAGCTTCCCGACGGCGATGGCCACGAGCAGACCGACGAGCGACAGGTGGAACACCAGGTTGCCCGCCTCGCGCAGGTACCCCTTCTCCGCGGACAGCGTCAGGGCGCCGCTCTCCTCGGTGCGCCGCATCTTCCGCCAGCCGCGCATCCGGCCGTCGATCTCGTCGAGGAGAACGTCGGGTGCCGTGTCGACCTCGGTGCGCAGGTGGTGGGGCAGCCGCCCCAGGTTGCGCGGGGTGGCGACCGGCGGGGTGCGCAACGCGCGGGCGTGGTCGACGCAGCGCGGCAGGATGCAGCCGACCAGCGAGACGAACAGCAGGACGTAGATCGCCGTGAACCAGAAGCTGCCGAAGACGTCGAACAACTCCAGCCGGTCCATGACGGGCCCCAGGGACGGGCGGTCCGCGATGTACTGGTCCACCTTCCCCGAGTTGAGGCTGCGCTGCGGCAGCAGCGCACCCGGGATCGCGGCCAGGGCGAGGAGGAACAGGAGCACGAGTGCCGTGCGCATCGAGGTCAGGCCGCGCCAGGTGTTCCGGACTGCGGCGACGACGCGCCCCGCCGGAGACTGCCGCGGCGGGCGCGCCTCGGCGTCCGGGCGGGCCGACAGGTCAGTGCTCATATCTCTTTCTCGTCCACTAGATCGGCAGGGTCACGCTGGTCACCGCTCCGTCGCGGATCCAGCTGACGAACAGGTCCCAGGCGCCGGTCACCAGTGCGATGCCGACAGCCACCAGCATCAGACCGCCGAACACCTGGATGGCACGGGCGTTGCGGCGCAGCCATCCGACGCCGCGCAACGCGCTGACGGAGCCGAACGCCAGAACGACGAAGGGCAGTCCCAGTCCCAGGCAGTAGGCGACGATCAGCACCACACCGCGCGCCGCGGTGGTGCCCTCGGTACCGGCCGTCAGCGAGATGACGCCCGCCAGCGTGGGTCCGAGACACGGGGTCCATCCGAGCGCGAACACGCCACCGAGCAGCGGTGCCCCGAGGATGCTGCCGACGCGGCGCGGTTCGAAGCGCGTGTCGCGCTGCAGGGCGGGGATCAGACCGAGGAAGACGAGACCCATCGCGATGGTGACGACGCCGCCCACACGCTGCAGGATCTCGCGGTTCACCGACAGCACCGAGATGGCGCCGAAGACCGAGGCCGTGGCCAGGACGAACACCACGGTGAATCCGAGAACGAAGAGGGCCGCGGCACCGGCGACGCGGCTGCGACCCCGCACCAGAGTCTTGGTGGCCGCCTCGTCGGCGGTGACGGACGGGGAGTCCGCTCCGACGACTCCGGCCAGGTAGGACAGGTAACCCGGAACCAGGGGGACGACGCAGGGCGACGCGAAGGACACCAGACCGGCGAGCAGGCAGGCACCGAGAGCCAGGAACAGCGGCCCCGACGCGGCAGCCGACTGGAACGCCTCACCCATCGGACACGTCGGGTGGCTCGGCTGCGATGCGCTCGACCACGGGCTGCAGGTCACTCGCGAGGAGCTCCGTCAGGAACACCGCGGCGACGCGGTGCTCACGGTCGAGCACGATCGTGGTCGGGATGACGGTGGTCGGGTAGTTCGATCCGAGAGCGAGGAGGGTGCGCAGCGGCGGGTCGTAGATGGACGGGTACGTCACGTTGTTGTCGATGACGAAGTCCTGCGCCTTGTCCTGCTGGTTGTCGCGCACGTTGATGCCCAGGAACTGCACACCCTGGTCCTTCGTCGCCTCGAAGACCTGCTCGAGATCGTCGGCCTCACCGCGGCAGGGGCCACACCACTGACCCCAGATGTTGAGGACGACGACCTGGCCCTCGTAGTCGGACAGCGACGTCGTCGTGCCCTCGGTCATGAGGTCGGGTCCGGAGAGGTTCCCCACGGTGCCGCGGTCGGCGGGCGGGTCGTAGAAGATCGACGTCTTGCCGCCGGGTGAGACGAACTCGAAGGTCCCACCCTGTGCCACGGCGTCGGTACCCGTGGCGCACCCGGTGAGAACGGTGGCGGCCACGAGCAGCGGCGCGAGCAGGCGGGCGGGTCTCATGCGCCGGTCTGGAGGGGGTCCGACGCCCCTGCGGGCTCGGAGTAGACGATGTCGACGAGGGTGTCGCCCTCGTAGATCAGCGAGGTGAGCGACGCGAGGCCGCACTGGCGGTTGCGGGGGTCGTGCCACAACCGGTCGCCCTGCAGGAAGCGGCGCAGGGTCCACACGGGCAGCTGATGACTCACGCACACGGCCTCGTGGCCCACGGCCGCGACGCGAGCCGCGTTGACGGCGGCCAACATCCGGTGGGCGATCTGCAGGTACGGCTCGCCCCACGAGGGGGTGAACGGGTCACGCAGCTTGAGCCAGTGGCGGGGCCGGCGCAGCGCACCGTCTCCGACGGCGACCTTCAGACCCTCGAAGTCGTTCCCGGCCTCGATGAGGTTCTCGTCCGTCTCGATGGTGAGCCCGAACGCCGACGCGATGGGCGCCGCCGTCTCCTGGGCGCGCTGCAACGGGGAGGCGACGACGTGCGTGACGTCGTGCCCGGCGAGCACGTTCGCCACCGTGCGCGCCTGGGCCTGACCGTTCACCGACAACCGGAAGTTCGGGAGGCGCCCGTAGAGGATGCCCTTGGGGTTGTGCACCTCGCCGTGCCGCATCACGTGCACGATCGTGCGGGTGTCGGCGTGCGGGTGCCCGGAAGTGTCGATACCGGACGCGTCGCTGTTTGTCGGGTCGGTCGGGGACGACTCGGTCATGACGGTGCTTTCTGCTCGGCAGCGGCTGCTGCGGCGGCGGCGTGGGGAGCGGCCGCCTCGATGATCTCGAACGCGCGGTCGTCGAGCGCCGCGGAGACGAACCAGGCCTCGAACGCGCTCGGCGGCGGGTACACGCCGCGGCTCAGGAGCGCGTGGAAGAAGGCGGGGAAACGCCAGGTGGCGGCCGCCTTGGCGCCCGCGTAGTCGATCACCGGTTCCTCGGAGAAGAAGACGCTGACCATGTTGGCGGCGTACTGCACGCGGTGCGGGACGCCCGCCGCGGTGAGCGCGTCACCGAGGATGCCGCCCAGACGGGTGGAGTTCGCGTCGAGTGCCGCGTAGACGTCGGCGTCCGCCGCGCGCAGCGTCGCCAGACCCGCGGCGACGGCGACGGGGTTACCCGACAGGGTGCCGGCCTGGTAGACGGGGCCCGCGGGGGCGAGGTAGCTCATGATGTCGGACCGGCCACCGAACGCGGCCGCGGGCAGGCCGCCGCTCATGACCTTGCCGAAGGTGTAGAGGTCTCCGGCGATGCCGTCGACGCCGTACCACCCCGACGCGCTGACGCGGAAGCCTGTCATGACCTCGTCCATGATCAGCAGTGCGTCGTGCGCACGGGTCAGACGCTGCAGACCCTCGTTGAAGCCGGGCTGCGGCGCCACCGCACCCATGTTGCCCGCCGCGGCCTCGGTGATGACGCACGCGATCTGACCCGGGTGGTCGGCGAACGCCTTCGCGACCGCATCGAGGTCGTTGTAGGGAACGACGATGGTGTCGGCCGCCTGCGCACCCGTCACACCGGGCGACGTCGGCAGCCCGAGGGTGGCGACGCCCGAGCCGGCGTCGGCGAGCAGGGCGTCGACATGGCCGTGGTAGCAGCCGGAGAACTTGACGATCTTGCTGCGACCGGTGAACCCGCGGGCCAGACGCACCGCACTCATGGTCGCCTCTGTGCCCGAATTCACCAGGCGCACCTCGTCGACGGGATCGACGCGGCGCACGATCTCCTCCGCCAACTCGATCTCGCCGAGCGTGGGAGCGCCGAAGGACAGTCCCGTGGAGGCCGCCTTCTGCACCGCCTCGACCACGGCCGGGTGGGCATGACCGAGAATCATCGGTCCCCACGAGGAGATGAGGTCGACGTAGTTGTTGCCGTCGGCGTCGCGCAGGGTGTATCCGCTGGCCTCGGCCATGAACCGCGGGGTTCCGCCCACGGAGTGGAAGGCCCGCACGGGCGAGTTCACGCCACCGGGGATGACGGCGGACGCGCGTGCGAAGAGTTCTGCGGATCGGGCGGTGGGGACGCCGGTGTCGGTTCCGCTCGAAGGAGTCACGCCCTCCAGTGTTTCACAGGACGCGGAGTGCTCTTTCTGATAAGGAGCAGTCTCACACCGGCTGTCTCACGCCTCGATCAGGAGCTGCATCCAGGTCAGGTCGAGCCACCGCCCGAACTTGACGCCGACCTGCGGCATGACACCCACCACCGTGAAGCCGAACTTCGCGTGCAGGGCGATCGAGGTGGTGTTCGAGGACTCGATTCCCGCGACGATCGCGTGGACGTCCCCACGGCGGGAGCGCTCGATCAGTTCCGCCATCAACGCGGTCGCGACGCCGCGCCGATGGAAGCCGTCGGCGACGTACACGGAGTTCTCGACGGTGTGCCGGTAGCCGGACTTCGGACGGAACGGCCCGTAGGACGCGTAGCCCGCGACCCGCCCGTCGATCTCGGCGGTGAGGATCGGCAGGCCGGCGCCGGTGCGCTGGTCGAACCAGGCCTGCCGGTCCGCGAGTCCCACCTGCTCCTCGTCCCAGATCGCGGTCGTGTCCGCGATGGCGGCGTTGTGCACGGTGAGGATCTCGGGCAGGTCGGCGGGCACGGCGTCGCGAATCAGCACAGCGACACGGTAGTCGGCTGCAGGGAGGCACGATCGACGAGAATCGACTTGGTCGAAAGTGTTAAATCTGTGTTACACCGGGCATATCCTTCTGCCATGACGGCACCACACGAGCCCGACCGGCACCCGGGATCCCGACTGGCCTGGCCGGAGGGGTTCCGCGAGCACCTCGTCGAGCAGTGCGACGGCTTCAGCTCGATCATGTCGCGCGCCATTGCGGACAACGGCGCCTCGCTCTTCCGCGACGGCCCCTACGCCCCGTCGACCCCGCAGGCTGCGTCGATGGACGCCACGAGTGTGATGTTTCGCAAGATTCGCGCGGTGTGGCGTGAATTTCTGTGGCCGCGCTGACAAGTCCCTCCCGGGCACCTCGAGTTTTGGTTACCGTCGAGTATGACCACTACCGAGACCGGCACCACTGACACCGGCACGTCCTTCGACAACGCTGCTCAGCTGGCGAATCACCTGCGCAGGACTCTCGACGGACGGTGGCGCGACGTACGGAACCAGACGCGCGAGCAGCTCGCGCGTCACGAGTTCGCACCGCACTACACACCCAACACCGCGATCGCGCGGACCAAGGCCTTCGAGCAGTTGCGTGTGCTCGCCGCGGCCGGCGCCGCCGAGTCCGGCTTCGCCAAGGAAGTCGGCGGCACGGGCGACATCGGCGCCGCCGTCACGATGATCGAGATGCTCGCCATGTCGGATCTGTCACTCATGGTGAAAGCCGGCGTGCAGTGGGGCCTCTTCGGTGGCGCGATCGAGAACCTCGGCACCGAAAAGCATCACAAGGAGTTCATCAAGCCCCTGATCGATCTCGAGACGCTCGGCTGTTTCGCGATGTCGGAGACCGGCCACGGCAGCGACGTGCAGTCCATCGGCACCACCGCGACGTACGACCGCGAGACGCAGGAATTCGTGATCCACACGCCGGACAAGTCCTCGCGCAAGGACTACATCGGCGGCGCCGCCGAGTCGGCGAAGTACGCCGCCGTGTTCGCGCAGCTGATCACCGCCGGACCGGGTGAGGAGCCCGAGAGCAAGGGCGTGCACTGCTTCGTCGTCCAGATCCGCGACGAGAACTTCGGCAGCGACCTCCCCGGCGTCACCACGTTCGACATCGGCTACAAGGGCGGCCTGCCCGGCGTGGACAACGGCCGCATCATGTTCGACCACGTTCGCATCCCGCGCGAGAACATGCTCAACAAGATCGCGGACGTCGCGGCCGACGGCAGCTACTCCTCGGACATCGACAACCCGAACCGGCGCTTCTTCACCATGCTGGGCACCCTCATCCGCGGCCGCATCACCGTGGGCGGTTCGGCGGGCGCCGCGGCGCGCGTCGCGCTGACCATCGCGACGAAGTACGCGCTGCAGCGCAAGCAGTTCAGCGCGCCCGGGACCGACGACGAGGTCACGATCATGGACTACCTCGTCCACCAGCGTCGGCTGTTCCCGCTCATCGCCAAGTCGTACGCGCTGCAGTTCGCGCAGAACGAGCTCGTCTCGAAGATGCACGACATCCAGAGCGCCGAGGATCCCGACGCCACCGAGCAGCGGGAACTCGAGTCGCGCGCGGCCGGCCTGAAGGCAGCGAACACCTGGCACGCGACGAAGGCGATCCAGGAGTCCCGCGAGGCCTGCGGCGGCGCGGGCTACCTCGCGGAGAACCGACTCATCGCGCTCAAGGCGGACTCGGACGTCTTCACCACCTTCGAGGGCGACAACGTGGTGCTCACGCAGCTCGTCGCGAAGGAGCTGCTCACCGCGTACGCCCACGAGGTCCGCTCGTTCGGTGCGGCCGACTGGGTGAAGTTCGCCGCCGGCACGGTCGGCGACGTGGTGAAGAAGCGCACGGCGGCGGCGCCCATCATCCAGACCCTCGTCGACTCGCGTCAGGACAACGAGGAGGAGGGCAGCCTCTTCAACCGCGGCACCCAGATCTCGATGTTCGAGGAGCGCGAGGAGTACCTCATCTCCACGGCCGCGAAGCGTCTGAACGGGTTGTCCAAGAAGATGAGCCAGTTCGACGCGTTCAACGCGGTGCAGGACCACATCCTGCACGCGGCCACAGCGCACATCGATCGCGTGGTGCTCGAGGCGTTCGTCGCCGGCATCGACAACTGCGAGGACGACGACGCCAAGGAACTGCTCGGCGAGGTGTGCGACCTCTACGCGCTCACCACGATCGACGCCGACAAGGCCTGGTTCATCGAGCACCGCTACATCTCCACTGAGCGGTCGAAGGCCGTCACGCGCGGGATCAACGAGCGCTGCCGCACGCTGCGCCCGCACGCCCACACGCTGATCGACGCGTTCGGCGTTCCCGAGGCGCTGCTCGGTGCGGCGATGCTCGCCGACGACGAGCCGAGTGAAGTGAAGGAATCCGTCACCGCCGACTAGGCCGGCACCCCTTCGGCCCCCTCGCGAGTACGCCCAGGATGTCGTGATTCAGTGCTCCACAACGACACTATGGGCGTACTCGCCGGGGGCGGGGCTCAGGAACGGACGAGGCGAGCGATCGCCTCGGACGCCTCCCTGACCTTCGCGTCCGCTTCGGGTCCGCCCTCGCGGGCCGCGTCCACGACGCAGCCCGCGAGGTGGGCGTCCAGCAACTTCAGCGACACGGACTGCAGCGCCTTGGTGACGGCCGAGACCTGCGTCAGCACGTCGATGCAGTACCGGTCGTCGGCCACCATGCGAGAGATGCCGGCCACCTGTCCCTCGATGCGGCGCAGGCGCTTGAGGAGGTCGTCCTGATCGAAACTGCTCATGCGTCCAGAGTACCCCCAGGGGGTAACGGGTAGAGGTCAGCGCCGCCGCACGACGCGCATCACCAGGTACACCGCGACGGCCGCCGCGACCACGGAGAGAGCCGCCCAGGGCCCCGCGACACGGGTCGAGTCGTACGTGACCGAGAACCCCTCGAACGACGACGTGGTGGGGAACTGCTCGGTCACGGTGGTCGTGGTCCTCGACTGCACCCACAGCACCACGGCCACGACGGCGAGGACGACCGCGACCACCACCGGAGCGAACCGGCGCATCACGCGTCGGGCTCCGCGTCGGTGGCGGGCGCCACGAGTGCGAGCAGTTCCTCGCGGAGCGTCTCGTCGTCCTTCGCCCAGGCCTGGACCAGGCCGTTGCCCCGCAGCTTCAGGCCGACGCCGGTCCGCTTGCGCGGCACCCCGGACAGCTCCCCCAGCACTCGCGCGGCCTGCCACTTCTCCAGGGTGTTCCCGTTGGCGTCGTAGTCGGGCTCCGGGTACACCTCGAGGATGTCCGCGATGGCGACGTTCTCCGTGCCCTGGCTCAGCGTCGTCGGCGTCAGGATCACCGTGGCGTGCCGACGGGCGGCCACGATCTGCACGTAGGTGAAGGCCATGAGAACCAGTGCGATCACGACGAGCGCCACGTAGTGCACGACGGGTCCCGTGTAGATCTCGACGCCGAGAGCGATGAGACAGAAGATCGGCCCCCAGGCCAGGGCGCGCCACTTCGCGCCGTACTCGGCGAAGATCACCGGTTCGGTCTCGTCGCTCACGGGGCCTCCGGTGCCGCGAACCACGGCGCAGCGGACGGTCGGTACACGAGGACGCAGGCCACGAAGAAGAGGATCGCCCCGAGCGTCGCCAACAGGGGCACGATGGCGAAGCCGACGGTCACCGAGCCCAGAAGCACCAGCCCGAAGACGATCGACAGGACCGTCAGTGCCCGGCGGAACCGCGGATCGCCGCGTCGACACGCGGGCCCCGCGAGGAATCCGATGGCCAGTCCGACGATGATCTCGAGGACACCGACCGTGCGCAGCACCGTGATGACGCTCTCCACGGCATCCGGCTCGCCCCCGGTCTCGGTCAGCTGGGTCCGCAGCGAGTCGGCCGGGAACGTCAGAGAGATGAGGCCGAGCAGCACGACGAGGACGGCCCCGAGAACCCACACGGCGAACGCGACGGTGACGATCCGGGGACGGGCGGGCGACGCGGGCTCGGGCTTCTCGACGTTCACTCGACCATCCTGCCAAGACGCCTCCACACGGTGGAGTCCAGGCGTCTCTCGATCAGGTGAGGACGGCCGGCAGAAGCACTGCGGCAGCCATGAGGATGCCCGTGATCAGCACGATGGCGAGCAACCACAACTCACGTCGGCCACTGCTGCACTCGACGGTCTGCATACGAGTGCGAGGCGCCGTGGAACCGGCGGAGGTGGAGGAGAAATCGGCGGGCAACACTGTCTCCGTACTGATCAGAATGCTTGTGACAGTGGTCACGATACACCGATCGATGTTTGACGCAAAAAGACAGCCTGACCAGGCAGGACGGGCGTCTCAGGCGCCCGAGAAGCCGCTGGCGACGACGAGGACGACCACCACCACGGCAGACGTCAGGAGCAGCAGGGCGAACACCTCGGCGAGAGGGTTGCGGCGGTCGTTGGCGTCGTGCCCGACCGTCTGTCGTGGGGTCATGAAGATCCTCCGATCAGGGTGTGTCCGATCGTCAGAACCATAACGCCACTTCTGTAACTCAGGTCACATCTGTCACGGCGTGTCGCAGGTCAGCGCGGTGATCTCCGGGAGAGGAAGTACTCCGACGACTCGCGTCGATGCATCAGGTACACCGCACCCGCGGCCGCGACGGCCTGCAGGATCCCGAGCACCGCGGTGACCAGGGCGATCGCGCCTCCGGAACCGAGGCCGAACAGCGTGGGAATCGTGGTGACGACGATGACCACGCCGATCGCCGTGAGAACCGCGCGCGCCCAGAGCTTCCCGGCCCGCATCTTCCGCACCACCAGCAGGACGAGCCCAGCGATCAGCACCCCGACGATCAACGACAACACCATGGCCACGACGAGCACGGTGTCCGCGGTCTCGGGCGGCAGTGCCAACGACGGGTCCTGCGCCTCGAGGTCCGTCAGGAACGCGTCGAGAAAGGCGTCACGATCGGTGAACAGGGAGTAGAGCCCGATGAGCATCGAGAGCAGACCGATGCCGATCACGCCGAACCACAGGTGGCGCGCCGTCTCGATGTCGACCGGCGCCTCGCTGTTCTCCGGTGACCGCATCGGCTGCATCGCACTCGGGGGCAGACCCTCGGGGTGCCAGTTACCCTGCGGCTGCTGACCCCACTGCGGCTTCTGACCCCACTGCGGCTGCTGACCCCACTGCGGCTGACCCTGCGGATCGTGGGGGTCGTGGCGAGGGTCCTCCGGGTTGCCGCCCGGGCGCTGGTCGTTCACAGCCGCGTCGCGATCTCGGTGGCCCAGTAGGTGAGGACGATGTCGGCGCCGGCTCGGCGAATACTGGTGACGGACTCCATGATCGCCGCGTCGCGGTCGATCCACCCGTTCTGCGCGGCGGCGGTGATCATCGCGTACTCCCCCGAGATCTGATAGGCGGCGACGGGCACGGGCGACGCGTCGGCCACGTCGCGCAGGATGTCGAGGTAGCTCATCGCGGGCTTCACCATCACCATGTCGGCACCCTCGGCGATGTCGAGGTCGAGTTCGCGCATCGACTCGCGCCGATTGGCCGAATCCTGCTGATAGGTCCGGCGATCGCCGCGCAACGTCGACCCGACGGCCTCGCGGAACGGGCCGTAGAAAGCCGACGCGTACTTCGCCGTGTAGGCCAGCTGGCTCACGTCGGCGAATCCGGCGGTGTCGAGGCCCTCGCGGATCGCGCCGATCTGCCCGTCCATCATGCCGCTCGGGCCGAGCAGGTGAGCGCCCGATTCCGCCTGCGCCACAGCCATGTCCACGTAGCGCACCAGCGTCGCGTCGTTGTCGACGCTGCCGTCCGCGGCGAGGACGCCGCAGTGACCGTGGTCGGTGAACTCGTCGAGGCACGTGTCCGCCATCAGGACGGTGCTGTCGCCGAGGTCGTCCCGGAGCCGACGCAGACCTGTGTTCAGGATGCCGCCGGGATCCGAGGCCATCGACCCCTGTCCGTCCTTGTCCTCCGGACGCGGAACCCCGAAGAGCATCAGACCGCCGACTCCGGCCCGCACGGCCTCGTCGGCAGCGGCTGACAGCGAGTCCAGGGTGTGCTGGACGACGCCCGGCATGGAGCTGATCTCGCGCGGGGCATCGAGGCCGTCGGCCACGAACATCGGCAGCACCAGGTGCCGCGGTTCGAGCGACGTCTCCGCCACCAACCGGCGGATGGCTGGGGTACGACGCAGTCGCCGGGGACGGTCTACGGGGAACACGGAACCCTCACTTCGTTCGGCCGTGCGCCCTTTGCGTATCCCTGGATGCGCAAAGGGCGCACGGGCGGGTCAGCGCCTACGAGACTTCTTGCGCGGAGGCGGCAGTGCACCCTCGGCGCGCAGTCGTGCAGCGTGCTCGGCCAGTGCCTCGACCAGCGGTCCGACCTGAGCCGTCTCGGGCTGCACGTCGACACGCAGGCCGAACTCGACGGCCGTCTCGGCGGTCTTCGGTCCGATGCACGCCACGAGGGTGCGCGCGTGCGGCTTGCCGGCGATGCCGACGAGGTTGCGCACGGTGGAGCTCGACGTGAAGCACACGGCGTCGAAGCCGCCGGTCTTGATCATCTCGCGGGTCTCGGCGGCCGGCGGCGCAGCGCGCACCGTGCGGTACGCGGTGACGTCGTCGATCTCCCAGCCGCGCTCGCGGAGGCCCTCGGCGAGAGTCTCGGTCGCGATGTCGGCGCGCGGCAGCAGGACACGGTTGACGGGGTCGAAGACCTCGTCGTACGGCGGGAAGTCCTCGAGCAGCCCGGTGGAACTCTGCTCGCCGGACGGGACGAGCTCGGGGTTGATGCCGAACGAGCGGACCTTCTCGGCCGTCGCTTCGCCGACGCAGGCGATCTTGACGCCGGAGAACGCGCGAGCGTCGAGTCCGAACTCCTCGAACTTCTCCCACACCGCGCGCACCGCGTTGGTGGAGGTGAAGACGACCCACTGGTAGCGGCCGTCCACGAGTCCCTTGACCGAGCGCTCCATCTGCGCGGGGCTGCGCGGCGGCTCGACGGCGATGGTCGGCACCTCGATGGGGATGGCGCCGTGCGTCACCAGACGCTCGCTCATCTCGCCGGCCTGGTCCTTGGTGCGCGGCACGAGGACGGTCCAGCCGTACAGCGCGCGGCTCTCCCACCAGGACATCCGGCTACGCTGCGAGACGACCTTGCCGACCGTGACGATGAGTGATCCCACGAGCTCGGATCCCGCGTCGTTCAGCGTCGCGAGGGTCGCCTCGACGGTGCGCTGCTGACGCGTCGTACCGCGGACGGTGATGGCGACAGGCGTCTGCGGGGCCAGGCCGTGCTCGACGAGCGCACTGGCGGTCTCGGCGAGGTGGCCGGACGTCGCGTGCAGGACGAGCGGTCCGGGTGCCGCGGCGAGCGACGCCCAGTCGACGTCGCCCCGGACGTCTGCCTCGGTGTGCTCGGAGCCCAGTGCCATGCCGGCGTAGCTCGGCACCGCGGACCCCGCGGGAAGGCCGGGAACGACCTCGAACTGCACCTGGGTCCGCGCCACGGCGGTGACCTCGGCGATGACGGAGTCGGTGGTCAGCGGATCACCCGAGACGAGCCGCACCACGTCGTGGCCGTTCTTCGCCTCGGCGACCAGCGTCTTGGCCACCTCGGCGGGCTCGCCGAGCGCCGGACGCACGTCCACGCCGTTCTCGCCCGTCTCGGCGTCGGCCGGGACTGCGGTGCCCACCAGGGCGATGACACCCTTGTCGACGTCGGGATCGGTGAAGGCCATCTCGGCGATCGCCAGCGCGTCCCTCGCCCGGACGGTGAGCAGGGCCGGGTCGCCCGGTCCGGAGCCCACGAACAGGATCCGTCCCGGGGTGTTCTTGCGGACTCGGCTCATGATTCGTTCTCCAGTGCAGTCTGTTCCGCGTACTTGTCGCGGAAGCGGATCTCGATCTCGGTGGCGGGACCCCGCTTGGGGATCAACCGCGATGTGGCGATGCGCTCGTACCGTCCCGGACGGGGTGTCACGCGTCGCCCGGGCAGGCCGCCACGTCTGTGTCGGCTCGAGGTCCCGACGACGCTCAGCGCCCTTTGCTCACGCATCGATCGACTCGCCTTTCTCGGTACCGCCCGGTCTCTGGGTCGAGGCGGCGGTGGACGAACTGGAGGGCTCGGTGACGGCGACCAGGTCTCGGGCGCCGAGTTCGAGAAGTTCACGGGCGACACGGCGGCCGATGCCGTCGGCGTCGTCGACGGGCCCCACTGCGGAGGCTCGGATCACGTCGGAGCCGTCCACCGCGGCGGCGCAGCCGCGCAGGGACAGTTCCTCGAAGACTCGGCCGTCCTCGTCGATGGACTCGACGACCTCGGCGATGGCCCCGACCGGAGCGGTGCAGCCGGCCTCGAGCTCGGCGAGCAGGGCCCGCTCCGCCGTCACCGAGGCGCGGGCCGCGGGATCGTCGAGGGTCGCGAGCACGGAAGCCAGATCGTGGTCGTCGGAGCGGCACTCCACTGCGAGTGCCCCCTGAGCGGGAGCCGGCAGGAACTGCACCGGCTCGAGAGCCTCGGTGACGACGTCCAGACGGTCGATCCGCGCCAGTCCGGCACGGGCCACGACGACGGCGTCGAGCTCACCCTTGGTGACCTTGCCGATGCGGGTGTCGAGGTTGCCACGCAGGGGCTGCACGTCCAGGCCGAGGCCGAGTGCGCGCAGCTGGGCGATACGCCGCGGTGCGGACGTGCCGACGGTGGAACCGGCGGGCAGTTCGCCGAGCACCAGTCCGTCGCGCGCCACCAGGGCGTCACGCGCGTCCTCGCGCTGCGGGATCGCGCCGATGGTGAAACGCTCGTCCTCCGCCGTCGGAAGATCCTTGTAGGAGTGCACGGCGACGTCGATGGTCTTGTCCGCCAATGCTTCCCGGAGGGCGGCGGTGAAGACGCCCACGCCGATCTCCTGCACCGGTGCGGCCGACTTGTCGCCCGCGGTGGTCACGACGACCAGCTCGGTGCGGACACCGGCGGCCGTGATGGCAGCGCGGACGGTCTCGGCCTGCGTCGTGGCGAGCAGGCTGCCGCGGGTACCGATACGCACCACGCGATCACCCAGCGCAGCGGCGTTCGCGATCATTCCGTACCCCGCTCGTGGGAGAGGGTGAAGTCGTCCGCGAGGGCGGCGGTGGGATTGTCCGTGTCGACGGCGGTGGCGACCTCCATCGGCGACGCGACGGCCTGAACCGTGCTCGGCGAGAGCTCGAAGAGCTCCCGGAGCGCCTCGGCGTAGGAGTCGCCGCCCGGCGTGGTGGCCAGCTGCTTCACGCGCACGGTGGGCGCGTGCAGCAGCTTGTCGACGACGCGGCGCACGGTGCGGGCCACCTCGTCGCGCTGCGGGTCGGCCAGATCGGGCAGTCGTGAGTCGAGCCGCATGAGCTCCGACTCGACGACCTCGGCGGCCCGCTGACGCAGCGCCGTGACGGTCGGGGTGACCTCGGCGAGGCGCTGTCCGGACAGGTAGGAGGCGAGCTCGGCGGCCACGATGTCGCGGGCCGCACGCTCGTCGGACGCCGCGGCGCCGGCCGCGGGATCGTGCTGCAGCGACTCCATGTCCAGGACGGTCACGCCGGGCAGGCCGGCGACGGCGTGCTCGACGTCGCGAGGCAGGCCCAGGTCGCAGATCACCAGCGGGCGAGCCTGCGTGTCGCGCTGGGCGAGCGCACGATGGGCGTCGGCGATGGTCACGACGGCACCCACCGCACCGGTACAGGTGACGAGGATGTCGGCGTCCGCCACCGTCGCGGAGAGCTGGTCGAGTGTGATCGCGAACGACGTCACGCCGCCCGCGGCCGCGGTCTCGGACAGGTGCTGCGCGCGGCTCTGGGTGCGGTTGGCGACCGCGATGCTGCCGATGCCGGTGCGCGTCAGATGAGCGACGGAGAGACCGCCCATCGCGCCGGCGCCGAGCACGACGGCCTTCTTGCCCGCGAGACCACCGAGCACGTCGGAGGCGCGATCGAGCGCGACGGAGACCACGGAGGCTCCCGCCTTGTCGATGCCCGTCTCGGAGTGGACCTTCTTGCCCACGCGCAGCGCCTGCTGCGCCAGCTCGTGGAGCGCGCGGCCCGATGCCTGCTGAGCGTCCGACGCTGCGTAGGCGGCACGGATCTGCCCGAGGATCTGCTGCTCACCGATCACCATCGAGTCGAGTCCGCCGGCGACGGCGAACAGGTGCTCGGCCGCGGCCTCGCTGTAGCGCACGTAGGCGTACTTCGTGAGCTCGGCGAGCTCGAGACCGGAGTGCTCGGACAACAGTGCACCGAGATCGGTCAGGGCGCCGTGGAAGGCGTCGACCACCGCGTACACCTCGACGCGGTTGCACGTCGAGACGATCATGACCTCGGAGACATGCGGCGACATCATGATCTCGTCGGTCAGTTTCGGGCGTTCCGTGTCGCTGACGGCGATACGTTCGAGCACCGAGACGGGAGCGCTTCGATGCGAAATCCCGAGGAGAAGGACACTCACGGTGCTATCACCGATCCGTTTCTACTAGCGGGGGTGACCGTCCGGGGATCACGACAGACCGGGCGGGCGGGACGGATGCGCGGTGCCTTGTGGGCGTTCGCGAACGAGAGGACCTGCAGCTCCACGGCGAGATCGACGCGGCGGAGATCGACGTGCGGGGGGGTCACCGGATCGGTGGACGCGAAACTGAGGATGCAGTCGATGTCGGCCTCGACGAGGGCGTCGACGGCGGACTGGGCGGCAGCGTCCGGCGTGGCGACGACGCCGACGGTGGCGCCGAGCTCGGCGGCGACCTCGACCAGCCGATCGACGTGCAGAACGGTGAGCTGCGAGTAACCGTCGTCGGCGTTGCCGACGGTGATCTCGCGGCCCACGACGGCCGGATCGCTGTCGAACAGGGCGACCATCGTGAAACCGCGACGACTGAACCCGTCGTACCCGACCAGTGCGGTGCCGAGGTTGCCGGTGCCCACCAGCACGACGCGGTGACCGCGATCCAGACCGAGCGCCAGCTCGATGCGCGCCCGCAGGCGAGCGACGTCGTATCCCACTCCGCGAACACCCATCGGGCCGAGGAACGAGAGGTCCTTGCGCAGCGTGGCCGAACCGACCCCGGCGGCCGTCGCGAGGTCCTCGCTCGAGACGATCATCACTCGGGTGTCGGTCAGCGAACTCAGTACCCGGAGATACCCCGCGAATCGGGTGACCGTAGCCTGGGGCACAGCGCGAGAGACCGCACCACCGTCACGAGACACAGCACCACCGTCGCGGCCGGAGTCGGACACCGCGCCGGAGCGCGCGATACCGACGCCGGGCAGGCGGCGTTGTGAGGTCACGTCGAAGGCTCCTCGTCCGACGGCACGCCTGATGACAGGCATGCGGTCTCCACGGTCATCCGAGGATCGGCGGGCCACGCACAGGACCGTGGTACCTGTGACGCAGGGTTCGTCGCCGACCCCTTTCTTCTCTCCACGGTAACCTCTCGTGGAGGGATGAACAAAGTCGCCGACCCGTGTAGTACGATCCCGCGCCCGGTGATCCGACGGCCGCGCGCACCGACGGTGACGAGCGGCCCGGGTCAGTTCTCCAGATCGCGCCGCAGCCGGGGCACGTCGACGTCCCAGTAGCTGTGTTCGCGGCCGTCCAGCAGCACCACCGGCAGCCGGTCCCCGTACTCCGCCCGCAGGTCAGGGTCCTGCGCGGCCACCGCGTCGACGTCGACCGACTCGCAGGCCACGCCGTACTCCGCACACAGGGGAACGAGCACGCGCAGCGCGGCGTCGCACGCCCCGCATCCGGCGCGTGTCAGCAACGTCACGGTGCGTACCGGGCTGGTCATGAGTCGAGTGTCTCACCGCCTCGCGCACGCGGTTAGGGTGGATCGGCAGGACCGGGACGGCCCGCGCCCGTGGGACGACCGGTCGAGGTGGGGAGGTGCACCGTGCCCGATCAGCATGATCCGGACGACGCACATGCTGCTGTCACGCCCGATTCGGAACTCACCGAGTCGCCCGAGGTGATGGACGAGTCGCGGGAACGTCGACTCGTCGACCCGGAGGCGGCCGAGAAGCAGGTCCGTCGACGGATCCGCAATCCCCTCGGCCCCACCGCCGCCCAGATCCGCGCCAAGCTCGCCGGCGAGGCGAGCGCCGATGCCGCCATCGCGCTGCAGGCCGAGAGCGCCGAGGCCGCCGACGACCACGTCAGTACGGTTCCGCGTGATCTCACTGCCGCCGCGTTCTTCGACGTCGACAACACGATGGTGCAGGGCGCGTCGATCATCCACTTCGCCCGCGGGCTCGCGGCCCGCAAGTACTTCACGTCCAAGGACGTCTCCGAGTTCGCCTGGCAGCAGATCAAGTTCCGCGTGTCCGGCAAGGAGAACCTGGGCGACGTCAGCACCGGCCGCGAGAAGGCACTGTCCTTCGTCGAGGGCCGCTCGACCGCGGAGATCGTGCGGCTCGGCGAGGAGATCTTCGACGAGATCATCGCCGACCGCATCTGGGCCGGCACCCGTGCTCTCGCGCAGATGCACCTCGACGCCGGCCAGCAGGTGTGGCTCGTCACCGCCACCCCGGTGGAGCTGGCGTCCATCATCGCCAAACGCCTCGGCCTGACCGGCGCGTTGGGCACCGTCGCCGAGAGCAAGGACGGCGTCTTCACCGGGCGCCTCGTCGGCGACATCCTGCACGGTCGCGGCAAGGCCCACGCCGTGCGGACCCTCGCCGTGCGCGAGGGCCTCGACCTGCGACGCTGCACCGCCTACTCCGACAGCCACAACGACGTACCGATGCTGTCCCTCGTCGGGACGGCCGTCGCGGTCAATCCCGACGCGGACCTGCGCGAGCTCGCGAAGAACCGCGGGTGGGAGATCCGCGACTTCCGGACCGGCCGCAAGGCCGCCAAGATCGGCGTCCCCACCGCTCTCGCACTCGGTGCCGTCGGCGGCGGCGTCGCCGCGGTGCTCGGCCGACGCAACGTATGAACCGACCGGCCTCCGGCCTACCCGCCACCCGACCGGCCTCCGGCCTACCTGTGAGAGCAGTCGTCATCGGTGCGGGTGTCGGCGGACTCGCCACCGCCGCCCGCCTGGCCCACCGCGGTGTCGAGACCGTCGTGCTCGAGCAGTCGCACGATCTGGGCGGGAAGCTCGGCATCGTCCGGCGGGACGGCTTCTCGTTCGACACCGGGCCGTCACTGGTCACCATGCCGCACGTGTTCGACGATCTCTTCACGCAGACCGGTGGGCCGTCGGACCTCACGTTCGACCGGCTCCCGGTCGCGTGTCGCTACCGCTTTCCCGACGGCACCGAGCTGGACATGCCCGGTCGCGCGGAGGAGATCCCCGCCGCTCTGGACTCGGCGCTCGGAGCCGGTGCCGGTGCGCAGTGGTCCCGGTTCTCCGAGCGTGCCGAGCAGATCTGGGACGCCACCCACGAGGCGTTCCTCGCATCGCCCATCGGCCCCCGCGAACTGGTGTCGCTGTCGCGACGGGTGGGCGACCTCCGCACCATCAGCCCGTGGTCATCGTTGCGTGATCTGGGTCGGCAGTACCTCACCGATCCGCGGCTCGCGATGATGCTCGACCGCTACGCCACCTACACCGGCTCGGATCCGCGGCGCGCCCCGGCGGCCCTCGCCACGGTGCCCCACGTCGAGCAGCGCTGGGGATCGTGGCACGTTCCCGGTGGGCTGCACCGCATCGCCGAGGCCATCGCCGACCGCGCGACATCGCTCGGAGCGGAGATCCGCACGGGTGTCACGGTGACCGGCGTGCGCGTCGAGAACGGACGCACCACCGGCGTCGACACCACACACGGACCCGTCGCGGCCGACATCGTCGTCGCGAACGCCGATGCCGAGCAGGTCTACCGGTCTCTGGTTCCCGCCACGCGGCGCACCGCGCTCGCCCGGCGGCGCCTCGACGCGACCACCGCGAGCCTGTCCGGCTTCGTGATCCTGCTGGCTCTGCGGGGCCGCGACGCCGACACCCCGCACCACCGGGTGCTGTTCCCGGACGACTACGACGCCGAGTTCGACGCCGTCTTCGGCACCCGCACGCGGCCGGCGCACCCCGCCGACGCCCCGACCGTCTACGTCAGCGCCCCCGACGATCCGGCTCTGCGCCCGGACGACGACACCGAGGCCTGGTTCGTCCTGGTGAACGCCGCGCGACACGGCACCGGTTCCTCGGCACTGGTCGACTGGGACGCTCCCGAACTGTCGGAGGGCTACGCCGACCGCATCCTCGACGTCATGGCGGCGCGCGGAGTGGACGTGCGCGAGCGGGTGCTGTGGCGGGAGATCATCTCGCCGGCAGATCTGATGCGCCGCACCATGACTCCGGGCGGGTCCATCTACGGAACGTCGTCCAACGGGGCGACGGCCGCGTTCCTGCGCCCGGCCAATCGCTCGCCGATCCCCGGCCTGTTCCTGGTCGGTGGATCGTCGCACCCCGGCGGTGGACTCCCGCTGGTGACGCTCTCGGCACAGATCGTCGACGAGCTGATCGCCGACGTCACCGGGCTCTAGTCTGCGACAACGCGCGCAGAGCACTCAATTCTCCCCGAGAGTCGCACACGTATGATTCGTCACGGGTGGTGGTGACGCACACGTGCGGCAGAGGACTTCCGATCGTGAACACACACGAGGAATTCCGGGCGGCCACCCGGCACGACGAGAGGCGTCGAGTGATGTCGAGAACGGCGCACCACAGTTCCACGGACACCGAGCCCACACCGGACAGCCGTACGACCGAGTCCGGACACCCGCTCCGAGGAGACCTCACAGCTCTTCTCCTTACCGCACGCGGCCGCCTGCCCACGACAGATTACGGAATCGTCCTCCAGGATCCGTCGGGCGCAATCGTGGCGTGGACACCACCGGCCGAGGAGATCCTGAACATGACCGGGGACCAGATGCTCGGTCGTACCTCTGTCGATCCCCTCTGGTCGACCATCTCCGGAGATGGTGAACCCTTGCTCGGCGAGAATCACCCCGCGATGACCGTTCTGCGTACTCGCACACCCGTCACGGGGACCTTGATGGGAGTCCGCCGGGGCCGCAGTGCACATCTGGACTACGTGTGGATGATCATCGACAGCTACCCGGTGGACGTGCCCGGTCTGCCTCCGAGTGCGATCACGTGTTTCCACGTGGTGGAGGACGAGCAGACCGACCGCCTCCGTCTCCAGCATTCCGAGCGCATGTTCCGGCTCATCACGGAGCGTCTGCACGAGGTCGTCGGACTTCACGGCCTCGACTCCACCTGGCTGTGGGCGTCGCCGTCCACGGTCGAGGTCTTCGGCTACACCCCAGATGAGCTGATTGGCCTCAGCACCTTCGATCTCATTCTGCCGAGTCATCTGGACGCCGCGCGATCAGCGCTCGCCTCGATCCTGGACCGCCTGGGACCGGTGACCATCACGTTGCCCGTCCGACATCGGTCAGGATCGACGCGGTGGGTCGAGGTGATCGGGCAGCTCATCTGCGATCCTGCTGGGCGCCCCTATCAGGTGCAGTCGTCGTTCCGCGACGTCACCGACCGCGTCACTGCGCAGACCGAGCGGGATGCCGCGGTCGAGGTGTTCACGTCCATCCTTCGAACATCCCCGACAGGGATGATGCTCGTGGACGCCACCGGACGCATCACCCTGGCGAACGATGCCCTCCGCCGTCTGCTGGGAGCGCCGGAGGATTCCCGGATGACCGACATGGACATACTCGAGCTGGTTCACCCCGACTCGCGCGATCACGTCCTCTCCGAGCGCGCGGCCATCGCTGCAGACGGACATCAATCGATGAGGTATCAGGCGATGTGGAGCCTCCGGGCACAGACTGCCACCATCTGGATCGAATCGGTGACAGTTCCGATTCGTGACGGCGACGGCACCCTGAGCGCTGTACTCGAGCAGATCACCGACATCACAGCGGAGAAGTCCGCGGTGGCCGAACTTCGACGACGTGCGACTCGGGACGCCGTGACGGGACTACTGAATCGGGACACCTTCCTGGTATCGGTGGACGATGCCATCCACGCGAGTGTGGATGACGACTCACACGTGGCCATGATCTTCGTCGATGTCGACCACTTCAAGGCCATCAACGACACGTGGGGACACCACATCGGTGACGCAGCACTGCGCTCCATTGCCGACCGTCTCTCCGAGGCGGTGGGGGAACGTGGATGGATCGCGCGATACGGCGGTGACGAGTTCGCGGTAGCTCACCCTGCTGCACACGACGAGGTCGGTGCTGTGGTCGACACGGTGTCGGCGGTGTTCGACACACCGTTCACCCTGAGCTGCGACCTGACTCTCGAGATCTCGGCCAGCATCGGTCTCGCGCACGAGCGGACGGACGACGCCACCGAACTCGTGCGCGAAGCGGACAGGGCGATGTACCTGGTCAAACAACGCCGGCATGACAGCACGCGAACGCAAGACGACCTCGGACGCTGACGGAGCGGTCAGCCGAGGAAGACGTTCCGGCGACGGGTCAGCAGCCGGTAGAGCGTCTGCTGGATCGTCTCGCGCACGCGGTCGGTGACCTCGAACAGTTCCATCGGGTCGTCGGCGGCGGACGGCTCGTAAGACGTGGTCTCGATGGGCTCGCCGAACTCGATGTACCACTTCGACGGCAGCGGGACGAGACCCAGCGGACCGAAGTGCGGGAACAGCGGCGTGACCGGGAAGTACGGCATGCCGAGGACGCGTGCGAGCGTCGTCAGGTCACCGATCTTCGGGTAGATCTCCTCGGACCCGACGATCGAGCACGGGATGATGGGCGTCTGGGTGCGCAGCGCGGCGGAGACGAAGCCACCGCGGCCGAAGCGCTGCAGCTTGTAGCGCTCACTGAACGGCTTGCCGATGCCCTTGAACCCTTCCGGGAACACCGCCACGACCTCGCCGCCACGCAGTAGTCGCTCGGCGTCGGGTTGGCAGGCCAGGGTGTGGCCGGCGCGGCGCGCGATGCTGCCGACCAGCGGGGTCTCGAACGCGAGGTCCGCGGCGAGCATGCGCAGCGCGCGGTGCTGCGGGTGGTGATCCCGCATGGCGACCGAGGCCATGAGTCCGTCGATCGGGATGACACCCGCGTGGTTCGAGACCACCAGGGCGCCGCCCTCGGCGGGCACGTTCTCGATCCCGCGCACCTCGACGCGGAACCACTTCTCGAACAGCGGTCGCAACGCCGGAAGCCAGACGGAATCGGCGAAGTGGGGATCGTAACCGAACTCGTCGACCTCGTAGTCGCCCGACAGGCGCGTCCGCAGGAAGTCCGCTCCCCCGGCGACACGGTCGACGAGCGCACGCCGTACCGACTCGACGGCCGACGGGAACTCGCCGACGTCCGGCGTCGCATGCGGTGCTGCCGTCTCGGGCACGACCAGAGGCGTCGGCGCCTCGACACTCGGCACCATCGAGGGCGAGGGCGACGGGGACGCGTAGGACGAGGGGTGCCGACCGCGGACGTCCGCCGGGTCGCTGCCGGCGCGTGGCCCACCGTCGGGCGTGGACTGCCGGAGGCGATCGAACGACTTACCGTGCAGCGGAATCACTTTGGCCACGTCGGTCACCTTCCCGCTCCGGCCGGCAACGACACGGGCGACGGGTGCACCCCGGAGGTTGCACCGCCCAACAGTCCGATGACGCGGTTCTCGATCGCGTCGACCCATTCACGCCGAATCACGGGCGTCAGCGCGACTCCGCGCACGAAGTCGTCGAACGCCTGCACGGTGGTCCACCGTGGGGTGAATCCGAGGACGTTCTTCATCCTGGTGGTGTCCACCCCGCATCCGAAGTTGAAGTAGTCGAGCTGCTCCGCCGAGAAGTCGCGCATCAGCGATCCCATCACCGCCTTGCCGGTGGTGCGGAACAGGGCCATGGGCACCGGCAGCTCCACGCGGCCGGCTCGGCGGATGGCCTGCGACAGCATGATGATGCCGTCGGCCGCGATGTTGAAGGTGCCCGCGGGGCCGGCCAACGTGGCGCGTTCGAGTGCGGAGAGTGCGTCCTCCTCGTGCAGCAACTGCATGCGCGCATCGCGACCGAGGATCGACGGTGTGACCGGCGAGGTGAGGTAGCGCGAGACGGATCCGTTCAACCGGGGTCCGATCATGGGGGCGTTGCGCAGGATGCTGACGTCGATGTCCGGACGACGACGGCCCAGCCCACGGGCGTAGCCCTCGGTCTCGATGGCGTCGCGGGCGAAGCCGCCCTGCGGACGTGACCGCGCGCCCATCTCCTCGGTGAACTGCGCCGGATCCTTCGCACTGCAGCCGTACACCGCCGTCGACGAGCGCAGCACCACGTGCCGCACCGTCGGCGACTTCTGGCAGACGGCGAACAGCTGCATCGCCCCGAGCACGTTGAGGTCCTTCATCACCGTGCGGCCACCGCCGCTGGGCGGCCGGGACAGCAGCGACGCGTGCACGACGGTGTCGACGCCCGCGCTGCGGATGACCTTGCCGATCAACGGGTTACGGATGTCCGCCCGCACGAATTCGGCGCGACCCATCCGCCGGATCATGTCCTTGGTGGGTGCCACGGCATCGACGGCGACGACCCGCTCGATCGACGGGTTCTGCGCCAGTCGCATGGTGAGGTATCCGCCCAGGAATCGGCTCGCTCCCGTGACGAGCACGACGCGTGGAGCGTCGCGCCCGGTGTCGTCAGAGCTCACCAGACCCCCTCGGTTTCTCCCGTGGCCACCGCTCGCGCGGCGCCGCACACGCCATGGTGTCACGAACCCCGCGTGCGCGCTCCGGCACGAGAAGAACCGGCACGCGACACCCGCGGGACCGGATACGACAACGCCCGCGAGGACGGTCGAAACTCGATCCTCACGGGCGGAAGTCGTCGCGATCCCTAGCGGATCACTTACCCAATTTCCTGCGCTGAACGCGGGTGCGGCGAAGCAGCTTGCGGTGCTTCTTCTTCGACATGCGCTTGCGACGCTTCTTGATCACTGAACCCATGCGGGTGTCCTCGCGTTCTTTCGTCTCTGTACAGCTGCACTGCTGATACCGCTGCTGGTGCTGTTCGGTCGTCGGCGGACACGGCAGTGACGGGACTGCGCGCTCACGCGACTCAGCCCCATCATACCCAGCTCACACGACCACCCTCGACCGGCCTCCGCAGCAGCGGCGCACGCCCGAACCGTCCGATTCCGGTGAACCGTGCCGATGCCCTTCCCCGGACATGCACCGTTCCACGTGGAACAGACGGGACGAGGCGTGCGTCAGCCTGCGTCGAAGTAGGACGTCTCCAGGTAGTCGTGCACCGCCTTCGCATGCACTCGGAACGAACGGCCCACACGAACGGCGGGCAGCTCGCCACCGTGCACCAGGCGGTACACGGTCATCTTGGACACCCTCATCAGTGAGGCAACTTCTGCCACCGTGAGGAACTGGGTTCCGGCCACAGCCGGTTGGCCGTCGTGGGACGAGCTCTTGCTCGACCCGGACGGCTTGTTGACGGATTCCATAAATCCACATACCTCCGGCACGCCCGCGCTGCCGGCTTCCCCTCCGGCAGAACAGACACGCACGTGCTGCAGCGAGCTTAGCGGGACTCGAGTGACAAAAGCGACGGGTGGGGGGACCAATATTTATTCGACCGGTGAACCGAGAGCCGTTCCCCGCGCCTTGGCGGCGTCGATCGCGTCGAGAAGCGCAGCTCGGAAGCCCTTTCGCTCCAGCTGGGCGATGGCCGCCGCCGTGGTGCCGCCGGGAGACGTCACACCGGCGCGGAGCTCCTGCGGTGACTCGTCCGAGCGATCGAGCATCGCCGCGGAGCCCACCATCGTCTGGACGACCAGTGTCGTGGCGGTGTCGCGAGGCAGTCCGAGACCCACGGCGGCGTCGATCATGGCCTCGGCCATGAGGAAGAAGTAGGCGGGTCCGGATCCGGAGACGGCGGTGACCGCGTCGATCTTGTCCTCGGACACGACGGCCGTCTTCCCGACGGTGCCGAGCAGCTTGCGCACCGTCTCGATGTGCTCCGAGCGGGCATGGCGGCCGGGGGCCAGCACGCTCATCGCCTCGCCCACCAACATCGGGGTGTTGGGCATGACACGGACGATCGGGATGCCCGCGGGCAGCTTCGGCTCGTAGCGCGACGCGGTGACGCCGGCGGCCATCGTGACGATGATCTGCTCGCGCTCCCCGTTGAGCTCGGCCTTGGACATCTGGGTGATCACCGAGTCCACGTCGTCGGGCTTCACCGCGACGACGATGACGTCGGCGCCCTCGATCGCGTCGATCACGCTGGTGGTCCGGATGCCGAACTGGGTGGCCACCGCGTCCGCGCGTGCCGGGTACTTCTCCGCCAGCACCACGTTGCCGGTGGGCAACCCGCCCTCGATCAGTCCTGCGATCAACGCCTCACCGATCCGGCCGCCGCCGATCACCGCAATTCTCGTCATGCGCTCAGCGTGCCATGCCGCGGGTGGCGATCGGCAGGGTGTCGCGGTCCCTCGGTCGGGCTCAGGTCGCGAGCGGCACCATCGCCAGCTGTCGGCTCTGCACCACCACGGCACCGGTGGAGTCGACGATGGTGTGGTCCTCCTCGAACCAGGAACCGCCGAGCACGGTGCTCGACGACTTCACGCGCAGCCAGCCGGGTGCCGGGGTGTGACGCAGGTACGTCGTGAGCTGGACCGTCGGAGCCCAGCCGAAGAGGCCGCGATTCATCGTCACGGGCGGGCAGATGTCGCCGGCCATGATGGCGAACAGCGCCGCGGTGACGGGATCGTTCTCGTCGTCGGGCCGCGGCCGGACCCACATGCGGATCTCCGCCGACCCCTGCGCGCCGGTCAGGAAGTGCGCGGCGGTGGGATCGAGACGCATGTCGCAGCCCGTGGCGACGTGGACGACGTCCGCCATCGGGTGACCGGGCGCCACTCGAGCGGCCGAGTCCGGCGGCTCGACGGCCATGTCGAGGACCGACGCCAGGGACGACTCGTGCTCCTGGTGGACGGGCGCTCCGTTGTCCGGCGTGCCGAGCGTGACCACGCTCCGCACCGCGGGACGACCGTTCTGCAGCAACACCGCGTCGACGTGCACCACGCGCCGACCACGCTTGAGCACCGTCGTCTCGACCGTCACCGGGCCGGGATCGGGCGCCGCGAGGTAGCTGGCGCTGACTGCGAGCGGAGTGAGCTCGATCGGGTCGTCGTCCAGCGCGAGACGCTGAGTGGCGGCCGCGGCACAGACACTCATCATGGCGCCGCCGTGCACCTTGGGGCCGATGGTCCACGTCGGGTCGATGCTGCCCTCGAACAGATCCGTGTCGGTGCGATCGAGTGTGGTGAGGGTGCGGAACGGGGCGTCGGTCACTGGTCGCTCGAATCTGTCGTCGGGTGGGGCCGGTCGGGAAGGCCGGAGGCCGGCCGGGTGAGTCGGTCGGGAAGGCCGGTCGGGGCGAAGTGCTGCTGGGCGAGATCGTGGTGCGCGAGGCGGCGCAGGGCGGTGACCACCGGTTCGTAGAGCACCGTCCCGAGGACGGCGAAGCGCACGGCGGCGCGTGGCTCTGTGTGGTCGAGCACCCGCGCCCACTCCCCCTCCGCGATCACGCGGACGGCACGGGCGTATGCGACGACGTCGTCGTCGGAGAGCGGAACGCCCGCAGCGTCGGCGGCGGCGAGCGAGTGGTCGAGCTGACGAGCCGCAGAACTGTCGGTCGGGAGATCGGCGGCGGCGTGGCCGAGCCGTTCCAGGATCCGCGACGTACGCGGCGCCGGACCCGGGTCGACTCCGTCGTGCCCCGCGTCGTCGAGGTAGGGCGGGAGCGCACCGAGTGCCCGGCTCATCGCGGGATGGACGTCGCCGGTCGCCTCGTCGAGGGCCGCGAGCACCGTCCTGATCCGTCCGAGTGGAAGGGAGGCGCCGGTCAGGGCCTTGATCAACCGGAGGCGATCCAGGTGCTCGTCGGTGTACTCGGACACCGTCGCCGCGCCGACCCCGGGCATGAGGAGCCCTTCGCGGAGGTAGAACTTGATCGTGGGTCGCGGGACCCCGGATCGTTCGACCAGCTCGGACATGCGCACCGGTCGAACTCTAGACCACAGTGGATAGTGCCACTATCCCAGGTGCGAACTTCCGAGGGTGCGGGCTTCAGAGGTGCGGACTTCGGAGGTGAGGGACGTCAGAGGTGCTGCCGGGCGAACGCCAACGATCGTTCGAGTGCGGCCGACCGCTCGGTGGCGGTCCGCGCGTTCTGGGTGTTGATCTCGAGCACGGCCTGACCGTCGAAGCCCCGCGCGACCAGCGCCTGGCAGACCTCCGCGACCGGCTGCGTGCCGTCGCCGGGCACGAGGTGCTCGTCGACGGAGGCGCCGCGGCCGTCCGCGAGATGTAGATGCTTGAGCCCGGCGCCCATGCGCTCGGACAGCGCCACGGCATCGAGTCCGGACGTCGCGGTGTGCGAGAAGTCCAGCGTGTAGTGCTGGTGGCCCACGTCGGTCGGGTCGTAGGACGGCGCGAACGCGGTGAACCCGATGCCCGGCTTCCCGCCGCGCTTCTCGAGCCGCTTCACCGAGCCGGTGCCCGCACCGAAGAGCCGGTCCGCACGCATCGGGAACATGTTCTCGACGGCGACGACCATGCCCTCGTTGTCGGACTCGAGCTCGGCGACCTGGTCGGGAAAACCGTCGGCGTAGATGCGTTGCCAGCGAAACGGCGGGTGCACCACCACGGTGGACGCGCCGAGCGCCTCGGCAGCGTGGACCGAGCGCACCAGCTTCGAGACCGGATCCGAACCCCACACCCGCTGGGTGATCAGCAGGCACGGTGCGTGCAGCGCCAGAACCGGAACGCCGTACGCGCGGCTGAGCTGCTTGATCGCACCGACGTCCTGGCTGATCGGCTCGGCCCACACCATGAGCTCGATCCCGTCGAAGCCGAGTTCCGCGGCGAAGCGGAACGCGGACTCGGTGTTCTGCGGATAGACCGAGGCCGTGGACAACCCCACCGGAACGTGCCGGCGACCGGGCGTCGTCACGTGGTGCTGAGCATGAAGGCCAGCGGGCCCAGAGTGACGAATCCGCCCACGACCACCGCCAGCAGGATCGACACGATGTCGTCGGTGCGGCGCAGCACACGCACCACGGCCACGAGTCCGACGATGACGAAGAACGCGAGGACCAGGGCGACCCAGGGCAGCATCTCCCACAGTCGCTCGAACCCCTTGAACAGGAGCGCGCCGAGCACGATAGCCACGATGCCCTGGCCGATCAGCGACAACCACTGCTTGACCGGGCTGCGGGACTTCGACGGCGCCACCGGTGCGTCCTCGACGGGTTCCGCATCGGTGGGGGTCGCGAGATCGGCGACGTCGGCCGTGTCCGTGGCGATCGTGTCCGGGGTCTCGGAATCCTCGGTCACTGCCGGGACGATCGTGGTCACCGCGTCGTTCTCGGCCGTGACCTCGTCGGCGTCGACCTCCGGCTCGGCCGGCGTCGATCGCTGCTGCTCAGGAGTGCCGGGTCGATCGGAGGCGGGACGCTCCTGCGCCGGCCGCTCGGGTGCGAGCGCACGCTCCTCGGTGGAGGCACGCAGGCGGTCGACCGCCACGGACGGAGCGCCGGAGAACAGCGCGGGTTCGGGCCGAGCGGATCGGGCGGCACCGAACGCGGGGGTCGGGCGGGCCTGCTGCTCACGGCGGCGGTCGTCGATCCGGGGCGTGGTCCGTGTGGGCTCGGGTGCCGGGGCGGGCCGCTCGGGCTCGGCGTCGCGGGTCGACTCCTCGGCCTCGGCCTGCCGCGGCTGGTCCTGCGGCGACTCGGTCTCGGGCGACGCGTCGGTCTCGTCGTCGGGCGCCTCGGCCGGGGTCTCGTCGCGGACGATCGGGATCTCGCCGGTCAGCTCGGCGACGGAGATACCGCCGGCCATGCCGCGTCGACGTCGACCGCCACCGGACTGCGTGTCCACCTTGGCGCCGTTGCGCGCGAGCAGTTCCGCCACCGACACCTGTCCGGTGTCGGCCGCGCCACTTCCGTTGTTGTCGTCACTCATGTCTCTCGAGTCTCCACCACATCGCCGAACGTCTCCGTGTCCAGCTTGCGCAGGATCAATCCCTCACGCAGCGCCCACGGACAGATCTCCAACGAATCGATCGACAGCGCGCGCATGCTCGCCTCGGCGACCAGTGCTCCGGCCACCATCTGTCGTGATCGATCCGCGCTCACGCCTTCCAATTCTGCACGGTCCGCCGAGGTCATCCTCGAGATGAACGAGATGACCTGACGCAGACCGTCGGCCGTCAGGGTCCTGACGACACGGGGGCCGGCAGCCGACGGAGCGGCACCGGTCAATCGAGCCAACGAGCGGAAGGTCTTCGACGTTCCCACCGCCCGGTCGGGCAGCCCCGGCTCGAGCAGCTTCTTCGCCGGTTCGACGAGTTCCGCGTCGAGCCAGTCACGCAGCACGGCGACCCGCCGCTTGCCGGGAGGATCCTCGGCCAGCCAGTCGCGCGTCAGTCGGCCGGCCCCGAGGGGAAGCGACATCGCCACGTCCGGGTTCTCGTCGATCCCGGTGCTGAGCTCGAGGGATCCGCCGCCGATGTCGAGGTCGAGGATGCGCCCGGCACTCCAGCCGTACCACCGACGCACGGCCAGGAACGTCAGACGCGACTCGTCCTCGCCGGAGAGGACCTGCAGGCTCACGCCGGTCTCGTCACGCACTCGGTTCAGGACGGCGGTCGAATTGCGTGCGTCGCGGACAGCCGACGTGGCGAAGGCCATGAGCTCGCCGCAGCCCGACGATGTGGCGATCGACGAGAAGTCGGCGACCGTCCGCACCAGTCGGTCGGAGCCGGACTGAGTGATGTCACCGGCGTCGTCGGTGTTCTCCGCCAGGCGCAGGGCAGCCTTGGTGGAGCTCATCGGTGTCGGGTGACCGCCGCGGTGAGCGTCGACCACGAGCAGATGAACCGTGTTGCTTCCGACGTCGAGCACCCCTAACCGCACAGGGAACACCGTACTGGGTCTAGCGTCGTGGCTTGTGACACGTGCTGAGAAGGCGGTTAGGCCGGAGGCCGGCCGGGCCGCAAAGCAGACGACGAGCGTGGGCGACGAGGCCGGACGGCGGTCGGGCGAGGCCACCGGACGGCCCGCGGACGTGCTGGAACCCGCGGCGACCCACAAACTCGATCCCGCACCCGAGGTGGCGCCGGACTTCCCGCGCGAGTGGGTCGAGTTCGTCGATCCGACCAACCCCGAGCACGTCGTCCGCGCAGATCTGACGTGGTTGCTGTCGAGTTGGACGTGCGTCTTCGGAACTCCCGCGTGCCAGGGCACGGTGCCGGATCGGCCCGACGACGGGTGCTGCTCGCACGGAGCGTTCCTGTCGGACGACGACGACCACGCCAAGCTCGTCGCCTCCGTCGAGATGCTCACGCCGGACGACTGGCAGTTCTTCGACAAGGGACACGGCAAGAAGGGGTTCGTCGAGGTCGACGATCTCGAGGGCGAGCAGGCGCTGCGCACCCGCAAGTACAAGGGTGCGTGCATCTTCCTCAACCGACCGGGCTTCGAGGGCGGCATCGGGTGCGCACTGCACCGGATGGCGCTGCGCACCGGCGTCGAACCTCTCGAGGTGAAGCCCGACGTCTGCTGGCAGCTGCCCATCCGCCGCACCCAGGACTGGGTGACGCGCCCCGACGGTGTCGAGATCCTGCAGACCGTCGTCGGCGAGTACGACCGACGCGGCTGGGGTGAGGGCGGCGCCGACCTCAGTTGGTACTGCACCGCATCCCCCGACGCACACGTCGGCTCGAAGGCGGTCTGGCAGTCGTACGCGCCGGAGCTGACGGAGCTGCTCGGCAAGGACGTCTACACCGAACTCGCCGCGCTGTGTCGGCGTCGGCAAGGCTTGGGATTGATCGCCGTGCACCCCGCGACCCGCGAGGCTCAGCGCACGTAGTCCCATCAATGCCCCGCGAGTACGTCGAAAGGGCCGTGATCTCGGCGCTCGCCGCAGCACTTTCGACGTACTCGCCGGGGCTTGGTCACGCTTCATCCACAGGCACCCCGTCATCCCCACGGCACTGGCGAGTTGCTCGATCGACGCGGCGCCTGTCGGTGCAGCTCGTGACGGTCTGCGCCATGGACCCCACACTCGTCGACGCAATGAGAGCCAACGGCGGCTTCCTGCACACGACCGATCTCCTCCGACGCATGTCCCCGAGCCGCGTGCGGTGGCTGGTGCACACTCGTCAGCTGACCCGCGTACGGCACGGGCTGTACGCGGTCGGAACGCTCCCTGTCTCGGCGCGACTCGACGCTCTGAGCATCGAGCTCGGAACGCGGGTCGCCGCATCCATGGACACGGCGGCGGCGATACACGGTTTCGACCTCGACCAGACGCAGCAATTACATGTGGTGGAGCCGGACGATCGGCGCATCGAGAGCAGACCAGGGGTGGTGGTGCACCAGCGACGGGGTGCACCACTGGTGGAGGTCGGCACCCGATTGGTCGTGGCGCCGGCCTGGACTGCTGTCGAGGTCGCACGGCAACGTGCCCCTGGTCGCGCGCTCGCCGTTCTCGACGCCGCGGCCCGGGTGGGCTGCGAACCCGGATCGCTGGAACGAGCAGTCGATGCGCAACGGGGGCGGCGGGGCATCGTCGAGGTCCGCCGTCTGGCACCGCTCGTCGACCGAAGATCCGGCTCACCGATGGAGTCGGAGACCCGCCTGGTGCTGCACGACGGCCACCTTCCGGCACCCGAGTTGCAGTGGCCCGTGATGCACGGACTCGGCATCTTCTATCTCGACCTCGCTTGGCCAGCACGACGATTCGCGGTGGAATACGACGGCGACGAATTCCACGGAACGCCCGATAGCGTCCGACGCGACAAGGCCCGTCTTGCGCTGCTCGCTGATGAAGGCTGGCGCGTTCTGCAGATCACGTCGGACGATGTGCGGCGCGAACCTGATGTCCTGGTCAGTCGTGTCCGCCGGCTACTTGCCGCTTGATGTCCGCGAATACGCCGAAAGTGTCGTGATCAACGGATCCGCAGCGACACTTTCGACGTACTCGCCGAAACCGAACGGCCTCACTCCTCGAGCTTGTACCCCAGCCCACGCACCGTGACGAGGTGCACGGGCTTCGCGGGGTCCGTCTCGATCTTCGAGCGCAACCGCTTCACGTGGACGTCCAGCGTCTTCGTGTCGCCCACGTAGTCGGCGCCCCACACGCGGTCGATCAACTGTCCGCGGGTGAGCACTCGACCGGAGTTGCGGAGCAGGTACTCCAGCAGGTCGAACTCCTTGAGCGGCAACGTGATCTGCTGCCCGCCGACCATGACGACGTGGCGCTCCACGTCCATGCGTACCGGTCCGGCCTCGAGGATGCTGTTGTCGTCGATCTCCTCGGTGTCGGATCCACGGCGCAGGACCGCACGGATGCGCGCGATGAGTTCACGGGACGAGTACGGCTTGGTGACGTAGTCGTCGGCACCCAGTTCGAGTCCGACCACCTTGTCGATCTCGCTGTCGCGCGCGGTGACCATGATGACCGGCACACCGGAGCGGCTGCGCAGGTGCTTGCACACGTCGGTGCCGCTCATGCCCGGCAGCATGAGGTCGAGCAGGACGATGTCCGCTCCCACGCGATCGAACTCGGCGAGGGCGGAGGGGCCGTCGCCGACGACGGTCGCGTCGAACCCTTCCTTGCGCAGCAGGAACGCCAGCGGGTCGGCCAACGATTCTTCGTCTTCGACGATGAGCACGCTCGTCATGGGGTGTCCTTCTCGGTCATGACGGCTCGCCGTCGTCTTCGATGTGAGCAGGAATGAGGAGCGTGAAGGTCGAGCCCGTCCCGGGCTTGCTCCACAGCTCGATGCGGCCGTTGTGGTTGGCGGCGACGTGCTTGGCGATGGCCAGTCCCAGACCGGTGCCGCCGGTGGCCCGCGACCGCGCCTTGTCGACGCGGAAGAAGCGCTCGAACACGCGCTCCTGGTCCTCCTTGGCGATGCCGATGCCGCGGTCGGTGACCGAGAAGGCCACCATGCTCTGTGGGCCCGTCGCATCGTCGTCACGCAGGGACCGCGTCACCGACACGGGAGACCCCTTCGGGGAGTACGCGATGGCGTTCTCGACGAGGTTGGACAGTGCGGTGACCAGCAGGGTCTGATCGCCGAGCACCTCGAGTCCGCTCGGTCGGTCCGTCGTGACGACGATGCCCGTGGCCTCGGCCTTGAGAGCCGAACGCGAGAGCGCGCTCTTGACCACGGTGTCGACGTCGACGACGTCGAGATCGGGGAGCTTCTCGGCACCCTGCAGACGGGACAGCGAGATGAGTTCGCTGACCATGTTGCCCAGGCGCGTGGACTCGTCGAGCATCCGCTCACCGAATCGCTGGACCGACTCCGGATCGTCGCGCGACTGCAGCAGCGCCTCGGCCAGTAGGCTGATGGCGCCGACGGGGGTCTTGAGTTCGTGGCTGACGTTCGCGACGAAGTCCCGCCGCGTGGCCTCCATGCGGACCTGCTCGGAGTCGTCGTCGGCGAACAGGACGACGAACCGGCGATCCTCCTGGGAGAGCAGCTGCGCGTGCCCCTTCACGGCGATGCCGGCGCGCCCGCGGGCGTCGAGAACCGTGAGGTCGACCTCGACGTGGTCACCGGTCTCGAGGACCCTGGTGGCGGCCTTCCAGGCCCGATCGTCGAGCGACCGACCGCGGACGAGACCGAGCTCCTCGGCGCGCGGATTGAACAGCACGACGTCGTGGAACTGGTCGACGACGGCGATACCGCTGTGCGCGGCCAGCACGATGAGGTCGAGGACCTGGGACATCGTCAGCCCGTTGTCGCGGGTCTGACGCAGGACGTGGCGGGAGTTCAGATACGGGATCAGCACTCCACCGACGAGGTACCCACCGAACGCCGCGACGGCGGCGATCAGTACGACGGTCGGAGTGGTCACGGGCCGATCGTACGGTCACACGACCGTGCACCGACGCACGGTGGGCCGGGTTTTCCGGCCGTCACCGCACGTCCGGCGCACGTTCGCACCGCGTTCATCGAGTCGTTACTTCTTGCCCTGGTTCGCCACTGCCGCGGCTCCGGCCGCAGCGGCCTCCGGGTCGAGGTAGGTGCCGCCCGGCACGGTGGGAACGAGCTTGTCGCCCGACTCCGTGAGGTCGTACTGCAGCGGGATGCCGGTGGGGATGTTGAGCCCCGCGATGTCCGCGTCGGAGATGCCGTCGAGGTACTTGACGAGGGCGCGCAGCGAGTTGCCGTGGGCGGCGATCATGACCGTCTTCCCTGCCCGCAGCTCGGGGACGATGACATCCTCGTAGTACGGAACGAAGCGTTCGACGACGTCCTTCAGGCACTCGGTCAGCGGCACGCTGTCGAGATCGGCGTAGCGCGGATCGGCGTCCTGGCTGTACTCGGAGCCGACCTCGATGGGGGGCGGCGGGGTGTCGTAGCTACGACGCCACAGCATGAACTGCTCGTCGCCGTACTTCTCCTTGGTCGCCGCCTTGTCGAGACCCTGCAGTGCGCCGTAGTGCCGCTCGTTCAGACGCCAGTCGCGGACGACCGGAATCCAGTGCCGATCGGCCGCGTCGAGCGCGAGGTTCGCAGTGCTGATGGCGCGACGCAGAAGCGAGGTGTACAGCACGTCGGGAAGCACACCGGCCTCCTTGATCAGCTCGCCGGCACGCTTCCCCTCCGCCTCACCCTTGGCGGTCAGGCGCACGTCCTGCCATCCGGTGAACTGGTTGGACGCGTTCCACTCGCTCTCGCCGTGGCGGAGAAGGATCAGGGTTCCGATGCTCATGCCGCCCAGTTTCTCACGATGCCGTCGGCGGGACGACCGGTCGGGCGCGCCGCAGGTCGTGCGGGGTGCGCAGCGGGAACTGCGCTTCCGCCGAGCCGAACCGGCGTGACCGCTAGCCTCTGCTGATGAGAACCCGCTGGACAGTGGCGCTGGCGGCGTGCGCGTGGCTCGCGTGCGCGCCGACCGCCACGGCCGATCCGCTGCCCGTCGACTACAACTTCTTCAGTGGCTTCCCGGCGGAGATCGCGAACCCGGGCGGATCGCTGCCCGGAACCAACGACTTCTCGTGCGCGCCGACGGCGGAGCACCCGAATCCGGTGATCCTGGTGCACGGCACGGGGACCGGGCAGCAGACAGGGTGGGGCGTGTACGCGCCGCTGCTGAAGAACGAGGGGTACTGCGTCTTCGCTCCGACGTACGGTGCGCTGCCGGGTGCGTGGCCGATCAGCGCGATCGGTGGCCTCGGGCCGGTTCCCGAGAAGGGAGCGCAGTTCGCGGCATTCGTCGACGAGGTGCTGTCCGCGACGGGCGCCGAGAAGGTCGACATCGTCGGACACTCGCAGGGCACGGTGCTGCCCAACTACTACGCGCAGGTGCTCGGCGGAGCGGACGACATCGACAGGTACGTCTCGCTGGCCCCGCTGTGGAAGGGGTCGGGCCCGTCGCAGTTCGCGTGGCCCGACGCGTCGTATCGCTACGCGCCGGGCATCACGTACACGAACATCATGACCCGGTACGACGAGGTGGTGGTCCCGTACACGGACGGCTACGTCGAGGCTCCGAACGCGACCAACATCGTAGTACAGGACACGTGCGACGTCGACTTCTCCGAGCATGCCGGCATCGTCGGGTCGCCGAGGGCCGCGGCGTTCGTGCTGAACGCTCTCGACCCCGCGCACCCGCGACCCGTGCCCTGCGAGTTCGTCCCGCCCTTCACCGGCTAGCGCGCACCGTCCCACACCGTGCGGGTGTCGGGCCGCGGGTCGTTCACCACGGCCGGCTCCGTCCCGAACATCTTCACCGTGCGCTCGGACCCGTACTGCGCCCAGCCGGGATCACCGTCGCGCACGAAGTCGACCCAGACGCGGTGCATCTCGTCGGCGACCGCCTGCGGCGGGTTCGGCCCCGTGATGCGGGCGGTCTCGGGCTTGCCCAGCATGTCGAAGACGAACGGGATCTCGAGCGCGTGGCACGCGCCGAGGTTCCCGTCGAACAGCGGCGAGCGCCAGGTGAACTCGTAGACGTGGGCCGGGTGCGCCTCGGCGACGCGCACGGCGGGGATGCGGAAGAACCAGTCGGTCATGACCGCGATCATGAGTTCACCGGGCGAGGCGTCCGGATAGCGATCGCGGTACGTGTCGAGCACCGACGGGTCCAGTCGATACCCGGCGAGCACCGTCCGCAGGTAGTCCTCGGTGATGTGCGGAACGATGCCGGCGGGCACAAGGAAGAACGCGTGCTCCTCACTGGTGGTGCCGAGCAGGAGTTCGACGTCGGCGCCCGCACCGTCGGCGATGCGCGAATACGGCAGCGCAGGAACGACATCACCGTCGATGCGCGGCTCGAACGCCATCATGTTCAGTGCCACCTCACCCCACGCGCCGCTCGATGCCTCCGCGGCGATGCGATCGGACAGGGTGCGCTGGGCGTCGACGAGGGCGTCGACGGGTACCGAGCCGAGCCCCTCCACCGTCGCCGGAACGCCGAGGGCCGACGCCAGCGCGGCCGAGACGGTGCCCGCGGTCTCCGCCGAGATGACGTGATGGCCGGCGCCGCTCTGCAGGACCGCGCGGTGGAACAGCCCCTCCGCGCGGGGCATCGACAGCAGCGTGCCGACGCTCATGGCACCCGCGGACTCTCCCGCGACGGTCACCCGCGCCGGATCGCCGCCGTACGACGCGATGTGGTCCCGGACCCATTCGAGCGCCGCGACCTGGTCCAGCAGACCACGATTGGCGGGAGCGCCCTCGATCTGCGCGAAGCCGTCCACGCCGAGCCGGTAGTTGATCACCACGGCGACGACGCCGTCCCGCGCGAAGGCGGTGCCGTCGTAGGCGGGTACTGCGTTGCTGCCGTTCACGAAGGCGCCGCCGTGGATCCACACGAACACGGGCGCGGAGCCGGCGACGTCCGGCGAGTACACGGCGACGTTCAGGCACTCCTCGCCGGGCACCACGGGCTCGCTGAGGATCTCGCTGGTGGGCGGCCGGTACCCGACCTTCGGGACGGTGGCGCCGTGCTCGAGGGCGTCGCGCGTGCCGGACCACCGCGGCGGCGCGGTCGGCGCCTGGAATCGGTGCGGTCCGAACGGCGCCTCGGCATAGGGAACTCCGAGGAACGAGGCGATGCCGTTGTCGGTGCGACCGCGCACCTGGCCCTGGGCTGTGTCGACGGTGATCGTGTCCATGGCTCATGAGTACCACCCCGAGTGCCCCCACACCCCTCACATGACGCGAACACCCTCTCCAGCACGCTGGAGAGGGTGTTCGGGTGGTACAGGGAGTGTCAGCCGGCGGCAGGCTCGGCCGCCCGCAGATCCTTGCGCAGGATCTTGCCGGACGCCGACTTCGGCACCGTGTCGATGAACTGCACGCGGCGAACCTTCTTGTGCGGCGACACCTTCTCGGACACGAACGTCATGACGTCGTCCTCGGTGAGCTCGGCGCCCTGCTGCAGCACGACGAACGCCTTCGGTACCTCTTCGCCCTCGTCGTCGAGCACGCCGATGACGGCCGCGTCGGCGATCTGCGGGTGCGTGAGCAGCAGCGACTCGAGCTCGGCGGGCGGCACCTGGTAGCCCTTGTACTTGATCAGCTCCTTGAGCCGGTCCACGATGCTGACGCACCCACGACCGTCGACGACGGCGATGTCGCCGGTGTGCAGGTACCCGTCCGCGTCGAGCGTCTCGGCCGTCGCAGCGTCGTTGTTCAGGTATCCGGCCATGACGTTCGGGCCCTTGATCCACAGCTCACCGGGCTCGCTGACCTTGTCCGAGCCGGGCTCCGGGTAGGCCACCTCCTCGCCGGTGGCCGGATCGACGAGCTTGTTCTCCGAGTTGGCGACGGCGGTGCCGCAGCTGCTCAGCGGCATGTCGTCACCGTCGAACGGGATGGCGTGCGAGACGGGGCTCAGCTCGCTCATGCCGTAACCCTGACGCACCTTGGTCTTCAGTCGCTTCGCGACGGCGTTGCCCAGGTTCTCGTCGAGGGCGGCGGCACCGGAGAACACCATCCGCACGCTGGAGATGTCGTACTGGTCCACCATCGGGTGCTTGGCCAGTGCGACGGCGACGGGCGGCGCGATGAAGAGGTAGGTGATCTTCTTCTCGGTGGTGAGGCTCAGGAACTGTTCGAGATCGAAGCGCGGCATCGTGACCAGCGACGCGCGCACCTTGAGGCCGAGGTTGAGCAGCACGGTCATGCCGTAGATGTGGAAGAACGGCAGCACGGCGAGCAGGACGTCGTCCCGGTTCGCGCCCATGCGCGGCTCGATCTGCGACACATTGGCCACCAGGTTGCGGTGCGTGAGCATGACGCCCTTCGGCCGTCCCGTGGTGCCCGAGGAGTAGGGCAGCACCGCGAGGTGGGTCGACGGGTCGAAGCTGACGTCGGGAGCCTGTGCACCCTCGGTGAGGAGGTCGCGCAGCGACTCGTGGCCCTCCGCGCCGTCGAGCACGACGATGCGATCGGCCGACAGACCGACCTGCTCCGCTGCGGCCTTCGCCTGCGGGAGCAGCGGCGAGACCGTGAAGATCATGGTCGCGGACGAGTCCGTGAGCTGCTTCGCGATGTCCTCGGCGTTGTACAGAGCGTTGATCGTCGTGGCGATCGCACCGGCGCGCAGGATGCCGTGGAACACCGACGCGAACGCCGGCACGTTGGGCGAGTGCACCGCGACCACGTCGCCGACCTTCACTCCGCGCGAGGCGAGTGCGCCTGCGACTCCGTTGATCTGACCGACGAGAGTGCGGTAGTCGGTGACGGCGCCGCTGGGGCCGTCGATCAGGGCGGGGCGCGCGAGGTCGTCCTCGGTGAGGTCACCGAAGAGGAACTCGTAGACGCTCTGCTCGGGAATCTCGACGTCGGGGTACGGGCTGCGGAAACTCATGGAACTCCTCATCGGCACAGCAGGGACGACAGAAAGGCAACCTTAATGTGTCGAGCGGTCACATAAACATCCTTCGGACATTCCGGGTGACAGCCATCACACGAAGGAGCCTACCTGCACGGTGTCCGAATCAGTCCCGGTCGTCGTCGTCCGCTCGGTCCGCCGGCTGTACCCAGGACGTGGGCCCGTCGTCCGGCCTGCCGTTCACCAGATGCTCGAACGCCTTCAGGTTGTTCAGCGACTCGCCGCGCGAGACGCGCCACGCCCACTCGCGGCGGATGGACTCGGCGAAGCCCAGTTCGAGCAGCACGTTGAAATCGCCGTCGGCCGCCTCGAGCACCTGCCCGAGGATGCGGTCGATCTCGTCTCCCGTGACCGCGTGCGTCGACATCTTGCCGACGAGGTAGATGTCGCCGATCTTGTCGATCGTGTAGTGCACTCCGTACAGACGGCGGTTGCGCCGCAACAGGTATCGGTACACGCCCTCGAAGTTCTCGTCGGGCTTGCGGCACACGAAGGCCTCGATGCGCACGCCGTGGTTGCCGACCGTCAGCATCGTCGAGGTCTTGAGCTTCTTCTCACCGGGAAGGTCCACGACGAACTGCGTGTCGGTGGCCCGGGAGTAGTCCAACTCCCGGTCGGCCAACACCGAGTCGATCAGTTCCGTCACCTGGTCGGTCGTCGTCACAGCGCTCTCACCGGTCCTGTCCGTCGAAGTCGCCACAGACCACGGGGTCTGCGAGGCGAGAACTCACCCGTCGGTCTCTCGACACCCGCGGTACGGCCGAATCTCCACGCCGCGCGGGCGTAGGTGTCCAGCAACGCGTCCGAGGTGTGTTCCCACGAGAAGTTCTCCGCATGTCGTGAGGCATTCGACGCCATCACGGTGCGCAGACGGTCGTCGGCGAGCAACGACTGCACCGCGGTGGCCCAGTCGGCCGGATCGTGGCCCTGCACCAGCACGCCGGTCTCCCCGTCCCGCACGGCCACACCGAGGCCCCCGACGTCCGCGGCGACCACCGGGACACCGCACGCCTGGGCCTCGATGGCCACGAGACCGAAGGACTCCGAATAACTGGGCACCGCAACGAGATCCGACGCGCGGTAGACGTCCGCCAGCCTGTCCGGAGGTTGCGGCGGGAGGAACGTCACCCGATCCTCGATGCCCAGCCGGCGACTCAGCTCGATGAGGGAGTCAGGCCGTTCCAGACCGGTGCCCGACGGGCCACCGACCACCAGCACGCGCACGCGCGACGACGGGTCCCGCCGGTGGATCTCGGCGACGGCCGCGACGAGGACGTCCGGCGCCTTGAGAGGTTGGATCCGTCCCACGAACGTCACGAGAGGGTCGTCGGCGTCCAGCCCCAGGGAGCGTCGAGCGGCGGCGCGATCGCCCGGCCGGAACATGCTCAGGTCCGCTCCCGGCGCGACGACGTCGATCTTGTCCTCGGCCGCGTCGTACAGATCGACGAGGGCGCGGGCCTCGTCGAGAGTGTTGGCCGTGAGCCGATCGGCTTCCTCGACGACCTGCTTCTCACCGATGCGGCGGGCCGCCGGTTCCGGCTTGTCCCCCGCCGCCACCGACAGGTTCTTCACCGCGGCGAGCGTGTGCGCGGTGTGCACCAGGGGGACCTTCCACCGGTCGCGGGCGAGCCAGCCGACCTGCCCCGACAACCAGTAGTGCGAGTGGATCATGTCGTAGTGGCCCGGCTCGTGCCGTGCCTCCTCGCGCAGGACGCCCGCGGCGAAGGCGCAGAGCTGGGTGGGCAGGTCGTGCTTGTCGAGACCCTCGAACGGGCCGGCCGCGATGCTGCGCACCAGTACGCCGGGCGCGGCCTCGACCACGGGTTCGTCACGGGAGGACGTGGCCCGGGTGAAGATCTCCACCTCGACTCCGCGCGCCGCCATCTGCACGGCGGTCTGCAGGACGTACACGTTCATGCCGCCCGCGTCCCCCGTGCCGGGCTGCGCCAGCGGAGACGTGTGCAGCGACAACACGGCTACCCGATGCGGGCTGTGACGGCGGACCACCGTTCCAGTGTGCCCTGTCCGATTGCGTCGCATGTGCGCGCCCACCCGGTCATCCCCCTACGAGCGTGCCGACACATGCGCGGGAACCCGCCGACATTCACAGCGCCGGGAACACGTACGCCACTGCCCCGCGGGAGTCATGGAAACATGTCGGAGGACCCTGCTAACTTCGCACACATGTTCGAACAGGGGTGGGCGACGCAGGATCCGGAGGCCATGGGCCTACCCGGAACGCTCCTCGACGCACCCGCGAACACCCTCCTGTCCACGATGTCCTACGCCTCGGCCGGACTGTCCTATCTCGAATGGACCCGATACCGGGCCGCAGCGGAACTGCACACTCAACTCGTCGTTCCTCACGAGATGTCCGATCACCGCCGGATGGATGCGACGACTCACTGCGCCGCCCGCATCTCGGCCGTCCTGTCCGTCAGCCAGGGCGCCGGAGAAGGCATCCTGACCCGCGCAATTGCACTCCGAGACCGGCTTCCCCGCGTAGCCGAGTGCCTCCGCGACGGCCTCATCGCCCCCAAACACGTCCACACCATCATCGGCCGAACCGACCTCGTCGACGGCACCACGTACGTGCGGGAAGTCGACACCGAGATCGCCGCGGCCCTACAGCGACGCGGCTCGTGGTCGGACAAACGCATGCGGGACATGATCGACCGCATCGTCTACCGCCACGATCCCGACGCCGTCAGGGAACGACGTGTGCTCGCCGAGAACAACCGCAGCTTCTGGATCGACGCGGGACCCGACGGCATGGCATACCTGGGCGCAACCATGACAGCCGACAATGCCGTCGTCATCGCTGCCGCGGTGGAGGAGTTGGCCGGACGCGTGTGTCGCAAGGATCCTCGCAGCAAGGGCGCCCGTTCCAGCGACGCCCTGTTCGCCCTCGCCACCCGCACAGCGTACGAGTGCCAGTGCGACGATCCGGACTGCTCCGCGCCCGGGTGGACCGGTGAGGACGGCCTGCTCACGTCATTCATCGTGCACGTCGTCACAGACTCCACCACCATGGCCGGCGACACCGCCGCCGACGGCAATCCAGGGTTCCTCGTCGGCCACGGCGTCATCTCGCCCGACCACGTCGCCGACCTCGCCGATCGTGCCGACGCCGTCATCCGCCCCGTCTCGACCACCAACCCCGCATCACAGCCCGCCGATCCGTACCGCCCCTCCAGCGCCCTCGACACGTTCGTGCGCATTCGCGACCAGTACTGCACCTGGCCCGGCTGCAACCGTGGGGTGTGGACCGGCGATCTCGACCACATCGCGGAGTACGACCATGAGAATCCCGACGGCGGCGGCCAGACGACCGACGTCAACCTCGGCGGCAAATGCAGGTTCCACCACAACTTGAAGACGTTCGGCGACTTCGTCGACGATCAGTACACCGAGGACGACACGGGACGCGTCGTCTCCACCGTCACCACGCCCGAGGGCCTCGTCGTCCCGGGGCCGGCGCACAACGGATACGACATCCACCCCGGACTCGCCGACGTCACCTTCGAGACGCCCGATCCTCCACCACCGAGTCCGCCCCGCACTCCCCCCAGCAGACGCCGCACACGTCTGGCGGACAAACATGCCCGCCGGAGGAACGAACGCAACCGCAACCGACGGGCCCGCGAAGTCGCCGACACCGACGACCCCCCACCGTTCTGACATGCATCACGTGTGTGGACTAACCCACAGAGTCGACGAAACCCGCCAGCTCGGACAGGAAGCGGGCCGGGTCCGCGACGAACGGACCGTGGTCGACGCCCTCCCACCACGAGGTCGACGCACCGGGCACGACGGAGGCGGTGTGCCGACCCGCGCCGACGTCCACCACCGTGTCCGCCGTGCCGTGCATCACCAGGGTGGGGACGTCCAGAGCCGCCAGCGTCTCGTCGTGTCCCACGTCGCGCCGGAACACCGCGGACCGCACGCGTGGACGCGTCGCCAGGCTGGCGCCGAACAGTGCCTGAGCTGCGGCGCCGTGTCCTTCGCCGGGTCCGGTGAGGGCGTTGCCGAAACTCGCGAGCGCCCTGATGGCCACGCGCGAGTCCTCGCTCATCGCGCCGGGGATCGCCGCACGCATCGCCGTGCCGACGGCGCCGCCGGGTCGGTCCGGACCGATCGCGGTGATCGCCGCGACGAAGACGACACCCGCCACCGCACCGGTGCCGTACACCGACAGGTAGTCGCACAGCACCAGACCGCCGTAGGACCAGCCCAGCAGGACCGCACCCGAGCGGATGCCCTCCTGCTCGAGAACGGCGTGCACGTCCCCGGCCCACAGCGCGGACCGGTCGTAACCGACGTCGGGGGCACCGGACATGCCGTGCCCGCGCAGGTCCACCGCGATGACGCGGTACCGCTCGGACAGGTCGGCGAGGAGGTCGTCGCCCCAGCAGGCTCCGGTCTGGGCCCAGCCGTGCAGCAGCACCAACGGTCGAGCCGAGACGTCTCCCGTGACGCGGTAGACCAGGGATGTTCCGTCGCGCCCGAGCGCCTCTCGTATTGCCATGCCACCAACATATTGGGCGCACGTTGTGGGATGTCAGAAGGGCTCGTGCAGCGGCCTGAGCAGCGTCGACTCGTCGGTAAAGTTCCGTCGTGACCGAAACACACCAGCGCTCCATCTCGCCGAAGACGGGCGAATGGCGTGACCTCAACCGGTACTACTGGCCGTGGGCTCTCATCGCTCCGATGCTTCCGCTCATCTCCGTGGGCATCGTCTTCGGGCTGCAGTGGTGGGCACCGGGAGTGTCACAGGTCGCGTGGTGGTCGGGTCCCCTGTTCCTCTACGTCGTGGTCCCCATCGCGGATCGCATCGTCGTCCCGTTCGACGAGAATCCGCCCGAGGATCTGGTCGAGTCTCTCGAGGCCGACTTCTGGTATCGCGGCTGCGTCTACGCCTACATCCCCATGCAGTTCTTCGGCATCGGGCTGTCGTCCCATCTACTGACGGCCGACGACCTCTCGTGGCTCGGGCTCGAGAACGGCCTGTCACTAGCCTCGAAGATCGGCGTGGCGCTGACCATCGGACTCGTCGGCGGCATCGGCATCAACACGGCGCACGAGCTCGGTCACAAGAAGGTCGAGTACGAACAGTGGCTCTCGCGCATCGTGCTCGCGCAGAGCTTTTACGGGCACTTCTACGTCGAACACAATCGCGGGCATCACGTCCGGGTCGCCACTCCGGAGGATCCGGCGAGCTCGCGTCTCGGTGAGACCCTGTGGCAGTTCTACCCCCGCAGCGTTCTCGGCGGATTCCGTTCCGGGTGGGCACTCGAGCGAGATCGTCTGCACCGCACCGGGAAGCGCACCTTCTCCTTCTCGAACGCGAATCTCACCGCCTGGCTCATGAGCCTCGCCCTGTGGGGTGCGCTGGTCGGCCTGTTCGGTGTCGAACTGCTGCCGTTCCTGGTTCTGCAGGCGGTGTACGGGATCTCGCTGCTCGAGGCCGTCAACTACCTCGAGCACTACGGGCTGCTGCGGCGCACCAAGGAGAACGGACGCTACGAGCGCTGCACTCCGGAACACAGCTGGAACAGCGACTACGCCGTCTCCGACATCTTCCTCTACCACCTGCAACGACACAGCGACCATCACGCCAACCCCACGCGCCGGTACCAGGTGCTGCGGAGCATGCCCGAATCTCCGCAGCTCCCAGCGGGTTACGCGCCCCTGATCCTCGTGTCGTACTTCCCGTTCCTGTGGCGGGCGCTGATGGACAAGCGCGTGGTCGCGCACTACGACGGCGACCTCCGGCGCTCCAACATCCAGCCCGCGAAGCGGGAGAAGTACCTCGCGAAGTACCCCGCGCCGACGCGGTAGCTACTTCTGCCGGCGCCGACTACCGCCGTGCCAGTCCTGCTGCACGCCCGCCTCGTCCTCGCTCACACCGAGAGCCCGCAGCTGGGGTAGCTCCCGCAGACTGCGCTTCAGCTCCGCGAATCCCGGGAACCGTGCCAGTCCCACGACGTGGTCCCACAACTCGACCGCGTCGTCGTCCGACGGGAGCCGGCTGATGACCGGGCCGAAGAATGCCACGCCCTCGGGCGGCTCGACGTGGATGATCGGTGTTCCGACGTCCTTGCCCGTGAGCGACAGCGCCTCGTCGGTCGACTCCTGGATCTCCTCGTCGAACGACGTGTCGTCCAGTGCCCGGACGTGATGCTCGGGCAGGCCGAGGCCGGCGAGGATCGGTGCGAGGAACTCGGCCGTTCCTCGGTGCGCGTGAGCACCGGCCTCGTCGGGCACCGGCTCCGCATCGAAGATCCGCGCGCCGAGCGCGGCGTACAGCGGGCCCATCGCCTCCCGGCCGTGCTCGGCCCGCACGCTCGCGGCAGCCCGGAGCAGCCGGAGCCCCGCAGTGTGTCCCGCCTCGTACTCCGGCGGGAAGTGCGTCGCGTAGTCGATGTGCGCGTTGAGTTGTCGCAGGGAGATGAAACTCCAGTCGACGGTGTAGTCCCGTTGCGCCTGGACGAGGCGGACCCACCTGCTGGTCATCCAGGCGAACGGGCACACCGGGTCGAAGTAGAACCGGAGATCGGGTGCTGTCATGTCCGCAGTATTCCCCGTGCGATCAGCGCTGAGCGTCGATCTTCCGCATCGTCACCACGGGATCGGCGTAGAGCGAGCCGAGGGACACCGCCGCCGCAGCGTGGTCCTGCACGCGCTTGCCGAAGCTGGTGACCCGTACTCGCCGCGACGTCGCGACCGAACTGGAGGACTCGAACGCGGCCTCGACGCGCTCCATCGCCGCCGGATACGCGGTGAACGCCTGACCGCCCACCTGCACGCTGTCGGGGTTGACGACATCGTGCACCAACGCCAGTGCGCGACCCAGCGCATCGGCGCGGTCGTTCAGAAGTCCCTGTGCCACAGTGGAACCCGTGCGCGCCGCCAGGTACACCGCGGCGATGGAACGCTCCGACTCGTCCAGCAGTCCGGCGCGCTGCGCCGCGGCCACGACGGCCCGATCGCTCACGGTCGCCTCGAGGCATCCCGTACGCCCGCAGTCGCACACGGCGTCCGAGCCGGTCGGTAGATGAGCGATCGACCCCGGGCCGCCCGCGGGGGTGTGCACCCGACCGTCGATGGTCAGCGCCAACCCCGTCATCTCCCGCGCATAGAAGTACAGCGACGTACCCGGCCGGCCGCCGACAGAACCACCGGCCTCCGGCCTTCCCGCATCCTCCGGGGCCGACTCCGTCGCGAGCAGCAACTCCGACGCCGCCATCGCCTCGACGTGGGGGGCCACGGCCACCACGGCACCGAGCCGCTCGCCCAGGACCGCGCCCACCGGGGCGTCGGACCAGGCGAGGCGAGGGTGATCGACGGTGCCCTTCTGCACGTTCACGCGGCCACCGATGGCGACACCCACGAACAGGATGCGGCGCCGGTGCCACCGTGCGGCGAAGGACGCGGCACTCTCCGCGATGGAGCGCAGTGCGCCGGCGTGCGGGCCGGAGGGTGTGGCGATCTCGACGCCGCCGAGCACGGTGCCGCGCAGGTCGACGGCGACGATGCGCGTGGTGGTCGCGCCGATGTGCACCCCGAGGGTGCACTGCCCCTCGTGGTCCACCTCCACCGGAACGCGGGGACGCCCGACGGCGCCGGACGTGGACAGATCGGCACGCTCACGCAGCAGCCCTGCGGCGATGAGCGCACTGACGTGGCGATTGACGGTGGCGGTGCTGATGCCGGTGGCCGAGACGATGACGTCGCGCGACACGGGGCCGCGCTGCACCACGGCGCGCAGGACGACGGCGGCCGGAGTGTCGCTGACGCGCAGTTCGGGCGCGACGACGCGCGCCGGCCTCGGCCGGTGGGGACGTCCGTACGGGGACCGCGTGGCGGAACCCGGCGTACGAGGAGCAGAACTCTGGGCGAGAACGGTGGGGGCAGACATGGGAATCCCTCGAAAGCGAGACGGATGGGCCGGGAGCCTGGGAACGAGGCCGGTCACACCCGATCGTCAGACCTCACATGGAGGTCGTCCGTCGACGCGCGATCAGACTCGTGAGAGACCGCGTCGACAACAGAGTTCGCGAGCGAGAGGCAGACGGGAACCGAGCGCGGCGGTCACATACGTGACCCGCGGTGCGGACTTCCTCGCTGGTGCCATGACCGAAAAGTAGCACCGATGTCGCCGCGCTGCAGAATCGCCTGTTTCGCTCGAGGTGATTCGAAGGGTGGACAACCTGCGACTTCGGCATCACAGTGAGCCCATGAAGACCGTGAAACTGGGCGCGAACATCGGCGCACGCATCGACGACGTGCGGATCGGCGGCGATCTCCCCGACGAGATCGTGCACGAGATCAACGAGGCGCTGCTCGAGCACGAGGTCGTGTTCTTCCGCGGCCAGCATCACGTGGACGAGAAGGCGCAGTACGCGTTCGCCGAGCGGCTCGGGATCCCCACCACCCCGCACCCCACGGTCCGGTCGCGCGGAACCCGCACTCTCGCCATCGATTCCACGTACGACAAGGCGGACAGCTGGCACACGGACGTGACGTTCGTCGACCGCGTGCCGAAGGCGTCGATCCTGCGGGCCGTGCACCTGCCCCCGTACGGCGGCACCACCACGTGGGCTTCGGCGACCGCCGGCTACGAGCAGCTGCCGCCCGCGATGAAGGCCCTCGCGGAGTCGCTGTGGGCCGTGCACACCAACATCTACGACTACGCGGCGACCGCTGCCGAGAAGTCCGTCACGTCGACGGCCGAGCGCTACCGCGCGGAGTTCCGCAGCGAGTACTTCGAGGTCGAGCATCCCGTGGTGCGCGTGCATCCCGAGACGGGGAAGCGCGCGATCCTGCTGGGCCACTTCGCCAAGTCGTTCCCGGGCCTCTCCTCCAAGGAGTTCCGCGCACTCTTCGAGCTGCTGCAGGACCGGGTGACCCGCCTGGAGAACACCATCCGGTGGTCGTGGGAGCTCGGCGACATCGCCATCTGGGACAACCGGTCGACCCAGCACTACGCCGTCTCCGACTACGACGACCAGTACCGCCGCCTCGAGCGCATCACCCTCGCGGGCGACGTTCCCGTCAGCGTGCAGGGCGAGTACTCGCGCGTCGTCGCCGGCGACGCGTCGGGCTACAGCGCGATCGCGAGCTGACGCGATCTAGCCTGGTTCCCATGACCAGCGTTCCGACGACACCGTCGACACAGACCGACCGCCCCACCGCCGTCGTCACCGGAGCCAGCTCCGGGATCGGCGCCGCCACCGCGCGGACACTCGCCGCCGGCGGCTATCACGTGGTCGTGGGCGCCCGCCGCGTCGACCGCCTCGAGGCACTGGCCGAGGAGATCGACGGCACCGCCCTCGCCCTCGACGTGACCGACGAGGACTCCGTCGCGGCCTTCACCTCGGTGCTGCCGCGTGTGGACGTCCTGGTGAACAACGCGGGCGGCGCGAAGGGCCTCGCCCCGATCCTCGAGGCGGACCTCGACGACTGGCAGTGGATGTGGGAGACCAACGTCGTCGGCACGCTGCGCATGACCAAGGCGCTGCTGCCCAAGCTGATCGAGTCCGGTAACGGTCTCGTCGTGACCATCACGTCCATCGCCGCGTTCGAGACGTACGACAACGGCGCCGGGTACACCACGGCCAAGCACGCACAGGGCGTGCTGCACCGGACGCTCCGCGGCGAACTGCTGGGCACGCCCGTGCGTCTGACCGAGATCGCTCCGGGCGCGGTGGAGACGGAATTTTCCCTCGTCCGCTTCGACGGGGACGAGGAGAAGGCCGCGAAGGTCTACGAGGGCATCGACCCGTTGGTGGCCGCCGACATCGCCGAGGTCATCGGCTTCGTGGCGTCCCGCCCCTCACACGTGAACCTCGACACCATCGTCGTGCGCCCGCGCGATCAGGCCCCGAACGGCCGTTTCAGCCGCCGGACCTGATTCTCACGCGGCAGTCCGACTCTCACGCGGCAGTCAGGGCGCTCATGCTCTGCCACGTGGGCCAGTCGATCGCCCAGTCGTAGATGTCGCCGTCCGCCGCCGAGAGATCGATGCGCGTGCCGGTGACCTCGACGGGGTCGCCGTAGACGGCCATCTGGAAGTACGTCTGCGCGTCCTCGGTGGAGAGGTTGATGCAGCCGTTGGTCACGTTGGACGAGCCCTGCACTCCCGTGGTCAGCGGATTGGCGTGGATGAACTCGCCGTTGTTCGAGATGCGGGTGGCCCACCGTTCCCGCACGTTCTCGTAGTACGGCGGGTTGGACATCAGGAAGTCCTCGTACTTCTCGGTGACGACGTGGATGCCGCTGCGCGTGACGTTGCGGTCCTCGTTGCCCTCGCCGTAACTCACCGGGATGTCCATGACGGTCTGGCCGTCGCGCACCACCTGCATGCGGTGGCTGGTCGCATCGGCGACGACGACCTGGCTCCGACCGATGGTGAAGTTCACCGTGACGTCCGAGTCGCCGTAGGCGCCGCCGCCGTAGTTCACGCCGTAGAGCTTCGCCGACACGTCGACGGTGGTGCCGGGGGCCCAGTAGTTCTGCGGACGCCAGTGCACGCGGGACCCGCCGTCGTCGGGCAGCCAGGCCCACGAGCCGGCCGTCGGCGGATTCGTGATCACCGTCAGCGCCTTCTCGACCGCCTTCTTGTCGACGATCGCGTCGTCGAACTTCAGGATGATCGGCGCCGCGACACCGACCTCCTGGCCGTCACCGATGTTGGTGGAGACCGACGTGATCGACTGCGGCGCCACCGTGCCGAGAGTGCCCTCGACCGGCACCGGCTTGCCGTCGCTGCCGACTGCCGTCCCTGCCCACGTGTAGACCGCGTCGTACCCGAGGGGCTCGGTGACGGTGAACGTCGTCTTCGCCGGGTCCAGCGTTCCCGCGACGGCGCGGCCGTCGGCGGTGGTGAGCGACACGGCCTCGAAGGTGCCGTTCGCGACCGAGACGGAGATCGGAGCGGTGGGTGAGACGTCGGTCGCACCGGCCGCCGGTGCGTAGGTCACCGCCGCCACGGGCGCGGCCTCGGTGGTCGGCGCGGCGCTCTCCGAGGACCCGGGTGTGCCGGAGCACCCCGCGACCAGCGCGATCACGAGTGCCAGCACGGCCAGGACGGCTGCGTACGGTGTTCTCCCCTGCATCTTCACGGGGACGACGTTACCTGTGGCAACAGACCGATCAGTCGAGCGTGCAGTTCACCAGGCGGCACTCGGGGATCAGCGTGATGCCGTACTTCTCCTGCACACCCGCGCGCACGTGCGACGCGAGGGCGGTGACGTCCGCTGCACTCGCGCCGCCCCGGTTGGTGACGGCCAGGACGTGGCGGGTGGAGAGGGTGGCCCGTCCGGTGCCGACGCGCTCGCCGTACCCGCGGGAGAACCCGGCGTGCTCGATGAGCCAGGCAGCACTGAGCTTGATGCCCTTCGGGTCCGTGAACTGCGGCGATCCGAGCGCCTCGGGCGGTACGGACGACACGATCGGGTTCAGGAAGAAGGACCCGACACTCCACGAGTCGTGCTCCGCCTCGTCCCACACCATGCCGCGATCGGTCCGCAGAGCGATCACGGCATCGCGCACCTCGCGCGCCGAGACGCTCTCTCCGATGCGCACGCCGAGCCGCTCGGCGAGCGCCGCGTACCGCACCGGTGCCGACTCGTCGCTGCGTCGGAGCGCGAACGTGACATCCACCACGACGTAGCGATCGGTGTACTTGAAAGCCGACGACCGGTGCGAGCCGAAGCCGCAGCGTGCGTTGTCCCACACCTCGACCTCGCCGCTCTCTCGGTCGAGCACCGTCACCGACTCGAGCCAGTCCGACGTGGAGGCGCCGTACGCGCCGACGTTCTGCACCGGCGTTCCGCCGGTGCTGCCCGGGATGCCGGAGAGTGCCTCGATGCCGGCGAGTCCGTGGTCGAGCGCGGTGCGGACGACGAGATCCCATTCGACTCCGGCGTCCACGTGCATGCGAGTGCCGTCGACCCGGAGACCGGACGTCGCGACGCGGACGACGGTGCCGTCGAAGCCGTCGTCTCCGACCAGCAGGTTCGAGCCACCGCCGATGACGAGCACCGGAGTCCCGGCGGCGTCGGCGCTGCGTACGGCGTCGACGAGCTCCTGCGAGGTGGTCGCCTCGACGAGACGTCCGACGGGGCCACCGACGTGGATCGTGGTGAGGTCGGCGAAGGACACGGGGCGGTGCGCGGCCGTCGCGGAGCCGGGATCGCCGGTCTCCGGAGCCGTCGCGGACTGGAGGGGACTGCTCGTCACGGGGGTGAACGCTACCCGGCTGTCCCCCCGCCTCGTCGTGAGCACCGGGTGTTCGCGCCTACCATGGTCACCGAACCAGGTTCCATATTTCGGGAGGATTCACGTGCAGGTCACCAGTGTCGGACACGCGGGATTTCACATCCAGACGTCTGCGGGGTCCATTCTGTGCGACCCGTGGGTCAATCCGGCGTACTTCACGTCCTGGTTCCCGTTCCCCGACAACTCCCAGCTGGACTGGGACGACCTGGGCAACTGCGACTACCTCTACGTCTCGCACCTGCACAAGGACCACTTCGACCCGAAGCACCTGGCGAAGCACGTGAACAAGGACGCGGTCGTGTTGCTGCCGGACTACCCGGTGCCGGACCTGCGCACGGAGCTGGAGAAGCTCGGCTTCACGAAGTTCTTCGAGACGACGGACTCGGTCAAGCACACGGTGTCCGGCCCCAAGGGCGACCTGGACGTCATGATCGTGGCGCTGCGTGCCCCGGCCGACGGACCCATCGGCGACTCGGGCCTGGTGGTGAGCGACGGTGAGACCACCGCGTTCAACATGAACGATGCCCGGCCCGTCGATCTGGACATGATGACCGAGGCCTTCGGCCACATCGACGTGCACATGCTGCAGTACTCGGGCGCCATCTGGTACCCGATGGTCTACGACATGCCGCAGCGCGCCAAGGACGCGTTCGGGACGCAGAAGCGGCAGCGTCAGATGGACCGGTGTCGGCAGTACATCGAGCAGGTCGGCGCCACGTGGGTCATTCCGTCCGCAGGTCCCCCGTGCTTCCTCGACGACGAGCTGCGCTCGCTCAACGACGTCTACGGCGATCCGGCGAACATCTTCCCCGACCAGATGGTGTTCCTCGACCAGATGCGCCGCCACGGCCACGACAAGGGCCTGCTGGTGATGCCGGGAACCACGGCGGACTTCTCGGGTTCCGACCTGAACGAGCTGGCGCACCCGCTGCCCACCGACGAGGTGGAGGCCATCTTCACCACCGGCAAGGCCGACTACATCGAGGCGTACGCGCAGCGCCAGGCCGACGTCATCGCGGCCGAGAAGGCATCGTGGGCAACCGCGGCGGGCGAGCCGCTGCTGGGGCCGTTGCGCGCACTGTTCGAGCCGATCATGGCGCAGACCGACCAGATCTCCGACGGCATCGGCTACCCGGTGGAGCTGAATCTGACGGGCAGGCCGGAGGCCGGTCGACCTCCGGTGGCTGCCGACAGAGTGGTGCTCGATTTCCCGAAACGCATCGTGCGCGAACCGATCCAGGACGAGAAGTTCCGCTACACGTTCGAGATTCCGGCCGAGCTGGTCCGCACGGTGCTGCGGGACGGGGAGTCCGACTGGGTCAACTCGATCTTCTTGTCGACGCGGTTCCGGGCGAAGCGGGTCGGTGGCTACAACGAGTTCCTGTACACGTTCTTCAAGTGCCTCACCGACGAGCGCATCGCCTACGCGGACGGCTGGTTTGCCGAGGCACACGACGACACGGCCACCATCGTCAAGGACGGCTGGGAGATCCAGCGGCGCTGCCCGCATCTCAAGGCGGATCTGTCGAAGTTCGGTGTCATCGAGGGCACCACGCTCACGTGCAATCTGCACGGCTGGGACTGGAACCTCGAGACGGGCAAGTGCCTCACGTCGAAGGGCCACCCGCTACGAGCCGAGCGCGCCTGATCCGGGTGTCAGTCGGCCACACCGAGAACCCGGTAGATGCGCCAGACAGGTTGATCGGCACCGTCGTTGGGCACCTCGACCACGAGCGTGCCGACTTCGGCGCCGTTCTCCCAGATCGAGGGGTAGCGGCGATTGAGCGCGTCGGACTCGCCGCGGCCGCTGTTCGGCACCGTCAGCATCAGCCGCACTCCCGCCTCGGCGGGATCGTTGAGGACGGTCGTGAAGTCCTCGTCTGAGGGCACCACGAACTGCCTCGGGTGACGTGACGCGGCGACGACCGCGAAGCCGTAGACGGAGTCCACCAGAACCGAGCCGTCGGGCAGACTCTGCGCGTCCAGGTAGTCGGCCAGGGCCCGCTCCGTCGAGAACGACGCGATGATCCGCTGCGCCTCGTCCGACCTCTGCCGACTCAGCAACTGCCCCACCGCATATTGCTGCGGCGACAGTGACGGCTGCAGGAGCACGTAGGTGGTCACCGGCAGTGACGCCACCGACAGGACCACCGTGCCCGTCGCCACGATGCGACGGAACCGGGTGCGATCGGTGGGCGCCTCGGGTCGACGCCGCGAGTGGGCGAACGTCCCGGGTCGACGGCTCGGGACGGCGCCGCGTGCGGAGAGCACCTGGATGCACCCGACGAGCGCCAGCGGGATCGCGGCGATGAAGAAGCGCAGGAACCCGAACGTCGATCCGCCGATGTAGGTGAGCGCCTGGAACGCGAGAACGGCGCCGAACAATACCGGCGCCACGAGGAATTCGAGGTCGCGCCGCCGCCAGGACAGTCCGGCCACGGTCGGCAGCAGCAGCGGTATCGCCGGACCCAGGGCGAGGACAGCGGTGGCCACGTAGGCGGCGTTGCCGATCGGGTCCCCGGTGGGCCCGCCGGACTGCGCGAGGATCGCCGCGTTGCCGTACGTCGAGGAGAACTGAGCGAACGCCTGTCCGGTGATGATCCAACTGATCGCCGCCCACACCAAGAACGCGATCAGACCCGGCCCCGCCACCAGCACCGCGTCGAGCACGGCCTGTCGGCGCATCCGGCGCCAGCGCTGTCGGCCCCCGCGCCACAGGGTCACACCGAAGACGAGGAAGGCAGCCGCCGCGATGGCCGCGACCGCGTCGTACCGCGTGAGATACGCCAGAGCGAGGGCGATTCCGGCGACGAGCAGATCGTGGACGTCGTCGGTGCTGATCCAGCGCAGCAGGCGTCGCGCGGTCCAACAGAGGAAGAACAGGAAGACGGCCTCGCTCATCCCGTTCGCACCGTAGAACACGATCATCGGGTTCACCGCGAACACCAGTGTGAGAGCGGAGGTCTGCACGGGGCCGCAGCCACGATCCAGGCACATCCCGCGCACCGTCATCACCGCGCCCGCCATGAACACGGCGGACACCGCGATACCGGAGAGGTTCCACCGCGTGATGGCGGGCAGCAGGTCCGAGAACACGACCATCGGGAGCTGCAGCAGCGCGGTCAACGGCGTGAAGACGAACCCGATGGCCGACACGTGCGGATCCCGGCTGTGCAGCACCGCCTGCGCGGCGTACGTCCGGCTGAGGGCGTCACCGAGGAGGTACCCGAAGCGCAGCGACAGGACCGCTCCCACGAGGCCGTAGGCAGCGGCGAGGCACGTGAACCACCTGACCGCCGTCGACGGTCCGCGCACGCTCACGGCGGCGCGTCCTCGGCGAGTGCGGTGTCCTTCGCAGGTGCCGAGAGCCCGTGGAACGTCTTCTCCCAGTAGGACGGATTCCGCAGCAGCTGCCAACATCCCTTCAGGGCAGCGACACTCATCATCACCCAGTAGAGCGGCATGGTGAGACTCGGGACGAGGAGATAGGCATTCCCACTCTCCCGGCTCGCGACGAGATACATGTAGATGGTGGCGACGTTGCCGAGGATCAGCGAGACGAGCGAGAAGTAATAGATGTACGGCGGGAACAGCGCCACGATCACACTCGGCTGACCCAGGATCCAGGCTGCCGTGGTGAACCAGAACACCATGTTGATGCAGGCGGTGACGGGCGTGCCGGCGAGCAGCAGGGTGAAGCGGTACGTGCCCACCCAGCCGAGGGCGCGCACGGTGCGGCGCGGACGTCGCATGTGCACCAGCCAGGTCTGCAGATAGCCCTTGTACCACCGGGATCGCTGCCGGACCCAGTTGATGGGATCGCTGTTGGCCTCCTCCAGCGTGGTCGAGTCCAGGACGGCGGTGGAGTATCCGGACGCCGCGATGCGCACGCCCAGATCGGCGTCCTCGGTCACGTTGAAGCCGTCCCAGGCACCCACCTCGGCGATGACGTCGGCACGCAGGTGATTCGACGTGCCGCCCAGCGGAATGGGCGATCGGCTCTTCATCAGACCCGGTAGCAGGTACCCGAACCACAGCGCGTAGTCGGCGGTGAACCAGCCGGTGAGCAGATTCTGAGATCCGTTGTGGAAGGCCAGCTTCGCCTGCACGCACGCCACCGTCGACGGCAGCTTCGCGAAGGCCGCCACGACGCGCCGCAGTTGCAGCGGTTCGGGGAGGTCCTCCGCGTCGAAGATCGTCACGATGGTGCCGGTGGCGAAGTGCAGGCCGTAGTTGCACGCCTTGGGCTTGGTCCTGGGATCACCGGCGGGAACGAGGACGACCTCCACCACCCGACTGACGCCGGCGCGCCTCGCCGCCTCGATGGTGACGTCGTCGTCCTCCTCGAGCAACAGGAGGACCTGTAGCTTCTCCGGGGGATAGTTCAGCGCGGTCATGGCGGCGATCAGATCGCCCACCACCTCCGGTTCGTCGTAAGCGGGAACGAGAATGGTGTAGTCCGGCAGGTCGTCGTCGGGCACGGCGAGGGCCTCGGCATCGGTGATCGTGACGATGGCCGAGGCGTCGAGGCCCCGCGCGAAGAGCAGTACCCGGTCCGCCATCATCGCGATGTACCCGAGCGTGCACACGACACTGACGGCCACGAGTGTGGCTATCGGTGCGAGGACGAGCGCCGCCACGGCCACCACGAGGACGCCCAGCCCGAAGTTGCTCTGCCACGGGACGAACGCCACCGCGGCGGAGGCCAGGGGGTCCCGACGCGCGAGGCCGTCGATCGCGTCCTCCAGTGCGGCGGCGCGGAACTCGGCGCTCTCGGTACCTATCCGCGGCGGCCGCGACCGACCGATCTCGGCCGTCATCGAGGATCCTCCGCGCCTGCGGGGAACTGGGCGTCGACCAGGGATGCGCCCACCGATGCCAACAGACCTCGGTCGTCGAAGTCGGGGTCGTCGTCCCCGACGATGGTGTTGCCCCGCAGGAAGACCGCGAACACCGCCGAGAGGTTCGATGCCATGGACGGAGTGGGTTCGGGGAACGTCGCATCCGGGTCGTGGTTGTCCACGCTGATCACGGTGATCCGCTGGAACACGCCGTCGCGCACCCAGTCGAAGACCAGCTTGGTCCAGGTGAGCAGCAGGGTGTCGTCCACCGAGGTGTAGAGCGAGGCCGTCACGCCGTGTCCGAGTTCGACGGGCAGTGCCGTACTGGTGCGGGTGCTCGCCAGGTGGTAGAGCGTCCGCTCCGGGTAGACGGCGAGCGACGCGGCATTCGTGGTCGTCAGCGTGTCCACGACGACGGTGCGCGGACGACCGCGCACGTCCCACTCGGGATTCCCCACCGCTGCCTGCAGTTCCTGACGCACGAGCGAGGAGCGCTGCCCGAAGTACGAGCGGACCCACGGATACGTCTCGTCGTCGAGGAGACGCCATCCGGTGGGGGCGGCCAGTGCGGCCGCGACGACGCCGGGCGGACCGACCGTGTCCACGGGGGGCGGCGGAGCGGGCAGCGGCCTGGTGACCAGCGCGACAGCGACCACCACCAGCGTGATCACGGCCGATCGCGCACTCTTCACCGACGGCGCACCGACGGGGCGCCCGAGTGGTCGCTTGGATCGGCCGCGCCGCGCGAAGAGATAGAACAGGGTCCCCGTCGCGGCCGAGGCTCCCACGGTCGGAATCAGTTGCAGCAGAACGATGTCGATGGTCGGGTCCAGAACCAGCACCAGCTGCAGCACGGCGGCGCCGACCGCCACGGTGACGAGGAACCCCAGCGCAGCGCGCCCTCGGGTCCGACCCACCGCGATGGCCCCGGCGACGCCGGCGACGAGCACGAGCACCATGCCGTACGCGAATCGACTGCCGCCCATCGACACCGCGAGGAGGCGGTACAGCATGGGCGACATCGCGAAGGCCAACAGCAGAATCGGCCAGAACTGCCCGACCGGGCGCAGGCCGAAGAGCATGATCGCACCACTGAGGGTGAACAGCACGACGGCGGCGAGGTCGATGTGCAGCAACGCGTACTGATCCGAGTACCGCGGAAGCCAGAGGGCCTGGACGGCCAGCGCGAGCAGGGCGCCGATTCCGCCGACGATGAGATCGGTCTGGCGGTCGTGGATCGGCAGTTCTCCTTCCCGTCGACGGGCTGTCCCCTGCCCCGCGACCACGGCGAGAACGGGGAAGACGAAGACGTAGGCGGTGACGGCGCCGCTGTCCGCCTCCTCGGCGAGCCGGATCCAGGTCGGCGCGAAGGCGAACGCCACGCACACGACGAGCACCGCCCACCGAAGCGCAAGGGTGCGGACCGGTCGTGTCACGACGTCTCCGACGAGCCGCCGCTCACGTCGGGTCTCGTCGGCGGCACCTCGTCCTGCCGACCTCGACTGCGCACGAACACGAGCACCGCCGCGACCACTCCGACGAGCAACGCGACGAGTCCCGCCACCAGGATCGCCGAGACGCCGGAGGGGGCGGTCGATCCGGCGGCCACCGGCTCCGACCCCGCGACGTCGGCGGACGACGACAGTGACACCGGTTCCCGCTCGCCCGCACCGAGCACCACGTCGCCGGTCAGACCCTCCCAGCGTGTCGGGTCCGCACCCAGCCAGCTCACCAGGCCGTCGAGCTGGACCGGGTCGGACGCCGTGGCCACGAGCAGGGTCCGGTCGCTGTCGCGGGCCACCTGCACGGACGCGAACGGTACGTCGCTGTCGACGGTGACCTGAGCACCGTCGTCGTCACCCTCCGCGTCGCGCAGGGTCAGGATGCTGGTCCCGGTCGTGGCGAGCGGCAGGGTCAGCTCGGAGTCGCCGCCGAGGTCGTCGACACCGTCGGGCGCCACCAGCAACCCCGGACCGGAACCGGTCAGCAACTGCTCGACGGGAACCACGGCCGGCGACAACGCGCGAGCCGACAGCCGCTGCAGTCCGGTCAGGAGGGTCGCGGCACGGACGGTGTTCGGCAGATCCTGCTGCGCCAGTGCCACGTCCACGGTCGGCATGAGCGCTTGCGGGACGGAGGCGAAGCCACGCGCGTCCGGTGTTCCGCCCGAGCTCTCGATCGTCGTACCGCCGTCGACGGTCAGGGTCAGTGACCCGCCCGTGGAGCACGCGTCCCCGTTACCCGAGGTCTGCATGACGACGTCGAGCGACGTCACCCGGTCGACCAGGTCCGCGGGCACGTCGACCCACCGATCGATTCTCCCGGTGTCGTCGGCCGGCCAGGTGACCAGATCGCTCGAGCCGACGGAGATCCGGAGCGCACCCGCGATCTCCGAGGACAGCGGGGTGTAGTCACCCAGGACGTGCACACGCAGATTCGACGCCGCCCGTCCCAGGCGCGTCTGGTCGACCGGGACGGTGACCGTGACCTCGCCGGACCCCGACGCCGTCAGTGGGCCGAGCGACATGTCGCCGAGGGTCATCGCATCGGCGGTGAGGGTGGGTCGTTCGCGGACGGCACCGGCCGACACCCGGGTCGAGACCGCCAGCGCGGACACGTCGCTGGTCAACAGCGCGATCTGATCCACGAGGGTGGTCCCGTCACCCGAGACGAACAGTTGCGGGGGTGCGCCGGGAGTCGCGGGGTAGATCAGACGGGCGTCGGGATCGGTGTTCTGCGTGAGCACCACCGACCGCTCGAACGGGCCGTCGGGGGCCGCGCCCCCGGCGGCGCTCGCCGGGAGGACGCTCACTCGGACGGGCTGCGAACCGTAGAAGTCGACCACCGAGGTGGCGAGGGTGAGTGCGGCGGTCGACTGGTCCGGCGTGGGCTCGTCCGGCACGAAGATCCGCAGTCCGGACAGCACCGGCGGAAGGAAGTCGGCCACGACCGTGGGATTCGCGGGTGTTCCGACGACGTCCATCACGGGATCCTGGAGCCGCACGGTCGACGACTCACGGGAGTCGAGGCAGTATCCGGCCGACGGCACCACGGTGGTGGCCATCTCGAGAGTCACGGTGTCGTCCACGACGTCGAGACCGGTCAGCGGAACCTCGACCGGGGCGGTGGGCACTCCGGTGGGCAGATCGACCCGCCCCACGATCCGGCCGCGGTGCGTGACGTCCAGCCACCCGCGTTCGAGTCCGGCCGGGACCTCGACGGTGCCCCGCAGCGCGGCGGGAACCGTCCCGGGCGGCACCGGAACCGTGACGACGGCGGATCCGCGCCGTCCGGCGAGAGCGATGGAGCCGCCGAGGCCCATCGACGCGAAGCTCAGGGGCGTCGACACCGGCGCGGGTTCCGAGTCCTCCTGCGCGACGGCGAGACCGGGTGCGGTGAGGAGCAGGGAGAGGGCGACGACCGACGCGGCAATGGCGCGTCGACGACTGGGAACCACACGCATCGGCGCAGCACGTCTTTCTCGAGAACGATGGAATGCAGAAACCGCACAGAAAGGCGAATTCCGTCGATCATAAACGAGCCCGCCCGGATTCTCGCGTCGGTTGCCGTAATGGCGACAGTTCGTATTTCGCAGTGTTGCAACGGTATTGCGACACGCACTGAACAACGTTACGGACCGAACGGTCGATGAATGGGATGGAAACTCGTCGCTCGACCCGCTAACAAGGCCCGAAAAGGATGCTCGCCGGGTGCCGCGCCGCCATTTCCGAGGACATGTCCGGAGATACAGTGTCGCAATGTCATCCGCAGGCGCCGTGCTGCGCGCGGCCGTGGTCGTGGTTCTTCTTCTGACGAGCTGCGCACAGGCCGCCCCCTCCGTCGCGGCACCGCCGCAGACCTCGGCGCGCGTCGCAGCATCGGCCGACGGTCTGACGCTCGACGGCCGACCCTGGTGGCCGTCGGGATTCAATGCCTATCAACTGGCGACGGACTGGTCGGTCAACGAGGGCTGTGGGGCGATGGTCGATCTCGATAGATACTTCGCCGCCCTGCCGCCCCGCTCCATCACCCGATTCGATGCCTTCCAGGCCCTCGCGATCGACCGCACCACGGGCACGCTGAATTTCGCCCCGATGGACGCGGTCCTGGAAGCCGCCCGGACACACGGCCAACTGGTGATACCGGTACTCGCCGCCCAGGACGGCGCGTGCGAGGACGAGCAGTTCAAGGACCGCTACTGGTACGCCGAGGGGTGGCGGGACGTCGCCGACGCACGCGCCCTGGTCAGCTTCGAGGAATGGGTGACGCGGGCGGTCGACCGCTGGCGCGGGGACCCGGCCCTCGCGGCCTGGGAGGTGGTCGGCGAACCGGAACCCGGTGTGTGCGGCGAGTCCTGCGACTGGACCGACCGCACGTGCCCCGCCGATGCCGCGTCGGTGCTGCGTCGTTTCGTCGACGACACCGGGGCGCTCGTTCGCTCACTCGACGCCTCCACGCCGATCACGGCCGGTCTGACCGGCGGTGGCCAGTGCGGCACGCAAGGCGACGAGTACCGCGACATCGCCGCGTCGCCGTACGTCGACATCGTCCAGTACCACGATTACGGCGCGGACGGTGTGCCGCTTCCCGGTGATCGGTGGAACGGGCTCGAGCGTCGTCTCACGCAGGCATCGGAGGTGGGCAAGCCGCTGCTCATGGGAGAGATCGGCCAGAACGCCGGATCCTGCTCCACGCTGGATCACCGGGCCGCGAACATCGAGACGAAGGTGGCCGGCCAGCGCGCCGCGGGCACCGCCGGATTCCTGCTCTGGGCGTTCGTTCCGGATCCGCGGCCGGGCGACTGCACCTTCGACATCGGCTACGACGATCCGCTCTGGTCGACCGTCACGCGCCTCGGTTCCGGCTGACCCGCTCCCGGCACGCAGGTCACGACGTTCGAGGTACGGGCTCGGGGTTCGGACGACGCGCCACCGGCTAATCTCAGCTCATGCCACGCAGGTTCGATCACACGGTCCCGTCCACGCTCGCCGCGTCCGACGTCCACGCCGCCCTCACCACCGAGCAGTACTGGACCGATCGGCTCGAGGCCGTCGGCGGCCCCAAGGCGCAGCTGAACGACGTGACCGTCGCAGGCGACGACGCGGACAGCCGCACGGTGTCGGTGTCGATGACCCAGGCCATCGCGGAGGAGTTCCTGCCCGGCGCCATCACCAGCATCCGCCCGGGCGATCTGATCATCCACCGGACCGAGTCGTGGGGTTCCCTCGACGCGCAGGGCGCCTCGGGCACCTTCGAGGCCAAGGTCGAGGGCGCCCCGGCGTCCATCACGGGCACCCTGGCACTGCGCTCGAAGGGCTCCGCATCGAGCCTGACGGCGACGGGTCAGGCCGAGGTCAAGGTGCCGATCTTCGGCGGCAAGATCGAGCAGGCGGTCATCGAGCAGGTTCTCGCGCTGATCGACGCCGAGCAAGAGTTCACCGACACCTGGGCGCCGGAGCACCTCTGACTCACCGGTAACCTCATCGACCATGGCACGTCGCATGAACTACTCGGCTCGTCTCCCGTTCACCACAGAGCAGGTGTACGGGGCGCTGACGACGCGTGACTACTGGGACGCGGTGATCGAGGAGCTGCGCAAGTACTCGGAGAACGAGCTCACGCGCTTCGAGGTCACGGCAGACGGCGTCGACGTGGTCATGCGGCACATCATTCCGCGCGACACGCTGCCCGACGTCGCGCAGGCGGTGATGAAGAAGGACATGGTCATCACCCGCAACATCCATCACGACGCGTACTCGGAGACCACCGCCGGGAAGTACGACGCGTCGATTCCCGCCGGCCCGGGCAGCCTCACCGGCACGACGTCCCTCTTCGCCACCGAGGCCGGCTCCACGTTGCGCACCACGTCCGAGGCCAAGGTGTACATCCCCTTCATCGGCGGAAAGCTCGAACAGTTGATGCTCGTCAACCTCGTCGATCTGTGGCGGGGCGAGGGCGAGGTCACGCACGACTGGCTCACGAAGAACGCCTGACCGGCGGGTAGGCCGGAGGCCGGTCGGGATGAGCGGAACGAACTGCTGGGCACTGTGATCTCCCGGATCGGTCCGGAGGGTGTGGTCACTCGCGGGACGACCAACATCAACCGGTTGCGGCGCAGTGATCGCCGACTGGTGCACGATCCCGACGTCCGAGCGTTGCTCCGCGGCGCGACGCATCCCCTGGTCGTCGACCTGGGCTACGGCGCCAGTCCGGTCACCACTCTGGAGTTGGCCGCGCGACTGCGCACCGTCCGTGCGGACGTCGCCGTCGTCGGGCTGGAGATCGAGCCGTCCCGCGTCGTCCCCGATCGGGACGGTGTCTCCTTCCGCCGCGGCGGCTTCGAACTCGCGGGACTGCGGCCACACCTGGTGCGCGCGTTCAACGTGCTGCGTCAGTATCCCGAGGACGCGGTACCGGGTGCGTGGGCACGCATCACCTCCGCTCTCGCGGACGGCGGCCTCCTCGTCGACGGCACGTGCGACGAACTGGGGCGTCGGGCCACGTGGGTCACCGTGGACGCGTCGGGACCGCGCAGTCTGACCCTCGCCTGGGATCCGTTCACGGTGGAGCGGCCGTCGGACATCGCGGAGCGGCTGCCGAAGGTCCTGATCCACCGCAACGTCGCGGGCGAGCGCGTGCACGAGGTGCTGCGGGCGGCCGATCGGGCGTGGGACGTGGCGGCGCCGCTGGCACCGTTCGGACCCCGCGTGCGGTGGCGTGCGGCGCTGACAGCCCTGGCGGCGCAGGGACTTCCGGTCACCGTGCCGCGCCGACGACTGCGGGACAACGTGCTCGCCTTACCGTGGTCGGCCGTCGCTCCCGCCGAGGACACGCAGTAGCGCGTCGGCCTTGAGGTGCATCTCGTCCACCTCGTCCTGCGGGTCGGACAGCGAGACGACGGCGCCGCCCGTCCCCACCGACGCCCGGCCGTCCGCGAGCACCACGGTCCGGATGACGATGGACAGGTCCGCCGCGCCGGTGAGCGAGAACCAGCCCAGCGCACCGGAGTACACGCCGCGCGGCCCGCCCTCGAGGCGGTCGATGATCTCCATCGTGCGGCGCTTCGGGGCGCCGGTCATCGATCCGCCCGGGAACGCCGCGCGCACACAGTCGACGGCCGAGAGCCCCGGGCGCACCCGACCCTCGACCGTCGAGACCAGTTGGTGCACATGGGTGTGGCTCTCCACGTCGAAGAGCACCGGCACGTGCACCGACCCGGGCACGCACACCTGATTCAGGTCGTTGCGGACCAGATCGACGATCATGATGTTCTCGGCGCGGTCCTTCTCGCTCGTCGCCAGGTCGAGGCGCGCGGCCGCGTCCTCCGCCGGCGAGCGCCCGCGAGCCCGAGTTCCCTTGATGGGCTTGGAGTCCACGACGCCCGACGCCGTGATCCGCAGGAAGCGCTCCGGTGACGCGCTGAGTATCGCCAGCCCGGGGAAACGCAGGAACGCCGCGTACGGGGCGGGACTGGCGCGCCGCACCGCGAGGTAGAGGTCGGCGGCGTCGCCGTCGAACGGCACGCTCATCTCGTTGGTCAGACAGATCTCGTAGCTCTCCCCCATCGTGATCTGCTCCAGGCAGTCCGCGATCGCCGCGCGATACGCGCCGTCGTCGTGCCGGGTGTCGATCACCGACGGCAGCGCGCCGAGGGGGGTGTCGGACACGGCCGGGCGACCGCGCTCCGAGCGGGGCATCGCGGTCACGGCCGCGGCGGTCTCGTCCAACCATCCGAGCGCCGCGGTGTCGTCGCCACCGACGAGTGTGAGGGTGAGCAGATAGGTGCACCGATCGCGGTGGTCGAGTGCGATGAGTCTGTCCGCGAACATCATTCGCGCATCGGCCGTCGGCGACGCATGCGCCGCCGCTCCGCCCGTCTCGGCCTTTAGCTCGTAGCCGAGGTGACCGACGTAGCCGAGGGCGAAGTCGAACGGCACCGCGGGCACCCGGTCGACGGCCCGCGCCGCGATCTGTTCCCCGAGGTGGTCGAGGAACGACGTGACCGTCTCCTCGGTCGTGCCGTCGGCGGTCGTCGTCGTCACGCACGAGGTGGCGACGTCGTACGACACGTCCTCCGCCAGTGGGCCGTCACCGGGTCCGAGGTAGGAGAACCGGGCACTGCCGTCGAGCTCGGCGCTCGAGTCGAGCCAGAACGTGGACCGTCCGCGGAGTGGGCGCGCCACCTCCTCGGGGTCCGGCAGAACGTCGAGACGGCGCACGAGCACCCGGTAGCGGGGGTCGCGCACGACCGGGTCACGCGGCGCCACGGTCGGCGCGGAGGTGTGGGTGCTCGGGCGGGCGTCCCGCGCGAGGTCGAGAAAGTTGGCGATCACCTGCAGTCCACGTTCCGTGCCGATCGACTCGGGATGGAACTGCACTCCCCACAGCGGCCGTGACCGATGACGCAGCGCCATCATCACCCCGTCGTCGGTCCACGCCGTCGCCTCGAGCTCGTCGGGCAGGGCCGTGACGGTGAGGGAGTGATACCGCACCACGCGCAGGGGCGACGGCAGGCCGGCGAAGAGATCGGTGCCGTCGTGCCGCACGTCGGACATCCGGCCGTGCATGGGCTCGGGTGCCAGATCGACGACGCCACCACAGCTGTCCGCGATGCCCTGATGCCCCAGACACACCCCGAGAAGCGGCAGACCACCGTCCCGGATCATCCTGCTGCTGACGCCCATGTCGGCCGGGCGACTCGGGCGGCCCGGGCCTGGCGAGACGACGACGGCGTCCACCCGGTCCAGCGGGAGGGAGGACCACGGGACGTCGTTGTGCACGACGATGGGGGCGGTGCCGGACACCTGCTCCAGGTACTGGGCCAGGTTGTGGGTGAACGAGTCGTAGTTGTCGATCAGCAGCGTGCGCATGAGAGGAACATCCTCTCAGCGCAGCGCCGTCTCCACCCGCTCGGCCACCCGGTCACCGCACTCCACAGCCTGCTCGAAGAGATCGTCGACGACCAGTCGTCCGAGCACCAGACCGTCGGCGACCACTTCGTCGAGGGTGAACTGCGAGATGCCGCCCGCCGCGAGATCCAGCACGGTGCGGACCGGCGTGGTCATGCGGAAGGCACCGGAGAGCTCGATGTCCGCGCCCGTCAGGCGTCCCCGATGGATCGCGAGGCGCTGGTCGTGCGCTCGGGCCGTCCCACTGACCCGGACGTGGACGAACTGCGGGTGCAGGCTGCCCATGCCGTGCAGCTCGGCCGCGCTCTGGTGGGAGATCACCGCGGTGGCGCCCAGCCACACGCACCACTTCGAGTACTCCTCGAGATCGTGGCTCGGCCAGTCCGACAACCGCAGCAGATCGGTCTCGACCCGCGTCCAGGATCCGTCGGCGACGTGCGCCTCGATCTCGCACGGCAGATACCCGGCATCGAGCGCGTGAGCTGCGGTGAAGTACCCGTCCTGTTCGGCGACCACGCCGTCCAGACGTTCCGCCACATCGTCGCCCGCCATGCTCGAAGAGCCTACGTGGTTGTGTCACGCGTCACAGAGAAATGGCGCTGTCGCCGTGCACCCGATCGGCCGGTCCACAGAGGAACCTCAGAGATGTCGTCCACACTGTCTCTCATGACTCACGACACCGCACCCAGACGACGCTCCCGGGTGCCTCTCATCGCCGGAGTGCTGGTCATCGTCGTCATCGCGGCACTCGTCGGCGGCGAGTTCTATGCCCGCAACCGCGTCGAGAACTGCCTCACGACCCAGTTCGAGAGCGAACTCGGCTCACAGATCGACGTCGACCTCGGCCTGCAGCCCGTCCTGTTCTCCCTCGCGACCGAGAAGTTCTCGTCCGTCGACATCTCGAGCGACGACACGAAGTTCGGGCCCGCACAGGACATGCAGGTCCAGGCGACCGTGAACGACGTCGACCTCACCTCCACGGACACCACGTCCGGTCAGATCGGCAGCAGTTCGGCCGACGTCACGTGGTCGACCGGCGGCATCCTCGCGACCCTGCAGGAGCAGGGCGTCGGCAGCGTCGTGTCCGGTGTGACCAGCGATCCCGCCGCCGGAACGCTGAAGTTCGCCATCGTCGGTGGACTGGCGGAACTCACCGTGAAGCCCGTGGTGCAGGGCGACACGATCGAGGTCCAGACCACGGACGCGTCGATCCTCGGCATCGGCATTCCCACCGACCTCGCGGACAGCGTCGTCTCGGTGCTCACGGACAGCCTGCAGGCGTACCCGCTCGGCATGACGCCGGACGCCCTCGAGGTGACCGACACCGGGATCCACATGACCCTCAGCGGCGGCCAGTACACGATTCCCGCCGCGCAGGGCGGTCAGCAGCAGGTCACCTGCTAGTCGGCGAAGCCGTCCAACACGCTGCGGGTCCCGGACAGGCCCAGTCGGGTGGCGCCGGCCTCGATCATCGCTCGGGCGGTGTCCGCATCGCGGATGCCGCCCGACGCCTTGACACCCAGGCGGCCACCGACGGTGCGGGCCATCAGACTCACGGCCTCCGTCGACGCTCCACCCGCGGGATGGAACCCCGTGGACGTCTTGACGAAGTTCGCGCCGGCCCGCTCCGCCGCCCGGCAGCACTCGATCACCGCGCGCTCCCCGTCCGCCGACGCGAGCAGCGCCGCCGACTCGATGATCACCTTCAGGACGGCGTTCTCGCCCATCGCCTCCCGGACGGTGATGATGTCCGCCAGGACGGCGTTGAAGTCACCCTCCACCGCGGCGCCGACGTCGATCACCATGTCGACCTCGCGCGCCCCGTGCTGCACCGCCAGACGCGCCTCCGAACCCTTGATCAACGAGTGGTGCTTTCCGGACGGGAACCCCGCCACCGCGGCGACCACCAGGTCACCCGTGTCACGAACCGGGAGCATCGACGGCGACACGCAGACCGCGAGGACGCCCAGATCCTTCGCCTCCGCGACGAGCGCCCGGACGTCGGCGACCGTCGCCTCGGGCTTGAGCAGAGTGTGATCGACCATGCGGGCGACGTCGGTGCGCGTGAGGGTTGTCATGCGCTCCACCTTTCCAGACGGAGGCCGGTCGGGATCGGTCAGGAAGGGAGGGGTGTCAGTGAGACAATGGCGCCCATGCCGCCCGAATCTCCACGTTCCGACTCTCGCCGCTACGTCCTCACCCTGGGCTGCCCCGACCGCACGGGCATCGTCGCGCGCATCTCGACCTTCCTGGCCGATCTCGGGGGCTCGATCGTCGAGGCCGCCTATCACGCCGACGCGGACAGTGGCTGGTTCTTCACCCGTCAGGCCGTCGCGGCCTCGTCGATCGACATCGGAGTCGACGAGCTGCGCGCACGGTTCGCGGCGGTCGCCGCGGAGATCGGCCCGGAATCCGAGTGGTCGCTGCACGATTCCGGAGAGCGCAAGAAGGTCGTGCTCCTGGTGAGCAAGGAGGGACACTGCCTCCACGATCTGCTCGGGCGCGCCGCCGGCGGAGAACTGCCGGCGACCATCGAAGCGGTCATCGGCAACCACCCCGATCTCGAATCCGTCACGCGCGCACACGGTGTGCAGTTCCACCATGTTCCGTTCCCCGAGGACCCCAGCGAGCGCGGGCCCTCCTTCGACGCGCTCCGCGACCTCGTCGACGGCTACTCCCCCGACGCGGTGGTGCTGGCGCGCTTCATGCAGGTGCTGCCGGAGTCGTTGTGCGAGCACTGGTCCGGGCGCGCGATCAACATCCACCACAGCTTCCTGCCGTCGTTCGTCGGCGCCCGGCCGTATCACCAGGCGTTCGCACGAGGGGTCAAGCTCATCGGCGCGACGTGCCACTTCGTCACCGCCGAGCTCGATGCCGGACCCATCATCGAGCAGGACGTCATCCGCATCGACCATGCGGACGCGGTCGCCGACATGGTCCGTCAGGGCCGGGACATCGAGAAGATGGTGCTCGCGCGCGGACTGCGCTGGCACCTCGAGGACCGTGTGCTGGTGCACGGCCGCAAGACCGTGGTGTTCGACTAGACGGCCGGTCGTATCAGGCAGCTGGGGTTCGACCCACCACAACGGTCTCGTTGTAGACGAACAGCTTTCCCACCGGACGCGGGAACGGGAACGAGGCGGACGTCGTGCGCTCGATGCCGGCGGCAGCGCAGAGGGCGAGCAGGTCGGCGGCGTCCAACCAGCTCGTGTGCGTCGGGTCGCTGGCGAACCCGACTTCCTGTGGGCACACGATCATGACGACGGAGTCCGGCTGCAGACACGGCAGGTACTCCGTCAGCACCTCACCCTCCGCGCCCGGCGGCAGGTGCTCGAGCAGGTGGGCCATGAGCATGCCGTCGAAGCCCGTGTCGCCGAGGGCGTGGAACTCCTCGGGTGTGTACGCGGTCATGCCCTGCGAGCGGCAGAACTCGACGGACGCGACGTTGTGATCGACACCGACGCTGCCCGCGGGAAGGTTGCGCAGATTCCGGCCGATGCCGCAGCCGACGTCGAGAACGCGCCGCCCAGCGAGATGGCGTCGGATGTTCCACTGGTACGGAGCCTGCACGCGCAGAACGCGTTTCCACCGCGCACCCTGCAGCTCGCGCAGCCGCTCGGTGTAGGCGTCCCCTCTGGTGTCGTCGCTCATGCCGGCAGCTCCGCGAGGCGGACCAGCTCGGCGTCGAACTCCGCGATCGATTCCACCGAGCTCATGTGTCCGACACCGTCGAGTTCGAGGAACCGGCCCAGCACTCCGGCGCGGGAGAGTTGGTCGGCGAGTTTGCGGGCGTGCACCGGCGGCGTCAGGCGGTCGCGAGTACCGACGATCACCGACGTCGGGACGTCGATGTTCTCCAGCGCGTCGTGAATGTCCAACGCGGACAGCGCCGATCCCCACATACCCCGCGTTCGAGGGGAGCACTCGCGCACGATGCGTTCGCAGAACGCCACCTGCGCCGGAGTGGACTCGGCGCCCATCGTCACGTACTTCAGAGCACGAGCGGAGAACGGACTCGACGGGATGGGCAGTGCCGATCCGAGCACGCTCGACGCCACCCGCGCCGGCACCTGCGCGACACCGGGTGGCAACGGGATGACAGTGGTCTCGCGGACCAGACTGTCGGTGGCCGTGTTGGCCAGCAGTATCGCCTTCACGTAGTGGCGCACCTGCGCGGGATACTGTGCCGCCCAACTCATCACGGACATACCGCCCATGCTGTGTCCGGCGACGACAGCCTTGGCGTCCGAGTCGACCGTCGCGTCGAGCACCGCGGCGAGATCGTCCCCCAGGACGTCGGCACCGAGTGGCCGGGTCCCCACCTCACTGGCTCCGTGCCCGCGCTGGTCGTACACGACGACGCGGTACCGTCCGGCGAGGTCGTTGATCTGCGGCGCCCAGAAGTCGGCGGAGCAGGTCCATCCGTGACTGAGGACGATCGGGGCGGCGTCCGGGTCGCCGTACTCGCGCACGTGCAGCGCGGCACCGTCCTCGGCGACGACCGTGCGCACCCGTGGGGTGAGCTCCGGACGCGCCAGCAGTACATCGGTGTCCGCCATCCGCGCCGAGGGCGGTGACGCCCGTCGAGTCGCCCGAATCGAGGCTGCACCGGCCACCGCGACCGCGGCCACGGCAGCGGTCACCACTGCACCACGAGTGTTCATCGGTCTCCTGTCCTGCTGCTCGAGCTGGTGCTCGCGCCGTTGCCGTCACTGTCGTCGGTGTCCGCCGTGGCGGCGTCGCCGCTGTCCTCCGTGGCGGCGTCGCCGCTGAGCGCCGTGGCGGCGTCGCCGCTGAGCGCCTTCTCCATCGCGTGCACGATCTCGGCGTCCATGGTCTCGGAGAAGAGCGCCTGCACGGCACGGCTGGCCAGCGGACGCAGGGTGGTGATGAGGTCCGCCATGGCCGAGAGCTCGCTGGGGTCGAGCGTGAACGGATCGGCGCCGCCCGGAACGAACCTGTCGACGACCAGACGCACGAACTGCTGGGACACGCTCGTCAGGTCCTGGTGGACGCGCTCGGTGCGGGACAGGATGTCCGGCAGCGCGAGACCCGCGTCGAACAGCACCTTGGCCGCGCGGACCAGGGCGGGGTTCTCGATGCGGTAGCCGTCCCCGTCGCGGGAGAAGACGTCGAGCGCTTCCGCACGCGTCAGATCGTCGTCGCTGATCCGTCCGTCGAACATGGTGTCGATCTCGTCGCGGGTCAGCCGCGCCGGGTGGTCGACGTTGGCGGCGCCGTCGGGATCCTCGGTGCCCAGGACGTCCTCGACGCGGAGTCCGTACTGCGCCGCGGTGAGGAGTTCGCTGATGGTGACGAAGGTGTAGCCACGGTCGAGCATGCGCGAGATCATCTGCAGCCGAGCGAGGTGCGACTCGTCGTACCAGCCCGTCCGACCCACCTTGCGCGGGGGCGGCAGCAGACCGCGGTCCTGATAGACGCGCACGTTGCGGACGCTCACGCCGGCTTCCCTGGCGAGGTCGTCGATCCGGTACTCGGTCAGGCCGACTCGGCGGAGATCCCGGGGATCACGCGAGCGAGCATCGTCGAGTGGGGAGTCCGGCACCCTCAGACCTTAACCCTGCCGCCCTCTCGCACCAGTACCTATTGATTTTCGATAGATCCTGACCGATACTCGATGCATGATCACGGAAAGACGCGTCGTCGCGACACTCAGGGTGTTCCTCGCCGGCCTGTTCGCCCTGCTCGTCCTGTTCCAGGTCATGTCGCTGCCGGGACAGTTCGCGCACATGGCCCGCGAGAACCCGGAATCCGCGTACCTCCGATGGCCCCTCACCGCGCTCACCATCTTCTGGGTGGTGTGCGTGCAGATCGTCGTCATCGCCACCTGGAAGCTGCTCACTCTCGTCCGCCGGGATCGCATCTTCTCCGGTGCCGCGTTCGTGTGGGTCGACGCGATCGTCCGCGCGATCGTGGCCGCCGGTGTGTCGCTCGGTGTCGTGTTCCTCGTCGTCGGGTTCCGCGCGGACGATCCGGGGCCCGTGCTCCTGCTGTTTCTGCTCTGCATGATCGTCGGCGTCGCCGCACTGCTGATGATGGTCATGCGTGCCCTGCTGCGGAAGGCGACCGACCTGCGCGCCGACCTCGAGGGCGTCATCTGATGCCCATCGTCGTCCGCATCGACGTGGAGCTGGCCAAGCGCAAGATGAGCGTCGGCGAGTTCGCCGAGCGCGTCGGACTGACCCCCGCCAACGTCGCCGTACTCAAGAACGGGCGGGCCCGCGCGGTGCGGTTCAGCACCCTGGAGACCATGTGCCGGGTGCTGGAGTGCCAGCCGGGTGACCTGCTCGAATGGGTGGACGACGAGACATGATGCGGGTCCCCTAACTTATCGGTACGGCCCGGCGAACACGATCGCGCCGGGTGCCCTACACTTCCGTCATGGTCGACCGCATCGGAACTCGTCTACCCACATCCGGAGGCATCACTCCCGTCCGGCTGTTCACGCTGCTCGGCCCCGCGTTCGTCGCCGCCATCGCCTACGTCGACCCGGGCAACGTCGCCGCGAATCTCACCGCGGGCGCGCGCTACGGCTACCTCCTCGTGTGGGTACTCGTGGCCGCCAATGCGATGGCGGTACTGATCCAGTACCTCTCGGCCAAGCTGGGCCTGGTCTCCGGACGATCACTGCCGGAGATGCTCGGCGACCGCATGCGTCCCTGGCCCCGCCGGGCGTTCTGGGTGCAGGCCGAGGCCGTGGCGATCGCGACGGACCTCGCCGAGGTGATCGGCGGCGCCATCGCGCTCAACCTCCTGTTCGGCGTTCCGCTCTTCGTCGGCGGTCTCATCACCGGCGTCGTGTCGATGGTGATCCTGGCCGTCCAGTCACGGCGGGGTCAGCGCACCTTCGAGTTCGTCGTCATCGGCATGCTCGCCATCATCACGATCGGCTTCCTCACCGGCCTGCTGTTCACCGACATCGACGCGGGCGGTGTCGCCGGCGGTCTCGTACCGGGGTTCGACGGCTCCGGATCGGTCCTGCTCGCGGCCAGCATGCTGGGCGCGACGGTCATGCCGCACGCCATCTACCTGCACTCCGCGCTCGCCCGCGACCGCCACGGCGTCGAGAAGGACTCCGGCAAGCTCGACCGCCTGCTGCGCGCGACCAAGTGGGACGTCACGTTCGCGCTCATCATCGCCGGCAGCGTCAACATCGGCATGCTGCTGCTCGCCGCATCGGCGTTCCGCGGCGAGGAGGGCACCGACACCATCGACGGCGCGCACGCGGCCATCGAGAACAATCTCGGGCCCGCGGTCGCCGCGATCTTCGCCGTCGGCCTGCTCGCCTCGGGTCTCGCGTCGACCTCGGTGGGCTGCGCCGCCGGTGCCGAGATCATGAAGGGACTGCTGCAGAAGCGGATCCCGATCCAGGTGCGCCGCGTCGTCACGTTGATTCCCGCGCTGGTGGTCCTGGGTATCGGCGTCGATCCGACGCTGGCGCTGGTGCTGAGTCAGGTGGTGCTGAGCCTGTGCATTCCGTTCGCGCTGATCCCGCTGGTGCGCATGACCTCCAGCAGCGCGGTGATGGGCGCCCGCATCAACTCACGGACCACCGTGGTCCTCGCCGTCGTCACCACCGGCCTGATCGTGGCGCTCAACGCGGCACTGCTCTGGCTCACGGTCACCGGCCAGGGGTAGCTACCAGCGCGGTCCGCGCTGGATGTCGTCGACCTTGGGCCGCACGTCCACGAGGTACACACCGATGGCGACGACGGCGATGATGCCGACGAAGCCCACCACCGGGAAGACGAGCAGGATCAGCAACGCGACCGCGAGAATGGCCACCCACCCCGGCTTGTTCAGCTTGTCCGCGGCGGTGAAGGCGTCGGGGCGCTGGCGGATGGCGTGGAAGAGCGCGAACGCCACACCCACCAGAGCGATGAGTTGCAGGATGTTCATGATCGCGCTGGTCGCGCTGTACGCCATGGGCATGCGGTCATCCTAAACGACACCGACCCCCGCGCTTCGTCAGCGCGGGGGTCGGAATTGTCGCGATCGACTAGCTGGTCGACTTCTTGGCCGGAGCCTTCTTGGCCGGGGTGGTCTTCTTGGCGGGGGCGGGAGTCGAGGCCTTGGCCGGGGTGGCCTTGGCGGGAGCCGACTTCGTGGCCGGGGTCTTCTTGATGGGCGAGCCCGCGTTGTTGCGCGTCTTGCCCTCGACCGTGCCGGCTGCACCCGAGGCGCGATCCGACGCCTTCTGGCCTGCGGTCTTCGCCTTCTGGCCGAGCTCGTCGATCTTCTCGCTCAGCTCGTCGGCAGCCTCGTCGACATTGTCGACGGCGTCCTCGGCGCCTTCCTTGATCGCGTCGGTGGCCTCGTCGGCACCTTCCTGCACACGATCGGACGCGCGGCCCGCGAGGGCTGCGGCGCGCTCACCGACGGCGCGGGTCTGCGAGGCGACGGTGCCGAGGGTCTGCTCGGTGAGGTCGACAGCGTCGTTGGCGACGGCGTTGGCGCGCTCGAGACCGTCCTCGACCGCCGGGTTCTTGCGGATGCGCTCGACCGTCTCCTCGCCGCGCTCGGCGAGTGCGGTGTAGAGGTCCGACGCCACCTTGAGGTAGGCCTCGGCGACCTTACGGAGCTCCTCGGGGGTGAAACGCTCGCGGAGATCGGCGATCTCGTCCGGCAGCTCCTGCGGCAGCGCGTTCAGGCGTCCGCGGAGCGTCTCGACGCTCTCGGTGACGTCTTCCTGCAGGTCGGCGAGGCGGGCGCGGGCGGTGTCGACGCGGTCGTTGACGTCGGCCTGCGTGCTCTCGGCGCGGTGGCGGACCTGGGCGACGACGTCGGCCACGGCCTGGACCACGGCATCACCGGCGCCGACGGCGGCGAACAGCGGGGTCTTGACGGTGTCGAACTTCGGGTCGGTCATGTGTGATCTCCTGATGTCGTTTCGTGGTTGATCTCTGATCGCAGCGTGGGGGTGCCGGTCTCGTTCTCGCGGCGGAACGAGTAGTAGATCTCGAGGAGCACCTGCTTCTGACGCTCCGTGATGGAGTCGTCACCGTGCACCGCGTCGATGATGGGACTGTGCGGCCGTTCCTCGAGCAGACCGGCTTGCACGTACAGGACCTCCGAGGACACACGAAGACCCTTGGCGATCTGACTCAGAACCTCTGCCGACGGCTTGCGCAGGCCCCGCTCGATCTGGCTGAGGTAGGGGTTGCTGACGCCGGCGGAGAGTGCGAGTTGCCGCAGGGACACCTGGGCCGACTCTCGCTGTGCCCGAATGAAACTCCCGATGTCCTGTGTCGCCGTGCTGACGACGCGGGCGGCGAGATCTCCGGCTGCCGACACCACTGTGGTGTCGTCGCCTTCCTTCTCCTCGGATGCCATCTCGAACACTCCTGACTCATGTCGAATGCGCCTCGCCAACGACGATAACCAAGGGTGCTAGCAATTGCAAGCACTGTGCTAGCACCCACACCCGAGGGCACGCGGTGGTGGTGTCGACCAGCCACACACCCTGCTCGGCGCTGCGCACCCCGACCAGTCGGCGGTAAGGGGTGGGCACCTCACGCACCCCGTGTACGGCCGCGGCGGCTACCCGAACAACAGGTGCGAGATCGAGTAGATCGCCAGACCCGCGAGCGAGCCGACCACCGTGCCGTTGATGCGGATGAACTGCAGGTCCCGTCCCACCTGCAGCTCGATCTTGCGGCTGGCCTCGTCGGCGTCCCATCGGGCGACGGTGTCGGTGATGACGGTGGTGATCTCGTCGGTGTAGTTCTCGACGATGTAGCGCACGCCGGCCATCAGCCAGCCGTCCGCCTTGCCGCGCATCGCGTCGTCGTCGCGCAGGCGGAGCCCGAACTTCTGCACGTTCTCGCTGATCTTGGCGCGCAGGGTGCTCTTCGGGTCGTCCACCGAGTCGACGATGAGCCGCTTGGCCACCTTCCACGATGCCGCCGCAAGGCCGGTGACCTCGTCGCGGCCCATGATCTCCGACTTGATCGACTCGGCCTTGGCGATAGTGTCGGGGTCGTTCTGCAGGTCGTCGGCGAAGTCGGTGAGGAACTTGTCGGCCGCGAGCCGCAACTCGTGCTGCGGGTTCGACCGGACCTTCCACGTGAACTCCACGAGTTCGCGGTGGATGCGTTCTCCGAGAAGCACATCGACGAACTTCGGCGACCAGGACGGAGAGTCCCTCGACACGATCCGGTCGATGGTCGGCAGGCTGTTCTGGGCCCATTCGTGTGCGCGCTCGGCGAGCAGGTCGATCAGTGGTTTCTGCCGGTTGTCCTCGAGCAGCGAGCCCAGGACGCGTCCGATCGGCGGCCCCCACTGCGGATCACCGAGGCGCTTGACGATGGTGTTGTCGATGACCTGCTGGATGTCCTCGTCGTCGAGCACGTCGAGGAAGCCGCGCAGCACGGTCGCCGTCTCCTCCGCGACACGGTCGGCGTGGGCCGGGTCGGCGAGCCAGGTGCCGAGGCGCAGCGGGATGCGCGCGGACTCGACCTTCTGCGACACGACGTCGACGGCGAGGAAGTTCTGCCCGACGAACGATCCGAGGCTGGTGCCGAGCTGGTCCTTCTTCCGCTTGATGATCGCGGTGTGCGGGATCTTCAGACCCATGGGGTGCTTGAAGAGAGCGGTGACGGCGAACCAGTCGGCGAGCGCGCCGACCATGCCCGCCTCCGACGCCGCCCGGACGAAACCGACCCAGCCGCCGGCGCCGCGGGACTCCTGCCACCGGCAGAAGAGATAGACGATGGAGGCGAACACCAGGAAGCCGGTGGCGACGATCTTCATCTTGCGGAGGTCGCGTCGTTTGACGTCCTCGTCGAATGTCATGAGCTGCACCGACTCCATTGTGCAGGGTCGGCGCGCGACTCGTGCCCCGACCGGCGACGACGTCTCGCCCGGACGCGGGTCCGACGGCGCCGGGCACTACTGTTGGAGTGGGCGACGTGACATGCGCCGCCGCACACGAGTGCGCCAGAAGCGCAGTCGGACATCGGGACGGAGTACACGCGCGTGGCGAGCAGATCGGCAGCGAGGAAGAGCGACGGGGACACCGCCGACCAGGACGCCGACGAGACCGGGGCCCGGAAGACCGGGCGAACCCGTTCCGCCAGGGCCGAGACGGTGAAGCCGGATTCCGACGACACCGCGACCGACGCCCGCACGGACAAGCCGGACGGCCGCAAGCGACGCTGGCGCGAGCACAAGATCGCCCGTCGCGAGGAACTGGTGGACGGCACTCTCGCCGCCATCCGGCTGCGCGGCCGCAACATCGGCATGGACGAGATCGCCACCGAGATCGGTATCTCGAAGACCGTCCTGTACCGCTACTTCCACGACAAGAACGATCTGACCAACGCGACGCTCGAGCGGTATGTGGAGACGACTCTCGCACCGCGGATCTACGACGCGATCAGCGTCGAGCTCGACGAGTACAACCTCACCCGCCAGGTGGTCGCCGCGTACGTGGAGACCGTCGCGGACGACCCCGAGGTCTACCTGTACGCGATGTCGAACAGCTCGGGGCCGAACCGCGACGTGGTCGCCGAGTCGGAGCGCATGATCGCCGAACTGCTGGCGACGGTGCTCGGTGAGCGCCTGCGCCGGATGGAGATGGACTCGGGCGGCTCGCTGCCCTGGTCGTACGGGATCGTGGGCGGCGTCCAGTTGGCCACGCACTGGTGGATCTCGAACCGGTCGATGTCGGCAGCGGACCTCATCGACTACCTCACCATGATGGTGTGGGGCGGCATCCACGGTGTCGCGGAAGCGGGCGGTTCGCCCTCACGCTTCAACGCGGTCGACCACCCACTCGTCGACGAGTAGAGGCGCCTAGCGGTCGTGCTCGTCGTCGAGCGGGACGTCGCGACTCTGCTCGAGCAGGTCCGCGTCGGAGGCGTCGTACATCACGGCGACCGTGGGCGTGACCGCGTCGGTGTCGTCGTCCTGCACCGTGTCCTGCTCCTGCTCGAGAGCGTCCTCGACGGGAAGTTCCGGGCTCGTGAAATCGGGCATCTGTCGTTCCCTCCCTCGGTGAGTCTGCGTGGGCCGTTCCGAGGTTACCGGCGCTCGACCGGAACCAACACCACGGCCATACCGGCCATCCCGATCATGAGGACACCGACCAGGGCTCCCAGGGCGAAGGAGTTCACCGCGGCCGCCACGAAGGCCGCCATCCCGGCGCACAGGGCGACCATCAGGACGATTCCCGCCGTGGTGTGCTCGAAGAGGCAGGTCATCACGGGTGCCTCGGCGGCATCGCCGGCGGTGTCGGGCACGACCGCTCCGGCCGCGTCCACTGTCGGTGTGCTCACTGGTGTTCCCCTCTCCCGCGTCACCTCTCGGTGAACGCAGCGGTGCCTCGATCGGACGTGCTCACCATCCGGTCGAAGGGCAGATACCCGCGCCCGGGCCGATCCAACCCGCCGAGGGTGTGCCGTTTCCCACCACCGGGTGCCGGGTAGATCGGGACAGCCGCATCGCGTCCCGCGACACGGCGAGAACGAGAGAGGTTCACGATGACTGACACTCCGAACACCGACTCCGGGTCGGCCCGCCGCACCGTGGCGTTCCTCGCGACGGACGGTGTCGAGCAGATCGAGCTCACCGCTCCCCGCGAGGCACTCGATCAGGCCGGAGCGACCACGGTGCTGCTCTCGCTGACCCACGGTGAGATCCAGGCCTTCGAGAACGACACCGAACCCGCCGACACCTTCGCCGTCGACCAGTTGGTCGCCGAGGCCTCCGTCGACGACTTCGACGCGCTGGTCCTGCCGGGTGGAACGACCAACCCCGACACGCTGCGCCTCGACACCGACGCGGTGTCGTTCGTCCGCGACTTCGTGAACTCCGGCAAACCGGTGGGGGTGATCTGCCACGGCCCGTGGACGCTCGTCGAGGCCGACGTCGTACGCGGTCGCACGCTGACCTCGTACCCGAGCGTGCGTACCGACATCAGGAACGCCGGCGGCACGGTGGTGGACGAGGAGGTCGTCGTGGACGGCAACCTGATCTCCAGCCGCAACCCGGACGACATCCCCGCGTTCTGCGAGGCCGTGGTCCAGGCCGTCACCGCTCTCGACGCGGCCGAGTGAGCCGGGGTCAGCCGTTCGACTCGTCGGCCGGCTGATCCTGCGCGGGCGGCGGGAATCCGCCGGTCGCGATCGGTCCCCACGTGTCGATGGCGATGCGGATGATCGACTTGCCCTGCGTCACCATCGCCTGCCGGTACTCGTCCCAGTCGGGGTGCTCGCCCGCGATCGCCCGGTAGTAGTCCACGAGCGGCTCGACGGAGTCGGGCAGGTCGATGACCTCCGCGGTGCCGTCGATCTGCACGTAGGGGCCGTTCCAGTCGTCGGAGTGGATGCAGAGCGTGACGGCCGAGGACCGACGGATGTTCACGGTCTTCGCGCGCTGCGGGTACGTCGAGACGACGATGCGCCCCTGCGCGTCGAGCCCGCAGGTCACGGGTGAGATCTGCAGTCCACCGGACTGCTTCGTGGTGACCAGGGTGGCGTGATGCCGCTCGGCGACGAAGCGATGCAGGGCATCGAGATCGACTCGGTCGGCTGTTGCGTACGTCGGTGCCATGATTCGAGGGTAGGTGCTCGCCCGCCGGGGGCTAGAATCGGTGCCGACAGACGACACTCGGTCCGGACTCACCGGCCACGCGGTTCCGGGGGTGCCGCGGTCGACCTTCCGCCCTCAGGACAGACCGTGACCGTTCCACCTCGTCCCCCCTCGATCGCACCGCCGCCCTCCGCGCTCTCCACCTTCGACGCCGCGGGCGCGGCCGTCGTCGCGTATCTCGACAGCATCGTTCCCGCGACGGCCTGGGCCGTCTCGCGCGTCGTCGACGACAAGCAGATCTTCCTGCGCACCAACACCAACGGCCTGGGGATCGACACCGGCCTCGTCGTGGGGTGGAACGAGTCGCTGTGCCATTCGATGACCGAGGGCGAGATCCCGTCCGTCGTGGAGGACCTCGACGACGCGGGCATCCCGCGCATCGGCGTTCCCGGGCACGACCCGGTCCGGTCGTACATCGGTGTGCCCATCCGGCGGGCGGACGGCTCGCTGTTCGGCACGATGTGCGGTTTCGGCTCGCGGCCGATCAGCGGGCCGCTGCCCGCCGGCATGACCGCGCTGCTCGATCTTCTGTCCGGGCTGCTCACCACAGTGTTCGAGACCGACCACGCCCGCGCGGTCGCGGAGCGGTCCGCCGAACTGGCTCGGCGCGAGGCGGAGACCGACCCTCTCACCGGACTCTTCAACAGGCGGGGATGGAACCGGGTGCTCGAGCCCGAGGACGCGCGCTGGACTCGCTTCGCCGACCCCGGCGCCGTGGTGGTCGTCGACCTCGACGGGATGAAGCAGGTGAACGACCGGCACGGCCATGCCGCGGGAGATCGGGTGATCCGACGCGCCGCCGAACTGCTGCGGGCGTGGGCTCACGAGTCGGACGTCGTGGCCCGTCTCGGCGGCGACGAGTTCGGAGTCCTGGTGTTCGACCGCGACGCCACCGACGTCGACGGCATGCTCACGGCCCTGGAGTCCTCCGCCCACGCGGCGGACGTGCCGATGTCGGTCGGCTGGAGCACGGTCACCGAGGCCGGCAGCATCACCGCGTCGTGGTCGCTCGCGGACGAGAACATGTACGTGTCGAAGCGTCGGTCACCGAGCAGGTCCGGCATCGACATTCATCCGACCCCCGGACGCCACCAGGGCGGTCACGTCGCCCGGCGGTAGTGGTCGCGCCATCAGGTAGCCCTGGGCGTAGCCGCATCCGCACCGGACGAGGCTGTCGAGTTGGGCCGTGGTCTCCACACCCTCGCCCACCACGTCGAGACCGAACGCGTCGGCCACCGACACGACGGCGCGGATGACCGCCTCCGACTGCTCGGTCGGCAGGTCGGCGACGAAAGATCGATCGATCTTGATGGCGTCGAGAATCGGGAAGCGCGTCAGGTAGTCCAGCGAGCTGTGGCCGACACCGAAGTCGTCCAGCAGGATCTTGATGCCCATCCGGTGCAGCTCGTCGAGGTTGTTCTTCACAGCGGACGTGTCCTCGAGCCACAGGGTCTCGGTGATCTCGATGCCCAGCAGATCCGGGGCGAGACCGGTGCGCTCGAGCGTGTCGGCGAGGGACGACGCGAACGTGCGCTGACGAAGCTGCAGCGGACTGACGTTGACGCGAAGTTCCACCGGATCACCGGTCTGCCAGCGCGCGGCCTCGGTGCACGCCCGGCGCAGCACCCAGCTGCCGAGCGGCCCGATCAGGCCCGCGCGTTCGGCGGCGGGAACGAACTCGTCGGGCCCGACGACGCCGAGACTCGACGTGGTCCACCGCGCGAGCGCCTCGACCCCGGTCATGCGTCCGGATCGGATGTCGAACACGGGCTGGTACGCCACGTCGAGGTCGTCGTTCTCGATCGCGGACCGGAGCTCCGAGGCGATGGTCAAGCGCCGCAACGCTTCTCCGCCCTGCACCTTGTCGTACAGCTCGTAGCTCCCCGGACCCTCCTTCTTCGCGCCGCCCATGGCGACGTCCGCCTGGCGGACCATCTCCGCGGCGGTGTGCTCGCCGTACCCGACCGAGATGCCCATGCAGGCGGTGACGGTCGTCGTCCGGTTCCCGATGGTGAGCGGACGGCGGAACATGGCCAGCACACCCTGGGCGACGCCGATGGCGTCGAAGGTGCTGCGCAGGCCCGGGCACACGAGCAGGAACTCGTCGCCGCCGAAGCGGGCGACGGTGTCGGAGGGCCTGACGGTGCGCGTGAGCATCGGCGCCACCGCCGTGAGCACCGCGTCCCCCGCGCCGTGGCCGAAGCTGTCGTTGATGGTGCGGAAGTCGTGGAGGTCCACCAGGATCACTGCGGTGAGCGTGCCGTCCTCGCGCGAGACTCCGAGCGCGGAATCGATGCGTTGGTACGCGAGCGTGCGATTCGCCAACTGCGTCAGCGGGTCGTGCAGGCTGCGGTACCGCAGCTCGCGTTCGAGGTCGGACCGGCGCACGGCGGACGCCAGCACCGCGGCCACCGTGACGACGAAGGACAGCGTGTCGGCCGACGGCGTGTGCGGCTCGGTGCGATAGACGACGAGGACACCCCACGTGCCGTCGCCCCCGCGGACGGGAGCCGCGATACCGCTGCGGAGGTCGTGGTCCTCCAGCAGGGTGACGTCGAAGCGGGTCTCGTCGCGGGTGTCCGCGCACACGATCACCTCCTCGCGCTCGAGCGCGTAGCCGGCCAGCGTCGCGGTGCCCGAGGGCAGGGTCTCCTCGTCCTGCGGCTCGAAGGTGGCCGCGTGGACGGCCAGGCGGTCCGCACCGCGTCGGCGGAACACCACGGCGTGCGTGGCACCGACGAGATCCACGATGGACTGCAGAGCGGTGACCACGAGGTCGTCGAAGGATCCGGTGAGCGCCGCACGGTTGAGCCCGGCAACGATGCGCTGCTCGCGCGCTCGGCGGCGGACGGCGGTGAGGGCGTCGACGAGCTCCTCCTCGCGCTCCTGCCGCTCGGAGCCGTCCACGAGTGTCGCGACCACGACCTCGTGGCCGTCGGTGGGTCCGAGTACCCACGCGGACACCAGGATCGGTCGGGCCGGAGTTCCCACCGCGATCCGACCGGTCCAGGCTCCCGTGGCGTTCAGCTCGGCGAGAATGAGGTCGAGTGTCGAGGCCGCCGTGTCCGCGACGAGGTCTCGCGCGGACGGGTTCTCGTGGGCCGGGAACTCGAGGATGGTGCGGGCGGCGGCGTTGGCGTACCGCACGGAGGTGTTGCGATCGAAGACCACGACACCGTCCTGGGACGACTCGGAGATCGCCGTCAGCGCTGCCAGAACGGTGCGCCTGTCGCCGGCGTCGCCCGAGTCCGAACCACCAGAGTTCAGGCCACCCGAGTTCAGGCTTCCCGTCACCACGTCTCCGCCCCCAGACCCGTTTCCGCCCCCAGCAACACCTCGCGATTGTTCCACCTTCGACGCACTCTGCCCGTTCTTTGCCCGCTTTTCCTCTCGGGGACCGGTACCTGCCCGCGTCACGCTCCGTCCGACGACGCCCAGTCCAGCAACCGGTCGACCGGCCAGGTGGTGACGATACGGTCAGGCGGAACGCCCACCGCGGTGGCACGTGCACAACCGTGGCCGAGCCAGTCCAGTTGGCCGGGGGCGTGCGCGTCGGTGTCGATGCTGAACAGGCAGCCGATCTCCAGGGCGAGCTCCATCAACCGCTCCGGCGGGTCCTGGCGCTCGGGACGCGCGTTGATCTCCACCGCGGTCCCGTGGTCACGGCACGCCTCGAACACGGCACGGGCGTCGAACGTCGACTCGGGGCGGGTGCCGCGTCCGCCCTCGACGAGACGGCCGGTGCAGTGGCCGAGAACGTCGACCTGCGGGTTCGTCACCGCGGCGATCATGCGCGCCGTCATCGTGGCGCTGTCCGCGCGCAGGTGGGAGTGGACGCTCGCGACGACGATGTCGAGGTCGTCGAGCAGCTCCGGCTCCTGGTCCAGCGACCCGTCGTCGAGGATGTCGACCTCGATGCCGGTCAGCACCCGCATCGGCCGCCCGCCGTCGGTCTCGAAGCGTCGCTGCACCTCGTCCATGACCTCGAGCTGGGCGCGCAGTCGGTCGGCGGAGAGCCCGTGGGCGACGGTCAGACGCGGTGAATGGTCGGTGAGCACCCAGTACTCGTGCCCGATCCTGCGCGCGGTCTCCGCCATCTCCTCGATCGGACTTCCCCCGTCCGACCAGTCGGAGTGCGTGTGCAGATCCCCGCGCAGAGCTGTTCGCAGTTCCTCGCCGCCGACACCGATGGGCTGTGCCTCGGCGCGCAGTTGCAGGAGGTACTCGGGAACCTCGCCGGCCGCGGCCGCCGCGGCGACCGCGGAGGTCTTCGGACCGATGCCGCGCAGGGTGGTCCAGCCGTCGGTGCGAGCGAGCTCGGCCATCCTGTCGGCGTCCAGTGCGGCCAGGACGTCGGCGGCGGTGCGGTAGGCCTTGACCCGGCGCGTCTCGGCCCGCGACCGCTCGAGCCAGAACGCCACCTCTCGCAGTGCGGCAACAGGTTCCATGCCGTCAGAGCCTACGGCCCCGGACATGACACTGCCCCTGCCACCGGGAACCGGCGACAGGGGCAGGGGGGAGCGACGACCCGGACGAACCGGATCACGCCGAGTTTCGGTGCAGGGTGGTCAGCGGACCACGCGTGCGGTGGGCTCCCACCGAGCGGCACCCATGACGCGGGTGACCGCGTCGCCGACCACGAGGGTCAGGTGGGAACCGTTCGCCGCGCTGCGGTCGTCGAGACCCGCCACGACGGAAAGTGCTGCGGTGCCGAAGAAGTCGACTCCGGACAAATCGAGCACGATGCTTCGTCCCGCCTCGACGTCGTTGCTCACGACGTCCGAGAAAGTGGACGAGTTGGACAGGTCCACACTGCCGGTGACGCGGTACGTGGTCTCCGAGTCGGTGCGCACGACGGAGATGAGTCCGCCGAGCATGACGACGTCGTCGCCGAGAGTGGTGGTGGTGGATGCGTGTGAAGTCGAAACAGTCATGATTCTCCAAATGCCGATCTAGCTGGAGAAGCAGAGCAATGGTGCTGCAGGTGAAAGAACCCGTCCGCGACTGCAGAATGAGTGGCGGTTGGTGGAAAGGAGTCCGAGCGACCATCGACGGTGCTTCGTACGTCGGCTGCTGACTCAACCTGTCTATGAACCTACGCTACCCGGAGCGGTCTGCCAACCACTTCGGTGAGGATCCTGGTGAACATCGAGCGACGCCGCGGGAGACGCCGCCGGTACGGTGCACGTTTTGCGACGACGGGCCCCGGGTAATCTCGACCGGTCGAACACGTACGAGGTTCGTCTGAACCGACACGCGACACGAAGAAGTGGGAGACCTCATGACACGGGCCATCACGACGGAGCCGAACACGGAGGGGGCCGACGCCACCATCGAACTCGGTGTCCACGCCGACGCGAGCCAGCTGTCGGTCACTCGCGCCGTGGCCGCGACACTCGCCGCCCAGGACGACTTCGATCTGGACAGCATCGCCGACATCCGGCTCGCCATCGACGAGTCCTGCAGCCGCCTCATCGTGCGTGCCACCCCGGGTGCCCGCATGGTGTGCCGTTTCCTCACCGCGGACGACGCCCTCCACGTGTCGGTGACGACGACGACCGAGGCCGGCGCCGATCTGGACGCCAGCGGTTTCGGCTGGCACGTTCTCAACGCCCTGACCGACTCCGTGTCGACGTCGCAGTCCGAGGACGAGCACGGTGTCGTCTCGACCACCATCGAGTTCACCAAGAGCAAGCACGGCTGGGACGAGTGACGACAAGCGAACGCAAGCCGAAGTCACGGCGCTCGGCGGACGAGTACGCCGACGTCGCCGAGCGCTTCACCCGCATCCGCACGCTGCCCGAGGGCGATCCCCTGCGAGGCAAGCTGCGCGACGAGCTGGTGACGCGGTGCCTGCCCCTCGCCGAACACATCGCCCGCCGATTCGACGGCCGCGGTGAGGCGCACGACGATCTGGTGCAGGTCGCCCGCGTCGGGCTGGTCAACGCGGTCGATCGCTTCGACGTCGAACGCGGATCCGATTTCGTGTCCTTCGCGGTACCCACGATCATGGGCGAGGTACGCCGACACTTCCGTGACGCGGGATGGGCCGTCCGCGTCCCTCGGCGCATGAAGGAACTGCACCTGCAGCTCTCCCGTGCCATCGCGGATCTGTCGCAGACGCAGGGGCGGTCACCGACCGTCTCCGAGTTGGCCGAGTATCTCGACCTGGACCGCGACGAGGTCGCGATGGGGCTCACCGCCGGCAACGCCTACCAGACACTCTCGGTCGACAGTGCTTCCAGCGGAAGCGATTCCGAGGGCCTGTCGTTGGCGGACACCCTCGGCGACTACGACAAGGAGATGGAGAACGTCGAGAACCACGAGGCTCTCCGTCCCCTGCTCGAGAAGCTCCCCGAGCGTGAGCGCAACGTGCTGCTGCTGCGCTTCTTCGGAAACATGACGCAGACGCAGATCGCCGAGAAGATGGGGATCTCGCAGATGCACGTCTCGCGTCTCCTCGCCCGGACACTCGCCCAACTCCGCGAGGAACTGCACTAGAGAAGCGGGGCGTACGCCTACGCTCGCGGGATGAGCAGCTCACCGTCGCCCGGCTTCACCACGAATCTGCCCGCGGCCCTGGCCGCGTCGGACACGTCGTGGTCGACGGTGGACGCCGCGTCGACGCCCGGTTTCGATCGCGACAAGGACGCCGGCAAGGAGTTGATGTCGGCGCGCGGCAAGATCCTGTCGGAACTTCAGGAGCGTCTGTACGCCTGCGGCAAGAGCGGAGACCACCGGTCGGTCCTGCTCGTGCTGCAGGGGATGGACACCTCGGGCAAGGGCGGCATGGTCCGGCACGTGCTCGGCATGGTCGAGCCCCAGGGTGTCGATCACGCGACCTTCGGCACCCCGACGGAGGAGGAGCGGGCGCACCCGTTCCTGTGGCGCGTGGAGAAGAAGCTGCCGCGACCGGGCCAGATCGGGGTCTTCGACCGGTCCCACTACGAGGACGTCCTCATCGTCCGTGTGAACGAACTCGCTCCTCCCAGCGTGTGGCGCACGCGCTACGACGAGATCAACGACTTCGAGCGCCGCGTGGTCGAGAGCGGCACCACCATCGTCAAGGTGGCCATGGCGCTGTCGTGGGAGCAGCAGGGCAAGCGTCTCGCTCGTCGACTGCGCCGGCCGGACAAGTACTGGAAGTACGACCCGAGCGACATCGAGGCGCGCGAGAAGTGGGTCGCCTACCAGGAGGCGTACCAGGCGGTCCTGGATCGCACCGACACGGAGTGGGCGCCCTGGTACGTGGTGCCGTCCGATCACAAGTGGTACAGCCGCCTCGCCGTCACGGAGCTGCTGACGGGAGCACTGACGTCGTTGGACCTGCAGTGGCCGCCCGCGGACTTCGACGTGGAGCACGAGAAGCAGCGTCTGGCGTCCCTGCCGCGGCCGTGAACGCCGACGGGCGCCGACCGCGAGGTCGGCGCCCGAAGGTGGTGTTCGCAGCTGTGGCGCTGCGCCTGTGAATCAGAGGGTGGCGGTGTCGATCACGAAGCGGTAGCGCACGTCCGACTTGACGACGCGGTCGTACGCCTCGTTGATCTGGTCGCCGGAGATGACCTCGATCTCGGCGCCGATGTGGTGCTCGGCGCAGAAGTCCAGCATCTCCTGGGTCTCGGCGATGCCGCCGACCATGGAGCCCGCGAACGAACGACGGTTCGCCAGCAGGTTGAAGGCCGGGACCTCGAGGGGCTTCTCGGGAACGCCCAACTCGACGAGCGTGCCGTTACGGGCGAGCAGGCCGAGGTAGTCGCCCATCGGCAGGTTCGCGGAGACGGTGTTGAGGATGAGGTCGAACTTGCCGCGCAGGTCCTTCAGCGCGGTGGTGTCCTTCGTGGCGTAGTACTCGTCGGCTCCGAGTCGCTTGCCGTCCTCCTCCTTGCTCAGCGTCTGGCTGAGCACGGTGACGTGAGCGCCGAGCGCGTGGGCGATCTTGACGCCGACGTGGCCCAGTCCGCCCATGCCGATGATGGCGACCTTCTTGTCGGGGCCCGCGCCCCAGTGCTTCAGCGGCGAGTAGAGGGTGATGCCGGCGCACAGCAGCGGCGCGGCGACGTCGAGCTCGACGCCCTCGGGGATGCCCAGCACGAACTTCTCGGTGACGACGATCTGCGTCGAGTAGCCACCGTGGGTGAACTCACCCTCGTAGGTCTTCGAGTTGTACGTCTGGACGACGCCCTTGGTGCAGTACTGCTCATCGCCGTCCTTGCAGGCCTCACAGGTGCCACAGGAGTCGACGAAGCAGCCGACGCCGACGCGATCGCCGACCTTGCGGCTGGTGACGTCGGAACCGACCTCGGCGACGATGCCGGCGATCTCGTGGCCGGGGACGACGGGGTACGTGGTGCCGCCCCACTCGTTGCGGGCGGTGTGGATGTCCGAGTGGCAGATACCGGCGAACTTGACGTCGATCAGGATGTCGTTCGGACCGAGCTCTCGTCGCTCGATGGTGGTCTTCTCGAGCGGTGCGTCGGGTGCGGTGGCGGCGTATGCGGTTGCTGTGGACATGTACACATGTCTACCCGTGCATCGTTGACTCGTAAACCATGTCCGGTTCGTCCCCGGCGACGGATCAGCGAGCGGTGGCCATCCGGTACCCGAGGAAGCCGAGGTACCCCGCGAGCGCGACGAGACCGACCTTGCGCGTGGCCGGGACGGCGATGGCGGTGCCGATGACGAGCTCCGACGCACCGTTGCGGTAGGTCCACGTACGAGTGTCCTTCGGGAACGCCGGCTCGGTGATCGAGCGGAAGGCGTCGGGCGCCACGAAGTGCGCGGCACCTGTTGCAGCGAGACCGATTCCAGCGATGGTGGGCACCGTGATCGAAGCCATGACGTGACGTCCTCCCCTGTACGCGAACGGGTCCGACCGGACCCCGTCGGTCACAGTAGCAACGTCCGCACCGCCGTGGGCGTGGTCGCGCTAGCGTGGTCGGTATGGCCGAGACACCCGCGGTACGGCGCACCCGAGAACTGCTCCGAACGGGTGTCGACGCGTCGTCGCCGATGCGCGGAGTGCTCGACGTCCGGGTGACGGATTCCACAGCGCGAGAGGCGTCCCCCGCCTCCGCATCGTCCGTCGCCGGGCGCCTGATGACCTTCTCCCCCCTCGCGGCCGTCTACGAACGCGCGTGGCGGCCTCTGTTCCGCCTGTGGATGGGCGCCGGCGGGCCCTCCATGGAGGAGCAGCGGGCCTACGCGGTGCGTGACCTCGGGCTCGTGTCCCCCGACGTGTCGGTCGTCCTGGACGTCGCGTGCGGGCCCGGCAACTTCTCGCGATCGCTGGCCGAGGCCATGCTCAGCGGAGCGCACGGTCGGCCTCTCGTGACCGGGCTCGACGTGTCGGAGCCTCTCGTGATCGGCCTGGACGCGTCGGAGCCGATGATCGCCCGCGCGTCGGCGGACACCGACGACGACGAGCACGTCGCCTACCTGCTCGGGGACGCGCGAGAGCTCCCGTTCGAGGACGACGCCGTGGACGCGGTGTGCTGCTACGCCGCGCTGTACCTGGTGCCGGAGCCGTACCGGGTCCTCGACGAGATGATCCGGGTGCTGCGACCGGGCGGACGCATCGCGCTCATGACGACGGTACGTCGCGGCCCACAGCCGGTCGGGGTGGTCACCGCCGCGGCAGCGAGCACCGTGGGACTGGAGATGTTCCGACGCGACGACATCACCGACGTCCTACGGGAACGCGGGGTCGAGCATGTGGAGCAGCGCATCCACGGCGCAGCCCAGTTCGTCACCGGGCGGCTGAGCCGCAGCGATCAGGACGTGCCGGTGTCGGCTCCGTAGTCCGAGACCAACCACTCGTCGCCGGTGTGCTCGACGGTCACCGTCAGAAGCGTCGGCACGGCACCGGGTTCGGGCTGCTGCAGGTTCTGCGTGGTCTGGGTCGCGAAGACCGACACCGTGTAGGTGTCGCCCTCCTGCGCCGTGACCGTCGCTGCGTTCACCCGACCCGACGCCACCACCTGCGAGTCGGTCATGATCTGCGTGAGCACTTCGCGCACACCGTCGAAGCGCTCACGCAGGGCATCGGTGGTGCCCTCCTCGACGCCCCCGAAGAAGCCGTCGATGTCCGTGTGGTCGTAGGTCAACGACCGCTCCGTGTACGACCGCGCCGTGTTCTCGGCGGTGGCGCGGTCGGCATCGGCTCCGCGTTCCGCGGCCAGGGCGGAGTGGGCGGACTGCCACTGCACCCCTGCCACCACGGCAGCGACCGTCGCGAGCACGGCGACCACGGTGGCGACGATCGCCACGATGCGCGTCCGGGACGACACCGCGGGCACCGCAGTGTCCGGCGCCGCGTCGTCCTCGGTCGAGGTGGTGTCGAGTTCTGTTGTCATGATGGCCTTCTCGTCGTCCGTCTGATGCAGGAGGGGTACGTCAATTGCCGGGCAGGGTCACGGCCACCCGAGCCGGTCCGCCGCGCGGGAAGACCTGCTCGAGCATCGTCACCAGGGCGCCGGCATCGACCCGGAGCGGGCGGATCGGCTGTGTGACCGGGCGCAGCACGGTGGCGATGAAGCCGAGGTCCGGTGACAACTGACTCAGGTACTCGTCGATCTTGGGCACCAACCGGGCCAGTTCGCCGTCCCACACGGTCTCGCCGACGTACGAGTAGTCCTGGTACGAACCGATCAGGTGGTCGAGACCTGCTCCGGAGGCGTTCAGTTCGGGAACCGCGTCCGCGAGCCGCGGGCCCAGCGCATCGGCGTACGCGTTCTCGCCGAGCACCTGCAGGTTGCGATACAGCCGCCGGATCTCGTCCTTCTTGTCGGCCAACGTGAGGGACAGCAGCCGCAACACCTCGACGACGTTGTCGATGTCCGACTCCCGGCCCCGCGTGGCGGTGTCGACCGTGTCGACGATGCCGCCCAGCGCATCGGTGTCGATCTCGCGCGTGAGTGCCTCGGCGACCGCGAGGGTGTCGCTGACGCTGGGAGCGACCGAGACGTCCGCCGCGTCCACCACGTCCCCGTCCGTCAGGTACGGCCCGGAGTCCGAGTGCGGACGGAAGTCGAGGAACTGTTCGCCCGCCGCGGAGAGATTCGAGACCCGCACCTCGGTGTCGACCGGAATCTTCTGCGCGGCATCCACTCTGACGACGGCACGGAGTCCACCGCCCTCGACGTCGATCCGCTCGACCCTGCCGATGGCGAATCCTCGCAACGTCACCTGAGAGGTGTCGATCAGGCCGCCGGACGTCGTGAGCGGCACGGTGATCTCGGCGTGGTCGCGTCGCGGATCGATGTCCAGGACGTTCAACGACAGGTATCCGACACCCAGCACGGCGACCGCCGCGAGCGCCGTGGCGGACAGGATCGAACCCCTCATCGCACGAATCCGATCGATCGCAGAACCTGAATCATCTCGTCGGCCCGATCGAGGCCGTCGGGTGCTTCTCCCGCGGGTGTGTCGCCCGAGACGGAGGCGATGCGGACGTTCGGCGACGACGTGAAGAACGGCACCAGCTTCTCGCGCAGCAGGGCGTCCATGCGGGACGCCAGCATCGGCGCCGTCAGATCGGCCGTGGCGAGAGTGCGGATCATGGGCTGCAGAGTGGCGATCACGTCGTGCAGATCTCCCGCCACCGGGTTGATCACGGCACCGATGTTCCGCGACATGTACCCCAGATCGATCAGGGCGTCGACCACGACCAACAGGGCGTCCGCGAGTCCCGCGACACGTTCCGGACCACTCGTCAGGATGGTGTCGAGCGTGTCCGTCTTCTCGGCGAACGACCGGGTCACCGCCTCGGCGCCGCCCAGGATGCGGTCGAGCTCCGTCGTGTTGGTCGCCAGGTCCCGCAACGCCTCTCGGGCCTTGTCGTTGATGAGGTCGACCGTCGCCGGATCCGGCGGGATCGCCCGGTTGAACCGATCGATGGACCGCTGGAAGTCGACGATGTGCCCGCCGGCCACCACCTCGGAGAGCCCGCGCAGCACGTCTTCGACGTTGTCCGCCGGCGTCGTCCGCTCGAGCGGGATGACGTCGCCGTCCTGCAGGGTGGCACCCGAAGTGTCGGATCCGTCCTCCGGACGCTGCAACGCGACGTAGATCTCGCCCAGGATCGTGCCCTGGCGCAGTTCCGCTCGCGTGAGCGCCGGCAGTGCGACGGTGCGATCGACGTTCACGGCGGCGACGGCGGTCGAGCCGGTGAGGGTGACCGACTCCAGGAGCCCGACGTCCACACCGTCGAGGACCACCTTCGCCCGCGCCGGCAGATTCAGCACACTCGAGAACTCGATGTCGACCCGGTAGGTCGGGCCCGGAACGTAACTGCCCGGCACGGGCAGGTCGGCGATCGAGGCACCGCAGCCCGACGCCGTCACGGCCGCGGCCGCCACGGTCAGCGCCGCCAGGAGCCGCTTCACCGGGACCCTGCCGATCCGAGCACGAGCGGGACCAGATCGACGTTCACGGTGGACCCACCCGCGACGGGCACCGCGAACTGCGGAGGTGCGAACGTCAGCCGGGCGGCCTGCGTGTCCGGATCCTGGAGGGAGGCGAGCTGTTCCGTCTGCTTCGGCACCCGCGACAGGATGCTCGCGATGTCGCCGACTCTGCTGACGATGATCGCCACGATCGGGACGACGACGTCGAGCACGCGGTAGAGCGTGGGTGCGAACTTCGGCAGCGTCTTCTCGAGGACGGGGAGAAACTCGACCGTCAGGTCGATCGCCTGGGCGAACCGCTCCGAGAAGTCGCCCGCGGCCCCGAGCCCCTGCTTCAGGTTCTCGATCAGCAGGGTGATGTCCGGCCACCGGTCCACCAGGGTCGCCGTCAGCGTGTCGACGTTGTCGACCATGCGGCGCACCTGGGTGTCCTTGTTCGCCGGATTGCCGACCAGATCGGAGACCTGGGACAGCGCGGTCCCGAGTTGCTCCCCGCTGCCGTCGAGTGCGGTGTCGAGCGAGCGCAGGGTGTCGCCGAGAATCTCCTCGTCCGGCGGCCGCGGGTTGTCCGGATCGGTCGTCGACGTCGTTCCGAGAAGCTCCGCGCCGAGCTTGTTCACCGCCTCGAGGGTGTCGCTGATCCCGATGGGGGTGCGGGTGCGCTCGAGCGGGATGCACTCGTCGCGATCGAGGGGCACGCCGTCGCGATACGGCGTGGTCAGTTCGAGCCGGCGATCGGTGACGATGGAGTCCGACATCGTCACCGCACCCACGTCGGCCGGCAACGTGAGCGAGTCCTCGACGGACATCGTGACCCGGACGTGGTCGCCGCGAGGCTCGATGCCGGTCACCTCGCCCACGGGGATGCCGAGGAGCGTGACGTCGTTCCCCTCGTAGAGACCGACCGAATCGGTCATCTCGGCGCACAGATCCGAGCGCGGGGTCCCGACGAGCTGGGCTGCGGACGACGCCGCGGTCCCGGCGCCGACCAGGACGACGGCGGCGACGGCCACTGCCACCACCTTGCTGCGAGCGGCCACGTCAGCACACCTTTCCGGGAACCGGGACACACAGCGTCGATCCGGTGACGACGGCGGCACTGCGGTCGATGACGGGCCCGGCGCCGGTGTCGAGAAGGCCGGCCATGGACTCGGAGAACTCGCGGCCCGCGGAGATCGCGTCGTCGATGGACCCCGTGCGCTCCTTCAGCGAGGCCACGAGATTCTCGACCTCGTCGATCGTGGGGCCGAGCCCCTCGTCGAGCGCCATGATCGGTCGGTGCAGGAGCGAGAACAGCCGGTAGAGCTTGTCGGCGGCCGCGGCGACGTCGGCGCGCTTCGCGCCCAGCTTGGAAGTGATGATGCCGATCTGCTTCAGCAGCCCCAGCAGGATCTCGCGATCGGTCGCCAGTTCGCCGATGTACTCGTCGGCCACGTCGAGGCTCCGGTCGAGATCGTCCTGGCGATCGGCGATCGCACCGGTCATGGACGTCAGGGTCGTGGTGATGTCACGGATCGACTCCGGCTGAGCCTGCACGGCCCGATCGATCTCGGCGATGTTCTGCCGCAACGACGTTCCGTCCAGATCTCGGAGGATCGGCGTCGCCGCCTCGACCGTGTCGGACAGCGAGAACGGCACGCGGGTGTGCTCGAGCGGGATCTCCCCGTCCTGCAGCTCTCCGGTACCGCCGGGAGTCAGCGAGAAGTAGTGGCCCCCCACCGGCGTCAGCAGGCGCACCCCGAGCGACGTCGCGTCGCCCAGTTCGACGTTCTCGTCCACCTCGAAGGCCACCTCGACGTGGTCGCCGTCCAGCTTCATCGACGTCACCGATCCCACCGAGATACCGGCGATGCGGACGTCGTCCCCGGCGTGCGCTCCGCCGGTCGTCTCGAATGCCGCTGTGTACGTGCGATGCCCGATGGGAAGCGAGTACACGACGACGGCGGCCACCACGGCGACGACGAGCGCGAGCACGCCCACGATTCCCCAGACGGTCTGGCTTCCCTGACGCACGGAGCTCATCGGCACACCACCAGGCGCTGGGTTCCGAGCACGACCGAGCCGATGCCGGGAATCTCGGTGTCGCCGGCCGAGCACGCGGAGACCTGCCCCTCGGGGGCGTTGCGCACCGTCTGGCCGACACCGCGCAGCAGACTGGGCACCATCGCGAGCAGGTCCACCAGTTGCTGAGCTCCCGGTACGAGCCGCCTGAACGCCGAATCCACCGGGCCATACTCGGAGTCGTAGGTGTCGCGCAACTGCTCTCCGATCGAGATGAACGGTCCCTGACCGGAATTGATGTCGTCGACGGACGAGAGCAGGGTGTCGGCCCTGTCGGCGAACGTCGACACCACGCGGTCGAGTTCGGCGAACAGTCGACCCAGTTGCTCCGAGCGCTCGGCCACCACACCGGAGATGGCGCCCAGGTTGCGGATGAGGAGCACGATGAGGTCCTCGCGCTGCGAGGCATAGGTGGTCAGCCCGTCCAGGTCGCGCAGGACCGGCCCGAGGCCCGACCCGTCGCCCTGCACGAGATCGAGTACGTTCTGCGCGAACCGGTTCACCTGGTCGGTGTCGATGGTCTCGAAGATGGGCTGGAACCCGTCGAAGAGCGTCGTGATGTCGAACGACGGCACGGTCATGTCGTCCGCCAGCGAGGACCCCGGTGCCAACTCGGATCCCGAGTCGTCGGTGCTGATGAGCTCGAGATACCGCTGACCCAGCAGGTTCTGGTAGCGCACAGCAGCTTTCGTGGTCGTGAGCACCGGCCGGTCGGAGTCGACCTCGAAGGACACCCTGGCCCGGTTCCCGTCGAGTTCGATGTCGTTCACCGACCCCACGAGCACGCCCGAGAGGCGGACGTCGTCACCGGCGTAGAGACCGGAGACGTCGTCGAAACGCGCGTCGAACGTCGACCGGTCGTCGCCGCCGCCGTTGTTCAGCGCGCCGCCCACGAGGACGAGACACAACACGGCCACGAGCGCGAACGCACCGAGCTTCACCAGGGTCGCCACCGGCGTCCCCACCACCGACGAGCGCGTCACAGCACACCACCCAGTCGCGCCGCGAAGGCTTCCGCCGGACCGGCCATGGCGGGCATGTTCTTCACGATCACCTGAAGTTGCAGCTGGGTCCGGCCGTCGACGTTCGGGAAAGCGTCCTCGACGCCGGAGATCACGTCGGGCACACGCTGGTATGCCGGCGCGAGCGTTCCCGCCGAGAGCGCCACCGGCAGCAACACGTCCAGCAGGGTGTCGAGCAGCGGGCGGAGGTACGGACCGTTGTCGCGCAACAGATCTCCCAGTGGGATCGAGAGGCCGGATCCGAGTCCGGACATGGCCTTGATCGCCCGCGCACTGTTCTCCGGATTCTCGAAGTACTCACTGCTGGTGACGACCTGGTCGATCACGTCGGTGACCGGTCCGATGGAGGCGCCCAGCCCGTCCGCCAACTCACCACCGCGGTGCAGCTTCCAGGCGAGCGGCGCACGCTGGGTCTCGGCCATCATCTGCGCGGTGTCGAAGAAGGGCTTCAGGCTGTCGCCGAACTCCGACGACACGCGCGACGCCAGGTCGAGCACCCGCTCGGTGTTGTCCGCGTCCAGCACGTCGGTCAGATCGGCGAGTCGGCGGAAGACGCCGGTGACCGTCGCCGTCTCGGTGTCGTCGCCCAGCGCCAGGACGGTGTCCTCGCGCAGCGGGGATCCCTCTCCCTCCGAGTACAATTCGATGACCGTCGCTCCGAAGACCGTCGCGGAGGAGAACCGCGCGGTGACGTCGTCGGTCAGGACCGAGGCGACGGCCGGCTCGATGTGGGCGTGCACTCGCTGCGATCCGAACCCGAGCGGCTCGATCTCGTCGACACGGCCTATGGGGAGTCCGCGGTACTTGATGTCCGACCCGACCGCGAGGCCGTCACCGACGGCGGTGCTGTCGATCGTGAGATCGAAACGGGACTCGAAGTCACCGGTGGCGTACTTGCCGAGCACCACGCCGAGGACCACGAGCACGACGGCCACCACGAGGCCACGTACCCGGAGCGAGCGAGGGCCCGCGGATCTGCGGGACAGATCGTCGAAGACTGCCATGATCCCCTACCCCGAGATCCTGATGCCGACGTCGACTCCCCAGATGACCACGGTGAGGATCATGTCGAGGACGACGATGACGATGAGCGACGCGCGGATCGCGCGGCCAGACGCACGGCCGACACCCTCGGGTCCGCCCGTCGCGTAGTAGCCCTGGTAGCCGTGGATCATGATGACGGCGCCGACGAAGATGGTGGCCTTGAGCAGCGAGTACAGCAAATCCGACGGCTGCAGGAACGCCGAGAAGTAGTGGTCGTACGTCCCCGACGACTGATCGCCGAACGCGGCGACGATGAACGCACACGAGACGTAGCTCAGGATCAGCGTGAGCAGGTACAGCGGGATGATCGTGACCACGCCGGCGATGACGCGCGTGGTGACGACGAACGGGATCGAGCGGATCCCCACCACCTCGAGCGCGTCGATCTCCTCGGAGATGCGCATCGCACCGATCTCCGCCGTCATGCGGCATCCCGCCTGGGAGGCGAACCCGATCGCGGCGATCATCGGGGCGAGTTCCCGCGTGCTGGCGTAGGCCGAGATGAAGCCCGTGAGAGGACCCATGCCGACGAGATTCAGGGCGTTGTAACCCTCGATCCCGATGGACGACCCCACGGCCACGCCGAGGATGACCAGCACCGAGACGGTACCGCCGCCGACCACGAGATTACCGCTGCCCCAGGTGATGTCGGTGAGCACGATCATGGTCTGGCGCCGGTAGGCACGCAGGGTGTGCGGGATCGCGACGAGCACCTGCCACACGAAGGTGAGCTGATGCCCGAGGTGCTCGACCAGCCCGAGCGGTACGCGAGCGATGCGCTTGCCGCCGCGGACGAGCGGCGCGGTGCCGGGCGGGGTGTAGCGGGCGACGGTCATGGCGTCACCCGAGCCGCTGCGGAAGGAACATCGACACCAACTGGGTGGCGAGGACGTTGACGATGAAGGCCGACAGCACACCGACGACGACCGAGGCGTTCACCGCGTTCGCGACACCGCGAGGGCCCGACGTGGCCTCGAATCCGCGCTGGCACGCGACGAGAACCACGATGATGCCGAAGATCTCGGCCTTCACCATCGCGACGACCAGATCGGTGGTCGAGGCGAAGGACGCGAAGGAGGACAGGTAGCTGCCCGGCGTACCGCCCTGGAACCCGACGTTGACGACGTACCCGGACACCAGACCCATGAAGATGACCAGCGAGCACAGCAGCGGTGCGACGACGAGCATGGCGGCGAGCCGGGGAGTCGCGAGCCGACGCACCGGGTCGATGCCCATGACGCGCATCGCGTCGATCTCCTCGCGCACCGTGCGGGCACCGAGATCGGCCGCGATCGCGGATCCTGCTGCGCCGCCCAGCAACAGCGCGGTCACGATGGGCGCTCCCTGGCGGATGACTCCGAGGCCGCCCGCGGCGCCCGCGATGGACGTGGCACCGATCTGATTGGTCAGGCTGCCCACCTGGACCGAGACGATGACGCCGAACGGCACCGAGACGAGAACGGCGGGAAGCACGGTGACCGTGACCATGAACCACGCCTGGTCGAGGAACTCGCGCCAGGCGAAGCGCAGGCCCACCAGGTCCCGCACCAGGTGGCCGAACGCAGCGACCACGAGGTCGGCGAAACGACCCAGCGTGCGGGTGCCGGTGGTGACGCGGGAGACGAGCGGCATGCTGCGCGCCATGTCGATCCCCCCGTACGTCTCGAGTCAGTCGGACGCAGGTGGTGCGCCGCGCTGAAAACTAGCGCGGCAGAACGGGGATCGAGTCGGTTTCTCGGGAGTTCAGTGACGCCTGACAAACATCGGGCCCCGGACTAGGTCGCGATGCGACCGTTGACGTACTCGTAGAACCCGGCACTGGTCTTCTTGCCCAGCAGGCCGGCCTCGACCATGCGGAGCAGGAGAGGCGGCGGCGCGTACAGCGGTTCCTTGTACTCGGCGTACATCGAGTCGGCGATCGACTTCACGGTGTCGAGCCCGATGAGGTCCGACAGTGCGAGCGGGCCCATGGGATGCGCGAGGCCCAGCACCGTGGCCTTGTCGATGTCGTCGCGCGTGGCGAAGCCCGACTCGACCATGCGGATCGCCGAGAGGAGGTACGGCACCAGCAGAGCGTTGACGACGAAGCCGGACCTGTCCGCCGCGCGGACGACCTGCTTGCCGAGGACGTCCGCCGCGAAACGTTCCGCGCGTGCCAGGACGGCATCGGACGTCTTCAGCGACGAGATGAGTTCCACGAGAGGCAGAACCGGCACCGGGTTGAAGAAGTGCATGCCGATGACCCGCTCGGGGCGGGTCGTGGCCACGCCGAGCTTCATGATCGGGATCGACGAGGTGTTGGAGGCGAGCACCGCGTCGGGATCCGTGACCACCCTGTCGAGCTCGACGAAGAGGGCCGTCTTGATCCCCTCGTCCTCGAGCACGGCCTCGACGACGATCTCGCGATCGGCGAAGTCGGACAGCTGGGACGTGAAGGTCAACCGTGCGGCGGCCTGCTCACGTTCGCGCTCGGTGATCTTGCCGCTGCTGACGCCGCGGTCGAGCGACTTCAGGATGCGCGCCTTGCCCGCGGCAGCCAGTTCCCGTGTCTGCTCGAACACGATCACGTCGACGTGGGCGCGTGCGCACACCTCGGCGATTCCGGCCCCCATCTGTCCGGCGCCGACGATCCCGACACGTTCGATCTTGTCCACGGCCACGAAAACTCCTTCGAAATGGGACTCCCTGCGCGACAACGCGAGAGGGTGAGACGGGGGTAACTCTGCTGGGGCACGGGCGAAGCCGGGCCGATACGAGACAGGCGGCCCGCAACGAATGTCGCGAGCCGCCTGACTAGTGCGCTGAAACCTCGGAGTGGCGGATCAGTGGAACTGGCCCTCTTCGGTGGAGCCCTTCAGGGCTGCGGTCGACGTGTTGGGGTCGACGGTGGTGGCGATGCGGTCGAAGTAGCCGGCGCCGACCTCACGCTGGTGCTTGATGGCGGTGAAGCCCCGCTCCTCGGCTGCCTTGAACTCGCGCTCCTGCAGGTCGACGAACGCCGTCATGCCCTCGCGGGCGTAGCCGTGCGCCAGATCGAACATGCCGTAGTTGAGCGAGTGGAAGCCGGCGAGGGTGATGAACTGGAACTTGAAGCCCATCGCGCCGAGCTCCTTCTGGAACTTCGCGATGGTCGCGTCGTCCAGGTGCGCCTTCCAGTTGAAGGAGGGCGAGCAGTTGTAGGCGAGCAGCTGGTCGGGGAACTCGCTGCGGACCGACTCGGAGAACTTCTTGGCGACCTCGAGATCCGGCACGCCGGTCTCCATCCAGATGAGGTCGGCGTACGGGGCGTAGGCCTTCGCACGGGCGATGCAGGGCTCGATGCCGTTCTTCACGCCGAAGAAGCCCTCGGCGGTGCGGGTTCCGTCCAGGAACTCCTGGTCGCGCTCGTCGACGTCCGAGGTGATCAGCGTGGCTGCCTCGGCGTCGGTGCGGGCGATGATGACGGACGGCACGTCGGCCACGTCCGACGCGAGACGCGCGGAGGTCAGGGTGCGGATGTGCTGCTGGGTGGGGATGAGCACCTTGCCACCGAGGTGGCCGCACTTCTTCTCCGAGGCGAGCTGGTCCTCCCAGTGCACGCCTGCGGCGCCGGCCGCGATCATGGCCTTCTGCAGCTCGTAGGCGTTGAGCGCGCCACCGAAGCCGGCCTCGGCGTCCGCGACGACGGGCGCGAGCCAGTTCTTCACGGACGAGTCACCCTCGACCTTGGCGATCTCGTCGGCGCGCAGAAGAGCGTTGTTGATGCGGCGCACGACGCTCGGAACCGAGTTGGCCGGGTAGAGGCTCTGGTCCGGGTAGGTGTGGCCGGAGAGGTTGGCATCACCGGCGACCTGCCAGCCGGAGAGGTAGATGGCCTGGAGGCCGGCGCGCACCTGCTGCACGGCCTGGTTGCCGGTGAGGGCGCCCAGCGAGTTGATGTAGTCCTCGTTGTTCACGAGATCCCAGAGGATCTCCGAGCCGCGACGCGCGAGCGTGGCTTCCTCCACGACGCTGCCCTGCAGGTCGGACACCTGCTGTGCGGTGAAGTTGCGGGTGACGCCCTTCCAGCGGGGATTGGTGTCCCAGTCCTTCTGGATCTCTTCCGTGGTCTTCGGTGTGCCGGTGGTCGACATCGAAAAGCTCCGTCTCTGTTGCGTCTGCGTCGGCAGCGTGCTCGTGCTTCGCAGGCTTGCCAGGCATATCGGATGTACGACCCCACGATGGCACAGAGAAAAAGTGGTGTCTACCTGCTGAGACTGTAAATCTACGCTAAGCAGTACGCGCGTTCTGCGAATATTGCGAAGAACATCGCGAGTGTCGTGGCGGCTCCGTACCCGTCAGTAACCTGATAACCGCAGTTCGGGAACGAAATGCACGCAATGCCGAACACCGACGAGATCGCCGTGCGACACGCTCACTCCCGGCGTCGCCCGCGGCCGGCTGTGACCACCGTCACCGTACGTTCGTACTGTTTTCTGGTGCGTCAGGCTGTCGCGGCGACCCGACGACGCTCGGTCAGCACTCCCAGGACACCCATCGCCGCGATCACGACGCCGCCGACGAGCGCGTAGTAGTCCGCCGTGCTCGCACCGGCGGGGAATGCGAGGACGACGGGTGACGTCGCCAGCACGACACCGAGTACGACGTGGGCCCAATGGCTCGAGCGCGATGCACTGCCCATGGCCCACAGCGCCGAGAATGCCGCCAGCAGACCCAGCACGAGGATGGCGCCGGCCACCTCGCTGCGGTGGGGCACCGGGAGCCAGAGCGTCGACAACACCAGAACGGTGCCTGCCACCAGCACCACCGCGTCGCGGGCGATTTCCTGTCGTACCGAGTGGGCCATCTCGCTTCTCCTCACAGTCGTCTCTCACGTGCACTGCACATCTGCCCCCTGCAACGCCCAGTGTGCGCCCGTCTTCCCCGGCGCGCCCGTGTGTGACAGACCAGACCTGAAACCCGTCTCACCTGCAAGGACCTGGCAAAGACGGGGTAATGCCGGGGGCGTCCTAGACTGTCCGCATGGCACGGACCTACGTCGGCGGCCGGCTTCGCCAACTGAGGGTCGAGCGAGGGTTGAGCCAAGCGGCGCTCGCCAAGCAGCTCGCGATCTCGGCCAGCTACCTCAACCAGATCGAGCACGACGTCCGACCGCTGTCGTCAGCGGTGTTGACGCGCATCACCGCAGTGTTCGGAGTCGACACCACGTTCTTCTCCACCCAGGACGACACGAGGCTCGTCGCCGAACTCCGCGAGGTGACCCTGGACCAGGACGTCGGAGTCGACGCGGACATCGACGAGCTGGCCGAACTCGTGGCCGACCACCCGGCGATGGCGCGAGCGATGGTCACCATGCATCGCCGGTACCGCAACACCACCGCCCAACTCGCGGCGGCGACCGAGGACCGCTTCGCCGACGGCAGCGGCAGCGGATCCATCTCGAAACCGCACGAGGAGGTCCGCGACTACTTCTACCAACGCCAGAACTACCTCGACGCACTCGATCGTGCGGCCGAGGACCTGGCGAACCGATTGCGTTTCCACCGGGCGGACGTCGCGGCCGAGATAGCCAAACGGCTCCGCAATCTGTACGACGTCCAGGTCATCGAGCGCATCGACCTGGGCGAGAACGTCCTGCACCGCTTCGACGCACGGACCCGTGTTCTCGAGATCTCCCCGCGACTGTCGGCCGGCCAGAAGGTGTTCCGCTTCGCGGCCGAACTCGCGTACCTGGAGAACGGCGACCTGATCCGCAGCATGGTCGAGGACGGGGGCTTCACCGGCGCGGAGTCGCGGGCACTCGCACGACTCGGCTTCGCCAACTACTTCGCCGCGGCGACCGTGCTTCCGTACGCGCGCTTCCACGAGGTGGCGGAGGATTTCCGGTACGACATCGAACGACTCTCCGCCTACTACGCGGTGAGTTACGAGACCATCTGTCACCGGCTCTCGACGCTGCAGCGGCCGTCGCTCCGCGGGGTCCCGTTCTCGTTCGTCCGGGTCGACCGTGCCGGCAACATGTCCAAACGCCAGTCGGCCACCGGGTTCCACTTCTCGTCGAGCGGCGGCACGTGCCCGCTGTGGAACGTGTACGAGACGTTCGCCTACCCGGGCAAGATCATGACCCAGATCGCCGAGATGCCCGACGGTCGGCGCTACCTGTGGATCGCGCGCACGGTGGAGCGGCGAGCGGCGCGCTACGGCGAACCCGGCAAGACCTTCGCCATCGGTCTGGGATGCGAAGTGCGTCACGGAAATCGGTTGGTCTACGCCGACGGCCTGGAGTTGGACGGATCCTCCGTGGCGACGCCGATCGGCGCCGGATGCCGCGTGTGCGAGCGTGCCCACTGCCCGCAGCGTGCGTTCCCGCCGCTGGGTAAGGAACTCGACATCGACGAACATCGAAGCTCGGTGTCGCCGTACACCATTCGCTGACTCAGTCCTCTTCGGTCTCGAACTGCTGCTTGCGACGGCGGCTGCGCCGGATCATCAGCGCCACCGCTCCGCCGCCGACGATCCCCCCGACCACCAGGCCCGCCCACGTGTCGGCTCCCGCGCGGCTCGGCAGGTACTTGTCGGGAGCGAGCGTCACGCCGATGCCGACGAATGCGACGAGCATCAACGCGGCAGTCACGTTGGCACGCGCCGTGAACCACCGCGACTCTGCGAACAGGTCGACGTTCTTGGACTTGGCGTACCCGATGGTCGCGTAGTTCACGACCGCACCGAAGACGATGATGCCCAACGCGATCCACGCACCTGTCGGACCGGCAACCCATGGGAGGACGGCGGCGGCGATCAGCCCGCCGAAGATGTGCAATTGCAGACCCACGGCGGCTGCCTCGTTCCACACGTCTCTCTGACGCTCGTCGTCATAGAACTCGCTGTCCAGATCGCCGACCATTCGCATTGACGAGGTGAAGATGCTCATGTCGATTCCTCCTCAGGTTCGAGCCGATCATCGGGGGTGAGCGGGAAGAGATCCTCGACCGTCGAGTCGAGCGCTCCCGCCAGCTTCAGGGCCAGGTACACGCTGGGCGAATAGTCGCCACCCTCGACCGAGACGATCGACTGCCGGCTCACTCCGCACGCCCGCCCCAGTTCCGCCTGGGTCAGGCGCGACGACTTACGGAACTCCCGCACCCGGTTCGTCACGACCATGATCCGAGTCAACTCCACTTGTCATTAGGTGTCAAGACTTCTTGACATCAGATCACCGAGAGGCGGACGACTCGGGTGTTAGCCTCAGCGACGTGACAGGACACCGCACCCCTCCGGCCACCCTCCGCTCGCTGCGTCCCGTCAACTGGGGCATCGCCCGACTGGCCGGGGCGGTCACCCGCACCGGCGACATGCACCTGTTCTCCACTCTGGGACAGACGGGCGGCCTGTTCCGCGCCTGGCTGTTCTACAGCGGCCGCCTGATGCCGTTCGGTGGGTTGACCCGCAAGGACACCGAGACGGTGATCCTGCGGGTCGCCGCACTCCGCGACTGCCGGTACGAACAGGACCATCACCTCCGTCTGGGCGCGCGCGCCGGCATCGACGACGCCCTCGCCGACGCCATCGCCGCCGGTCCCGACGCTCCGGGTCTCGACAGTCGGACCGCCCTGATCCTGCGGGCGGTGGACGAGCTGGTGTCGACGCGCGATCTGTCCGACGCCACGTGGACCGAGCTGACGACCGTCTGGTCGTCCCGATCGCTCATCGAGTTCGTGCTGCTGGTGACCCAGTACGACGGACTCGCCACCACGATCACGACACTGCGCATCCCCCGCGACTACCAGTAGCTGCACAGACGAGAACACCCCGGTCGCTCGTGAGCGGCCGGGGTGTTCTCGTCGGAAGATCAGAAGTTGATCATGTGCCCTGCGAGGCCGTGGATGGCCTCCTGCAGTGCCTCGGACAGCGTCGGGTGCGTGTGCACGTTGCGCGCGAGTTCGGTGGCCGTCAGATCCCACTTCTGCGCGAGCGTCAGCTCCGGGAGGAGCTCCGAGACGTCGGGTCCGATGAGGTGCCCGCCGAGCAGCTCGCCGTGCTTCGTGTCGGCGATGAGCTTGACGAAGCCGGTGGGATCGCCGAGTCCGTGTGCCTTGCCGTTCGCCGTCATGGGGAACGTCGCGACCTTGATGTCGTGGCCGGCGTCCTTGGCCTGCTGCTCGGTGAGACCGAAGCTGGCCACCTGGGGCTGGCAGAAGGTCGCGCGCGGCATGAAGCGGTAATCGTCGATGGGAAGCGTCTCGGCGCCGCCGATGGTCTCGGCCGCCACGACACCCTGTGCCTCGGCGACGTGGGCGAGCTGCAGCTTCGCCGTCACGTCACCGATCGCGTAGATGTGCGGCACGTTGGTGCGCATGACCGAGTCGATGGCGATGGCCCCGCGATCGGTGACCTCGACGCCCGTCTTGTCGAGCCCGAATCCCTCGACGCGAGGAGCGAATCCGACGGACTGCATGACCTTGTCGACGGTGACCGTCTCGGTCTCGCCGCTCTTGTTGTTCTTGATCGCGACGGTGACCTTGCTGCCGTCGTCGTCGATGCTCTGCACCGCGGCGCCGGTCATGATCTTCACGCCGAGCTTCTTGTACTGCTTGGCGATCTCCTTGGAGACGTCCTCGTCCTCGTTCGGGAGCGCGCGATCGAGGAACTCGACGATGGTGACGTCGACGCCGTAGTTCTTCAGGACGTACCCGAACTCCATGCCGATGGCGCCCGCGCCGACGATGAGGATGGAGCCCGGGAGCTCCTTCGTCATGATCTGCTCCTCGTACGTCACGACGTTCTCGCTCAGCGACGTTCCCGGCAGCAGCTTCGTGGTGCTGCCGGTGGAGATGATCGCGTTGTCGAAGGTGACGGTCTCGCTGCCACCCTTCGTCAGCTCCACCTCGATGGTGTTGGCGTCGGTGAACGACCCCTTGCCGTCGAGCTGGTCGATCTTGTTCTTCTTCATCAGGAAGTGGATGCCCTTGACGCGACCGTCCGCGACCTTGCGGCTGCGATCGTAGGCAGCGCCGAAGTCGAACGACACGTCACCGGAGATGCCGAACTGCTTGGCTTCCTTGGTGAACAGGTGCGCCAGTTCGGCGTTGCGCAGCAGAGCCTTGGACGGGATGCAGCCCACGTTGAGGCAGACACCGCCCCAGTACTTCTGCTCGATGATGGCGGTTTTCAGGCCCAGCTGCGCCGCGCGGATGGCTGCGACGTACCCACCGGGTCCGGCTCCGAGAACGACGACGTCATAGTGTGAGGTCACGGTTGTCCACCTTAGTCCCGTCGATCCGGACACACATCGAAAGGTCCGGCTACTGGCTGGTAACCGGACCTTTCGTGTCTTTATTTCAGCGGCTCTACTCAGTCGGGGATCATGTCGAACGTGTCGGGGTTCGGGCCGGTGCGGCCGTCCTCACCCTTGTCCAGCGCCGAGATGTCGGCGATCTGACGGTCGTCGAGTTCGAAGTCGAAGATGTCGAAGTTCGCCTCGACGCGCTCGCGCGTGACCGACTTCGGGAAGATGATGTCGCCGCGCTGGATGTGCCAGCGGAGGGTGACCTGCGCGGTGGTCTTGCCGACGTCCTTCGCGATGCGCTCGAGCTCGGGGTCATCGAGAACCTTGCCCTGTGCGATGGGTGACCACGCCTCGGTGGCGATGCCGTGCTCCGCGCCGTACGCGCGCACCTGGTAGTTCGAGAAGTACGGGTGGACCTCGATCTGGTTGACCGACGGGACGGTCTCGGTCTCCTGCGCCAACTTCTCGAGGTGCGGCACCTGGAAGTTCGAGACACCGATGCTGCGCGCCCGTCCGTCCTTCGTGAACTCCTCGAGCACCTTCCAGGTGGAGACGTAGTCACCGTCGTACTGCGTCGGCAGCGGCCAGTGGATGAGGAACAGGTCGATGTAGTCGGTGCCCAACTTCTCGAGTGTCTCGTCGAACGAGCGACGGGCGTCGTCGGGGCGGTGGAAGCCGTTGTTCAGCTTGCTGGTGATCCAGACGTCGTCACGGGAGACGCCCGAGTCCTTCACTCCCTGGCCGGTCTCCTTCTCGTTGCCGTACATCTGCGCGGTGTCGAGATGGCGGTAGCCGACCTCGATCGCGGTACGGACAGCGTCCGCGGTCTTCTCCGGCTCGATCTGGAAGACGCCGAAACCCAGCTGGGGGATGGACCGGCCGTCGTTGAGGGAGAGGGAAGGAACGTGGCTCATGTGCGTGAACTCCTGTTCGTTGTTCGTGATCCGAGTTCGTGCTCGTGTGCGCGGAGTACCCCAGGACGGGGTCGGTGAAGCCACCCGCGGGCGCCCCGCTCCTCTGGTGCAACGGGTGTGTCGAATCGTTATTCCGGATCGATGGTCGTCGCGACGACGAGGACACCAGAATGACCACCATGAGCGACTTCAACTCGATGGTCGTCGCGGAGTTCCGCGACAACGGTGGACACGTGGCGACAGCCGGGTTCGGCGACAACCTCGTGGTGCTGCACTCGATCGGTGCACGCAGCGGCGAGGTGCGGCTCAACCCGCTCTTCGCGATCTCCGAGAACGGCACCTGGTTGGTGGTGGGCTCCGCGGCGGGGGCGGTGAAGGATCCCGCATGGGTACACAACCTCCGGGCTCACCCACGCATCGACATGGAGGTCCCCGGCGACGACGCGACCGTACGCACCATCGCCGTCGACGTCACCGAGGTGCCCGACGACGAATGGGAGACCCACTGGGCGAAGTTCACCTCGGCGTCCCCCGGCTTCCTCGAATACACGACGACGGCGGAGGGGCGACAGTTCCCGATCTTCCGCCTGACGCCCGCCTGACAGGGTCGGATCCAGCCGGCGTCAGGTCCACACGGCGTCGGCCACGCGGCGGAAGTTGCCGCCGAACACAGCCGCCACCGCACTCTCGTCCCAGCCGCGCTCGGCGAGCACGGCCGGGAGCGTGTGGGTGTCCTCGGGCGGAACCCACTGCAGTGCCCCGTATCTCGTGTACTCCTCGGAGAACGCCTCGGGGTGGAGCGCCAACTCGGCGTTGAAGTCCTCGTGGTCGAAGGAGTAGTCGCTGCCGACACCGATGTGATCGATCCCGACCAGGTCGACTCCGTACTCGACGTGGTCGGCCATGGCGCGCACCCGATCCGCGCGACGTTCGGGTTCGTTGACGCCGAGGAAGATGCCCACCCCGTTGATGCCGACCACGCCGCCGGTGTCGGCGCACGCACGCGCCTGCTCGTCGGTGATGTTCCGCGGATGTTCCCACAGCGCAGCAAAATTGGAATGACTGTAGATCATCGGCCGGGACGTCGTCGCGGCGATGTCGAGCCCCGTCCGCCGGGAACAGTGCGACCCGTCCGCTGCCATGCCCGCCTCGTTCATCGCCCGGATCAGGTCGCGTCCGTGGGCGGTGAGACCCGTGTCGACGGCGTCGAGGCATCCGCATCCCGCGGCGTTCGCATGGTTGTAGGTGGGCAGCATCGAGCGCACGCCCAGTTCGACGAAGTAGCGCACGTTGTCGAGGTCGCCGTCCAGAGGAGCGGAGTCCTCGAGGTCGAAGGCCAGGGCACGCAGTCCCCGTCGTCGGGCCTCGTCGATGTCGGCCACGCTCCGCGCCGGAAGGAAGCGACCGTCCGCGAGTGCCCGCGCACTCCACGTCGTGGCCAACTCCGTCGCCGACGCCTTCGTGTGGGGCGAGTAGCCGACGTTGACGGAGAGGTAGCTCCCCGCCTCGTACCGCGCCAGTTCGGTGATGTCGGTGTCCGCGTACAGCGGCAGGCAGGTGTGCTGTTCCCACAGCGCTGTCACCGCGCACCTCCGGCCAGCGCGCGAGAGAGCAACGGGGCGAACAGCATCGCGAGCAGTGCGTAGAGGCCCACCGACGGGACGAGCAGCGCCACCGCGGAGACCACCAGGAACAGAGCGACCGGAACCCAGGGCACCGCCGCGCCGCGCACACCGGGACGCAGATCTCCACGCAGGAAGCCCGCAGCGCTTACGCGTGCTGCGAGGAGACGGGACACGATCATGGTCACGGCGATGACCCCGAGGTACAGCCCCACCGACAACGGGTCCCCGTGGGGAGCCGCGACCTCCAGCACGGTCGCCACGGGCATCAGCACGATGCCGGCGAGCCACAGGAGGTTGAGCCGCACGACGACCTCGTCGTACCCCGTGACACGAGTGAAGAGCGCGTGATGATCGCGCCAGAACCCCGCGATGACCGCGAAACTGATGCCCGCGGCGACGAGTGCGTAGCCGTTCTCCCGCAGGAACGCTCCCGCACCCTCCGGGGTGTCGCGGGCACTGTCCACGAGGGGGAGCACGACGAGCGTGATGGCGATCGCCACCACCGCGTCGGAGAAGAACACGATGCGGTCCAGCCCCTGCTGAGAGCGCACCTCGGTGTCGGGTTCGGTCACCCGGACGACTCTAGGCCCGGCGGCGCCTCGCGAGAACGACGACCGTGCGCAGGAGTGATCCGACGTTCGGTCGCGCAGTGCCCGACAGCGGCCGCGTGCTCACCGGCACCTCGGCAATGATCCAGCGCTGATGGTGCACGGCGTGGGCGGAGGTGACGAGGGACGGGAGGAGACCTCCGCGCAGCGCCGCGGCGCCGTCGATGGATCGCCAGGCGTCGCCCGTGTACACGCGGAAGCTGGAGGTGACGTCGCGCAGCGGCAGGTCTGCGGTGTGCCGGATCAGCGCGTTCGCCACTCTCGTGCCCACGCGACGCAGCGCGGACGATCCGTCTCGACCACCCGTCGTGCTGCGCGATCCCACCACCATGCCGACACTGCGGCGCGCCGCGGCCTCGAGGAGAGCGGGGACGTCGGCCGGGTCGTGCGACCCGTCCATCAGGACGATCGCCTCACCGTCGACGGACAGCTCGTGCAGACGATCCGCCTCGACGAAGGTCACCTCGGCGCCGGGCAGGATCAGGCGCATCGCTGCCGTGACCACCGCCGATCGGTGACCGAGGTACACGACGTGCACGCCGGCGTAGTCGGTTCCCCGAGCCGAGGTGCCGTGGACACGGCTCCTGGAACCCGTCACACCGTGGCCCGCCACATCGTGGTTCGTCACGGCTCCGACGCCGTCGCTCTGGATCGACACGGTCATCATCCACTCCCTGTGATGGTCTCCCCGACCGAATACGGACTCATTTCGTCCTTTGTGGCGTGATACTACCCCATAAACATACCGCGATCTTGTTTTGATGCCACTGCGATTCCTCAACGCGCTGTTTCCGCACGCGGCGGCGGTGTCGCCCCACGGGCAGAATGGTGCGTGTGACCGACAAGTACGAGTGGCTCGAAGACGTGACCGGCGACGCCGCCCTCGAGTGGGTGCGTGCCCGTAACGAGCGCACGGTCGACGAGTTCACCGCGAACGACGAGTTCCGGACGCTCGAGACCGACATCCGGAGCATTCTCGACACCGACGCGCGCATCCCGTACGCGCGCAAGCGCGGCGACCACCTCTACAACTTCTGGAAGGACGCGTCGCACCCCCGCGGGCTGTGGCGGCGCACCACCATGGAGGAGTACCGGAAGGACAGTCCCGCCTGGGACGTCATCATCGATCTCGATGCTCTCGCCGAGGCCGAGGGCGAGAACTGGGTGTGGAAGAGCGCGCAGGTGCTCCGTCCGTCGTTCGACCGCGCGCTGATCTCCCTGTCGCGCGGCGGCGCGGACGCATCGGTGATCCGCGAGTACTCGCTCACGTCCCGCTCCTTCGTCGCACCCGACGAGGGTGGCTTCGTCGTCCCCGAGGCCAAGACGGACATCGACTGGATCGACGCGGACACGGTCTTCGTCGGCACGGATCTCGGACCCGGGTCGCTCACCGATTCCGGGTACCCCCGGCGCGCACACCGGTGGCTCCGTGGAACTCCTCTCGCAGAGGCTCCCGTCGTGTACGAGGGTGAGCAGACCGACGTCGCGGTGTCCGCCTCGCACGATGCGACGCCCGGCTTCGAGCGCAGCCTGGTCCAGCGCGCCACCGACTTCTTCAATGCCGTCACCTCCATTCTTCACGACGACGGATCGACCACGGTCCTCGACGTGCCCACCGATGCCTCGGTGTCCCTGCACGAGAACTGGTTGACCGTTCGCCTGACGACCGCATGGACCGTCGACGGCACCGAGTACGCCGCAGGGTCGCTGGTGGCCGCGAAGATCGACGAGTTCCTCTCCGGTGCAAGGGATCTGATCGTCGTCTTTGCTCCCGACGCCCGCACGTCGCTGCACCAGTACGCGTGGACCGAGAACCATCTGCTGATGGTGCTGCTCGAGGACGTCCGTTCCAGCGTGCACGTGGTGACGCTGGGCGACACGGTCACCTCCGAACGCCTGCAGGGACTCCCGGACGCCGTCGACGTCACCGTCATCGGCACCGACCCCGAGTTCGGCGGTGACGAGTACTTCCTCGACGCGAGCGGCCACCTCACTCCGTCCACTCTTCTGGTGGGCACCGTCGGGACCGAACCCGAGGTCCTGAAGTCCGCTCCCGCGTTCTTCGACACGACGGGCCTCGCGGTCGAGCAGTACTTCGCCACCTCACTCGACGGCACACGCGTGCCCTACTTCGTCGTACGGAACCCCGGAACGCAGGACCGTCCGACGGCCGCAGGCCCCACCCTCCTCTACGGATACGGCGGTTTCGAGGTCTCACTCACCCCCTCGTACAGCGGCGTGGTCGGCGCGGCCTGGCTGGCTCGGGGCGGTACCTACGTGGTGGCGAACATCCGCGGCGGCGGCGAGTACGGGCCGTCGTGGCACACCGAGGTGCTGAAGTCCGGTCGACACAGGGTGCACGAGGACTTCGCGGCGGTCGCGAGCGATCTGGTGGAGCGCGGCATCACCACCCCGGACCAGTTGGGCGCGCAGGGCGGCAGCAACGGCGGCCTGCTCATGGGCATCATGCTCACCAAGTACCCGGAGTCGTTCGGCGCCATCGTGTGTCAGGTGCCGCTCCTGGACATGAAGCGGTATCACCGCCTGCTGGCCGGGGCGTCGTGGATGGCCGAGTACGGAGATCCCGACGATCCCGACGAGTGGGCCTTCATCTCCGAGTACAGCCCGTACCAGAACGTCGCACCGCCGGGGAACTCGATCGGTGTGTATCCGCCGATCCTCATCACGACGTCGACGAGGGACGACCGTGTGCACCCCGGGCACGCGCGCAAGATGGACGCCCTCCTCGAGGAGTACGGGTACGACGTCTCCTACTACGAGAACATCGAGGGCGGCCACGGCGGTGCGGCCGACAACGCGCAGGCCGCATTCAAGTCCGCGCTGGCGTACACGTTCCTGTGGCGGACGCTCGGGGGCGGTACCCGCTAGGTCAGTCGGTGTCCGGTTCCGCAAGTCCGACGATGGACGGATCCGGGCGCCCCACCACCTCGTGGTCCTTGTTCGAGTAGTCGAAGCTGTTCAGCACGAAGCGCATCGCCTCGAGGCGGGCGCGTTTCTTGTCGTTGCTCTTCACCGTCGTCCAGGGGGCGTGATCGGTGTGGGTGAACCGGATCATGTCCTCCTTGGCCCTCGTGTACGCGTCCCACTTGTCCAGGGAGGCAAGGTCCATGGGCGAGAGCTTCCACTGCCGTACCGGATCGACCTGGCGGATGGCGAAGCGCGTCCGCTGTTCGAGCTGGGACACCGAGAACCAGAACTTGGTCAGCTGCACTCCGTCGTCGACGAGCATCTGCTCGAACAACGGTGCCTGGTGGAGGAATCGGTGATACTGCTCGTCGCTGCAGAATCCCATCACACGTTCCACGCCGGCCCGGTTGTACCAGGAGCGGTCGAACAGGACCAGCTCTCCGGCAGCCGGTAGGTGGGTGACGTACCTCTGGAAGTACCACTCCGTCGACTCGCGTGGCGACGGCTTCTCGAGTGCCACCACCCGCGCGCCGCGAGGGTTGAGATGCTCCATGAAGCGCTTGATCGTGCCGCCCTTGCCGGCGGCGTCGCGACCTTCGAAGACGATGACGTGGCGGCCACCGGTCTCCTTGATCCACATCTGCAGCTTCAGCAACTCGATCTGCAGAAGACGTTTCGTACCTTCGTATTCCGCGCGCGGCATCCGTTCGTCGTACGGGTACGCCTGGCGCCAGGTGTCCACCGGGACTCCGTCACCGGTCAGCAACACGGGGTCGTCGTCGTCGTCCCGCACGCTGAACGACGAGGTGTCCGAGAGGTCCACGATCCGGGACAGGGCGAAGTCATCGAGAGCGGTCACGCCAGGAACCTACGAGCCGCCGGAGACGGGACGGTGATCACGGGGTGAACAGCAGATGCCGTGACAGGCGGAGTTTCAGGGTACGTCTCGGGGTGGTCACCGATGGTGCAGCGCCCGGGCGGAACTCAGGATGGAGACATGACATTCCACGAGAGCAACTCCACCGTCCACCCGAACCCGAACCACACCACGCAGCTGACGCGAAGCCGAGACGACGCCTGGATCGCCGGGGTCTGCGGCGGTGTCGCCGCGTACACCGGATGGGATCCCAGCCTGGTGCGCGCCCTCACCGTGGTCGGCGCCCTCGTCTCGTTCGGCACCGTCGCCCTGCTCTACCTCGCGATGGTCATGCTCGTTCCCCGAGCATGACCATCGCGAGTTCGGTCACTTGCCTCCGGTCACCAACCAACCACAGGGAGAGGCCAAGTCGTTCGCTGCCTCGGGTCCCATCGAGCCGGGCTCGTACGGGAGCACGGCCGGCGGAGAGGTCAACAACGGTGCGGCGACCTCCCACACGTGAGCCAGTCCGTCGGGACGGGTGAACAACGACCGGTCACCGTCGAGTACGTCGAGAATGAGTCGTGAATAGGGCGACAGCGGCTCGGCGTCCGACACCGTCGACAGGTCGAGCGACATCCGACCGATCCCGAGGTCCTCGCCGGGGCCGGGCTCCTTGACCGTCATGGCGATGTCCACTCGGCCGTCGCCCGACAGGTCGAACGTCAGCACGGCGCCGTCGGCCGGCAGGTGCTTCACCGGTCCCTCGGGGCGACGGAACACCAGCGACACCCGCTGCGTGCTGGTTCCCAGCATCTTGCCGGTGCGCAGGACGAAGGGAACGTCGCGCCACCGGTCGGTGTCGACCCACATGCGTGCGGCGACGAACGTGTCGGTCGACGAATCGTCCGCGATCCCCTCGACGTCCTGGTAGCCGCGGTACTGACCGAGGACCACCTCGGACGTGTCGAGCGGGCGGAACGCCGCGATGACCGACTCGCGGGCAGTCTGCAGGTCGTCCGCACCGAGGCTGAGTGGGGGCTCCATGGCCACCTCCGCCGCGACCTGGAACAGGTGCGTCACCAACATGTCGAGCACGGCACCCGTGGCGTCGTAGAACTCGGCACGGTCGTCGATGTCCAGCGTCTCCGGCACGTCGATCTGCACCTGCTCCACGTGTTCCCGGTTCCAGATCCCCTCGATCATCCCGTTCGCGAAGCGCAGGATGTGCAGGTTCTGGGTGTTCTCCTTGCCGAGGAAGTGGTCGATCCGATAGACCTGCTTCTCGTCGACGATGGCATGGACCGCCTCGTCGAGCTTCTCGAAGTTCTCCTGCGACGTGCCGAACGGCTTCTCGTAGACCACCCGCGCGCCCTCGGCGAGATCGTGTGCGCCGAGCGCCTCGGTGTAGTCGATGAAGGTCGAGGGCGGCAGCGCGATGTAGTGCACGAGCTGCACGTCGCCGCCCAGCTCGTCCTTCACGTCTCCGATGACCGACGGCAGGTCACCCGGATCGTCGGCGGTGAATCCGTTGCCCGCGAAGCGAACACGGTCCGCGAACGACGACCACACCTTCTCGTCGATGCTGTCGACACCCTCCCTGGGACCGAACTCCTCGAGCGCCGCGCGGATGTGCTCGCGGAACTCGTCGTCGGTCTTCTCACCTCGACCGTTGCCCACCAACGCCCACTGCTCGGGCAGCAGTCCTTCCTGCGCAAGTTCGTAGAACGCCGGCAGCACCATGCGCTTGGCAAGGTCTCCCGTCGCCCCGAAGAGCACGAAGATGGTCGGAGCCCCGCCGGATTCGGATGTCGCAGTGTCAGCCATGCCTCCATGATGCCCAGTCGGGGGCTCCCCCGAACCTCGATCGCCTCACAGTGCCGCGTCGACGCTACTGTCGAGCCGGTGACACGATCGATCTTCGACGGCGACATCGCCGGTCTCGGGACCTCCAGCGGAACCAGGATCGTCGTCGGCCACTGGACGTCGTCGCCGCTGGGCGACTTCACCGATGTCATGGTCGAGTTCGCGGACGGCGAGCGCCTTCTGCTGGCACCGTCCGACGCGGTCCGCGAGTTCGTCACCGCGACCTACCACTTCGACAAGACGACAATCACCGACGTCTCGTATCACCGCCGAGGTGACCGAGTCGGCGTCTCCGCGGGTGATCTCGAGGTGTCGTTCCAGATCGGCGGCCCGACCCTACTGGGTCGACTGCTCACCCTCGCACCGACGTCGGTGGTCACCGCACCCTGGTTCTGTACGGTGAGCGACCCGATCGCGCGGGTCGTGATGCGCGGCGTGCGGACCAGGGGCACCGCCGGCGGTGGGCGGCGCGAATACTACGGAGCGCGAGGGCAGCGCAGCATCGTCGGCGCGACGGCATCGTGGAAGGGCGACGATCTGGGACACCTGTCGCCGGTGGAGCCGCCGGTGCGGTTCGGATTCGGGTCCACACCCGCGGCCCCGTCGACGACGCGGATACGCACGACGATCGACCACCGCTGACCGAGGTCACCGCAGGGTGGTGTTCTCGTCACGGGAGAGGAAGAACGCGTTCGAGCCGACGCGGGCGCACGCGACTCCGTCCTCCCGAGAGACGCAGAAGCTCTGCCCCGTGTTGATCACCTCGCCGTACTGCAGTGTGCGGATGTTCTCCGAGCCGGTGAAATAGCCCTGATTCGTGCAGTAGTGGATCGGCCCGGTGCTCTCCACGCGGACGGCGTACCTGCTGGTGGCACCGTTCGAGCAGACCTCGCCCTCGTCGGGAGCGACACTGGACACGGCCTGGCATCCCAGGAATCCGACCGAGGTTCCGTTCGGGAAGAGCCCACACGACACATTCCCCGACGGTGTCCGGAAGTAGTACCCCTCACCCGCCCCGCCACTGTCGCGGAAGAGCTCGGGATCCACCGACACCTCCTGCGACCCCGGACGCGGGAGTGCGTCCGCCGACCCTGCCGACTCTCCTGATCGCACGGTGGACTGCGGCTGCTCGGCCGACGGTTCCTCGGCGTCGGGCTGATCCGACGCGGCACCGGTGGGCGGCTCGATCGGGGCCGTGACCGGTGTTCCCGTCGGCGCAACGACCGATGTCCCCGTCGGCGTCACGATTAAGGTGTCAGCGGGCGCCGGAACCGCCGTCGCCGACGTCACCTGGTCCGGAGCCGAACATGCCCCCAGCACCGCGGCGCCGGCGACCAGGGCGGCCGCGACGGCGGCCCGTGTGCTCATCGAGAACGACATGTCGACTCCTGTCCGGAGCCGGCCGGTCGCCGCCCCCTCTGACATACCCATCGGTCTCTTTCGTGGCGTCGTTACCTGTACTCACGTCACGATCAGGACACGAGCCGGCTAACTGCCGTCGAGGGGTGCGATGCCGGCGATGAGTTGGTACGGAGTCAGCGAGAAACCACGCTGAGGTCCGAACCAGCGAATGCAGTCGACCAGGATCGTGGTGCCCTTGGCGCGCTCCGCAGCAGCGACGTCCGGACACGTGGGGAAGATCCCCGGCACCACCTCGTAGTACAGCGGCCCGACGTAGGTCGGCTCCGCGGAGGCGGTTCCCGCCCCTGCCAGCACCGATCCCGCCGTGACGGCTCCGGCGGCGAGCACTCCACCGACCACTCGCCGTAGTCCGATTCGCACCATGACACACACCTTCCGATGGGAGAGCCCCGGCCTTCGAAAACCGTACCGTGCGGACTGTTACGGGGGAAGAGGCATGCGGGAACGCAGGCACGGTTGCCGTAAAATACGAGGGTCCACCAGGCACTTGTTTCGATCAGGGGAGTCACGTGACCGCGCACGTCGAAGAAATGCAGTTCCAGGCCGAGACCCGGCAGCTGTTGGATCTGATGATCCACTCGGTCTACTCCAACAAGGACTCGTTCCTCCGTGAGTTGGTGTCCAACTCGTCGGACGCGCTGGACAAGCTGCGACTCGAGTCGTTCCAGAACAAGGATCTCGGCGCCGACACCTCCGATCTTCACATCGACCTGGAGATCGACAAGGAAACCCGCACCCTCACCGTGCGGGACAACGGCGTCGGCATGTCGCGCGACGAGGTCGTCGATCTCATCGGCACGCTCGCGAAGTCGGGCACCGCCGAGGTCCGCGCGAAGCTGAAGGAAGCGAAGGACGCGGCCGCGTCCGAGGAGCTCATCGGCCAGTTCGGCATCGGCTTCTACTCCACGTTCATGGTGGCCGACAAGGTCACCCTCGTGACCCGGCGCGCGGGTGAGGACACCGCGACGCGCTGGGAGTCCAGCGGTGAGGGCACGTACACCATCGAGGAGGTGTCCGACGCGCCTCAGGGCAGCGCCGTGACCCTGCACCTGAAGCCGGCCGACGACGAGGATCACCTCTACGACTACACGTCCGAGCACAAGATCCGCGAGCTGGTCAAGCGCTACTCCGACTTCATCGCATGGCCCATCCGTATGCAGGTCGAGAAGACCACCGGCGAGGGCGACGACGCCACGACGGTGCTCGAGGACGAGACCGTCAACTCGATGAAGGCGCTCTGGACGCGGTCGAAGGACGACGTCTCAGAGGACGAGTACACCGAGTTCTACCGCCACGTCAGCCATGCATGGGACGAGCCGCTCGAGGTCATCCCCATGAAGGCCGAGGGCACCTTCGAATACCAAGCGCTGCTGTTCATTCCGTCGCGCGCACCGTTCGACCTCTTCATGCGCGAATCGAAGATCGGCATCCAGCTGTACGTGAAGCGCGTGTTCATCATGGACGACTGCGAGGAGCTGGTGCCCGAGTACCTGCGCTTCGTCAAGGGTGTCGTCGACGCGGCGGACCTGTCCCTCAACGTCTCTCGCGAGATCCTGCAGCAGGATCGCCAGATCCGCGCCATCCGGCGCCGCCTGACGAAGAAGGTGCTGAGCACAGTCAAGGATCTCCAGGCGAACGAGCCGGAGAAGTACAGCACGTTCTGGACCGAGTTCGGCCGTGCCCTCAAAGAAGGGCTGCTGTCCGACCACGACAACCAGGAGACCATCCTCGGGCTGTCGTCCTTCGCAACGACGCAGAGCGACGAGAAGCCGACCACGTTGGCGGAGTATGTCTCTCGCATGAAGGACGGCCAGGACGCGATCTACTACATGACCGGTGAGTCGCGTCAGCAGGTGGAGAACTCTCCGCACATGGAGGCGTTCACCGCCAAGGGGCTCGAGGTGCTGATCCTCACCGACGCCGTCGACGAGATGTGGACCGGGTCCGTCCCCGAGTTCGACGGGAAGCCGTTCCGCTCCATCGCGAAGGGTGCCGTGGACCTGGGTGACGACGAGGCGGAGACCGAGGAGAAGGACGCACGAAAGGCGCAGTTCGCCGACCTCACCTCGTGGATGGCCGAGACGCTGTCCGACGACGTGAAGGAGGTCCGCCTGTCCTCACGCCTGACCACCTCACCCGCGTGCATCGTGGGCGACGACTTCTCCCTGAGCCCGCAGCTCGAGAAGATGTACCGCGCCTCCGGCCAGCCGGTCCCCAAGACCAAGCGCATCCTCGAGCTCAACCCGGACCACGCGCTGGTCACCGCGCTGGAGAAGGCCCATGCGGAGAAGAAGGACGAGATGGCGCTGGCCGAGACCGCCAAGCTGCTCTACGGCACAGCCCTGCTCGCCGAGGGTGGCGAGCTGGACGACCCGGCGTCGTTCGCGAAGTTGTTGGCGGAGAGGCTGACACGCACGATGTGACCTGAGGACATATGCCCACCCGTAGGGTGGGCATATGTCGGGGGACGTGGTCGTGATCGGGGCGGGGCTCAGCGGGTTGGTGGCAGCACTCGACCTGAGCAGGGCGGGGCGCTCGGTCATCGTCCTCGAGGCCGCCGACCGGATCGGCGGCAAGGTTCTCACCGTCGACACCGAAGGTCACCACGTCGATCACGGCGCCCACTGGATCGGTGGAGACCAGACCGCGGTGCGCGCACTCGCCGCCGAGTTCGGTGTCGACACGGCTCCCGAACCGCGACGGCGACGCGGTGCGGACGAAGTGTTCGCGGCGGCCGGCCGCGTCCACCGCTATCACGGTCAGGTGCCGCGCATCCCCGTTCGCGAGTGGCTCCCCGTCGGTTCGGGTATCGCGCGCCTCGACCTGGCGGTCCGCACCGTCGACCGCGCGGTGCCGCTGCTGTCGACCTGGCGGCCCGGAGATCACGAGATGTCCGACGTTCTCGCGCGTCGGATGTTTCCCTCCGCCTACGGCCGCGACATCCTCACGTGTTTCTTCCGGCTGATCTTCGGCGCCGACCCGGACGAGGTCCCCGCCCGAGCCGCACTCGAGTACCTGCGCGCGGCCGGCAGCCTGCGGGCGATCGCCGAGGTGCGTGACGGAGCGCAGGAACGCTACTTCGTGGACGGCACCGCATCGCTGATCTCAGCTGTGGCACAGCACCTCTCCGCCCCGCCGGAGACGACTCGACCCGTCATCGCGATCCGGCCGGACACCTCCGGAGTCGACGTGGTCACCGCGGACGGCACAGTCCGCGCATCCTCGGTGGTTCTCGCGGTTCCCCTCCCCCGCGCCGCCGACATCGACGGCGCGCTCCCCGCCGGACTCGGGGACCGGATGCGCACCTCCCGCATGGGCGAGTACGCGAAGACCATCGTCGTGTACGACAGTCCGTGGTGGCGCGAGAACGGACTCACCGGAACGGCACTCGACGTCGACGGCCCGGTCCAGATGATCGTCGACGGCAACGCCGGACGGGACTCGCCCGGCATCCTGGTCGCCTTCAGTGGCGGTCGAGCCGCGGCAGACCTGTTCTCCCGCACAGATCGCCGTGACATCGTCGTCGCCGAGCTGGTGCGGCTGTTCGGCCCTCGGGCGCGGTCACCTCGTCGTGTCGACGACATCACCTGGTCGGCGCAACCCTGGCTGGGTGGGGCGCCCACCGCGATCCCGCCGTACGGAGGCGTCTTCCACCATCAGGACCTGACCACGGACCGCGTGCACTGGGCAGGAACGGATCTGGCCGATCGCTGGCCCGGCTACCTCGACGGGGCCGTGCGTTCCGGTCGGCGAGCGGCACGTGAGATCCTGACTACGTCTCGAGGTGGGACCGTCTGAGATCGGGCAGTCTCCGCGGTGCCGCGAGCCGACGCAGAGCCGGTGCCACCGGTCGGCCTCGGAGAAGCCCCTCGGTGGTGCCCGCCTCGAGGGCCTTCCGGTAGACGAGGACCGCCTCCCGCACAGCATCGACCGTGTGGTCGATGTCCGAGTCCGTGTGCGCCGCGGACACGACGAACGACTGACCGAGGACACCGCGGGACAGCATCTCCTGCAGGAAGAGAGTCCGGTAGGCCTGCGAGGGAACCCCGTCGGCATCCGCGGTGGCGAACACCAGGCAGCTGGGGCGTCCGAGGACCCGAAGGTGCTCCCCGACACCGGCATCGAACGCCACCTCGGTCACGGCGTCACGCAACCGGGCGCCGGCGCGCTCCATGGCGCCCACGGGGTCCTCCGTCTCGTACGCCCGGACGACGGCACGAAACGCGGCGAGCCCCGTCGTCTCCGGTCCGTGCGTCGTCGACAGCAGGAAGACTCGGTCGGAGTCCGTGCGCAGACCGCCTAGTTCCATCAGATCGCGGCGGCCGGCGAGCGCGGACACCGGGAGTCCGTTGCCCATGGCCTTGCCCCAACACGACAGATCGGGAGTCACGCCGTACACACCCTGCGCACCCGCGGACGACCATCGGAACCCGGTGATCATCTCGTCGAACACGAGAACGGTCCCGTGTCGATCACAGGCTGCGCGGACGGCCTCGAGATACCCCGGTGACGGTTCGGCCAGCGCACCGGCTGCCTCCATGACGACGCACGCGATGTCGTGATCGGCCAGGATCCGTTCCAGCGCAGGGGTGTCGTCGAACGGGAACCGATGCACCGCGCCGTGCGGGATACCCGCGTTCATCTCCGTCGTCCCGATGAACCAGTCGTCGACCGAGAAGAACGGCTGCGCACAGACCGCGATCTCGGTACGCCCGGTGACCGCACGCGACAGGCGGACGGCCGCGGTGGTCGCATCGGAGCCGTTCTTCGCGAACTTCACCATCTCCGCGGTGGGAACGGTCCTCAGGAAGTCCTCCGCCGCGAGGACTTCGAGCTCGGTCGGCCTCGAGAAGTTGGTTCCCCTGGCGACCGCGTCCGCCACGGCGTCGACCACGGGACGGTACCCGTGCCCCAGTGTGACCGAACGCAGACCACTCCCGTACTCGACGTACTCGTTGTCGTCGACGTCCCACACACGCGCGCCGACCCCGTGCGTGAGGATCGGGGTGAGGTGCTCCGGGTACTGATCCGAACCCCGTGCGTACGTGTGACTTCCACCGGGGACGAGGCGGTGCAGACGTTCCTGGAGTTCCGAGGATCTCTCGTGTGTCATCGCGTGGCCTCTCGGCGGTCGTCGTGGGAGGGACGGGTGACGTCAGGGTGGTCCGCCTCGCGCCGCAGGACGGTCCGCGCGGTCGTGGCGACGAACCACAGCGTCACCGCCCACTCGGAGACGAGCACCCCGACGACCATGGTCACGACCGATCCGGTGACCGAGGTGATCAGCAGAGCCGACGCCGCGAGGGTGACGCCGAGGACGGCGCCGCCGAGGACCGTGGACGTCCGACCCTGCGCCGGCAGCACGGCGGTGGTGACGTAGGACGTGAGCGTGGTGGCTGGGAGGATCCAGGCGAGGATGCGCAACAGGTCGGTCGCCTGGGCGAACTCGGTGCCGTAGACGATGCGGATCACCAGGGGGGCCACGAGCGTCAGCCCTGCCGCGGCGGCGACCGCGAGTGCGAGACACCCCGCCGCACCCTGCATCGTCCGCGCCCGGAAGGCCTGGCCGTCCCGAATTCGGGTCATCCGCGGGAGCAGCGCGAACCCGATCGGATCGAGAACCGACTGTCCCGCTCGGACCAGCCGGTCCGCGGCCGAGAACAGGCCCAGGGAGACCGCGTCGAGCACCGTGGAGTACGCCGCCGCGCCGCCCTGTCCGTAGCCGGTCAGCAGGAGCCGCGACGCAAGCACCGGTGCCGCCGTTCTCAGAGTGTCACCGACCCGCCACGAGGGAACGAGGCGTCCGAAGTGCCGGTCGGCGTCCACGCCGGTGGCGATCACGGTGACGATGGACGAGCCGCCCAGACAGGCCAGCGCGACCTCGGGCGACGGGAACTGCGGCAGCAGAACGACCAGCGCCAGCAGGTATGCCACACGTCCGGCGGCCTGGTAGGCGGTGGAGGCACCGAAGCGGCCACGACCGATCAGCAGCCAGTCCTCCGACAGTGACCAGACACCCCCGGCGACCGCCCCGAGCAGGATCATTCGGGCGGCACCGTCCACACCGGCGGCCCACCCGACCAGCGCCGCGACGACGAGCACGGCGAAGAGTCCGCACCGCACCACCGCGTACGCGCCACGCACCTGCGTGATGTCGGGGTCGTCGACGCGCGCAGCGAAGTACTGCGTGGCACCGAGATCGACGAGAACCGAGCCGAGGAAGTACGCCGACATCCCCACCGCGACGAGCCCGACTCCTTCGGTTCCGAGCAGCCGGGCTGTCAGCGGCAGGGTGACGAGCGTGACGAGGAACTGACCGTAGGTGCCGAAGCCCACGAGCAGGACATCTCGGGCGAGCCGCAGCATCAGCGCCGCAGGAGGCGGTCGGCCACGTCGCCGGCTCGCGCACGTAACCGGGTGAGCACGGCGCCGAGAATGCGTCCGTCTCCGGCGAGGACGTCGCCGGTGGAGACCAGAGCCGGGAGTTCGCGTGCGAGACGGTGATGCAGCCGGACCGACTCGCTGAGTTTGCTGTAGCTCGACGTCCGGCTGCACAGGTTGAAGGTCGAGTCGCGCCACGCTGCGTCGATGGTGGAGACGCCGTGGAAGTCCCCGTGAGCGCCCATGCGAGCGAACAGATCGACGTCCATCGGGAACACCAGGTCGCCGCGGAAACCGCCGACCCGGTCGAACAGATCCCTGCGGAAGGTGGTGGCCGCGGTCGGCCCGAACTCGGCGGGACCGCGGCGCACGATGATGCCCGCGAGATCCTTGCCCGGGCGTCGACCGAGCAGGCCGGGGAGGCCGAGCCCGGTCTCCTTCACCGACCCCTGCTCGTCGATCACCTCGAACTTGGACGAGACCACCGCGATCCCGGGATCGTCCAGTACGGCCTGCTGTCCCGCCAGCGCACCGGGACGGAGCACGTCGTCGGCGCACACCACCTTGACGAGCCGGCCCGTCGAGGCCCGCACGGCCGCGTTCCAGTTGTCCCCGATGGCGAGCACCCGGTCGTTCCGCACGATCCGGACGCGCTCGTCGCGGAAGGAGCGGGCGATGTCGCCGGTCGCGTCGGTGCTCGCGTTGTCGAGCACCAGGACCTCCATGTCCTCGTCCTGGTCCAGGACGGAGGCCAGTGTGGTCTCCAGGGTGCGCGCGGCCTCGTAGGCCGGGATGCACACCGAGAGCGGAGCGGTCATGAGCGGAGTCCTTCCGTGGCCGAGTCGAGATCGACGAACGACATCTCCGGATGCGCCGCAGCGACCTCCGGGAGGAGATCCGGGACGGTCACCACCACACGGTCGGGACGATGGGTGTACAGCCATTCCGGGCCGACGATGGGAACGTCCGTACCCGGCATGCGGCGGCCCCATTTCGCCGGGGACGCATCGACGACCGCGCCGACCGTCTCCGTGGTCACCCCCGCCATCGCGAACAGAGCGACCGCACGCGACGCCGCTCCGTACGCGGCGAGCGTCACACCCGCGCGAGACGACGCGCCGAGTCTCGCCCGCACCGCCTCGACCTCGGCGACGGCGGCTGCTCCGAGGGACGACACGACGGTGGGATCGGTGACGGCGGCAGCAGCCTCGGCTTCCCGCACGCGCCGTGCCGTCACGAGGTCGTCCTCCCACACCGGGAGGCGCACCGAGTCGTCGCGCATCGCCGAGACCAGGAGAGTCCCGCCGTAGAGGTCCGACTCCCAACACCCGGTGGGCATCAGACCCGCTGCCCACAGAGCGGTCTCGAGCGCGGTCGACGACCAGTAGGCGAAGTGTCCGTGGCGGAGCGCCGTCCACTGGCGATCCCGCACGATGGTCATGAAGGAGTGGACCTGCAGCACCAGTACGCCGCCGTCGCCGAGCAGCGCCCGACGTTCACGCAGAGCGGCCGCCTGGTCCGGCTCGTGCATCAGCCCGAAACCGTCGACGACGAGGTCGGCGGAGCGCGAACCCGCCACGGCCGGACCGGCATCCGCGACGCCACGGGATCTCACGTCGGGGATCCAGGACCCACCGTGGGGGCTTCCGTACTCGCGGACCACGGCGCCGTCGGGGAGCCACCCGCGTCGCACGATCTCGTCCATCGCCCGAGAAGCGGCTCGCGTCAACGCCTCCGGCTCCACTCCACGCGGTTCGTCCGCGCGGGTGTCGTCGTCCAGGAGCTGTGCCAGGCCGCACGTCGTGCACAGGCCCATCGCGAGAGCATGCATCTCGTCGCCCTCGGGAGAGGACTCGGCCGTCGGGAAACTGTCCGCGGCCGGCACGAGGCCGAGATCGAGCACCGTGGACACCGTCGCCGAGGCGCAGGCTCTGCACGAACTCATGAGATTCTCCGGCTCGTCGTACGCGGGGAGCACCCGTCGGCGACACTGGACTCATGCGCGTCGAGACCACACCTCTGCGAGACGTCCTGCTCTTCCTGCCCACCCCGCATCGCGACGATCGGGGTTTCTTCACGAGGACCTTTGACACCGAGATCTTCGACGCGGCGATCGCCGAGCACACGACCCTGTCCACGAGAGCCGCTGATTTCCGTCAGGACTCCCAGTCCCGTTCCGCCGGCGGCGTTCTGCGTGGCCTGCACGGGCGAGGAGGCCGAGGCGAGGCCAAGTTGGTGCGGTGCGCCCGCGGCGCCGTCCAGGACGTCCTGGTGGACACCAGAACGGAGTCGCCCACCTTCGGTCAGTGGTTCGACGTCGTGCTCGACGACGTGGAGTGCGCGCACCTGTTCGTGCCCCCCGGCTTCCTGCACGGCTTCCTCACCCTGGGCGAGACCGCAGACGTGTGCTACCGGATCGACCGTCCGCACGAACCCTCCGAGGACGTGGGCGTCCGCTGGGACGACGCGGATCTGGCGATCCGCTGGCGCGGGACGCCGAGCATCGTGAGCGACCGGGACGCGGCAGCGCGGTCCTGGCGCGACCTCGTCGCCGGCGGGTGATCTCTCACGCACTGCCGACACCCACCCGCGTCCTGCGGAGGTTCTCGTCGATCGCGCCGGTCCGCTGGAGCTCGGTGACGCGGGCCAGACGCGTGAAGCGCTGCGCCAGTGCGTCCGCGGTGAGACCGTGGCGGGCGTATGCGGCGACCAGCTCTTCAGCGCCGGCTCGGACACTCCACTCGGGGACGAAGGCGGGCAACACCTCTCGCGCCGCGGAGAAGTCGACGCGGTAGGACCGCGGGTCGGCGCCGTATTCTCCGGTGACCACCACCTCGGCACCCGTCACGTCGGCGACCGTCTCGGCAATGTCGCGCACCGTCACGTTGTTCGCCTCGGTGCCGATGTTCAACGCCCGGTTCCGAATTCGGTCGACCGGCGCCTCGAGCGCGGCCGCGAAGGCGTACGCGATGTCCCGCGCGTGCACGAGGGGTCGCCACGGCGTGCCGTCGGACTTGACGACGATGCGTCCGGTGAGGAACGCCGACGCCGTGAGATCGTTGACCACGATGTCCGCCCGCAGCCGCGGTGAGTAGCCGAAGGCCGTCGCGTTGCGGAGGAACACCGGCGCAAAGCTGTCGTCCGCCATGGCCGCGACGTCGTCCTCGACGCGCACCTTGCTCACGGCGTAGGGGGTGAGGGGCCTCAGCACCGCGTCCTCCGTGACCGCGTCCTGACCGGCGGCGCCGTAGACCGAACAGGTGGACGCGTACAGGAACCGGCCCACCCCCGCATCCTTCGCGGCACGTGCGAGACGCACGGAGGCATGGTGATTGATGTCGTGCGTGATCTCCGGCGCCAGCGTGCCGAGCGGATCGTTCGACAGTGCGGCGAGGTGCACCACCGCGTCGACACCCGTGAGATCGGCGGCTACGACGTCGCGCAGATCCGTGGCCAGGGTGACCGGATCCGCGGGTGCGTCACCGAGAACGCAGTCCGCGAACAGGCCGCTGTCGAGCCCCACCACGGTGTGACCACGCTCCTGCAGGAGCGGAACCATGACGGTACCGAGGTATCCCTGGTGTCCGGTGACGAGTACACGCATGCTGTTCACGACCCTTTCGTCTGCGGTGCCGGACGGTCCGACCGCAGGTTCTCCGTGTGCAGGAGTATCTTCTCCACGACGAACGCCTCGGCATATCTGCTGCGGCACTGCACTCCTCGCACGCGCGCCAGCCCGAGAAAGGTCTCGGAGTCGTACCAGTCGTGGTGATGCTGCGAGGGGTAGTGCCGCGACAGCAGCTCCGCCTTGCGCACCGCCACGTCGTCGGCGAGCGGATAATAGAGACCGGGTGTCGGAAGATCGGACTCCCACTTGACGATCTCGTAGCCCAGCACCAGATGGTCGCGAAAGACGGTGGGAACCAGCTCCGCCAGCAGGCGGTGATCCTGGTGCGCGTCGCGCCGCTGCGGTGCGAGTACGACGTCGGGCTCGCACGTACGCCGGAACTGTTCGAGTCCGTTCTTCACCGCGCTCCAGTGATCAGGGGAGCGGCCGTCCGGCACGTCGAGCACGGTGAGCGACACCGGTCCGTCCGAACAGAAGTCCGACAGCGCCTTTCGCTCCTCGGCTTCCCGCTCGGTGCCGCCGCCCGTCAGCACCAGAGCGTGCACCTCGACATCTCCCCCACGGGTGAGGTCGAGGAGCGTTCCTCCGGCGCCGATGGCGATGTCGTCCGGATGCGCACCGAGCACCGCCACCGAGCGGATACGGCTGGGGGACAGGCCGATCACGCGACGACGCTCGACAGTGGCGGTCGATTCCGATCGCCCTCCCACACCGCCCACGGGCGAATGCCGCGCCCGTAGTCGTTGTCGAGTTCCGCACGCTCCTTGAAGGTGTCGGCCGGCTTCCAGAATCCCTCGTGCCGGTATCCGAACAGTTCCCCGCGGCCCGCCAGTGTCATACACGCATCGCCGACCAGATCGCCCCCCTCCGGAATGTGGTCGAAGACCTCCTGACTGAGCACGAAGTACCCGCCGTTCTCCCAGATGGGAAAGCGGCTCACCGGAACGATGTCCTTGATCTCGCCGGCCTCCGACACGTCCACGCAGTGGAAGCTCGACTGCGGCGGCACCACCAGCATGGACGCCACGGCGCCCGACTCGTGATAGCGCTCGATCATCGTGTCCAGCGGGGCGTCGGTCAACACGTCCGAGTAGTTGGCGAGGAAGTACGGATCGCCGTCAAGGTGGTCACGGACGCGCCGCAACCTCTCGCCGATGGGCGACTCGACGCCGGTGTCCACGAACGTGATCGACCAGTCGCTCATGTCCGTGCTCAGCAACTCGACCTTGCCGTCGCGCATGACGAAGTCGTTGGACTGCTCCTCGTGATAGTCCAGGAAGAACTGCTTGATCGCTGCCGCGCCGTAGCCGAGGCACAGCACGAAGTCCTTGTGGCCGTAGTGTGCGTAGTACTTCATGATGTGCCAGAGGAGCGGACGGGGCCCGACCATCTGCAAGGGCTTCGGGATGTCGTCGTTGCGGTCGTTGCGCATGCGCATTCCGTAACCGCCACAGAACAGTACGACCTTCATGCCAGAGCCTCCGATGTGTCGAGCCGCCCGATGTCGGCGGTGTGGAGAACGGGGAGTGGGAACACGACGCGCCCACCCCACTCGGCGACGTAGCTCAGCTGCTCGGTGAGCTCGCTCTCGAGATTCCACGGCAGGACCAGGACCACGTCCGGACGATCCGCCGCGATGCGATCGGGATGGTGCACCGGGATTCGCGTCCCCGGTGTGAACCGACCGTGCTTGTAGGGATTGCGATCGACGGTGTACTCCACCAGGTCCGTTCGGATGCCGCAGTAGTTGAGCAGGGTGTTGCCCTTGCCCGGCGCGCCGTATCCGACCACGCGTTCACCCCGCCGGCGACAGTCGAGGAGGAACTCGAGCAACGTCGCTCGGACCCCGCGCGCCGCCTTCTCGAGCCCGCGATAGCCGACCACGTGATGCAGCCCCGCGCGCTGCTCGGCCGCGAGCAGGTCGAGGGTGCGCTCGCTGGGCGGGCCGGCGTTCGCGGACGGTGTCGCCCAGATCCGAATGGAACCGCCGTGGGTGGACAGTTCCTCGACGTCCACGACGGTCAGGTCGCCCCGAGCGAGCGCCCTCGTCGCCGTCAGGACCGTCCAGTACTGGAAGTGCTCGTGGTAGACCGTGTCGAACTGTGCGTCGGCCACCAGGTGGAGGGCGTGGTGCACCTCGATGCTGACCATGCCGTGGTCCGACACCAGCGTGCGCAGCCCCTCGGTGAATCCCGCGACGTCCGGGATGTGGGCGTACACGTTGTTCGCGACGACGAGGTCCGCCGGCCCGTGCGCGGCACGCACCTGCGCCGCGGTCGTCGGATCGAGGAACGCTGTCTCCGTCGGAACACCGGACTCACGCGCTGCCGCACCGACGTTCACGCTCGGCTCGATACCGAGGCAGCGGATTCCGGCGTCCACGACGTGCTGCAGGAGATAGCCGTCGTTGCTCGCCACCTCGACCACGAACGACTCGTCGGACAGATCCAGGCGGCGCACGGACTCCTGCACGAACGTCCGGGCATGGTCGACCCAGCTGCTCGAGAACGACGAGAAGTACGCGTACTCGGTGAACGTCTCGGCCGGCGACACGAGAGCCGGAATCTGCAACAGCAGGCACTCTCGGCAGAGACGCAGGTGCAGGGGGAAGGTGGGCTCCGGATCGTCGAGCTGCGCTGCGGTGAGGAACGATTCGCACGGCGGTGTCGCGCCCAGGTCGAGGACACTCTCGAGGTCGGCGGATCCGCAGAGACGGCAGTGCATGAGCATTCCTCACTGGCAGGCCGCGCGTCCGTGTCGGGCCCCGCCGACGGGGTGGACCGAACGCGCTGCTTTGTACGATTTGCACGTATTCTGCCACAGAAAAAGGCCCAGTGCCGGTTTCCGGCTCCAAATCATTCGCTCGAACTACATCTCACCTCCGCTGCGTGTTGTGAGAACACACGGGCCACAGGGAACGATCCGGTCACTCCTCGGGTTCGGTGAGCCCCGCCCGCTCGTCGCGCTCGGCCCACTCGATCAGCGGGGCGATCGAGTACACGGCATCGTCGATTCCTGCGTGCAGATCACCGAGATCCGCGAATCGGGACGGCACGGTGTACATGGTGAGGTCTCGCGGCTCCACGTCGACGATCTCGTCCCACGTGATCGGCGTCGACACCGTCGCGTCCTGATTGCCGCGCACGGAGTACGCGCTCGCGATGGTGTGGTCGCGGGCGTTCTGGTTGTAGTCGACGAACAACTTCGTCGGGTCGCGGTCCTTGCGCCACCACGTCGTGGTCACGTCGTCCGGCGCGCGCCGCTCCACTTCCCGAGCGAACGCCAGTGCGGCCCTGCGGACATCGGCGAAGCCCTGCTCCGGCGCGATACGCACGTACACGTGCAACCCGTTGCCGCCCGACGTCTTCGGCCACCCGACGGCACCGAGTTCGTCGAGCACCTCGCGCGTCACCGCCGCCACCCGGCGCACCCGGTCGAAGGAGCAGTCCGGCATCGGATCCAGATCGATGCGCCACTCGTCCGGACTCTCCACGTCGGCGCGCCGGCTGTTCCACGGATGGAACTCCACCGTCGACATCTGCACGGCCCAGATCACGTGCGCCAGTTCGGTGACGCAGAGTTCGTCCGCGGTGCGGTTGTAGCGCGGGAAGGTGACCCGCACCGTCTCCATCCAGTCCGGAGCGCCTTTCGGCAACCGCTTCTGGTGCACCTTCTCCCCGGCGAGACCGTCGGGGAACCGGTGCATCATGCAGGGCCGCTCCCGCAGCGCGCGCACGATGCCGTCGCCGACAGACAGGTAGTACTCGACGAGATCACGCTTGGTGGCTCCGCTCGCCGGGAAGTACACGCGGTCGGGGTTGGACACCCGCACCGTGCGTCCGCTGACCTCGAGTTCGATCGCCGGTGACGTGGCTGCCATGACGCGATACTAGTGCGGCCCGAGGGGGTACACAGGAACACGTCGGAGTTCGTACGAGCGAAGGAGCACCCCTTGATCTTCATCACCGCCAAGTTCCGAGTGAAGGCAGAGCACGCGGACGACTGGCCCGAGATCTCGCGAGCCTTCACCGAGGCCTGCCAGGCGGAGGAGGGATGCCTCTGGTACTTCTGGTCGCGCACACTCGACGATCCCACCGAGTACGTCCTCGTCGAGGCCTTCCGCGACCCGGATGCCGGTGCGACACACGTGCAGTCGGACCACTTCAAGCAGGCGCAGAAGGATCTCCCGCCGTACCTGCAGGAGACTCCGAAGATCGTCAGCACCGAGGTGGAGGGCACCGACTGGTCGGAGCTCGGCGAACTCGCGGTCTAGTTCCGCGCGTCCACGATCTCGGCGAGCGTGCGGACGGCGTCGGCGAACACCCCCGGCAGTTCCTGCGGCGGGTTGTGGCCGGCGTCGACCGCACGCACGTCGACGAGATCCGTGAAGTGCGCGCCGTGATCGGGCGATCCGTACAGGGCGGCGACCGTGTCCTCCGTCGGATCGAGGACGACGGTCGGCACCGTGATCGACGGCTGCCCGGCGAGCGCGTCCTGCGTGGCCGCGTACCGCGGGTCCCCCGCCGCGAGTCCGTACCGGTGTCGATACGAGTGCACCGCGACGTCGACGAAGTCCGGGTTGTCGAACGATGCTGCGGTGGCGGCGAATTCGGAGTCTCCGAACCGCCACGTCGGCGACCAGTCGGTCCACAACGTCTGCGCGATCTCGGCGCGGTAGGCAGCGAGGCCGGCGCGGCCGCGCTCCGAGTGCAGGTAGTACTGGTACCAGTACCGCTTCTCGAGGTGCGGCGGTGCCGGCGTCGTCACGGCAGCCTCGATGTCCTGCACCAGGTAGCCGGACACGCTGACCAGACCCGACACCGACTCGGGCCACAGCGCCGCCACCGCGCACGCCGCGCGGCCACCCCAGTCGTAGCCGGCGACGATCGGACGGTCGAGTGCCATCGCCCCGATGAGGTCGTGCAGATCGTGCGCCAACGCGGCCTGCTCTCCCGACCGCATCGTGGAGTCCTCGACGAACCGCGTGGGCCCGAAGCCGCGCAGGTACGGCACCACCACGTCGGCACCCGTGTCGGCCAGCAGTCGGGCGACGTCGTCGTAGGACCGGGTGTCGTACGGAAACCCGTGCAGCAACACGACCGACGGGCCGCTCGGGTCTCCGTACCGCTCGACGCCCACGTCGAGCACTCCTGCGCGCACCAGCTCCATGCCCGCCATCATGCCGTGCGTCGGTTGCTCGCAGACAGCACCAGGGCCGTGCAGTGGTCGACGAAGTGCTGCCGTTCCACCACGATCTCGCCGTCGAGGTACGCCGTGAACAGGGCGGTCAGCGACCCGACGACACCGGTCGCAGTCAGCAGGCGGTCGACGTCGTTCGACTCGGCGGGCAGGTTGTCGCCGATGAGCGCGACGAAGATCGGCATGGTGCGCCGCCCCCAGGTGCTCAGCGCCGGATCGGCGAACGGCGCCGACAACAGCACTCGGCCGTGTTCGGGACGGTCGATCATGAGCTCGACGAACGCGGTGACGGCGCGGCGTGCGCGCTCCTCCGGGCGGCGGGCCTGACCCACCGCGCGGACCAGTGCATCGCGCCCCTCCTCGGCCACCGCGGTGTACACCGTGCGGACGAACGAGTCACGGTCGCCGAAGTTCTCGTAGAAGTAGCGCTCGGTCAACGACGCCCGCGAGCACACCGCCCGCACACTCACAGCGGGACCACCGACCGCTCCCAGCAGATCGATCCCGGCCGTGAGCAGTGCCGCGCGCCGCTGCTCGCGTCGCGCCTCGAGCGTGGTCACGTCGATGACACCTCACTGTTGACTGCCGTGCTCGCTCGACTCTACGGTGACAACATGCGTAGTCAAACGCTCGGCGCCGACTCCCTCACCTGGCGATGGTTCGGGGACTGGCGCGGGATCCTGCAGGGACCGTGGGCCGGCTCGATGCAGAACATACACCCGGGTCTCGGCGCGGCCGTCAGCGAGCACTCGACGTTCGAGGTCGAGCGCTGGGAGCGCGTCATGCGCTCGCTCTATCCCATCGGCGGCGTCGTGTTCGACGGTGACCGCGCACCCGAGACCGCGGAACGAATCAGGCGCTACCACAACGACATCAGCGGTCTCGATGCTCACGGGCGCCCCTACCACGCCCTCGATCCCGACATCTTCTACTGGGCGCACGCCACGTTCTTCGTGGGCACCATGCGCACCGCCGAGTACTTCATGGGCGGCATCACCGAGGCCGAGCGAGAGCAACTGTTCGACGAGCACCGACGGTGGTACGGCCTGTACGGCCTGAGCATGCGCCCCGTGCCCGAGACGTGGTCCGACTTCCAGGCGTACTGGGACCGGATGTGCCGCACCGTTCTGGAGGACACCCCGGCCGCGCGCCTGGTCCTCGACATGTCGTCCGTGCCGGTGCCACCGTTCCTGCCACTACCCGAGTGGCTGTGGGCCCGGATGCGCCCGGTCGTCGACCGCACCTTCCTGCGCATCACCGTCGGGCTCTACGACCCGGCGGTCCGAGACCTGCTGGGCTACACCTGGACCGATCGGGACGAGCGCTGGCTGCGGCGGCTGGGTTTCCTGGTGAACGTGGCGTTCCGGGCCGTGCCGGCGCGGCGGCGCAAGCATCCGCGTGCGCGCGCCGGACTGGACCGCGCCGCCGGCCGGATCCCCGCCACCGCCCCGCTGGTCGAGACCCCGGACCGCAACCTCCCGCCCCCGGGTCGTCGGCAGAACCCGCGGCACTACGTTCCCGGGCGCTGAGGCTGAGTCGTCGGAATCGCCCTCGATTGTGCAGAACCGCGACATCGATCAACATCGTGTGGCTCCACACGCAAGCTGGTGGATCTCGTTGTGCACGAACGAGCGCTTCGTCCACAGGCGCGGACCACCGCCAGACCTCGACAGCACGCGAGCAACTCACACTCGGCCGATGGGAGTCCACACCAGACGACAGCTGATCGCCGGGGGCATCAGCGGCGCGACCGTCGATCGCAGAGCAGCGCGCGGCGAACTGCACCGACTGCTGCCCGGCGTGTACTCCACCGAACCACCCACGTACGAGGACAGGTGTGCGGCGGTCCGACTGTGGAAACCGCACGCCGTCGCGAGTCACGACACCGCAGCCTGGATCTGGGGGCTGCTGCCCGCGGAACCCTCCATGGTCCACGTGACGGTGCCGCCGACGGGGTACGCGGGTGGCCCGAATTGGGTGCGTGTTCATCGCCGGGCTCTGACGAACGTCAGATGGTTGGGGGACACACCTGTCGTGTCCCTCGAACACGCGATCCTCGACGTCGCCGGCACGTTGATCCGGCCGCAGTTCGAGAAGGTGATCGACAGGGCGCTGTCACGGGCGGTGAGCTGGCGTTCCCTGGCTCAGCTGTGCGACGAGGCTGCCGGGAAGACAGGCATGCGGATGCTGCGCGAACAGTTGCGGCGAGCATGCCCGAACACGTTGTCCGAACCCGAGCGCATGGTGGCGCGAGCTCTCACCGCCCGCAACATGCACCTGGAGATCAATGGCAAGGTCGGCCCGTACTACGGGGATCTGGTGGACCGGCGCGGGCGCGTGGTGGTGGAGATCGATGGGCGTGAGTTCCACACGGCTGCAGACGTCTTCACCAGCGATCGTCGCCGACAGAACGCACTGGTGTTGGACGGCTGGCTGGTTCTGAGATACTCCGCTGTCACGGTGAAGGCGAGCGTGGCCGCAGTCGCGGACGAGATCATCGAGACGGTGCGCCGGCGACGATCGCTCGCGCGAGGGTGAGCACACACGATCACCGGTGATTCTGCGGATGCGCGGAATCATCGACGATCGTGTGGCTACAGCCGCATCGACGCCACCACCTCCCCGACAGCACTCTCGAACTGGTGCCCACCCCGCTGGTGCTCGACCACCCGAGCGCCCGGGAGCCGCGCGGAGGCCAGTGCGAGGTGCGCGAACGGCACCACGTCGTCGTCGCGGCAGTGGTGCAGCGTCAGGGAGACCTCCGGCGGGACGGTCGGCCACTCGTACTGGTGGACGTCCCAGCCCGCGGCACTCCAGTCGGGCATCGCGAGCAACGTGGCGGCGGGAACCCGGAGCGAGGCGAGCACGTGCAGCAGGACGGTGGCGCCGAAGGAGTGGGCGATCACGACGTCGGGACTCGCCTCGAGGCCGCGGCGTATCGGTCCTGCCCACGCCTCGGCGCTCATGTCGTCGCTCGGGATGCGGGGCATGTCGACCGTCGCGCCGAGCAGCGCGCCGAACTCCTCCGCCAGTGGCTCGTCGTCGTCCTCGCCGCCGGCGCCGTGGACGAACAGCAGTCTCGTCATACCGATACCGACTCGACGGGGCGCCGGAACTCACCGCGGAACGCACGAGAGCCGGCCACCCGTGAGGGTGACCGGCTCTCGTGCGATCAGGGAGCGGGACTCAGAAGTCCATGCCGCCCATGCCGCCGGTCGGATCGCCCGCGGGCGCTCCGGCCTTCTCCGGCTTGTCGGCGACGACGGCCTCGGTGGTGAGGAACAGAGCCGCGATCGACGCTGCGTTCTGCAGTGCCGAGCGGGTGACCTTGACCGGGTCGTTGATGCCGGCGGCGAGCAGGTCCTCGTACTCGTTGGTCGCGGCGTTGAGGCCGTGGCCGAGGGGGAGGTTGCGCACCTTCTCCGCGACGACGCCGGGCTCGAGGCCGGCGTTGAACGCGATCTGCTTCAGCGGTGCCTCGAGGGCGACGCGAACGATGTTCGCGCCGGTGGCCTCGTCGCCCGTGAGGTTGAGGTTCTCGAGTGCGGGAGCCGACTGCAGCAGCGCGACGCCACCACCGGCGACGATGCCCTCCTCGACAGCTGCCTTGGCGTTGCGCACGGCATCTTCGATGCGGTGCTTGCGCTCCTTGAGCTCGACCTCGGTGGCGGCACCGGCCTTGATGACTGCAACGCCACCGGCCAGCTTGGCCAGGCGCTCCTGCAGCTTCTCACGGTCGTAGTCCGAGTCGGAGTTCTCGATCTCGGAACGGATCTGCGAGACACGACCCGCGATGGCGTCGGCGTCGCCGGAGCCCTCGATGATGGTGGTCTCGTCCTTGGTCACGACGACCTTGCGAGCCTGGCCGAGCAGCTCGAGTCCGGCACCCTCGAGGGAGAGGCCGACCTCTTCGCTGATGACCTCGCCACCGGTGAGGATGGCGATGTCGGCGAGCTGCGCCTTGCGACGGTCACCGAAGCCCGGTGCCTTGACGGCGACGGACTTGAAGGTGCCACGGATCTTGTTCACGACGAGGGTGGAGAGCGCTTCGCCCTCGACGTCCTCGGCGATGATCAGGAGCGGCTTGCCGGACTGGATGACCTTCTCCAGCAGGGGCAGCAGGTCCTTGACGGTGGAGACCTTCGAGCTGACGAGCAGGATGTACGCGTCTTCGAGGACGGCTTCCTGACGCTCGGCGTCGGTGACGAAGTATCCCGAGATGTAGCCCTTGTCGAAGCGCATGCCCTCGGTGAGCTCGAGCTGCAGGCCGAAGGTGTTGGACTCCTCGACCGTGATGACGCCTTCCTTGCCGACCTTGTCCATGGCCTCGGCGATGAGCTCGCCGATGGACGCGTCGCCTGCGGAGATACCAGCGGTCGCAGCGATCTGCTCCTTGGTGTCGATCTCCTTGGCGGACTTCAGCAGGGACTCGGTGACAGCGGCGACGGCTGCCTCGATGCCGCGCTTGAGGCCGAGCGGGTTCGCGCCGGCTGCGACGTTGCGCAGGCCTTCGCGGACGAGTGCCTGAGCGAGAACGGTCGCGGTGGTGGTGCCGTCACCTGCGACGTCGTCGGTCTTCTTGGCGACCTCTTTGACCAGCTCTGCGCCGATCTTCTCGTACGGGTCCTCCAGCTCGATCTCCTTGGCGATGGACACACCATCGTTGGTGATCGTGGGGGCGCCCCACTTCTTCTCGAGTACGACGTTGCGACCCTTGGGGCCCAACGTCACCTTGACTGCGTCGGCGAGGCTGTTCAAGCCCCGTTCGAGGCCACGGCGTGCCTCTTCGTCGAACGCGATGATCTTGGCCATTGCGAAGTGATCCTCCGGATTGGGGGTGACACACGAAGCGACCGCGGGTGGGTCGCTCCCTTTCCACATCCGGCCGAGTCGGTGCCCGCGACGGACGACCAGGGGTGTCGATGATTCCCGATCTCACCTCTTCGACCTGGCACTCACAGTACGCGAGTGCCAACCAGATTTCTAGCAGTCGAGGTGGTCGAGTGCAAGGTCGTCGTCGAGTGGTCGCGATTCACACGGTGTTCACGTGCCGGAACGACGACCGACTCACGCGTGAGAAGAATGTGTGACGCGACCAGTTGTCGCGCGCCACAACAGAATCCACGCGAATCGGACATATACACCCGCCCACCCCTGCGGACGAAAGGACCACATCGTGTCCGATGCAGTCGACACCGGTTACGACAACTCGGCGATGGCACACGAGGAGGAGGGCTACGACAAGGGCCTGAAGCCTCGGCAACTGCAGATGATCGCCATCGGCGGCGCGATCGGCACCGGCCTGTTCCTCGGCGCGGGCGGCCGCCTCGAGTCCGCGGGCCCGGGCCTGTTCATCATCTACGCCGTCTGCGGCGTCTTCGTCTTCTTCATCCTCCGAGCGCTCGGCGAGCTGGTGCTCCACCGTCCGTCCTCCGGATCGTTCGTCTCCTACGCCCGCGAGTTCTACGGCGAGAAGGCCGCCTACGCGGCCGGGTGGATGTACTTCCTCAACTGGGCGATGACGGCGATCGTCGACGTCACGGCCGTCGCGACGTACATGCACTACTGGGGCGCCTTCAAGGGCATCCCGCAATGGACCATCGCCCTGATCGCACTGGCCATCGTGCTCGCCGTGAACCTGGTGTCGGTGAAGTGGTTCGGCGAGATGGAGTTCTGGGCGGCCATGATCAAGGTCGCGGCGCTGGTGACCTTCCTGGTCGTGGGCACCGTCTTCCTCGCCGGTCGTTTCGACGTCGACGGCCAGTCGACCGGCTTCGGCGTCATCTCGGGCAACGGCGGCCTCTTCCCCACCGGGGCGTGGCCGCTGGTCATCGTCACGTCAGGTGTCGTCTTCGCCTACGCGGCCGTCGAGCTGGTCGGGACCGCGGCCGGAGAGACCGAGAACCCGGCGAAGGTGATGCCGCGGGCCATCAACTCCGTCATCTTCCGCATCGCGGTGTTCTACGTGGGATCGCTGATCCTGCTGGCGCTGCTGTTGCCGTACACGACTTACCGGGCCGGGGAGAGCCCCTTCGTCACGTTCTTCTCCCGCATCGGCGTCGACGGCGCCGGCACGATCATGAACATCGTCGTGGTCACCGCGGCGCTGTCCAGCCTCAACGCCGGGCTGTACTCCACGGGCCGCATCCTGCGGTCGATGGCGATGAACGGCAGCGCGCCGTCGTTCACGGCGCGGATGAGCCGGAACGGTGTCCCCTACGGCGGCATCCTGCTCACCGGCGCCCTGACACTGCTCGGCGTGGCGCTCAACGCGTTCAAACCCGGCGAGGCGTTCGAGATCGTGCTCAACATGTCGGCCCTCGGCATCATCGCCTCGTGGGCGACCATCGTGCTCTGCCAGCTGCAGCTCTACCGGTGGAGCCGCAAGGGCATCCTCGAACGGCCGTCGTTCCGGCTCTTCGGGGCGCCGTACACGAGCTACGCGACGCTCGCGTTCCTCGCTGCGGTGCTGGTGCTCATGGCGCTCGACGCGCCGATCGGGACGTGGACCGTCGCCACGCTCGTCGTCATCGTGCCGATGCTCATCGGCGGCTGGTTCCTCGTCCGGGCCCGCGTCCTCAGCGTCGCCGAGGAGCGGATGGGCTACACGGGCAAGTACCCCGTCGTCGCGAACCGGCCGACGGATCCCGAGACGCCGAGCGACTAGCGACGTCGGTACCAGGGCCGGTCGGGCTCAGGTGGCGTGTGGTCCCTCAGGGCCCGCGCCACCGCCACGCTCAGGTCGTGGCACGACGCGAACCGGTCCGGCGGCTCCTTGGCCAGCGCGCGCTGCACGACGGCGTCGAGGCGGGTCGGCAGGTCGGCCCGACGCGAGCTGACGGACGGCGGGGTCCGCCTCAGCTGGGCGTCCATGACGGCGAACGGAGTGGCCAGCGGGAACGGCGGCCGTCCCGTGAGCAGTTCGACGAGGGTGGCACCGAGCGCGTAGATGTCGGTGCGGGCGGTGAGCGTGCCGCCCCGCAGCAGTTCGGGTGCCGCGTAGCCGATCGATGTCAGCACCGTCCCGTCGTCCGACACCAGCGGTGTCGGCGAGGTCGTCAGCCGCGCGATTCCCCAGTCGGACAGCAGAATCTGCTCCCGGGTGTCCGCATCGGCGACACTCGCGAGCAGGATGTTGGCCGGCTTGACGTCCCGGTGGACGATCCCGAGCCCGTGCGCGTGATCGAGGGCTCTCGCCACGCCGTCGACGATGCGGGCGGCTCGGTGGACGTCGAGTGGGATCTGTCCGCGCGCGACGAGGCGGGCGGCGCTGTACCCGTCGACGTGCGACATCGACATCCACGGCCGCCCGCGGAACTCGCCGTGATCGTGCGCCGCGACGATGTTCGGGTGCTGCAGCAGGGCCCCGATCCGCACCTCGGCCGCGAACGCGTCCCGCGGGGCGTCCGCACGCAGGATCTTCAGGGTCTCCGGCGGTGCCGATCCACGTCGGGCGAGATACAACTCGGCGGTGCCGCCGTGACCGAGCAGTCTCTCGACGCGGAACCCCGCGAACTCGGATCCCGGCCGCAGGACCACTACCGACCGATCTCCAGCACCGCCGGCAGGTCCGCGACGGAGTCGACGACGAACGCCGGTTGCATCGCGTACTGGTCGCGTGCGTGCCGGTCGAGGCGTTCCTGACGGAACTTGCCCGTGCGGACCAACATGCCGCGCATGCCGACGACCTGGGCGGCGAGCACGTCGTTGTCGAGATCGTCCCCGACCATCACCACCAGGTCCGGATCGACGCCCATGCGTTCCGCCGACGTCTGGAAACCGAGCGGCGCCGGCTTGCCGACGGCCGTCGCCGTGCGGCCGGACGCCGATTCCATGCCCGTCAGATACATGCCCGTGTCGATGCGCAGCCCCTCGGCCGTGGTCCACATGAGGCTGCGGTGCATCGCGACGACGGGCACGCCCTGACACATCCAGTCGTAGACCCGGCTGAGCGCTTCGTGAGTGAACTGCTCGCCGGCGCCGCCGAGCACCACCACGTCCGGATCGCTGTCGACCCACTCCACGCCGGGCAGATCGTCGGCGATCCGGCCGCTGTTGAGGAGGACGCACCGCGCACCGGGGTACCGCGTCCGCAGGTGGTCGGCGGTGAGAGTGGCCGCGGTGACGATCTCGTCGGCGTGCACCTCGATGCCCGCATCGGTGAGCGCGTCGGAGATCTGCTCCCGCGTCTTCGACGTGGTGTTGGTCAGGAACGCGCACGCCACGTCGTTGCTGCGCAGCGTGCTCACCGTCTCCGCGGCCCCGGGCACGGGACGCCAACTGGTCATGAGCACACCGTCGATGTCGAACAGCACCCCACCGATCGGACTCATGCGACGAGCCTAGTGCCGCTACGGGTTCGGGGCAGGATGGGCGGGTTCGACGTTCTCGGCCGCGCCCGCGGACCGGGCCAGGGCCACCGCCGAGACCACCACGAGAATCAGGGCGGCGACCAGCACCACCGTGACCTCACGATCGGCGTCGAGGTACTCGCCCAGCACGACGAATCCCAGCAGCGACGCGACCATCGGTTCCATCACGGTCGTCGCGGGCAGCGAGGCCTGCAACGCACCCACCTGGAAGGCCGACTGCTGCAGCGAGATCGCGACCACGGCCACGGCGACGAGCGCGTACGGCTCGACCGAGGTCAGCAGCGGCTGCGGTCCGCGTCCGGCGAGGTGGACGACGCTCTTCGTCAGCACGGCCGCGACGCCGAACAGCGCACCGCCGGCCAGTCCCAGCAGCAGGGCGCGCCGGGACCGGGAGCCGCTGCGCGCGCCGAGAACACAGGCGAGAACGAACGGGATTCCGACGCAGAGAACGACGACCCAGTGCCGCGTCTCGGCGCGTTCCACGCCGGGCCGCGGATCGCCCACGACGACGAGGACCGCGATGGCCGCCGTCAGCGCGGCAGCCCACAGCCAGTCCTTCGCCGACACGGTGCGGCCGGAGAACCGAGCACCCAGCGGCAGCGCGAACAGCAGGGACAACACGAGGAGCGGCTGCACCAGGAGAAGAGATCCGAGCCCCAACGCCGCCGCCTGCAGGCCGTAGCCGCCGATGCCGACGACCGTGCCGATCCACCACAGCGGCTCGCGGATCAGCGTGGTGATGGGTCCCAGCCGACCGACGGACTCGTCGGGAATCGACGCCGCCGACCGCTGGCGGACGACGGTACCGACAGCGATGCACACCGCCGCACCGACGGCGCAGAGCACCGCCAGGACGGTGGCGTTCACGACGGTTACAGACCGGCGATGCAGGACCGCCCGGTGGAGAGGTCGAGAGCGAAGGAGTTGAGACCGGCGCAGTTCACGCCCGTGACCGTGCTGGCCGTCGCGCCGCCGCCGTACCCGGCGATGGCGACGGAGGTGGCTCCGTTCGTGGCGAAGGACTGCGAGATGCCGCCACCGAGGGAGTACGAGTACGAGGTACCCGCTCCCAGAACGGCACTCAGCGCGGTGCCGAAGCCGGTGGCGTTCGACGTCGAGCGCCCGCCGTCGGCGACGCTGACCGCGGTACCGCTCTCGGACGCCGACGACGTGGCGACGCCGGCGCCGGTGGCCTTGGCTCCGCAGCTGGCCGTGTCGCTCACCTGGATGTCGTTGGCCGCGGGCGGGGACACGCAGGTGACCGGAGCCGCGGACGCCACCCCGGTACCGAGGATCGCCCCTGCGGCGATGGTGGCGCCGACCGCGACGGCTGCGCCGAATCGCGTTGCACGAGAGGAACTTCGATCCGAGCGCGTGGCGTTGGAGAAGAAGGACGAGGTGGGGATGAACGACACGGACGGCTCCTGAGGCTGTGCGAGAGAATGCATCGTGCAATGCACCGCAGACCTTACCGCCCGCTCGTCCCTACCGGCGGGTAACTCCATAACGATTCGATGTTGGGTTCAGCGGACGTGGCGCTGCCAGTCCCAGGGGACCCGAGACGACGGTCCGGGCACCGTCTGGTCCATCGGATGATGCTGTGGCGCAGCGAGTTCGGGCCCGTCGAAGCCCTCCTCGGTGACGTAGTTCCAGAACCACGTCTCCCCGGGTTCGAACGACTGCACGACGGGATGACCGCTGGTCGCGGCATGGGCACTCGCGTGCTGCGACGGTGAGGAGTCACAGCATCCGACGTGGCCGCACTGAGCGCACCGGCGCAGGTGCACCCACCACCCGTCGGTGGCGTCGCACTCCACGCAGCCCGCGCCGCTGGGCGGTACCGCGGTGTCGATTCCGTTCGTGCTCATCCGACTTCCTCCTCTGCGGTCGGCATCGGCGCCCCGGCCGGGCCGTCGATCGGTATCCGTACCTGGAACCGGGTGTCTCCCGGCTCCGACAGCAACCGTAGGTCGCCGCCGTGCTTCTTCACCACGATCCGCCACGAGATGTCGAGGCCCAGACCGGTGCCCTCGCCCACGGGCTTGGTGGTGAAGAACGGTTCGAAGATGCGGGACCGGATCGCCTCGGGAACGCCCGGGCCGGTGTCCCCGATCTCGATGAGGGCCGTGTCGTTCTCCCGCGTGGTACGCAGAGTGAGCGTTCCTCGGCCGTCCATGGCCTGTACGGCGTTGTCGATGAGGTTGGTCCACACCTGGTTGAGCTCCGCGGCGTACGCCGCGACGGGAGGCAGCGCCGGGTCGAAGTCCTTGACCACCGTGATGTCGTCGCCGATCTTGCGGCCGAGCATCACCAGGGTGCTCTTGAGGAGGACCCGCAGATCCACCTTCTGGAACGGCGCACGGTCCATCTGCGAGTACTGCTTCGCGGCGTTGACCAGCGTCGACACCCGTGTGGTGGAATCGGAGATCTCGTTCATGAGCAGTTCGGTCTCGATGGTGTAGTTCAGCCAGCGGATCGTGCTCTCGAGAAGCTCCGCCCCCGTGTCCGCGGCGACGCGCTCGAGCCAGTCGGCCTCGATGCCGGCCTGCACGAAGGTCGGGGCGAGATCCCACCCGTCGGAGATGCCGTGGTCCTCGAACCACTCCCCCAGCGCGTCCTCCCGGTCGGAGGCCTCCATGGGAGTGAGCTCCGGCGCCTTGCCCACCAGTTCGGCAGCCTCGTCCTGCAGGCGGATCAGACCCGTCAGGGAGTCGGTGTCGTAGACGCCCGACGCGATGACGCCGAGTTTGCGGCGCATGTGCGACACCCGGTCCCGCAGCGCCGCCGTCGCACGGACCGCCGCGGCGGCCGGGTTGTTCAGCTCGTGTGTCAGACCGGCCGACAGCGACCCCAGCGCCAGCAACCGCTCCCGCTGGTCGATGACCTGCTTGCTGCTCTGCTGACCGAAGAACAGTCCCTCGAGCATGTGGACCGCCATGGGGAACCACTCTCGAACCAGGTCTCCGAACCGCTCGGCGTCGAGCACGAAGAACCGGGACGGACGCGTCACGTCCATGCCCGACATGTACTTCTGCGGGGCGCGGTCCCCGAGGTACGCCTGCCACGCACCCGCGTAGACGCCCCGCGACGACGTGCGGTTCACCTCGATCTTCTCGCCACCCGACATCTTGGTCAGCACCAGTTCCCCGTCGAGGAGCACGTAGAAGCACGTGGCGTCGTCGCCCTCCGCGAACACGGGACCGGCCTCGATCATCTCCACGTGCCCGTTGGCACACAGTTGCTCGAGCTGCTGGTCGTCGAGCGACTCGAAGAGGAACAGCGTCTTCAGTTCCTCGGTGCTGCAGTCGAGTTCGGTCATGATGATCCAGCTTCCGGGACGCGTGCGGTGGTCAGGGTTGGGCGAGATAGCGGTGGACGAGCATGACGGCCATCGCACCCTCACCGACGGCCGACGCGACGCGCTTGGCGGAGTCCGCGCGCACGTCGCCCGCCGCGAAGATGCCGGGCACGCTGGTCTCGAGATGGTGCGGTGCGCGGTCGACCGACCAGCCCGGAGGGCGGGCCCCGTCGACCGTGAGGTCCTGACCCGAGACGACGAAGCCGTGGCGGTCGCGCACCACCACGCCGTCCAGCCACTCGGTCCGCGGCGCCGCCCCGATGAAGAGGAACAGGTAGCCCGTGTCGACGGTCTCCTCGTCGCCGGAGACCTTGTCGCGCAGGGTGATCTGTTCGAGGTGGCCGTCGCCGTGCGCGGCGGTCACCTCGGTGCAGGGGCGGACGGAGATGACGGGGTTCTTCTCGATCTGCTGCACGAGGTAGTACGACATGGAGGCTTCCAGCGACTCGGCGCGCACCACGATGGTCACCGACCGCGCCCACTTGGACAGGTACATCGCTGCCTGACCGGCGGAGTTCGCGCCGCCCACGATGTACACGTCCTGATCGGTACAGCCGACCGCCTCGGTGACCGCGGAGCCGTAGAAGACGCCGCGACCGGCGAACTCGTCGACCCCCGGCGCCGGATGCCGGCGGTAGGAGACACCCGTGGCGAGGATGATCGAGTGCGCGGCGATCGCACTGCCGTCGGTCAGACGCACCACGCGCGCCGGCCCGTCGACCTCGACACCCGCGACCTCGCGGGTGGTGACGAGTTCGGCGCCGAACTTCTCGGCCTGCCGACGTGCACGCTCGGCCAGCTGTGCGCCGGACACCCCGTCCGGGAAACCGAGGTAGTTCTCGATGCGCGAGCTCTGGCCCGCCTGCCCACCCGTCGCGGTGCGCTCGACGAGGACCGTCCGGAGACCCTCGGACGCGCCGTAGACGGCCGCGCCCAGGCCGGCGGGCCCGCCGCCCACGACGACGAGGTCGTAGAAGTCCTCCGTCGGCGTGGTGCCCAGACCGAAGTACTCGGCCAACTCGGTGTCGGTGGGGTCGAGCAGACACGACCCGTCCGCGCACACCACCACCGGCAGCGTGCGATCGTCGTGACCCGCCGCCGCCAACAGACGCGCTCCCTCGGGCTCGTCCGCGAGGAACCACCGGTACGGCAGCCTGTTGCGGGCGAGGAACTCGCGCATCTCCGACGATCGAGACGCCCACCGACCCGCGATGATCTTGGTCTCCAGGATGGGCCGGATGTCGGCGGCGTGCCACGCGTCGAGCAGCGTGTCCACCACCGGGTACAGCTTCTCCTCCGGCGGATCCCACGGCTTGAGCAGGTAGTAGTCGAGGTCGACGACATTGATCGCCTCGATGGCGGCGTCGGTGTCCGCGTACGCCGTGAGGAGCACGCGGCGCGCGAACGGGAAGATGTCCATGGCCTGCTCGAGGAACTCGAGACCGCTCATCGACGGCATGCGGTAGTCCGCGAGCAATACCGCGACCTGGTCACCGCGCAACGCGATCTCTCGCAACGCCTCCAGGGCGGACTCGCCGGACTCCGCCCGGATGATGCGGTACTTCTCGCCGTACTTGCGCCGCAGATCGCGGGCGACGGCGCGGGACACCCCGGGATCGTCGTCCACGGTGAGGATGGCCGGCTTGCTCGCGCCGGCCGAACTTCGGGGAGCTGGGTCGCTCACGAACCCGCCTTTCCACTCGTCACGACGGCGACAGTATGTCAGCGTCGTCGGCGGGGCACCTGACTTCGCTTGGCGGCCGGCCCCGGAGCAGCTGCCTTCTTCTTCTTCCTCGGCGGTGTCCCGCGTTCGGACTCGGTACGCGAGCTGTGCGCGGCCCGTCCGCGCACCACCCCCAGGAACTCCTGCGGCAGGTCGAGTGTTCCCTCCTCGGGTGCGGCGACCGATGTGGGCCAGGCCAGGAAGATCCGGGTGGGGTCCGCGTCGGTGACGGGCCGGTAGAGCAGGTCCTTGCGACTGTGCAGTCGGGCCAACGAGTGCGGCACGAGCACCGGGCCGACACCTGCGGCCACCATCTCGAGCGTCGTCGGCAGCGTCGCCTCGGATCGGTCGGAGCCGTCCTGCAGCGACTCGCCCTCGAGATCACCGAGCGTGACGGCGTCGTAGGCCGCGGCCGGATGGTCCTTGGGCACCACCACGACGGCGACCTCGGAGTACAGCGGGACGCAGTGCAGCCCCTCCCGCTCGGCGGGCTCCCGCACGAAGCACATGTCGACCACACCCGTCCGCAGCGCGTGGAGCTGGTCCGACTCCTCGACGACGACCGTCTGCAGGTCGGTGCCGGGGTGGCGATCCGCCCAGATCCGGGTCCATTTCGTGACTGTCACTCCCGGAACGAAACCGACCCGCAGCGTCGGCCGCGCCGGCGCTGCCGCAGCCTCCTCGGCGCGGCGGCGATCGTCCTCCGCCACGATGTCGCGGGCCCGGTCGAGCAGAGCCCGTCCGGCCTCGGTGAGTTCGGTGGGCCCGTCGCCCGGAACGAACAGGGGTTCGCCGACCTCGTCCTGGAGTTCCTTGACCGCGGCACTCAGTCGGAGCCGGGAGATGTTCAGCGCCTTCGCCGCGCGCCCGAACGCGAGCGTCTCGGCGACCTCGATGTACCAGCGCAGGACGGTCACATCGTTCACCGGGCCAGCGTAGTCCCCGCTGCGCTCGGCCGACTTCCCGCTGCGCTCGGCCGACTTCCCGCTGCGCTCGGCCGTGGTCGGCCGTGCGGGCGCTACGCTGGCGCGGTGAGCCAGGACCTGAACGCCCAGACGATGAAGCCTCTGACGGCTGCTGCCAAGCTCGGGATCTTCCTGCCGGCGGCGCCGGAGGAGTTCCGCTCCCAGCCCATCACGCGAGGCGACCTCGAGGCTCTGCGCCAGAACCCGCCGCAGTGGTTGAGCGATCTGTGGACGGCGGGGCCGTTCCCCCGCGACGTCGTGGCGCGCAAACTCGGCGTCACCAACACCGCACTGGCGCGCAACGACGTGTCCGACTCGATGACGCAGGCCGAGATCGACGCGCTGTCCGCCGAGGAACCGGACTGGCTGAAGGCCGAACGCGAGAACTACGCGGAGGTGCAGCGCGAGGCCGTCCGCGTGAAGGAGAAGGAAGAGGCGCGCCGGGCGCAGACCAACAGGCCCCCGAAGAACCGCTGACGGACGCGCGGCCCGGCGAGCCGGGTCAGCCGACGAAGCGCTGGGCGACCACGTCGACCTGCGGAGCCTGATGCGCCGAGCGGCGCCGCCCGACCTCGTCGATGCCGCCCATGAGCGCGGCGACCAGACCTGCGGGGTCGGTGTTCCACTGGCGCTCGATGGCCTCGATCTCACCCGGCAGGAACAGGCCGGTGAACCGCAGATCGGACACCCACTGCCCGATGTCGCCGCACGAGATGGTGGTCAGGACGTCCTGGTCCACGCCGATCTCGAACTCGTCGCAGAAGACCGCGCGGATCATCTCGGTGTGGCCGGTGTTGACCGCGTGTGAGCGGTGCGCCAGAAGGTCGTGCATGTGGTTCTCCCCGACACGAGGGGCGTCGACACGACGCCGAATCTGTGTGTAACGAAGCGGGATCGTGGAGCGATACACCATCTCGTCCGTGGGCCGAAGCGTACGCGCCGGACGAGGGTCCCGGGGCTCCTGTGACAACTTCGTGAGAAAACACAACTGGTGCTGGTCCCGTGCCGTGTGGCAGGTGCGGCGCATACTGACCGGCATGACCGCCGTCGCTGCTGTTCTGGCCGCTCTCGCCGCCGCGCTCCACGTGTACATCTTCGTTCTGGAGTCCTTGGTCTTCCGCACCAAGGGCCGTCACGTCTTCGGCGTGCGGGAGGACTCCCACGTCGACGTCGTCGAGCGGTGGGCCTTCAACCAGGGCTTCTACAACCTGTTCCTCGCGGTGGGTGCCGCGGTCGGCGCGGTGAACCTGGCGGCGGGGAATCACACCGTCGGCGCCGTCCTGGTCTTCGTGTCCGCGGGATCGATGGTCGGCGCCGGCAGTGTTCTGCTCGGCACCGACCGTCGGATGATGAAGGGCGCGCTCGTGCAGATCGTCCCGGCAGGACTGGCCGTCGTGGCCACCGCACTCGCGCTCTGAGCCGCGAGGGTCAGGCCGAGAGCAGTACCCGAACGCCGACGGCACCGTCGCCGACGACCGACGCGACCGCGCTGCGCACGTCCGTCAACTTCTGCGCTACGGTGCGCAGCGATGCGGACTCCTCGGCCCGCACCACCACGGTGATCACCGGGACACGGCGACCGTCGGACCGCTCGTGACGCAGACGCGCACGCGCGGACTTCACCCCGTCGACCTCGCGGGCGGTGTCGGCCGCCCTGTGAGCGACCGATCGCAGATCGACGGTCACGCGGCCGTCGGGACCGCCGGTGACCGGCAGCGACAGGGTGCGCCCCGTTGAGGACGGCAGCCTTCGTACCAGTGAGAACACCACGAGCAGCGCGATCAGCACTCCGGCGCCGAGGAGAGCCCACGGCCACCACTGCTGGTCCTGCGCGTCGGTCACCACCGACGCGTCGACCTCGGTGAGTTCGAACGGGAGTCGATCGCGCTGCCACAGTGCGGCGCCACCGCCGACGGCCACCAGCGCGAGTCCGATGATCAGGACACCGAGGCGGTCGAAGAACACCGTGGTCCGCTTCATTTCTCGCCTCCTGCGACAGTCGGGGTGGCCGTGGTCTCGGGTGCGGCCGCCACCGTGGGTTCCGGCTCGGTCACCTTCGCCAGGTCGGCCTTGTGCACCCACACGTCGTCCGCGATCCCGCTGGACCGGTACCGACGGGCGCGCCACTTGAGCGAGGCCAGGACGACCAGAACTCCGACGACCGCCACGGCGATGCCCGCGGGGAACATCCAGGACAGGGGTGTGAGTCCGTCGATCCAGTCGAGTGCGCTCGCCGTCCACTCTCGACCGCTGATGACGGAGAATCCGACCAGCGCGTCGCGGATCAGCACACCGGCCCCGGCGAGGAGCAGCAGCGACACCACGATCGCGATCGGGGTCGCGGCCGGAGCCGCGAGCGGCCGGGTGGTCGGCGCCGGAGTCGCGCCCGACGCCGGCGCGGCGGACGAGGACACGGAACCGAAGTCGCCGACGTGTACGTCGACGGAATCCGTGCGCAGGCCCGAGTCGGTCATGCCGCGCGCGATGTCGCGGCGGAGATCGTCGGCGACGGACGCCGCCGAGCGCGGCCACGCCACGGTCACGTCGACGGCGGCGCGTACGCGGTCGTCCTGCTTCGTCACCTTCACACGGGACGGTTTGCGGCCGAAGCTCCCGCCGGAGGTGACGACACCGTCGGTGCGACCGAGGGAGGCGTCGGCGATGGACTCGACCGCGCGATCGAGGACTGTGAGCGACCCACGCTGCGCGGGGTCGATCGTCCCGGGGTCGGGCCTGTCGGACAGGTCTTTCGAGACGGTGTCCGCTCCGTCCGCCGTGTCGCTCGGGGCGGTGTCAGCCACGGCCGCGACCTCGCAGGAGTGCCTCGGGGTCGAAGTTTCCGTCGCGGTACGCGCCGACGGCGAACCCGATCGCACCCAGGACGAGAGCGACGAGGAATCCGGTGAATCCGCCGGCTGCGGCAGCGACTGCCAGAAGGAGGCCGGCGAGAAGGCCGATGGTCGAGGAAGTCATGGTGCTCCGATCGTGGAGAGCGGTCAGTTCTCCCGGGAGGGAGAACGTGGGTCCGTGGGTCTGGGTGGCCGGTCGGCCGAGCTCGTGGGCAGGTCGACGTAGGTGCGCCGCGTGGGCAGCAGTCGCCGGACCCGGGACAGGCGGCGAACGGCTAGCCGTCGTCGGGAGACGCCGACGACCACCTGCGTCGCGACGGTCCCGCGGGAGAACTTCGCGTCGATGTCGCGCAACGCACGGATGAGCGACTCGGCGTCGCCCCCGGCGTCGGGATGGTGCGCTCTCGCCGCCGCACGCCGAGCCTCGCGATAAGCGGGGTCGGCGTGCGGCGGACGAGGCTGGGTCACGGGCGGAGAGTACCCCCGGGAGCCGAGATCGACCCCGGCTCGGAGGACTCGGTCGGTTCCGGTCCGGAGGACCCCGTGTCGGCGCCGCCGTCCGACGGCGAAGCCACGTCCTCGACCACGACGTGCACCGGGGCATCGACCACCGCACGGACGGCGCGGCGAACCGCGTCGGCTGTCTCGCGTACGACGGCGTCCGGGGTCACGGCGATGTGGATCTCGGTCCCGTCGTCCCGGATCGCGACCCCGGCGACGCGCCTACCGGGAAGGTAGGTGCCGATCTCGCCGAACATCCCGCCGTGCAACGAGGCGACTCCGTCCACCGCGACGACCGCGTCCGCGACGAGATCGGCGCGATCGCTGCCCGACGGTGCCGCGGGGCTCATCGAACGCGTGCGGGTGCTGCGTCGTCGCGCTCGTCTTCTTCCTCGAACAGGAAGACGTCGTGCACGGTGATGTTGACCTCGGTGACCTGCAGGCCGGTCATCCGCTCGACCGCGTCGATCACGTTGCGACGGATGCCCGCCGCGAGATCCGCGATGGACACGCCGTAGTCGGCCACGATGTCGATGTCGACGGCTGCCTGGCTCTCGCCGACCTCCACGGACACGCCCTGCGAGTGGTTGACCCGGGCGCCGGGGATGCGCTCGCGCAGTGCACCGATGGCGCGGGTCGCGCCGCCGCCCACGTCGTGCACGCCCTGGACCTCACGGGTGGCGATGCCGGCGATCTTGGACACGACGACGTCCGCGATGGTGGTGCGGCCGTCGGACGCGACCAGTGCACCGGTGGAGTCGGTCTTCTTGTCCAGCGCACCGTTCGAGCCGGTGGCGGTGGTGGACGTGGTGGATCCCTGTGCTGTGGTCATCTACGTCATCCTTTCGGGTTCGTTGTGTCGGGAGTAGGTCGAGGCGGACCGAGGAAAACGTATGCGGATGTGATGTATGCCACACCACTGTCGTTTCACACCCGCTGGTTCGAATCTGCTCCGTGCACAGCGATGCGGCTCTCGTCGACGCTGCGGTCATCGGTGACCGCGGCGCGTTCGAGGAGATCGTCCGCACGCACGGTCCCGCGATGTTCCGGTACGCCCGCAACATGTTGCGTGACGACGGCGTCGCGGAGGAGGTGGTCCAGGACGCGTTCGTCGCGGCCTGGAAGAGCCTCGGCAACTACCGGTCCGACTCGGCGCTGCGCACATGGCTGTTCGGTATCACCGCACACAAGGCCATCGACGCCACGCGGCGCCGCATCCCCCGTCCGCACGAGGAGTGGCTGTTCGACGACGCCGTCAGCGACGTGTCGGACGATCCGGAGGTGCGGGCGACGGAATCGGGGTTCCTCGCCGAGCTGCGCGTGGCCCTCGGGGCACTGCCACAGATGCAGCGCTCGTGCTGGTTGCTCCGCGAGGTCGAGGGAATGACTCATGTCGAGATCGGGGAGATCCTGTCCATGTCGCCGTCCGCGGTGCGCGGTCAGGTCACCCGCGCACGAACCACTCTGAGCGAGAGGATGGCGTCATGGCGTTAGACACGGCGGACGAGCCGGACGATCCCGTGCTCAGCCGCGCCGCACAGGAACTCCGAGACGAGGAGGTGCCGTCCTGGGTCGAGGCCAGCACGGCGATCCTCGCCGCACTCCGCGCGACGGCTCGGCGGACACGCGCGCTGGACGCCTCGCACCCGGGTTTCGTCGACGGCGACTCGCTGCGGGTGGGCGACCACCTGGTGCTCCTGTCCATCGCCCGCGCCCTGTCGGAACTGCCCTGCGGGGTCAAGGGCATCGATCTCGACGTCGACGGACGCCGGTGTACCGGAGTGTCCCTGGACATCGCCGTGACGTACGGCCAGGACATGGCCGCGCTGGCGGTGACACTGACCGGGAGGACGGCCGACGCGGTGAACACCACGCTCGGCACCGCTCTCGCGGCGGAGGACGTCGCGGTGCACGTCGTGGACGTCCTACTACCCTGACGGCGTCACCACCCAGCCTGCCTGAACACACCGGGAGAACTCCATGGCCACACCCCTGTCCGTCAGCGTCGACATCGATGCACCGCCGAGCGCGGTCTGGTCCGTGGTGTCCGACCTGAAGCGCATGGGTGAGTGGAGCCCCCAGTGTGCGGTGATGAAGGTGTTCGGCCCGCTGCGCGTGGGCACCCGCACGCTCAACGTCAATCGGCGCGGACCCCTCGTGTGGCCCACGACGTCGCGGGTCGTGCGCCTCGAGCCCGAGCGACTGCTCGCGTTCCGCATCACCGAGAACCACACGGTGTGGTCCTACTTCCTGGAACCGACCGAGACGGGCACACGCGTGACCGAGCGTCGCGAGGCACCCGGCGGCACCACCAAGGTCTCCGACACCGCGGTGCGACTGGTGCTGGGCGGCACACGCAACTTCGAGGCCGAACTCGAGCGGGGCATGGCGTCCACCCTGGCGAAGATCAAGGACGCGGCCGAGAGTTCTGCTCGTACCGTGAAGTGATGACCCCTCGCGCCCGCACGACCCGCGCCCTCGCCGGCCTCGCCCTGTCCGCTGCTCTGGCGACGACGGCGTGCTCGACCACGACCGAGTCCGACGCCTCCCCCGCGGCCGGCACCCCCGAATCGCCGACATCGCAGGCAACGACACCGGGACCGACGTCCGCGGACGCCGCGAGCGCCGTCCCGAACGTCGTCGTCTCCTCACTGGCCACGGGGCTCGATCATCCGTGGGACGTGGTCCGGGCGCCGGACGGCACCGTGATCTTCGACGAGCGCCCCGGCCGCTTCACCGCGATCCGGCCCGGTGGTGAGCCGACACCGATCAGCGCCGATCTCGGCGATCTGTTCGTCGGATCGGAGACCGGTCTGATGGGCCTCGCACTGTCACCGACCTTCGAGACCGATCGGACCCTGTACTCCTGCCAGGGCATTCGAGGCGACGACCCCACCATCGGCGTGGTCGCATGGACCGTGGCCGACGACTACGCGAGCCTCACGCGTGAGCGCACCGTCGTCTCCGGGTTCCCGGTCACCTCCGGTCGCCACGGCGGATGCCGGGTGCTGGCGAACGCCGACGGCACCCTGTTCATCGGCACCGGCGACTCGGCTCAGGGCACCGTTCCGCAGGACCCGACGTCGCTCGGCGGCAAGGTCCTCCGGGTCGACGCCGCCACGGGCGCACCGGCCGCCGGCAATCCCGACCCCGCGAGCCCGGTCTTCACACTCGGCCACCGCAACGTCCAGGGACTGGCCGCCCGGCCCGGCACCGATCAGATCTTCTCCGTCGAACAGGGCACGTCGCGGGACGACGAGGTGAACCTCCTCGCGGCGGGCGGCAACTACGGGTACCGCCCGGACCGCGGCGGCGGCTACGACGAGTCCGTCGCGATGACCGATCCGGAGCGTGTACCCGGCGCCCGGAACGCGGTGTGGAGCTCGGGCCCGAGCACCATCGCCACCGCGTCGGCCACGTTCCTCGACGGTGACGCCTGGGGCGCGTGGAACGGCATGCTCGCCGTCGGCGTGCAGAAGGGCCAGGAGGTCCTGCTCCTCGACCTCTCCGACGACGGCACCACGGTGGACGCGCAGTCGACGATTCCCGCTCTCAGCGAGTACGGCCGCATCCGCACGGTGTCGGCACAACCGGACGGGACGCTGCTCGTGACGACCGACAACGGCGACACCGACCAGATCCTGCTGGTCACGCCGCAGTAGGCCCGCCGTCACGCAGTCGAGGCCGGATCGTGATGTGCCGACGGTCGGCTTAACGTTTGCTGAGTATCGGGGCCGGGTACAGAAGGTCAGTAGTCATGCCCGGTCCACGGGCAGCAAAGCTGATCTGAAAGAGGTTCCATCATGTTGGGTCTGGGCATCATCGGTTGGATCATCATCGGCGGACTCGCCGGATGGATCGGCAGCAAGATCATGAAGACGGATGCGCAGCAGGGCATCATCCTCAACATCGTCGTCGGCATCATCGGCGGCCTGCTCGGTGGATTCTTGCTCCGTGCGTTCGGTGTCGACGTCCAGGGCGGCGGCATCATCTTCAGCTTCGTCACGTGCCTCATCGGCGCGTGCATCCTGCTGTTCATCGTCAAGGCAGTCACGGGACGCGGTTCGCGCGTCTGACGCAGACCCCACCTCTCGGGGCCCCTCACGTAATCTGTGAGGGGCCCCGAGTCGTGTCCGCACATACCTCGGGCCGTGAGAGTGTGCCCGAATCGACGTAAGAGGAGCCCGTGGCCCGCAGACCTGTCCCCCCTGGTACGCCTGAACCGACCGGAGCAGGACACATCGTGGACCTGGTGCGGCGCAGCATTCCGCCGCTGCATCCCGCCGGTGCCCCGTTCGTCGCGGCGCCGTTGGCGCTCGCCGGGCTCGGCCGCCGCCACCGGGTCGTCCGCACAGCCTCGCTGCTCACCGCCGGAGCCATGGCGGGCTTCTTCCGCCACCCTCCGCGCGTCCCGCCGAATCGGGCCGGGGTTGTCGTGGCCCCCGCCGACGGTGAGGTCGCACTCGTCGACCACGCGGTGCCGCCCGCCGAGTTGAACCTCGGCACCGCTCCGCTGCCGCGGGTCAGCATCTTCCTGTCCGTGCTCGACGTCCACGTCCAGCGCGTCCCGGTGTCCGGCACGGTCGAGGCTGTGGTGCACAAGGCCGGACAGTTCCTGTCGGCCGACCTCGCCGACGCCAGCGAGGTCAACGAGCGCACCAGCATGCATCTGCGCACACCGTCGGGTCACGACCTGGCGGTCGTACAGATCGCCGGACTGCTCGCGCGACGCATCGTCAACACCACGTCCGTGGGCGACTCGCTCACCATCGGCGACACCTACGGACTGATCCGCTTCGGTTCGCGCGTCGACACCTACTTCCCGGAGGGGTCGCGGACGGCGGTGATCGTCGGGCAGCGCGCCATCGGAGCCGAGACGGTTCTGGCCGAGCTTCCGTGAGCGCGGCACGCGAGCAGGCCGACGAGTCCACCGGCCGCCAGGGCGCGGTCCGCCTGTTGCCCAGTGCCGTCACGGTGCTGGCGATGTGCGCAGGACTGTCCGCCGTGAAGTTCGCGCTCGACGGTCGACTCGGGTTGTCGCTGGCCATGATCGGCGCAGCCGCCGTCTTCGACGCCCTCGACGGTCGCATCGCACGCATGCTCGACGCGACCAGCCGGATGGGAGCCGAGCTCGACTCGCTCGCCGACGCCATCTCCTTCGGCGTCGCGCCGGCCCTGGTGCTGTACGTGACGCTGCTCGAGGGCAGCAGCGGCGGGTGGGTCATCGCCCTGATCTACGCGGTGAGCATCGTGCTGCGCCTCGCCCGGTTCAACACACTTCTCGACGACGACTCCCGGCCCGCGTTCGCCGGCGAGTACTTCGTGGGTGTCCCCGCTCCGGCGGGGGCCCTGGTCACACTCCTCCCGCTCGCTGCGGAGGAGCAGTGGGGCAACGGCTGGTGGTCCTCGTACTACGTCGTCGCCACCTGGGTGGTGCTGTCGGCCCTGCTCATCGTCAGCCGTATCCCGACGATGGCGTTCAAGACCGTCTCGGTTCCGCCGAGGATGGCGACGTTGCTGCTGATCCTCGTCGGCCTGGCGGGCGCGGCACTGATCACGTTCCCGTTCGTGCTGCTCATGGTCCTGATCGTGTTGTATCTGCTCCACATCCCGTTCGCGGTGCGGTCGCAGCGATGGGTGGCCGCGCGGCCCGAGACGTGGGAGGCCAAGCCCGCCGAGCGACGGGCCGTACGACGAGCGATGCGCAAGGACCGCCCGGCACGCACCGGGATCGCCCGGCGGCGTCGTCCCGCCCGCGCCACGGCGAGTTCGGCTCGGCTCCGACTCCGGTCACCGAGCGCCCGAGCAGCCGACGTCCCGCCCCGCGACGAGATCTAGCGGGACACTCCCGCACGAGCGAGGACCGCGTCGATCAACCGGGAGCAGGCCTCGATGGAGGCCTGCTCCCGTCGCTCGACCTCGGCGCGGATCGCGGGGACGTCCACACTCGCCTCCACCTCCGCCCGCACTCCCCGTGCGTCCCACCCCTCGATCCACGACTCGAACACGTCGACCGTGATCTCCGGGTGGAACTGCAGACCGATGTGCGGTCCCGAGACGAAGGCCTGCAGTGCGGCCGCCGTGGTCGCGAGCGGCTCGGCGCCCGGCGGGAGCGTGAACGTGTCGTCGTGGAACTGCATCCAGGGACCCTGCGCGATCAGCTCGTCGGACTCCGTCCGCACGGTCACGAATCCGTGCTCCGACTCGGCCGCACGCGTGACGGTCCCGCCGAGCACCCGCGCGAGCAGCTGACCACCGAAGCACACACCGAGAACCGGAACGCGCTGCGCGACAGCGTCACCGAGCCAGGTGATCTCCTCCGCCAGCCACGGGAGCGCATCGTCGTAGGCGGCGTCGGGTGAGCCCATCAGCACGATCAGGTCGAACGACGAGGCCGTGGGCCGGTCCGCGTCGCGGCTGTCACCCTCGAACGAGAAGGTCGTCGTCTCGAATCCGCGATCGCGGAGAGCCGGGCCGATCGAGCCGACGTTCCGGACGCCGAGGGCGTGGTCACGTTCGTGGAAGACGAGGGCGGCACGGGTCATGCGCGCAGCATAAACGGGCCAGGCTGCACACGCTGGAGCGAGAGCCCGGGCCGGTCGGCTCGATAGGCTCGGGGAGTGAGCACCCCCGATCTCGCCCTGACCGTTCGCCTCACCACCTCCGCCGCCGATGCCCGCCGCGGGGTGGTCCGTGTGCACGCGGAGGTGCTCACCGCGCTCGGACTGCGCGAGTGGGACGCCGTCGAGTTGATCGGCGCGAGGCGTACCGCCACCGTGGTGGCAAAGGCACCGGCCGGAACGCCCACGGGGACCGTGCTGCTCGACGACGTGACGATGTCGAACGCGGGACTGACGGAGAACGCGTCGGTCGTCGTCGCTCCCGTCTCGGTGCAGGCGGCACGCACCGTCCTGGTGCACGGATCCGCGACGACCACCGCGCTCGACGACGCGACGCTGCGCCGAGCACTGCTGGGAAAGGTGGTCGTCGCGGGCGACGCCGTGTCGCTCCTGCCCCGCGACCTGGGGCCGGGAACCTCCACCGCGTCGGTCTCGCAGACGCTCTCGCGCACGGTCGGTGTCGCGTGGACCACCGAACTGCTCACCGTCACGTCGACCGACCCGGCCGGCATCGTCAGCATCCAGCCCACGACGGCCGTGACGCGCGGCGCCGCTGCCCGCGGACAGTCGCACGACCGCGCGACACCCCAACCTGTCGAGGCTCCGCCCCAGCCCGTGATTCCGGTGGACGACCTGGTCGGTGTACGCGACCAGGCGGCGAAACTGACGGAGTGGCTCGAACTCTCGCTCGATCGCCCCGAGCTGCTCCGCACTCTCGGCGCGTCGGCCCAGCTCGGCGTCCTGGTCACCGGGCCGGGCGGCGTGGGCAAGTCCACCTTCGTCCGCGCCGTCGCCGCCGGTCGCAGGCTGGTGGAGATCGACGGTCCGTCGGTCGGGTCGCTCGCCCCCGAGGACCGGTTGGCCGCGGTGGTCGCCGCGGCCGATCGACTGACCGACAGTCCCACCGGTGCAGTGCTTCTCGTCGGTAACGTGGATGCGCTGCTCCCCCTGTCCGCCGACGGACGGGGCTCTGCGGCGGATCCGGTGTCGACTCTCGTCCTCGATCGCCTGCGACAGGTGGTGCAGACACCGGGAACCGTCCTGATCTGCACGACGTCACGGCCGGACGCCGCTGATCCGCGTCTGCGCGGACCTGATCTGTGCGATCGCGAGCTCGCGCTCCCGCTTCCGGGGTCGGTCGAGCGCGCCGCGTTGCTCGAAGCGCTGCTACGTGATGTTCCGACCCGGAAGATCACCCCTGCCGAGATCGCCCTGCGCACACCCGGATTCGTCGTCGCGGACCTCGCAGCCCTGTGCCGGGAGGCAGCCGTCCGGGCCGCGGTGCGTGCCCACCGGGACTCGGCCGAGCCCGTTCTCACACAGGACGATCTGGTCGGGGCCTTGTCGGTCATCCGGCCACTCTCCCGGTCGGGCACCGAGGAACTCGCGGTCGGCAGCCTGACCCTCGACGACGTCGGCGACATGGTGGAGACGAAGCGGGCGCTGACCGAAGCGGTGTTGTGGCCGCTACGCCATCCCGACTCCTTCGCGCGGCTCGGTGTCGAGCCGCCGCGGGGCGTGTTGCTCTACGGCCCGCCGGGGTGCGGCAAGACGTTCGTCGTCCGGGCACTCGCCAGCTCGGGGCAACTCAGCGTGCACGCCGTCAAAGGCGCGGAGTTGATGGACAAGTGGGTCGGCTCGTCGGAGAAGGCCGTCCGCGAACTGTTCCGGCGAGCACGAGACTCGGCACCGTCGCTCATCTTTCTCGACGAGGTCGACGCCCTGGCACCGCGCCGCGGGCAGAGCAGCGATTCCGGCGTCGGCGATCGCGTGGTGGCCGCGTTGCTCACGGAGATGGACGGCGTCGAGCCGCTGCAGGACGTCGTGATCCTCGGCGCGACCAACAGGCCCGAGCTCATCGACCCGGCACTGCTGAGGCCCGGACGACTGGAGAAATTGGTGTTCGTACCGCCGCCCGACGCCGAGGCGCGTCGCGCGATCCTCGCGACGGCCGGAGCCTCGGTGCCGCTGGCGGACGACGTCGATCTCGACTCTCTGGCCGAGAATCTCGACGGGTACTCCGCCGCGGACTGTGCGGCACTGCTGCGCGAGGCGGCTCTCGCCGCGATGCGCCGCGACGTCGACACCGCCGTCGTGACAGCGGACGACGTCGCGACCGCGCGCGACGCCGTCCGGCCGTCACTCGATCCGGTGCAGGTGGCCGCTCTCGAGGCCTACAGCACGAGGGACTAGGTCACGCCCAGTCGGCGAGCACCTCGTTCGCGCGCTCGGCGAGCACCATCTGGAAGATGGGGCCGAAGCTGACACGACCGACACCCAGCTGCGCGAGGGCGGACTTCGAGTTCTTCACCGGGTGGCCGATGGCGTTGACCGGCAACGGGAGCTCCGCGGTGAGTCGCTTCTGATCGTCGTCGCTGTGGAAGCCGACCGGGTAGAGCACGTCGGCACCGGCAGCGGCCGCCAGCTTCAGGCGGGCGATGGCGCGATCCACGCGATCGTTCTCGTCACCGATCTGCTTGACGAAGAGGTCGGTACGGGCATTGATCACCACGTGGACGTCGGTGGCATCCGAGGCTGCGCGCAGTGCACCGACGAAGTCGGCGTGCTCCTGCGCCTCACGCAGACGGCCGCCCTCGCTGTGCACGGTGTCCTCGATGTTCAGGCCCACCGCACCCGCGTCGATCAGTCCCTCGATGAGACGCTTCGGGTCCTCGCCGTAGCCCGACTCGATGTCGACGGAGATCGGCACGTCGACGGCGGCAGTGATCTGGCGGATGCGAGTGAGCAACTCGTCGAAGGTGATGCCCTCGTTGTCCGGCTTGCCGATCGAGTCGGACACCGGGTGCGAGCCGACGGTCAGGGCAGTGAAACCCGCGCTCACCGCGAGGTTCGCCGACCAGGCGTCCCAGACGGTCGGAAGGATCACCGGGTTTCCGGGGACGTGCAGTTCGAGGAGGGTCGTGGCCTTCGTTGCGAGTGTCATGCTCGGGGCAACCGAGGGGGGCCGCTGTCGATTCCCGAAACCGGATGAAGACCGATAGGTTCGCCGCGTGAGCGCATCCGGTGGACGTCTCGACGCCGTGTCGACGCCGATCGCCCTCGTCGTCGGTGCGGGCACCGCCGTGCATGCCGTGACGTCGCCCGATCTCGTCGCCGACACCGGCAACGGCCCCGCAGCGGTGGTGGCAGCCGTGGCCGTGGCCGCGCTGCTCACGGGGCGATCGAGCAGAGCCGCACCCGCGGTCCTCGCTGCCGTCGGCGGCGCAGCGCTGGTTCTGGGCACTCTCGGATCCTCGGCCGCCCTGTCCCTGCTGGGGGCGCTCGGCAGTGGCGTCGTCCTCGGCGTGCTCGCGGTCCTCGCCTCGGTCCGACGCCTGTGGGTCGCCGCGTTCGGAGTCGCGTCGACCGTCTCTCTGGTCCTGAGCATCACCGTCGTCGCGATACCGCGGCGCTACGCCTCCTACGTCGACACCGACACGACGACGTACCGCACCATCGCACTCGTCGCCGCGACGGTGGTGACAGTGCTCGCGATCGGTCTGCAGTCGAGGACGCAGCGCTCGTCCCGGAGTTCCTCGACTCGCACCGCCCTGACGGCAGTGATCGTCGCCCTCGTCGGACTCGTCCCGGTGCTGGTCACGAACCTGACGGCCGCCGCCGGAGCAGCCGGGCTGGGCGCGGTGACCACGACGGCCGCGTGGTCGGTGTCGACGATCGTCGTCACGCTGGTGCTCGTCGGTGTCGCTCTGGCACTGCCGAGCGGCGGCGTCCTCGTCGTCGCGGGCACCGTGCTGTGGTTGTCGACGCGGCCGGCCTCCGTCGTCGTCCTCACGACGGCGGGCACCACGGCCCTCCCCCTTCTCCTCGTCGTCGGGGTCGCACTCGCCTGCGCCGTGGGCGCCGCGGCAGGCGCCCGTGCACGACCCGCGGTGGGCACACCGCTGGCCATCCTGTGCTGCGCGGCCGTGGTGGCGGCGATCCACCTCGGGACGTCCTTCACCGGAGTGGCCGTCATCGCGGCGGCGCTCGCGACCGGCGCCGTCGTCGGGGCCGGCGCCGCGTCCGTCGACGTGCCGTCACCCGCCGCCGTCGTCGGCGCCGGCCTGCTCGTCCCCCTCGCTCTGACGACCATGCCCTCGTCCCCGATCTCGGCGGACTTCGGCTGGACGGCGTACACGCCCCTCACCCTGCAGTCGGGGTCCGTCACCCTCACCGAGCCCACGGCAGGGACACTGGTGACGGTGACCTGCCTCGCTCTGTGCGCCGTCGGCGCCGAACTGATCCGACGGCGCCGCGGGTGAGACACCACATCGCCCTCGCCACCTCCCTCCTCGCAGCCGCGCTCGTCGGAGCTCTCGGCGCTCTCGCGTGGTCCGGCCCCCGCAGCGACACCTGGCCGTTCGCGGCCACCGTCGACGATCTCATCGGGTGGTCGTCCACCCAGTCCACCGCCACCGTGGTCGGGCAGGTGCTGGTGGTGGTCACCGTCGCGCTGGCCGTCGGACTGCGGATGCCGACGCGCATCGCACCATGGGTGTGCGCGGCCCTGCTGGTCGTGGTGCTCGCCTTCACCAAGGTGGCGATTCCCGAAGCGGCGAGCCTGGCCGTCTTCACCGCACTGCACATCCTCAAGTCGTGCGCGGCCGGCGTCCTGGTCGGCCTCGTCCTGCACGCCACCCGACGATCCGCCGCCGGATGGGTGGCCCTCGCGACCGGCGTGCTCGGGGGAACGCTGCTCGCCTCCGTCGGAACGACCGCCGCGTCCGCCGCGTTCGTGGCGACGCGTCTCGACAGCACCAGCGTGTTCGGCGAACCGGCCTGGTGGTTGATCGGTTCCGCCTTCGCGGCGTGCATCGTCGCCGCCGTTCTGCATCGACCGGCCGCTGATCCCGACGAGGACCCGACCGCTCGCGAATTGGTGCGCCTCACCGTCTACGCGGTGATCGTCGCCGTCGTCTGCCGCGTGGGTGTCGAGATCGTCGGCACCGGCGAGTACGCACTGTGGAAGGCGATCGTCGTGCTGATCGTGGCGCTCGTCGTCGTGGACCGCGTCGCCGCACGGTGGGAGTCGGCCGATGCACGAACGGTGCTGGTCGCGATCCTCGTCACGGCCGCTGCCGTCGCGATGTGGAACGTGGGCGCCCGCACCCTGCTCGACTCCCGGCTGCTCACCGTGGTGGGCGTGGTCGGACTGGTCCTCGGCGCCGTCCTGGCCTGGCGGCTCCCGGTCGGACGCATCACGTCCTGGCTCGCGGCCCTGGCACTCACCGCGCTGCCGATGGGCGCTGCCCTCGTGAGCGTCGACGAGGTGTCCGCGGCAGCACTCGGGGTGGTGGCCGCGCTCGTTCCGATCGCCCTGACCGCCGTCACCGCGGATCCGCACGCGACGGTACGGCCATTGGCGGCGGCGCTGCCCGGGATCGCGATCCTCTTCAGTGCGGCGGCGCCGGTACCGGCGCAGACACTCGACCCCGAGTGGCTGAATCAGCTGTCGATCGGGTCCGACCAGCCCACCGGCGACGCGTACACGGGGAGCCTGTCGGTGATCGGCGACCTCGACACTGTCATGGCCGAGTACACGTCCACCGACCTCACCTCCGCCTACCTCCTGCTCGGGGTCGCCGCGCTCTGCACGCTGCGCATCGTGTGGCTGTCCCGGCGCACAGATGCCCCCGAGCAGGACGCCGAACCCCATGCGTGAGCACGGGTTCCTCAGATCACCAGGCCCTGCGCCTGGAGGTGCCGGAAGACGCGCATCGATCCCGGCGCGACATCCGGCATGGCGGCGTACTCGGCGACGGTGAACCACCGCAGATCAGCGATCTCGCTGGTGGCCCGAGGTTCGCCGGTGAGGTCGGCGGAGAAGCACGTCATGTGCAGATCGCGGCCGAGGGGGTCGCCGAACGCCGGGCACTCGACGACACACAGCAGGTGTACCGACGACTCGACGACGTCGACGCCCAGTTCCTCCCGCACCTCGCGGTGCAGCGCCTGGAGTGGTGTCTCACCGGGATCGATCTTGCCGCCGACCATGTAGAACGCACGCTTGCCGACCGACCGGGCCTGCAGCATCCGGCCGTCACGGACGAGGGCGAGGGCGGCGGTGCGCAGTGGTTCGGTCATCGCCCGGAGACCATACCCGTACCGGGGGTGGGTATCGCTGACCGCGAGGGCGTGGACCCGCACCGGTAGTATGGAGTGGACGACGTCTCGTGCGTCCGACACCCCGCCGCCCCGACGTCCACGACGGAGTGCCTCTTGCTTTCCATTCTCGTTGCCCACACGGTGGCCGCGCTGATCGCGCCGCTTCTCGTGCGTCTGTGGGGACGACAGGCTTTTCTTCCGCTCGCCGCGGTGCCGGCCGCCTCGCTCGTCTGGGTGGCCGCGAACTGGAACACCGAGCAGCGACTGTCCATCGAGTGGGTCCCCGGACTCTCCATGAACATCGATCTGCGCTTCGATTCCCTGGCCGCGGTCATGTCCACGCTGGTGCTCGGCATCGGCGCACTGATCCTGCTCTACTGCGCTCGCTACTTCGAGGACGACGAGCCCCGTCTGGGCATCTTCGCCGCGGAGCTCGTCGCATTCGCCGGTGTCATGTTCGCGCTGGTCACCAGCGACAACATGCTGATGCTCTACATCTTCTGGGAACTGACGACGGTGCTGTCGTTCCTGTTGGTCGGGCACTACGCCGAGCGCGCCTCGAGTCGACGCGCCGCGACGCAGGCTCTGCTGGTCACCACGGCCGGCGGTCTCGCCATGCTGGTCGGCATCATCGTGCTGGGCCAGACGGTGGGCAGTTACAACCTCTCCGACGTCATCGAGGCGGCGCCCCGCGGCTGGTTGGCGGGCACCGCCCTGGTCCTGGTCCTGGTCGGCGCGCTGAGCAAGTCGGCCATCGTTCCTCTGCACTTCTGGTTGCCCGGCGCCATGGCCGCGCCGACACCCGTCAGCGGGTACCTGCACGCCGCGGCGATGGTCAAGGCCGGCATCTACCTGGTGGCGCGTCTCGCACCGGGCTTCGCCGACGCCGGGCCCTGGCGCTTCACCATCCTCACGCTCGGTCTGGCGTCGATGCTCGTCGGCGGCTACCGCGCACTGCGTGCGTACGACCTCAAGCTCGTGCTCGCATTCGGCACGGTGAGCCAGCTCGGCTTCCTCGTCGCCATCGTCGGCATCGGTTCGCGGACGGCGATGCTCGCGGGCCTCGCGATGGTCCTCGCCCACGGCTTCTTCAAGGCCGCGCTGTTCATGGTGGTGGGCATCATCGACCACTCGACCGGCACCCGAGACGTGCGCAAGCTCGCGCATCTCGGGGACCGGTCGCCCGTTCTCGCCGCGACGGCCGTGATCGCAGCGGCGAGCATGGCGGGCCTTCCGCCGTTCCTCGGTTTCATCGGCAAGGAGACCGCGTTCGAGTCGACGCTCGACTCGGACGCGATGGGTCCGCTCTCGTCTGCGCTGGTGCTGGCCGCGATGGTCGTCGGCTCGATCCTGACCGTCGCCTACAGCCTGCGCTTCGTGTGGGGCGCCTTCGGTCGCAAGAAGCTGCGGCAGCCCAGCGCCGCCGTCGCCTCGATGCACGCACCGGGATGGTTCTTCCTCTTCCCGCCCGTGCTGCTCGCCGTCCTCGGACTGGTGGCCGGCCTCGCCGCGCCGGTCGTCGACACCCTGATCGCGCCGTACAGCAAGACCCTGCCGTCCTACGGCGCGAAGGACTACCACCTCGCGCTGTGGCACGGCGTCAACCTCCCGCTGGGTCTGACCGTCGTCGTCATCCTCGTCGGCGTCCTGCTCTACCGAGTGCACAAGGCGATCGCGCGAACGGTCCCGGCCGTGCCGCTGAACGCCGACCGGGTGTACGACCGCGTCCTCTACCTGATGGACCTGCTGTCGCTGCGCCTCACCGGAACCACCCAGCGCGGTTCGCTTCCCGGCACGCAGGCGACCATCCTTGCCACCCTCGCTCTGTTCCCGCTCGTGTCGCTGATCGTCTACACCCGCACCGGCGTCGAGAGTCGTCTCGCCGACTCCCCGATCCAGCTCATCGTGGGCGCCATCATGGTCGCGGCCGCGATCGGCGCCGTGGTGATGAGGAACCGTCTGGCAGCGGTGCTGCTCGTCGGTGTGACCGGCTACGGCTGCGGTGTGCTGTTCGCGGTGCACGGTGCGCCGGACCTCGCGCTGACCCAGTTCCTCGTCGAGACGCTCACGTTGGTCGTGTTCGTTCTCGTGCTGCGCAAGCTGCCGGCGGAGATCGACGAGGGGCGCGCGTTCGGCCGCAAGCCGGCACGCGCTGCCCTGGCCGTGCTCGTCGGCATCACGGTCACGCTGGTGGGAGCGTTCGCGATGAACGCACGCAGCACCCGCCCCATCGCGGAGTTGCTCCCGGACGCCGCGTACAACTTCGGTGACGGCAGCAACGTGGTCAACGTGATCCTGGTCGACATCCGCGCCTGGGACACCCTCGGCGAGATCTCGGTGCTGCTCGTCGCGGCCACCGGCGTCGCCAGCCTGGTGTTCCGCAATCGTCGCTTCGGCAGTGCGCCGCGTGTGTCCGACGCCCCGTCGGCGATGGACGGCCAGCAGGTCGCGTCCGAGATCACGTGGCTCAGCGGCAGCGATCTCATCGACCCCAAGCACCGCGTCCTGGTCCTCGAGATCACCACTCGCCTGGTGTTCCCGACGGTCATGATGCTGTCCATCTACTTCTTCTTCGCCGGCCACAACGCGCCCGGCGGCGGCTTCGCGGGTGGACTCACCGCTGGCCTCGCCCTCGTGCTGCGCTACCTCGCCGGTGGCCGCTACGAGCTCGGCGAGACGGTGCCGTTCGACGCCGGGAAGATTCTCGGCATCGGCCTCCTGTTCGCCGGCGGTACGGCCCTCGCCTCGTTGTTCCTCGGAGCACCGGTGCTGTCGTCCGCCACCTTCGAGGTGACGCTCCCGATCCTCGGCGACATCAAGATGGTGACCGCCCTGTTCTTCGACCTGGGTGTCTATCTCATCGTCGTCGGACTGGTTCTCGACGTCCTTCGAAGCCTCGGAGCGCGCCTCGACGCGCAGATCGAAATGAGCCGCCAGTGACCGCGAACATCGGAATGCTCGTGGTCGTCGCCGCGCTGATCGCGGCCGGGGTCTACCTGCTGATCGAACGCAGCATCATCCGGATGCTGCTCGGCGTGCTGCTCATGGGCAACGGGCTGAACCTGCTGATCCTCACCTCCGGCGGTGGGTCGGGCAATCCACCCGTGGTCGGACGCGTGTCCGAGGTCGCCGACGGTGACGCGGATCCGTTGGCGCAGGCCCTGATCCTCACGGCCATCGTCATCACGATGGGCATCGCGGCCTTCGTGCTGGCCCTGGCGTACCGGTCGTACACCATCAACATCGCGGACGTCGTCGAGAACGACCCCGAGGACACCAAGGTGCTCACGCGTCGCAGCCTCGCGGACGCTCCGGACCGCGACAAGTCCGACGATCCGATCACCGGCGAGCCCGGCGAGGCCGGAGACGCCTTCGACAAGGACGGAAACCCGATTCCTCTCGACCAGATCGCCAACCGCGAGGACCTCGAGTGCTACGAGGATCTCCACGAGGGCAAGTTCCGTGACCGGGACGACGTCTCCACGCCGGCGGGTGACTCCCGATGACGCTGTCGCCGACCATCATCGGAACCCTCACCCCGCTCCCGGTCCTCATCCCGCTGCTCGCGGCCGCCCTGTGCCTCGTGCTCGGTCGGAAGCCACGCGCGCAGCGGGCGGTCACCATCGTCGCGCTCGTCGCCGTGACCGCCGTCTCGTGCGTCCTGCTCTACCTGGCGGACCGGGACGGCACCACCGCGCTGCAGGTCGGCGGGTGGGAGGCGCCGATGGGCATCACCCTGGTGGTCGACCGCCTGTCCGCTCTGATGCTGGTGGTCTCGTCGATCGTGCTGCTGGCCGTCATCGTCTACGCCGTCGGGCAGGGCATCCGCGACGGTGACGCCAATCAGCCGGTGTCGATCTTTCTACCGACGTACCTGGCGCTCACGGCGGGTGTGTGCAACGCGTTCCTCGCCGGTGACCTGTTCAACCTGTACGTGGGGTTCGAGGTCCTGCTCGTCGCGTCGTTCGTGTTGCTGACGCTCGGTGCCAGCGCCGAACGGGTGCGTGCCGGCGTCTCGTACGTCATGGTCTCCGTCGTCTCGTCGATGATCTTCCTGGCGGGAATCGCCGCCACGTACGCGGCCACGGGCACTCTGAACTTCGCCCAGCTCGCGCTGCGTTTCGACGACATCCCGCAGGGCACGCGGCTCGCGATCTTCTCGATCCTGCTCGTCGCGTTCGGCATCAAGGCCGCGGTCTTCCCGCTGTCGGCCTGGCTCCCCGACTCCTACCCGACGGCGCCCGCGCCGGTCACCGCCGTGTTCGCGGGCCTGCTCACCAAAGTGGGTGTGTACGCGATCATCCGGACCCACACGCTGCTCTTCCCGGACGGCGCCATGGACAACGTGCTGCTGGTCGCCGGTCTGCTCACGATGGTCATCGGCATCTTCGGTGCCATCGCCCAGAGCGAGATCAAGCGTCTGCTCTCGTTCACGCTGGTCTCGCACATCGGCTACATGATCTTCGGTGTCGCGCTGTCGACGAAGGCCGGTCTCTCCGGGTCCGTGTACTACGTGGCCCACCACATCCTGGTGCAGACCACGCTGTTCCTCGTCGTCGGCCTCATCGAGCGCCAGGCCGGGTCGTCGTCGCTGCGCCGGCTCGGTGGTCTCGCCGCGGCCAGCCCGCTCCTGGCCATCCTGTTCCTCGTTCCCGCGCTCAACCTCGGCGGCATCCCCCCGTTCTCCGGCTTCATCGGCAAGGTGGCGCTGCTGCAGGCCGGTGCGGACAAGGCGAGCGTGCTGGCCTGGGTCCTCGTCGCGGGCGGCACGATCACCAGCCTGCTCACGCTCTACGTCGTCGCCCGTGTGTGGACGAAGGCGTTCTGGCGCGCCCGCGCCGACGCCCCGGACGGCGAGATGTCGGACGACTCCCCCACCGCGCTGCTCGACAACGCCAACGACGTCGACTTCGACAGCCGCGTCGATCCGGGCCGGATGCCGGTCGGGATGCTCGTCCCCACGGTGGGACTGGTGCTCGTCGGACTGTCGCTCACCGTGTTCGCCGGACCGTTCATCGGGATCAGCGACCGCGCCGCCGACGACCTGCGTGACCGCAACGTCTACATCTCGGCCGTGCTGGGCACCGTCGAGGATCCCGTCACCTACGCGGACGGACGCGACGCACCGGCGGAGGGAGGACGATGACCCTCATGAGTCGCGACGTCGCCCTCAAGGCCGCGTTGCTCGCATGGCTCACCGGCGTGTGGGTGCTGTTGTGGGGCAACGTCTCCGCGGCCAACATCCTGGGCGGTCTCGTGGTCGGACTCTTCGTGATGACAGTCCTGGCGCTGCCGCGCGTTCCGGTCGAGGGCCGGGTGCACCCCCTGTCGGTGGTGCGACTGATCGGCGTGCTCGTCTGGTACGCGGCGGTGTCCAGCGTCCAGGTCGCCTGGGCCGCGATCCGTCCCGGACCGTCACCCGTCAACGCGGTGCTGCGCTACCCGGTGCAGATCAAGTCCGACCTGGTGCTGACGTTCATGGTGGACGCGCTGAACATGGTGCCCGGCACCATGGTGCTCGACATCGACCGCGAGGATCGGGTGCTGTACATCCACGTCCTGGACGTCGCGAAACCCGATGCGGTGGACCAGTTCCGCACCATCGTGCGTGCCTACGAGACGGCCTTCATCTCCGCGTTCGAGCGCGACCCGGAATGGCACCCGGCCACCGAGATCGAATCGATGGCGGACACCGACGTGGACAGCGTGGCCGACACCGTCGACGACATCAGCACCGACTACTCCGACAAGTCCGGCGACGAGAGTTCGTCCGCCCGCAGGTCGGACCGGAAGGAGGACCGGTCGTGACCGTCGTCCTGATCGTCTCCGGCGTGATGCTGCTGTCCGCCGCCGTCATCACCGCGTATCGCCTTCTCGCCGGCCCCAACTCGCTCGACCGCCTCGTCGCCGTCGACACGCTCATCGCGCTCACGGTCTGCGGGGTGATGGTGTGGGCGGTGTACTCCCGCGACACCACGCTGGTGCCGTCCATCGTCGCGCTGTCGGTGGTGGGCTTCGTCGGGTCGGTGAGCGTGGCGCGGTTCCGCGTCGCCGACACACCCGAGACCCGGCGCGCCGCGGCCGCCGCCACGGCGCGGACCCCGCACCCACCCCGCGGAGACGAGTCCCGCGACCGACGGCAGGGGAAGTCATGACACTCGTCCTCGACATCATCAGCGGCACGATGATCATCCTGGGATCGATCCTCGCGCTCACGGCGGCCATCGGAGTCGTCCGCTTCCCGGACACGTTGTCCCGCATGCACGCCGCCACCAAGCCTCAGGTGGTGGGGTTGATCCTGATTCTCATCGGCGCGTTCATCAGCCTGCGCGGCAACGTCGACATCTGGATGATCTTCCTCGTCGGCGTCTTCACGGTGCTCACGGCGCCGATCATCGCGCACACCGTGGGCCAGGTCGCCTATCGCGAGCAGAGCAGCCGTGACGACCTCTTCATGGTCGACGAGCTGCGCGCGGACGAGCGCAACGACCGAGCCTGATCAGCGAGGTTCTGGTCAGCGACGTTCTGGTCAGCGGAGTTCGGAGATGAGCGAGTCGACGACGGCGATGAGGTCGCCCCCCGACCTCTCCGCCAGGGCACGCTGACGCTGATACGACGCACCCTGGCGCGGGATGTCCGCGACGCGGCCCAGCTCGTCCACGCACCCCAGCCGCACGGCGATCGGGGTGAGCTTCTCCAGCAGGTCGAACAGGTCGTCGGTCATGAGCCGCTCGTTGCTGTCGGCGTCGAGCACGATCTCGGCGTCCAGCCCGTACCGCGCGGCGCGCCACTTGTTCTCCTGCACGTGCCACGGCGGGATGGTGAGCAACGGCTCGCCGGCATCGAGCCGCTCGTCGAGATACACCACGAGGCAGTGGATCAGGGCGACCAGGGCACCGAGCTCACGCTTGGTGGACACCCCGTCGCACACCCTGATCTCGATGGTGCCGAGCCGCGGCACGGGACGGATGTCCCAGTGCATGCCGCCGAGCTGCGAGATGACGCCGGTCTTCATCTGGTCGTGCACGAAACCCTCGAACTGCGACCAGGTCTCGAACTGGAACGGCAGTCCCGCGGTGGGGAGCTGCTGGAACATGAGCGCGCGGTTGCTGGCGTAGCCGGTGTCCGACCCGGCCCACATCGGGGACGACGCGGACAGCGCGAGCAGGTGCGGGTACTGCAGCAGGATCGAGTTGAGAATCGGGAAGACCCGGTCGGCCGAGCGGAGTCCGACGTGGACGTGGACGCCCCAGATCAGCATCTGCCGACCCCACCACTGTGTGCGCTCGATCAGCTCGTCGTAGTGCGGGGCCGCGGTGAGCTGTTGCGACGACCACTCGGCGAACGGGTGTGTCCCGGCGCAGAACAGGTCGACTCCCAACGGATCCGCGGCGCGGCGCACCAGATCCAGCGACTCGCTCAGATCGTCGATCGCTTCACCGACGGTGTCGCAGATGTCGGTCACCAACTCGACCGTGTTGCGCAGGAGTTCCTTCGTCACGCGCGGCGTGTGCGCTCCAGCGAGCTCCACGACGCCGTCCATCACCTCGGAAGCGGTGTTCGACAGATCCCGCGACACGCGGTCGACGAGCGCGATCTCCCACTCGACGCCGATGGTCGGACGCTCCGACCCGGCGAACGGCACCGTGGTCGATCTCGACTCGTTCTTCAGGGGGACGTGCCCGTCTACTCGGACTCGGCGACCGCGCAGGCGACGCGGCTGCCGGCGTCGCCCGTGCTGAGGGTCGTCGCGTCGGGAACGGGCTGGCCGTCGGGCAGCGTGTAGCGCGTCGGGATGTTGGCGAAGTTGTCGGCGCCCGAGTGGACGATGACGGCCACGCCGCCGCGCAGGTCGTCGAGCGTGACCGAGTCGGTCGTCGTCGTGAGGTCGGCGGTGCCGTCCTCACGCACCTGCAGCGAGGTCAGGTCGCCGCTGGCCGGGTGGCCGGTGTTGCCGTTCACCTGCAGGTGACCGCCGGCGGACAGGAATGCGCCGGGCTCGCCGCCGGTGGGAGCGACCGAATCGGGCTCGCACACGGGGTTCTGATGCATGTGCAGGCCGTGGAAGCCGGGGGTCAGACCCTCAGCCTCGACAGTGACCTCGAGGTGTCCGTCGACCTCGGCGAAGGAGACCGTGCCCATGGTCTCGCCCTCGGGGCTGCGCAGGTCGCCGGTCATCGCGGCCTCGGTCGCCGAGCCCCCGCCCTCGGAACCCTCGCCGCCCGCGCTGTGGGACTCCTCGCCGTGCTCGGAACCCGCGGGCGCGGCGGAGCTGGTGAAGACGGGCGGGGTCGTGCCGGCGACGTCGCTGGCTTCCTCGCCGTTGCTGCAGGCCACCATGCCGAACAGGGCTACTGCGGCGAGAGGCGCCACGACGAGGGTGCGAGGTGCGACTCGGCTGCGCTTCCAGCTGGCCATGGTGAAGGTCTCCTAGATGTGTGGGGACGTGCTGACCTGAACTCTAGTCACCCGGTGACGATGACGATGATGCCGGGCGTGGAGGACTCGATGCCCTCGAAACGTGGTTCGACACCGAAGCCCAGTGTGGTCGCGATGCGTTCGGCCTCGGCCTGCTGACCGGACACCGACGGGTCGTAGTAGACCGTGGAGGCCGCGATGGTGCCGCTGCTGTAGTTGCCGGTCTCGCCGACCGTGAAACCGGCCGACTCGAGCGTCTGCGCCACCTCGGCGGCCAGTCCGCTGACATTGCTGTTGTTGAGGACGCGCAACGACTGTGCCGCGGCCGTGGTGGAGGACGGCGCACTGGTCGTCGTCGTGGCGGCCGACCCGGCGCTCGCGTCGGACTGCGGCGCGGCGGGTGCTGCCGCAGCGGCGGTGGTGGTCACGGCCGCTGCGGTGGAGGTGGGCGTGTCCTCGTCCGAGCCCGTGAGGGAGAAGAAGCCGAGACCTGCGAAGACGACGGCCAGCGACAGCAGAACCATGGCCAGCGCTCGCAACGGTGGGCCGGACGAGTCCGGGGTCGGAGTGCTCGCGGGGGTCTGATCAGTCACGCTGCGAGCCTAGCGACTCGGCCGAACCGGGTGACCCGGGGCGGCGCGGGACGACACCCGTCAGATCTCGAAGCCGAGTCGACGCGCAGCGCGTGCCTTCTGCCGGCTCGCGCGCAGACGACGCAGGCGCTTCACGAGCATCGGGTCCGCGGCCAGCGCCTCCGGCTTGTCCACCAGGGCGTTGAGCACCTGGTAGTAGCGGGTCGCCGACATGTCGAACAGTTCCTTGATCGCTTCTTCCTTCGCGCCGGCGTACTTCCACCATTGGCGCTCGAACGAGAGAATGTCGTGTTCCCGGCGGGAGAGTCCGTCACTCGGCTCGTCGGCCCCGTCGGCTCGCCCGTGACTTCGCGCTGCAGCGCTGTCCATCTCACTCCTGTCGTCTGTGCCGCCCTCGGCATCGCGTCTCGCGAGCTCTGCCGTCGACCTCGGGCTGTGCCGTGTGAACCCGGCCGTGACCGTGTTCTCGCGCGTCCCCCGGACCCGAAGAGGTCCGCGCACGGCGGTGAATCACATCCGTGTCGTTCGCCGCCAATCTAACCACGGACCGGGCTCCGGGATGCGGCGACACCGCGGCGCGTCTCGGCCCGGCCGACCGGACCAGAAATCGTCCACCGGGCGGGCAGTATCCTTCTGGACCATGGCAATTCTCCCCATCCGTATCGTCGGTGACCCGGTGCTGCACACCCCCACCCAGCAGGTCACGGCGTCGCCCGCGGAACTCGAGACGTTGATCGCGGACATGTACGACACGCTCGAGGCCGCCAAGGGTGTCGGACTGGCCGCCAACCAGGTGGGTGAACCGCTCCGACTGTTCATCTACGACTGCCCCGACCACAGCGAGGACGGCACGGTGACGCGCCGCCGCGGCGAGGTGATCAACCCGGTTCTCGAGACGTCGGAGATTCCCGAGACGATGCCCGATCCGGACGACGACGACGAGGGGTGCCTCTCGGTTCCCGGCGAGCAGCACCCGACGGGTCGGGCCGAGTGGGCGCGTGTCACCGGAACCGATGCGAAGGGTGAGCCCGTCGACATCGAGGGGCACGGTTTCTTCGCGCGCATGCTGCAGCACGAGGTGGGCCACCTCGACGGTTTCCTCTACGTCGACGTGCTGGTCGGACGCAACGCGCGGGCGGCGAAGAAGGCCATCAAGAAGAACGGGTGGGGCGTACCCGGGCTGAGCTGGATCCCCGGCACCGTCGCGGATCCGTTCGGCCACGACGACGACGAGTGACTCGGGACGCCCCGGTTCCGGGCTCGCGGGTGGTGCTGCGGTACCGCCTGCCGGACGGGTCGACCCCGCCGTTCACCGACGTGATCGGCATCCTCGCGGCGTCCGGCACCGCGGTGACCGTGCAGCCGGAGTCCGGTGACCCGGTGACCGTGCCGGCCGAGCGCATCGTCGCACTCAAGGCGTTGGCACCTCGGCCCGTCCGCAATTCGGAGATCCGCGGTCTCGAGAGTGCGGCGGCCGATGCGTGGCCGGGCCTCGAGCAGGAGTGGATCGGTGGATGGCTGCTCCGCGCCGGCGCCGGCGTGACCCGACGAGGCAATTCGGCGAGCCCCCTGCGTCCCGACGCGTCCGCCGTCGACCTGCCGGCCGTCGCCGCCTGGTACCGCGACCGGGACCTGCAACCCTCGCTGTCGTTGCCGGACCGACTTCTCCGGGCGCCGGCGGGATGGAGCCTGTCGGCGGAGGCACTGGTGCTGACGCTGCCGATCCCGTCGTCGACCGGGCCGGACACGGACACGGACACCGAGCGCATCGCCGCGCCCGACGACCGATGGCTGGCGCACCATCCCCGCTACCGGCATCGTCCGGACCTCCTCACCGCGGTCCACGACGGTGTCGTGACCTTTCTCCGACGAGGCGACACCGCGGTCGCCCGCGCTGCCGTCACCGCATCGCCGACCGGACGACGCTGGGTCGGCATCACCGCGGTGGCCACTCGACCCGACGAGCGTCGGCGCGGTCACGGGTCCGCGGTGTGTGCCGAAGCGATGCGGTGGGGTGCCGACCACGGCGCGACGCACGCCTACGTCCAGGTCGAGGTGGACAACGACGAGGCGCGATCGCTGTACGAGCGCCTCGGCTTCACGGAGCATCATCGCTATCGCTACGCGAGCCCGGAGGGTGTCACCGCCCCGGGCTAGGGTCGCTCACCGTGCGCCTGGCTACCTGGAACGTGAACTCCGTCCGCTCGCGAGTCGACCGCATCGTCGACTGGCTCGAGCGCTCCGATGTCGACGTTCTCGCGATTCAAGAGACGAAGTGCAAGGACGATCAGTTCCCGTACCAGCGTTTCACCGACATCGGGTACCAGGTCGCGCACGTGGGCACGAGTCAGTGGAACGGTGTCGCCATCGCGTCACGCGTCGGGCTCGACGACGTGCAGATCGGGTTCGAGAACCAGCCGGGGTTCAGCAAGGACCCGGAGGTCCCGCCCGCCGACGAGGCCCGGGCCATCGGCGCGACCTGCGGGGGCGTGCGCGTCTGGAGCCTGTACGTCCCCAACGGACGGTCCCTCGAGGACCCGCACTACCGCTACAAGCTGGACTGGCTCGCGACCCTGCGCGACGACGCCCGGTCGTGGCTCGCCGCCGATCCGCAGGCACGCATCGCGTTGGTCGGTGACTGGAACGTGGCCCCCACCGACGACGACGTCTGGGACCCGGCGCTGTTCGAGGGCCGCACGCACACCTCGGGACCGGAGCGCGACGCGTTCCGAGCCATCGTCGACGAAGGATTCGCGGACGTGGTGCGACCGTTCACCCCCGGCCCCGGTGTCTACACCTACTGGGACTACACGCAGCTGCGTTTCCCGCGCCGCGAAGGGCTCCGCATCGACTTCGTGCTGGCCTCACCCGCACTCGCGGCGCAGGTCACCGACGCCTCGATCGATCGTCAGGAGCGCAAGGGGAAGGGCGCCAGCGACCACGCGCCGGTCGTCGTCGAGCTGGGCGGGGACGCCGCGGTGACCGAGCCGGCCGGGGCCTGATCGGCCACCATGTCGAGATATTCGATGTTCGCGCCGATGAATCGACGCACGTAGGAACACTGGGGCCAGATCGACAGGTCACCGATACGCAGGATGTCGAGGGCGCCGCGCACGAGGACCGCTGCCCACCCGTGGTCGCCGAACTCCTCCTTGACGACGGTGTGCTGGAGCACGACCGTGTCGCTGTCGGGTGCGACCTCGTACGCGAGGATGCCGACGAGCGCATCGCCGACGGTCAGGACGAAGCGCGAGTTGCTCGGATCGTCCGACACGAGACTGGTGTCCATGACAACAGTTCACCATCGATGTTGTGACGGATGGTGTTCCTGTGACTGTTGATGCGCGATCGCGACGAAGTCGTCACGGTGTCGAGATCAGTCGGCGGTCACCATGTCGCGGTACTCGGGGTTCTCGGCGACGAAGCGCTGCACGTAGGTGCAGACCGGCTTGACCTTCCAGCCGTAGCCGCGAGCAGCGTCGAGGGAGTTGCGGACCATGATGGCGGCGAGGCCGCGATGCCCGAAGTCCTCGGTGATGACGGCGTGCATGAAGCTGACGACGGGCTGACGACGCGCACCGCGTCCGACGGAGTCGACGGGGAAGTACCCGACGATCCCGACGAGGTCACCGTTGAGCCGGAGCTCGAACCGGTTCTGGTGCGGGTTGTCTGTCACATCGGTGACGGGCGCATCCGACAGCATCATTCTTCTCCTGGCGGCCGTGGGGCTCACCCGGTTCCTGTGCGAACCCGGGCGCGGGGCGGGACACGAGCAGCCTCGTCGCCGCGGTCGTGTGCATCACATGGGTGCATGTGACGTAGACCACTATTGCACAGGATTCGCGTCTTCGCCGGGGGAGCGGGTGAATATGTGGCGAACTCACGGGAAAAGCGCTCGAGTACAGTTCGGCGTGTGACAACGCTGCCTCTGGCAACTTCCGGGACGACGCCACTGCGCGTCCTCACCATCGCCGGCACCGACTCCGGCGGCGGCGCCGGAATCCAGGCCGACTCGCGCACCATCGCTCTGTGCGGACTGCATGCCTGCGTCGCGGTCGCCGCCGTGACGGTTCAGAACACGGTGGGAGTCAGTGGTTTTCACGAGATCCCGCCCGCCGTGGTGGCCGACCAGGTACGAACGGTGGTGTCGGACATCGGCATCGGCGCGACCAAGACCGGCATGCTGGCGTCCACCGCCATCATCGAGGCCGTCACCGACGTGTGCACCGAGGTCGGGATCGGCCGCGGTGGCTCGGTACCGCTCGTCGTGGACCCGGTCTCGGCGTCGATGCACGGCGATTCCCTCCTGCACGCCGATGCTCTGGATGCGCTGCGCACCAGACTCATTCCCCTCGCCACGATCGTCACGCCCAACCTCGACGAGGTCCGACTGCTCACCGGCATCGACGTCGAGGACGAGGTGACGGCGCGACGGGCCGCCGAGGCACTGCACGCTCTCGGCGCCCAGTGGGCCGTCGTCAAGGGTGGGCACCTGCGGACCTCGTCGTCGAGCACCGATCTGCTCTTCGACGGTGAGCGGATGCTCGAGTTCACGAACCCTCGTATCGACACGGGCAACGATCACGGCGGCGGCGACACCCTCGCCGCAGCGCTGGCGTGCGCCCTCGCCCACGGCTACGCGGTGCCGGACGCGTTCGAGTTCGCGAAGGAGTGGGTCACGAAGTCGCTCGAGGCCGCGTACGACCTCGGCCACGGGCACGGCCCGGTCTCACCGCTCTGGCGACTGCACCAGTCGGCTGATGCGTAGATCCTCCGGAACACCGGTCAGCTTCGGCGAGAACAACCCGCGCCGGTAGGGCTTGGTGGCCAGCCCGACGGTGTCCAGCACCTCGGGTGACACCAGATCCAGCGCGGCGTTCGAGATCATGACGTTGCCGTCGGCACCGGTCTGCATGACGCGCGCGGCCACGGTGACGTCGACGCCGAGCCAGTCCGATCCGACGGCGCGCGGACAGCCGGTGTGGATGCCGACGCGCATCCGCGGGGTGTAGCCGTTCACGTCGACACGCGCCAGAGCAGTCTGCGCCTCGAAGACGGCCCGCACCGCGTTGTCCGCGCTGGGGAAGACGGCCATCAGCCCGTCCCCCAGGCGTTTGACGATGTGACCGCCGCGATCGAGCATGGGCCGCTCGACCGCACGGGCCACCTGCTTGAGCAGCACCAGCGTGGTGGCGTCACCGGCGGACAGCGACCACGTGGAGAAGCCGACGAGATCGGTGAAGACGATGGTGACCTCGCGTTCGCCCCGCCCGCGGCCCGCGCGTTCGAGCACCGCCTGCCACACCTGCAGCGCACCCAGCGAGAGTTCCTTCGACGCGCCGGGAGCGTCGCCCTGCAGCCGGTCGGTGACCCGCGCGACCATGCGCGCGGCTCCGGGTCCGGCCGTCGAGAGCGGATCGCCGAACGACGGATCACCGGGCAGCACTCCGCGTACGCGGCGGACCAGTTCGACGACCCGCGGCGTCCGATTGACGGTGCGGGCAGCGTCGGCGGCCCGACGGGCGGCGTCACCTGCGCTGATCTTCACCGCTCGACCATATCTTGTCGTTACTCCGAGTGACAGTAAACGTCACTCGGACTGACGGGCGGCGTCTCGATCGGCACCCACGGGGACGCCGTTCGGGCCCGTCACCGACTCGGCGTACGTGCCGATGCCGTAGGCGACGGCCTTCGAGTTGATGCCGAGAGCCTCCCGGTCGACGTTTTCGAGCGTGTCCTCGGCGGTGTGGTAATTCGGGTCGAAGGGCTCGTTCGCCGTCCCGCCCCAGCGCGCGGCCTGCTCCTCGGTCTTCACGTCGTCCGCGCCGCTGAAGACGCCGCCCGAGGGGATGCCGACCTCGATGAAGGGGCCGTAGTCCGAGCGCCCGTCGAAGTCGGTGCCGTCGGCGTCCTGCGTCGTGAGCTGCTCCTCGAAGACTCGCTCGATCGCGTCCGAGCCGGTGGGGCCGGCAGGCTCGCCGACCTGATCCGAGTCGTCTCCGTCGTAGACGAGGTAGCCGGCGTTGTTCGACCCGACCATGTCGAAGTTCAGGTAGAGCGCGATCGCGGCCTTGTCCTCGTCGGACAGTCCCTCGACGTACTTCGTGGATCCGACCAGACCGAGTTCCTCCGCGCCCCAGAACCCGAACCGCACGGCGTTGGTCACGTCCGGCGAGCCACCCATCTGCAGAGCGGACTCGAGCACGGCGGCGGTACCGGTGCCGTTGTCGTTGATGCCCGGGCCCTCGGGGACCGAGTCGAGATGCGCTCCCGCCATGACGACGTTCTCGGTGGATCCCGTCGTGGTCTGCGCGAGAATGTTGCGGCTGGTCGTGGTCTCGGTCTCCGCGGCGAGCGTGATCTGCGCGGTGGTCGGGGCCGCGGCCAGAGCGGCACCGTCCTCACGGCTGACACCCACCGACGGGATGCGGGCATCCTCCTTCGCGCCGAGCGTGCCGGCGTCGAGCGGACCGTCCTCGTTGTTGGACACGATGATCGCGGCGGCGCCGCGCTCGGCGGCGATCTGCCCCTTCTGCGCGAAAGAGCACACCCCGCGCGGGACCAGAGCGACCGCGCCGGTCAGCGTGAGGCCGTCGTAATCGGTGGCCTCGCAGCCGGGTGAGTCGTCGGCAGGTGCTGCCACGATCGGACCGGAGACCCCACCGGCGGGCGTGGCCGGTGAATACGTGAACGCGCTCACCGGCACGTCGCGGTCGGCAGCGCGCAGCGCCACCGAGTCGAGGGTGTAGCTGTCGAACGAGAACTCGGGCGTCTCGACGTCGAAGCCCGCGTCCCGCAGTGTGCCGGCCACGTAGTCGACGCTGGCGTCGTATCCGGCGGTGCCGGCGGCGCGATTCCCGTCGTGCGCGTCGGCGATGTCGGAGAGCTCCTGCAGGTGGCTCACCACCGCGTCGAGGGTGACGGCCTCGGACAGCGAGGAACCCGTGACCGGTGCGGCCACGGGTTCCTCGGACGGGGCGGCTCCCTCACCGGACGAGCCGGAGGAGCAGGACGACAGCGCGAGCACTCCCGCCGCACAGATCGCGATGGACAGGGTCGATCGTGTCGTCCGCATGAACGTCACCCTAACGAAAGAGCGGTCACGCGTCTCGCTTGTTCACCACCACCACTGCGGCGCCGAAGACGACGGCGACGAAGGCCGCGAAGTAGGCCAGGCTGCCCCACGGTCCCCAGTGGTACTCCACTCCGCCGGGCGAACCGAGGAAGTTGTTCGCGTTCATGAACGGGAGGAAGGGCATGATGTCGCGCCCGATGCTGCCGAACAGGTTGAACAGCGACTCGATCAACAGCGGCCACAGGAGCAGCAGTGCGATCGCGGCGGCCGACTGTCGCAGCAGCGCACCGACTCCCACGGCGAGGACGACGCACAGGAAGGCGTAGATCGGGACACCGTAGATGGCACGCCACGCGTCCGAACCCTCGAGCACGAGTGCGGCGCCCGCATCGGGACCGGCCGTGGCCTTCGCGATGTAGAACGCGCCCAGCGTGAGCACCAGGGACAACACCGCACCGAAGACGCCGATGAGCAGCGCCTTCACGCCGAGTACCGAGGCACGGCTGGGGATGGCCTGGAACGTGGTCCGGATGATGCCGAAGCGATACTCGCTGGTGATCGACAGCGCCGCGAGAATCATGAGCACGAGAACGCCGAACCCGCTGACGCCGGCGACGGCGTCCGCGAGGGTCGGCAGGTACGGCTCGAAGCCGGGGTCGTTTCCGGCGGCGATGTCGTTCTGCACGGTGGTGACCGTCGACTTGGCCGTGATGCCGATGACGGCACCGATGCCCAGCCCGAGCGCCACGATGATGACGGTGCACCACCACGGCGACTTCGTCGAGGTGAGTTTGATTCGTTCCGCTGCAAGCACACTCATCGCAGTGCCCCTCCCATCACGTCATTGTCGGTACCGGCGCCGTGGTACTGCACGTCGTCACCGGTGAGTTTCATGAACGCGTCCTCGAGTGAACCGTGCTGGGACGCCAGCTCGTGCAGGACGATGTTGTGGCGCGCGGCGATCTCGCCGATCGCCTCCGTGGTGGACTCGGCCACCACGAGGGTCGGATGCACCTGATCGAGGCTGCTGGGCTCCTTGACCGTCAGACCTGCCGACGTGAGCGCGCTGCGCAGGGCGTCGAGCTGGGGGCTGCGGACGCGGACCGACGCCTCCGAGGCGCGGTCGACGAACTCCTGCACGGACGAGTCCGAGATGAGCCGGCCGCGGCCGATGACGATCAGTTGTTCTGCGGTGAGCGCCATCTCGGAGAGCAGGTGCGAGGACACCAGCACGGTCCGCCCCTCGGCGGCGAGGCGCTGCATGAACTTGCGGATCCAGACGATGCCCTCGGGATCGAGTCCGTTGACCGGCTCGTCGAACATCAGGACCTTCGGGTCACCGAGCAACGCACCGGCCAGACCGAGTCGCTGCGACATGCCGAGGGAGAACCCGCCGGCCTTCTGCTTGGCCACCTCGGACAGACCGACGAGGCGGAGCACCTCGTCGACGCGGGACGAGGCGATGCCGTTGGAGGCCGCCATCCACTGCAGGTGAGCACGCGCGGATCTGTTGGGGTGCACCCACTTCGCGTCGAGCAGAGCGCCGACGGTGCGAATGGGATTCTTCAGCTCACGGTAGGGCCGACCCTCGATGAGTGCCGTTCCGGACGTGGGCTGATCGAGCCCGAGGATCATCCGCATCGTGGTGGACTTGCCGGCACCGTTGGGGCCGAGGAAGCCCGTCACGATACCCGGGCGCACCGTGAAGGAGAGATCGTCCACGGCTTTCTTCGCGCCGAACTGTTTGGTCAAACCTGTCACTTCGATCATGTGCATCAGGATGCCCGAGCTGGACCACCGACCACATCGCTCCCGGGTCTCGACCCGGGTCATCCGAAGGGATGACGCGACCCTGAGCCGCCCCCGGGGTGGTCAGTCGACGTCGGGCGAGGACGCCTGCGCCCAGAACCGTTTCGGGATCCGGCCCGCCAGCGCCGCCGATCGTCCGCCGCGCACCGCATCGGCCATGGCGGAGGCCATCATTCGCGGATCACGAGCGCGTGTGACCGCGGTGGCGAGCAGCACCGCCGAGCACCCCAGCTCCATGGCGAGTGCCGCGTCGCTCGCCGTGCCGATGCCGGCGTCGAGCACCACGGGAACCCCTGCGGCCGAGGTGATCATCTCGATGTTGTGCGGATTCGCGATGCCCAGCCCCGTCCCGATGGGCGATCCGAGCGGCATGACCGCAGCGCACCCCACGTCCTCGAGGCGACGCGCGAGCACCGGATCGTCGGTGGTGTAGGGCAACACGACGAAATCGTCGTCGACGAGTTGCTCCGCGGCGCGCACCAGCTCGATGGCGTCGGGCAGGAGGGTCCGCTCGTCCGCGATCACCTCGAGTTTGATCCAGTCGGTCTCCAGCGCCTCTCGCGCCAACTGCGCGGTGAGCACGGCCTCGGCGGCGCCGCGACATCCCGCCGTGTTGGGCAGCAGGGCGATGCCGAGGCGCGTGAGGAGATCGAGCACCCCGGTGCCGCCCGAGGCGTCGACACGGCGCAGAGCGACGGTGGTGAGTTCCGTCCCCGATGCGACGAGGGCCTCCTCCAGCACTGCGAGGTTGGCCGCGCCCCCGGTCCCCATGATCAGGCGAGAGGTGAAGGTACGGTCGGCGATGGTCAGCTGATCAGCCACCCTGCACCGCCGTCAGCACCTCGATGGTCCAGCCGCGGCCCACGTCCTCGCCCCACCGCGAGCGCGGCAGCACGATTCCGTCCACCGCCACGGCGATGCCCTTCTCGGGAAGACCCAGCTGGGTCAGCATGTCCTGCACCGTCGTGCCGGGCTCGAGGTCGTGATCCGCACCGTTGACGGTGACACCCACTGCGGTCATGTTCGTCTCCTACCGTGCCCGAGTCCGCGTGAGACTCGAAAACCGTTCGGGGAGAGCGCATGCCGCTTCCGTCAACGGCTCGCCCTCCAGTTCTGCCACCACGGCGTCCGCCGTGACGGGCGCGAGCAGCACCCCGTTGCGACCGTGCCCGGCGGCGACGATCACGCGGTCGTCCCACCGCCCGACCACGGGGATGTTGTCGGGGCTCCCCGGCCGCAGGCCCGCCGCCGTCTCCGCCAACTCGTAGTCACCGACGGCCGGGAACACGGCCTCGGCGTCCGCGAGGAGGTCGCGGACGCCGGCGACGGTCACGGCGGTGTCGTCACCGTGCTCGTACTGCGTCGCACCGACCACCAGACCGTCGCCACGGGGGACGAGGTACACCGCGCGACCGTTGACGCTCGCGCGGACGGTACGCGTCGGCGCACTTGCCGAGCCGGGGCGCGCACGCAGGCGCAGGATCTCGCCCTTCACCGGCCGCACCGGGACGTCCGGCAGCAGACGGGACGTCGACCACCCCGCAGCGACCACCACACGATCGGTGGTGAGCACGTCGAGGTCGGTGACGGGAGCACGCTCGATCCGCACTCCCCGGTCGCGGACCGCGGACTCCAACGCGAGGACCAACGCCCGGTTGTCCACCGACAACTCCCCCGGCGCCGACAGGCCCAGACGAACGCGCGGCGAGAGTGACGGCTCCAGAGTGCGCACCTCGCTGCGCGAGAGGATCTCGAGATCGTGGCCCTGCGCACCCACCCAGTCGGCGACAGTGCGCAGGTCCGCCGCGTCGGCCGAGTCGAACGCGACGGTCAACGACCCACTCGACACGACGACGCCCCGACCCTCCAGGTCCGCGAGCAGCACCGGATCGCGCCATCGCCGCAGCGACGCGGAACCGAGTGCCAGCAGTGCGTGTTCGCCGGGCCAGCCCTCGGACAGCGGCGCGAGCATGCCGCCCGCCACCCAGCTGGCGGCGCCGTCGCCGACAGCGCGTGCACCGAACGTCGGGTCGTGCAGGGTGACGGACCATCCCGCCGCCGCGGCGGCGCGGGCGCAGAAGAGGCCGATCACCCCGCCGCCCACGACGGAGACGGATCGCTGCATGAAACTCACTTCCTCCGCCGGCATGACCCGGGTCAGGTGGTTACGGTCTGGGCGGCCTCGCCCACTCTCAGCCCCGTCCGGGACTCCCGTGTTCGTTCCCCTTCACCCTAACCGGCTGATGACCCGACCGGCCTCCGGCCTTCCCGCCATCACCCGACCGGCCTCCGGCCTTCCCGCCATCACCCGACCGGCCTCCGGCCTTCCCGCCATCACCCGACCGGCCTCCGGCCTTCCCGCCATCACCCGACCGGCCTCCGGCCTTCCCGCAGTACTGGGTGGTACTACATTCACACTCGTGACGACTTCGAGGACCACCGCCCGCGAGCGGCTCGCCACCGCTCGTCTGTACCTCTGCACCGACGCCCGCCGCGACACCGGCGACCTGGCCAAGTTCGTGGACGCGGCGCTGTCCGGGGGCGTCGACATCGTGCAGCTCCGCGACAAGGGGTCGGCGGGCGAGAAGAAGTACGGCGCCATCGAGGCGAAGGACGAGCTCGCCGCTCTCGCGGTCATCTCCGCCGCGTGCCGCCGTCACGGCGCGCTGATGGCCGTCAACGATCGTGCCGATCTGGCGCTCGCCTCGGGCGCCGACGTGCTGCACCTCGGCCAGAACGATCTGCCGGTGCACTACGCGCGCCGCATCGTGGGCCCGGACGTCGTCATCGGGCGCTCCACGCAGAACCGGGCACAGGCCACGCTCGCCGACATCGAGGACGGCGTCGACTACTTCGCCACGGGACCGGTGTGGGCGACTCCCACCAAGCCGAACCGTTCGGCCGCGGGCCTGGACGTCGTGCGTGAGGTCGCCGAATCGCATCCCACCCGGCCGTGGTTCGTCATCGGCGGGGTCGAGGAGAACAACGTCGCGCAGGCGCTCGAGGCGGGCGCGTCCCGCATCGCGGTGGTGCGGGCGATCACGCAGGCTCGCGACCCCGAGGCGGCGGCCCGTCGACTGCTCGATCTGCTGCCGTCGGTCTGACCGTCAGAGTCCGTCCGGCGACAGGACGGTGACGTCGGCGGGAACCGCCGAGCGCACTGCGTCGTCGGCCGTCACGACGACGACGCGCAGGTCGGTGTCGTTCCGGACGGCGGCGAGCGCCGCGTCCACGTTCCCGGCCCGCACGGTGTCGACGATCCACCCGAAGCTGCCGACGGCGAGTCGTACGGTGCGCGCCGGGAGGTCGTCGGGGGCGTCGGCGGCCAGGACGGCGCGGACGGGCACGGTGCGCAGCGACGGCCAACTCTCGGCGAAGGCGGGGTGCAGCGGCAGCGAGTCCACCTCGTGCTCGGCGACCCAGCGCAACTCGGTGCTCTCACCGTTGGGAACCGTGTCGAGTTCGCGCTCCGCGTCGGCGATCACGGTGGTGTAGGACCATCCCGAGTCCTCGACCTTGGTGACGTGCTCGTCCCGCACGGTCAGCAGGTCGTCCGTGATGCCCGCCTCCTCGCCGGCCTCGCGCACGGCCGCGTGGACGGCGCTCTCGTGACTGTCCCTGGCACCACCGGGCAGCGCCCACGTCCCGCCCTGGTGACTCCAGGCCGCGCGGTGCTGCAGCAACACCACGGAGCCCGCCGACCCGGTCGGGGCCCGCAACAGCAGACCGGCCGCACCGTGTCGTCCCCAGTGCCGGCTCCCGTCGCTGCTGAAGACCCAGCCGTCCCCGTCACCGCGCATGGTTCACCGTCCGCATTCCCCCACCTTATTGCTCCTCGCGTTGCCTGTGCTCGGACCACGGTGGGCCTATGCTCGAATCCGGACATGAGGGCGACCGATCGCGCGGGAAGGGGTCGAGGTGTCACAGCAGACGAGTGCGCTGACTCTGCGCGCGCCCGTCGACACCCGCTCCGAACGGTCGGAGTTCCTCCGTTCCACTCCCGTCCGCCTGTTGGCGGTGGGTCTGCTGGTGGTCGCGACGCTCGTGACCACCGCTCTCGTGACGACGCTGTCGGTGTCTGACCGTCAGCGCACCCTCGAACTTCTGCTCGCGCGCACCGAGCCTTTGTCCGATGCGGCGCAGAACCTGTACGTGCAGCTGTCGGTCGCGGACGCGACGGCGGCGACGGCCTTCCTCTCGGGCGGTCTGGAACCCGGCGACGTCCGTGGTCGGTACACGGACTCGCTCGGAGCGGCGGCGGGCGAGGTGGTCCGCGCGTCCACCGGACTCGCGAGCGACGACGCGACGTCGCGGCAACTGCTGGCGACGATCTCCACGAACCTGCCGCTGTACGCCGGCATCATCGAGACCGCGCGGACGAACAACCGCGTCGGCAATCCGGTGGGTTCCGCGTATCTGGCCGAGGCGTCGACCCTCATGCAGAACACGATCCTGCCGTGGGCCGAGGAACTGCACGCGGAGAAGTCCGGTGACGTGTCGGATGCGCAGCGCCAGTTCGCGACACCACCCTGGTCGGCGTTCGTCGTGCTGGGCATCACCGTGCTCGTGCTCGTCGGCGCGCAGATGTTCCTGAGCCGGAAGACCAAGCGCACCGTCAACGTCGGTTTCGCAGGTGCCACGGTGGGCGTCGTACTGCTGCTCGGCTGGATGCTCGTCGCCGGGCTCATCTCCTCGACCGCCACCGACCGCGCTCTGGTGCGCGGCGCGGAGCCCCTGGACCTGCTCACCACCAGCCGGATCCTCGCCCAGCAGGCACGCGCCGACGAGACCATCGGCATGACGCGGCGCGGCGGCTTCGCCGACTACGAGAAGTCGTACTCCGACGCGGTGTCCGGCCTCGCCGACACCCTCGGCACACTCGCGCACGACGACGACACGCACAGTCCCCGGATGGACGACGCCCGTGCGCTGGTGTCGCTCTGGACCAGCTCGCACGACCGGATGAACGCGTCGCTGGACGTCGGCGACTTCGACACTGCCGTCACCATCGCCACCGGAACGGCTGCCGGCGACTCCAGCGACGTGTTCGGTCGGCTCGACTCGGCTCTCGTCGAGGAGATCGAGGCGTCCCGCGCGTCCCTGCGAGACGACGTCCAGCGTGCGTCGGGCGTGCTGGCCGGCCTCACCGTGGGCACCGGCATCGTGTGCGGCCTGGCCGTGCTCGCCGTCGTGGGCGGTATGTGGTCGCGTATCCGGGAGTACCTGTGATGCGCCGCGCGGCCGTGATCGCCGCCGCGCTCATCCTCGTCCTGACCGGCTGCGCGGACACCACGCCGGTGCCGGAGGCGCCGGACCGCGCCACTGTCGCCGAACCGCTGCCCGACGGGGCCACCGGCGTCACCCCGGGCGCACCGATGCCACCGGCGGAGGACTGCGGCGACCCCCGTGCGAGCCTGCGGCCCAACTACGCCGCGCGCGACGGCGCACCCGTACCCGCTCCGAACGTCGACGCGATCCGCGCCCGCGGGCGCCTCGTCGTCGGGCTGGACACCGGCAGCAACCTGTTCAGCTTCCGCGATCCCGTGAGCGGTGAGATCGTCGGCTTCGACGTCGACATCGCCCGCGAGGTCGCCCGCGATCTGTTCGGGGACCCGGACCGGCTGGAGTACCGCATCCTCGCGTCCGCCGAGCGGATCGACGCCCTGGCCGAGGGCGAGGTCGACATCGTCGTCAAGACCATGACCATCACGTGTGCCCGGCGCGAACGGGTGACCTTCTCCACCGTGTACTACCAGGCGGATCAACGGGTCCTGGCCGTCAAGGGCTCGGGCATCACGGGTGTCGGTGACCTCGGCGGACGGCGCGTGTGCGCCGCGGCGGGCACCACGTCGTTGCTGCGCATCCAGCGCCTGCAGCCCAGTGCCCAGATCGTCAGCGTGCCCAGCTGGGCGGACTGTCTCGTGGTGCTGCAGCAGGGCGGTGTCGACGCCGTCAGCACCGACGACGCGATCCTCGCCGGACTCGCCGCCCAGGATCCGTACCTGGAGATCGTCGGGTTCTCCATCGCCGCGGAGCCGTACGGGATCGGCGTGACGCTGGGTCACGACGACCTCGTGCGCGTCGTCAACAGGACACTCGAACGCATTCGCGGCGACGGCACCTGGAACCGCATCTACACCCAGTGGTTGTCCGTCCTCGGCCCGTCTCCCGGCGCGCCCTTTCCCGTCTACAACGGCTGATCATGAGTACCGAACCCGATCTCGAGGCGACCCGGGCCTCGTTGCGCGACGAGGATCCCGACGCCACCCGCGCCGCCCTGCGCGAGCAGGACTCCGACGCGACGAGGGCCTCGGTGCGCCCCGAGGAGGACGACGCCACGCGGGCCGCGCTGCGCGAGGACACCACCGGGCGCACCTCCCGGCCGAGCCGCCGGGTACGGACCGGTAAGCGTCGTCGCCTCGGTGGTGGGCTGGTGGAACTGCCGCGCATTCCCGAGGTCGATCCCGCGACCGCTGTCATGTCGGACCCCCGCGTCCCGGAGAGCAAGCGGTTCTGCTGGAAGTGCAACGCCCCCGTCGGGCGGAGCGTCGACGGCCGGCCCGCCCACCCGTCAGGTGACTGCGACAGGTGCGGAACGCATTTCGACTTCTCCCCGCTGCTCGAACCCGGTGAGATGGTGGCCGGGCAGTACGAGGTGCAGGGGTGTATCGCGCACGGCGGACTCGGGTGGATCTACCTCGCCATCGATCGCAACGTCAGCGATCGCTGGGTCGTGCTCAAGGGCCTGCTGCACTTCGGCAACGCCGAGGCACACGCGGTGGCGATGGCGGAACGCCAGTTCCTCGCCGAGGTGACCCACCCCGGCATCGTCAAGATCTACAACTTCGTGGAGCACCCCCGCCCCCTCGCGCCCGGCTCGCAGGAGGCGCCGTCGTCGACGGGGTACATCGTCATGGAGTACGTCGGCGGTCGCACGCTGCGCCAGATCATGACCGACAACCCGACGCGCACGAAACTGCCTGTGCAGGAAGCCATCGCCTACCTCCTCGAGGTGATGCCCGCGCTGGCCTACCTGCACTCCATCGGTCTGGCGTACAACGATCTGAAACCCGAGAACGTCATGGTGACGCAGGACCAGATCAAGCTGATCGACCTGGGCGCGGTGAGCCAGCTCGAGGACTACGGGTACCTCTACGGCACGGCCGGATACCAGGCACCGGAGATCGTGCGGACCGGACCCACGGTGGCGTCCGACATCTTCACCGTGGGGCGCACTCTCGCGGTCCTGACGCTCGAGATCGCCTCGGAGCACGGGCGGTACGTGGACGGCATCCCGGAGGACGCGCCCGTCCTGCAGGAGTACCAGTTCTTCGCCCGGCTTCTCCGACGCGCGACGGCCGCCGACCCGCTCACCCGGTTCCGCAGCGCCGACGAGGCGGCGAGTCAGCTCAGTGGTGTTCTGCGCGAGATCCTCTCGCAGCAGACGGGTGACAGCCACCCGTCGCTGTCGTCGGTGTTCAGCCCGCAGCGCACCACCTTCGGCACCGACGAGCAGGTCGCCGTCACCGACGTGTACATCGACGGACGGCACCGCGTGGCCAGGCTGGATCCGCGCGACGTGGTGGCCGCGCTTCCGGTCCCCCTGATCGACACGTCGGACCCGAGTGCGCAGCTCATCGCCGCGGCCGTGCACAGCGAACCGCACCAGACGCTCGACTCGCTGCGCCTCGCTCGCGAGAACGGCCTCGATCGCACCGTGGGCGACGACTCCGTCGGGTCCGTGGAAGCGGTGCTGACCGAGGCCCGCGCGTATCTCGATCTGGGCGAGGGAGATTCGGCCGCGGAGGTGATGCGCAGGCTGGACGACGTGACGGGCAACTGGCGTGTCGACTGGCACCGCGGCACCATCGCGCTGCTGTGCCGTAACTTCGTCGACGCCGCCGACAAGTTCGACTCGGTGCTCTCCGCGATGCCCGGCGAGGTCGCACCCAAGCTCGCGCTCGCGGCGACGGCGGAACTGTTGGCGCAGCAGACCTCCGACGACGGCCACGACACGTGGTGCGCCCTGGCCGAGACGATGTACACCACGGTGTGGCGGACCGATCGCACCATCGTCAGCGCCGCGTTCGGTCTCGCCCGCAGGCTCGCGGAACGGGGTGCGCTGCTCGACGCCATCATGACTCTCGATCTGGTGCCCGCCACGTCACGGCACTACTCGATGGCACGGATGACCGGCGTACTCACACTGCTCTCCGGCCCCGCGGCCGACATGGACGAGGGTGCGCTCTACGAGGCGGCGCGGCGCGTCGAGGCGCTGCCGGCGCGCGAACCCCGTGCGCTGCAACTGCGGACGGTCGTCCTGGGCACCGCGCTCGAATGGATGGAATCCGGGCACACGCCCGAGTCCACGGTGCCGCTGCTCGGCGTGCCCTTCACGCGGGACGGCCTCCGGACGGGCGCCGAGACCGCCCTGCGATCCCTCGCCCGGACCGCGCGGACCCGGTCGCACCGCTTCGCCCTGGTGGACCTGGCCAACGCGGTGCGGCCCAAGTCCCTCTTCTGATCAGCCGATCAGGGCCACCGCGGCGCGGGCGATGGCCAACTCCTCGTTGGTGGGCACCACGAGGACCGTCACCGGGGAATCGTCCGTCGAGATGACCCGGATTCCCTTGCCGCGCTCGGCATTGCGCTCCTCGTCCAGTTCGATCCCGTACATCTCGAGGTCCGCCAGGGCCGCTGCGCGCACCTCGGCCGAATTCTCGCCCACGCCGGCGGTGAACGTGACGACGTCCACGTGGCCCAGCTCGATCATGTACGCGCCGAGGTAGCGCCGCAGGCGATGGACGTACACGTCGAAGGCCAGGGCCGCGGCCTCGTCACCGTCGTCGATGAGGCGCCGGAGCTCACGGAAGTCGGTGACACCACTCAGTCCCTTGATACCGGAGCGGCGGTTGAGCAGTTCGTCGATGGCATCGACATCCATGTCGGCACTGCGCCGCAGGTGCATCACGATGCCGGGATCGATGTCGCCGCTGCGGGTTCCCATCACGAGCCCCTCGAGCGGGGTGAGGCCCATGGACGTGTCCACCGCGACGCCGCCGCGCACGGCCGATGCCGAGGCGCCGTTGCCGAGGTGCAGCACGATCTGGTTCACGTCCGACGGCGACCGTCCCAGATGCTCTGCCACGCGGCCACTCACGTACTCGTGGGACGTGCCGTGCATCCCGTACCGCTTGATGTCGTGTTCGGAAGCGGTGGCCGCATCGATGGCGTACGTCGAGGCGGCGGCGGGGAGGGTGTGGAAGAACGCCGTGTCGAACACGGCGACCTGCGGCACGTCGGGCAGCTCCCGGCGCGCCACCTCGATCCCGCGCAGGTTGGCCGGATTGTGCAGGGGCGCCAGCGCACTGAGCTCGTCGATGGTGGTCACGACCGAGTCGTCGATGAGGGTGGGCTCGCTGAAGACGGTGCCGCCGTGCACCACTCGATGCCCCACTGCCGTGATGCCCGCCTCCGCCAGGGGCAGTCCCGCGTCGGCCATCATCTCGAACGCCAGCCGGAGGCCCGTGACGTGATCGGGGATGTCGGTCGTCTTCTCCGTCGTGTCGTCGCCGCGGGTGACGGCCACGCGCCCGTCGACGTCCCCGATGCGCTCGACGATGCCCTGCAGGACACTGTGTCCCGAGTCGGGGTCCACCACCTGGAACTTCACCGACGACGATCCCGAGTTGACGACCAGCACCGTGCTCACTTCGCGACCTCGAGACCGTCGGTACCGGACTGGGCCTGGATGGCGGTGATCGCCACGGTGTTCACGATGTCCTGCACCAGGGCTCCTCGACTGAGATCGTTGACGGGCTTGCGCAGTCCCTGCAGGACCGGTCCCACGGCCACGGCGTTGGCGCTGCGCTGCACCGCCTTGTACGTGTTGTTGCCGGTGTTGAGGTCGGGGAAGACGAACACGGTCGCCCGGCCCGCCACCTCGGACTCGGGCAGTTTGGACTTCGCCACCGACGGGTCGATGGCCGCGTCGTACTGGATCGGCCCCTCCACCAGCAGATCCGGCGCCCTGTCGCGGACGAGGTCGGTCGCCGTCCGGACCTTGTCCACGTCGGCACCCGATCCGGAATCGCCGGTGGAGTAGCTCAGCATCGCCACCCGCGGCTCGATGCCGAACATCGACGCGGTGGCCGCGGACGAGACGGCGATGTCGGCGAGCTGCTCCGACGTGGGATCGGGAACCACGGCGCAGTCGCCGTAGGCGAGCACCTTGTCCGCGAGACACATCAGGAAGATGCTCGAGACCGTCGAGACCCCGTCCATGGTCTTGATGATCTCGAAGGACGGCTTGATCGTGTGCGCCGTGGTGTGCGCGGCGCCCGAGACCATGCCGTCGGCAATGCCCTTGTGCACCATCATGGTTCCGAAGTACGAGATGTCGGACATGATGTCGCGGGCCTTGTCCTCGGTCATGCCCTTGTGCTTGCGCAGCTCGACGTACTCCGCGACGAAGTCGTCCGTGTACTCCGAGTTCGTCGGATCCAGCACGGTGGCCTCGGACAGGTCCACCCCCAGTTCCCCGGCCCTGCGCGTGATCGCCGCCTCGTCACCGAGAATGGTCAGGTCCGCGACCTGCCGTTGCAGCAGTCGTCCTGCCGCGCGCAGGATCCGGTCGTCCGACCCCTCGGGCAACACGATGTGCTTGCGGTCGGCGCGGGCCCGGTCGATGAGCTGGTACTCGAACATCTGCGGCGTCACCACCGACGGCATCGCGACGTCGAGGCGGCCCAGGATCTCGGCGGCGTCGACGTGGCGCTCCATGAGCGCCAGCGCCGTGTCGACCTTGCGTTGCGATCCGACGGCCACCCGCCCGCGAGTGGACGCGGCCACACTCGCAGTGTCGAAGGTTCCGAGTTCGGTGGTGAGGATCGGTAGTCGGGGCTGCAGACCCTCGATGAGCTTGGCGATCATGGGATGCGGTGTCAGTCCGCCGTTCATGACGATGCCGGCGAGCGACGGAAACCCCTCGGCCTCGTGGGCGTTGACGAGCGCGAGCACGACGTCGGAGCGGTCGGCCGGAGCGATGACGACGACTCCCTCGGTGAGTCGCTCGAGAATGTGCTCGGCCGTCATGCCGCCGACCATCACGCGCAGGGCCTCCCGTTGCAGCAATTCGGCATCGCCGCTGTAGAGCTCGCCCTTCATCGCGTGCAGCAGTTCGTCCATGGTCGGTGCGACCAGCAGCGGTACCTCGGGCAGAGCCCACGCCGGCACGTCCTCTGTCGAGAGCTGCGCGATGACGTCGTCCAACGCGTCGGGATCGCACCGGTTGGCGACGATGCCGGCCAGATGGGCGCGGTGCGTCGACAGTTCCGATCGACACACGTCGGCGAGGTGGGCGATCTCCTCGGGCGTGCGTTCGGAGCCACGCAGCGCGAGGAGCACCGGAGCGCCCAGGTTCACGGCGACGCGCGCGTTGAATCCCAGCTCGCTGGGGCTGGCGATGTCGGTGTAGTCGCTGCCCACGATCACCACGGCGTCGCACTGGGACGCGACGTCGTGGTAGCGGCGCACGATCTCGGCGAGCGCGGCGTCGGGATCCGCGTGCACCTCGTCGTAGGTGACGCCGAGCGACTGCTCGTACGTGGTGTCCGCGGTGGTGTGGTCGATCATGAGCTCGAGGATGTAGTCGGTCTCGGACGACGACCGAGCGATCGGCCGGAACACACCGACCCGAGCCGTCGAGGCACCGAGCATGCGCAGCAGCCCCAACGCGATGGTCGACTTGCCGGTGTCCCCCTCGGGCGACGCGATGTAGATGCTGGAGACGGGCGAACTGGGCGTGTCTGCGGGCGCGGCGACCATGGTCTCAGCCTAATGGGCGCGCCGCCGCGGTCGTCCGAGACGATGTCCCGCGGTCGGGCTGTGATCCCGGGAACAACTCCGCACTTTCTTAGCCTACGCAAGCATAATACTTGTGTGCCCACAACAGTCGCGTCAGACGGTCTCGACCAGCGTCACAAGATGATCGTGCTGGCCACGTGCTGCCTCAGCCTGCTCATCGTCTCGATGGACGCCACCATCGTGAACGTCGCGCTGCCCGCCATCCGCGCCGAACTCGGCGCATCCGTGTCCCAGCTCCAGTGGACCATCGACATCTACACACTGGTGCTCGCCAGTCTGCTGCTGCTGTCCGGCACCACCGCGGACCGTGTGGGGCGGCGCCGTGTCTTCCAGATCGGACTCGTCAGCTTCGCCGTCGGCTCGCTGCTCTGCAGCCTCGCCCCCACCGCCCCGGTCCTCATCCTCGCCCGCATGATCCAGGCGATCGGTGGGTCGATGCTCAACCCCGTCGCCATGTCGATCATCACGCAGGTCTTCACCGGGAAGGCCGAGCGTGCCCGGGCGATCGGTATGTGGGGCGCCGTGGTCGGCATCTCCATGGCCCTCGGTCCCATGCTCGGCGGACTGTTGATCGAGATCTCCGGGTGGCGGTCCGTCTTCTGGATCAACATCCCGGTCTGTCTCGCAGCGTTCGTTCTGGCCGCCGTGTTCGTCCCCGAGTCGCGGTCGCCCGTCGTGCGCGCGTTCGATCCGGTCGGTCAGCTGCTCGGTGTCGTCATGCTGGCCTCCCTGGTGTTCGGCCTCATCGAGGGTCCCTCGCTCGGATGGTCGTCGCCCATCACCCTCGCGGTGTTCGCCCTGTCCGTGGCCTCGTTCGTCGCGTTCGTCCGCTACGAGAACAGGCGCGTCGATCCGTTCATCGATCTGCGCTTCTTCCGCAGCATCCCGTTCTCATCGGCGACGATCGTGGCCGTGTGCGCCTTCGGCGGATACGGAGCGTTCCTGTTCCTCATGTCGCTGTACCTGCAGGAGGTGCGCGGCTTCAGCGCGATCGGCACGGGAGCGTCCTTCCTACCGCTCGCACTCGCCACGCTGATCTGCTCGCCGCTGTCCGGGCGGATGGTGGCGCGGTGGGGTGCCCGCCCCTCGATGACCATCGCCGGTGTGGTCATCGCCGTCGCCGGCCTGACCCTCACCCGCCTCTCCGCCACCACCCCCGTCAGCGCACTGCTGGTCATGTTCGCGATCTTCGGGGTCGGCTTCGGGCTGGTCAACGCCCCCATCACCAACGCGGCCGTCGGCGGGATGCCCCGCGATCGCGCGGGTGCGGCGTCGGCGGTCGCGTCGACCAGCCGCCAGATCGGTGTCAGCATCGGCGTCGCGCTGTGCGGGAGCCTCACCACCGCGGGCGCCGCGGCCGGCATCGACGCGGGGTTTGCCGCCTCCACACACACGGTCTGGTGGGCTCTGTCCGCCATCGGTCTGATCGTCGCGGGCCTCGGGCTGGTCAGCGCGAGCAGGCGGGCCACGCGGACCGCGGACGACGTGGCCGCACTGTTCCGCACACCGGAGCCCGCCCGTGCCTGACCGCCGGAGCCGACCGATAGACGAGGCCTGGGCCGCGATGACCTCGCTGGTCTTCGAGAACCGCGACACCTGGCGCCGACGGGTGGCGGCCGAGGTCGACATGCCGTTCAGCCGGGTGCGGGTGCTACGGCGCCTGGTCGACGGACCGCTGACGATGAGCGCGGTGGCCACCGCAGCGGCGATGGACGCACCGGCGACCACGGTGTGCGTCAACGAACTCGAGTCTCGCGGCTACGTCCGCCGCACCGTCGACGACAGCGATCGTCGCAGCAAGCGCGTCACGATCACCGACGACGGCCGCGCCCTGATGGACCGCGTGCACACGATCACCGACCCGGTACCCGACTCGCTCGCCGACCTCGGCGACGAGGACGCCGCGGTGCTGCACCGGATCCTGTCGGGCGCGGTGTCCTCCGGCGTCGTCAGCCCAGACGGCGCAGACGGGGCTCCAGATCGGTCTTGAACAGCTCCAGGAACCGACGCTGATCGTGACCCGGCGCGTGGAAGACCAGGTGGTTCAGGCCTGCATCGACGTACGGCTTGACCTTCTCGACGGCCTCGTCGGGATCGGAGGCGACGATCCACCGCTTCGCCACCTGCTCGATCGGCAGCTCGTCGGCGGCCTTCTCCATCTCGATCGGATCGTCGATGGAGTGCTTCTGCTCCGGCGTCAGTGACAGCGGCGCCCAGAAGCGCGTGTTCTCCAGCGCCGCATCGGCATCGGTGTCGTACGAGATCTTGATCTCGATCATGTGGTCGATGTCGCCCACGGACCGGTTCATCTTCTCCGCACCTTCCGCCACCGCGGGGATCAACTTGTCGGTGTAGAGCTCCATACCCTTGCCGGACGTACAGATGAAGCCGTCGCCGCTGCGTCCGGCGTAGCGCGCGACCACGGGGCCGCCGGCCGCCACGTACACCGGGACCCCACCCTCGGGAACGTCGTAGATCGAGGCGCCCTTGGTCTTGTAGTACTCGCCCTCGAAGTCGACGCGATCGCCCAGCCACAGCTCGCGCATCAGCGACACAGCCTCGCGCAGACGCGCGAACCGCTCCTTGAACTCCGGCCACTCACCGTCGAATCCGGTGGCGATCTCGTTCAGAGCCTCACCCGTCCCCACTCCGAGCATGATCCGGTTCGGGTACAGGCACGCCATCGTCGCGAAGGCCTGCGCGATGACGGCCGGGTTGTAGCGGAACGTCGGGGTCATCACCGACGTGCCCAGCTGCAGAGTCTTCGTGCGCTCACCGACCGCAGTCATCCACGCCAGCGAGAACGGTGCGTGGCCGCCCTCGTGGCGCCAGGGCTGGAAGTGGTCGCTCACGGTCGCCGAGTCCATGCCCGACGCCTCCGCCTGCACCGCGATCTCGACGAGCTCACGTGGACCGAACTGCTCGGCCGACGCCTTGTATCCCAGCTTCAGTTCCTGTGCCACGCCGAACTCCCTCGTCTACCGCCGAACCCCGGTCACCGTCATGTCTATCAGTCGGGGCCTCCGATCCGCCCGAGGCCTTCGAATCGCAGTGCGCGCAACCCTGTCACCGAGGCGGGCGGCCCGGCACCGTGGGAGGTTGCACGAGCGCGAGGAGGCTGTGGTGCGCTTTCAGGTCCTGGACATCGTCTTCAATCCGCCCCACCCCGTCACCGGGGAGGTGGTACCCGCTGCCGAGCGGCTCGACCGAGTGGTCGACCTCGCCGTGCTCGCGGACCAGCTGGGAATCGACTCCTTCGCGGTCGGCGAGCGTCACGCCGGGGACGTCCTGTCGTCGAGCCCCACGGTGATCCTCGGCGCGCTGGCACAGGCCACGAACCGGATTCTGCTGTCGACCGGCGTCACGGTGCTCTCGGTACTCGACCCCGTGCGTCTCGCGGAGGACCTCGCGACCGTCGACCAGCTGAGCCACGGGCGGCTCGAGATCGTCGTCGGCAAGGGCAACGAGGCGTGGCAGTACCCATTGTTCGGGAAGGACATCGCGCGCCAGTACGAGTACCTGACCGAGAACTACGAGTTGTTCCGTCGACTGATCCGCGAGGAGAACGTCACGTGGTCCGGGCAGCACCGGACTCCGCTCGAGAACGCCACCACTCTGCCGCGGCCGTTCGCCGGTCCCTTCCGCGTCTGGCACGGGTCGGCGACGTCGACACACGCCGTCGACCTCGCGGCCCGGTGGGGTGACCCCCTCGTCACGGCCAACGCATTCCAGCCGCGGGAGAACTACGCCGTCCTCGTCGACCGCTACCGGGAGAAGTACGCCGAGGCCGGGCACGATCCCCGGTTCGCCTTCGTCGGGTCCGGCTCGGGAGGGCTGTTCCTCGCGGAGACGACCGATCAGGCCGTCGAGCAGTACCGCCCGCTCTACGAGGGTGCGGTGGCACAGGCCGACCAGCGTCGGCACGATCCCGGGGCGGTGGGCAAGGTGACGAGCTTCCGCTCGATCGAGGAGGCCGTGGATCGCGGTCCCGCGCTCGTCGGGTCGTCGGAGCGCGTCGCCGAGAAGATCGTGGACTACCACCACGCATACGGGCATGTCCTGCAGTCGGTGTCGATCAACCACCTGCTCGAACCGGAGCACCAGAAGGACATCCTCCGCCAGTTCGCCGAGGAGGTGGTGCCGCGAGTGCGCAAGGAACTTCCCGAACCACTGCTGTGGGGCGAGGACGATTCCCGGCGCGCTGCGGGCTTCACGGCGGGACCGTACTCGTGAGCATCGCGTTCGTGGGCGGAGGACCCCGCGCGACCGGCATCCTCGAGCGGATCGTCGGCCGGGCCGACGAGCTGACCGAACCGATCGACGTCCATGTCGTCGACCCCCACCCGCCGGGTGCAGGGCGGATCTGGCGACGGAACCAGGACCCCCTGCTCTGGATGAACTCCGTCGCGGCGGACGTGGCCATGCTGCCCGACGGGTCGGGCGGTCCCACCCTCGCGGAGTGGGTGACGGCGAACCGGGACACCCTCGTCACGGATCCGGCTCTGCGGGAGGAGATTCTCCGTTTCACCCCGTCGTCGTTCGCGTCCCGGTCGCTGCAGTCCCACTATCTCGCTCACGTCTTCGAGAGCGCGGTGAAGGCGCGGCCGGATCGTGTTCGAGTGCACGTGCACCGGGCCTGCGTCGTCGACATCGAGGATCGGGGTGCCCACCAGCGCCTGATCCTCGACGACGGCATCGTGCTCGAGGTGACCGATGTCGTTCTGGCGCAGGGCCAACCCGACACTCTGCCGCCGGCGGACGTCCAGGCATTCGCCGCCCATGCCGAGACCCACGGTCTCCGGTACATCGGGCCGGGATACACAGCCGACCTCGATCCGGCGCTGGTCCCCGAGGCCGAACCCGTCCTGATCTCGGGCCTCGGTCTCGCCTTCGTGGACTGGATGGTGCTGCTCGCGGAGTCACGCGGCGGCACCTTCTCGCGCTCCGGTGACGGCACCCTGGTGTACACGGCCTCCGGCCGGGAACCCCTGGTGTACGCCGGATCTCGACGCGGGGTTCCGTACCACGCCAAGATCTCGTACTCCATCGCCGATGCGGCACCGCCTCTCCCGAGGTTCTTCGTACCCGAGGCTTTTCCCGGGACGGAGACGCTCGATTTCCGTACGGCGGTCTGGCCTCTCGCGGTCGCGGAACTTGCGTGGGCGCACTATCACGAGCTGTTCCGCTCCCACCCCGACCGTGTCCGCGGGCCGTTCATCGAACTCGAGGCCGCCCTGGGCCGTGACGGCGCCCGTGCTGTCGGTGAACTGGTCGAACGACTGGTCCCCGATCCCGAGGACCACTTCGACATCGACACGCTCGACCGACCGCTGCGGCACGCCCGATTCGACTCAGCGGCCGATGCCGCAGAGCAGGTGCACCGCTACATCGAGGCAGACCTGGCACGACGGCGCGACCCTCGCTTCAGCGCGGACGCCGCCGTGTTCTCGGCCCTGCTGTCGGTGTATCGGACTGTGGGAGAGCTCGTTCGGACAGAGCGACTGCGCCCGGACGACGTCGCGTCGCAGGTGGAGGGACAGCTGCATTCCTTCTTCAGCTTCCTCGCGAGCGGTCCCCCGCCCGAGCGCCTGGAGCAGCTGCTCGCACTCGGCCGCGCCGGAGTCATTCGCTACCTCGGCCCCGAGGTGCGGTTCGAGGCGGACGGTGACGGCTTCCGGGCGACCTCGCACGTGCACCACGACGTGGTGCGAGCGCGGACGCTCATCGAAGCCCGACTGCCCAGCGCGTCCATCTCGCGCAGCGCCGACGCCCTGCTGCGATCGCTGCACGAGCGCGGTGAGGTCCGCGAGGTGAGTGCGTCTCCGACGAGTCCGGCCAAACTGGCCGTCGACGGCTCGTCCCGCGTGATCGACGCATCGGGCACGGCGCACCCCCATCGGTACGCGGTGGGAATGTGGGTGGCGGGCCACGCCTGGTCCGGCGCCTTCGCCCGGCCCGGCATCGACGCCGGCTTCTTCCGGCACAACGACGCGATCGCCACGAATCTCGTGGCCGGCCACCGTGCTGTGTCTCACCCGGCTCGACGCTGAACGAGCAGCTCGTACAGCTGCGTCTCCACCATCGTGGTGGGAAGCGGCAACGGTACTGCCGGCGGAGCCGAGTCGTAGGTGTGGCCCGTCGGCGTCCGGAATCTGACGATGTGGCCGCCGTCGACGTGCTCGACGACCCGCTGGGCCTCCCACCCCTCCGCGTCCTTCGCGTAATTGCAGGCGGCGCACAGTCCCATGCCGTTCTCCGCCGTCGTCGGGCCACCGAACCTGAAGGGGCGTATGTGGTCGTGGTGTCGGATCGGCGCATCGCACCACGGTGTGCGGCACGCCCGGTCGCGGACGTCGATGTAGTGACCGAGTCCCGCCGGGAACACACGCGCCGTCGAGTCCATCGCCGTGAGCTGTCCCGTCGACGGGACGGCGTAGAGCCGCCGCAGGGTCGCACCGACACTCCCGCCGTCGATGCGGTCGGCCACCGCACGGCGGGCCACTTCGGCGGGAACCATGCAGTAGCCGGGAACGTGCGCGGCCTCGTCACCGCCGGCGAGCAACGACTCGTCGGACATGACCAGCTGCACCGCCACCGGGGGACCCGCCGCTGCATCTCCCCCGGTCACGCGCTCGAACAACAGGTCCGCCATCACCTGATCACGCGTTCGACCCTCGGCACGGCCGGCTGCGACGAGCGCGTCCGCGTCTCGGCGCAACGTGGCGTACACGCACACCGCCTTGTCCATCGGCAGCAGCGCCGTCGCGTATCCCATGAAATCCGGAGCCGGACGCACGCTCACGCGGCGCTGCGCAGCCGCACGCGCGTTCCTCCGCACCACGGCCGCGGCATCGAGCTCGACCGCCGCGGCCACCGCGAGCGCGACCACCTGCTTGTCGCCCTTCCCTTCCAACGTCGAGGCGTCGGCGCACAACCGGCGATCGACCTCCCGCCGGTCCGCCACGGTGAGGTGCGCCGTCTCCCGCACCAGCAGCATCGCGCGGTACTCGCTCAGGCGGCCTTCGCGCATCGACTGCAGGGTGTACGGCATCTCGTGCACCAGTGCCCGTGCGAGTCCGAGGTATGTGCCACCACGCCGGTGTGACTCGCGACGTGCCAGACCCACCTGTGACGCGATCCCGAGATCCCACTGCTTCCTCGGCAGCCCGCGATCACGCCGATCGGCTCGAACGCTCGCCGCCACCCCGGCGGTCACTACCGCCTGCGTCGCCGCGCCCACGCACTTCAGGGCTTCGATGGCCGTCACGGCATCGATTCCTTCCCGCGCCGACCCGCCGTCCTCCACCAGCCCCAAACGCGCTGTGAACAGCCGTATCTCGTCCACCGACGGTGGGTGCAGCTCTACCGTGTCGTTCATCGATCTCCCCCCGGATCCTCGATTCCTGCAGAAGGTAACTCGAGGGTCCGACACCCTCCGCGCGCCGTAGAGTCGAGCCCATGAGCCCGCTCCGCGCCTGGTCCGACCCGCTCGCCGAGCACATCGTCGGCACGTATTTCGCGTTGCGCGCGGCGATGGCGATCATGGCCGTCGGGTTGCCCCTCCTGCTCGTCGCCTGGTCGCTGCTCGATCCCGACCTTCCCGTGCTCGGATCGATGAGCGAGTACTACTACAGCCCGGCCCGCGACGTGTTCGTCGGAGTGCTCTCCGGGACCGGTATCGCGTTGATCTGCTACCGCGGTCACGGGCCGCTCGAGAACAGACTGCTGAACGCGGCCGGCGCCTTCCTCGTCGTCGTCGCGCTCGTGCCCACGGATCCACCGGGGCAGAGCGACTTCGGCCTGCGTATGACGGTCCACGCCGTCGCCGCCGTGGCCTTCTTCGTCAGCTTCGCGGTGTCGGTCTGGCGGTGCGCGGACGACACCCTGGATCCGTCCCGGGACTCCGAACGGCGAATCCGCCGTTACCGCAGGGCCTATCGAGTCGTGGCGGTCGTGGTCGTCGTCGCTCCGGCGTCGGCGCTCGCCCTGGTGCTCGTCCTCCGCCAGGGCGCGCTCGCGGTACTGGTGGTGGAAGCGGTCGCAGTGATCACCTTCGGCGCGTACTGGACACTGAAGTCCTACGAGCTGCGGGGCACCGAGCTGGCCGAGCAGCCGTGAACCTCGAGCACCGTCAGCGGCGACATCGCACCCGGGTGGACTGGGGCCTGCGCGGAGCCGAGGCGATCGCGTCGGACGCCGACATCGCCGTGATCGTGGACGTCCTGTCGTTCACCACCACGGTGAGTGTCGCTCTCGACCGAGGGATCGGCGTCGTCCCGCACGCGGGCGCCGACACCGAGGAGGTCGCCCGACGTCACGACGCGTCCGTGGCGTTCCGCCGCTCGCAAGCGGCTCCGGGCCGCATCACATTGTCCCCCGGATCGATCCGGTCCGCGCGCGACGTGCCCGCCCGGCTCGTTCTTCCGTCACCCAACGGATCGACCATCGCCGAGGCGCTGGCGACGACACCCGTCCTGGCAGCGGCGTCCCTGCGCACGGCGACGGCGATCGCGCACTGGATCGCGCGCACCGCGGGACCGGACGACTCCGTGGCGATCATCGCTGCGGGCGAGAGATGGCCGGACGGATCGCTACGCCCCGCGATCGAGGACTTCTGGGGAGCGGGTGCAGTCGTCGCGGCACTCGCGGCCGTCGGGCGTCTTCTCGACCCGTCTCCCGAGGCCGACGCGGCGCAGGCAGCCTGGACGGCGGTGGCCGATGATCCGTCGACGGCACTGCGTGACTGCAGTTCCGGTCGCGAGCTGATCGCCCTCGGATTCGACGGCGATGTCGCGGTGGCAGCGGAGGTCGGGGAGAGCGCCGGCGTTCCGATTCTCCGTCAGGGGATCTTCGTCGATGCTAGGAGCGGCGGCCTCAGCGCCTGATCCCGTGGTGCTTCTCGGCCACGTCCGGGTGTGCACGGGTACGCGATTTCCACGCGTTCTCGCCGTAGGTCCGGAAGAGGGGGTTGTCCGGATCAGTGTCGACGCCCCGGGACCGCGCCGCCAACTCGGGTGGAAGGTCGATGATCGGCACGCGCGCATCCAGTGCGGGGCTGAGGAAGTAGGGAACGGACACCCGGTCCGTGCCGGGCGTCGGCGCGAGGACTCGATGCCGAGTGGCACGCAGGTACCCACCCGTCGCGACCTCGAGCAGTTCCCCGACGTTGACGATGAACGCGCCGGCCACGGGCGGTACGTCGATCCACTCGCCGCCGCGCAGCTCCACCTGCAAGCCGGTCGACTCCGGCTCCACGAGAAGCAACGTCAGCACCCCCGAGTCCTTGTGCGCGCCCACCCCCTGCGGGTTCTCGGTGCTGCCGGGATACCGCACCACCTTGATCAACGTCGCGGGGAGCTCGGCGAAGGCGGCATCGAATGTGTCCTCGGCCGCGCCGAGGGAGACTGCCCAGTGTCGGAGCAGCCGCAGCCCGACGTCCCACAGGGCGGCGTCCCAGGCCTCGAACGCGGGACGCAGTTCGGGTAGCGCGGACGGCCACTGGTTGGGGCCCTGCAGGTTCCAGTATCCCTGCGCCGCGGGAATCACCTCGCGCTCCGGACCGATGTCGATCTGCTCTCGCCAATCGACGGCGCCGTTGGTCAGCTCGCCGCCGAGCCGACTGTAGCCGCGGAACTGGGGCGAGTTCAGTTGACTGATCTCGTCCTTGGCGTCTGCCGGCAGCGCGAAGAAGGTGCGCGCCAGCGACAGGACCGTCGACACGAGCTCGGGGTCGACACCATGACCGGTCAGGTGGAAGAAGCCGTGGTCGTGGGTGGCCTCGCGTAATGCCGAACGAAACCCGTCGACATCCGCGGTCGACATGTCGAGAACGGGCAGCGCTGTCACCTGATCGAAAGCTTTTCGCCGGCCTCCACCGCGACGGTCAGCCGGTTCTCGGGAGGCGCCACCGGGCACGTCGCGTAGTCGGTGAGGGCGCACGGCAGGTTGGACGCGCGGTTGAAGTCCAGTGTCACCAGGCCGTCGGCGTCCGCATCGCCGACCGCGAGGGACCGGCACGCGGGGTAGGTGCTCACGCCGCTGGTCTCGTCGGTGAAGAGGATGTGGAAGCCGCCCGCCTTCCCTCGGAATGCGACGAACTGTTGCGGTGCGTTCCCGAGCGTGAAGTCGATGACGCCCAGCCCGGCGTGGTGGTGCTCCAGACCCTCGACGACGGCCGCGGTGGTGACCGTGCGCTCGGAGTCGTACGGCGTGAACGTGCCACTCACGCGCCACTTCTCGTCGGGTGCGAAGGTGGGGATCCCGCCGAACGACGCCAAGGTGGGGGCCGCGGGGTCGTGCACGCGCAGGGCCACCGAGCCGGTACGGCGAATCACCTCGACGCGCCGCTCACCGGCGGCCACGAGGAGGCCGGGAGCCCCCTCGACGGGGTGCAGAGCGACAGTCCCGTCCACGACCACCCCGTCGACCGACAACCCGTCGCCCGTGCTCGCGGTGACGTGCAGAGTGTCGTCGTCGGCGCGCCACACACCGGGCAGATCTCCCACGGCCGCGTCGGTCTCGGTCAACCAGTACAGACCTGTGAGCGCGACCCAGCCCAACGGATCGCGGAAGTACTCCTCGCGATCGGAATGCCATGCAGCCCAGTCCTGCTCGAACGTGGTGACGGATGTTGTCATGATGCGTACTCCTTCTCGGACGGTGACGATGCGATTCTGCCGAGGACACCGTCGCCGACGTGACGTGCCTCCTCGAGATGGGGGTACCCCGACAGGATGATCTCGTCGACACCTGCCTCGCGATACTCCTCGATGCGGGCCACCACCTCGTCGTGGCTGCCGACCAGCGCGGTGCCGGCGCCGCCGCGGACGAGACCGATGCCCGCCCACAGGTTGGGGCCCACCACCAGGTTCCGACGATCACCGCCGTGCAACGCCAGCATGCGTCGCTGGCCTTCCGATCCCACGGCGCCCAGTTGCGCCTGTCGGGTCCGGACGGTCGCGTCGTCGACATCGGCGATCAGGTCCTCGGCTCGAGCCCACGCATCTTTCGCGCGCTCGCGGGTGATCACGTGCATCCGCAGTCCGAAACGCAGGGTGCGGCCGCGGGCAGCCGCCCGCTCCCGCACGTGGGAGATCTTCTCGGCCACCGCCTCGGGAGACTCGCCCCACGTGAGAAAGACGTCGGCATGCTCGGCGGCGACATCCAGTGCAGCGTCCGATGATCCGCCGAGATAGACGTCGGGAAGCGGCACCGGAGGATGCCCGCCGAAACCGCCGCCGTTCGGTCGGTCCACAGCGTAGTGGTCGCCGGACGGCCGCACCGGCCGGCCGTCGGAGACGGCGCGTGCAATGCCGAGGAACTCACCCGCCCGCGCGTAGCGGCCCTCCTTCGCCAGACGGTCGCCGTAGGACCGCTGCTCGACGTCGTCGCCCCCGACCACCACGTTGAGGAGCACTCGGCCACCGGACAGTCGATGGAATGTACTGACCATCTGCGCCGACGTCACGGGCGAGACCTGGCCCGGCCGCAAAGCCACCAGGAACTTCAGACGAGTGGTCGCCGGGATCAGCGCCGCGGTGACCAACCACGCGTCCTCGCAGTGTCCGCCCGTCGGAGTGAGCACTGCCTCGAAACCGAGTTCCTCGACGGTCACGGCCAATTCGGTCAGGTAGTCGAGTGTCGCGTCCCGATGTCCCGCACCCGCTGCCGAGGCGCCCCCACCGCCGATGGCGACTCCGTGCGAGTGCGCACCGAGCCTCTCGTCGTCACCCCCGGTGGGGAGGAACCAGTGGACTCTCACTCGCCGATACGGGGTCGACGTAGTCCGAGGTGCTCCCGCAAGGTCGACCCCTCGTAGGCGGCCGGGTACGAACCACGTTCCTGCAGTTCGGGAACCAGCTTGTCGACGATGTCGTCGAGCCCGCTCGGCACGAGGTACGGCGTGATGTTGAAGCCGTCGCTCGCCCCTCCGCGGACCCACCGGGTGAGCTCGTCCGCGACCTGGCTCGGCGTACCCGCGAATCCGGTACGCGCCGACGTCTCGATGACGACCTGCCGCAGCGACAGGTTCTTCGCCTCGGCGAGCGACCGCCATTCCCGCACGCGTGCATCCACGTCGATGCCGTTGAACGCCGACCCACGAGCACCGACGACGCCACTGACGATCGGATCCTCGGTGGGGAGCGGTCCGTCGGGATCACGATCGGACAGATCGCGCCCCCACACCTGGCCGGCGATCGACAGTGTCGTCGGGCCGGTGAACTGACCCTCCTTGACCCAGCGCACCTTCTCGTCCACGTCCCGCTCGTGGTCCGCGAGGACGATCTGGGTGCCGGGCAGGATCTTGATGTCGTCGTCCGGTCTCCCTCGGGCCACGAGTCGCGCGCGGATGTCGTTCGCGAAGTCGAGTGCGTCGTCGAAGTGGGTGCCGTGCGCGGAGAAGATCACGTCGGCGTGCTGGGCGGCGAAGTCGCGACCGGTGCTGGAATCTCCCGCCTGGAAAATCACCGGGTGGTCCTGCGGACTGCGGGGAATCGGTGCAGCAGAGGCGATGTCGAACTGCGAGGACTGGATGCGCACGGAGTCGGGCGTGCCTCCTGCGTTCCACAGGGCTCTGGCGACGTCGAGGAACTCTCCGGCGCGCACGTACCGGTCCGCGTGGTCGAGGTAGCCGCCGCGTCGGAAGTTCTCGCCGGTCCACGCGTTGTCGGTCGTGACGACGTTCCAGCCGGCGCGACCACCGGACAGCACGTCCAGTCCCGACAGTCGACGCGCGAGGTCCACCGGTTCGTTGTAGGTGGTGTTCTGGGTGGCCACCAGTCCGATGTTCGTGGTGATGCCGGCGAGCGCCGCCAACTGTGTGATGGCGTCGGGACGACCGGCGATGTCCAGGTCGAGGATCTTGCCGCCCTGCTCGCGCAGTCGGAGCCCCTCACCGAGGAAGAAGGCGTCGAACAGTCCGCGCTCGGCGGTCGTGATCAGCCGACGGAACGTCTCGAAGTCGACCTGCGAGCCACTGGCCGGGTCCGACCAGATCGTCGTGTGGTTGACGCCCTGGAAGAAGACACCCAGGTGGACGGTGGCGTCGGGACGGAAGAGAGCGGTCATCGCGCAGCCTCGAATCGGTTGACCGGGCGGGCCAGGCCCAGAGTGGAGCGCAGCGTCGTGGCCGGGACCGGCCGATGGGCCAGGTCCCGCTCGAACAGTTGAGGAAGGACGTAGCGTGCGGCGACGCGGAGATCGTCGTCGATCAGGTCAGGACGCAACCTGATCCCGCCGATCGCGTCGTCGAGGGCAGCAATGCGCTCGACGAGAGCCGCTGCGGCCGTCGGGCTTCCGGGGGCCTCGACGTCGAGAACGACGTGCGCCCCGGTCACCGCGCGCGCGTCCGCTTCGTTCTCCACCAGGACGACGTCGAGCAGATCGGCGTCGATCTCGCCGAACCGGCCGAACACCACCACCTGACCCTGCGGCGGGCGAGGCACGATCGCGGGGCCCTTCACCGAGTACTTCTCCCCGACGAAGTCGACGTAGTGCAGCTTCTGCTGGTTCAGGAACCGGCCCGTCGGGAAGTCGCGGATCACCGCGTCGTCCTCCCACGAGTCCCACAGTCCACGCGCCACGGTCACCGAATCACGCTGTTCACGAACCAGATCGGTATCGGCCGAGACGACTTCGCGACCCCATGCTGCGGCGATGTCGGGTGTCAGCGACCGGGATGCCACCCAACCCGCCCGGCCGCGGGACGCGTAGTCCAACGACGCGAGCTGTGACGACAGATGGAACGGTTCCGCGTAGGTGGTGCTGGCGGTGGCGACGAGGCCCACCGTGCTGGTGGTCGCGGCGACGAAGGCCGCGCGCGTGACGGCGTCGACACCACCCGTCGCCAGGTCGTCGTCGTCGAACGTGACGTAGCCGAATCCTGCGTTCTCGGCCGCGGTCACCGTGGCGGCCACGGCTCGTCCGTCGGCCGAACCGACCCCGACGTCGAAGCCGAGTGTCACCGTCCTGGTCATCGTGCGCTCCCTCGTATCGCCCCCGGACACCCGAGGTTAGGAGGGATCCGCACCCGGCACACGGGTTGGAATCGCAGAGATCGGAGAGGAATGTGCGTCAGAAACCGACGCCGGCGAAGGGCGCCGACGCGGTCCGGAACAGCTCGTCGGCAGCCGATGCCTCACCCTCCGCCAGGCCCGCGGTCACCAGAGCGGACCACGACGTCCCGCCGAGCAGCACCGACGCCAGATCTCGGACGTGCACCGTCAGATCCGGCGCCGCGTCGACCACCCGCACGCCGTCCGGTGCGACGGCGTAGGTCCCGGCGTTCTCCGGCAGGTCCGGGTCCTGCACGGCGATGGTCACAGCGTCCCCGGGCCCGTACGTGCGCGCGGACAGTGCCGCGGACACGTCGAGGATGCGCAGCCAGGTCTCGTCCTCGGTGCGATCGAGCCGTAGGGATCGGCGATCGTGCATCAGCAGTGGCAGCACGGTGTCGACGGGCAGTGCGGGAAACGTGATGCGGTCGACGAGGTCGAGTCGCAGGAGGAAGCGGACCAGGTCGGCGAACACCGCGTCGTCGGGCGCATGGAGGTCCTCGACGACCACCCGGCGGTCGTTCCCGGACCACCACGTCCGCGGGTCGCGCGGGCGGTACCGGACGTATCCGTCGTCGACCCCGCCGGTGGAGTGCACCGCGTTCCACACCGGACCGGTTTCGGTCCGCCCACGCAGCCTCGACGCGTTCCACCAGACGGGCAGTCGGGTGATGGTGCCCGGTCGACTCGACGGGTGCGACGCGACGATGCCGGCCTGCACGTCGAACACGTCCCCGTCGTCGACGAGGCGGACGGTGCCGCTGGACACGGCCTCCTCCCGCACCGACGCACGGGCGGTGACGACCTCGGCGGACACGGACGAGGTGGCGACGCCGTAGCCGTAGCGGCCGTAGATGACAGCTTCCGACGCACGGAGCGTGGCGACGACGTCCCCGGTATCGCGCGCGTCCCGCAGCTGGCGCCGCAGCAGAGCGGACACGACACCGCGGCGGGTGTGGGTCGGCAACACCCCGACATGGGTGACGGCCAGGTGGGGAACCCGAGCACCACCCGGCAGCGTCAGGGTTCCGCGGGCCGAATCGGTGGTCCCGACGAGTCGATCGCCGTCGAAGGCGCCGTAGGTCCGACCGGGCTCGCGCAGACTCGCGATCTCGTCCTCGGTGACCTGCAGCGTGGGCAGTCCCACCATCGCGGCACGGAAGACGCGCTGCGATTCCAGCAGGTCGGACCGCGACTCGAGAATGCGGATGTCGACCATCAGGCGACCTCGGCGATCGTCAGGGTGGTCTGTCGGCGGAGCACGAATCCGAGGGTGTCGTAGAGCGCGACGGCGCGGGTGTTGGTCACACTCGTGTGCAGGAACGGCACCTCGCCCCGCTCCCGGATGCCGTACCCGACAGCGCGGATGAGGCGGGTGGCCAGGCCCTGCCCTCGGTACTCGGGGTCGGTGCACACGGCGCTGATCTCGGTCCAGCCGTCGGGATGCATGCGCTCCCCGGCCATGGCGACGAGCCGCGACCCGTCCCGGACGCCCAGGTACGTGCCCATCTCGATGGTCCGCGAGCGGAACGGTCCCGGCCGGGTGCGGTGCACGAGATCGAGCATCTCCGGCACGTCGTCGGCGGTGAGCACCTGCGCGGCCGGTTCCGGCTCCACCACCAGCGCGGATCCGTCGAACTGCAGCAGCCCGATCCGGTCGAGAACGCGCCACCCGGCGGGCGGGGTGATGCCGTCGCCCCGCAGTGCAGCCTGCTCACCCACCGGGAGCAGGGCGCCGAGATCCGCCCAGTCCTCCGCCGTCATGTCCTCGGGGTGACCGAAGAACCCGGCCACCTCGGGGTGGTAACGCGCGATCCGGCCCCGCCATTCAGCGAACCGGGAGTGGGCGCCGACGAGGGACGATCGGATGGGATCGTCCAGCGGATGCGCGTCGGGGAGGGTCGGGATCACCGGAACTCGGTCGTCGCACTGCACCAGGCCACTGTAAGGGTCGGCTCCGACGCCGCGGCGCGTTGTACTCGCGACGATTCCGGAGGGGCAGAATGGTGTCGTGAGCCCCGACAGAGTGAGTCCTGACGACGCCGTGCGACCTGACGATGCTCCGTCCACGACGGGGACACCCCCGTGGACGTACCTGATGGACATGGACGGTGTCCTGGTGCACGAGGAGCACCTCGTCCCCGGAGCGGACCGCTTCCTGAAGGAACTCCAGGACACGAACACCCCGTTCATCGTCCTGACGAACAACTCGATCCGCACCCGTCGCGACCTGCAGGCACGCCTGCGACGGACCGGCCTCGAGATCCCCGAGGAGTCGATCTGGACGTCGGCACTCGCCACCGCCACCTTCCTGGGGAACCAGCGGCCGAACGGTACCGCCTACGTGGTCGGAGAGTCCGGCCTGACGACGGCCCTGCACGACATCGGCTACATCATCACGGACATCGATCCCGACTACGTGGTGCTCGGCGAGACCCGCACGTACTCCTTCGAGGCCATCACCACCGCCATTCGGCTGGTCGAACGCGGAGCCCGTTTCATCGCCACCAATCCCGACGCCACCGGCCCGTCACGCGAGGGATCGCTGCCCGCCACCGGATCCGTCGCCGCGCTCATCACGCGCGCGACCGGACGTGAGCCGTACTACGTGGGCAAGCCGAACGCGCTGATGATGCGGTCCGCTCTGCGGGCCATCGGCGCGCACTCGGAGAACACGCTGATGATCGGTGACCGCATGGACACCGACATCGTGTCCGGGCTCGAAGCCGGTCTCCAGACCATCCTCGTGCTCACCGGTATCTCGACCCCCGCCAGCGTCGAGATGTTCCCGTTCCGCCCCACCCGTGTCATCGAGTCGGTCGCCGACCTCATCGGGCACACCGCGAACCCGTTCGGATGAGATTCGTCTACTCCCGGCCCGACCGCAGCGTCGAGGCGACGGGCACCCGGCAGGCGTTCGATCACATCGACGACGCGCGCGAGGCTCTCGAGGACGGGTCGGCGCGTGTTCTCGTGGGGGCCGTCGGGTTCGATGCGTCCACGCGGTGTGCACTCGTCGAACCGTCGACGTTCGACCGGCGCGACGAGCCGCGGACACCCGAGCAGAGCACCCTGCCCGGAGCCGTGATCGCCTCCCAGAACCCGCCACCCGACAAGCACGTCGCGCGGGTGCAGCGTGCCCTGACGGTGCTGAACCATCCCGGATCCGCACTACGCAAAGTGGTTCTCGCGCGGTCGATCACGCTGGTGTTCGATGCCCCACTGTCCCCGACGGCGTTCGCGGACACGCTCATCGAGGCGAATCCGATGCACAACGGTTTCGCCGTCGATCTCACCGCGGCGGGTGGTCCGTACTTCGGCCGCCACCTGGTGGGCTCGAGCCCGGAACTCCTCGTGCGCCGCACCGGCACCGAGGTGATCTGCCGACCGTTCGCCGGAACTGCTGCACGACAACAGGATCCGGTGGCGGACGAGCAGTCGGGCGCCGACCTGCTCGCCAGCGCCAAGAACCTGGCCGAGCACCGCTTCGTCGTCGACGCCATCGCCGAGGCCCTGGCGCCACTGTGCTCGGAGGTGTCCGTCCCCGACGGGCCGACGCTGACCAGCACGCCGGCCGTGTGGCATCTGGCGACCCCGATCACCGCGACACTGGCCGACCCCGCCACCACGGCACTGGATCTCGCGCTCGCACTGCACCCGACACCCGCGGTCGCGGGCAGCCCCACCGACCTGGCGCTCCAGACCATCGATCTGCTGGAGTCCGGACGCAACCGCGACTTCTACGCCGGCATGGTGGGGTGGTGCGACGCGTCGGGCGACGGTGAGTGGATGGTGGCCATCCGCTGCCTGGACATCGCCGCCGACGGCCTCAGCGGGGTCGCGACCGCGGGTGGCGGCATCGTCGCCGCCTCGGACGCGAGCGCCGAGCTGGAGGAGACGACAGCGAAGTTCGCGACAGTGCTCAGGCCCTTCGGCCTCTGACGTCGATCCGGTGCGCCGAGCCGCGGATACCGCGGCTCAGCGCACCGAAGCCGGCCGCTGATGCACTCGGCTCTACCGGGCGAGCGCTCCCGCCAGATCGCCGAGCAGGTCCTCGAGGTCCTCCAGGCCCACGGAGATGCGCACGACTCCGTCCGTGATGCCTACGGCTGCACGGCCTTCCGGACCCATGGCCCGGTGGGTGGTGGTGGCGGGGTGCGTCGTCATCGACTTCGCGTCGCCGAGGTTGTTGGAGATGTCGATGATGCGCAGCTTGTTCAGGAACTCGAAGGCGCGCGCCTTGCCGCCCTCGAGCTCGAACGTGACGACGGTGCCGCCGCCGCTCATCTGCGAGACCGCGAGATCGTGCTGGGGGTGCGACGGCAGGTACGGGTACTTCACCCATCCGATACCCGGCTGCGCCTCGAGGAACTCCGCGACGGCCAGCGCCGAGGCGTTCATGTGCCGCACGCGGAGCGGCATCGTCTCGAGACCCTTCAGCAGAGTCCAGGCGTTGAACGGGCTCAGCGCGGGACCGGTGTGGCGCATGAGCGTCTGCACCGGACCGTCGATGTACTCCTTCGATCCCAGGATGGCGCCCCCGAGCACGCGCCCCTGTCCGTCGATGTGCTTGGTCCCCGAGTACACCACCACGTCGGCACCGAGGTCGAAGCTGCGCTGCAGCACGGGCGTCGCGAAGACGTTGTCCAGCACCACCTTCGCACCGGCCGCATGCGCCATCTCGGTCACGCGCCGGACGTCGACGAGCGACTGCATCGGGTTGGACGGCGTCTCGAAGAACACCGCGGTGGTGGGCACGGCGAGCGCCTGTTCCCACTGGTCCAGGTCGTCGCCGTCGACGAACACGGTCTCGACTCCCCAGCGCGGCAGAATCTCGTTGCACACCACGAAGCACGAGCCGAACAGGCTCCGCGCCGCGACGAGTCGATCACCGGCCTTCAGCAGGGCGCCGAGCCCGGTGAAGACCGCGGACATCCCGCTCGAGGTGCCGAAGGCCGCCTCGGCGCCGTCGAGCAACCGCAGCCGCTCCTCGAACATCGTGACGGTCGGGTTGCCGTAGCGCGAGTAGACGAAGTGGTCGATGTCGCCGGTGAACGCCTGCTCGGCGGCCTCGGCACTCTCGTACACGAAACCCGAACTGAGATAGAGGGCCTCGGCGTTCTCCTCGAACCCCGAGCGGTTCAGACCGCCGCGGACACCGAGAGTTCCCTGCCCGACCCCGTCGGGCAGGGGCTTGGAGAACCCGCCGCCGGTGGGGATCACTTCTGCCGCCAGGGCAGTCCGACGGCGCGCCACCCGGCACTGCCGCGGTGACCCTCGGCGTCGGTCGCGCCCTCGAAGCCGTCGAGCACGTTGTAGGCGGGTCCGAGCCCCGCAGCGGTCGCGGCCTCGGCGGCACCGATGGACCGCTGACCGGAGCGACACAGGAAGACCACAGGGCCCTTGTCGACCCCGGCGGCACGGACCTCGTCGACGAAGTTCTCGTTCCTCGCGCCGTCCGGGTAGGCGACCCACTCGACGAAGGCCGTCGGCTTGTCCAGCGACGAGATGTCCGGGACACCCACGTAGCTCCACTCGGCGTGGGTGCGGACGTCGACGAGCGAGGCCTCCGGATCGGTGCTGAGAAGTTCCCAGGCCTGCTCGGGCGTGATGTCTCCTGCGTAGCTCACGACCCCAGTTTCTCACATGGTCGGCTCGGCCCGATATGTCCGATAGTCGCAGCGTACGGCCTCGAGGGGGCAAGATGAGCCGATGACGGACGACACACTGCGCCCTGCGACGGGCACCGGCTCACCACAGCCGGACACGAGCGGCGACACGGGGCAGTTCACCCATCGCCAGATCATGACGATCATCTCCGGTCTGATGCTCGGCATGTTCCTGGCCGCGCTCGACCAGACGATCGTCTCGACGTCCATCCGCACCATCGCGGACGACCTGCAGGGCTTCTCCGTTCAGGCGTGGGTCACCACGGCGTACCTGATCACGGCCACCATCTCCACGCCGCTGTACGGGAAGCTCTCGGACATCTACGGGCGCAAACAGTTCTTCCTGACCGCGATCACGATCTTCGTCATCGGATCGGCGCTGTGCGGCTTCGCCACGTCGATGTACCAACTCGCGGCCTTCCGCGCGTTCCAGGGCCTCGGTGCCGGCGGCCTGTTCTCGCTCGCACTGACCATCGTCGGCGACATCGTCCCGCCGCGGGAGCGGGCCAAGTACCAGGGCTACTTCCTCGCCGTGTTCGGCACGTCCAGCGTGCTCGGTCCGGTCATCGGCGGCGTGTTGTCGGGCCAGTCCGAGATCCTGAACATCACCGGCTGGCGCTGGGTGTTCTTCGTCAACGTGCCCATCGGCATCGTCGCTCTGTTCGTCGTCGCCAAGGTGCTGAATCTGCCGCGTCGACACGGCAGCGCGGTCGTCGACTGGGGCGGCGCCGCGGCGCTGGCCGTCGGACTGGTGCCGCTGCTGATCATCGCCGAGCAGGGACGCACGTGGGGATGGGGCTCCGGGCGGGCCATGATCTGCTACGCCATCGGCGTCCTCGGCATCGCGGCCTTCATCGCCATCGAGATCAGGATGAAGACGAACGCACTCATCCCGATGCGCTTCTTCCGCAACTCGACGTTCAGCGTCGGACTCGTGCTCTCGGTCATCACCGGTGCGGCGATGTTCGGCGGCATCACGCTGCTCCCCCAGTACCTGCAGGTGGTCAAGGGCTCGTCGCCGACGCTCGCCGGGTTCCAGATGCTCCCGCTGGTGCTGGGCATCATGGTCGCGTCGATCTTCTCCGGCCAGATGATCTCCCGCACGGGCCACTACCGTCCGTATCCCATCATCGGCACGACTCTCATGACGGTCTGCATGTTCGCGTTCTCGTTCATCGAGTACGACACACCGCTGTGGATGATCATGATCGCGATGTTCGGTTTCGGGTTCGGCCTGGGCAATCTGATGCAGCCGCTGACCCTCGCGATCCAGAACGCACTGCCGCCGCAGGACATGGGCGTCTCCACCTCGTCGGCCACGTTCTTCCGGCAGATCGGCGGCACCATCGGCGTCGCGGTGTTCCTGTCCCTGCTCTTCTCGCGCGTGACCGACGCCATCGCGTCGGCTCTGCGTTCCGCCGCGGAGACTCCCGAGTTCCGCGAGGCGGTGGGTCAGGCCGCGTCCAGCACCGATCCCGCGGTGTCCGGCCTCGCGCAGGGGCTCGTACAGGGCAACGGGTCGGCCGCCGGGGGCATCCTGGACGACACGTCCTTCATCCAGAAGCTGCCCGACGCGGTGGCGGCGCCGTTCCAGATCGGATTCTCCGACGCGATGGACTCGGTCTTCGTCGTGGCCGGGTTCGTGCTGGCGCTGGCCTTCGTGATCAACCTGTTCTACAAGGAGGTCCCGTTGCGCACCCAGGGCGGCCTCGCAGCTCAGGCGTCGGAACGCACGGCGAGCAAGGACACGGCCGAGTAGAGCTCGTCAGGGACTGCAGAGCAGCCAGTCGTCACCGGACCGCACCGCGTTCCACGTGAGGCTCTGCTCGCTGCCGTCGAGGCTGACTCGCACGTCGGCCTCGGCGGCGTCACCCTTGACCCGCACCTCCTCGATGTTCTCGAGATCCACCGACGTACCCGCATCCGCCAGCGGTGCGTCGGTGATGCCGGGGCACTGCAGTGCGGTGACAGCGGCGGTGTCGCCGGACTTCACAGCCTCGACGTAGGCGGCGACGGCGGTCCCGACACGCTGGTTGTCGCTGACGTTCTCGTCGGGCGACCCGGTCAGCGACAGGATCGCGATGATCACCGCCACGACGACCACCACCGCAGCGGCCGCGATGAAGGGCGCTGCGGTGGTGGGTCTCGGATCCTCTTCGGAGCTCATGCTCCGATCATGTCAGCTCGGTGCAGCTCAGCCCTCGAGCGACGGGTAATCGGTGTAGCCCTCGGCGCCGCCGCCGTAGAAGGTGCTCTCGTCGGGGGTGTTGAGCTCGGTGTCGTGGGTCCACCGGGTCACCAGGTCGGGGTTGGCGATGAACGGCCGACCCACCGTGACGGCGTCGGCGATCTCGTCGGACACCAGCTTCTCGGCCTCGTCGCGAGTGGTCATCGCGGCGAAGCCGGTGTTGAGCACGAACGGGCCGCTCCAGGCCGAACGCAGCTTGCCCAGGAACGGATCCTCGGCGTCGACGAGCACGTGCAGGTACGCCAGGCCGAGGCCGTCGATCTGCGACAGCAGCGCCTCGTAGGCACCCGTCGTGTCGTCCTCGGTGATGCCGCTCGCGGTGCCTCCGGGCGAGATGCGGATGCCGACCCGGCCCGCGCCGATGGCGGCGGAGACGGCGCGCACGACCTCCACGACGAGGCGCGCACGGTTCTCGGGGCTGCCGCCGTAGGAGTCGGTGCGGTGGTTCGCGCCGTCCGCCAGGAACTGGTGGAGCAGGTAGCCGTTGGCGGCGTGCAGCTCGACACCGTCGAGACCGGCCTCGATCGCACGGGTCGAGGCGTCGACGAACACGTCGACCACGCGAGCGATCTCGTCCGCGGCGATCTCGCGCGGCGCGGGGATCTCCTTCGACCCACCCTTGGTGAACATCTCGATACCGGGCGCGATGGCGGACGGTGCGATGGCCTCGAGGCCCGAGTTGTCGGGGTGGGACACCCGACCCGCGTGCATCAGCTGGACGACGATCTTGCCGCCCTCACCGTGCACCGCGTCCGCGATCTTCGCCCAGCCGGCCTGCTGCTCGTCGGTGTGCAGGCCCGGGGTGTTGGTGTAGCCCTTGCCGACGGCGGAAGGCTGCGTTCCCTCGGACACGATGAGGCCGGCACCCGCACGTTGGCGGTAGTACTCGACGACGAGGTCACCGGGCACACCGTCGTCACCACTGCGGCTGCGCGTGAGCGGCGCCATGAAGACACGGTTGCGGGCGTGGATGTCGCCGAGTTCGAGCGGCTGGAGCAGGGGTGATTCGGGACTGAGTTCGGTCACGTCGATCGGCCTTTCGAAGGTGCTGACTGTCGAGCTGTCCTCTGACGCAAGCCTGAGGGGTCCGCGATCCATGCCCGACTGTGGGCCGCATCACTCGGTGGAATCCCGATGTTCACCCAGTTCTCTGTGCACACGTCACGGCCACCTGGCGCACCGGAGGCGCCGCCTCGTCACTTATGCTGGGGTGTCCGCCTCCCTGCGGCCACGACGCCCGCTCCGAGCTCGATGGGCGGCCGGCCGACGACGATGTTAGGTAGATCCACGCTGATGACTGACCAGACCCGCCCGCTCCGAGTGGCCATCGTGGGTGCAGGCCCGGCCGGCATCTACGCCGCCGACGCGTTGATGAAGTCGGACCACAACGTCTCCGGCCCCGGCGTGAGCATCGACCTCTTCGAGCGCATGCCCGCTCCGTTCGGTCTGATCCGCTACGGCGTCGCACCGGATCACCCGCGCATCAAGGGCATCATCACCGCGCTGCACAAGGTGCTCGACAAGCCGCAGGTCCGCCTGCTCGGCAACATCGACTACGGCACCGACATCGACCTCGAGACGATGCGCCGCTTCTACGACGCCGTCATCTTCTCCACCGGCGCCAACGCGGACCGCGCGCTGAACATCCCCGGCATCGACCTCGACGGCAGCTACGGCGCCGCCGACTTCGTCTCCTGGTACGACGGTCACCCCGACGTGCCACGCACCTGGCCCCTCGACGCCGAGAAGGTCGCCGTCCTCGGCGTCGGCAACGTCGCGCTCGACGTGGCCCGCGTACTGGCCAAGACGGGTGACGAGCTGCTGCCCACCGAGATCCCCGCGAACGTCTACGAGGGCCTGAAGGCCAACAAGGCCGTCGAGGTGCACGTGTTCGGCCGCCGCGGCCCCGCCCAGGCCAAGTTCACGCCGCTCGAGCTCCGCGAGCTGGACCACTCCCCCAACATCGAGGTCATCGTCGCTCCCGAGGACATCGACTACGACGAGGGCTCGGAGAAGGCCCGCCGCGAGTCCAAGCAGGTCGACATGGTCGCGAACACGCTGCAGGACTGGGCGATTCGCGATGCCGGCGACCGCCCGCACAAGCTGTTCCTGCACTTCTTCGAGTCGCCGCACGAGGTGCTCGGCCAGGACGGCAAGGTCGTCGGACTGCGCACCGAGCGCACCGAACTCGACGGCACCGGCAACGTCAAGGGCACCGGCAACTACACCGATTGGGACGTCCAGGCCGTCTACCGCGCGGTGGGCTACCTGTCGCAGAACATCGCCGACCTCCCCTTCGACGACCTCGCGGGCACCATCCCCAACGAGGCCGGCCGCGTGAAGAACAACGACGGCACCCCCGTCGACGCCACGTACGTCACCGGCTGGATCAAGCGCGGACCCGTCGGCCTCATCGGCCACACCAAGGGTGACGCCAACGAGACCGTCGCGAACCTCCTCGCCGACGCCCCGTCGTTCGCGGGTGCCACCGACCCGTCCGAGGACGCCGTCGTCGCGTTCCTCGAGGACAAGAAGGTCCCGTTCACCACGTGGGACGGCTGGTACCGCCTCGACGCGCACGAGCGCAGCCTCGGCGAGCCGCAGGGCCGCGAGCGCGTCAAGGTCGTCGAGCGCGAGGACATGCTGCGCGCCAGCGAGCCCGACAAGGCCTGACCCCAGCAGCTGAAGCACCGAAGCCCCGAGGATGTCCTCGGGGCTTCGTGCGTGTCAGATCCGGACGGACAGCAGCCGTCCCTCGCGCTCGTCCTTGCGGGCGTGCTCGTTGAAATCGGGTGCGGCGCAGACGAACAGGGTGCGGCCGTCGTCGCCGCCGAACCCGCACGCGAACACCCCGGTGTCGAAGGTCAACTCGTCGACCACTCCCTCGCCCTCGCGAATCTGCACGATGCGCTGCCCCAGTGCGTCGGCCGCCCACAGCGTGCCGTCCTGCGCGAGAGCGCAACCGTCGGGCGCCACCACCACCTGGCCGATGCCCTCGGCCATGTCCGTCGACTCGGGCATCGGACCGAGCACGGCCCAGTCGCGGCGCGGTCCGAGGACACCGTCGTCGCCGATCGCGAAGGCGCTGATCCGGTTGCCGAGCGTCTCGTCGACGAGGAGATCGCCGCCTGCGGTGACGGCCATGCCGTTCGGGAAGTGCAGATCGGTGGCGTCCTCGTGCACACTGCCGTCCGGCTCGACACGCAGCAGGGAGGCCGTCTCGATGGGCGCCATGTTCATGAGATCGAATCCGAAGTTGCCGACGTAGGCGCGCCCGTCCGCATCCACGTGCATGTCGTTGGCGTTGCCGGTCGCGTGCGCGGACAGGTCCGCGTGCACCACGAGGTCGCCGTTCTCCTCGCGCCGCAGAACGGTTTGATCTCGCATCGAGACGACCAGGAGCCGACCGTCGGGAAGCCACCCGAGCCCGGACGGCTGGTGCGGCACCTCGGCCTCCACCCGGACGTCGCTGCCGTCCTCGTTCGCCGACAGCACCTGGTGGGTGTAGAAGTCGGAGACCCAGACACGACCCTCCCGCCACCGTGGGCACTCGAAGTAGGTGTAGCCCTCCAGGACCACGGTCGGCTCTGCCTTCATGTGTAGCTCCTCGCACGACGAGACGGATGATCGAATGTGACGTACGCCTCATCACATCATGAGGCATCCTGGCAGACGTGTTCGACAGCCACGTCCACATCATCGATCCGCGGTTCCCTCTCGTGTCGAACGGCGGATACGAACCCCCCGTGTTCACTGCCGACGACTATCGCGAGGAGACCGACGGACTGGGGGTCGTGGGCGGCGCCGTCATCGCCGGGTCGTTCCAGGGCAGCGACCAGAGCTTTCTGCTCGCGGCGCTGACCGAACTCGGTGACGGATGGGTGGGCGTGACCCACCTGCCGTGGGACGCCGAGGACGAGGACATCATCGCGCTCGACGACGCGGGCGTCCGAGCGCTCAGATTCAATCTGCGGCGCGGCGACACCGACGTGTCGACCCTCACCGAGCAGGCCGTCCGCGCGCACGAGATCGCCGGATGGCACGCCGAGTTCTACGCGGACGCCGGATTGTTGCTGTCCCTGGAGCCGGTCCTGTCCAAACTGCCGGCCATCAGCGTCGACTACCTCGGCATGGCCGAGGACGCCATGCCGTACCTCCTCGATCTCGTCGACAGGGGAGCACGGGTCAAGGCGGCGGGCTTCGGCCGCATCGGCCACGACCCGGTGGAGGCGATGAGCAGGATCCATGCCGTCAACCCCGAGGCACTGATGTTCGGGACCGATCTGCCCGGCACGCGCTCCCCGCGACGCTTCGTCCCCTCCGACATCGACCTGGTGACCGAGGCAGTGGGCGGCGATCTCCAGAGAGTGCTGTTCAGGAACGCGAGGGCCTGGTACCGGGAGCGTTAGAGCACGATGACGGCAACGACCCACACGCCGGCCGCGAGCAGACCACCGAACAGCTCGACGAGGATCGACAGGCCCACCGCCTTGGTGGCGTGGACCGTCGACTGCCAGGCGGATCCCGACGTGCGGGCACGAGGAAGTTCCGCCAGGTACACACCGAGGGGGAACCCGAGGAAGAGTCCGACGACCGGGACGACGAAGAATCCGACGATGCCGACGACGCCGCCCGCGACGATGGAACGGGTGGGCACTCCGGCCGTCTTCAGTCGTCTGCCCGGCCACAGGTACTTGACGACGCCCGATGCCACCAGCAGCGCCGTCGCGATGCCGAACACCGTCCACGCCGATGCGGTGCCGACGACGAAGGCCCAGACGCCGATCGCGGCGAAGATCAGGACGACACCGGGGAGCACCGGGACGACGATCCCGATCAGGCCGATCAGGACGACCAGTCCGACGAGGACCTCGGCACCGGCGGTCACCGTGCCGAGACCGGACGCACGCGGCTCGCGGCGTCGCGTGCACGCTCCCGCGCGGTCTCGACGTCCGGACCGGTCGACACGGCGACACCCATCCGGCGCTTCGCGAAGCTCTCCGGCTTGCCGAACAGGCGGATGTCGGTCTCCGGGACGCGGAGCGCCTGCTCGACGCCCTCGAAGGCGATGCCCACCTCGTCGAGACCGCCGTAGATCACCGCGGACGCGCCGGGTGTCAGCAGCGTGGTGTCCACCGGAAGCCCGAGGATGGCGCGCGCGTGCAGCTCGAACTCCGACAGCCGCTGGGTGCCGAGCGTGACCAGGCCCGTGTCGTGCGGTCGTGGGCTGACCTCGGAGAAGTACACGTCGTCGCCCTTGACGAAGAGCTCGACGCCGAAGATGCCGCGGCCGCCGAGTGCCGCGGTGACCGTGCGGGCGACCTCGCGTGCGGCGTCCAGAGCGGCCGCCGACATGGGCTGGGGCTGCCACGACTCGATGTAGTCGCCGGACTTCTGGAGGTGGCCGATGGGCTCGCAGAAGGAGGTCTCGTCGGCGCCGTTCTCGTCGACCGCGCGGACGGTGAGCTGGGTGATCTCGTAGTCGAAGTCGACGAAGCCCTCGACGATGACCCGGCCCAGCGCGACTCGTCCTCCGGCCTGAGCATGGTCCCAGGCCCGCTGGACGTCGTCGTCGCTCGTCACGACCGACTGCCCCTTGCCCGACGACGACATCACCGGCTTGATCACCGCCGGGAAGCCCGTGTGCTCGAGCGCCGCGCGAACCTCGTCCACACTGTCGGCGAACGCGTACGGCGACGTGGGCAACCCCAGCTCCTCGGCCGCGAGCCTGCGGATGCCCTCGCGGTTCATCGTCAGCTGCGTCGCGCGCGCCGTCGGCACGACGGTGGTGACCCCGCGGTCCTCGACCACGGAGAGCGCCTCGGTGGCGATGGCCTCGATCTCCGGCACGACGAAGTGCGGCGCCTCGGACTCGATGACGGCGAGCAGGGCGTCCGGATCGCTCATGTCCACCGTGTGGGCGCGGTGCGCGACCTGATGGCCGGGGGCGTCCGCGTACCGGTCGACGGCGATCACCTCGACGCCCAGTCGCTGGAACGCGATGATCACTTCCTTGCCGAGCTCACCGGAGCCCAGCAGCATCACCTTGGTGGCCGACGGAGAAAGCGGAGTACCGATGCGGGAGGACGTCACTCTTGGAATGCTATCGGGCATGGCGGAGACCGAGGACCTGCTCACCTACCTCCAGCGAGGACGGGACGCGGTGGTGTGGAAACTCGACGGCGCGTCGGAGTACGACATCCGTCGGCCCCTCACGTCGACCGGTACCAACCTGCTGGGAATCGTGAAACACCTGGCCATGACCGAGGCGGGGTACCTCGGGTCCACGTTCGGGCGACCGTTCCCCGAACCGATCCCGTGGTCCGACCCGACACTCGAACTCAATGCCGACATGTGGGCCACACCCGACCAGTCCCGCGATTCTCTCGTCGACCTCTACCGCCGGGTGACCGCCCATGCCGACGAGACGGTGCGCACCCTCGGACCGAGAGCGGAGGGGACGGTGCCGTGGTGGACGGCGAAGAACCCCGTGACCGTCGAGTACATCCTGGTGCACCTGATCGCGGAGACACACCGCCATGCCGGCCACGCCGACATCGTGCGCGAACTCGCCGACGGCAGCGCCGGACTGGCTCCCGGCAACTCCAACCTGGCGGACGGTGACGCCGACTGGTGGGGTGACTACCGGTCGCGGGTGGACGACGCCGCGTCGGAGTTCCTCTGAGTCTCCCGACCCGCACAGTCCGGTCCTGTCGTCGGGCAGGTTCCGGTGGATAGGGTCGCGCCATGACTACTGCAGGTGGACCTCTCGCCGGAATCAAGGTCGTGGAACTCGCGGGCATCGGCCCCGGACCGCACACCGCGACGCTGCTGGCCGACCTCGGCGCCGACGTCGTGCGCGTCCAGCGTGCGGGCGCGTTGCCGGCCGAGGGATCACCGGGCGACCCCCTGCTCCGCAACCGCCGCATCGTCGAGGCGAATCTGAAGGATCCGGCCGAGCTGGAACGGGTGCTCGACCTGATCTCCCGCGCCGACGTCCTCATCGAGGGCTTCCGTCCGGGGGTCACCGAGCGCATGGGTCTGGGACCCGACGTCGTCGCCGAGCGCAACCCCGGTCTGGTCTACGGACGCATGACGGGGTGGGGCCAGGAGGGTCCGTGGTCGCAGGTCGCGGGACACGACATCAACTACATCTCGGTCACCGGAGTGCTGCACGCGATCGGACGCGAGGGTGAGCGCCCGGTACCCCCGATGAACATGGTCGGCGACTTCGGCGGTGGATCGATGTTCCTCGTCATGGGCATTCTCGCAGCGCTGGTCGAGCGCGGTCGGTCCGGGAAGGGCCAGGTGATCGACGCGGCCATGGTCGACGGCACCGTCGCGTTGTCGCACATGATCTGGGGGTGGCGCGGGATCGGCATGTGGTCCGACGAGCGCGGCACGAACCTGCTGGACACCGGTGCCCCGTTCTACGACACGTACGAGACGTCCGACGGCAAGCACGTCGCCGTCGGCGCGCTGGAACCCCAGTTCTACGCCGCGATGCTGCAGGGACTCGGGCTCGATCCGTCGGCCTTGCCGCACCAGCTCGACCGTGAGCAGTGGCCGACGCTGCGGTCGACCTTCACGGCGGTGTTCGCCTCCCGCACGCGCGACGAGTGGGCCGCCGTCTTCGACGGCACGGACGCCTGCGTCACCCCCGTGCTGACCTTCGACGAGGCCACGCGCCACCGCCACATGGCCGAACGCGGCAGCCTCATCGACATCGACGCAGTCACCCAGCACGCCCCGGCGCCGCGTTTCGGGCGTACCGCCACGTCCACGCCGGCGGGTCCGGCCCGCTCGTCCGTCGACCCCGACTCGGTCTGGACCTGAGTGGACGCCGCGGCCTGGGACGCCAAGTACGAACGCGCCGAACTTATCTGGGGCGCACCGCCGAACGACATGGTCGTCGAGTTCTGCACCTCCCTGCCGCGCGGCCGGGCGCTCGATCTCGCGTGCGGCGAGGGGCGCAACGCCCTCTGGCTCGCCACGCGCGGATGGAGTGTCGACGCCGTCGACTTCAGCAGCGTGGCGCTGACCAAGGCGGTCCGCATCGCCGCCACGGCCACCGCGTCGATCCGCGAGCGAGTGCGGTGGGTCCACGCGGACGTGACCACACTCACACCCGAGCGGAATTATGATCTCGTTGTCATCGCCTACCTGCATTTATCGCGGACCGAGCGTGAAAACGTCCTCGCGACTGCCGTCCGGGCGTTGAAACATGAGGGAATCCTCGTGATCGTGGGTCACCATTCTGCCAATCTGAAGAATGGCGTCGGCGGTCCGCAGGATCCCGAAATCTTGTACAGCCCAGACGATCTGGTCGCGGACATCGGCGACAGGATGCGCATTCTCGTCGCCGAGGACAGGGTGCGGCACGTAGGTGATTCCGCAGCGATCGACGCCCTTGTGGTGGGACGAGTTACCGACGAGTAGACCCCTATTGGCAGTGTTCCCGATCCGGCGTAACATAGCCGTATGTTACTGGCGAGTAGGTAGCGCCGGGCCACACAGGCGGTACCGAGGCCGGACCGCACCACTGAGACGGAGAACGCATCACCATGGGCCATTACAAGAGTAATCTTCGCGATCTCGAGTTCAACCTGTTCGAGCTGTTCGCCCTGGACAAGACGCTCGAGTCCGGACAGTTCGGCGATCTCGACGTCGACACCGTGCGTGACATGCTCTCCGAGGTCCGCCGCCTCGCCGAGGGCCCGCTCGCGGAGTCCTTCGCCGACGCCGACCGCAACCCGCCGACCTTCGACCCCGAGACGCACACCGTCACCCTCCCGGAGTCGTTCAAGAAGTCGTACCGCGCGCTGCAGGAAGCCGGCTGGGATCACCTGGGCCTCGACGAGGAACTCGGCGGCATGCCGGTACCGCGCCAGGTGTTCTGGGCCGTCGCCGAGATGATCCTCGGATCGAACCCCGCCGCCTTCATGTACTCCGCCGGCCCGGGCTTCGCGCAGATCCTCTCCGACAACGGCAACGAGCAGCAGAAGAAGTGGGCCGTACTCGCCTCCGAGCGCAACTGGGGCGCCACCATGGTCCTCACCGAGCCCGACGCGGGTTCGGACGTGGGCGCAGGCCGCACCAAGGCCGTCGAGCAGGCCGACGGCAGCTGGCACATCGAGGGCGTCAAGCGCTTCATCACCTCGGCCGACTCGGACGATCTCTTCGAGAACATCTTCCACCTCGTGCTCGCTCGCCCCGAGGGCGCCAAGCCGGGCACCAAGGGACTGTCGCTGTTCTTCGTCCCGAAGTTCCACTTCGACAGCGAGACCGGCGAACTCGGCGAGCGCAACGGCGTGTTCGTCACCAACGTCGAGCACAAGATGGGCCTCAAGGTCTCGGCCACCTGTGAGCTGACCCTCGGCGGACACGGCGTCCCCGCCAAGGGCTGGCTCGTCGGCGACGTCCACAACGGCATCGCGCAGATGTTCGACGTCATCGAGCACGCTCGAATGATGGTGGGCACCAAGGCCATCTCGACGCTGTCCACCGGGTACCTCACCGCGCTCGACTACGCCAAGCAGCGCATTCAGGGTGCTGACCTGACGCAGATGACCGACAAGGCCGCGCCCCGCGTCTCCATCACGCATCACCCCGACGTCCGTCGCTCGCTGATGACGCAGAAGGCGTACGCGGAGGGCCTGCGCGCGGTGTTCCTCTACACGGCCGCTCACCAGGACGAGGTTGCCGCACTGCACGTCTCGGGCGCCGACAAGGACACCGCGTTCCGCGTCAACGACCTGCTGCTCCCCATCGTCAAGGGTGTGGGTTCCGAGGTCGCGTACGAGCAGCTGGCGCAGAGCCTCCAGACGCTCGGTGGATCCGGCTTCCTGCAGGACTACCCCATCGAGCAGTACATCCGCGACGCCAAGATCGACTCGCTCTACGAGGGCACCACGGCCATCCAGGCGCAGGACTTCTTCTTCCGCAAGATCGCCCGGGACCGCGGCGTCGCACTGGCCCACGTCGCCGGCCAGATCAAGACGTGGATCGACAGCGAGGCGGGCAACGGTCGCCTCAAGAGCGAGCGTGCCTTGCTCAACACCGCCCTCGAGGACGTGCAGGGCATGGTCGCCACACTCACGCAGCACCTCATGGGTGCCCAGGAGCAGCCGACCGAGCTGTACAAGGTCGGCCTCGGATCCGTCCGCCTGCTCATGAGCGTCGGCGACCTGATGATCGGCTGGCTGCTGCTGCGTCAGTCCGAGATCGCCATCGCCGCACTCGACAACGGCGCCGGCGAGAAGGACAAGGCGTTCTACGAGGGCAAGATCGGCGCAGCGTCGTTCTTCGCCAAGAACGTCCTGCCCCGCCTGACCTCCACCCGTCAGATCCTGTCCGACCTGGACAACGACGTCATGGAGCTCGACGAAGCAGCGTTCTGATCCGCTGAATCCCCACTGCGGCCCGGCTGGTATTCCAGCCGGGCCGCAGTGCTGTTCCTGCCTGTTCCCGCACCCATGCTCGTACGCCGCACGCGTGTTGCTCGGCGAGGTCCCGTGCGGGCCACGAGCAAGGGTGCGGGAACTCAGAGGAGCGCGCGCAACCGGGCGATGAGCGCCTCGGGCCGTGCGAGATCCGCCCACGTCCAGCGCACGACGCGGAAGCCGAGCGCGCGCAATGCATCCTCGCGCCGCTTCTCCTCGAACACGGCGTCCCCGGCGTCCTGCCCGGGTCGGAGAAAGCGACCGTACTTCACGCGACCGTCGAACTCGCCGATCACATCGCCCCACAGGAAATCGACGCGCCACACCCCGATTCCCGCCTGAAGCACTGGTGGCGGGAGACCGACGCGATGGAACAGCACGCGGCTGCGCGACTCACCGACACTCCCCGAGAGCGGGTCGAGGAATGCGGCGACCCGCCTCGCGCCCGCGATGCCGTGCCGACGACTGGCCACAGCGAGTTCGTCCACCAGGGAGTCGCCCTCGATCCCCGCCGCGTCGCCCATGACCACGGCCTGCTCGAAGGGGACGGTCCGCGCCACGTCCACCAGGGTCCGAGCCGGCGACGTCACCGTGAACCCGTTCACCACGTGCACGGCGGAGCCCGGCAGCGGCGCGCAGTGCACCATCGTGTCGGCGCGCCGCCGTCCGCCGTTCCGCCGATCGCGCGTCACGTGCACCCTGGTCAGATCGACCGCCCACAGCGGCCACCCGTGCATCAGCGCTGCCGTCTGGTGGCTCATGACCGCGCCACTCGACAGCGCGGGCATCACCGCCTCGAGCAGGACGCGGTGCTTCTCGACGCGGTTCAACCCGTCGAGACGAGTCGCGTCCAGATACGCCCCGTGACCCAGTCGGGTGATGTCGCCCCTCGTGTAGAGCCGTCGCAGCTCGTTGTCGGTGTACCCGTCCTGGAGAGCGTTCTGCCGCAGCACCAGCCGTGATGCATCGAGATCCATCGGTCGAGCATGAGCGGGTCCCCGCCCCGGCGATACCCGCTCGGCCGGCATCCTGTGGACAGCGCACGGTCCGTCCACAGGCCAGTTCACCCGTTCCCGCACCGATGCTTGCGCGACGCACGCGTGTTGCTCGGCGAGGTCGGGTGCGGGACGCGAGGAAGGGTGCGGGAACGCCGGATCCAGCCCCTTCGTACCACCGCGACACCGACTCGCTAGCCGAGTCCCCGCAGGATGCGGTCGGCGTGCCGGATCACCGGCGCGTCGACCATCCTGCCGTCGACGGTGAACACTCCGCGCTCGGTGGCGGCGGCAGCCACGACCCGACGGGCCCAGTCCACCTGATCGGTTGTGGGGGTGTAACACTCGCGGATCACGGCGGCCTGCGTCGGGTGCAGCGCCACCTTGGCGTCGAACCCCACCGCGACGGCGTCCTCCGACTCGGCGCGCAGTCCGTCGAGATCGGCGATGTCCAGATACACCGAGTCCAGAGCCTGGCGCCCGAAGGCCTTGGCCGCCAGCAGAGCGGTCGAGCGTGCGTGCACGGCCACGTCGCGATACGACCCGTCGCCGCGACGCGAGGACGCTCCGCCGAGCGCGGCCACCAGGTCCTCCGCGCCCCACATCATGCCCTCGCACCCGTCGGCTGCGCAGATCTCCGCAGCGTGCAGGATCCCGAGTGGGGTCTCGACGAGGGCGACCACCGATCGTGGAGCCAGTGCCGAGACGTCCTGCGCCGATTCACACTTGGGCACCATCACGCGGTGGTAGACCGTCTCGGACAGGGCTGCCAGATCAGCCTCGAAGTACGGCGTCGATCGCGCGTTGACGCGGATCACGGTGCGGTCCGGATCGAGTGGGGTATCGACGACGGCCTGCCGCGCCGCTTCCTTGTCACCAGGGGCCACCGCGTCCTCGAGGTCCAGGATCACCACGTCTGCTGCCGCGGCGGCCTTCCGGTAGCGCTCGGGCCTGTCGGCCGGGCAGAACATCCAGACCGGACCGAGCCCCGTCACGACGCGGGAGCCATCCGGACGAGGGTCTTCCGCACGGCGCGCGCGACGACGTCGCCGTGCTGATTGCGGCCCGTGTGCTCGAACGTCACGACGCCTTCTCCGGGTCTCGACGCCGACTCTCGCTTGTCCGCGATCACCGTCTCGCCGTAGAGGGTGTCACCGTGCAGCATCGGCTTCGGGAAGCTGATCTCCGAGAACCCGAGGTTCGCGACGATGGTGCCCTGCGTCAGCTGGGCGACGGAGAGCCCGACCAGCGTGGAGAGCGTCCACATCGAGTTCACGAGCCGCTCCCCGAACGCGGTGTCCACGCTGTACGCGGCGTCGAGATGCAGCGCCTGCGTGTTCATCGTGAGGGTGGTGAACAGGACGTTGTCCGCCTCGGTGACGGTGCGCCCGGGCCGGTGCTCGTAGACGGTGCCCACCGTCATCTCGTCGAACCACAGGCCGCGCTGGACGATGCGCTCCGGTTCGGTCACAGCCCCACCTGGCGCGCGATCAGCATCAGCTGCACCTCCGTGGTGCCCTCGCCGATCTCGAGGATCTTGCTGTCGCGGTAGTGCCGCGCGACCGTGTACTCGTTCATGAACCCGTAGCCGCCGTGCACCTGCGTGGCGTCGCGCGCGTTGTCCATCGCGGCCTCCGACGAGATCAGCTTGGCGATGGCCGCTTCCTTCTTGAAGGGCTTGCCCGCCGACATGAGCGCTGCAGCGTCGTAGTAGGCGGTCCGGGCGGCGTAGGCGCGCGCCTCCATGCGGGCGATCTTGAAGGCGATGGCCTGGTTCCGGCCGATGGCGGTACCGAACGCCTCGCGCTCCTTCGCGTACTTCACACTCTCGTCGACGCACCCCTGCGCCACACCGACGGCGAGCGCAGCGATGGCGATACGGCCCTCGTCGAGGATCTGCAGGAACCCGGCGTAACCACGGCCCTCGTCGCCGAGCAGATTCTCCAGCGGCACACGAACATCGGTGAACGACAGGGGGTGAGTGTCCGAGGCGTTCCAGCCGACCTTGTCGTACGCGGGACCGGCCTCGAAACCCGGGGTGTCCGTCGGCACGATGATCGACGAGATCTGTTTGCGCCCGGAGGCATCGGTTCCGGTCACGGCGGTCACCGTCACCAGCTCGGTGATGTCGGTGCCGGAGTTCGTGATGAACTGCTTCGACCCGTTGATCACCCAGTGATCACCGTCGCGCACCGCCGTGGTGCGCGTACCGCCGGCGTCGCTGCCGGCACCGGGCTCGGTGAGGCCGAACGCGCCGAGCGCCCGGCCCGACGTCAGCTTGGGGAGCCACTCCTTCTTCTGCGCGTCCGTACCGAAGCGGTACACGGGCATCGCGCCCAGGGAGACACCGGCTTCGAGCGTGATCGCGACGCTCTGATCCACCTTGCCCAGCTCCTCGAGGGCGAGGCACAGCGCGAAGTAGTCGCCGCCCATGCCGCCGTACTCCTCGGGGAACGGCAGTCCGAACAGTCCCATGTCCGCCATGCCACGGACCACCTCGTAGGGAAACGTGTGGTCGCGATCGTGCTGCGCGGCGACGGGCGCCACCACGGTGCGAGCGAAGTCGCGCACCGAGGCGATCAGCTGCTGGTGCTCGTCGGACAACAGGCTGTGTCCCGCGACGGTCGATGTGCTCATGCTGCATCCTCTTTCGGGTCCGTGGTCATGCGTGCGAGTACCTGGTTCACGGCGACCTGGTCGCCTGTCGCCACCGTCACCTCGACGATGCCGTCCGCGGGAGCAGTGAGGGCGTGCTCCATCTTCATGGCCTCCACGACCACGAGAACGGTTCCGGCCGTGACGGTGTCACCGTTCGCCACCTCGACGGCGATCACGGTGCCCGGCATGGGGCTGCGCACCGTGTCCTCGAGCTCCGCCTCGCCCCCGCCGGCGAGGTCGATCTCCGCGGCGGGGCGCAGATGCCACACACCACCGGAAGCCGCGAGCCATAGCCCGTCCGCGTCCCGCGCAGCCCTGTACGTCGTCCGGCGACCGTCGATCGCGACCACGAGAGTCGCACCGTCGAGAGTCACCGTCAGCGACCGAGCATCTCCGCCGTCGACGGTCACCGCCGCGTCGCCCGGCGACCCGGTCACCGCGACGGTGCGCCGCCGCCCGGCGTCCTCGACGAGGACTGTCGTCGGTGCGCTCCGACCACCGAGACGCCACCCGTTCGGAACGGTCCACGCGCCGGCGTCCTGCGCGGGCCAGGCTGCGCACCAATCGAACACGGCTGCGGCGGCGATGACCTCGTCCGTCGCGACGGGCGCCGCGTAGTCGGGTGCGACCCGGTCCAGCAGGCCCGTGTCCAGACGGCCGGCGGCGACGTCGGGATCGGCCAGCAGGTACGAGAGAAAGTCGATGTTGGTGCCCACGCCGAGCACCGCCGTCTCGCCGAGCGCCCGCCGCAGGATGCGCAGTGCCTCGGCGCGGTCCCGACCGTGCGCGATGACCTTGGCCAGCATCGGGTCGTAGTCGCTGCCCACCACCGTGTCCGGTGCGAGCGACGAGTCCACGCGGACACCGGTGCCCGCCGGTTCGTTCAGTCCGATCACTCGGCCGCCGGTGGGCAGGAAGCCATGGTCCGGATCCTCCGCGTAGACACGCGCCTCGATCGCGTGACCGGTCAACGTCACATCCTCCTGCTGCAGCGGCAGCGTGTCGCCCGCTGCCATCCGTATCTGCAGCTCCACGAGATCGATGCCGGTGACCTCCTCGGTCACCGGATGCTCCACCTGCAGACGGGTGTTCATCTCCATGAAGAAGAAGTCGTCGGGCGCGTCGGCGGAGACGATGAACTCGACGGTGCCGGCGCCGACGTAGTCGACACTCCGAGCGGTCGCACACGCGGCCTCGCCGATCCGCGCCCGCGTCACCTCGTCGAGCAACGGCGACGGCGCCTCCTCGATCACCTTCTGGTGACGGCGCTGCAGCGAGCACTCGCGCTCACCGAGATGGATCACGTGGCCGTGGGCGTCCGCCATCACCTGCACCTCGATGTGCCGGGGACGCAACACGAATCGTTCGAGGAAGAGGGTGTCGTCGCCGAACGACGACGCCGCCTCTCGCCTGGCCCGCACCAGTGCCGCCGCCAGGTCCTCGGCTCGTTCGACCAGATGCATGCCCTTGCCGCCACCACCGGCCGACGGCTTGATCAGCACGGGGTAGCCGATGTCGCCCGCGGCCGCGATCAGTTCGTCGTCCGTGAGTCCGGGTTCCGCGATACCGGGCACCACCGGCACGTCGAACGCGGAGACCGCCTTCTTCGCCGTGATCTTGTCGCCCATGGTCTCGATCGCACGTGTCGGCGGGCCGATGAACGTGATGCCGTTCTTCTCGCACGCCGCCGCGAATGCCGCATTCTCCGAGAGGAACCCGTATCCGGGGTGGATCGCGTCGGCGCCGCTGGCGAGAGCCGCGTCGATCACCTTGTCGATGTTCAGGTAGCTCTCGCGTGCGGGCGCCAGACCCAATCGTACCGCGGTGTCCGCGGAGCGCACGTGCAGCGCGTCGGCGTCCGCGTCGCTGTACACCGCGACGGAGCGAATTCCCATGGTGCGCAGTGTCCGGAACACCCGGACGGCGATCTCACCGCGATTCGCGACGAGCACCGTGTCGATCGTGGTCATCACACTCACATCCTGAAGACGCCGTAGGACACCGGCTCGAGCGGCGCGTTGGCGCACACCGACAGAGCAAGTGAGAGAGCAGTTCTGGTGTCGGCCGGATCGATGATGCCGTCGTCCCACAGCCGCGCCGTCGAGTGGTACGGGTTGCCCTGCTCCTCGTACTGACGGCGGATGGGTTCCTTGAACCGCTCCTGCTCGTCCTCGGTCCACGGCTCGCCGGACGCCGACCGCTGATCGCTGCGCACGGTCGCGAGCACCGACGCCGCCTGCTCCCCGCCCATGACGGAGATGCGCGCGTTCGGCCACATCCACAGGAAGCGGGGCGAGTACGCGCGTCCGCACATCGAGTAGTTGCCCGCGCCGTAGGACCCGCCGATGACGACCGTCAGCTTCGGCACCCGGGCACAGGCCACCGCGGTGACCATCTTCGCGCCGTGCTTGGCGATGCCCCCGGCCTCGTACTCGCGGCCGACCATGAACCCGGTGATGTTCTGCAGGAACAGCAACGGCACCGACCGCTTGTCGCACAGCTCGATGAAATGTGCTCCCTTGACGGCGGATTCACCGAACAGGACACCGTTGTTGGCGACGATGCCGACCGGGTGTCCGTTGATGTGGGCGAAACCGGTGACCAGCGTGGTGCCGTACTCGGCCTTGAACTCCTGGAACTGCCCACCGTCCACCAGGCGGGTGATCACCTCGTGCACGTCGTACGGGGTGCGCGGATCTGTCGGCACCACGTCGTACAGCTCCGACTGGTCGCTCGCAGGCAGCGGTGTGCGTACCTCCCACGGCGACGGCGTGCGGGGGCCGAGGGTGGCCACGATCGCGCGGACCCGGCGGAGCGCGTCACGATCGTCGGTCGCGAGGTGATCCGTCACGCCCGAGATCTTGGAGTGGACGTCGCCGCCACCGAGGTCCTCGGCCGTGACCACCTCGCCGGTGGCCGCCTTCACCAGCGGCGGTCCACCCAGGAAGATGGTGCCCTGGTTGCGGACGATGATCGCCTCGTCGCTCATCGCGGGCACGTACGCGCCACCGGCGGTGCAGGACCCCATCACCGCCGCGATCTGGGCGATGCCCTTCGCACTCATCGTCGCCTGGTTGAAGAAGATCCGGCCGAAGTGTTCCCGGTCGGGGAACACGTCGTCCTGCATCGGCAGGAACGCGCCACCCGAGTCGACGAGGTACACGCAGGGCAGCCGGTTCTGCAGGGCGATCTCCTGCGCGCGCAGATGCTTCTTGACGGTCATCGGGTAGTACGTGCCGCCCTTGACCGTGGCGTCGTTGGCCACGACCATCACCTCGCGCCCGGACACCCGGCCGATTCCGGCGATCACACCGGCGCCCGGGCACGCATCGTCGTACATGCCGTTCGCGGCCAGCGGGGCGATCTCGAGGAACGGGCTGCCGTCGTCGAGCAGCGTGTCGACACGGTCGCGCGGAAGCAGCTTGCCGCGGGAGACGTGCCGCTCACGGGAGGCGTCACTGCCGCCGCGGGCAGCGGCCGCCATGGCTCGGTGCAGCTCGTCGACCAGCGCGAGGTGGTCGTCCCGCCTGCTCGTGCGCTCGGTTCGAGCACCGTCCAGCATCGTCATCGCTCAGCCCGTCCGTCAGTTAACACTCACTAACCAGGACAGTAAACGATGATTAACTGAAAGTCCACGGCGGATGCGTGGATCGCTAGGCGCGCGTGCGGAGCCACCCGATCGCTCGGGAATCTGCGGATCCGCGGATTCTCGCTCGACATCGGAGGACGAGACTCAGCGCTGCTCGACGACCAGCTTTCGGAAGCGGCTGCCCTGGAACACGATGGGCGCGACGTCGGAGTGCACCTCGAGACCGTGCACGCGCAGCAGGACGATGGCGTGATCACCCGCCGGCAGCTCCTGCTCGATCGTGGTGTCGAGCCACGAGGACGCGCCGTCGATGAAGATGGCCCCGTCGGGCGTCGTCTCCAGCGTCAGACCAGCGAACCGGTCACCCGTCTTCGCCGCGAGGCTGCGCGCGGCCACGTCGTGGGCCTCGCCGAGAACGCTGATGCCGATGTGCGTCGCGTCGCGGAACTTGGGCCACGTGGTCGACGTGTTCTGGATGCACACCGCGACCAGCGGCGGGTCGAGGGAGACCGACACGAAACTGCTCGCGGCCAGACCGACCGGCACGTCGCCGATGCGAGCCGCGATGGCGACGACCCCACTCGGGAAGGTGCCGTACGCCTGACGGAGGGTCGCCTGGTCGAGCTCGGAGGATGCGGTCTGACTCATGGAACCCCACGGTAGGGCCGCGCGCCATCCGCCGCCACCATCGCGGGCCCGGCACTGGGCAAGGTCACAGCCCCTGGATTCGGATCACGCCGAGCCCAACGGCGGGCCTCACTCGCAGCGGACGATCGGCACCGGGTCGTAGCGCACCGTGCGCGTGTTCCGCGAGATCTCCGCACCCGTCGCCGCGTCGCGGATGATCCGGGTGTCGCTGGTGGTGAAGCCGGGCGCTCCGCTCGACGCGACACATTGGTCTCCGCGCGGCAGCCGGACGGTGTCCGGCGTGGTGGGTCGGCTGCGGGAGCCGGTGATCGACTCCACCTCGACGGTCTTGGTGCCCCACAACCGCACGGTGACGGAGGATCCGTCGGCGAACGACTCGACGACCACACCCGTCGACGCCGGGTTCCGGAACTGCAGATCGATCGCGCCCTCGAAGACCGTCGCCTCGCGGGCCTCGGGGTAGCGGCTGATGTAGTAGCTGTGTTCGGTGTGATCGACGTCGTCCATGCCACCGAAGTAGCCGGCGTTGTACAGGGTGGTGGCGAACTGGCTGATGCCTCCGCCGACGGCGCGATCGGGTCGGCCGTTGTCGATGATGCCCGACTCGACGAACCCCTGCGCCGTCCCGCGGGGGCCGGTGTAGCCGTTGAGTGAGAACGTCTCCCCCGGCTTCACCACAGCGCCGTTCACGATGTCCGCCGTGAGACCGATGTTGACGCCCGACGCGTACTCGAACCCGCCGGTCGTGTACTCGCTGATCACTTCCCGGATTCCGAGAGCGTTCGCCGCGTCCGTGGTCAGTGCCGCCGGACGCGGTCCGTACTGCGCGACGGTGGTGCGCGCGTCACCGGACGCCGCCAGCAGGTCCGGCAGGGTGGCCAGTGTCTCCGGCCAGCGCACCTCGGTGCCGTCGACGGACGGAACCACCACGGGTCGACCCCCGGAGAAGTCGAAGCGCGCGTCGACGGGCCGGGTCTCGGTGGCCGCCAGCCCGGGCGCGAGGATGCCGATCGCGGCATTCGTGTCGTACACCGGCCGCAGACCGCCGTCGTCGTCCGGTTCGAAGCTCAGGACCTCGCCGACGCGATCGGGTGCGAGCGTCGTCGTCGCACCGTCCTCGCCGGTCACGACCACCGGCGCCGACACCGCGGGCGTCGCCACGTCCTGGATCGCCGCGTCGATCGCGGCAGCGTCGACCTCGACGTCCTCGACGACGACGGGGAGCTCCACCGGACCGCCCTCGGCCCAGTCGGTGCGGAACGCGGAGGCCGCACCCGGTACGTCGAGCGTGCGTCCGGGAACGGGTCCGACGGCGCGGGGCACGCCGGCCTCGATGACCACGTCGCCCTCCACCGCGGGGCGGTCGACCTGCGGGGACAACGATCCGACGGCGGCGGTGAGTGCCGCGTCGTCGACAGTGGACACGACACCGATCTCGCGGGTGCCGAAGAACGACGCGAGCCTGGTGAACGGGGAGAGAGGCTGGTCGCCGGCACGATCGAGGGTTGCTGCCCAGTCGATTCCGAGACCGGCCGCGGCCGGGGTGAGGGTGGCGGCGACATCGTCCGCGCGCACGTCCACCGGGGCGTCGGTGCGCGGACCCAGGGCGTCGCGGAGCCGGTTGTCCGCCTCCGCCACACTGCGGCCGCCGACCTCGACGCCCGCGACGGTCACGCCGCGGGGGATGTCACCGGTGGAGGTGAACCAGTCGGCGGCGTACAGGAGCGCGGCCACGGCGACGACGCCGCCGGCCGCGGACAGCGCGATCGTGCGCCGGCGGGTGGAGCGCGTGCCCTCGGGGGCGGTCCGGTGCTCGTGCTGCGCCGGTACGTCCTCGGTCACCCGGCTCCCTTCCGTCGTGCTGAACAGGCGCGTTCGCCCTCTGCTCGAGCCTACCCACTGGGGTCGGAGCCCGACTCCTCACGAAGACGGCTCCGCACCGCTGCCGGGTCGGGGGTCAGGCAGCGATGCGGAGCCATGAGGAGTATCGCCGGACGACCGCACTCGTTACAACTCGAATCAGACCGAACGTCCCGGATCTGTCAGGAGTCCCAATCGACCCGTTCCGCCATGGCCAGAAGTCGTGACCGCCGCGAAGGACTGCTTTCGCCGATCCAGGCGATCTGCCCGTACACCGAGGCACGGAAGTCCGGTACACCTGCACGATTCTGGGCAGCGGCACCGGTACGAACACTGTTGTGGAGCAGCGCGCGGAGAGCGTCGTAGCGGTCGCGGGGCGCCGCGGCACTCTCGTTCACCACCAGCCCGGCCAGCGTCTGCCGACGGTGTGCACGCGCCACGTGAGTCTTGTCACCGTTCACCACGAAGCCCTCGTCGCGCACGATGCGGTCGAGCGCCCAGAGGATCGTGCCCACATCGGTGTCCGACGGGCCCGACAGCGCCAGGTCGTCGGCGTAGCGGGTGTAGACGAGCCCACGGGCGCGGGCGAGACCCGCGACGCGACGGTCGAGTCCGCGGGCCACCAGATTGGCGAGCGCAGGCGAGGTCGGTGCCCCCTGCGGGAGGTGCGGGACGCGCAGCAGTGCCGCCTGAGTCCGGGGCAGACCGGCGACCTCGTCGACCGGCATCGCGGTGGTGCAGATGCCGGCGAGAACCGACGCCACCCGGTACGGGTACCCGCAGGCCTCGAAGACGGCGCGCACGCGCGGCCTCGTCACCGTCGGGAAGAAGTCCGCGAGATCGACCCGGACGACGACGTCCCGGCCCTCGTGCGGGCGCGCGAAGGTCACGGCACTCCGACCGGCCCGGAAACCGTGAGCGGCAGGATGCGGCACCACGTGATCGAGGACGCGGTGGAGCACGCGCCGCTGCATCTCGCGCAGTCTCGGCTTGGGAATCTCCAGGATGCGCGTCCCGCCGCGACTCTTGGCCACCTCACGAGCCCGGTAGTGGCGCAGCGGCGGAGCCGCCCGACGCAACCAGCCGCCGACGTCGGCGAACCAGTCGAGTTCGGAGACGGTGACGTCCAGGGACGCGGCGAGCTCGGCGGTCGTCGCGAACGCGGGAACCCCGAAGCGCACCGCCGGAGTGGGACGGACGGGCGGCGCGGGGAGGACGAACGGATCACCGGGATACCCGATGACCTCGAGGAGTTCGGCGGCGACCTCCGTCGAATCGGGCGCATGGTTACGCCGCTCGAGGAGCCTGGTGATGAGGGTCTCGACGTCCGCGACGTGTTCGAACCGGGCCAGCACCTCACCGAGCTCGGTGCTGTTCCACGCGATGTCGACCAGGCGCGGTGCGATCATCCGCGCCGTGCGGTGATGCCAGAACGACTCGGACATCAGCGAGCAGTGGACCGAGGACGTGCGGCGGGGCGAGGCGACCTGAGACTCTCGTCGTCGTCGCAGGCCAGCACGCGAAGCGTGCATCGCTGCGTCGGACGCAGTGCCCGATTCCGTGAATGTTCCCGAGGGTTGCCCTCGAGGAGGGTCGCGCAGGACCCACTCTCGCCTCGCCACCGCTGCACCCCGCCACTGTGCCAGACGCAGACCGCTCGGTCCGGGAAACGGCAGAGGACCCGGCCACCCCTCGCAGCCGGGTCCTCGTGTTCGGTACGGGAGGCTCAGGCCTCCACGATGGCCGTGATGCCCTGGCCACCGGCGGCACAGATGGAGATGAGTCCGCGGCCGGAACCCTTCTGCGCCAACATCTTCGCGAGCGTGGCCACGACGCGTCCGCCGGTCGCCGCGAACGGGTGACCCGCGGCCAGCGAGGAGCCGTTCACGTTCAGCTTGCTGCGATCGATCGATCCCAGCGCACCGTCGAGACCCAGACGCTCCTTGCAGTACTCGTCGCTCTCGAAGGCCTGCAGCGTCGCGAGCACCACGGAGGCGAAGGCCTCGTGGATCTCGTAGTAGTCGAAGTCCTGCAGTGTCAGGCCGTTGCGCTCGAGCAGACGCGGGATGGCGTACGTCGGCGCCATGAGCAGGCCGTCCTTGTACGAGCCGTTGCCGTGGATGTAGTCCGCGGCCGCGAACTCCGAGTCGACGAGGTGCGCGAGCACCGGCAGGTTGTGCTGCGCGGCCCACTCGTCGGTGGACAGCAGCACGGAGGACGCGCCGTCGGTGAGCGGCGTCGAGTTGCCGGCCGTCATCGTGGCGTCGCCCAGCGAGGTGCCGAACACGGGCTTCAGCTTGGCCAGCTTCTCGGCCGTGGAGTCCGGACGCAGGTTGTCGTCGCGGGTCAGACCGAGGTACGGGGTGACCAGGTCGTCGAAGAAGCCACTGTCGTAGGCCTTCGCCATGTTCTGGTGGCTGGCCGCGGCGAGGGCGTCCTGGTCCTCGCGGCGCACGCCGAACTCCTTGGCCGTGACGGCGGCGTGCTCGCCCATCGACATGCCGGTGCGGGGCTCGCCGTTCTTCGGGATCTCGATCCCCAGCATCGACGGGCGGACGCCCGCGAGCAGCTTGAGGCGGTCGGCGGTGCTCTTCGCCCGGTTGAGCGTGAGCAGGAACTCGCGCAGCTCGTTGTTGACGCTGATGGGCGCGTCGGACGTGGTGTCGACACCGCTGCCGATTCCCACGTCGATCCGGCCCGACGCGATGGCATCGCCGACGGCGATGACCGTCTGCATGCTCGTGCCGCAGGCCTGCTGTAGGTCGAACGCCGGGGTGTACGGGCTCAGCGCGCTGCCCAGGACGACCTCGCGGGTGAGGTTGAAGTCGCGGCTGTGCTTGAGCACCGCACCACCGGCCACGAGGCCGAGCCGCTCACCCTGCAGGTTGAAGCGGGAGACGAGACCGTCGACGGCCGCCGTCAACATGTCCTGGTTCGAGGCGTTGGCGTACACCTTGTTCGAGCGCGCGAACGGTATTCTGTTTCCACCGAGGATCGCGACGGGGCGCTTCTCTTTGCTGGTCATCGAACGATTCTCCCTGTGCGCAGATGGCGCGGCCACAGTCGGGGCCGCTTCGTCGTGGACTCTATTCTTACTCACGAGTAAGTTACTTGTCGATACCGTTCGACATACCCGACACGAAGGTAGGAACATGGCAGCCACCAAGGGAGCCCCTGACCTCTACTCGCAGTTCCTCTCCTCTGCTCCCGGCGCGTTTCTCGCCAAGCAGGCGGGACTGCCGAAGCCGGAGACTCTGCGTCGCTACCAGCCGGGTGAGCCTCCGCTCGCCGGCCCGGTCCTGATCGGCGGCAGCGGTCGCCTCGTCGAGCCGCTGCGCGTGCTGCTCTCGGACTACCCCGCCGCGAGCCCGCACGACGACAAGCTGGGCGGCCTCGTGTTCGACGCCACCGGCATCGAGAACATCGAGCAGCTCGAGCAGCTGTACCAGTTCTTCCAGCCCGCGGTCCGCAACCTCGGACCGTCGAGCCGCGTCGTCGTCCTCGGCACCACGCCCGAGGAGACCGGCGACATCGAGGAGCACATCGCTCAGCGCGCGCTCGAGGGCTTCACCCGCAGCGTCGGCAAGGAACTGCGCCGCGGCGGCACCGCGCAGCTGGTCTACGTCTCCCCCGACGCCGCGCCGGACCTGTCCGGTGTCGAGTCCACCCTGCGCTTCCTGCTCTCGGCCAAGTCCGCGTTCGTGTCCGGCCAGGTCATCGCCGTCGGCAAGGACGGGTCCACGGCCCCCGCCTCGTGGGACCGGCCGCTCGAGGGCAAGGTCGCTCTGGTCACCGGCGCCGCCCGTGGCATCGGCGCCACCATCGCCGAGGTTCTCTCACGCGACGGCGCGCACGTCATCTGCGCCGACATCCCCGCGGCCGGCGAGGCCCTCTCGCAGACAGCCAACAAGGTCGGCGGCACGTCGCTGGCACTCGACGTCACGGCTCCCGACGCCGCCGAGGTGCTCGAGAAGCACGTGAAGGAGCGCCACAGCGGCGGCCTCGACATCGTCGTCCACAACGCCGGCATCACGCGCGACAAGCTCCTCGCCAACATGGACGACGGCCGGTGGAACTCCGTCATCGGCGTCAACCTCGCAGCGCCGCACCGCCTCACCACCGCTCTGGTGAAGTCCGGCACGCTGAACGACGGCGGCCGCGTGATCGACGTGTCCTCCATCGCGGGCATCGCCGGCAACCGCGGCCAGACCAACTACGGCACGTCCAAGGCCGGCGTCATCGGCCTGGTGCACGCCGAGGCACCCGAACTGGCGAAGAAGGACATCACCATCAACGCGGTGGCGCCCGGCTTCATCGAGACGGCCATGACCGCGGCCATTCCGTTCGCCACTCGCGAGGCCGGCCGCCGGATGAGCTCGCTGCTGCAGGGCGGCCAGACCGTCGACGTCGCGGAGACCATCGCGTACTTCGCGAGCCCGGCCTCCAACGCCGTCACCGGTCAGGTCGTCCGCGTGTGCGGCCAGTCCCTGATCGGAGCGTGAGCGACGTGGCCACGGTGATCCCGCTCGACGGCCCGCCGAGGATCCGCGACATCTACACCCGCGCGGCTCTCGACTCGCTGCCGATCATCGGCGGCGGCAAGCGCACGCCGACGGCACCGGACGCGACGTACACCCTCGGCGGAATCCGGATCGATCGGGACAACCTCGCGACGTACGCCAAGGTGACCGGCCTCCGTCTCAGCGACACCCTGCCGCTGACGTACCCCTTCACCCTGGTGTTCCCCACCGTGATGTCCCTCATGGTGTCCAAGGACTTCCCGTTCGCAGCCATGGGATCGGTGCACGCGGAGAACGTGATCGAGAGCTTCCGCCCCATCGGGACCTCGGAGCCGCTCGACATCGCGGTGCACGCGGAGAACGTCCGCGAGCACCGGAAGGGACTGCTCGTCGACGTCGTCAGCGACGTGTCGGTGGGCCGAGAGCTGGTGTGGCGTCAGACGTCCACCTTCCTCAGCCTCCAGAAGACGTCGCTGTCCGGTGGACCTCGCGAGGCACCGCCGGCCGACGAGGTCCCGCCGCCGCCCACCTCGACTCTGCGAGTGGACCAGAAGACCATCTCGCGCTACGCGGCGGTGAGTGGTGACCGCAACCCGATCCACGTCTCGTCGCTGGGCGCCAAGGCCTTCGGCTTCCCGCGCACCATTGCTCACGGGATGTGGAGTGCGGCGGCCGTACTCAGCGCCGTCGACGGCAAGATCCAGGACCGTGTCACGTACTCGGTGCGCTTCGGCAAGCCGATCGTGTTGCCCGCCAAGATCAACGTGTACGCCGAGCGGGTGGGCACGGGCGTCGGTCCGGGGCAGTGGGACGTGGCGCTGAAGCACCCGAAGAAGGGCTACCCGTTCCTGACGGGCACCCTGCGCTGATCGTCGTGGCGGGGGCTGCGTCTCGCGGTCCCCGCCCTCACGGCGTCAGGCCCGAAGCCCCCGCCACGCGAGGCTCTCGAGAAGGTCGACCGCCTGGTGCACGTCGATCTCGCCGCCGGCGACCCTGTCGGCCACGGCCTCGCCGGCACCGACCAGGGCGACGGCCATCAGTCCGAAGTTGTGTTCCGGCCGCGGGTCCTTGGTGCTCATCTCGAGCAGCGAAGCGGTGAGGCTGATCAACCGATCGCGGCTGCTCTGCACCTGACCGGCGAAGGCCTGCTGGCCGATCGCCTGCCGGTAGAGCACCATCCACGACGAGCGGTGCTCGTCCACGAACGTGAGGAATCCGAGCAATGCCTTGCGCAACTGCTCGCGGGGAGTGAGCGTCGGGTCCGCCGCGGGAGTCATCGCAGCGACGAACTCGAGGCCCTCCCGATGGATGCACGCGGCGAAGAGCTCGTCCTTGCTGCCGTAGTACAGGTACAGCATGGGTTTCGAGATCTCGGCTCGTGCGGCGATGGAGTCCATCGACGTGCTGTGAAAGCCGTTCTCGGAGAACACCTCGATGGCGGCGTCGAGCATCTGCTGCTCACGGACGGCGCGCGGCAACCGCTTGGTTCCGCCTGCCATGCGTCCTCCCCGGAGCTGTCCGCCGTACGACCTCCCGACTCTACGTCACCGTCCGCGGGACAAGTCAGGCGCAGCCGAGGGCTCCCTTGGCATTGAGGACGGTCCGGGCCGCGTCGTCCACGCGCGCATCGCTCAACTCCCCGGACGCCACGGCCGCCTCGAGACGGTCGAGGACGCTCGGCACCGCGTCGGTGGTGATCCAGAGGGCGACGTCGGCCCCGGCGACGAGAGCGGCCAGGGCCGCGTCCTCGATGCCCAGTCGCGACGTGATCGCCGCCATGCCGGACAGGTCGTCGGTGAAGATCGGGCCGGTGAACGGCGCCGCCCCGTAGCCGGTGCCGTCACGTAGCAGCGCCATCGCGGCGGGACTGATGCTGGCGGGCACGCCCTCCGTCGTCAGGCCCGGAACGTCGAGGTGTCCGACCATGGCACCCACTCCGGTGGACACGAGATCGCGGAACGGAACCAGGTCGCGGGCCTGCAGTTCGGAGAGCGGCGGTGTCGTGACGGCGCCGGTGTGCGAGTCGCCCGATCCGGAGCCGTGCCCCGGGAAGTGCTTGATCACGGGCATCACCCCGGCGTCGCGGAGACCGCGCGCAGCAGCTCCGGCGTACGCGACGACGGTGGCGGGATCGTCCGAGTACGACCGGTCACCGATCACCGAGTCGTCGGGCTGGCTGCTGACGTCCACGTCGGGAGCGAAGTCGACGGTGATGCCGAGATCCTTCAGTCCACGTCCGCGCTCGAGCCACATCTCGTACGTCTGCTCGGGGGTCATCGTGGCGGCGGTCTCGCGTGCCGAGGGCACCGAACCGAGCAGGTCGGCTGCCCGCGACACCCGGCCGCCCTCCTCGTCGATCGTCACCATGACGGGCACGGTGGCGGCCGACTGCATGCGATCGACACCGCCGCCGGTGAGCATCGTCTTGTCGGTCCAGCTACCCACGAACACACCACCCACCTGCTCGGCGCCCACCACCGCCACGGCGTCGTCGGTCCCGGTGACCCCGACTGTCAACAGCTGGGCGAGCCGCTGCCGCAGCGTCATGGCGTCGATGGCGGTGGCGCACGCATCGGGCGTGGCCGCAGGCATCTCGGACGTCGACACGACCGCCGAGGGAGCCGAGGGCGATGCCGTGGCCGCACCGGTGGTGGTGGGTGCGGGAGCCGCCGCGTCCCCCGTCCCGCACGCCGTCGTGGCGATCGCGCAGGTCGCGACCAGGGTCAGAACTCGGCGCAGGTACATACCCGAAACGTTATCGCGTGAGCCTCCCCGCAACCCGACCGCGACGGTAAGATCGTCAGCCACCGCCACAAGCCTGGAGGCTCTCATGTCGTGTGACGTCATGTTGATCGCGTACGACGGTTCGGACAATGCGCGCAGGGCGGTGGACTACGCCGGCAGATTCCTTCAGGCGAAACGCGCCATCGTGCTCACCGCGTGGGAACCGATGGTGCGACAGGCGGCCCGCATGTCCGGCCTGTCCGGAGTGATGGCGCCGGAGTGGCTGCCGGACGAGCAGACCGAGGACATCGCACTCGCCGACGCGAAGGTCACCAACAGCGAGGGCCTCGAGCTGGCCGTCCGCGCCGGCATCAACGCCGACGGGCGCTGCGAGGAGTCGCACTCCGCCATCTGGACCACCATCGTCGAGACGGCGGACGAGGTGAACGCCGACATCATCGTCACCGGGACGCGCGGCCGGACCGGTCTGCGGTCGCTGCTGCAGTCTTCCTGTGCCGATCTCGTGCTCAAGCACAGCCATCGCCCTGTACTGATCGTGCCGCCCGGCAGATGAGTGACGGGCAGGCCGGAGGCCGGTCGAGGTGAACGGGCAGGCCGGAGGCCGGTCGAGGTGAACGGGCAGGCCGGAGGCCGGTCGAGGTGAACGGGCAGGCCGGAGGCCGGTCGAGGTGAACGGGCAGGCCGGAGGCCGGTCGAAGTGATAGGTTCTGCTCGTGAAATCCGCAGCGATCAGTGCCGTCATCGGCGTCGTGCTGGGAGTGGCCGTGGTGTTCGGCGCCACTGCCGCCGCCTCGTCCAACACCCGCCCCGAGGTCGATCGTTCCGGTAACGCCGAGTCCTCCCTCCTCAACCAGGTCGAGTACGGCAGCCGCTGACGTCCGATGCTCCCGTCACCGCGCCCGTAGGGACCCGGTGGCGTTTCTTCTCCGCGGTCGGTGCGCTGGTCCTGGCGTTCCTGCAGGCTCCCGGCCTGACCGTCGCCGACACCAAGTACGACCTGACGCAGAACCCGCTGGGGTTCCTCTCGCGTGCGTCCCATCTGTGGACGTCCGACGCCACCTTCGGCCAGGTACAGAACCAGGCGTACGGCTACTTCTTCCCGCACGGGTCGTTCTTCGCCCTCGGTGACGTGCTGGGGCTGCCCGGGTGGGTGACGCAGCGCCTGTGGTGGGCGGTGCTGATCTTTCTCGGGTTCTGGGGTGTCCTGCGGTTGTGCGAGGCCCTCGGGGTCGGGAGCCGCGGGTCGCGGGTGGTGGGTGCGCTCGCGTTCGTCCTCGCTCCGCGGGTGATCACCACCCTGGGGTCGATCAGTTCCGAGTCACTGCCGATGATGCTGGCGCCATGGGTACTGATCCCCCTGGTCCGCGTCTTCTCCGGCCGCTCCGTGAGCATTCCGCGCGCCGCCGCGTGTTCGGCGCTGGCCGTCGCGGCGATGGGTGCCGTGAACGCTGTGGCGACGGCGGCAGCCACCCTCGTGGCGGTCGTGTGGTGGCTCGCGCACAGGCCGGACGCCCGGTGGCGCCGGTTCTCGCTGTGGTGGATCGGGTGTCTCGTCGCCGCGACGACGTGGTGGCTGGTTCCCCTCTTCATCCTGCGCGGCGTCAGTCCACCGTTCCTCGACTACATCGAGTCGGCCGGCACGACGACGCAGTGGGCCTCGCTGGTGGAGGTCCTGCGCGGCACGAGCAGCTGGACACCGTTCGTCTCGCCGGAACGCATCGCCGGCGCTGTGGTGGTGACACAACCCGCCGCGGTGATCGCCTCTGCCGTCGTGGCCGCGGCGGGAATGGCCGGGCTCTGCATGCGGTCGATGCCGGCACGCGGTCGGCTGACCCTGGTGCTGCTGATCGGGCTCGTGGGCATGACCGCCGGGTACGTCGGCGGACTGGCCTCCCCCGTCTCCGAGCAGGTGCGACTGTTCCTCGACACCTCCGGTGCGCCGCTGCGCAACATCCACAAGCTGGAACCGGTGATCCGACTGCCGTTGGCGCTGGGCCTCGCACAGTTGCTGGCGCAGGTGCCGCTGCCGGGTTCGGTGCCGTCGCCTCGCTGGCGTCGCGCGGCGTCGCACCCGGAACGGGAGCCCCTCGTCGCTTTCGCCGCACTCGTCCTGGTGGCACTCACCGTCTCGACCTCGCTGGCCTGGACCGGGCGGCTCGCGCCGCGGGGCGCGTACGAGGCCGTTCCGGCCGAATGGTCCGACGCGGCGGGCTGGTTGGCCGACCACGCGGGCACCGGAGCCGAGGGGTCCCGCGCGCTCGTCGTTCCCGGTGCGCCCCTGGCCGCTCAGCTGTGGGGGCTGACGCGGGACGAACCGTTGCAGGCGTTGGCGGCCTCGCCGTGGGCCGTCCGTGACGCGGTCCCGTTGGTGCCGCCCGGCGCGATCCGCGCCCTCGACTCGGTGCAGCGGCTTCTCGCGGACGGCAGACCGTCCGACGGGCTCGCCGACACGCTGGCATCGATGAACGTCCGCTACCTCGTGATGCGCAACGATCTCGACCCCGAGACGTCGCGTTCGACCCGGACCTCGCTGGCGCACCAGAGCATAGAGAACTCGCCCGGGCTCGAGCGGTTCGCGACCTTCGGCGACGACATCGGGCCCGGACGGGTGGACGGCATCGTCGCCGACTCCGACCTGCGCCCCACCTATCCCGCGATCGAGATCTTCGAGGCGACACCCGGCACCCCCGCCGTCGCCGGCCCGTACACGGTGGTGGCCGACGACGTGCCCCGAGTGCAGGGCGGGCCCGAGGTCCTCGCTCGCCTGAACGAGCACCGCGAGCGCGGCGGCCTGGACCCGACTCCGGCGGGACCGGTACTTCTCGACGGCGACGCCCGGGCCGCCGGGCTCACGGTCGACGACGTCCTGGTGACGGACACCCCGATGAACCGCGAGGTGGACTTCGGCTCCGTCGACGATCACAGCAGCGCCCTGCGCACACCCGACGATCCCCGTCGCACACTCAATCTCGTGCCCGACTATCCGGTCGACGGTGCGCCGCTGGTCGAGGGCGCGTGGTCCGGTGCCCGGGTGTCCGTCTCCTCCTCGGCATCGGACGCCACCCAGTTCGGCGGCGCCTCGCCCGGCAACGGTCCGGCGGCGGCCGTCGACGGCGACGCCGCGACGAGTTGGGTGAGCAACGGCCTCGAGAGCTCGGTCGGTCAGTGGATCCAGCTCGACCTCGATCGCCCGGTGCAGTCCGGCCTGCTCGACTTCCGCACCAGCCCCGGCGCTCTGGGGTCACCGGTGAAATGGGTCGAGATCGAGACGGACAACGGGACCGCAGCCGCACGCATCACCGAACCGGGCGATCCGGTGACCGTCTCACTGCCCGCCGGCACGACGACGCGGATCCGGGTGACAGCCACCGAGACCGAGAACGGTTCGGTCGGAGCACAGTTCGGCGTCAGCGACCTTCGCCTCACCGATTACACGGATCCCGATGTACCGACACCGGTGGTCGTCCGGCACCTCACGGAGATGCCGGCTCCGGCCGACGGCGTCACGGTGACGGGATGGAATCTGGCACAGGAGCTTCCGGGCCGGACAGGCTGCGTCGACACGCCCGATCGAGTGCGCTGCGCGGGTGGCGTGGCCGTCGAACCCGAGGAACTGGACAGTTTCCAGCGCACGCTCTCGGTTCCCAGTGGCACGGCGGTGACTCCCGAACTCTGGCTGCGCTCGCGTCAGTCGTCCGCGCTGGAGGATCTCCTGCAGGACGCCACACGTCCGCGGGCTCGGGGTGCGGCCGAGGCCACCGACGTCCGGGGGTCGACCTTCGCCCTCACGGACGGCGACGACCGCACGTCCTGGACCGCGAGTCAGGACTCGATCGAGGGCCGGGCCGGAACGTATCCCACCGTCACTCTCGAACTGCCGCAACCCGTTTCGGTCGACGGGCTCGACGTTGCCCAGAGCCTCGGCGCACTGCCGTCTCATCCGACCAAAATCGCCGTGAACCTCGGGACCGGCCCCCAGGTCCGCGACGTCGACGCGGACGGCGACACCAGAGTGTCCCTCGAACCGGCGGTGACCGACCGGATCACAGTCTCGCTGCTGGACTGGGACGACGTACTCGACCGCACGGCACTGGGATTCGACCAGGTACGGCCTCCCGGTCTGGCCGAGATCACGGTGCTCTCCGGATCCGGTACCGCGTCCGCGGGGGCGGCGTTCGATCCCGACCGCCCGATCGTGACGTCGTGCGCGACCGGCCCCACCCTGACCATCGCGGATCAGCTCGTCCGCACCGCCGTCTCGACGACGGCCGGGGCGTTGGCCACCGGCGCACCGATCCGTGCGTCTCTCTGCGAGGGCGATGTCCCCGTCGCGGCGAACGTCTCCAATCCTGTTCCGCTGCCCTCGGGTTCGCAGTCCGTGTCGGTGGACCCGGGCGACGCCTTCGTCGTCGACAGCGTCGTGCTGCGCACGGCACCACTCGCTGCGTTCCCGGGCGCCGGCCCCACGCCCGTGGCGGTCACCGCGGACGAGTGGACCGCCGACTCCCGCCGCGTCGTCGTGACCGGGTCCTCGACTCAGCGCATTCTCGTGGTGCCCGAGAGCACCAACCCGGGATGGGTGGCCACGCGCCCGGACGGAGAGGTGCTCGCCCCGGTGATCGTGAACGGGTGGCAGCAGGGGTGGATTCTCCCCGCCGGCCTCTCGGGCGAGGTGACCCTGACGTTCCCCGCCGACACCTGGTACCGCACGGCGATCGTCGCGGGCCTGGCGCTTCTCGCGGCTCTGGCCGTGATGACGATGCGGCGCCGCCCGTCGGACCCCGCGACGGCACCGACACCCACCTGGCGACCCGCCCTCGTCGGCCACGCGGGACTGTTCGCCGCCGTGTGGGTCATCGGTGGGCTCGCCGCACTCGGCTGGCTGGCGGTTCTCACCGTCGCGGTCGCCGCCGTCGACCATCGCTGGGGAGCCCGTGTCCGCGGTCGTGTGCTCGTCGCGATCGCGGGGCTCGGACTCAGTGTCGCCGGGGCGATGCTGTCGACCGGCCCCTGGCGTGATCCCGACGGGTACGTCGGCCACTCGGCCGTCATTCAGCTCGCAGCGCTGGCATCCGTCGGCGCCGTGGCGCTCGCGGCGCTTCCCTCGTTCGCCCGGATCCGGTCGGCCCTGCGCGCTTCCCGTCGACGCAGTGCGACACGGACCGGCTCCTCCACCAGCGCGTAGCTCGCCGCGGCGACCGGCAGCGTCAACACGACCGTGGCACCGGCGACGAGGAGGAACTGCCCGCCGAACGGGGACACCCCCAGCACGGGGAACACCACGGCCAGCACCGCGAGGTGCCAGATGAAGATGCCGTAGGACCACCGGCCGATCATCAGCGCGAACGGACCCGACAGCCACCGGGTACGGACACCCGTTCCGACGGCCAGGGGCGCGATGAGACAGAACGCGACGACGGCGCCCAAGGCCACCTTGACCGCGAACTGCCATGCCGCCGGCGTCGTGAGGTCCTGTGCGCCCGCGATCGGTGTCGACGACGCCGCGAAGGCCGCCGCCGCGATGCCGGTGAGCAACCATCGTCGGCTCGCGATCCGGACGACCAGCGGGACAGCGGGCAGGTCGGAGACCGGTCGGGACTGAGCGGGCAGGTCGGAGTCTGATCGGGTCTCGCGTATCGCCAGCTCGGCAGCAGCCTCGGCCACCACCATCCCGGCCGCGAACCACGCCAGGTAGCCGGGCAGCCAGTTCTCGATGTTCACGCCGTCCGCGGTGGAGATCGGGAGAAAGGTCCACCCGAGCGACAGGGCGGACACCCCGACCAGCACCGGCGTGCGCAGACGGGCTCGGGGTCCGCGGAGCGCGGCCATGGCAACCCCGATGAACGGGAGCAGCAGATAGAACGCCACCTCGACGGACAGCGACCACATCTGGGTCATGCCCTGCGTCAACGTCAACGGGACGAACACCTGCACGAGGGTCAGGTTGGCGATCCACACCCGGACGCCACCACCCGCACCCGGCAGCAGGGCCAGCACGACGACGACCACGAGCCAGTACGCGGGCAGGATGCGTGCCGCGCGGTGCACCAGATAGGTACGGGCGGACGGCCTCGGCCGCGAGCCGCGCGCGGCGGCCGCGTGGGGTCGCCACAGCAGGAACCCCGAGAGCGCGAAGAACACGGCCACCGCGAGATCGAGACGGCCGAGCAGCGGGCCCACGAGGGGTGTGCCCGTCGATCCCGTCTGGAACGCGACGTGGGTCAGCAGCACGCCGACGGCCGCGAGACCGCGCATCCCCTCGAGCGCGGGCACGAATCCGCCGATGCGCGGATCGACGCGGGCCTTCTCTGCAGTGGTCATCGTCAGGAGAGTCTGCCGCATCGCACCCGAACTCGGAGCGGCCCAATACGTTAGTGTTCGACCCATCACGGCCGGTATGCACTGACAAGTGCACATGCACAAAGGGGACCTCCAGTATGGCGAACAGATCCACACCGACGCGTGTGATCCCGCCGATCCTCATCGGGCTCGGAGCTTTCTTCCTGATCATCGCGATCCTGATCCCGCTGTACACGGTCGGGCGCCTCGAGAAGACGCCGCTGGACCTCGAGATCACCAGCGTGTCCACCGGCACCGGGTCGGTGCTCGATTCGCGTTCGCTCACAGCGGGTTCCGCCGTCGTGGATCAGAACGTCCCCCTGATCTCCCAGCGCTTCGTCACCACGGAGGAGCCGTCGAACTCCGACGTCATCACCGTGCAGGCCGGCTCGTCGCTGCGACGCACCGATCGACAGGGTGACACCGGTCTGCTCACCGCGACCGTCGACCGCGTGAGCCTGGACCGCGTGTCCTCCATGCCGGTCGACCCGGTCGGATCCATCCAGAGCCAGGCCGACAAGCCGGCCGAGGAAGTGCCGCACACCGGACTGCAGTACAAGTTCCCGTTCGACTCGCAGAAGCAGACCTACCCCTTCTTCGACACCGTGGCCCGCGAGAGCTACGACATGACCTTCGTCGAGGAGACGCAGATCGAGGGCGTCACGGTCTACCACTACACGCAGACCATCCCCGCGGTGGACCTGTCCGCCGTCGTCCCCTCGCCGGCCAACAAGCTCGCTCTCCCCGCGAGCACGTGGGGCGTCGACGGCGGCGCCACGCCGATCACGATGACGCGGTACTACGAGAACACCCGGGACATCTACGTCGAGCCCGTCACCGGCGTCATCGTCAAGGGCCAGGAGGACGTGCACCAGTACTACGCACGCCGCGCCGGGACTCCCGAGGTGGATGTGGTCAAGGCCGTCATCGGCTTCGACGACAACACCGTCACCTACCAGCTCGGTCGCGCACAGGACGGCAAGGACCAGATCGCCCTGATCGGCCGCACCGTGCCGATCGTCGCCGGCGTTCTGGGCGTCATCCTCCTGGCAGTCGGCATCGTGCTGCTCCTGCGCGGCGGCCGCACCACCCGCGGAACACGTCCGGTGGCCGACGGACCCACGACCGGACCTCGTACCTCCGGCGCCGGTTCACCCGCACCGGACCACGACTGGACGACGGACCGTACCGAGGAGATTCCCCGCACCAACCTCCGCAAGGACTGACGTCTCCGGCCTTCAGGTCACCGGAAGTAGCAGCGTCACTCCTGCAGACTCACCGAGGGCGTCCAGCGCGAGCTGGGCGTCCTCGAGTCGTCTGCGGCCTCCGATCATCGATTCCACGGCGGCGTGCGGGAGAGTGCGCAACAGTTCGGGGTACTCGTGGGCGGCCAGCCCGTGGCTGCCGAGCACGTCGATCTCTCGCGCGATCACCACGTCCATCGACACGTGCCCGCCGCCCGGAAGCAAACCCGATCTGCACGTGCCGACCGCGCCGTCGCAGACCCCGGATCGCCTCGTCCGCCAACCCGGCATGCCCGGAGCACTCCAGCGCGACGTGCATGTCGTCGACCGGCGTCTGCACCGTCCGAGCTGCTCCCAGTCGGCGCGCCAGGTCCAGCGCCGAGGTGGAGCGATCCACTGCCGTCACCTCCGCGCCGGCCCCGGACGCGATGATCACCGCGGACAGGCCGAGCCCACCGCACCCGTAGACGGCGACGCGCTCGCCTGCCACCACGCGGGCGCGGCGATGAACCGCCCGCCATGCGGTCGCGTACCGGCATCCCAGAGTGGCGGCCACGTCGAACGACACCTCGTCCGGCAACGCGATCAGGTTGGTCGAGGCATACCGGACGGCGACGAACTCGGCGTACGACCCGTCGTGTGTGAACCCGGGCTGTTCCTGACGGGGACACACCTGGTGGTCGCCGGCAGCGCACGTCGGACACGACCCACACGCACACACGAAGGGGGTGGTGACGCGACGACCGATCCAGTCGCGGTCGACGTCCGCACCCACGGCGACGACCGTTCCCGCGAACTCGTGGCCCGGAACGAACGGCAGTCGCACGTCCCCGTCGTGTCCCTGCCAGGCATGCCAGTCACTCCGGCACACCCCGGTGGCGGCCACCCGGATCACCGCACCGTCGGGAGCCGCGTCGGGACGGTCGATCTCCCGCACGGTTCCCGGTCGGCCGAACTCCTCGATCACCAGTGCACGCATGCACCGACACTACTGTCGAACGACCGGCCTCCGGCCTGCCCGCTACCCAGCTAGGCAGGCTCCGCCACCGTGTTGGTCACCGACCCGATGCGCTCGACCTCGAGGCGCACCACGTCGCCCGGCCGCACCCAGCGGTCGAGTTCCATCCCGCACCCCGACGGCAAGGTCCCCGAGGTCAGCAGCTCGCCGGGGCCGATGCTCTCGGACCTGCTGGCGTAGGCGAGTCCGTCCACCAGCGACCACCGGCCGCCTCGTGTCGACGTCTCCGACCACACCTCGCCGTTGACGGTGACGGTGCCGCGCAGATCGGTCAGGTGCGGCAGGACCTCGTCCGCGGTGACCACCTCGGCACTCATGGAACTCCCGAACGTCTTGGTCTTCACGACGGGCCCGAAGGGGCCGTTGCGCTGCTCGTCCCACTGCACGTCGCGCGCGCTGAAGTCGTTGAACACCACGAAGCCGCCGATCGCCGCTTCCGCTTCGACCGTCGAGGCGCTGACGACGGGCCGGACCACCAGGGCGCCGAACTCGAGTTCGAAGTCCAACAGCTCGGTGTACGCGGGCCACGACATGGGGTCGCCGTCGCCGACGACGGAGAGGTGATTGCCCGTGTAGTAGATCGGGTGCTCGACTGCCGCGGCGCCCGGCCGTAGAGGCGGGAACGGCTTCCGCGCGATCGCCTGGAACGCCTTCGCCAGTGGCACGACGGCGGGCAGGTTGCGCCGCACCATCTGCTCGGCCGCCTGGTGCCAGTGCTGGTCCCACCCCGCGAAGCATCGAAGCGATCGCGGCTCGAACGGCAGGGAGGCGAAGGACGTCGACGCAGTGGCGGTCCCGGCGGTAACGGCCCGGTCCACGAGATCGCGCGCCACGTCGCGAGCACGCTCACCGGCACCGAGGAACTCGACGATTCCGCTCGGAAGTTCCTCTCCACCAGCAGCTCTCAGACCGACCCACGTTCCCGTGGTCTCGTGCAGCACGTCGATCCCCGTCATGCCCCTACGCAGCCTCACGGACCCACCCCCCGGATTCGGTCATCCACCGATCCAAGCACACGGACACGCCCGAGCGCGCTGGTCGAGACCACAACAGATGCGACCGCAGCGCATGCCGCGGCCACGACGACGAGCTCGGTCGCGCTGTCGACGATCGTCAGCACGAGGACGGCCTCGACCAGCAGCACGGTCCACGCCGCCAGCGCCGAGCGCGTGTCGCCGCGGGCCACGGCCGCCAGGAGACCGCACTGCACCACGGCCAACAGCGCGCCCTGCGCGGCGAACAGCCACAGCAGGTACTGCACCGGCGCGTAGTCCGCGCCCATCACCAGCGGAACGATCGGCCCGACGATCGCGGCACCCACCACCACGACGGATCCGACGCCGAGCAGCACCAGCAGGGCGGTGCGGACCGCCGACGCCGACCGACGCGGATCCGCCATCCTCGGGTACAGCACCACGCCGACCGACTGCGGGAGCCAGAAGGCGGCCTTCGCGGCGACGGCGCCGAGCGCGTAGACACCCGCGGCCTCCGGGTCGAGGACGCGTCGGGCGAGCAGGAGGTCGACCGAGGACAACGCGACGATCACGAGTTGGACCTGCGATGCGGCCAGCACGTCACGCCAGGTCCCGGCCGCGGCGTGCCGGTCGTGCTCGTCCGTCTGCTCGGCGCGGTCGACGACGATGCGCGCGGCCAGCGCCATGACCGCGGTCCCCACCGCACCGGCGACCAGGGCTGGTCCCACACCTCCGCCCAGCACCAGGGCGGTCACGGCGGGCGCCACCTTCGCCAGGCCGCTCGCCGCGAGCACACCGCCGAGGGCACCGAAGCGCGAGTCTCCCTGCAACAGGCCCTGTTCCGTGGCCAGCAGCACGAGGAACGGCGCCGTCACGACGGCCGCCGCCGTGGTCACGACGTCGGTGTGGAGCAGAGCCGCCACGACGGGAGTCGCGACGACGGCGAGACCGGCGACGACCACGGCGTACAGGTGTCCGAGCCTGCGGGAGGCAGCCACCGAACGACCGCGCACCCGGTCACGCGCCACGACGGTCTGCAACGCCAGCGCCGGCACCGCGAGTACCAGCTGGGCGGCGAGCAGCGACGCGAAGACCCCGTAGCCCTGCGGCCCGAGCACACGCCCGGCCGGGAGGTGCAGCAGATACGAGGCGATGTTCGCCGCCATCGACCCCGCCGTCACGATGCTCACCCCGGCCACCACGGTGGAGGTGCGCGCAGGGATCATGCCCTCATGATCGCAGGGTCGAGCAGGACAGCCGGGGCGTGGTCCCTCGCCTGGTCCGTCGTGCTCACCCTTGTCGTCCTCGGCCCGCTCCTGCGTGTGTTGCTTCCGGGTGGCGGCCACCTACTGCTGCGTGACGCGGTGTCGACGCCCCGGTCGTATCTCACCGACTCGGCCTTGGGCCTGTCCGACTCGGCCGCTCGGGCGGTTCCCCAGGACGCCGTCGTCGCGGTCGCCACCACGGTCGTCGACGGCGGTGTACTGGTCGTCGGACTGCTCGCTCTCGCTCTGATCGCCGCCGGGTGGGGCGCCGCGCAGATGACGGCGCGGGTGCTCGGCGGCGCCTCGACCGGCCCACGTCTGGTGGCCGCCACGGTGGCCGTGTGGAACCCCTATGTGGCCGAACGTCTGCTGCAGGGACACTGGAGCCTGCTCGTCGGCTACGCGGCTCTCCCCTGGACGGTCGTCGCGACCATGACGCTCCGCGACCGCGGTGACCTGCGGTCCGCTGCGCCCCTCGTGCTGTGTCTCGGCATCGCCGGGCTGACCCCGACGGGCGTGCTGCTCTGCGCTGTTCTCGCCGTGGTGGTCCTGGCCGCACCGGGAGGGGCACGCCGCGTACGGCGGCTCGTCGTCGTGGCTGTCACCACGGTGATCGTGTCGCTGCCCTGGCTGGTGGCCACCGCCGTGTCCGGGGCCGGCACCGGCGCCGATCCGGCGGGTGTCGCGGCCTTCGCGGCGCGGGCCGAGCCCGGACTCGGGACGATCGGAGCGCTCGCCGGTCTGGGCGGCATCTGGAACTCCGATGCGGTTCCCGGCAGCCGAACCAGCCTGTTCGCCGTCGTCGGCACCGCCGTGCTGCTCGGCCTGGCCGCCGCCGGACTCCCTCGTATGCGCCGGACCGCGTCGCCCGTGGTCGCGGCGCTCCTGCTCACCGGCGCCGTGTCCGTGGTGCTCGTCGCCCTCGCCGCCACCCCGATCGGGTTCGACGTCGGCCGATGGGCCGCCGAGTCGGTACCCGGTGCCGGGCTGTTCCGGGACGGTCAGAAATGGGTCGCCCTGTGGATGCCGGCACTCGCCCTGAGTGCAGGCGCCGCGGTCGATCGACCCGGTCGCAGCGGGACACGTCCCCGGCTCGCAGCCGTGTCCGCCGTCGCCGCGCTGCTCGTCGTCCTGCCCGATCTGGCATGGGGGGTGCACGGCGCGCTGCGTCCGGTCGACTACCCCGCCGGGTGGTCCTCGGTGATCGACGGTGTCGGACCGTCCGACGCTCTCGTGGCCGTCCTGCCGACAGGTACCTTCCGCCGGTTCGACTGGTCGGGCGAGGCACCGGTCCTCGATCCCGCTCCGAGGCTGCTGGACGCCGACGTGCTCGGCACCGGAGATCTCCCGGTGGGCGGGACGGTCGTCCGGGGAGAGAACACCGTCGCGGGGCGAGTCGAAGGCCTGCTCCTGGCCGGTGCCCCGGCGAGCGACCTCGCCGCACTCGGAGTCGGGTGGATCCTGGTCGAGAGGTCGGCGGGCGAGAGCGGGAACTCCGCACGCACCCTCGCGGGCCTGGAACCCGTGTACGCGGACACCGATCTCACGCTGTACTCACTCGCTGATCCGACACCTCGTCCACGCTCGGATCGTCTACCGGCGATCGTCGCTCATCTGCTGTGGGCGGCCGCCGTCCTGATCGCGGCGTTCGTCACCGTCACGAGAGCGCGTCGCACCCAGACTCGCTGATTCCGGACCGACCGGCCTCCGGCCTTCCCGCGACCAGCCCGGACACCGCTCGGCCGTGTACCCGCTCGCGCAGCACCGACTCCACCGCTCGCGCGCACCACGTCCACGAGAACTCCCGGGTCCGCAGCCGCGCCTTCTCCCCGAGCTGCCGACGGAGATCACCGTCGTCCAGCAGGGTCCGCACCGCGTCGGTCAGTTCGTCGACGTCGGAGTCGCGGCTGAGCCACTCGTCGCCCACCAGGACGCCGGTGACGCCGTCCACCACGGAATCGGTCAGCCCCCGAGAATGCCGGTAGCCGACGGTGGGGACACCGTGCTGAGCTGCCTCGACGACGGCGAGTCCCCACCCCTCCTTCCGGGACGGGAGCACGTGGATCCACGACTGCGACAGGATCTCGTGCTTACGGGTCTCGGACACGTGACCGTGGAAGGTCACGGCGTCGGCCACGCCACGCGCGCGGGCGTGGTCGCGCAGGTTGTCGTCCCACCACCCACCGCCGATGACGTCGAGACGCAGGGCGGGCGTCGCATCGCGCAGCGCGGCGACGACGTCGATCGCGTCCTCGATCTGCTTGTGCGGGACGAGCCGGGACAGGACGGCCAGCGTCGGGGCGTCCGCACGCGTGTCCGGATAGCCCACCGTGACGGAACCGGGAATGTCGTCGACACCGTTGCGGACGACGGCCACCCTCTCGCGGTCCACGCCGAGGGCGATCAGCTCGTCCGCCGAGGGAAGCGACACCGTCAGGTACTGCGAGCGTCGATGGACCCGCGGCGACAGCCTGGACTCGATCCACCATCCCAGCCGCGCCATGACCGCACCGGCCACCGGCCATTGTTCGCGGTGACAATGGTGGACCAGCACGGTGACGGGAGCCGCCGTCACGAGTCGCGCGAAGAACGGGATGCCGTTCTGCGTGTCGATCACCGCGTCGGGCTTCAGACCCGCCAGGGGACCGAAGCCGAGCCGCCCGGCGAGGAGCGCTCCGAGCGCTCGCGGGTAGACCGTCAGGCGCCCGCCGCCGCGGCTGATGCGTACACCGTCGATCGTGTCCGACGCTGGTGCGCCGGGGTAGCCGGCCGTGCGCAGGGTGACCTTGATGCCCTGCGACGCCAGCCCTGCGCCCACGTGCTCGAGGTAGCGCTCGCTACCACCGCCCTGTGGATGGCCACTGTCACGCCAACAGAGCAGCAGCACCTCACGTAACTCGGTCATCTGCTGTCACCCCCGTGACGGTTCTCGGTTCTTCGACGTAGTCAAGTATGCCGTCGTCCCGCCGCACGATCACATCGGAGAGGCTCTACAGTCTCCACTCGTGCCCTCGTCTCCCGTCACCGCCGGACTCGCTCGACGGGCCACCCTTCGACGGTCACTCTCGCTCGTGTCGGACTTCCGGTTCGAGCAGTCCGATCCCGCGCGCTTCTACGGGGCGCTGGCTCGCGACACAGCGATGCTGATCGACGACCTGTGGACCGGGGCCACCGGAACGACTCTCGACGGACTGACGGTGCTCGACGTCGGCGGCGGACCCGGCTACTTCGCCGACGCCTTCGCGGACGCGGGTGCCCACTACGTCTCCGTGGAACCGGACGCCTCGGAGATGCACGCCGCGGGGCTCGACGCCCGCGGGTCCGTCCGAGGATCCGGTACCGCGCTGCCCGTCCGCTCGGACAGCGTCGACATCTGCCTCTCCTCCAACGTCGCGGAGCATGTCCGCCACCCGTGGATCATGGCCGAGGAGATGCTGCGCGTGACGCGGCCCGGCGGACTGGTGGTGTTGTCCTACACGATGTGGTGGGGCCCGTTCGGCGGGCACGAGACCGGACCGTGGCACGTGTTCGGCGGCGAGCGCGCCGCTCGCCGCTACGCGCGCGTGCACGGCGCCGAACCGAAGAACCGCTTCGGAGAGTCGCTGTTCCCGATCCGCGCCTCGCACGGATTGCGCTGGGCTGCAGAGACTTCGGGCGGCGAACTCCTCGCGGCCTTCCCGCGGTACCACCCGCGCTGGGCGTGGTGGTGTGTCCGCGTCCCCGGATTTCGCGAGCTGGCGGTGAGCAACCTCGTGGTCGTGCTCCGCGCGCACTCCGCCGCCGACCGCGGACTCGGGACCACGCTCGCCCGTTAGGGTGGCGTGAATGACGACGACCGAGAGAACATCGCTCGCACTCGACATCGGTGGCACCAAGTTCACCGCCGCGGTGGTGGGTGCCGACGGACGACCGCAGGACCCCGTCGTCGTTCCGACCCCCACCGAGAACGTCTGGGCGGCGTGCGAGGAGCTTCTCCTCTCGGTGGTGTCCGCGGCAGGGGTCGAGTTCCAGGACATCGGGGCCGTCGGTATCGCCTCGGCCGGGCCCGTCGACACCGTTGCCGGCACCGTGGCGCCGATCAACATCGCGGAGTGGTACGAGGGCTTCGGGCTCGTGGAAGCCGTCCGCGGCGTGGTTCCGAACGCCGCCGTGACCCTGGCACTCGACGGTGCGTGCGCGGCCCTGGCCGAGCATCGTTTCGGGGCCGCCCGCCACGTGCAGAACGTGCTGGGCATGGTGGTGTCGACCGGCATCGGCGGCGGCCTGGTCCTGGGCGGCGAGATCGTTCGCGGCCACAGCGGCAACGCCGGGCACGTGGGACACATCGTCGTCCCCGGATCCATCGAACCCTGCACCTGCGGCGGGGTCGGCTGTGTCGAGACGGTCGCCAGCGGCCCGAACGCGGTCCGTTGGGCCCGCGAGAACGGCTGGGATGGTGCCACCGGCATCGACCTCGCCGAGTCGGCCCGCGCCGCCGACCCGGTGGCGGTCGCCGCCCTCCAGCGGGCCGGCGTGGCGCTGGGACAGGCGATCGCGTCCGCCGCGGCGCTGCTCGACATCGAGACGGCCGTCCTCGGCGGTGGCTTCAGCGCGGCCGGCCCGGCGCTGTGGAACCCCATCCGCGAGACCGTCGCGTTGCACGCCCGGCTCGGCTTCCTCGAGTCGTTCACGGTGGTCCCCGCTGCCCTCGGGGCCGTCGGGACTCTCACAGGAGCGGCCGCACTGGTCACCCCGAGACAGCACTGACGCCCGCCCCCGTGATCGGGAGCGGGCGTCAGTGGTGGTGGATCAGGAGTTCAGGCGCTGCTTGAGAGCGTCGAACTCGTCCTGGATGCCGGTGGGGAGCTTCTCGCCGACGAAGTCGAACCATTCCTCGATGAGCGGGATCTCCTTCTTCCACTCGTCGACGTTCACCGCGAGCGCCTCGGCCACATCGGCCGTGGCGACGTCGAGTCCGTCGATGTCGAGCGCGTCGGCCGTGGGCACCACACCGATGGGCGTGTCGACACCGGCGGCCTTGTGCTCGATGCGCTCGACGATCCACTTCAGCACGCGGGAGTTCTCACCGAATCCGGGCCACAGGAAGCGCTTGTCGTCGCCGCGGCGGAACCAGTTGACGTAGAACACCTTCGGGAGCTTGGACTCGTCGGCGTTCTTGCCGAGGTCGATCCAGTGCTGGAAGTAGTCGCCGACGTTGTATCCGAGGAACGGCAGCATCGCCATCGGGTCGCGGCGGATGGTGCCGACGGTTCCCTCGGCCGCTGCTGTCTGCTCGGAACCGACGGTGGCGCCCATGAACACGCCGTGCTGCCAGTCGCGAGCCTCGGTGACCAGAGGAACGGTGGTCTTGCGACGGCCACCGAAGAGGATCGCCGAGATCGGCACACCCTGCGGGTCGTCCCACTCGGGCGCCATGGACGGGCACTGGGACATCGGCACGCAGTAGCGCGAGTTGGGGTGCGCCGCATTGCTGTCCGAGTCCGGCGTCCAGTCCTTGCCGGTCCAGTCGATCAGGTGCCGGGGGTCACCCTCGAGGCCCTCCCACCAGACGTCGCCGTCGTCGGTCTGCGCGACGTTGGTGAAGACGGCGTTGCCCTGATCGATGGTGCGCATCGCGTTGGGGTTCGAGTCCCAGTTGGTACCGGGCGCGACACCGAAGAAGCCGAACTCCGGGTTGACCGCGTACAGCCGGCCGTCCTTGCCGAAGCGCATCCACGCGATGTCGTCACCGATGGTCTCGGCGCGCCAGCCCGGAATGGTCGGCTGGATCATCGCGAGGTTGGTCTTGCCACAGGCGGACGGGAACGCCGCGGCGATGTAGTACGCCTTGTCCTCCGGCGAGATGAGCTTGAGGATCAGCATGTGCTCGGCCAGCCAGCCCTCGTCGTGGGCCATGGCCGACGCGATACGCAGCGAGTAGCACTTCTTGCCCAGCAGCGCGTTGCCGCCGTAGCCGGAGCCGTAGCTCCAGATCTCGCGATCCTCGGGGAAGTGCGAGATGTACTTGGTGTCGTTGCACGGCCACGGGACGTCCTGCTGACCCTCGTCGAGCGGGGCTCCGAGCGAGTGCAGAGCCTTGACGAAGAAGCCGTCGTCCCCGAGCTTCTCGAGCACCTTCGCACCCATGCGCGTCATGACGCGCATGGAGACGACGACGTACTCGGAGTCGGTGATCTCTACACCCAGCTTGGGGTCGTCGGCCTCGAGCGGGCCCATGCAGAACGGGATGACGTACATGGTGCGACCGCGCATGCATCCGCGGTAGAGATCGCGCATCGTGCCGCGCATCTCCTCCGGGTCCATCCAGTTGTTGGTGGGACCGGCGTCGATCTCCCGAGTGGAGCAGATGTAGGTCCGCGACTCGACGCGCGCCACGTCGGACGGGTCGGAGTTGCCCAGGAACGAGTTGGGCTTCTTCTCGGCGTTCAGCCGAGTGAACGTCCCCGCGTCGACCAACTGGTCGGTGAGGCGGTTCCACTCCTCGTCCGAACCGTCGGCGAAGACGATCCGGTCGGGCTGGGTCAGCTCGGCCACGTCACGTACCCAGGCCAGCAGGCCTGCATGCGTCGTGGGCGGCGTGCCGTCGGTTCCGTTGAGACCCGGAATGGTCGCGGTCATCTTGTCTCCTGGGGTGGTGCAGGAACGTGTGGCCGTCACCGCCTCGGTCCGTCGATCGGCGCCGAACCGAAGTGCGTGAGCGAACCATGGGTTCCCAGTGGGCGGGGTAGTCCCGTGACCTTCGATCGACAGATCGCAGGGCCCCGAGTGTCCTGGACCTAGAGGTTAACGCTGTGAAGAACGGCCAGGGCACTCGGGGCATGTCCGTTCCGTCACAAAACCGATTCAGTGACCTGGCCGTAAAGCGCACTATGTCAGGACATTTGGTGTCTATCGCGTCACAGCGAGCCGCGCTCGGACGCACGCCAGACGGCGTCGGGACCGTCCGCGAGGTCGGTGGAGGACACCCACACGGTGTAGTCGCCGTCGGCCTCGAAGACCGTCGCACGGTCGACGTCGCCGTCACCGTCGAGATCGCTGAGAACCGTCATCTCCGTCGCACTCCGATGGAATGCCGACGCGTGGACGTCGGACAGACCTCCGTGCAACACCGCCGTGTCGGCGGTGCCGTCCCCGTCGAGATCGAGGGCGGGGTCGAACCCGTCGTCCGCGACACCCGGCCCGTCCGGGTCGAACGATCCCGACCACTCGGCCATCTCAGTCCCCCGTGTTCCTCGCTGTCGTTCCCACCTCGTGCTTGGACGCATCCAGCGAAGAGACGGTTCCCCGCCGCCCGAAAGTGAGGGCGACGCGGTCCAGCACGTCGAGATCCCGTTGATAGGCGGCCGCCCGCGAGGCAGCTCGGGACGTGATGTCTCGGATCTCGCCGTCGATCTCCGCGATCAGCGCGTTCCGCCGGGCGGAGGCGTCTCTGACCTGCGCCGACAGTCTCGCGGTCAGCCACGAGTCGGCGATCACGAGACGGGACGCGGTGTCCCGTTCCCAGCCGGAGGCGGCATCGGCCACCACGTCCGCAGCCCATCGGCGCAGGCGCGCGCGGCGCGTCGAGAGCAGCCTCGTCCGCACCACCGCGGCGGCCATCATCGCGGCGCAGAGCACGGTCACGAACCCGGCCGACGCGCCGCCGAGGGAGGCCGCCCACACCGCCACCCGCCCCACGCCGGCACCCGCCGAGGCACCGACGACACCCGCCACCACCTCGTCGACTCCCCACCCGGCCGACGGGGGCGGTTGGTGGGTCGTCGATGCGCGTTCGACCGGGGGTGCGGAGTCCACGGCGCCGACCGCGGCCAGCGCGGTGGTCACCTCGTCCGCGAGCCGACCCGTCGCCGCATCGATCTCCGCGGCGACCACGGACGGAAGGCGTCGGAGGTCGGCGAAGCTCGCGTCCCCGACGGCGGCGGCGACCCGCGCGCCCGTCTCCCGCCGATGCACGCCGACCCGGTGGGCGAGATCGAGGCGCAGCTCGGCCGTCGACCGCCGGAGGAGCAGTCCGTCGTCCGTCGCGATCGACGCGGCCCGGCGCCGGCGTTCCCGCGCGTCGGCGAGGTCCGCGCTGCCCGTGTCGCGTCGGGCCGCCGCTGTCAGTGCCGTGCGGGCCTCGGCCAGCGCACGGTCCACCGCCGTCCGCTCCGCCTCTGCCGGGTCCACCCGGTCCGCTGCCCGAGCGAGCGCGTCCAGGATTGCATCGTCGTCGGGACCGCACACCACCACCGCGTCGGCGCGCGGGACCGACGCCGCCCATCGGGCGAGGACGCGCCGCGCGTCGTCCGGTCCGGCGGCGATCCGGAGCACCACCGGAAGATCGGCCGGGATCGACCGCGCCGCCCGGACGAGGGCACCGCCCGGCGGCAGGGCGGGATCCACCAGGACGAGCACGGCCGAGGCCGCGCAGACGGGACGGACGGACCATCCCGCGGAGGTCACCACCGCACCGACCGCCTCCTGGTCGAGACCCGGTGCCGCGAGAACGGCGACGGTGCGCGCCGGTGCGGGTCCTCGCCCCAGCCGACTCAGGGAGTCGGGACTCCACGTCCGCACCACTCGGGCCGCGTCGGCGGGCAGGTCGAGACTCACGCGCGTGCACCGCTCCGGACGTGAGCCACCTCGGGGGCGCGCAGAAACGTCTCGATCGACGACCTTCCGAGCGCACTCCGAGCGGCCACCGTCTCGACCGCGGCGAGCAGGGCGATGTCGCGGCACCTCGCCGCGCGCGACACCGCCGTCGCCCAGGCACGGGTGAGCGTGTCGACGTCGTCCACGCCGATCACGGGCATCCCGGCCGGCAGCACCGCGGCGACGGCGTCCGCGTCGATCGGGAGGTCGGTGCGCCCGAGGACCACGAGGGTGTCACCGCCGGGCCGTGCCGCCACCACCTCGAGGTCCGCGGCGCTCACGGTCCGAGCGACGACGAGCGCGAGAACGTCGTGGTCCAGGACGGGAGGAGGAAGGTCGGGGGCGTCCACCCCGTGCACCTCGGCCGCCTCGGGAAGGACCAGCGCCGTGACGACGCGGGACTTGCCCGCACCGGGGCGTCCCGCGACGGCGAGACGCACCGGGGAACGCCATCGCTCGATCACCGCCCGCAGAGCGGCGTCGTCGACGCTGCGTTCCAGCTCGGTCACCGCGCGGTGCAGCGCGCTCGACTCGGTCCCCGGCATCCGTGATCCCCCGATTCTGCAGATGCGACGGGGCGATTCTCACACGCCGATCCCGGTGTCGGTAGGCCAGAGTCTCGACCTGAAGTCGAGACCCTGCTGTCACGAAATGCGTCCATGGGAGACAATGACAGGATGACCGACCCCCGTGCCGTGGACGCAGCGCCCGAGAACGGCCTGTCCGACGGTGCCGACGAGAGCCGGTCCGGCGGTTCCCGGCTGTATCCCCGGGTGACCAGTTTCCGATCCCGACGCGGCGCGCTCACCGAACCGCAGCAGGCCTCGTGGGACCGGATGTGGCCCGGCATCGGCCGCGAGGTGGCCGACGAGCCGCTCGACGCCGCGTCGTGGTTCGGCCGGACCGCCCCGGTGGTTCTCGAGATCGGCTCCGGGACCGGCACCGCCGCGCTCGCGATGGCGGCCGCCGAACCGCACGTGAACCTCGTCGCCGTCGAGGTCTACCGACCGGGAATTGCGCAGACGGTCCAGGGGATCGAGCGAGAAGGTCTCTCCAACCTGCGCATTCTGCGGGGCGACGCTGCCGACGTGCTCGAGAACATGGTCGCTCCCGGCTCGCTCGCCGGCGTCCGAGTCTTCTTCCCCGACCCCTGGCCCAAGGCCCGGCACCACAAGCGCCGACTGCTGAAGGCCGCCACATTCGCCCTGGTGGCGGACCGTCTCGAGCCCGGCGGCATTCTCCACGTCGCCACCGACCACGCCGACTACGCGGAGTGGATCGAGGAGGTCGGTGACGCGGAGCCCGCTCTGACGCGGCTGCCGTTCGATGCCGAACGACGTACCGTCGAGGGGTCCTCCCTGTCCGTCGACCGTCCGGTGACGAAGTTCGAGGGCAAGGCCCAGCAGGTCGGCAGGCCGACGAGCGAGTTCGTCTGGGGCAGGCCATCCACCGGAGCGACCGACGTCGCTGCGGCGACGATCACGCGACGAGAGAGCGAGAACCCACTCCGATGAGCGTGGACGAACAGAACACGGACACGGCCGTGCTCGACGGCGCCGGTGATTCTCGCCATACCAAGAAGGTCCTGCTCGTCTGGGACGCGCCCAATCTGGACATGGGCCTCGGCGCCATCCTGGGCGGACGACCCACCGCCGCCTACCGCCCGCGCTTCGATGCGCTGGGCCGATGGCTGCTCGGCCGCACCGCCCAGCTCTCCGCGCACCAGACCGCGAGCCTCGAACCCGAGGCCACGGTCTTCACGAACATCGCCCAGGGCAGCGCCGACGTCGTTCGTCCCTGGGTCGAGGCCTTGCGTAACGTGGGCTTCGCGGTCTTCGCCAAGCCGAAGATCGACGAGGACAGCGACGTCGACTCCGACATGCTCGATCACATCGAGCTCCGCTCACGGGACCACGGTCTCGCGGGAGTGGTGGTCGCGTCCGCGGACGGCCAGGCCTTCCGGCTCCCACTCGAAGCCATCGCGGCGACGGGTGTGCCCGTTCAGATCCTCGGGTTCCGTGAACACGCCAGTTGGGCCGTCACGTCGGAGACTCTCGAGTTCCTGGATCTCGAGGACATCCCCGGTGTGTTCCGCGAACCACTGCCGCGGGTCAGCCTCGAGTCCCTTCCGGACGAGGGCGCCTGGCTGCAGCCGTTCCGTCCGCTGTCCGCCCTGCTCGTCGGGCGTCAAGGAGTGTCCTGAGTGTTTTCTCGCTGGGGAGATCTGGTTCACCGATCACGGTTCACCGTCATCGGTGTGATGGTCGCGTTCCTGCTGGGCCTCGCCGCGTACGGACTCAGCCTCAACGATCACCTGAGTCAGAGCGGCTGGGACGACCCGAACTCGGAGTCGGTGCACGCCGCCGTCACCGCGGACGGCACCTTCGGTCGCGACAGCACCGGCGACGTCGTCGCCCTCTACACCGCACCCGAGGGATCGACGGTCGACGACCCGGCGTTCCAGCAGACCGTCACCGCTGGTCAGGACGCCATGATGGCGACGCACTCGGACAAGATCTCGAAGATCAACATCAACTACTTCCAGCAGCGGCTCCCCGCGCTGGCCTCGCCCGACAAGACGAAGGCGATCGCCACGTTCGCGATCGCCGGCGCGAACGACACGGAACTGACCAACAACTTCCGTGACGTGAAGGACGCGTTCGCCATCGACGGCGTCGACGTGCAGCTCGCCGGCCTCCAGCCCATCGCGAACGCGCTGAACGACACCATGGCCGGCGATATCAAGCGCATGGAGATCCTCGCCATCCCCGTGGTGGGCGTGCTCCTGTTCTTCGTGTTCGGCGGCGTCGTGGCTGCGGCGTTGCCACTGATCATCGGTGGTCTCACCGTGGTCGCGGCCAACGGCATGGTCCGGCTGTTCACCAATTTCGTCGAGGTCAACAGCTTCGTCGCGCCCGTCGTCTCGCTCATCGGTCTCGGGTTGGCCATCGACTACGCGCTGTTCATCGTCAGCCGGTTCCGAGAGGAACTGGCCGACGGCCGCACGACACAGCAGGCCGTGCAACGCTCCGTCATGACCGCGGGCCGCACGGTCGTCTTCTCGGCGACGATGATCGTCGCGAGCCTCGGCGGTCTGCTGCTCTTCCCGCAGGGCTTCCTCAAGTCCGTCGCGTTCGGTGCGATCGCCACCGTCGCGCTGGCGGCCCTGACCGCCATCACCATTCTCCCGGCGATCCTGTCGATCCTCGGCCCGCGCATCGACGCTCTCGGACTGAAGAGCATGCGCAAGACCAAGACGACCGAGGAGATCGAGTCCGGGCCGTGGGGCAAGCTCACGCGCTGGGTCATGCGGAACCCGCTCAAGGTGTGCGTGCCCATCGTCCTGGGCCTGCTGATCCTCACGCTGCCGGTCGGTGCCATCAAGTTCGGCGGCATCAACGAGACGTACCTGCCGCCGGACAACCCCACCCGTGTCGCCCAGAACGTGTTCGACGAGAACTTCCCGTCCTACCGCACCGAGCCACTCAAGATCGTGCTCGAGAACGCGGAGGGTCCGCAGTTGGGCACGGTCCTGCGCGAGGCGTCCAACGCTCCCGGGCTCGTCGAACGGTTCTCCATCGAGCGCAACGAGAACGGTGTCGCCGTGCTCAAGGCGGGCCTGGTCGACCGCAACGTGTCGTCGCCGGCCATCGACTACATCCGCTCCATCGACGTTCCCGACGGGGTGACCCTGTCGGTCGGCGGCACGCCCGCCATCGAGCAGGACTCGATCGCGGCGCTCGTGGACCGACTACCCCTCATGGCGACGCTCGTCGTGCTGCTCACGACGCTGCTGATGTTCCTCACGTTCGGGTCGCTGGTGCTCCCCCTCAAGGCCATCCTGATGACCACGCTGGGCCTCGGCGCGACGCTCGGCATCCTCACGTTCATCTTCGTCGACGGCAACGGCGCGGGTCTGCTGAACTTCACTCCCGGGCCGATCATGGCCCCGGTCCTGGTGCTGATCATCGCGATCATCTTCGGGTTGTCGACGGACTACGAGGTGTTCCTGCTCTCCCGCATGGTGGAGGCACGAGCCCGCGGAGCCAGTACGACCGAGGCCATTCGCGTCGGTACCTCGCACACCGGTCGCATCATCACCGCGGCCGCACTGATCCTCATCGTCGTCACGGGCGCCTTCGCCTTCTCCGAGCTGGTGATGATGAAGTACATCGCCTACGGCATGATCGCCGCGCTCATCATCGACGCGACGTTGATCCGCATGTTCCTGGTCCCGGCGACGATGAAGCTGCTCGGCGACGACTGCTGGTGGGCGCCGCAGTGGATGAAGCGCATCCAGCAGAAGCTGGGGCTCGGCGAGCCGATCCTCGACGCCGAGATGATGCCCACCGATGTCCCCGAGCTCGTCGCGATCGGGTCCGCACCGCTCCCGGCGCGGACGCGGGAACCGCTCACCCAGCCGATTCCGCGGGTCATGCAGAGCGGCCCGTCGGCCGCTCGTGCAATGCCCGAGCGCGTCGCACCCGATCGTCCCCGGCCCGTCGCCCCGCGTCCGGCTCCCGAGCGCGTGCAGAAGCCCGCTGTGCAGGAACCCCCGGTGCAGCAGCCCGCCGCGCCGGAGCCCGTCGCACCGCGCGCCGTCGAACCCACGGCACCTCCCGTCGCACCCGCGCCCGCGGGGGAGATTCGGGTCGCACGCCCGGCGGAGACCCGACCCGCCCGGGCCTCCGACGATCAGCAGAGTCGTCCGACGGCCGGTCCCGAGCCGACGTCGGCCGAGCCGGCACCGCGGAACGGCGCGCCCGCCCCGCGCCCCATCGAGAGCTGGCTCGCCGAACTCCGCGCGCCGTCGGTCGCTCAGCGTTCGAACGGCTCGAACGGCTCGAACGGGCACGAGACCACGTCGTTCCGGTACGGCTCGGTCTCGGGCGACGGCATCGATGTCGATCGGCCCCGCAACGGCGACAGCAACGGGAACGGCCACTCCAACGGCAACGGGAACGGGAACGGCACCGGGAACGGTCACAGCAACGGGAACGGAGGGCCCCACGGGAACGGCTCGCGCACCAGCGCCGAGGTCGATTCCTGGATCGCCGGTCTGCGCATGCCCGAGCGCGAGGATCGGCCGGCACCCGAGCCCGAGACCCACAACCCCTCCACGCCCGAGGTCCCCGAGCCCGACGAGACACCGCCGACGACCACATCGGGTCGCCGGCGGGCTCGGGACGGGGACGACGAGTCGGGCGGTCGTCACCACGGTCAGTCCGGTGCCATCAGTGTGAGCGAGTTGCTGGCCCGCCAGCGTCGGCAGTGACGGCGCGGTCCGCGAACGACCTCGCGTAGCGGGTGCCGATACCGAGCAGCATCACTCCCACCACCAGGAACGCTGCGGCGCGGGGCAGTCCACCGAGTGCGCTGAGATCGAACAGGAACAGCTTGGCGATGGCCGAGGCCGCGACGGTCAGACCTGCGGCGAGGACCGCGCGGGCACCGGTGGCGTCGGACAGACCACGCATCAGCAGTGCGACGGCGACGGTCATCCACACGATGGTCGCTGCGCCGTGGCCGACGAGGAACCCGGTGCGGCCGCCGATCTCGATGCCGGTGATCACGCACACCGCCGTCGCACCGAAGAGGCCGGCGACTCCCGCCAGGCCGGCGGCGAGGGTTCGGAGCGTCGCGTCCCCGATGGTGCGCAGTGCCGCGAGCACTCCCGCCACAGCCATCGCGATCATGGCGACCGACGCGGGCACCGAGGCCCAGCCGGAGTCGAGCGCGCGAACGGGGCTGCTCAGCGAGTCGACCGAGGTGATCTGCGAGTGTGCGCTGGTTCCGAGGAGGGCGAAGAACGCGCCGGCCGCGGCCGACACACCCGAGCGGGTCCGGGCGCCGACGAGAAGCGCCGTGGTGGCGACCAGCAGCAGGGCGAGAATGCGGACCTGATCGGCCGTGCCCGTCACCAGCGCCGACGCCACCGCCACCGAAGCCGTCGCTGTGAGCACCAGACGAACCGTGGTGACCAGCTCGCGTCGAGCGACCAGGGTCGCCACCAGGGCGAGCGCGACCGCAGCGTCGACGCCGCCGGCGACGGGGCGAGAGAACAGCGTCGCGGTGACGAGGACCGCGGCGGCGGTGGCCGCGATCGAGGCGAGCGACGCCGGGTCCACGGCGCGGTGGGCGAGGGTGGTCCACCAGGCGACGACAGAAGTGCCGAAGGACAGTCCCGCGACGACGAGCAGCGGCAGCAGATCGGCGGTCGGGACCGTCTCCACGTGGGCGAGCAGCCCGGCGAGCAGCACCGCTCCGACGACCGGGACGGTGCGGACGACGCGCAACCAGACCCACTGTTCGCGGACGTCGACCGGAGAGGCGGCGATCTGCACGACCACCAGGAATGCGAGGAGTGCCGGCGTGATGCCGCCCGTGACGACGGGTGCCAGTGTCGCGATGCCGGCCACGACCATCACCGCGAGTGACTGCGACGACCAGCGCAGTGCGACCGCGACGCCGAGCGCGGCGACACCGAGTCCCACCACGAGCCCGACGACGGGATGCACCCACCCGTACAGCGCGGTGACGGCGGCGAGGTCGAGATACAGCCCGGCGAATCCCGTCGCGGCGAGTGCGACGGCGCCGACGCGGCCACCGGGTCGGGCGACCACACGGTGCGCGGCGGCGACGAGCGCTCCGGACAGCAGCGCACCCGCGGCGACACGAGGACCGGGCCCGAACCAGCCCGACTGCGCCGCGAGCACCACCAGCATCACGACACCGATGACGGTCACCGCAGCGCCCGCGGCGGCGAGCACACGACTGACGACACCGTCGCGTTGCCACCACGGGGTGGTGTCACGGGGAGGCGTGGGCATCGGGCGCGGGATCGGCCGTACCGGGTGAGTCGACACCGGAGGACTCTGCACCTGTGGCCTCGAGACGGGGTGCTGCTGCGGGGGCGCCTGGAGCGGGGCCTGCATCGGCGAACCGTCGAGCTGCTGTCGGAGCAGGCCCAGGTCGTGGCCGACGCGGGCGAGATGCTGCTGCAGGGAGGCGACCTCACCGGACAACACGTGCACGAGTCGCGGATCTATCGAGGGAGTGGTCATACCTCGATCGTGCTGGCCGGGGCGGACCGGGGGAACACGGGAAACTACTCGAGTCCGACGCCGTTCTACTCAGCCGAGGGTGCAGTTCCTACCCGAACATGCGCTTGATGGACGTCCCGAACGGGTGCTTGGCCGTGACGGATCCGAAGCGGATGCGTCCGCGCACGACGACGTGCAGTCCCCCTTCGACAGGCCGGCTGCGCACCTTGTTGGTCGCACTGCCGCCCATGGTGTCGACGCCGTCGAGATCCACCGACGCACCCTCGGGCACCACGACGGTGATGGTGCTGCAGTAGTCGTCCACGTCGATCCGCACCTCGCGCGAGGTCAGAACCGCGGAACTGAAGTCGAGGGTCACCGTGGCCATCTTCGACGCGACCCGGATGGCCGACGGCGCGGTCCAGGTACCGGAACGGGTGACCGTCGACATCGTGGCTCGGATGTCCACGGGTGCACCGTCGGTGGCCGGGTGTCCGGGTGCCGACGTCAGCGCGTCGCTCGGGACCACGGCGAGCGGTCCGGACTGCTGGGGTGGGCCGCCCTGCAGTGTCATGCCCGGCAGGTCGACCAGCACCGCGTTGAGCTCACCGCGCGTCTTGGCCGCCAGTACCGAGTCCATCCGCTCGGTGAACTCGCCGAGCGACAGCATCCCCTGTCCGACGGCACGTTGGAGCAGGCCGCCCACGTGCTCTCGTTCGGCGTCGCTCACGCGCATGTTCCTGGGGTCGGTGCCGTCTCCGGTCATGGCGACCAGAGTAGTGAACACGACGCCGTCACTGCAGCCCCTGCTCGAGCGCCCACCGGGTGAGTTCGACACGATTCGCGAGGTGCAGCTTGCGCAGGGTCGCCTGCACGTGGTTCTCGACGGTGCGATGACTGATACCGAGCCGAGTGCCGATCTGCTTGGCGCTCAACCCTTTCGCGACCATGCGCAACACCTCCGTCTCGCGCTCGGTCAGCACGGGAGGCGGTTCCGCAGCCGTGGGGGCGGCTGCCATGCGCCGGTACTCCCCGAGCACCAGCCCGGCCAGTCCGGGCGTGAACACCGCATCGCCGCGACTCGTCGCCTGTACGGCGGACACCAGATCGTCGATGGAGGCGCTCTTCACGAGGTAGCCGGTCGCCCCAGCCTTGACCGCGCCGAGCACGTCGTCCCGTTCGGCGGACGCGGAGAGCACCAGTACCCGACTGTCGGGCGAGACCGCCAGCACCGACGCGGTGCCCTCGGCTCCGGTTCCGTCTCCGAGGTCCATGTCCATGACGACCACCTGCGGCGACGTCGCCCGCGCGCGCGCGGTGGCCGAGCGGACTCCGTCGGCGGTGGCCACCACACGGAAGCCCCGCGCGTCGAGGTCCCGCGCCACTCCGTCACGCCACATCGGGTGGTCGTCGACCACCATCACCGTCACCGAGGCGTCGGCGCTGTCCGTGGCAGCGTCAGTTCCCATTCCGTTCCCTCTCCTGGCCTGCTGTCCACCCTCGCACGCCCACCGATGGCTGCCGTCCGGCCCACGATCGAGCCGGAGACGCCGAGCCGTCCCTCCGCACGCGCCTCGTCGAGACGGCCGGGTGCCATTCCTGCTCCGTCGTCGCGCACCGTCACCATCACCTCGTCGCCCAAGTCCTCCACCAGCACGAACACGTGGACGTCGGACCCGCCGTGTCGATGCGCGTTGTCGACGGCGGCGAGCGTCGCGGCCGCGAGCTCCGACGCGGCCGACGCCCGGAGAACGACGGCCTCGGACGGCGCCGAGACCACGGCGCGCGTGCCCACCGCAGCGCGCACCAGCGCGGCCAGGTCGGCAGTGCCGTCGGTACGCCCGGTGGCCGACCCGGACAGCAGGGCGCGGAGCGCAGCCTCCTGGCTGCCGGCGAGATCTGCCAGTTCTGCTGCTGCGCCGCCGATCTCGTGGCCGCGACGACTGACCATGGCCAGCACCTGCAGCACACCGTCGTGCACCTCGCGGGCCAGGCGCTCGCGTTCCGCGGTCGCCGCGGCCAGGGCCACCGCCTCGTCCAGGCGGCTGCGTGCGAGGCGCGCCGTCCGCGCCGCGAGCCCCAGTGCCAGACCGACGGACAACAGCACGGGTCCGGTCGAGTCGCGCCACAACTCGCCGTCGACGGTGCCGCGCACCACGGCGATGGCGGCGGTCATCACTGCCGCCGAGGCGAGCCCCGCTCGGGGACCTCCCAGGACGGCGGCACCGATCACGGCGTTGGCCACCCAGATCGTCGTCGGGAGCACCTGGTGGTCCTGGCGCCATGCCGGACTCGCCACCAGCAGCGTGCTGCAGATCAATGCCGGCGTCACCACCTGGTCGGCGACGACGACGGGGCGCCGCGCGGGCGTCGTCAGGGTCGCGACGGCCGCGATTCCGGACCAGATGACGGTGACGACGACGAACAGCCAGCTCAGGCGCGGTGCGTCGTACCGGTCCTGGACGACCAACTGGAACCCGACCACGTACAGGACGGTGACCAGTCGGAACGCTGCCGCGGCGCGCCACAGCGGTGCCTCCGCGACACCGGTGGCGTCAGCTCGCGGGACCGTCGACCTCGCCACGGCTCAGCTTCTGGTTCTCGGGGTGCGGACTGTTCGGCGCGGCCGGGAACATCGGTTCCGACGGATCCGTGTCGGCGATCTCCTCGTACGCCTCCTCGGGATCGTCGGCGAGCAGTGAGCGGATAGCGGTATTGGCCATCGCGACGAGCGGCACCGAGAGCAGGCCACCGATGATGCCCGCCATGACGATGCCGGTGGCGATGGCGAGCACCACGGCCAGGGGATGCACACGGACTGCGCGACCGAGCAGGAGTGGTTGCAGCACATGGCCTTCGACCTGCATCACGGCGATGACGATCGCGAGTGCGATGAGCGCCGTGATGAATCCCTTGGTCACCAGGGCGACGAGCACCGCGACGAAGCCGGTGAGCACCGCACCCACGATGGGAATGAACGCTCCGATGAACACCAGTGACGCCAGCGGAAGAGCCAGCGGGACACCGAGGATCGCCAGTCCCGTGCCGATACCGATGGCGTCCACGGCGGCGACCGCGACGGTGGCGCGCACGTACCCCACCAGCGAGCCGAACGCCTGGCTGCCTGCCAACCGGACGCGGCGGCGCGCCCGCGTCGGGACGATCCGGGACACGAAGTCCCAGATCTGCTGTCCGCCGTAGAGGAAGAAGATGAGGGTGAAGAGCACGAGCAGAGCCCCGGTGAGCATCTCGCCGATCACCGCGGCGGTGGTCAACGCGCCACTGGTGAGAGCTTCCTGATTCGACTGCACCGACCGGACCACCGAGTCGCCGGCACTGCGGATCTGGTCCTCGCTGAAGTGCAGGGGCCCCTGCGTCAGCCAGTCCTGGATCTGGGTGACGCTGCCGGTGAACTGATCCGTGAGGGCGGGTACGCCCTCGATGAACTGCTCGACGACGAACGTCAGGATGCCCACCAGCAGCCCGAGACTGCCGAGGATCGAGACGATGACCGCGACGACGCGCGGGATGCCGCGCCGCTGCATCCAGTCGACGAGCGGGGAGAGCAGCGCCGACGCCAGCAGGGCGAGTGCCACCGGGACGACGACGCTCTCGAGCCGGTGCACGATCATGCCGATCACCACGAGACCGGCGAACAACACCAACAGACGCCACGTCCACGCAGCGCCGACACGTACCACAGGGTGTACCGACTCCGCCGGATCGTCCGTCACCGAGGAAGCCTAACCGAGCACCCGGTAAGTTGACCTCGTGCTGACGCTTCTACGTGCGGTCTCGTTGACCCTGAGAAGTCGCTGGCCGCTGTACCTCGCGTCGATGCTCCTGGCCAATCTGCTCGGCGCGATCCTGGTGTTCGCCTTCGTCCGGTACGGGCTGCCCATTCCCGAGAACGAGTCGATCGTCGTCGATCGGGTGCGCAATGTCTTCATCTTCGGGGCGTACCTGCTCTTCGCGGCCGTCGTCAGCCTCGCGACCGCCGCCGTCATGCTGCGCAGTGTCATGCGGTGGCAGATCCGCGGTGGACCGCCCAGTCGATCCGAGCAGATGGCCGCCCTGCACGCACCGCTGCGCCAGGCCATCGTGCACCTGGTGCTCTGGATCGTGGGCGGCGTCATCTTCATGCTGCTCACCGCGTCGGAGATGCCGTCGCTCGCGGTGGCCGTCGCGGTGACGGTCGCCATGTCCGCGGCGATCACCTTCGGCTTCACCTACATGCTGGGCGAACGCATCCTCCGGCCCGTCGCCGCGCAGGCGCTCAGCGAGGGCAGTTTCGACCGCACGATGACGCCCGGTGTGGGTACACGCATGGCGATGACGTGGGGACTGGGCACACTGATCCCCGTCGTCGGAATCCTCCTGCTGTGCGCGACCCAGCTGACCACCGACCTGGTCTTCTCCCCCGACTCGCTGGCCATCGCCATCAGCCTGCTCTGCGTGCTGGCGATCATTCAGGCGTTCTGTCTGTCGATGCTCACCGCCAGCCAGATCTCCGATCCCATCCGTCAGCTGCGCCGCGCCATCGAGAAGGTGCAGGAGGGCCACACCGAGGTCCAGGTCGAGGTGTTCGACGGCAGTGAGATCGGCCGTCTGCAGGTCGGCTTCAACCGGATGATGGCCGACGCGTCGGAGCGTGCAGTCCTGCGCGAGCTGTTCGGGCAGCACGTCGGTGAGGACGTCGCGCGGCGCGCCCTCAAGTTCGGCACCGAGCTCGGCGGCGAGACCCGATTCGTCGCGGTGCTGTTCGTCGACATGGTCGGCTCGACGGCCGCCGCCTCCGAACGTCCGCCCGGCGAGGTCGTCGACCTGCTCAACGACTTCTTCCGCGTCGTCGTCGACGTGGTCGACCGGCACCACGGCTTCGTCAACAAGTTCGTGGGCGACGCGGCGCTGGCCATCTTCGGCGCGCCCCTGGATCGCCCGGACGCACCCACCGCGGCACTGTCCGCGGCGCGGGAACTGCGCAGCGAGCTCACCGAGATCGCCGGACTCGACATCGGCATCGGCGTGTCGGCCGGACTGGCGGTGGCTGGAAACATCGGCGCCAAGGAACGCTTCGAGTACACCGTCATCGGTGATCCCGTGAACGAGGCGTCGCGCCTGACGGAACTCGCGAAGTTCACTCCCAGTCGGGTTCTCGCGTCGACGTCGGCACTGTACTTCGCCGACGAGGACGAGCAGTCCGAGTGGGAACTGGGCGAGAAGGTGCAGCTGCGCGGACGGCGGCGCGCGACGCACCTGGCCTCCCCGGTCGACTATCCGCGCTGATCGTCGGCACCGTTCGTTACTCTCGGTGCCGTGGTAGTTCCGGAGCAGGGCCGATCCGCTGGGTCGCCCCGCGCCGGTGGCAGATGGCGATGGCTGCGCTGGGTGGCCGCGGTCGCCCTCGTGGCGTTGCTGGTCGGTGAGGGTGTCTACCTGTGGCCGCGCCTGCACGAGTCGTGGCGCGCCCTCACCGAGATCCACTGGGGATGGGCCGCGGCCTGCGTCGTGATGCAAGCGATCTCGCTGTCCGCGTTCGCGCGTGTCCAGAAGCAGTTGCTGCGCGCGGGCGGTGTCCGCGTATCGCAGCGACGCTCGCTCTCCGTCATCTACGGCAGCACCGCCATGGCGCTGACACTGCCGGCCGGCCAGGTCTTCTCCACAGCGTTCACGTACCGCGAGACACGCCGCTGGGGCGCGAGCCCGGTGGTCGCGTCGTGGCAGCTCGCCATCTCCGGCGTCATCGCCGCGCTCGGGCTGGCTGTCCTGGGCGTGACGGGAGCCTTCCTCGTCGGCGGCAGCGCCAACACCCTCGCACTGATCGTCCCCGTCGCCGGCGTGATCGCCCTCATCGCCGGCGTGCGCTACGTCCGCTCCCACCCCCAGTCGATCGTGGGTATCGGCCGGTGGGGGCTGTCGAAGTACAACTCGCTGCGCAACAACGATCCCGACACGGGCATGGCCCGGCTGGACGAGATCGTCGAGCAGGTGAAGTCGGTACGCCTCGGTGCCCGCGACGGCACGGTGTCGCTCGGCTTCTCCGCGGTGCACCGTCTCGCGGACGTCGCGTGCCTCGGGTTCGCCTGCTACGCCATCGGCGCGGATCCGAAGATCTACGGGCTCCTCATCGCCTTCTCGGCCAGCAAGACGGTGGGGTCCATCCCCGGTGCGCCCGGTGGTCTGGTCATCGTGGACGCCACTCTCATCGCGACCCTCACCACCGCCGCCAGCATCAGCGCGTCACAAGCGGTCGCGTCCGCACTGGTGTATCGCCTGGTCAGCTTCATCCTGGTGGCACTCGTCGGCTGGGTCGTCTTCCTGATCCTGTTCCGCAAGCACCAGCACGAGGACCTGCACTTCGATCTCGCCGTCGAGCAGCGCGAGCGGACGGAACTTCGGGAGCGGACGGAACAGCCGTCGGCCACCCACCCGCTCGGCAAGGATTCCCCTCCGCGGGAATAGATGCGGACCGCGGTCCGGTTGTGTACTGTGAGGCTTGAACCTTCAACCACACAGGAGTTCGTCATGACTGCAGCAGTGTCCGTCCCCCAGCTCACCGCCGGCACGTGGGCCATCGATGCCACCCACTCGACCGTCGGGTTCACCGTCCGCCACCTGATGGTGAGCAAGGTCCGTGGCCGTTTCCAGACCTTCACCGGCACCATCACGGTCGACGAGAACGGCGCGCCCACCATCGACGCCGAGATCGACGTCGCCTCCATCACCACCGACAACGCGCAGCGCGACGGCCACCTCAAGACCGCCGACTTCTTCGAGGTCGAGAAGTTTCCCACTGCAACCTTCCGGTCCACCTCGGTCAAGGCCAAGGGCGACGACTTCGTGCTCACCGGTGACTTCACGCTGCACGGCGTGACCAAGTCCATCGATCTGAACGTCGAGTTCAACGGTGTCAACGCCGGCATGGGTAACGGACCGGTCGCCGGCTTCGAGGCCACCACCACGATCAACCGCAAGGACTTCGGCATCAGCATCGACATGCCCCTCGAGGGTGGCGGCGCCGTCGTCGGCGACAAGATCGGCCTGCTGCTCGAGATCGAGGCCGGCCACCAGGCCTGATCTCCTCCCGGAAAGACCCGCTCGACGCCCGCACAGCCGGCGCCGGTGCGGGTCTTTCCGCGTCTCGGCGCCTCGTAGTCTGGTGGCATGCCCGCGCGCACCCGCACTCCCGCCCTGTCGGCCCTCGCAGTGCCGGCGGTGATCGACGTCGTTCTCGTCCTCGTCTTCAGCGCCATCGGCCGAGGCAGCCACGAGGAGGGCGTGACCGTCGGGGGCACTCTGTCGACGGCCTGGCCGTTCCTCGTCGGCCTCGCCGTGGGATGGGCGGTGACCTACGCGCTGTACCGCGAGAAGTTCGTCGCGGTGTCCCTGGTCCCCACCGGGGTGCTCGCGTGGATCGGCGCCGTCATCGTGGGCATGGTGCTGCGGCAGGTGTCCGGCGAGGGAACGGCCTTCAGCTTCATCGTGGTCGCGACGGTGACGCTGGCGGTGTTCCTGCTCGGGTGGCGTCTCGTCGCCCGCCTCGCGCAGCGTCGTCGCGCCTGACCCACACAGTTCCTCAGCCCAGCCACAGCCACGCTGCGAGGCCGAACCCGCACAGCGCCACGGCGATCCGGAGCGGATTCGGCGGAAGGTGTCTCACGATGCGCGGGCCGAGCGTTCCCCCGGCGATGGTGCCGATTCCCATCGCCAGTGCGGCGAGCCAGTTCACCTGGCCGGAGAACGCGAATATCACCGCGGCGACCAGGTTGGCCACACCCAGCAGGTAGCTCTTGAGGAGCGTTGCGCGCCAGACGGGTTCGGCCGTGCAGATCAGCGTCAGGGCCATGAAGATGACGCCCGCACCCGCGCCGAAGTAGCCGCCGTAGATCGCGACGAGGAAGATCGCGCTCGGATACAGCACCGGGAACGTCCGGTCACCGGCGAGGACGCGGATCCGCGGCTGCAGCAGCATGGCGACGGATGCGAGAACGACCAGTATCGGCACGACCGCCTCGAACGTCTCCCCCGGCGCGCGCAGCAGGACGACGGCTCCCGCGATGCCGCCCAGCGCGGCCCACAGGGTGAGCCAGAGCAGCGAACGACCGCTCTTGGCAAGCTCTTTGACCGACGACGCGGTGGCACCCACACCGGCCCCGACGAGCGCCACGGTGTTGGTCACGTTGGCCGCGACCGGTGGCAGCCCCACCGCCAGCAGCGCGGGGTACGACACGAGCGACGCCAGGCCGGTGATGTAGCCGATGACTCCGGCACCGAAGCCCGCCGCGATCAGCAGGACGAACTCGGTGACGGTCACGGGGTGAAACGTAGCAAGCCGGTGATCACTCCGACGGCGAGGCCATCTCGCGCATCAGCATGTTCGTCATGCGCGCCGCGGCATCGGTTCCGTCGGCGTCCTCGATGTAGACCGCGAAGGCCAGATCGCCCTTGGTGCCGAGGAACCAGCGATCGTCTCCGTTGTCCCCGGCGAGCCCGGTGACCGACGGATCGCTGACGCCTTCGCTGCGGGCGTTGTCACGCAGTGTGTTCCGCAGCGAGGTCAGCACGGCGGGGGCGACGGGCGAGCCCGCACCGGACACCGTCGCCGGTGCGCCGCCGACGATCATCGGAGCCGGTGCCGATCCGCGAGCGACGGCCGCCGCCATCTCGGCGAGGCCGAAGGGTGTCACCGTCATGCCGGACACGGACGACGTCCGGCTGACACCGCGGAACTGGTCCACCGCCGACTGGCCGTCGGGGAGCGAAGCGGTGACGGCGTCGAGACCGGGGATGTCGAAGGAGGTGCCCAAGCCGAACTGGCGTGCGGCGTCGGAGAATCCGATCTTCTGGCGATCGGCCGACGCCTGGATCACGTCCACGAGCGTCCCGGCGGGGTAGAGGCCGGTGAACGCCGGCGTGCCCTCGTCGTTGGCGTAACTGTTCTGCGCGGTGGCGACGACGGCGCCGGTGGAGGGCTTCATGACCACGATCGAGGCCGGGGTCCCGACGCTGACGGCGGCGGTCTCCGCAGCGAGCTGCACGGCCGGGTCGAGAGTGGACGTGATGTCGGGTGATCCCGGACCCTGGAAACCTGCCAGGCGGGTGGTCTCGCCGTCGGTGTCCGCGACCTCGACAGCCCAACCCGCGGTGGCGTCGCGGGAGTCCTGCCACACGGTCCGCAGCGAGTCCAGCACCGGCGACGTCAGCCGCCGGTCACCGGCGATGAGCTTGGGTTCCGCGTAGAGGACCACACCGGGAATCGCACGCAGGTCGTCCTCCAGCACGGCGTAGTCGTCGGCACGCAGGTTCACGGCGGTGATCACGGCACCGGGGTCCGCCGCGACGTCGGCCTGGAGCGACTCGGACGTGATCAGCGGCGCCACGACGTCGATGACGTCGGCGAGGCGGGACGTCGTGTCGGCCAGGTCGGAGGTCGCGGAGGGATCGAGCCGCACGGAGGCGACGTTCTGTTCCGCCATCATCACGGCGCCCGAGGCGTCGAGCACGCGCGGTGCGGGTGCATCGGTGCGGGCGTAGCGGACGGACCCACCGGCACGCAGTTCCGGGGCGAGGATCGACGGATCCCACGAGATGCGCCAGCCGACGCCGAGCTTGCGCGTCGACCCCTGGGTGGTGACGCGCCATTCGCGCGAGTCCTGACCGCGGGGTTCGCCGAACGACCAGGTGGAGTCGACAGTGAAGAAGCCGGACTCGTCGTCCAGGCCGATGTACTGCGACATGCGGCTCGTCGAGACTCCGGGCCCCATCGAGTCGAACATGGCGCCGATCGTGTGGGCCGCGGCATTGGGGTAGGAGGTCAGCGCGGCGGCCGCGGCCACGTCACGTTGATCGAGGGCGGCGACGAACCGGTCCACCAGCACCGCCGCCTCACTGCGAGGCTTGTTCACCACGAACGAGGCGACAGTCGCGAGCGACACGAACACTGCGAGCAGCGCGACGACGTACCTGGAACGCAGAACCATGCCCCAATAATCACACGAGTCACACCAGTAACACAGCACGGTGAGCACTCGGACCGGTCACGATCCGGTCACCCCGTGCGCCTTTGGCGTATCCAGGGGTGCGCAAAAGGCGCACAGGGCCGAAGGCCACTCAGCGCAGGAAGGACCCCGCCACCGTCAGCGCCGGCGCGGAGGAGTCGCCGCCCTCGACGAACACGGCGAACGCCAGGTCACCGCGGATGCCGACGAACCAGCCGTGCGCCGGGCCGCTCGCGACCTCGGCGGTGCCGGTCTTACCGAGCAGTCCGTCGATGTCCTGCAACTGCGTCGCCGTACCGGCGGTGACCGTCTCCCGCATCATGGCGCGCAGCTGGTCGGTCACCTCCGCCGGCGGGGCTGCGACGGTGCGATCCGCGGTACCGGGTCGTCCGGTGATCATGGTCGGCGACGGGGTGGATCCGTCCGCGATGGACGCCGCGACCAGGGCCATGCCGAACGGGGACGCGGTGACGGTGCCCTGCCCGATCGCGCTCTCGACGCGCTCGGCCGACGTCGTCGCGGGCGGAACGCTGCCGGTCACGGTGGTGAGCCCGGGTGTCAGGTAGTCGACGCCGAGCCCGAACTGCAGGGCCGCCTGCTGCAGCGCGTCGTCGGGCAGATCGACGGCCAGCTGACCCATGGTGGTGTTGCACGAACGCGCGAATGCCGTCTGGAGCGGAACCGATCCGAGGTCGAAGTTGTCGTCGTTGGGGATGGTCCGGCCCTCGATGTTCGCGGATCCGGGGCACGGCACCACGGTCGTGGGGGTGACGGTGCCCGCCTGCAGTGCCGCCGAGGTGGTGACGGTCTTGAAGGTGGAGCCCGGCGGGTACAGGCCCGTGAGGGCGATCGGGCCCTGCGCGTCCGCGGCCGAGTTCTGCGCGACGGCCACGACGTCTCCTGTGGAGGGCCGGATCGCCACGACGGCCGCGGCGTTCGCTGTCGACGCGAGAGCGTTCTCCGCCTTGAGCTGCAACAGTGTGTCGAGCGTGACCTGGATGTCCGGGCCGACGGTCGCCTCGACGCCGGTCACCCGCTGGGCGACGGAACCGTCGGCGGCCACCAACTGCACGGCCCACCCGGCGGTGGCGTCCTGCTGCTCCTGCCACAGCTGCGCCACGTCGTTCAGCGCGGGAGAGGACAGTGCGCGATTCTCGGTCAGGAGCCGCGTCTGCGGCGCCAGAGTGACGCCGGGCAAGGCGGAGAGCAGGGACTCGATGGGGGCGAGATCCTCCTGCCGCAGGCTCACGGCCGTCACCGACGGAGCGCTCGACTGCGCGTCACGAAGGGATTCCGCCGTGACCGTCGGCGCGAACGGCGACACCAGTGCCGCGACGGCGCCGGGATCGGCGGTCTGGTCGAGATTCACCAGCGTCACCACCTGCTGCGACATGAGTGGCGCTCCCGAGGTGTCGACGACGCGAGGCGCGGTCGACGCGGTGACGGGCGTGTACCGAACCGTCGTCTCCGGAGTCAGGCCCGGTACGACGACACCCGGGTTCCAGGTGACCTTCAGCCCCTGTCCACCGTCGGCGACGGATCCGGTCGTCGTGTAGGTCCAGACGCGTTCCGCGTCCGCCGGGGCCGACGTGGTGGGAGCTGCCGCGGTGGTCGCCGTCGCGGATGCGGTACCGGTCGCGGGAGCCTCCGCCTCCTCGGGCGGTGCGAAGGACCAGGAGGCGGACAGTGTGAACGTCTGCTGCTCGTCGTCTGCCTGGCTCACCGTGAACCGCGGTGTCGCCGTGACCGTTCCGGCACCGCCGAGTCCGTCGTACATCTGGGTGAGCACCGCGGTCGCTGCCGCCGGATCCGAGGTCAACTCTGCCGCGGCGCCCACGTTCTGTGTGCTCAGCGCTTCGGCGAACCGATCGGCCGTCACACGGGACGCCGGGGGCTCGTCGGCACTGCACGCGGTGGCGGCGAGCGCGACCGCGATGGTCGCGGCGGCGAGACGGAGTCCGCTGCTGGTGGAAGGGCCGAATCGGCGGGACGGTCGAGACATCAGCGAAGGCACGCACTGATAGTGCCCCACCGATCCGTCGGTCACACGACGCGACGAACTCTTGACGCTCGGCGCGACGTGTGTAATCTTGTAATCACTGGCGTTGTAATCAAGTAATCGCGCCACTGACGAAAGTAGAACATCATGAATCCCCATGACACCTTCCCCTTCGGAGAACGACCCTCCAGTCCCTTCGGTCGAGGTGACGCACCCCGGCGCGGTGGACCCCACGGACACGGCCGCGGTCGCGGCGCAAAGCGCGGCGAACGCGTCGGCCGGCCCGGCGGATGGCAGCAGAAAGACGTACCCGACGCAGGCGATGCGGAACAGTGGTTCCTGGGCCGCCTGCCCGACGACTGGTTCGACGGCACCGCCACGGTCGAGGTCGACCGCGAGGAGATCGTCGTGATCGGCGAACTGAACGCCCCCGAGTCCGATGCCGGCGTCGAGGGCCGCATCGCTCGATTCCGTGAGTCCACCCGCGACGATCGCATGCGTATCGCCGACGAGGCCGAGGCACGCTACGGCCGCAAGGTCGCCTGGGGTGTCACCATCGACGGCGACACCACCCTCTTCACCCACCTCGCGGTGCCGGTCATGACTCGACTGCGTCAGCCCGAACGCAAGGTGCTCGACACCCTCGTCGACGCCGGCGTCGCACGCTCGCGCGCCGACGCGCTCGCCTGGGCCGTACGCCTGACCGGAGACCACATCGACCCGTGGCTCGCGGAACTGCGCGAGGCCATGGCGAAGGTGGACGACCTGCGGGCCCAGGGACCCGACGTCCGGAACACTCACACTCAGGACGACGAGACCGACTGATTCACAGCCGTATTCGACATCTCTGTTGACCGTTCTGCGCTGCCGACCTAGAGTTGGTAGCTCATCGTCCCCGACGAACGGACAGGCAGTTGCTCCTCTCGTAAGTAGTGCGGATCCCACCGACGCGCACGTCGCGGTGGCACGACACTCCTCTCGAGGTGCTCCATGTCAGTATCACCCTCCATCGTTCTCTCCGATCTCACCTTCTCCTGGCCCGACGGCCGGCCTGTCCTCGACGGCCTGGACGCATCGTTCATGCCGCGCCGGACCGGCCTCGTCGGCACCAACGGAGCGGGCAAATCCACTCTGCTGCACCTGATCACCGGGCGGTATCGACCGCAGCGCGGGTCCGTACGCGTCACCGGCACCGTCGGCCATCTTCCCCAGCAAGTGGTCACGAACGTCTCGGACACCGTCGCTGATCTCCTCGGCATCGGAGACGTCCGACAGGCCCTGGCACGCATCGAGCACGGCAGCACCGATCCCGACGACTTCACCGTCGTCGGTACGGACTGGGACGTCGAGGAGCGCACTCTCGCGTTGCTCGACTCGGCCGGCGTCGGCGAGAGTCTGGGCACGGCAGCAGATCTCGATCGACCGATGAGAACCCTGTCGGGGGGCGAGTCGACGCTCGTCGCACTCGTCGGTCAGGTGATCCGGCGGCCCTCCGTCCTGCTTCTCGACGAACCGACGAACAACCTGGACCAACGAGCTCGCTCCGCTCTGGGACGAGTACTCGACGAGTTCTCCGGCGCCGTCGTCGTCGCGAGTCACGACCAGGGCCTGCTCGACACCATGGACGACATCGCCGAACTCCACTCGGTACGGTCGTCGCCCGCGTCGCTCCGGATGTTCGGCGGCAACTGGACGCACTACCGGAGCGTCGTGGAGGGCGAGCAGGAGGCGGCGCGGGCCGCGGCGCGGTCGGCCGATCAGGATCTGCGCCGGCAGAAGCGGGATCTGGTCGAGGCGCAGACCACCGTGGCCCACCGGCGACGGATGGGAGAGAAGGCATCTCGCGAGAAGCGGGTACCGAAGATCGTCGCCCACAACCGGCGCAGCGCCGCACAGGAGTCGGCTGCCAAGTACCGCATCGGACACGAGGACCGCGTGGCGGATGCCCGCGCCCGCGCCGACGAGGCGCACGAGATGATTCGTGACGACACCGAGATCGTGGTGGATCTGCCCGAGACGGCGGTGCACGCGTCGAAGTCGGTGGCGTCGACGGGCGAGATGCTGCTCGATCTGGACGGTCGGTACCCGGACAGGACAATCGAACTCACGATCATGGGCCCGGAACGCATCGCGCTCGTCGGGGACAACGGAGTCGGCAAGACGACTCTCCTGCGATCTCTGGCGCCGTCGGTGCCGACCGCGGTGCTGCCGCAATCCCTCGACGTGTTCGACGACGATGCGTCCGTGGTGGAGAACGTCCGCCGCGCGGCACCGGACACGTCGATCACCGACGTCCGAACTCGGCTCGCTCGCTTCCTCTTCCGCGGTCGGCGCGCAGACGCGGTGGTGCGCACGCTGTCGGGCGGGGAGCGGGTGCGGGCGGCACTGGCGATGCTGCTGCTGGCCGATCCGGCTCCGCAGCTGCTCATTCTCGACGAACCGACGAACAACCTGGATGTCGCGTCGAGGACGCACCTGAGCACGGCGCTGTCGTCGTATCGGGGAGCCCTGATCGTGGTCAGCCACGACGAGGCGTTCCTCGATGCGCTGGGGATCACGCGGCGGGTCGATCTGACCGCCGACGGGCTCACCTCGACGTCCACCTGAGATCACCCACCTGCGACCATGGCACCGTGGACTTCGCGACGAACCCGGTGGACGGCACCCGCATCGCCTGGTCGGTGACGGGTGACCCCACCGGCCCGCCGGTGATGCTGGTGCACGGCAGCCTGTTGTCGCACCAGATCTGGCGCACCTTCGGCTACGTCCGTGCGCTGCGCGACCGGTACCGCCTGATCCTCGTGGACCAGCGTGGACATGGCCGGAGCGAGGCTCCTCGCGACGTCGAGGCCCACTCGATGGACCGTGTCAGCGAGGATCTGGTCGCCGTCCTGGACGCGGCGCACGTGGCCGCCGCGCACTACGTCGGCTACTCGTTCGGCGGTCGGTCCGGCCTCAATCTGGTCACCCGCACTCCCCAGCGTGTCGCATCACTCGTCGTGGGCGGAGCCGGATCGGGGCCGCAGAAGGGCGCGCTGGACAGCCTGTTCTTCGACGGCAGCGCCGACGTCCTCGCCGAACGGGGAATGGACGGGTTCGTCGACGAGTGGGCGAACCGCCGCGGCTTCCCGGTCGACTCGGGCACCCGAGCCGCGTTCCTGCGCAACGACTCCGAAGCGTTGGCCGCCTACTTCCGGGCATCGGACGACGATCCCGGTATCGCCGACGACGCCGTCCGCGCCATCACGGCGCCGACACTGTTCTACGTCGGCTCCCGCGACGTCCAGCGTATCGACGACACCCGTCGCACCGCATCGCTGATCGCCGGCGCCGAGTACGAAGAGCTCCGCGGGTACGACCACGCGACGGCCGTGGCCGCGCCGGAGGCCGTCGAGCTCGTGTCCAGGTGGCTGAGTGAGGTCACGTCGTCGGAGCGGTGAGCGGATCGGGTGCTCGCCGTGTACGTCCGGTGTCGGACACGACGGCGAAACCTTCCCGTGCCCAGTACTCGAATCCTCCGATCAGTTCCCGCACGCGGGAGTAGCCGAGGCGACTGAGCGCCAGGGCCGCTCGGGTGCTGCCGTTGCATCCCGGTCCCCAGCAGTAGACGACGATGTCGGCGTCGCGATCCGGCTCCACCTCGGCGATGCGCGTGCCCAGATCGGCCCCGACGATGTGCACCGCTCCGGGAATGCGTCCCGCACTCCAGGACGCGTCCGAACGAACGTCGATGATCAGCGGCCCCGCACCGCGGGATCGCTCGGCGGCAAGATCGGCGGGATCTGTCTCGAACCTCAGTTTCGCGGCGAAGAAGTCGGCGGCGGACGGTGTCTTTTCCATGACCTCAGCCAATCCTGTTCGGGCGACTGGGAGAAGTGGCGATCACCGGCTGATCGCACTAAACGGCATCGATCGGCCGGTATCGTTTCCATTGTGCCGCGTAATCCACACCCCGAAGTCGACGAGATCGACCGGCGACTGCTGGACGAGCTGCAGAGTGACGGGCGCGCGACCGTTGCACATCTGGCCCGAGTGGTGAACCTGTCGTCGAGCGCGACGGCCGACCGCGTCCGCCGCCTGACCGACATCGGCGTGATCACCGGCTACTCCGTCACTGTCGACACCGGGGCTCTCGGCTACACGGTCTCGGCGTTCGTCCGCCTGGCGTACCCGTCGGGTAATTACGGTCCGTTCGACGCACTGGTGGCGTCCACCCCGGAGATCATCGAGGCGCATCACGTCACGGGTGACGACTGCTTCATCATCAAGGTCCTCGCCCGCTCGATGCGGGATCTCGAACGTGTCACCGGCCGGCTCGCCACGCTCGGCTCCATCACCACTAACGTCGTGTACTCGAGCCCACTCCCCAGTCGGCGCATCACTCCTGCGTGACGGCCCGTCGGTGGCCTGGACCTTCGAACAACGCACGTCGCGCAGCCATGCGATGCCCACGGTGCCGAGAACGGTGACCACGGTGAACGTCGTCCTCTCGAAGCCGTCCGGCCGCGACCGTCTCAGATGAGGCGGTTCCCGCGTCGGACGCGCTGCGACAACGGGTGTGCGCACCCCTTCTAGTGACCGCACACCCCTCCCCACCGGCCGCAGACCGTGTGCGCTCACCGCTGGGGGTGTGCACACGGCTTGCGGCCGCACCTACGGGCCCGTCGGTAGCCTGGCGAACATGGCGTCACGGTTCTGGTCCCTGCTCGGTCGTTCGGTCGCGAAGGGGCATGCGCGGTCGCGAGGTGCCGTGGATGCCGCCCGGGCGCTCGAGGACCGCCACCGCGACCTCGACGCGGACGGTCTGCGTGCCGCGGCCGACGGTCTGCGCGGAGCCGGCTCCTTCGACGTGCCCGCGTTCCTCGCGCTCGCGCGCGAGGCGTCCGATCGTGCGTTGTCCCTGCGCCCCTTCGACACTCAGCTCTACGGAGCCGTACGGCTGCTGGAGGGCGACGTGATCGAGATGGCAACGGGTGAGGGGAAGACGCTCTCCGGCGCCGTCGCGGCCGCCGCCTACGTGCTGCAGGGCAGGGACGTGCACGTGGTGTCGGTCAACGACTTCCTCGCTCGACGCGACGCCGAGTGGATGGGCCCGTTCTACGACGCGCTCGGAGTCACGGTCGGGTGGATCACGGCGGAGTCGACGGCGGACGAGCGGCGCGCTGCCTACGGGTGCGATGTCACTTACGCCTCGGTCAACGAGGTGGGCTTCGACGTGCTGCGCGATCATCTGGTGGACGATGTCGAATTGCTCGTCTCCCCGACCGCGGACGTCGCCGTCGTCGACGAGGCCGACTCGGTGCTCGTCGACGAAGCTCTGGTGCCCTTGGTTCTCGCCGGCTCCATCGATCAGGACGTGTCGGCCGACGACGTGCTCGACGCCGTGCGGTCTCTCGGCGCTGACACCGACTGGGAGGTCGATGCCGAGCGTCGCAACGTGTTCCTGACCGATGCCGGGGCCGAGAAGCTCGAGGACGCACTGGGCGGGATCGATCTGTACAGCGAGGAGCACGTCGGCACCACGTTGGTGCGCGTCAATCTCACCCTGCACGCAGAGGTGTTGGTACGCAGGGATGTCGACTACATCGTGCGGGACGGTCGGGTACAGCTGGTCAACGCCTCCCGCGGCCGTGTCGCGGAGCTGCAGCGTTGGCCGGACGGTCTCCAGGCCGCGGTCGAAGCGAAGGAAGGCCTGGCGTGCACGGAGACCGGGCAGGTCCTGGACACCATCACCGTGCAGGCCCTGATGGGTCGGTACCGCCGCGTGTGCGGAATGACCGGAACGGCTCTCGCAGCAGGAGAACAGCTTCGGACGTTCTACGGCCTCGGGGTGTCGGTGGTCGAGCCGAACGAGCCGCTCGTCCGCGTCGACGAGGTCGACCGCGTGTACGCCACCGCTCCCGAGAAGAACGCGGCCGTCGTCGCCGCGGTGCTGGAAGCCCACGCCACGGGGCAGCCCGTGCTCGTGGGGACGCACGACGTCGAGGAGTCCGAGTCGCTGGCCGCCCGGCTCGAGGACGCCGGAGTGCCGGTGGTCGCCCTCAACGCGAAGAACGACGCGGAGGAGGCCGAGATCATCGCGCGCGCCGGACTGCCCGATGCGGTGACCGTCTCGACGCAGATCGCCGGCCGCGGCACCGACATCAGGCTCGGCGACGGCGTGACCGACCTCGGCGGCCTTCTCGTGATCGGCACCGCGCGGTACGTCACCGAGCGCCTCGACAATCAACTACGGGGACGCGCCGGGCGACAGGGTGATCCGGGCCGCTCCGTGTTCTTCGCCAGTTGGGACGACTCGCTGGTGACGCGCTACCTGGAGAAGAGCGATCGCCCCGGCCACCCCGACGACACGGGTTTCCTCGAGACGGAGGTCGCGGCCAAGCGCATCGACCACGCGCAGCGCGTCGCGGAGGGCGCGATGCTCGACACCCACGCGTCCACCTGGCGGTACAACCAACTGACCGCCCAACACCGCGACATCCTCGACACGCGTCGGGCCGCGTTGCTCGGCACCGACGAAGCGTGGGACCTGCTGGCCACCCGTAATCCCGAGCGTGCCGCGGAACTGGAGGCCGTCGACTCCGACGCCCGCGTACGCGCCGCCCGGCGCATCGTTCTCCACCATCTCGACCGCGCGTGGTCCGACTACCTGGCGCACCTCGGCGATGTCCGCGAGAGCATTCATCTCCGGGCACTCGGCCGACAGAACCCGCTCGACGAGTACCACCGCATCGCGATCGAGGCGTTCGCCGAGGTGCAGTCCCGTGCCCTCGAGGAGTCCGACCGCACCTTCCTGACCTCGACGATCACCGACGACGGTGTGGACCTCGAGTCGGCGGGGCTGGTGCGTCCGTCTTCGACCTGGACCTATGTGCGCGAGTCGCACCGTCCACTCGCGTTCTGAGTGACCTTCGGCCCCGTGCGCCCTTTGCGTATCCGGAGATGCGCAAAAGGCACACGGGGGACGAAGTCCCACTATTGCGAGTGATCACTCTCTAAGTTACGGTGAGCCCATCGCACAGTGATGGAGGTCACATGAACGAGTCGCACTTCGATGTGGTGATCAGCGGCGGGACCGTGTTCGACGGAGATGGTGGGCCGGGAGTTCGCCGCGATGTCGGCATCGTCGACGGCGTGGTCCGTGCCGTGTCCTCGGACGCGCTCGACGTCGGACCGGACACCGAGGTCATCGACGCCACCGGCCAGTGGGTCATGCCGGGATTCGTCGACGTGCACACTCATTACGACGCGGAGGTCCTGGTGGGGCCGGGCCTGAGCGAGTCGGTGCGCCACGGCGTGACGACGGTGCTGCTCGGCAACTGTTCGCTCTCCACCCTGTACTCCACTCCCGTCGACATCGCCGACCTGTTCAGCCGCGTCGAGGCCCTCCCCCGCGATCACGTGCTCAAGGCCGTCGACACGCACAAGACCTGGTCGGGCCCGGAGGAGTACATCGCCGCGCTCGAGCGCCTCCCGCTCGGACCGAACATCGCTGCGCTGGTGGGGCACTCGGACCTGCGCGCTCACGTCATGGGACTCGACCGGTCGACCGACCGCTCCCAGCGACCGACGCGCGAGGAGACGGCGCAGATGGCGGACGCCCTCGAGAAGGCACTCGACGCGGGCATGCTCGGCATGTCCACGATGACCAATCCCTGGGACAAGCTGGACGGGGATCGATACCGCTCGCGCTCGCTGCCGTCGTCCTACGCATCGTGGTCGGAGTTCCGCCGCCTGCACAAGATCCTGCGTCGCCGCGGCCGTCTGCTGCAGAGCATTCCGAACCTGAACACCAAGTACGACATGGTGTTCTTCCTCGGCGCCGCGACGGGCATCGGCCGACGCGCACTGAAGGTCTCGCTGCTGGCCGCCGCCGACGCCAAGGCCTCGCCGTGGATCCACCACATCTTCGGTCCGCTGGCCGCTGCGGTGAACGGGCCGGGCAAGGGGCAGTTCCGCTGGCAGCACCTGCCCACGACGTTCGACGTCTACTCCGACGGAATCGACCTGGTCGTCTTCGAGGAATTCGGTTCCGGCAGAGCAGCTCTGCACCTTCGTGAGGAGCTCGGCCGTAACGAACTGCTGAAGGACGAGGCGTATCGACGCTGGTTCCGCGCCGACTTCGAGAAGAAGTTCTCCTCCCGTGTGTGGCACCGAGACTTCGGCGACGTCATCATCACCGAATGCCCCGACTCGTCCGTCATCGGCAAGAACATCGCGGAGTTGGCACGGGAGCAGGGGATCCACGTCGTCGACGCCTTCCTCGACCTGGTGGTCGAGCACGGCCGGAAACTACGCTGGCACACCACCATCGCCAATCATCGCCAGAAGCAGATGGACAAGCTGATCACGAATCCCGGTGTGACGGTGGGGTTCTCCGATGCCGGGGCGCACCTGCGCAACATGGCGTTCTACAACTTCGGCATCCGCCTGCTGCGGCGCGTGAACGACGCCCGCGAGTCGTTCCTGACGGTCGGCCAGGCGGCTCACAAGCTCAGCGGCGAGCTCGCCGACTTCTACGGCGTCGACGCCGGCCACCTGCGTCTCGGCGATCGCGCCGACATCGTCGTGGTGAATCCCGCCGGCCTGACGGACGAGGTCGACGCGTACAACGAGGAGACGATGCCGGAATTCGGGGGTCTCAGCCGCATGGTCAACCGTAACGACACCGCGGTCACCGCGACGCTCGTCGGCGGACGAGTCGCGTATCGCGAGGGCCGATTCGCCTCCTGGTTCGGGGTGTCCGAGCGGGCGGGCAGATTCCTGCGAGCGGGCGTGAGGACACCTGCGGCCACTACCGTGTCCGTGTGAGACGAACGCAGGAAGAGCGCCGCACCGACACCATCGCGCGACTCCTCGACGCGACCATCGCGTCGCTGTGCGAGAAGGGTTACGCCGCCACGACGGTCAACGAGGTGGTGACCCGCGCGGGAGTGTCGTCGGGTGCGCTCTTCCGGCACTTCGCCACCCGTCTCGATCTCGTCGTGGCCGCGGCGGACGAGGTCCGGAGGCGCCAGTTCGAGGAGTTCCGCGCCGGGCTGTCCGGCTTCGGCTCGGCGTCCGTCGAGCACTGCCTGACGTTGCTGCGCGCCGCGTGCCGGGCGCCGATCAACGGTGCCTGGTACGAGCTGCTCATCGCCGCCCGGAGTGACGATGCACTGCGGGAGCGTCTCGTTCCGTTCACCGTGCGCTACCACCAGGAGATCACCGACCTCGGACGCTCGCTGCCGATCGCGGGCACGATTCCCGCGGCGGAACTCGATACGGTGCTCTTCACGGTGGTACACCTCCTCGACGGGGAAGCCCTCTCCGCCGTGGTGCATCCGCAGCCCGAGCAGGACGAGGTGCGGCTGCACCTCGTCGCGCGACTGCTCCGAGGAGAGTCGCTGTACAGAAGGAGCGAGGCAGGATGACCGAGCCGCACAGCAGGTGGACCGCTCACTCGACGGGTGCCGCACTGGCCGTGTTCGAGTACGGCGATCCGGAGTCGGACACGACGGTGCTGCTCGTGCACGGGTATCCGGACGACCACACCATGTTTCACCCGATGATCGACGCCATCGGTGATCGCGCCCGCGTCATCGCCTACGACACGCGCGGTGGTGGCCGCACCGTCGTCGAGCACCCGGAACGGTCCGAGTCGTTCGCCATCGAACGCCTGGCCGACGACACCTATGCGGTGGTCGAGTCGATCCCCGATCTCCGCGGAGCGGTCCACGCCTTCGCCCACGACTGGGGTTCGGTGCAGATGTGGGAGCCGATGCGCGATCCCCGCGCCGCCGAGGTGTTCGGATCGTTCACCTCCGTCTCCGGTCCCAGCATCGACCACCTCCGCGAGACGTCGCGTCGGCGCGGACTGCGGCCCACCCAGTGGCCGTCGGTGCTCGGTCAGCTCGCCCGGTCGTGGTACATCTGGGGCTTCCACGTGCCGGTCCTGGGAAAGTACGTTCCGACTCTGTTCGTCCAGGCCGGTCCCGCGGACCCCGCTCCCGCCGCGGATCCGCTGAACATGCAGCGCGGTGTCGAGCTCTACCGCGCCAACATCATTCGGCGCATGCTGTCCGGGCCACCACCGCGGTGCGACGTACCCACACTCGTCGTGGTTCCGCTGAAGGATCGCTTCCTCTCCCCCGATCTGGTCCAGGACGTCGACCGCTGGGTCCCCGACCTGACCGTCCTGGAGGTCGACGCGAAGCACTGGTGGCCCTGGAGTCACCCGGGAGACGCGGCGGACGTGCTGCTCGACCACGCCGGCCGGGACCGATAGCCCCGGCGTCAGGTCTCGGTCGTGTCGACCGGACTGCGGCGCCGACGGATCACCCCGGTGACGACGGCCGTGATCGCGCCGACAGCGAGGACGATGGCCGAGGCGAACGGGAGCCTGGTGTCGACGAGACCCAGCACGACGACGACGGGAATGGCCAGCGCCGGCCACGGGAACACCGTTCTCCAGTCGCCGGAACTCCAGCCGAGAACGGCGCAGATCCCGACGACGAACAGCGCCACCCCACCGGACAGGGCCCAGCGCCCGGCATCGGTCAGTTCGCCGACGGGATGCAGGACGTACTGCTGGATCCCGACGCCGAGGAGAGCGACACCCAGGGTGAGAGGGAGGTGCCCGTAGACGTACCCGTCGGCACGGCCACTGCCCACCACCCGCTCGTCGTCCTGGATCTCCGTCTTGGCCTCCGCGCCGCCGATGTCGAAGTACATCCACCACACGGCTGCAGCGATCGTGAATCCGAGTGCCGCGACGGCGACGGACGAGAACATCCAGTGGGTGTCGTGCATCCCGAGCACCACAGCCGAGATCGACTCACCGAGAACGAGAATGACGAAGAGCCCGAACCTCTCCGGCAGATGCTCGAGGTGCAGCGGAACATCCGGTCCCCAGTGGGTCGCGGCGAACGGCGCCGCGGCCTCCACCATGATTCCCACCGCCCACAGCAGGTAGGTGATCGGTGACGGGGTGAGCAGCGAGACCGTCCAGATCACGATACTGACGCCGGTGGCCGCGAGGTACAGATCGATCGTGACGCGGACGTCGGGGATGTGCCGCCGTGCGCGAAGATACAGACCGGCGAGAATCACCCGCGTCGCGATGTACCCGGCTCCGAAGGCGACGGTCCCGTCGCCGCCCACCGCCGTCGCGGCACTGGCGGCCATCACCGCCACGGCGAAGGTGGCGGCCAGTTTCAGCAATCGGTACAGGACGTCGTTCGTGTCGAACCTGTTGGCGTACAACGTGGTGGTCACCCAGGACCACCACGTGACGGCGAAGATTCCCGCGAACTCGGCGATGCCCTGCCAGCGAAGGTCGTCCTTCAGTGCGAGTGCGAGTTGGTGCACGACCAGCACGTAGGCGAGGTCGAAGAACAGCTCCAACCGGGTCGCGCCGCGATCGGCCTCGGTCCGCAGCTTCGGCGGTTGCACCAGCGGAGTGCGCTGGTCGGCTCCCGCATCGGTGTCGCCGTCCGAATGCGCCGGCACGTCATCACCACCCTGCAGGTTGCGAATCGGACAGACCTCGCGGATCGGACGGTCAGCCGATGATGCGCGACACTACGCCCCGCGCCACTTCCTCGGGACGGAACTGCTCGCTCGCGTACGCGGAGATGGCGACCACTCCGCCGGCCAACGCGGGGACGACCCACTGCAGTGCCTGGAGTTTCTTCTGCGCGGCCGCCACGTGCGGTGGCGTGGACGCGGTGGGCGTGGTCCCGTCAGAGGCGGGTACCGCACCTTCCTTCGAGACCGTCTGTCCCAGAACGCGGCTGTACGCGGTGACCGCCAGTGCTGCCGCCGTGAGCGCGGTCTTGGCGACGGCCATCGAGGCGACGCCGTCCTGCGCCTTCAGACGTCCGTAGTCGTTCTTCAGCAGTGCTGTCGCACCGGCGAGATGGACACCGATGGCCGCGGCGTTGACCGGCGTCCACCGATCCCATCCCTCGTTGGTGACAGCCCCGGTGGAGGCGGCGGTGTCGGCGTTCGACGACGCCTCGTTCAGTGCGACGGCATTGGCGAGGGTTCCGCCGAACCAGGCCGCGAGTCCGACATCGTGGAGCAGGTGGGCAAGGGTGGCACGGGCCATGAGAATCTCCTGTGTCGAGAGCGAGTGCCTCGAACTACCCTCGTGCCGTGCGCTGAAACGTGTCGACCGGTCCAGGACGTCGACCGCCGGGTGCCGGACCTGACCGTCCCGGAGGTCGACACGAAGCACTGGTGGCCCTGGAGTCACCCGCGAGACGCGGCGGACGTGCTGCTCGACCACGCCCACAGGAACCGACAGCCCGCAGGCGAGTGTGAGTACACACGATCGACGAACACTCTGCCGATCCGCAGAATCACCGGCGATCCTGTGGCCACACGCTCACATGCGAGGTCCCGCGACGGTGGACGGGTGTGGGAACGGTCTTCCCGGCACGTTCCCACACCCGAGTCTTGCCCCCTGCTGCTCAGGCCCCGATCCGCTCCCCCGAGGTCGGGTGGAACAGGTACGCGGTGCCCTCCTGCTTGGTCAGCGTGACCTTCTCGCCGATCCGCGCGGGTGCCCTCCTGGGAGAGCGTGCCACGATCGTGGCCGGTGTGCCGTCCGAGGCGCGGATCCGGGTGTCGTCGAAGCTGGCGTAGAGGTAGCTCTCGTTGCCCAGTTCCTCCACGAGGTCGACGGTGACCAGCAGTCCGTCGTCGTCCGCGGAGCCGATCGCGAGCTGTTCTGGACGCAGGCCGAGGGTCACCTCGTCGAGTCCCGCGGCGGCGATGGCGGTGAGCTGGTCGCGCTCGAGGGGGACGGTGCGCTCACCGACCTTCAGGCCGCCGGACACGACGGGCACCGTGAACAGGTTCATCGCCGGCGAGCCGATGAATCCGGCCACGAAGGCGTTGACCGGGTGGTCGTAGAGCTCGGTCGGCGCGGCGAACTGCTGCAGCTTGCCGTCCTTGAGGATCGCGACGCGGTCGCCCATCGTCATGGCCTCGACCTGGTCGTGGGTGACGTACACGGTGGTCGTCCCCAGCCGACGCTGCAGCGCGGCGATCTGCGTGCGTGTCTGTACCCGCAGTTTGGCGTCGAGGTTCGACAGCGGCTCGTCCATGCAGAACACCTGGGGCTCACGGACGATCGCGCGGCCCATGGCGACGCGCTGCCGCTGACCGCCGGAGAGCTTGCCGGGCTTGCGATCCAGGTACTCGGTGAGGTCGAGGAGTCGGGCCGCCTCGGCGACGCGGGCCTGACGCTTCTCGAGGCTGACCCCGCGCATCTTGAGCGCGAAGCCCATGTTCTCGCCGACGGTCTTGTTGGGGTAGAGCGCGTAGTTCTGGAACACCATCGCGATGTCGCGGTCCTTGGACGGCACACCGACCATGTTCTTCCCGCCGATCTCGATGGCACCGCCGTCGATCTCCTCGAGACCGGCGAGCATCCGCAGCGCGGTGGATTTCCCGGAGCCCGACGGGCCGACCAGGACGACGAACTCGCCGTCCTGGATGTCGAGGTCGAGCGAGTCCACCGCCAGCTTGTCGGCGCCGTCGTAGATGCAGGACGCTTGCTTGTACGAGATTGCAGCCATGGTTCTTTCTCCTACTTGATGGCGCCGAAGGACAGGCCGCGCACGAGCTTGTTCTGCGCGAACCATCCGGCGAGGACGACGGGGAGGGCTGCGAACGTCGCAGCGGCGGAGAGCTGGGCCCAGTACAGGCCCTGCCCGGTGATGAAGCCGACGAGGTAGACCGGAATCGTCTGTGCCTGAACGGCGGTGAGGTTGACGGCGAAGAAGAACTCGTTCCACGAGAAGATCACACAGATCAGCGACGTGGCCGCGATGCCGGGCGAGACCAGCGGCAGGATGACCTCCCGCACCGATGTCCACAGCGAGGCCCCGTCCATGCTCGCGGCCTCGAGCAACTCGCTCGGGACCTCGAGGAAGAACGACCGCATCATCCACACCGCGATCGGCAGATTCATCGCCGTGTACAGGATGATGAGCGCCCAGATGTTGTCGAGCAGACCGATGTCGCCGACGATGACGTACAGCGGCACGATGGCCGCCACGACCGGCAGCATCTTCGTCGAGATGAAGAAGAAGAGCACGTCCTGCGTCTTCTTCACGGGACGCAGCGACAGGGCGAACGCAGCCGGGACACCCAGCAGCAGAACGAGAATCGTGGACACGACGGTCGCGAAGGCCGAGTTGAGCAGCGTGGTGCCGATGCCGCTCTCGAGAACGCCGCGGTACTGGTCGAGGGTCGGGGTGAAGAAGATCTTCGGCGTCGCGGTGTACGCATCGGCTTCCTGCTTGAACCCGGTGATGACCATCCACAGGACCGGGAAGAAGAAGGCGATGCCGGCGACCCAGGCGACGAAGGACCAGATCGATCCGGGCCCCCATCGCTTCTTGCGTGTGATCGGCGCGGTGACGCTCGAAGTTCCGCTGCCGGCGCTCCGCTCGGTGGTGGTACTCATCAGGCAGCCTCCTCTTTCCCGCTGAAGCTCGTGAAGATCAGTCGCAGCGCCAGTGTGCTGACGACGATGGTGGCCACCACGGTGACGACGCCCATGGCCGCGGCCTGGCCGATGTCGAAACCGAGGAACGCTCGTTGATAGATGTAGAACGGCAGGTTCGACGACGCCACACCCGGGCCGCCGGACGTCATCATGTAGACGGCGTCGAAGGTGTTGATGAGGTAGATGGCGCCGAGGACCGCTCCGAGCTCGATGAAGCGTCGCAGATGCGGCAACGTCAACTCGCGGAACAGTGCGACGGGCCCGGCGCCGTCCACCCGCGCCGCCTCCGCGATGTCCTTCGGCATCGACTGCAGTCCCGCCAGGATGAGCAGCATCATGAAGGGGGTCCACTGCCAGACGAGGTTGGTCATGACCGCGGCGAGCGGGAACCGCGAGACCCAGTCGATCTGGTCGACCCCGAACGGGCTGAGCACGAAGTTGATGAGGCCGAACACCGGGTCGAACATGGTGGTCTTCCAGATCAGTGCACCGGCGACCGGGGTGATGAGGAACGGAGTGATCAGCAGGGTGCGGATCAGACTGCGGCCGATGAACTTACGGTCCAGCAGCAGTGCGAGCACCAGGCCCAGCGCCACCGAGATGATCACCGTGCCCACGATCATGATCACCGTGTTGAACGCGACCGAGCGGAACTGGCTGTCCCGGAACACGTCCACGTAGTTGTTCAGACCGTTGAACTCCCGCGATCCGGGGCGCACCAGGTTCCACGACTGCGTCGAGTAGTACAGCGTGAACAGGAACGGGATCTGCGTTACGACGATCGCGAAGACCATGGCCGGCAGCAGGGGACCGCGGCGCCGCCACCCCTCCGCCTTCGAGATCACCCGTTCGCGAGGAACGAACGGCGTCTCGGATCTCGCCGAGCCGACTTCGGTCGTGGTCATCACTGATCCTCCTGATACGTCTTGCCGACCACCTCGGCGTACTGCTGCGCTTGAGCGAGCGCGTCCTGGACGCTGATCTGTCCTGCCACGGCGGCGCTGATCTGCTGACTGACCCGAGTGCCGAGATCCTGGAACTCGGGGATGGTGAGGAACTGGACGCCGGTGTACGGCACCGGATCGACCGTCGGGTTCAGCGGATCGGCATTGTTTATCGAGTCGAGCGTGACCTGACCGAAGGCGGCCGACGCCTCCTTGTACTCCGGGATCTCGTAGGTGGACAACCGGCTTCCCGGTGGCACCCGCTCCCAGCCGAGCTCGGTGCCGACCTTCTTCAGATACTCCTTGTTCGTCATCCACGACACGAACTTCCAGGCGTCGTCCGGGCTTTCCGACGTCGTCGGGATGCCGAGCGACCAGGAGTACAGCCAGCCGTTGTCGCCCTTGGCCGCCGACGGGGCCTTGGCGTACCCGATCTTGCCGACGACGTTGCTCGACGTGGGGTCCTCGAGCACCGACACCGCCGAGGTGGCGTCGTACCACATGGCCGTGTTGCCCTGTGCGAGTTGCGTTCCGCACTCGCTGAAGCCGCTCGTCGCCGCGCCGGCCTGTCCGTGCGACCGGACCAGGTCGACGTAGAACTGCACGGCTTCCTCGACCTGCGGACTGTCGAGTTGCGCGTTCCAGTTCTCGTCGTACCACCGGCCGCCGAAGGCGTTGATGACGGTGTCGAGGGGCGCGAGCACCTCGCCCCAGCCGGGCTTGCCACGCAGGCAGATGCCGGACATGCCCGGACGGTCGAGTGTCGCGGCGGCCTCGGCCACCTGATCCCAGGTGGGCTCGGCCGGCATCGTGATGCCTGCTTCCTCCATCAGGTCCTTGCGGTACATGAGGAAGGACGACTCACCGTAGAACGGCACCGAGTACATGCTTCCCTCGTGGGACAGCGACTCCTTGAGCGACGGGATGAAATCGTCCTCGTCGTATCCCGGTGTGGCCTGCGCGTACTCGGACAGATTGGTGAGCCACCCGTTCTCGGCCCATTGCGGCGTCTCGTAGTTGCTGATCATCACCACGTCGAACTCACCACCGCCCGTGGCCACCGACGCCGTGATCTTCGCGCGCGCCTCGTTCTCGGACAGCGAGACGAACTTCAGGTTCACACCCGGGTTCTCGGCCTCGAACTCCGGTGCGAGCGAGATCGCGTCGGACATCTGCGAGTTGGAGACGATGGCCACGGTGATGGTCGTGCCGCCACCGTCACCTCCGAACGATCCCGCGCCCGCGCAGCCGCTCGCCGTCAGCACGGTGGCTGCGGCGAGGGCGGCGAGTGGGACGAATCGTGATGTCACGTCGGTACTACCTCGATTCCTTCATGGGGTTGCTGCCGTGCTCGTCGAGAAGGTCCAGAGCACAGGCGATATCGGTCACCAGGACGGTGGCGAGACGGCCGCGCAGAGCGGCCCGGATCGCGGCGTGCTTGCGCGCACCGCCGGAGATGAGGAGCGTGGTGGCGCAGTTCCGGATGTCGTCCAGCGGCACCGAGACCGTGCGGTCGGTCAGTGAGCTGTCGACGTCGGCGCCGTCGGAGTCGAAGAACCGACCGCCGATCTCACCGACCGCACCGAGTCGATCGAGTTCGGACAGGAGGTCGGCGTCGAGGAAGCTTCCCTCGAACAGCGTCGTCGACGTCGACACCGGGCCCAGTCCGAAGAACATGAGGTCCGCGGTGCGTCCGGCGTCGAGCGCCTTGGACATCAGCGAGTCCTGTTGCAGCGCGACGACTGTCGCCGGGTCGGCGTAGAGAGGGGCGTTGAGCCGCATCGGCGTCGCCTGCAGTTGCTCGGCGCAGCGGGTGAGGACGAAGTCGACACCGGTCTGGTAGTCCGCGGTGCTCATGGATCCGTCCAGCTGCACCACGCGGGCGCAGCGGCTGCCGCGTCCCTGGAGCGACTGCGCCACCGCAACCGTCTCCGGCCCCCACGTGAAACCGAGTGTGTGAGAAGGCTGCACGCGCCGGGTGAGGATGCCCGACGCGGCGCGCCCCACCGCGTCGTACCGACCGCCGGCGTCGTCGATGGTCGACGTGACCACCAGCGCCTCGTCCAGGCCGTACCGCTCCTCGAGTCGACGTTCGAGATCGGTGTGCACCGATCCACTGATCTCCTCGGGCACGTGGATCTCGATGCGCACGAGCCCGTTCGCCCGAGCCCGAGCGACGAGTCGACCTGCCGTGGGACGGGAGACACCGAGCTTGGTGGCGATCTCCGCCTGGGTCGCGCCCTCGACGTGGTACATCGTCGCCGCACGCAGCGCGAGCCTCAGCTCGTCGCTCGAACTCGGCGTCGTCACGATGTCGCTCCCGGTCGTCGAGGTGAGCATCTGCTCACCTGGTGTTCATCTGCTCACTTAAGCTAACATCCAGGTGTGATCCACACAACAGTCGATTCCATGCGTGCCGCAGTTCTCACCGAACCGGGACACATCGAGACGCAGACGCGACCTGTGCCGACGCCGAAGGCAGGTGACGTCCTCGTCCGGGTGGCTTCCGTCGGGGTTTGCGGATCGGATGCGCACTACTACCGCGAGGGTCGCATCGGCGACTTCGTCGTCGAGTCGCCGCTCGTTCTGGGCCACGAGGCGTCGGGTGTGATCGTCGCCGTCGGTGACGACGTCTCCCCTCGGCGAGTCGGATCGCGAGTGTCCATCGAGCCGCAACGACCCGATCCCGACAGTCGCGAGACCCGATCGGGCCACTACAACCTGTGCCCCCACATGGAGTTCTATGCGACCCCTCCCGTGGACGGTGCCCTCTGTGAGTACGTGACCATCGGATCCACGTTCGCGCACGACGTACCCGACGCCGTGTCCGACGACGCCGCGGCCCTCTTCGAGCCCCTGTCGGTGGCCATCGCGACCGCACGCAAGGCCGGGATCACCGGCGGCTCGCGAGTGTTGATCGCGGGCGCCGGGCCGGTCGGAGTGCTCACGGCGCAGGTCGCACGCGCCTTCGGCGCCACGGAGATCGTCGTGTCGGACATCTCGGCCGACCGCCGCGCCAACGCCACCCGGTACGGGGCGACCCGCGTGATCGACCCGGCGGACGGGTCGGTGCACGACCTCGACGTCGACGCGTTCGTCGACGCGTCGGGCGCACCCCGCGCAGTGCAGGACGGGATGCGCGCCGTGCGCCCTGCGGGCAGAGTGGTGCTCGTGGGCATGGGCGGAGACGCGTACCCGATACCCGTGTCGGTGATCCAGAACCGGGAACTGTGGGTCACCGGCGTCTTCCGCTATGCCGACACCTGGCCCACCGCACTGGAACTCGTCCGCACCGGACGAGTCGAGCTCGACAGCATGGTGACGGGTCGGTTCGACCTGGATCATGTCGAGGACGCACTGAATCACGACCGCACCGACGGCAGCATCAAGGCTGTCGTCACCGTGACACCCAGTCAGGAGACCCTCTCGTGAAGCTGTCCGCCGCCACCCTCGCCCAGCTTCCCGACGACGTGGACGTGCCACGGTACGACCGCTCGGCGATCACCACCGGGATCGTCCACTTCGGCGTCGGCGGCTTCCACCGTGCGCACCAGGCGATGTACGTGGACCGGCTGCTCCGCACCGACTTCGAGTCCGCGTCGAGCTGGGGCATCTGCGGCGTGGGCGTGCTGCCGGGTGATCGCCATATGAAGGACGTCATGGACGCCCAGGACTGTCTCTACACCCTGGCACTGCGGCACTCCGACGGCTCGTGGGACACCTCGGTCATCGGATCCATCACCGAGTACCTCTTCGCGCCGGACGATCCCGAGGCGGTGATCGAGAAGCTCGCCCACGCCGACACCCGCATCGTCTCTCTCACCGTTACCGAGGGCGGCTACAACTTCTCGGCCACCACGGGCGAGTTCGACGCCGAGAACCCGGCTGTGCGAGCGGATCTGGCCCCCGATGCGGTACCGGGCACGACCTTCGGACTGGTGTGCGAGGCGTTGTCCCGCCGGAAGGATCGCGGGCTCGCGCCGTTCACCATCATGTCGTGCGACAACATCGAGGGCAACGGACACATCGCCCGATCGACCTTCACCGCGTTCGCCCGCCTGAAGGATCCCGCACTGGCACAGTGGATCACGGACACCGCGCAGTTCCCCAACTCCATGGTCGACCGCATCACGCCCGTCACCACACCCGACGTCGTCGACCAGCTCGCCTCACGGTACGACCTCGAGGACCGGTGGCCCGTGGCCGCGGAGCCGTTCACCCAGTGGGCGCTGGAGGATCACTTCACCCTCGGCCGGCCGCCGTTCGAGGACGTGGGCGTGCAGGTCGTCGACGACGTCACACCGTACGAGCTGATGAAGCTGCGCCTGCTCAACGCGAGCCATCAGGCCCTCTGCTACGTCGGATACCTCAGTGGCTACCGGCTCGTGCACGACGTCACGCAGGACGCACTGTTCGCCGAGTTCCTGTTGCGCTACATGGACGAGGAAGCCACTCCCACGCTGCAACCGGTTCCCGGAATCGACCTGGCCGAGTACAAGAAGACGCTGATCGAGCGCTTCTCCAATCCGGAGATCCGGGACACCGTGGCCCGGCTCTGCGCCGAGTCGTCGGACCGGATCCCGAAGTGGCTGGTCCCGGTGGTGCGCACGAACCTCGGGTCCGGAGGGCCGGTCGCACTGTCCGCCACGGTGATCGCGAGCTGGGCGCGCTACGCCGAGGGTGTCGACGAGCAGGGTGAGCCCATCGAGATCGTCGACCGTCTGAAGGACACGCTGACCCCGCTGGCTCGGCAGCAGCGCGACGACCCCCTCGCGTTCGTGCGGAACCGCGAGTTGTTCGGCGATCTGGTGGACGATCCGCGCTTCGTCGACGCCTACACGTCGGCTCTCGACTCCCTGCACACCCGCGGAGCCCGCGCCACCGTGGAGTCGTCGGTGCGCTGACGCCCGTACGCCCACACCGAACCACTACGTCCCCTCGGTCAGGTCCCGCACCTCGGCGTAGCGTTCGCGCACCGCCGGGGTCGGGTCCGCCTCGTACCGGGGAATGTCCGCCGCGGCCCAGGTGGGCGGTTCGGCCCCGCCGGACAGCACCCAGGCCGCCTGGCGCGCGGCCCCGTCGGCCACGTACTCACCGGGCGGCGGGACGTCGACGGGCATGCCGAAGACTCCCGGCGCGAGGACGCGCACCGCCTCGGATTTCGCGCCCCCGCCGACGAGCAGCACTCGCGACACGGTCGCACCCTGCGCCACCAGGTGGTCGATCCCGTCGGCGAGACTGCACAGCAGACCCTCGATCGCGGCGCGCGCGAGGTGCGCCGGGGTCGAATTACTCAGGCGCAGGCCATGAATCGCGCCGGTCGCGCCGGGCCTGTTCGGTGTGCGCTCCCCCTCGAGGTACGGCACCATGACCAGGCCCTGGCTCTCCGTGGACAGCGCGAGCCGCGACAGCTCGTCGTGGTCGACGCCGAGCAGGCGCGCGGTCGCATCGAGCACGCGCGCGGCGTTCAGCGTGCAGACGAGAGGCAGTTGACGACCGGTGGCGTCGGCGAAGCCGGCCACCAGTCCCGACGGGTCGCGAGGAGCCACGGCGGACACGGCCGAGACGACGCCGGACGTGCCGATGGAGACCACCAGGTCACCCTCGCCGGCACCCAGAGCCAGTGCCGCAGCGGCATTGTCACCGGTTCCGGGCCCGATGGCCGCGCCTTCGGAAGTCGTGCCGATCCGTGTCGAGGGCGCCGCCACGGTGGGCACGTGCGGGGTGCGCCCGCGTAGCGCGAGACCGAGCAGATCGACGCGGTACTCGTTCGTGGCCGCCGAGAAGTATCCCGTGCCGCTGGCGTCACCCCGATCCGTGGCCAGGGCGTCGAGTCCGCGAGCACCGCCGAGGCGCCAGGACAGCCAGTCGTGCGGAAGACAGACTGCCGCAGTGCGATCGGCGTTCTCCGGCTCGTGATCCGCGAGCCACCGCAGCTTTGCCGCGGTGATGGACGCGACCGGCACCACGCCCACGGCGTCGGCCCACTCCTGGCCTCCACCCAGCTCGGTCACCAGGTCGAGCGCCGACTCGGCGGAGCGAGTGTCGTTCCACAGCAACGCCGGTCGGACGGTCTCGCCCGCCTCGTCGAGACACACCATGCCGTGCTGCTGCGCTCCGACGGAGACCGCGTCGACGCCGTCCATTCCACCGGCGTCCGCGAGAGCGGTCTCGAGAGCCTCGTGCCACCGGGCCGGGTCGATCTCGGTGCCGTCGGGATGGCCGGCCCGACCGTGGCGGACCAGCTCACCGGAATCCGCGTCCCGAACAACGATTTTGCACGACTGGGTGGACGAATCGACACCCATCACCAACGCCACGACCTCGTCCCTTCACCGTCACGTGCGTTCCGGCAGCTCACCGGTCCGAGCAGTTCACGCTACCGTGAAGCCATGGCCGCCCACGACGAACCGCGAGAAACCGAGGACGCCCGGTTTCGCCTCGAGGTCATGGGTGCGGCGCTGGAGCTCTTCGAGAGCAAGGGGTACGAGGCCACCACGGTCGACCAGATCGCGGAGAGCGCGGGGCTGTCGCGCCGCACGTTCTTCCGGCAGTTCCGGTCCAAGGAGGATGTGGTCTTCCTCGACCACGACGCCACCCTCGCCCATGTGCAGGACTTCCTGGGAACGACCGACCTCGACCCGTACGACGCCGTGTGCGAGGCCGCCGCGCGCGTGTTCGCCCGGTTCTCCGGCACGCCGGACACCACCCGTCGCCGCTACCGCGTCCTGCAGACGGTGCCCGCCCTGCGCGAGCGCGAACTGGTGATGGTGCTGCGGTACGAGCGCGTCTTCGTCGACACCCTGCGCCGCGGCGCCCCGACGCAGGAGCCGCTCTCCCTGGTGCAGTTCGCCGCCGCGGTCACGGCGACGCACAACTACCTGCTGCGTACGTGGCTTCGCGACGGGGCCCGAGTGGAGGTCGAGGACGTCCGGCGCGCCCTCGGGGCGGTGAAGCGGCGGTTCGTCACCGACACCGCGGGAGACCGGCCCACCGCACTCGTGTTGCCGCCGGGGACGTCGGTCGCCGACGTCACGACCCTGCTCACACAGCACTTCGGGGACGGTCTCACCACCACCCCGTGACCTCGCCGAGCGTGCTGTCGACCACCGGCACGAGCGACCGGACGTACGTCGCCGACAGGTGGTGGGAATCGTGGTAGACCAGCACGTTTCCTTCGACGACGCGACACACGTCGGGACCGCAGACCGCATCGGAGAAGTCGACGGGAACCACCGAGGGGAACGGCAGCGACGCGGCGCGGGCCGGATCGATCTCGGACAGGACCTCGCTGCGCGGCAGTCCGCACGACTCGCTGTCGCCGCCGTCGGCAAGGCAGTCCGCGGCGCGATACGGGACGCCCTCCCGGCTGAGCCACGGAGTGTCCCGCACGGCCACGACGGGAAGAGCGAGCGCGGAGAAGCGTGCCCAGACGTCGAGGTACGCGTCGGGTGTGACGTCGCCGAACTCCGTGGGGCTCGGCCGCGTCGAGGTGGTGAACACCCAGTCGGGGCGGTCCGACGCGAGGATGTCGAGCACGTCCGAGGACCAGTCCCGGCAGTCCGGGTAGGGCAGATCCACCAGGAGCGGCTCGCCGATGTCGAGCGGGCACCCCATCTTGAGGTAGGTCACCACGGCGAACCCGCGATCCCGGCCGATCCGGTCGAGTGCGGGGAGCCAGTGCTCGGCATGCGATCCCCCGGCCAGGGCAAGGGTGCGCGTCGCGTCGGGATCGCCGTACACGCACGAGATCACATCGCGCTGCGTCATGTCCGCGATGCAGCCGTCCAGCGTCGACTGCGGCAGGTCCAGGTCCGCATCGAGCACGGTGGGTCGCATCGGAGCGTCCGGCACGGGAACACCGTCGACGAGTGCGAGCGCCCCCGGGTAGCGATCGTCGGAGCTCACGTCGGCGGTCGGCTGGGCCGTCGCTCGATCGAGGTAGCCCTGCCAGGTAGCGCTCGCCGCGGCGAGGCCGATCGCTCCGACGGGTCACCAGGGCGGTGAGGACGCCGCGGCCCGCGCCCCGACGGTGCACCGGCTCCTCCACCCACGAGCGTGTGGCGACGGCCAGGGCGATCGAGACGACCACCACGGCGGATCCCGTCACCACGGTCACCGAGTGCCCGGTTCCGAGCACCGCGATGAGGATCGGCCAGTGCCACAGGTACAGCGGGTAGGCGATGGAGCCGAGGAACTGCAGTGGGCGGGACTCGAGAGCACGGGTCACGGCCGGTGCTCGTGACTCGGGAGCACCCGCACCGCAAGCACCAGCAGCATCGCGGCCCCGACCGGCACCAGCGCGGCAGGACCGGGGAACTGCGCCGCACCGTCGACGAGGAACCCACAGCCCACCAGTGCGGCAAGTCCGACGACGGCAGCCGCGGCCCGTAGCGCGGCCGGCAGCACCACTCGACCGATCACCAGCCCGGCGATCGCGCCGACAGCGAGTTCCCACGTCCGCGCCCCGGTGTCGTAGTAGGCCCACCCCTGGTGGGTGCGGCCGATGTCGGCCGCATAGGTGAACGACACCGCGGCGGCGACCGCGAGCACCGACACCAGCACCGGTGTGGTCAGGTCCCGACGACCACACCGACGGCACGCCGCGGTGACGAGGAACACCACGGCCGTGACACCGACGTAGAACTGCACCTGCACGGACATCGACCACAGGTGCTGGAGCGGACTGACCGACAGATCGGCCGCCGCGTAGTCGGACGCGGTCCGCGCGAGCTCCCAGTTCTGGACGTACGCCAGCGACGCGAGGAGCTGCCGCGTCGTCGCGTCCCACATCGTGAAGGTCGGTCCCACGCGGTCCAGAGCGCCACCGCGCCGAACACCACCACCGCCGCGGGGTACAGGCGTCGGGCGGTGCGGACGACGAGGGGCCGCAGGATCGGACCGTCGGCTCGCTCGACGCGGCGCAGCACCATCGACGTGAAGAAGAAGCCGGACAGGACGAGGAAGACGTCGACACCGCCCGAGACCCTGCCGAACCAGATGTGGAAGACGACCACGAGGGCGATCGCCAGCCCGCGGAGACCGTCGAGATCGACGCGGTGGCCCGGCCTGCGCGCGCCGACTGCCCGGGCACCCGGCGCACGGGTCGTCGCCTGGTGGTGCACGACCACCAGAATAAGGGACGGACGGTACGGGCCCGGAGCACCCACACGTGACCAGTGACACCAAGTGCCACGCAGCCATGGTCACCGGCCGGTCGGTCCGGTACGCTGGCCTCATTCCGTGACACCGAGTGCCACGACCCTCTCACCACGACGAACGGACATCCCATGGCCGGCAACCCCAGCTTCGACCTCTTCCAGCTCGCCGACGAGCACAACGAGCTCCGCGAGGCCATCCGCGCACTCTCCGAGAAGGAGATCGCGCCGTACGCCACCGAGGTCGACGAGCAGGAGCGCTTCCCCGAGGAGGCACTGAAGGCCCTCAACGCCTCCGGCTTCAACGCGGTGCACATTCCCGAGGAGTACGGCGGCCAGGGCGCCGACTCCGTCGCGGCCTGCATGGTGATCGAGGAGGTCGCCCGCGTGTGCGGTTCCTCCTCCCTGATCCCCGCCGTGAACAAGCTCGGCACCATGGGCCTCATCCTCAGCGGCAACGAGGAGCTCAAGCAGAAGGTGCTGCCCTCCATCGCCGAGGGCGAGATGGCCTCCTACGGACTGTCCGAGCGTGAGGCGGGCTCCGACGCCGCCGGCATGAAGACCCGCGCCAAGGCGGACGGCGACGACTGGATCCTGAACGGCTCGAAGGCCTGGATCACCAACGCCGGCAAGTCGACCTGGTACACCGTCATGGCCGTCACCGATCCCGAGAAGAAGGCCAACGGCATCTCGGCGTTCATGGTGCACAAGGACGACGAGGGCTTCTCGGTCGGCGAGAAGGAGCGCAAGCTCGGCATCAAGGGCAGCCCCACCCGCGAGCTGTACTTCGAGAACTGCCGCATCCCCGGAGACCGCATCATCGGTGAGCCCGGAACCGGCTTCAAGACGGCACTCGCGACGCTCGACCACACCCGTCCCACCATCGGCGCGCAGGCCGTCGGCATCGCGCAGGGCGCTCTCGACGCGGCCATCGCGTACACCAAGGACCGCAAGCAGTTCGGCAAGGCCATCAGCACGTTCCAGGGCGTCGAGTTCATGCTCGCCGACATGGCGATGGAGATCGAGGCGGCCCGCCTCATGGTGTACTCGGCAGCCGCTCGCGCCGAGCGCGGCGAGAAGAACCTCGGCTTCATCTCCGCCGCCTCCAAGTGCTTCGCCTCGGACGTCGCCATGAAGGTGACCACCGATGCGGTGCAGCTCTTCGGTGGCGCCGGCTACACGCGCGACTTCCCGGTCGAGCGCATGATGCGTGACGCCAAGATCACGCAGATCTACGAAGGCACCAACCAGATTCAGCGCGTCGTCATGTCGCGCGCACTGCTGCGCTGACGCCGGTGGCGGGACCGCCGCGCGTCACTCGCTCGGCGGTGCCGCCCGCAACCGGTCGATCTCGCGCCGGTCCCGCTTCGTCGGCCTCCCGGCTCCGCGATCGCGAACGGGCACCGCGGCGAACAGTTCACGCGGCGGTGGGGGTGGGCTCCGGTCGATGTAGCACGCCACCGCGGCCGGGGCTCCCACTCGCTTGTTCACGAGCTGGGTGACCTCGACGATCTTCTCGAATCCCCCTGCGCGGATGCGTACCTCGTCACCGGGTACCACGTGCTGCGCCGGCTTGGCGGCGCTGCCGTTGATCTTCACGTGTCCGCCGCGGCACGCCGACGCGGCGGCAGAGCGCGTCTTGAACAGCCGCACCGACCACGTCCAGGCGTCGATGCGCGTCACAGCTCGTGCACCACGACGTCCGAGACGGCACCGCCGCTCAGGGTCAGCGTCATGTAGGTGCAGTGCGGTTGCCGCCGACGGTCGGTCGGCGAACCCGGGTTGAGCAGGCGCATCCCGTTGGAGGACAGCGTGTCCCACGGAATGTGGCTGTGCCCGAACACCAGGAGATCGGTGTCGGGAAACGCCGCGTCCATTCGCCTCTCCCGTCCCGTTTTCGCACCGGTCTCGTGCGTGACGACCATGCGCACACCCTCGACCGTCCGCCGTGCGACCTCCGGCAACCGCGCACGGAGATCGTCACCGTCGTTGTTGCCCCAGCAGGCGAGCAGATCGGTCGACCGCTCCTCGAGCGCGTCCAGCAACGACGGCGCCATCCAGTCACCCGCGTGCACCACCAGGTCGGCCGCGTCCACCGCGTCCCACACCGCGGCGGGCAGATCCCGCGCGCGGGTGGGGACGTGGGTGTCGGCGAGCAGCAGCAACTTCACGTCAGTCTTTGGGCCCGCCCGCGACGTACACGACCTGACCGGACACGAATCCTGCACCCTCACTGCAGAAGAAGGATGCCGTGTGGGCGATGTCCTCGGGCTGACCGATGCGGTTGACCGGGATCTGCGACGCGGCACCCTTCTTGAAGTCCTCGAACGGCACGCCGACGCGCTCGGCCGTCGCCGCCGTCATCTCCGTCTCGATGAAGCCGGGTGCGATCGCGTTGACGGTGACGTTGTAGCGGCCCAGCTCGATGGCGAGGGTCTTGGTGAAGCCCTGCATGCCGGCCTTGGCGGCCGCGTAGTTGGCCTGACCGCGGTTGCCCAGCGCCGAGGTGGACGACAGGTTGACGATGCGTCCCCACTTGGCCTCGACCTGATGCTTCTGCACCTCGCGGGACATGAGGAACGATCCGCGCAGATGCACGCCGAGCACGGCGTCCCAGTCGTCGACCGACATCTTGAAGAGAAGATTGTCGCGCAGGATGCCGGCGTTGTTCACCAGCACCGTGGGCGCCCCGAAGTCGGTGGCGATGCGCTCGACCGCAGAGACGACCGACTGCTCGTCCGCGACGTTCGCGCCGACGGCGATGGCCTGACCACCGGCTGCGGTGATCGCGTCGACCGTGCCGGCACACGCCGCCTCGTCGAGATCGACGACGGCGACACCGAAGCCGTCCGCGGCGAGACGTCGGGCGACGGCGGCACCGATTCCTCGCGCACTTCCCGTGACGATTGCTGTCCTGACCTGCTCGCTCACGACTACCCTCTTTCTCATCTCGGCCCCGAAACCCCGCGGCTCCCACTCTTTCTATCAAGTCACAGGAGTCGGCGGACCACCCCTGCTCGAGAAAGAGGCTCACCATGACGACCCGACTGAATCCGTACCTGTCGTTCCGGGACACGGCGCGGGAGGCGATGGAGTTCTATCGCACCGTGTTCGGCGGAGAACTCACGCTGTCGACGTTCGGTGACTCGGGCATGCCTGTCGAGGAGTCCGAGTCGGGCAACGTCATGCACGGTCAGCTCGACACCCCGGGCGGCTTCACGCTGATGGGCGCCGACACTCCGTCGTCGATGGAGGTGAGCACCAACGGCACGGTGTCCCTGAGCGGCGACGACGAGCCAGAACTGCGCGGCTACTGGGACGCGCTCGCCGCGGGCGGCACCCTCGGCGTCCCGCTCGAGACGGCCCCGTGGGGCGACACCTTCGGGATGCTCACCGACCGGTTCGGGATCGGCTGGATGGTGAACATCGCCGGCAGCTAGCTGCCGACGGTCACATGGCCGGCAGCTAGCTGCCGAACGCGAGCGGCAGCTCGCGACGGAAGGTGACCTCGTCGAACTCCCGCCCGTACTCGTCGACCGCGGCGATGCGCATCCGACTCGGTGTGATGCCGGGGATCCCGGGCGTCACGTCCGCGCGGACGAACGAGTAGTTGCGGAATCGCACCCGTGACCAGGTGAGCGACTCGGGCACCTTCGAACCGTCCGCGGCGACGACGTAGCTGTTCGGCACCGACGTGTCGGCCACCTCGTTGCCGCGGTAGCTCTCGGGTTCGCCGTCCTGGAACCCGTAACGCGGGCGCCCACCGCCGCCCACCGTGTAGTAAACGGTGCCGTCCGAGACCGAGGTGACCTCCGACCGGTCACCGGCGACGCGGGTCGGCGAGCCGCCGCGGATCGGATCGGACCGCTCGAACACGTGGTTGTGCGCCTGCAGCACCACATCGACGTGGTACCGGTCGAAGAGCCCCGCCCACGCACTGCGGACGCCGCCGTCGCTCGCGTGGTCCTTCGTCGTCGAGTACGCGCAGTGGTGGAAGAAGCAGACGATGAAGTCGACGGCCGGATCGGCCCGGTAGCGCGCCAGGGTCGACTCCACCCATCCCGTCTGACGTCCGCCGCTGTAGCCCGTGTTCGCGCGGATCTCGTTCGAGACGTCGTTGGCGTCGAGCGAGAGCACGGCGACGTTGCCGTGGACGAACGAGTAGACCGACGGGCACCCGGCGGGGCCGTTGTCCGGCTGGTCCAATCGTGCTGCGTGGCCGCCGTATCCGTTCGGCCCGTACAGCGCCTCCATGTCGTGATTTCCGGTCGCGAAGAGCCAGGGCGTCGACGCCGCGCTCTGCTCGATCGCCGCGAGGTAGCCGTCCCAGACGTACGGGTTGAACTTGTCGAAGGCCTTGTCGACGGTGCCGCCACTGGGTACGAAGCGAGGAGTGCGGCCCTGTCCCGACGGGTCCGCGTACGCGATGTCGCCCGCGAGGATGTGGAAGTCGGGCCGCGAGTCGGCGATCTGGCGCACGATGTTGGCCGCGTGCTTGGCCGACGGCTCGTTGTCGGGCTTGTAGTACAGATCGTCGTAGTCACCGGGCTTCAGGCCGGGAGGCTGGGTCGGCGTCTCGTCGACGCCTTGATCTCCCATCATCGTGAACCGGAACGGCACGAGCCGGCCCGGCGGCAGAGCCGTTGCGGCACTGCGGACATCGCTGACGTAGCCGTCGGCGGTGCGCCACCGGTAGTAGTGCGGAAGACGCGGAGTGAGCCCGTCCACCGGAACGTGCAGGTAGAACTGCTCGGCCGCCAGGATGCCGCCGTCGGACCGCGGTACCTGGCTCACCAGGTTGCGCACCTCGGCCGACGTCGTGGCGCCCAGTGCCGGGGTCGGACCGTGGTCGAGAAACACCCCGGTGAGTCCGGGATTGCGGGAGAGCTGCGCCGAGAACCGGAGCTGCGTCGCGGCGTCGGAGCCGAAGGAGAGATGCCGTCCTCCGACGGTCAGCGGCGCGTCCTGCGCGTAGGCGACGCGATTCCAACCGGGGTTTCCCACCCCGGCCGCCGCGGCGACGGCGGCAGCACCCACGAGAAAGTTGCGACGGGACACCCGATGGCGACGGAGATTGCTCAGGTGCCAGTCGTGCTGCTCGGCGATGGAAGCGTTCGCCGCGATGTGGGCGGGGACTCCTGTGTCGACGATCTCCCCGGCCGGATTCAGTGCGTTCTCCACCATGGAGACGACGCTGCTCCCGTCACCTCGACGTCAGGCGCACGGCAGGCGAGCAGGAGCCGAACCGAATGTGAACAACGATGCAGCACATGACATTTCGGTCCGACCGGACAAAACCACCAGTCAGTACTGGCGGACCGACAACTCCACGGCCACCTGAAGGTACTCGGCGACGGTGCGCGCGATGGAGACCGGCTTGTCGGGGAGCACGATGTCCGGCACGTCGATGTGCACGCTCGCCGAGCGGTACCTGCCGGGCGGCGGTCCGTAGTGCAGCCCCATCACCACGAGCCTCGGTTCGACGCCGCGAGTCCGTGCGCGCGCGACGATGTGCCCGATCCCGCTCCCGACGTGCTGGAGCACCGTCGGATCACCGTCGTTGCACGTGCCCTCCGGGAAGATCGCGAGATCGTCACCACGAGAGAGCCTTTCGGCACACACGTCCATCATGAGATTGCCGGCCCGAGACACGGCGCGCAGACCGTGGTCGCGGCTGCGGAACACCGGGATGCCGCCCATCATCTCGATGCGACGTCGTTGCGACGTCCGCTCGGCGATGCGGCGGGTCCGCGGGCGGTTCGGTTCGGTCTCGACGAACAGCTCGTCCTTGGCCAGGACGCGGGTGCGGCCGATGACGGGTCGCAGCGCGCTGGACCACGCGGCGGCGGCGACCGTGTACGGGTCGGTCTCGCTGACGTGGTTCACGGCCAGGATGAACCGCGTGTCGTCGTAGATGAGGGCGCGGAGGCGTTCGCGAGCACCGTCGCCGTACCGGACGCGGGGTCGGAACCGTCCGGCGAGAGCCCCGTAGGCGAGCCGCGTGACGCGTCGATTCTGCTGATGCTCCCGGTAGTACTCGTACACGGCGTCGGCGTTCTCGAGGGCGACCACGGGGCGATCCATGCTCGAATCGTAGGCGTTCGCCCTGTTCCACCTATTTGTTCTGACAAATCGAGCGCGCCGTGTATGGTCTGGGTCACAGACGGAAACCCCGTCGGAGGCGGACCCGCAGGTCGGCCACGTGAAGTGAGAGGAACGGGCACCGTGACCACCACCACAGCCCCGCACCGCGTCGTCGTCGTCGGCTCCGGATTCGGCGGCCTGTTCGCGACCAAGGCCCTGCGCCGCAGCGACGTCGACGTGACGATCGTGGCGCGCACCGCGCACCACCTCTTCCAGCCGTTGCTCTACCAGGTGGCCACCGGGATCCTCTCCGAGGGCGAGATCGCGCCCTCCACCCGTCTCATCCTCAAGAACCAGGCGAATGCCGCCGTCGTGCTCGGCGACGTCACGGAGGTGGACCTCGAGGCGCGCACCGTCGTCTCGGTCAGCCGTGGCCGCGTCACCGTCACTCCGTACGACAGCCTCGTCGTCGCCGCGGGCGCCGGCCAGTCCTACTTCGGCAACGATCACTTCGCCGAGTTCGCCCCCGGCATGAAGACGCTCGACGACGCCCTCGAGCTGCGCGGGCGCATCATGAACGCGTTCGACGCCGCCGAACTCACCACCGACCCCGTCGAGCGCGCACGGCTGCTCACGTTCGTCGTCGTCGGCGCCGGCCCCACGGGTGTCGAGATGGCGGGCCAGATCGCCGAGCTCTCGCGCCGCACCCTCGCCGGAACGTTCCGCACGATCGACAGCCGCGACGCCCGCGTGATTCTGCTCGACGCGGCCCCGAAGGTGTTGCCGCCCTTCGCCGACTCGCTGGGCGAGAATGCTCGACGACGTCTCGAGAAGGTCGGCGTCGAGGTCGAGCTGGGCGCCGCGGTCACCGACGTCGACGCCGACGGATTATCGGTCCGCGACAGCGACGGCACCGAGCGCCGCATCGAGTCCTCCTGCAAGGTCTGGTCGGCCGGTGTCTCCGCGAGCCCGCTCGCGGCACAGCTGGCGGCGAAGTCCGGGGCCGAGGTGGACCGCGCGGGCCGCGTGCTCGTCGAGGCCGATCTGACACTGCCGGGCCACCCCGAGGTCTTCGTGGTCGGCGACATGATGGCGCGCGACAAGCTCCCCGGCGTCGCCCAGGTGGCGATCCAGGGCGGCCGCTACGCCGCGCGGTGCATCACTGCCGACGTCCGCGCCGCTGCCACCGACACACCGCGCCCCGAGCGCACCCCGTTCCGCTACCGGGACAAGGGCAGCATGGCGACCGTGACGCGATTCTCGGCCGTGGCGCAGGTGGGACCCGTCAAGATCACCGGCTTCCTGGCATGGCTGATGTGGCTCGCGGTGCACCTCGTCTACATCGTCGGATTCAAGAGCCGACTCACCACCGTCTTCAACTGGACGTGGACGTTCCTCGGCCGAGCGCGCACCCAGCTGACCGTCACGCAGCAGCAGATGCACGCGCGCACGGCACTCGGCAGGCTCGTCGTGCTCGAGGACGCCCGCCGGGAGCGGGACGCGGGAGCCCCGGCACGCGAGGACGCTCGCGCCAGCTGAGTACTGTTCCGGTACATGGGCAGTCGACTCTCCGCTCTCCTCGTCGCCTCCCACCCCGGCCCCGCCGCCGCGGTCACGACGTTCGTCGCACTGCTGTCGGTCAGCATCGGCCCACCCTCGGCGGGGCTCCTCGTCGTCGTGGTCGTGGCGGTGCTGAGCGGGCAGCTGATCGTGGGCTGGACCAACGATCTGATCGACGCCCCGCGGGACACCGCGGTCGGCCGCACGGACAAACCGCTCGCCGTCGGCCGCCTCGACCCCGCCACCGTGCGGGTGAGCGTCGCAGTCGCGGCGGTGGTCTGCGTGGTGTTCTCCATGCTGTGCGGCGTCGTTCCGGGTGCGGTGCACCTCGTGCTGGGAGTCGGGTCGGCCCTCGCCTACAACCTGGGTCTGAAATCCACCGTCGTGTCGTGGCTGCCGTACACCGTCGCGTTCGGATCGGCGCCCGTGGTCGTCTCGCTCACCGTGGTCGACGCGATGCCGCCGTGGTGGATGATCACGGTAGGGGCGTTGCTCGGCTTCGGCGCCCACCTGGTCAACGTGCTGCCCGACATCGCCGACGACACGGCGACGGGAGTCCGCGGGCTGGCACACCGACTCCCTGCTCGCGTGGTCGCTCCATTCGCCGCGGGGGTGCTCGTCACCGCATCGATCGTGGGGGTCGTGGGGAGCGGGGCTCTCGGGCGCACCGGGGTGTCGACCGCAGCGGGCGGAGCCGCTCTGGCCGTCGTGGTCGTCGCCGCATGGATCGCGTCGACGAGCAGCGGACGGACGCCGTTCCGCGCGGCCATCGTCATCGCCGGCGTGACCGTGCTGATGCTACTGCTTCCGCGCTGACGTCTCGGCGGCAGAGGTCAGGTCGCCGGCGGCCTCGAGGTCGTCGGTGTCGCGGAACACCAGGCACCCGTTGTCCAGGGCCACCGCCCACCGGTGCGCCACGGCCCAGTCCCGACCCACGGACGACGAGTCCACGAAGTCGGCGAAGTCCTCGACGATCGATCCCGTCTCGAGAGGCCACGTCGTCGGATCCGAGTCGCGGTCGATCGAGTGCCGGGTGCGTACCCGCGCACCGACCTCGAACGTCGGCGGCGGCCCGGCCGGCTCCTGCGGCGTCGCTGCTCCGGGGTTGTTCAGGGTCGATGTCATGGCGGCCTCCTGCTGGTTCCTCGGCGCGGTTTCCCCGTTTCACACAGTTCACACATGGAACACCGAGATTCTCGTGATCTGATGGTGGGATGGCCATCACTTTCACCACACGCGTCCCGGAAGGTCCGATACGAGGCGGTGTCGTCGTCGTCCAGGAGGCGTTCGGCGTGACCGACCACATCGCGGAGGTCTGCGGCCGCTTCGCCTCGGCAGGATGGATCGCCGTGGCCCCGCATCTCTTCCACCGGGCCGGTGATCCGGTGGTGTCGTACGACGACATGAGCACCGCGATGGACCTCATCGGCGCACTGAAGGCCGAGGAGATCGACCAGGACGTCGATGCCGCGTTCGACGAGTTGGCCGCATACGGCTACGGACCGAGCGGGTGCGCGATCGTCGGGTTCTGCATGGGCGGCACCGTCGCCTTCGAGACGGCGGTGCGGCGCCCACTCGGTGCCGCGGCCACGTTCTACGGCGGCGGCATCCGCGAGGGTCGCTTCGGCTACCCGCCGCTGCTCGACGGCGCCACGGCACTGCGAACGCCGTGGCACGGGTTCTTCGGCGACCTCGACACCGGGATCCCGGTCGACGACGTCGATTCGCTGAACGCCGCCGTCACCGACGCGCAGGTGGACACTCGCATCGCCCGCTATCCCGACGCCGAGCACGGCTTCCACTGCAACGATCGACCCGCCGTCTACAACGAACGGGCCGCGTACGACGCGTGGTCGCGCACCCTCGACTGGTTCGATCTGCACGTGGATCCGGCCGGGGAACAAGGACGGGCCCCTCGCGGTTGAGCCGGGCAAGTAGTTGATTCGTCAACTTTATCCCAGGAGGCCGACATGCCCGCAGTGACCGTCGACAACGTTCTCGCGCTCCCCCGCATCTCCACGCCGCAGCCCGGCTCGGTGAACCGGCCGGTCCGCGCCGTCACCACCGCCCCCACCGGCTACGAGGGCGAGGGGTTCCCGGTCCGACGTGCCTTCGCGGGTGTCGACATGAAGTACCTCGACCCCTTCATCCACATGGACCAGATGGGCGAGGTGAACTACGCGCCGGGCGAGCCCAAGGGCACACCGTGGCACCCGCACCGCGGCTTCGAGACGGTCACCTACATGATCGACGGGATCATGGACCACCAGGACTCGCACGGCGGTGGCGGTTCCATCACCGGCGGCGACACCCAGTGGATGACCGCGGGCAGCGGCATCCTGCACATCGAGGCCCCGCCGGAGCACCTCGTCGTCTCGGGCGGGCTGTTCCACGGCGTGCAGCTGTGGGTCAACCTCCCGCGCAACAACAAGATGGCGGCGCCGCGGTACCAGGACATCACCGGCCGCGAGGTCGCTCTCCTCTCGAGCCAGGACGGCGGCGCGCTGGTGCGCGTCATCGCCGGCGAGATGGACGGCCACGAGGGACCGGGATCGACCTACACGCCGATCACGCTGTCCCATGTCACCGTCGCCCCGGGTGCCTCGGTGACCCTGCCCTGGAACGCGCGCTACAACGCCATCGCCTACGTGCTGGGCGGATCCGGCACCGTCGGCACCGAGCGGCGGCCCGTACGCACAGGTCAGACCACGGTCTACGGCTCGGGCGACACCTTGACCTTCGCCGCCGCCGAGGGCACCGAGTCGATGGAGATGTTCGTTCTCGGAGGCGAGCCGATCCGCGAGCCCGTCGCGATGGCCGGGCCGTTCGTCATGAACACCAAGGCCGAGGTGCTCCAGGCGTTCGAGGACTTCCAGTCCGGGCGGTTCGGTCAGCCCTGATCTAGCGTCCCTCGCCCGATCACCATGGTGGCGTCCCGGTCCTCGTCGTGTACCACCGTCGGCTCCAGACCGGCGGCAGCGAAGATCTGTCGCACCGTGTCGGCCTGGGCCGCGGACGCCTCCACGATCAGTGATCCGCCGGGTGCCAGCCAGTCGCGTGCCTGTGCGGCCACGCGGCGCTGGACGTCCAGTCCGTCCGGTCCACCGTCGAGGGTGACGCGGGGTTCGTGATCCCGCGCCTCGGGCGGCATGGTCTCGATGGCCGACGAGGGAACGTACGGCGTGTTGGCGGTGACGACGGCGATCCCGTGGCGCAGGTGCGTCGGTATCGCGGCGAAGGTGTCGCTCTCGAAGACCGTGCAGCCCGGCAGATTTCGACGAGCGCACGCCACCGCCACCGGGTCGATGTCGGAGGCGTACACCGTGGACCCCGGCGCCGAGCGCACCACCGCGGCGGCCACGGCACCCGAGCCGCAGCACAGATCGAGCAGCACGCCGCCGCCGAGTCGGCCGAGCGCCGCGTCCACCATGGCCTCGGTCCGTCGGCGCGGCACGAAGACGCCGGGCTCGACGAGCACGCGGCCCCCATGGAACTGCGCCCACCCCACGATGTACTCGAGCGGCTCCCCGGCGACACGGCGCGCGATCCAGTCGGCCAGCGTGCTCTCGTCCGGAGCCTCACCGATCAGCAGAGCTGCCTCATCCTCGGCGAACACGCATCCGGCCGCCCTCAGCACGGCGACCGTCCGCGAGGTCACTCCGCGACGAGCCGCTCGATGGCGTGCAGGGGGATCGAGAGCCAGGTCGGGCGGTTGCGCGCCTCGTAGACGGCCTCGTACACGGCCTTGTCCAGCTCGTACGCTCGCAGCAGCGCCCACGAGATGCGCGGGTCGTGTCCCGCCACCTCGGTGTAGCCGTCGCAGAATGCGGACACGTTGCGCTCCACCCACTCCCGCGCCACGGGCTCGAGTCGCGCCCGTTCCTGCGAATCCTCGATCTCGACGACGTGGCTCATGGCGGCGTAGTCGAAAGAGCGGATCATCCCTGCCACGTCGCGCAGCGTGCTGTCCGGAGTGCGCCGCTCCTCGAACGTCTTCGACGGTTCGCCCTCGAAGTCGATGAGGACCCACCGCTCCGACGTGCGGAGCACCTGCCCCAGATGCAGGTCACCGTGGATGCGCTGGGTGTCGATGCCGCCCGTGCCCGCTGCCTGGTCGATCAGGGCCCGGATGCGCGGGAGGTACTGCTCCAGGTCGGCGATCACCGGCAGTGCCGTCTCCACGCGAGCGGAGATGTCGGCCGCCGTACCGGCCGCCGGCGCCAGGGACGTGCCCAGCACCGACGCGAGATCGGCGTGCACGGAGGCGACGGCGCGGCCCAGCTCGCGGGCCTCGCTCGTGAAGTCGGACGTCGTCACGTCACCGCTGGCCAGGACGTCTCGCACGCTGGCCTGCGCGGTGGTCCACCCCTCGGTGGATCCCGCCACGAAGTCCTGCGCCATGGCGAGGGTCGTCTCGGTGTGGTCGATGTCCGCTTCCATCCATCCGCGCAGCGGCGCGACGTTCTCGCACCCCGCCTGGCCCAACGCCCGGTGCAGCTCCACGTCGGGATTGATGCCGATCGTGACCCGCCGGAAGATCTTCAGCAGATGGTGGTCGCCCAGGATGACCGACGTGTTCGACTGTTCGGCGCCCAGCACCTTTCCGCGCAGGCCGGTCTGCAGGTCGCTGCCCGGCATCGCCAGGAAGCGCACCTCGCCGGTCCCGCCGGTGGCCAGGAGGTCGGAGTAGACCGAGATGGCATCGGGATCACGCAGGGCGTCGAACACCACCGCGCCGCCGTCCCGAGTGACGACCCACGGGTCGAGGTCCTCGTCCACCGAGGCTCGGACACCGAGGGGCACCTGGAAGATCTGGGGCTCGGCGCCCTCGAGGTCCACCCGCACGAGCACGTGCTCGACCACGAGCTCGGACGTGGTGGCCAGCGTCTCCCGCGTGAGCAGATGCACTCCGGTGACGGTGTGACCCTTGGCGGAGAACCACCGCTGTTCCGGCAGCCAGGCGGCGAGTGCGCCGAGGAGGGCGCCCTCGTCGAGGGGTGGCGGCGCGACGGGCTCGTCGATGCTGTGCTGTTCCGTGGACATGAGCCTCGGTTACCCCGAATTCTCTCGTCGACAACGTGACCCTGCGCGGACCAGCGTAATGCCCCGTCGACCCCGCGCATCTCGTCCGGCCTGTCAGGATGGAGGCATGACCTCGGACGCATCACTCGCACGGCCCTCGGGCCTGGACCTGAAGTTCGTCGACGCCGCCACCAGAGCGCAGGACGATCTCTTCGAGCACGTCAACGGCCGCTGGCTGGCCGAGTACGACATCCCGGCCGACCGCGCCGTCGACGGCGCGTTCCGGACACTGTACGACCGGGCCGAGGAGCACGTCCGCGACATCATCCAGGTCGCGGCGGACTCCAGTCCGGCGCCCGGCTCGGACGCCGCGAAGATCGGTGACCTCTACAGCAGCTTCCTGGACGCCGACGCCATCGAGGCGGCCGGCACCGCGCCGATCGCCGACGAGCTCGCGGCGGTGGCCGACGCCACCGACAGCGAGGCGCTCGCCCGCGTACTCGGCACTCTGCAGCGCACCGGTGTCGGCGGCGCGGTCGCGCACTACGTCGACACCGACTCGAAGAAATCGGACCGCTACCTCGTCCACTTCTCGCAGTCCGGCCTCGGCCTCCCCGACGAGTCCTACTACCGGGAGGACGAGCACGCACAGGTTCGCGAGCAGTACGCCGAGCACATCGGCGCCATGTTCGCCCTCGCGGGCGTGACCCGTTCCGCAGCGAGCGTCCTCGATCTCGAGACCGCCCTGGCGGCGGGCCACTGGGACGTGGTGAAGCGCCGCGACGCCGATCTCTCCTACAACCTGACGACGCTCGCGTCGCTGCGAGCGGACGCGCCCGGCTTCGAGTGGGGCGCCTGGATCGAGGGCCTCGGCGCCGACGCGGACCGTCACTTCGCCGAGATCGTCGTCCGCCAGCCCGAGTTCCTCACCACGTTCGCGGAGCTGTGGTCGACGCGCAGCCTCGACGACTGGAAGGCCTGGGCCACCTGGCGCATCCTCCACTCCCGCGCGCCGTACCTGACGTCCGCGGTCGTCGACGAGAACTTCGCCTTCTACGGCCGCACGCTGACGGGAACCGAGACCAACCGCGAGCGCTGGAAGCGCGGCGTCTCCCTCGTACAGGATCTGATGGGCGAGGCGGTGGGAAAGCTGTACGTACAGAAGCACTTCCCGGCCGATTCGCGGACGCGCATGCAGGAACTGGTGGCCAACCTCGTCGAGGCGTACCGGCGCAACATCTCCGACCTCGAGTGGATGAGCCCGGAGACGCGGACGGCCGCGCTGGCGAAGCTCGACAAGTTCACCCCGAAGATCGGCTACCCGGACACCTGGCGGGACTACTCCTCGCTGCTGATCGATCCGGCGGACGTGGTGGGCAACTACCGCCGCGGCTACGAGGCCGAGTACCAGCGCGATCTGGACAAGCTCGGTGGTCCGGTGGACCGCGGCGAGTGGTTCATGACCCCGCAGACCGTCAACGCCTACTACAACCCGGGCATGAACGAGATCGTGTTCCCCGCCGCGATCTTGCAGCCCCCGTTCTTCGACCCGGACGCCGACGACGCCGCGAACTACGGCGGAATCGGTGCGGTCATCGGACACGAGATCGGCCACGGATTCGACGACCAGGGAGCCAAGTACGACGGTGACGGCAACCTCGTCGACTGGTGGACCGACAGTGATCGCAGCGAGTTCGGCAAGCGCACCACCGCGCTGATCGAGCAGTACGACTCGTTCGAGCCGAAAGCCCTTCCCGGACACCACGTCAACGGGAAGTTCACGATCGGCGAGAACATCGGCGACCTCGGTGGTCTGTCGATCGCCGTCGAGGCGTACAAGATCTCACTGAACGGCTCCGCGGCCCCCGAGATCGACGGCCTGACAGGGCTCCAACGTGTCTTCTTCGGTTGGGCGCAGGTGTGGCGCACCAAGGCGCGGGACGCGGAGGCGCTGCGCCGCCTGTCCATCGATCCCCACTCGCCGCCCGAGTTCCGATGCAACGGCGTGGTCCGCAACCTCGACAGCTTCCACGAGGCCTTCGAGGTGACAGAGCAGGACGCGCTCTACCTCGATCCGCAGCAGCGCGTCCGCATCTGGTGATCTAGCGCAGGCGCAGGCCGGACTCGGGATCGAAGAAGTACACCTCACCCGCGTCCGGCCGGACGCGCAGGCGCTCGCCCGCACCGACCACGACACGACGATCCACCCGCACCACCACGCGGCCACCGCGGGCCGTCCAGCCGGCGTCCGCCGGTCCGACCGAGTAGGCGAACGACTCCGCCCCCAGTTCCTCGACCAGCTCGGTGGTCAGCTCGACCGCCTCGGTGTCGGACTCGCCCACCAGTTCCCACGACTCGGGGCGGACCCCGACGACGATCCTCCCCTTGTGTGCGGCGGGCACCGGGATGCGCGCGCCACCCAGGACGGCGTGGCCGTCCACCACGTCCGTCTCGAGCAGATTCATCGCGGGCGAGCCGATGAACGACGCGACGAAGTCGTTGACCGGATTCGCGTACAGCTCACGGGGACTCGCGACCTGCTGCAGGAGTCCGCTCTTCAGGACCGCGACCCGGTCCCCCATCGTCATGGCCTCGACCTGATCGTGCGTCACGTACACCGTCGTCGTGCCGAGCCGGCGCTGCAACGACGCGATCTGCGACCTCGTGCTCACCCGGAGCTTCGCGTCCAGGTTGGAGAGCGGCTCGTCCATGCAGAACACCTCGGGGCGACGCACGATCGCGCGCCCCATCGCCACGCGCTGACGTTGGCCGCCGGACAGCTTGCCCGGACGCCGGCCGAGGAGGGGCTCGAGCTCGAGCATCCGAGCCGCCTCCTCGACGCGGACGGCCGTGTCCGCCTTCGACATTCCCGCGTTGCGCAGCGCGAATCCCATGTTCTCCGCCACCGTCATGTTCGGATACAGCGCGTAGTTCTGGAACACCATCGCGACGTCACGTTCCTTGGGTGCGAACCCGCTGACGTCCTTGCCGCCGATCTCGATGCGCCCGCTCTCGATCGCCTCGAGCCCGGCGAGCATGCGCAGGCTCGTCGACTTGCCGCATCCCGACGGTCCGACGAGCACGAGGAACTCGCCGTCCGCGATGTCCAGACTGAGCGCGTCCACCGAGGGAGTCGGTGCTCCCGCGTAGCGGTGGGTCGTCTCCACGAAATGTACCGAGGCCATGACAGAGGTGGTCCGCTTCTACTTGGGCAGCTTGGGAGTGATCTGGCGATCGATGATCTGCTGCAACTGATCCTGCACACCCGAGAACGTCGACGCGACATCGGCGTTCTGCAGGGCGATCTGCTCGAGACCCGCACCGATGATCTGATCGCCGCCGGGCACGAACACGCGGGCGTAGTCCTGCGACCGGGTCCGCGCGAGCTGGTCCACCGCGGTCCGCGAGCGGGGGTTCTGCTCGAGGAACGCGACCTCGGAGGCGTCGGTGGCGGACGACTTGCGCACCGGCATGTAGCCGACGTTCTGCGAGAAGTACGCCGTGTTCTCGGTGTTGGTCACGAACTCGATGAACTTGAGCGCGTTGATCTTCCGCTCGTCCGGGATGTTCGCCGGGATGGCCAGTCCGGCGCCACCCGTCGGGCACCCGGGAGTGCCCGCCTCGGCGGGGAGGAACGCCGTGCCGAAGTCGAACTTCGCGTTCTTCGTGATGCCCGACAGGTCGCCGGTCGACGCGATGGTCGAGCCGAGCAGGCCCGCGGAGAAGTCGTTGGCGATGTCGTTGGACACGGCCGCGTACTTCTTCGTGTGGATCATGTCCTTGAGGAAGTTGCCGGCCTCGATGGTGCGCTCGTCGGTGAACTTCAGATCGAACTCGTCGGAGTAGCTGCCGCCGAACGTCCAGATCGGGCCCTCGAAGGTCCACCCCAGGTAGTCCTCCGCGTTGCCCCAGCCGTGCGCGAGCTTGCCGGATCCGATGGCGCGCTGGATCTCCGGGCCCCACTGGTCGAACTCCTGCCACGTGGCCGGCCCGCGATCCGGGAGTCCGGCAGCAGTCCACACCTCGCGGTTGTAGTAGAACAGCGGGGTCGAGCGGGCGTAGGGCAGCGCCCACGTCTTGTCGTTCCAGTTGTAATCGGCGACGAGCGAGTCGACGTAGTCGCTCGTGTTCACGCCCGCCTGCGAGAACAGGTCGTCCAGCGGCGAGATCGCGCCGAGCAACGCGAAGTTGAACCACCACACGTCCGAGAGCAGCACGACGTCCGGCAGCGACCCGCCCGACAGCGCCGCGTTGAACTTCTGCGCGATCTCCTCGTAGTTCTTACCGCCGTCGACCATCTGCACCGTCAGGTCGGGATTCGCGGTCTGGAAGCGCGAGATGAGCTCGTTCTCGATGTCCTTCGAGCTGCCCGGGTGGGACGACCAGAACGTGATCGTACTGGCATCGCCACCACCGGACGACGACGAGCTGCTCGTCGAACTCGTTCCGGCACAGGCGGTGAGGGCGGCACCGGCGGCGACGGCACCGGACAGTCCGAGGAATCCGCGGCGAGAGAATGGCTGCATCATGTGCTCCTTGTTCATAGGTTGGTCAGCCCTTGACGGCGCCGGAAGTGAGGCCCTTGATCATGTGACGCTGGAGAGCCAGGAAGACGATCAGAATGGGGAGCATCGTCAGGACGGTGCCGGCCATGACGGGCCCCCAGTTGGTGACGCCGTCGTTGTTCTGCAACTGGGTCAGGCCCACCGGCAGCGGCGCGACGGACGAGTCGTCCGACATCAGGAACGGCCAGAGGTACTCGTTCCACTCGTTCACCACGGTGATGGTGGCGAACGCGACCATGGTCGGGCCCGACAACGGCAGGACCACCCGGAACAGCAGGCGGACCGGGCCGGCGGCGTCCATGCGGGCGGCCTCGATGATCTCCTGCGGTATCGACAGGAAGTGGTTGCGCATGAGGAACGTTCCGAATGCCACGCCCGCCAGCGGCACGATGATGCCCTGGAAGGTGTTGCGCCACCCCAACTGCGCCACCAACGCGTAGTTGGAGATCACCGTGATCTGGTTCGGCACCATCAGTGCCGCGATGATCACGAGGAAGACGATCGTCTTACCCGGAAAGCGCAGGAAGACGAGGCCGTAGGCGCTCAGCACGCCCAGCGCGAACTTCACGACGGCCAGGATGCTGGTGATGATCAGGGAGTTCTTCAGGAACGTCCAGAACGGAACGGTGGTCGTCGCCTCGTCGTAGTTCTCCGGGCGGAACACCGCGGGCCACCAGACCGACGGCTGCACGTAGATGTCACCGCGCTCCTTGAACGAGGTGACGACGATCCAGAAGAGCGGCAACCCGATGATGACGATGACCACGACCATCGCTGCGTAGCCGAAGAGTGTGGAGAGTCGGCGACGCCGGGCGGCGTCCCGCGCCGGGCGGGCATCGTCGGCAGTGGCGGCGGCCGGTGCCCTGTCGATCACGCTCATCGCGCGTCACCTCGATCCATGACTCGCACCTGCAGGACGGTGATGATCAGCAGCACCAGGAACATGATCGTGGCGACGGTCGCGCCGTAGCCCGCCCGGAAGTTCCTGAATGACTCCTCGTACACCTGATAGACCATCGTGGTGGTGCCGGTACCCAGCGGACCACCCCGCGTCATCACGTTGATGATGTCGAAGACCTGCAACGAGTTGAGCATGACCGTGATGGACAGGAAGAACGTGGTGGGACGCAGCTGAGGAAGCGTCACCTTGCGGAACGTCGTCCACCGACTCGCGCCGTCGATCTGCGCGGCTTCGGTCAGATCCTGCCGAAGACCCTGCAGCGCTGCGAGATAGATGACGAAGGCGTAGCCCAGGTTCTTCCACAGGTACGTCACGGTGATCATGAACAGCGCCCACCCGGGGCTCTGGTAGAAGTCCGGCACTCCCTCGAAGCCGAACCGCCGCATGACGTCCTGGATCAGGCCGAAGTTCGGATCGAACACGAACTGGAACGCCACACCGATGGCCGCGCCGGAGATGACGAACGGAGCGAAGACGGCCGACCGGACGATGTTGCGGCCGCGCAGCTTGCGATCGAGGAGCATCGCCAGGACGAGTCCGAGGAGCATGCTGCCCGCCACCGCCGCGATGGTGAAGATGACGGTGTTCGACACGATCTGCCACGTGTCGCTGCGCCCCCACCATTCGCGATAGTTCGCGAGACCGATGAAGGTCGACGTCGGCGACGAGATGTTCCAGTCGAAGAACGAGAGCCTGATGTTGTCCAGCAGCGGCCGGTAGGTGAACACGCCCAGCAAAACCAGGTTCGGCCCGACCAACACCAGGAACAGCGCGTAGTCGCGCCACGGTCGACGGAGGAAAGACCGTTGTGCGGGTGGCAGTTCCGGCAAGGTGCGCTGGACCACCGGCCGCGATCGCGGCGGGCTTGCTCTCACCGGTGGGACATTAGCGTAGGTAAAGCGAACGAATGGTGAACATGGACCGATCAGTATCGGTCCGAGATGTGATCGTTCAGAGTTGCCAGTCGCCGAGGCCGTCGCGGCCGTTCAGAATGCCGCCGTCGGTGTTCTGCACCACCACCGGATCACCCTTCTGGGCCGTCTCGAAGAACCATTTCGCGTCCTCGGTGCTGACGTTGAGGCAGCCGTGGCTGACGTTCTCGACACCCTGACTGTCCACCGACCACGGCGCGGCGTGGACGAAGATGCCGCTGTTCGACATGCGGGTGGCGTACTCCACGTAGGTCCGGTAACCCTCGGGCGCATCGACCGGCACGCCGTAGGTGGACGAGTCCATGTACATGTCGCGGAAACGCTCGCCGACGATGTAGGTGCCGTTGGGCGTCTCGTGGCCGACCTTGCCCATCGAGGTGGGCATGGTGCGCACCACCTCGCCGTTGCGCGTCACCGTGATGGTCTTGGTGTCGTCGTCGGCCGTCGTGACGATCGCGTCGCCGACGGTGAAGGTGGACGACGCGTCTCCCGCGGTCACCGTCACGGTCGTGTTCGCCGGCCAGAAGACGTCGGGTCGCCAGCGGACCTGGCTGTCGGAGAACCAGAAGAAGCGGCCGGCGACATCACCGGCGGACGTGGTCACGTCGATCGCCCGCTCGGCGACCGCGCGGTCGTCGATCGGGGCGGCGAACCGGACGATGATCGGCTGCGCGACACCGACGACCTCGCCCGCGGACGGGTTCAGTGCGGGAGCGGAGAAGTTCGCGGGACCACGCGGCGCCTCGACGGGTGCGGGCGGGGCGACCGGCGGTGTCGGGACACCGGGCGCGGGGGCGGTGATGCCGGGGATCGGCGGGAGCGAGATGTCCGGGCCACCGGGCCACAGCGGCGCCGCGGAGGCGGGCACGGCCACCCCGACGGTGACGGCGGCGGCGGCGAGGACGCCTGCAGCCGAACGAGCGAGGAAACGAACCGAACGTCGAGCACCCATGCTTGTGAACCATCCCTAGCGAAGTCGCTTTACCTGATCGCACCGCAATTAACACATACGGGTGGTCCCCATCGCCAATCGGGTAATGTGGTGAGACACCCGGGAGGGCGCTGACTGCGCCGTGTCGGGATGACGTAGGACTCCTGTCAAACCACGGCGGCGGTCGAGGGTCGAGCACGTTCCTCGCGAACGCGCCGACATGACGGAAGGGCACACGCCGTGGTGATCGACGACCGAACCAACACAGCCGGAAGCAGGCCGGCCCGTCCCGTGCTGTTCTCCGGTGACCGGGACGGGGGCGGACTCAGCGATCTGCTCGGTCCCGAGAGCCTCCGCACGTCGTTCCAGCGCATCATCGATCTGCAGACCGATGCCATCGTCGGGTACGAGGCGGTCGTTCTGGGTCCCGCCGACTCGTCGTTCGCCGACCCCGTGTCACTCGCGTCGGCCGCGAAGTCGATGGGCATGACACCCGACCTCGACGCCGCACGGTGGAACGGAGCGCTCAGCGAGGCCGCGCGCGCCGAGCTTCCTCGTGAACTGCCCCTGTTCATCGCGGTCGACCCCGACTCCCTCACGGAACTGCCCGACCTGCGGGACCACGACATGGGCGGCGCGGTGCTGCAGTTCGACGAGACCGCGCTCATCCGACGACCGGCGCACCTGATGCAGGTGGTCGCCGAGGTCCGACGACTCGGCTGGGCCATCGCCGTCGACCACGTGGGAGTACGGCCCGAGTCCCTCGCTCTGCTCCCGCTGCTCGAGCCGGACGTGATCAAGCTGGACCGGACCCTCCTGGCCACACGCCCCAATCGCTTCACGGCCCGCGTGGTCAACGCCGTCGCGGCCCAGGTGGAGCGCACCGGCGCCGTGGTCATGGCCGAGGGCATCGACACCCCACGAGCAGCGCTCACGGCGCAGGCCATGGGAGCGCGCGTCGGCGAGGGCTCCCTCTACGGATCGACCACCGACCTCTCCGTCGACAGTCCCGTGGGATCACCCCTCGAGTTCGAGATCGCGCGCGATCGCGGCTTCACCCCGATGTCGACGCCGTACAACCTGGCTGCCGGCGGTCGCGACGTACGCCGAGCGAGCAAGCGTCTGCTCATCGAGATCAGCAAGAACCTCGAGGCGATGGCGACCGACAGCCAGCAGACCGCGCTGATGCTCGGAGCGTTCCAGCACGTCAAGCACTTCACGCCCATCACCGGACGACGGTGGGAGCTGATGGCCATGAACGCGACGCTCGTCGGCGCGCTCGCGGAGAACATCGGGACCGAGCCTGCCCCGAAGATCCGCGGCGCCAACCTCGCCGCGTCGGACGCGTTACGCGAGGAATGGGACGTCGTCGTGCTCACGCCCCATTTCTCCGCGGTGCTCGCGGCCCGCGACCTCGGCGACACCGGACCCGACATGGAACGTCGGTACGACTACGTGCTGTCCCACGACACGACGCTCACCATCGAGTGCGCGCGGTCCCTCATCGCCCGGCTGCCTCCCGAACGAAGCGGTTCTTGGTAGAAGTCGACTGCTCAGACCTCGTCGGGGACGATGACGGAGTGAACGAAGCGCATCTTCTCCAGCACCTTCGCCGGCAGGACGAAGGGGTAGAGGTCCTGGTGTCCCATGGACCTGTTCAGCTGGTTGAGTGCCCACGTCAGCGGTAGCCACCAGTCGATGATCCGGCTGAAACCGACGTCGCCGGCCAGTGGCGCCTCGAAGGTGGATCCGGCGGGCGCGAAGGCGTAGGCCGCAGCGGTGTCCAGGGTGTCCCGGATGTGCAGGTAGTGGGCGAACGTCTCCGCCCAGTCCTCGGCCGGATGCATCGTCGCGTAGGACGACACGTAGTTCTTCTTCCAGCCGTCCGGTGCACCCTCGCTGTAGTGCCGATCCAGTGCCGCCTGGTAATCGTCGTCCGGGTTGCCAAAAAGTTCCTCGAACCGCGCGCGATGCTCACCGCTGCCGATCAGCACCATCTGATAGAAGTGGCCGATCTCGTGCCGGAAGTGGCCGACGAGCGTGCGATAGGGCTCGTCCATCGACACCCGCAGCTGCTCGCGGTGCACGTCGTCGCTCTCGGCGAGGTCCAGCGTGATCAGACCGTTGGCATGACCGGTGATGACGTTGCGGTTGGCGCTCGAGAGAAGGTCGAACGCGAGACCACCCTCGGGGTTCTCGTCCCGCCCGATGATCGGCAGGTGCAACTCGTCGAGCTCGAGCACCACCCGGCGCTTCGCCGTCTCCGCGGACGCGAACTCGGCGATGGCCTCCTGGTCGGAGTCGGCGGGCCGCGTGCGAGTGAGGGCGCAGGACAGGCACAGCGTGTCCCCGTCCGTCGCGTCGACCAACCAGTTGCACTGCGCCAACTTGATGTTGGCGCAGCGTCGCCAGGTGGTGCCGTCCACGACCACGGACAGATCGTCGTCGAGCACCTGCATGCTGCGACTCGGCAGGTGGAATCCCAGCCTGCTGTCACAGCTCAGGCAGATGGAGTTCTCGAACGACAGCTGTTGACCGCACTTGCGGCAGAAGAAGACTCGCATGACTCGTGGAACACCCTTCTCGACAACGCTACGACGCTCAGCCTACGCAGATGCGGGGTCGCTCCGGACCACACCGAGACCATGCCCCCGAGCCGGTGTGACCTGCGACGCCGGGGGGTTTGAACGAGGGGCCGGCGGTGAATCCACGGTGCATGACTGACACGACGCAGAAGACGGCCTCGTACACCGTTCCCGGCATGGACGTCGCCGACGGTGCCCATGTGGCGGAGGTCCTCCAGGACCGCCTCAACGCCCTGAACGACCTGCATCTGACGCTCAAGCACGTGCACTGGAACGTCGTCGGACCCAACTTCATCTCCGTCCACGAGATGCTGGATCCCCAGGTCGAGGCCGTGCGCGGCTTCGCCGACGACGTCGCGGAGCGCATCGCGACGCTGGGCTCGTCCGCACTCGGCACCCCCGGCACCATCGTCTCGCAGCGCAAGTGGGACGACTACAGCATCGGCCGCGCGCCGGCCATCGAGCACCTCGGCGCGCTCGACCTCGTCTACACCGGCGTGATCTCGGACTACCGCGCGGCGATCGAGGAGGTCGGCAAGGTCGACCCCGTCACCGAGGACCTGCTCATCGGACACAGCGGCCAGCTGGAGCTGTTCCACTGGTTCGTGCGTGCGCACCTCGAGAACGCTGGTGGCCAGCTCTCGACGGCCGGCGCCGGTTCCGAGAAGGAAGCGGCACGCGACGCGAGCTGACACTCCGTCTTCACCGCACGAGCTCACAGCGCCGCACCCCGCGAGGGGTGCGGCGCTGCTGTAGTTTCGTGCGGTGACGGAGTCGATCACCGCGCATCGGACGCGGTTCAGAGGCCTGGTCGACAAGATCGCGGATGCGCGTCGGGGAGACAGCAGCGAGACCGTCGCTGCGGCGTTCCTCCTCGTCGCCACCGTGGTCGCGCTGATCTGGGCGAACTCGCCGTGGGGTGAGACCTACCAGTCGTTCTGGCACACCCCGCTGTCGATCACGCTGGGTGATGAGGGCATCGAGCTCGACCTGCAGCACTGGGTCAACGACGGTCTGATGGCTCTGTTCTTCTTCGTCGTCGGGCTCGAGGTGAAGCGTGAGTTCGCCATGGGCGAGCTCCGCGACCGGTCCCGCGCCGCCGTTCCCATCGTGGCGGCGATCGCCGGGCTCGCACTGCCCGCGGCGTTGTTCCTTCTCCTCAATCCCACCGGGCCCGAGGCCGCGGCGTGGGGTGTCGTGATCTCGACCGACACCGCGTTCGTGGTCGGGCTCCTCGCGGTCGTCGGACCCGCCCGAGCCGTGCGTCTGCGCATCTTCCTGCTGACCCTCGCCGTGGCCGACGACGTCGGCGCCCTCGCCATCATCGCGGTGTTCTACACCGACGAACTGCGGATCGGGCCCCTGCTCGTGTCCGTGGCGGGCCTCGCTCTGATCGCGTCGCTGCGCGGCCTGCGGGTGTGGCGCGGCGCGGGCTACGGACTCGTCTCGGTGGTCACCTGGGTCGCCATGTACGAGTCCGGCGTCCACCCCACTCTCGCGGGCGTCATGATCGCCCTGATCCTGCCCGTCTACCCGCCGCGGCGGCGTGAGGTGGAACATGCCGCCGCGCTGACCCGCGCGTTTCGGCAGTCCCCCAATCCGGAGTACGCCCGCGCCGCGCGGCTCGGACTCGAGCGCGCCGTCTCGGTGAACGAGCGGCTGATGCGGCTCCACCAGCCGTACACGGCCTTCATCATCGTGCCGATCTTCGCCCTCGCGAACGCGGGTGTGGTCCTGAGCTCGGAGACGCTGCGTGCCGCCGCCACGTCGTCGCTGACCTGGGGCATCGTCGTCGGCCTGGTGCTCGGCAAGTTCGTCGGCATCACGACGGCGAGCGCGGTGTTCGCGAAGCTCCGGCCGGGATCCATGACACCGGGGCTCACCTTCCCGCAGATCGCCGGCGGCGCCGCGCTCTCCGGCGTGGGATTCACCATCTCGCTGTTCATCGTCGATCTCGCGCTGGACGACCCGGCTCTCGCAGATCAAGCCCGCGTCGGCGTGCTCAGTGCCTCCGTGATCGCCGCGCTGCTCGGCTGGCTGGTGTTCTCGCTCGGCAACCGATTCGCGCCGCCGCCCGCGGAACCGTCACTGGACCTCCTCCGCCGCGTGAGCCCGAAGCGGGACCACATCCGCGGACCGGTGGACGCGCCGCTCACCATCGTGGAGTACGGCGATTTCGAGTGCCCGTTCTGCAGCAAGGCGACCGGAAGCACGCGCGAGGTGCGGGAACACTTCGGAGACAAGGTGCGCTACATCTTCCGCCACTACCCGCTCGACGACTACCACCCGCATGCCCGGTACGCGTCCGAGGCGTCGGAAGCCGCTGCGGCACAGGGCAAGTTCTGGGAGATGCACGACACGCTGTTCCTGCACAGCGACGCCCTCGAGCGCGACGACATCGACCGCTACGCCGCGGACCTCGGGCTCGACATGGATCGCTTCGAGGACGACCTCCGGACCGGCGACTTCGTCACCCGCGTCGAGGACGACGAACTCGACGCGCTCACCAGCGAGCTACCGGGGACACCGACGTTCTATCTCGGCGTCGAGGGCCGGGTTCCGCAGCGCCACAGCGGCCCCCACGACGCCGCGACCATCATCCGCGAGCTCGAGGCGATGCGCGCAGCCGCCCGCCGGCCTGTCGCCGACTGACGTCTCCTACTCCTGCGCCCGGTTGCCGTCCTCGTCCCAATGGGCGGCCACCTTCTTCGACGGCTGGACGCGGGGCGGCTCGCCGGGCATCTTGGGGTAGTCCGGGGGGAAGTTGAGTTCGCCGCCGGGCAGCGTCTCCCACAGATCGAGCAGCGGAGCCAACGAGTACGCCTCGTCGTCCATCGACGCCCAGGGATCGCCGTCCTGCAGGTAGTCGGGGACGGTGACCAGGGAGTACTCACGGGGGTCGCTGGTCTCGGCAAGGCGCTCCCAGGTCAGCGGCGTCGACACCGGGGCGCCGGGACGCGCCCGCAGACTCCACGCACTCGCGATGGTGCGGTCCCTGTTGTTCTGGTTGTAGTCGATGAAGAGGCGCGCACCGCGCTCCTCCTTCCACCAGGCCGTGGTCACGCCGTCGTCGCGGCGCTCGAGTTCACGGCCCAGGCCGATCGCGGCGTGACGCACGTCCTCGAACGTCCACTCCGGCCGGATCCGCACGTACACGTGGATGCCGCGGTTACCACTGGTCTTCGGGTAGCCACGAAGACCCAGTTCCTCCAACAGTTCTCGCGTCACCAGAGCGACGCGGCGGGCGTCGGTGAACGAGGTTCCCGGCTGGGGGTCGATGTCGATGCGCAACTCGTCGGGACGGTCGACCTCGAGCCGACGGACCGGCCACGGGTGGAAGGTCAGGGTGCCCATCTGGGCGGCCCACACCAGCGACGCCGGCTCGGTGGGACACAGTTCCTCCGCGCGCCTCCGGCTCGGGAACGTGATCTCGACGGTCTCGACGAAATCGGGTGCACCTCTGGGCAATCGCTTCTGATAGAAGCCGTCGCCACCCTTGTCCTGCGGGCCGGTGGCCAGGCGCATCCCGTCGCGATACCCGTCGGGCCAGCGCTCCATCGCGGTGGGACGGTCCCCCAGGGCGCGCATCAACGGCTCGCCCACCGTCGAGAAGTACTCGCACACCTGCAGTTTGGTGATGTCCGGTGTGCGGTCCGTGGCCTCGTAGATGATGCGGTCCGGACTCGAGACCTTCACCTCACGCTCGCCGACCTGCAGCATCACGGGCGTCGACTTCGCGGCCACGGTCAGGACCTCTCGAGGATGTCGGAGACGTCGTAGTCCGCGGGCACGTCGAGCTGGTCGTACGTGCAGCTCAGCGGATCCCGGTCCGGGCGCCAGCGGACGAAGCGCGCGGCGTGGCGCAGCCTGGACTTCTCCATCTGGTCGTAGGCCACCTCGAGAACCCGCTCGGGCCGCACCGGGATCCACGTACGGTCCATGCCGGAGCGCCAGCGGGTCTGCTCGCCGTCGGAGACGATGTCGTCACCGAGCCGCAAGGGTTCCAGTTCCTCGAGGTAGGACAACCGCTTCGCGTCCGTGAACGCGGACGCGCCGCCGATCATCTGGAGCTGGTCACCGTTGTAGAGACCCAGCAGCATCGACCCGATACCGTTGCCGCTCTTGTGAATGCGGTACCCGATGAGAACGCAGTCGGCCGTGCGGGCGTGCTTGACCTTGATCATCTCGCGCTTGTTCGGCACGTACACGCCGTCGAGCCGCTTGGCCACGACCCCGTCCAGTCCCGCTCCCTCGAACCGGTCGAACCAGTCGGTGGCCAGAGCGGCGTCCGCGGTCACGCGCGTCACGTGGCACCGCGGCTCGGTCCGACCCGTGTCGAGGATCATCTCCAGGCGGGCACGCCTCTCGGCGAAGGGAAGACCGGTCAGGTCCTCGTCACCGAGAGCCAGGAGATCGAATCCGATGAACTGCGCGGGGGTCTTCTCGGCCAGCATCCGCACGCGACTGTCGGCGGGGTGGATCCGCTCGGACAGCGAGTCCCAGTCGAGCCGCCACGATCCGTCGGTCTCGAGAGCGACCACCAGCTCGCCGTCGACGACACATCGTTCGGGCAGTTCCTCGCGCACGGCGTCGACCATCTCCGGGAAGTACCGGGCCAGGTCCTTACCACCGCGTGACCCGAGCACCACCTCGTCCCCGTCACGGAAGACGATCGTGCGGAAGCCGTCCCACTTCGGCTCGTAGGACCACGCCGGATCCCCCGAGTCGGGCTGGTCGGGGACCGTCTTGGAGGCCTTGGCGAGCATGGGCTGCAACGGGGGTGAAACGGGGAGGTCCACCGCTCAATACTTACACGTCGGACAAACGGCGCAACGGGCTTACAGTGTCGTCCATGACGATTTCTCGGCGACCGGGAACGCGGCGCGCTCCGGCCGTTCTCCTCGTGCTGACGGCGGTCGCCCTGCTGGCAGGATGCTCGTCGACGGTCACCGGTACCCCCGTCGCTCAGCAGGGCTCCGTACCCGCGTCCGAGGTGCCCGAGTTGCCGAACGATTCGATCCTCCCGCCGGTCCCCACCACTCCGTCCGGCACCGGCGGCGACGTCTCCATCGACGCGCAGGCGGGTGACTGCGTGCGTCTCGGCGGCACGGTCGACGAGGCCACCATCGAGGAGGCCGCGTGCGGGTCTCCCGAATCGAACTACCGCGTGGTGTCTGCCGAGGTCTCCACCGACTTCTGTCCCGGTGACGTCGACCAGACGTACTACGAGACGCTCGCCGGCATCGAACAGGGCGCGCTGTGCCTCGACATCGACTTCGTGGTCGGGGGATGCATGGATCTGGGCACGCCCGACCCGGAGCGCTCGGACTGCGACGCCCCGATGATCGGCGGTGTCCGGGTCGTCGACGTCCTGCAGGGCACGACCGACGCGTCGGAATGCCCGTCGTCACGCAGTTACGTCTACGACGAGCGCGCCTTCGTCGTCTGTCTCGACGACCAGTGACCTCGCCCCCGCCGACCGTCCCCCTGTCGTCGGCGCGCGGCCGGTGGATCGTGCTGGCCACGGTGCTGGGATCGACCCTGTCGCTGCTCGACGGAACCGTGGTCACCATCGCCCTCCCCGACATCGGGACCGAACTGGGCGCCGACGTCAGCGGGCTGCAGTGGACGGTCACCGGCTACACCCTGACGCTTGCCGCGTTCGTGCTGCTGGGCGGCTCGCTCGGCGACCGTGTCGGACGGCGGCGCATCTTCGTCCTGGGCACGATCTGGTTCGCGGTCGCGTCGGTCGCGTGCGGTCTGGCGCCGAACGTCGAGTTCCTCGTGCTCGCTCGTGTCGTGCAGGGCATCGGCGCGGCGTTGGTGACGCCGGGTTCGCTGGCGATCCTGTCGGCCTCGATCGACCCGAAGGATCGGGGTGCGGCCATCGGCCTGTGGTCGGGCTTCGGTGGCATCGGATCCGCGGTGGGCCCGCTGCTGGGCGGCTGGCTCGTGGAGATCGCCGGGTGGCGGTCCATCTTCCTGCTCAACGTGCCGCTCGCCGTCGCGGTCGTCGTCGTCGCGTTGCGCCACGTGCCCGAGACGCGAGACCCCGAGACCTCGGGCCGACTCGACCTCCCCGGAGCTGCCGTCGTCGCCCTCGCTCTCGCGGCACTGACCTACGGGGCGATCGACGGACGGTGGCCGATCATCGCGATCGGCCTGGTCGGCACGGCCGTGTTCGTGGTCGTCGAGCGCCGGACGGCCCACCCTCTGGTGCCGCCGTCGCTCTTCTCGTCCAGGGTCTTCGTCGCGGCGAACATCGTGACCTTCGCGGCCTACGCCGCGCTCGGCGGCGTGTTCTTCCTGCTGCTGCTGCAACTGCAGGTCGCGCTCGGCTACTCGGCCCTCGCCGCCGGCACGGCGACACTGCCGATCACCGCGGCGCTCCTCCTGCTGTCGGCGCGCGCCGGCGCGCTGGCCGGCCGCATCGGACCTCGTCTGCCCATGACGGTGGGACCACTGGTGGCCGCGGTCGGGCTGGTACTCATGATCCGCATCGAGCCGGGATCGACCTACCTCGGTGCCGTCCTGCCGGCCGTCGTCGTGTTCGGCGTGGGGCTCTCCCTGCTCGTGGCGCCACTCACCGCGGCCGTCATCGGTGCGGCACCGGCATCGCACGCGGGTACCGCGTCCGCGGTGAACAACGCGGTCGCGCGCACGGCTCAACTGCTCTCGGTCGCCGCGATTCCCGGCATCGTCGGCATCTCCGGGCAGCTGGATCCCGCGCAGTTCTCGTCGGGATTCCGCGCCGCGATGCTCATCTGTGGGGCCATGCTGGCTCTCGCCGGGGCACTCGCCGCCGTCTCGATCCGCACACCTCGCCCGACGGGTCGCACACCGATGCACTGCGACGTGTCCGGGCCGCCCGTGACGGACGGCCGCTGACGGTCACTCCGCCAGGCAGGCCACGCGGGGATCGACGCGCATCTTTGCGAGTGCGCTGCGGATCCGCGACTTCATCGTCGACACCGGCACGCCCATACGATCGGCGGCCTCCGCGTACGTGAGACCTTCGAAGAACGCCATGAACAGGCATTCCCGCTGCCGGCCACTCAGTTCCTGCATCGCGTCGAGCACCGGACGGCGGTCGAGGAAGCGGTCGGACGTGTCGTGGATCCCCACGGCGGCGTCGAGCATCGCGTACTTCGACTCGCGATCGGTCCGCGACTGCTCGGACCGCACGCGGTCGATGGCTCGCCGGTGCGCCATGGTGACCAACCACGCCGCCGGCGACCCCTGTTCGGGCGAGAACGTGGGGGCCTTCTGCCACACCTCGAGGTAGACGTCCTGGACGCACTCCTCGGAGAATCCACGATCGCGGAGCACCCGGAGCACGGCTCCGTAGACGCGGGAGGACGTCGCGTCGTAGAACCGGGCGAACGCCTCACGGTCACCACGGCCGACGGCCTGGAGCAGAGCCGACAGTTCCGCCGTCGAGCGAGCCGCGGGCCGAGGCGCGGGAGACACCGCCGAATCATCCGTAAGCGTCTGTGCAACAAGTGTATTCACGGTCTTCACCTCGATCCGTCGAACGCGGGACGTGCTCTCGATAGGCATGACGATGCCAGCGCTACCACGCGGTAGCGCATCGCGAGTGTCGCGATCGGGTCACTGGTTGATAACGGAACGGTCACGGTGGCCGAGGTCGAGTGCGGTGCCCGATGATCGGTGATTCCGGTGCGGTCTAGGGTTTTTGCCATGAGCAGCACCCCCGCAGACGCCACCACCTCCACCAGCGCCGACACGGCCGACGTCAAGCCCCGCAGCCGCGACGTCACCGACGGTCTCGAGAAGACCGCAGCGCGCGGCATGCTGCGCGCGGTCGGCATGGGCGACGCGGACTGGGGCAAGTCCCAGATCGGCGTCGCGTCGTCGTGGAACGAGATCACCCCGTGCAACCTCTCGCTCGATCGCCTGGCGAAGGCGGTCAAGGAGGGTGTGCACACGGGCGGCGGCTATCCCCTCGAGTTCGGCACCATCTCCGTGTCCGACGGCATCTCCATGGGCCACGAGGGCATGCACTTCTCGCTGGTCTCCCGTGAGGTCATCGCCGACTCGGTCGAGACCGTGATCAGCGCCGAGCGCCTCGACGGCTCCGTGCTGCTGGCCGGCTGCGACAAGTCGCTGCCCGGAATGCTCATGGCGGCCGCGCGCCTCGACCTCGCGAGCGTCTTCCTCTACGCGGGCTCCACTCTTCCCGGTTTCGCGACGCTCTCGGACGGCAGCGAGCACCAGGTCACCATCATCGACGCGTTCGAGGCCGTCGGCGCCTGCTCGCGCGGCCTGATGTCGCGTGAGGACGTCGACACCATCGAACGCGCGATCTGCCCCGGCGAGGGCGCCTGTGGCGGTATGTACACCGCCAACACGATGGCCAGCGCGGCCGAGGCCATGGGCATGTCGCTCCCCGGCAGCGCCGCTCCGCCCGCTCCCGACAAGCGTCGCGACGGATTCGCTCGTGCCAGCGGCGAGGCCGTCGTCGAACTGCTGCGTCGCGGCATCACCACGCGCGACATCATGACGAAGGAGGCTTTCGAGAACGCCATCGCCGTCGTCATGGCCTTCGGCGGTTCCACGAACGCCGTGCTGCATCTCCTCGCGATCGCGTACGAGGCAGGTGTCGAACTCACCCTCGACGATTTCGTCCGCGTCGGCGCCAAGGTGCCGCACCTCGCCGACGTGAAGCCGTTCGGCCGCCACGTCATGACCGACGTCGATCGCATCGGCGGCGTTCCCGTCGTCATGAAGGCCTTGCTCGACGCCGGCCTGCTGCACGGCGACTGCCTCACGGTCACCGGCAAGACGGTGGCGGAGAACCTCGCCGACATCGCCCCGCCGGATCCCGACGGTCTGGTGCTGCGCGCGATGAGTGAGCCGATCCACCCGACCGGCGGCATCACGATCCTGAAGGGCTCGCTGGCTCCCGGCGGCGCCGTCGTGAAGTCGGCAGGCTTCGACTCCGACGTCTTCGAGGGCACCGCCCGCGTCTTCGAGCGTGAGCGCGCCGCGATGGACGCTCTCGAGGACGGCACCATCACGTCCGGCGACGTCGTCGTCATCCGGTACGAGGGCCCCAAGGGCGGCCCGGGCATGCGCGAGATGCTGGCGATCACCGGAGCCATCAAGGGCGCGGGCCTCGGCAAGGACGTCCTGCTGATGACCGACGGTCGGTTCTCGGGTGGCACGACGGGCCTGTGTGTCGGGCACATCGCTCCCGAGGCCGTCGACGGCGGACCGATCGCGTTCGTCCGCGACGGCGACCGCATCCGCCTGGACGTCGCGAACGGCACGCTCGACCTGCTGGTCGAGGACGCCGAGCTCGAGTCACGCAAGGCGGAGTGGGCACCGCTTCCGCCTCGCTACACCCGTGGCGTGCTGGCCAAGTACTCCAAGCTCGTGGGGTCCGCGTCGCAGGGCGCCGTCTGCAGCTGAGACCGCGCGGTGACAAGACCGTGACCTGACCGTGACCGTCGGCAGAGTTGGCTGATACCCGGCGGGGGCATTCTTCGAGGACAAGACGCGGCAACGATCGTTGCCGTCGATCGTTTTCGGGAGAGGGCAACCCACGTCATGTCAGTCGTCAAGAGAACCATCGCCGGAGCGTTCACCGTCGCACTCGGTGTCGCCGCATTCCTGCCCGCCACCGCCTCGGCCGCACCGGTCACGGCATGCCAGGCACCATTCGGTGCGGACGCCGTGCCCGCCGGTGGCCTGTGCTCGGCGACCAGTGACGCCTCCAGCGCCGCTGCCGCCTACGGTGACGCGTCCGCCGACGCCAGCCGCAACGCCCTCGCCCTGGCGCTCGGCCTCAACGGCGGCATCGCCAGCAGCTCGGCCGTCGGTTACGCGGCACCGGCCGCCATCGCGTTCGGACCGGGTTCCGTCGCCGAGGCACTCGGCCTGAACCCGGGTCTGTCCATCGCCATCGCGGCACCGGGCTCGACCGTCACGGTCGACTCCCTCGGCGGCGTCACCTGCGACGGCCCCGGATTCGCCGGCGACCTCACCACGCTGAAGGCGTGCCTGCGCGTCAACTGATCCACAGCTCCACCCAGCCGACACGACGAAGGCCGTGACCCCCTCTCGGGAGTCACGGCCTTCGTCGTGTGGCTGGGGTCCGGCGATCAGCCCGTGACGGTGAACCCGGTACCGACGCCGCCGCCGCGGTTGATGTCGTCGAGCACCGTCTGGATGTTGGTGCCCACCTCGGGACCGATGCACGGGATGCCCAGGTACGCGTTGACCATGCCCACCAACGTGGTGCCGGCGACGACGGGGCCGCCCGAGTCACCCTGCTGGACGCAGATCTGCGTGTAGGTGCGGTCGTTCTGGAAGAGCTCCCCGTAGGTGATGCCGCACGTGTTGCCGGTGGTGCGGCCCTCCTTACACATGATGCCGGGGAACGTCGCGGGCGCCCCCACGCCCGTGATGGTCACGTTGCCGACGCGGTTGGTCGGTGCGACGCGGCCCCGATCGAACTCGATGACGGCGTAGTCGAGGCCGGGGACCGAGCTCACGATGCGGCCGACGGCGCCCGCGTCGGGCAGGTACTCGGCGCCGATCAGATCACCGGGAACGCCGCAGTGACCTGCGGTGATGCCGACGAGTCGACCGGCGGCGTCGTTGCCGATGGTGGTCAGTGTGCAGTCGAACTTGCCCTTGCCGGTGCTGTCTGCGACGAGCACTCCGGATCCGCCACCGAGCACGGCGACGGGTGCGGCCGACGCGGTTCCCGCGCCGATCCCGCCGGCGAGCGCCAGCGCTGTGGTGGCAACGAGCACGAGTTTCTTGAGCATGTATCCCCTCCGAGGTCACGCACACCGTAGCAATACGCGGGACCCGGAACGCGACGCTTCTACTCGTTCTTCAGTCGATCGAGCGCGCGGCGTGCCTCGTCGAGCTCTCGACTCAGGGCCTCGACCCGCTCGAGAGCGGCAGCCCGAGCCGCCTCGATCTTGTCCTCGACGGCAGCCGAAGCCACATCGTCGCCCAGTTCGCGGATCGCGCGGAGGACCCGGTCTGCCGTCACGTCGGACGGCTTGGCCAGCTTCTTCGCACCGTGCGACACGGTGACGGTCCACTGATCGTCGGGCCCCGACGTCACGGTCACCGACACCGGCGCGGGCTGCGCCTTCGTGCGCCGAGCCGGCCGAGCCGCGGGCTTCACCGACGTCTCCGGCGCGAGAGCCGGCGTGGCCACCGACTTCTCGGGTGCTGCTTTGTCAGGCACGGGAGTCTCCGATCGGGGCGTCGCTGCATGTGGGACGACGGGGGGTGGGACCACGGCGGGGCGGGTTGTCGAGCGCGCCGCCGTCGTACGCGGAGCGACCTTCGTGGCTTTGCGCGCCGGCGCCGGCGCGTCCTTGCTCAGACGCAACTCGTCCGCCTCGTACGGCAGCTGGTCGTCGATGCCCTTGGGGCTCACCGTCACCGTGGTGCCGTCGACCGAGATCACCCTCGCCGAGGCGCCCGCCTCGAGGCCGAGGGACGGCGTCGCCTCCCGCAGGTAGACGGTGACGCGGCGACCGGCCGCGAGCCCCGCCTCGAGAGTCGCGAGGTCCTCGGCGGACAGCGCCTCGCCGGGTCGGGGGGCGCGGCGCCGGGCGGGAGCGCTCATGATCGGGTGCCTCTCGTCGTGAGTGGAGCGGGTCGTGGCTGGGGATCGGCGAGTCCGGGCGTGGGGCAGAACGGCCGCGACAGAAGTTTTGCACGACCCACCGACACCGTTCGACGCACCGAGCCCTGCCACCTAGCCTCGATCGGATGAGACTGCCCTTTCCGTCACCGGCGCGAGATCGAGTACGACGCAATCGGCGCATCCCGCTCACCAACCGGCTGCGGCGCTACCGCAGGCACCAGATCGGCGACTGGACCTACGGCAAGCCCATGGTCGGCTGGGCGGACGGCGGCCGGTTGACCATCGGCAAATACTGCTCCTTCGCACACGGGTCAGTGATACTGCTCGGCGGAGAGCACGATGCCGATGCGGTGAGCACCTACCCGTTCACCGAGGTCTTCCCACCGGCGGACCGCACCCGGCGCGCGGAGCCGCGCACCAAGGGGGACGTCAGCATCGGCCACGACGTGTGGGTGGGCCTCGGCGCCATGATCATGTCGGGAGTGACGATCGGGGACGGGGCGGTCATCGCCGCACGGGCGGTCGTCGTGAAGGACGTGCCGCCCTACACCGTGGTGGGCGGTGTCCCCGCGAAGCCGATCCGACGACGCGCGAGCGAGGAGACGGCCCGCGCACTGCAGGGGATCGCGTGGTGGGACTGGCCGCACAGCGACGTCCTCGCCCGTGCCGCAGACCTGCAGAGCGCGGATCTCGACGGGTTCGTCGCCAAGTACGGCGTCTCCTGACCCGCCTTCCGGTTGCGCCACCACCACCGCGGGTAGCCGTGCCCCATGACTACTGACGAGAGAACCGAAGGCACCGCCCGCGTCGCCGAACTGCTGTCCGACGCGAAGCTCTGCATGTTCACCACCCACGGCACGGACGGACACCTCAAGGCACGGCCGATGGCTCTGCAGGAGACGGAGTTCGACGGCGATCTGTGGTTCTTCGCCGCGAACGACTCACGGAAGGTCGCCGACATCCGTTCCGATCCATCGGTCAACGTGTCGTTCCAGTCGGGCACGTCGTGGGTCTCGCTGTCGGGGCGCGCGAGCGTGGTGCTGGACGACGCGAAGAAGAAGGATCTCTGGAGCCAGGGCGTCGCCGCGTGGTTCGAGAACGGTCCCGAGTCCGACGAGGTCGTCCTCATCCGGGTGGAGTCGGAGGGAGCCGAGTTCTGGTCGGCGCCGGGGTCCAAGGTCTCGACACTCATCGCGTACGCCAAGTCGCGCATCACGGGCGACAAGCCGGACGTGGGTGACAACGAGAAGGTCGACATGTCGTGACGGAGGCACCACTTCGGTTCCGCGGCCGGGGCGGCTCGTGAAAGTGGCACCGGGGTACCTGTCCCGGGCGTAGCGTTGCGGACCATCACGTGCACGGCCCACCACCGGTGGCGCATCGGAGGGGGAAGGCGAGCGGACATGTCTCAACTGGATTCGACCGAGCATCCGCTGACGGGGAGATCCTCGTCCGCCGGCGATCAGGTCTTCCTCATCGACGCGGTCTCCGACGTCGACGTCCACGCGGCCGACGACTGGATCGACCGTCACCACGGTGACGGCCGGCCGGAGTCGGTCGTCATGACGGGCAAGGCACTCGACGAACTCACCGAGCGGGCCGGTGGCGCCGATCCACTCATCACTCCGTTGCGGGTGAGCTGGACCAAGGCTCCGCGTATGGGATTCGGTCTCCGGGTGGGCCGGGCACGCCGCGGTGAGCCGCGCATCATCGAGGGTGAGCCCGCCTCGTTGTCGGCGCTGCGTGAGCGGTTCGAGGCGACGGCCGGCCGCTCCCTGTCGTCCTACATCGCGCGGCAGGCCAGCCTCACGCTGGACAAGGCCGAGCGTGAGGTCATCGGCAGCGAGTACAAGGTGCCGCGGTTCGTCGTCGAGGAGATGACGGAGCGCTCGCAGTTCCGCGCCGATCTGGCGGAGTTGGCGGCCTCGGTGGACACCCCGGTGTCGGCGGTCAATGCTCGGGTCCACGAGATCCTCGACGAGATGGTGGCCACCGAGAACAAGGGTGCCGTCGAACTCTGGGGCCAGCTCGGTGCCTTCTTCTCGCGGGCCTACCGCGTGGAGGTGGACACCGAGAAGCTCGCCGAGTTGCGCGATCTCGACAAGTCGTTCCCCCTGGTCTTCCTGCCGAACCACCGCTCCTACCTCGACCCGCTGGTTCTGCGCCCCGCCCTGCTCGAGCAGGGCTTCCCGCTCAATCACGTCATGGGCGGCATCAACGTCGGGTTCTGGCCCATCGGCCCGCTCGCGAAGCGCAGCGGTGTGGTGTTGATCCAGCGCAAGTTCTCCGACGCGGTCTACAAGTGGACCCTTCGCCAGTACATGAGCTTCCTGTTGAGCAAGAAGTTCAACCTCGAGTGGTACATCGAGGGCGGCAGGTCTCGCACCGGCAAGCTCCGGCCTCCGCGCTTCGGCCTGCTCACCTACCTCTTCGACGCGCTCGAGAACAGCACGGCGGCCGACGCGTACCTCGTCCCGACGTCCATCACCTACGACCGGTTGCACGAGGTCGGCGAGATGGCGAAGGAGTCGCACGGTGCGACGAAGCAGGCCGAGGGAATCCGGATGGCCATCGGGTACGTCCGCGCCCAGGGCCAGTTACGCGGAACCGTCTACCTGCGGTTCGGGACTCCGATGTCGGCACGGCAGTTCCTCGACGAGTACGACGACAAGCGGGTCGCGGTGCAGCGTGCGGCGCTGGCGGTGTCGCACGCCATCAACGAGTCCACTCCGGTGACGCCGGCGGCGCTGGTGGCGATGGCGATGCTCGGTATCGAGGACCGCGCGCTGAACAAGCGTGAGATGTGGTCGATCATCGAGCCGTTGGCGTCGTACATCCAGCAGCGTGGTCTCCCGACGGCGGGTGGGGTGGATCTGACCGACATCGACGTCATGACGGCCGCTGTGCGCGCGCAGGTCGCGGCCGGTGTGGTGCGGCGCTTCGACGACGGCCCGGAGCCGTTGTTCCTGCTCGCGCAGGACAAGCATCTCGTCGCGTCGTTCTTCCGCAACAACGCCATTCACTTCTTCGTGATGCGGGCGATCGGCGAGTTGGTGGTGTTGCGCACCGAGGACTGCCCCACGGGCGAGGTGGCCGCCGACGATCTGTGGAAGTCCGCGCTGGAACTGCGGGACATGCTGAAGTTCGAGTTCTTCTTCGGCGAGAAGCGTGAGTTCGGGGAGCGCCTCGAAGCCGAGGTCGATCTCATCGATCCGCACTGGCGCACCGGTCTCGATCGACCCGGATACGCGCTGAAGTCGTTGCAGTCGCAGCCTTTTCATCTGGCGCACCGGGTACTGCAGCCGATCTTCGAGGCGTATCAGGTGGTGGCCGACCAGCTGCTCACCCTCACACCGGGTGCGAAGTTCGACAAGGTGTCGTTCCTCGACGACTGCCTGGGCGTCGCGCAGTCGCGGCGACTCCGACAGCAGCTCGAGCACAGCGAGGCCATCTCGAACGAGCTCTTCGACACCGCCCTGCAGTTGGCCGACAATCGTGGTCTCCTGTCCACCGAGGACGACGACATCGCTTCCCGCCGTCAGGAATTCGCTGCGGACATCGCGGCGTGGGGACGTGTGAGCAGACGCATCCGCACGATGGTGCACGTGGCCCTCGACTCCGTCGACGGTGCGGACGCACCCGATCGACCAGACAACGCTTCCGGAGGACACCGGTGACCAGCACTCACCCAGCACACACGTTCCAGGATCTACTCGACGAGGTCGCACAGGCTCCGAAGGGTCCGGACGTGGTGGCGTTCTTCGATTTCGACGGCACCGTGATCGACGGTTACTCCGCGACCGCCGTGTTCAAGGAACGTCTTCGCCGCTTCGACGTCGACCTGTTCGAGCTGTGGGAGATCAGCAGCGCCGTCGTGGAGATGCGGGTGCGCGGGACCACCGTCGACAACCTGATGGACAAGGCCGTGCACGCGTTGGCCGGCAAGACGCACGACGAGTTGATGGAGCAGGCGCAGCGGCTCTTCCGCTCCGAGATCGCTTCGCAGATCTTCCCGCAGGTCCGCACCCTCGTCGCCGCGCATCGCCGGGCCGGTCACCGCGTCGTGATGTCGACGTCCGCGACCCCGTACCAGGCTCAGCCCGTGGTCGACGACCTCCGCTTCGACGACCTGATCTGCACCCACCCCGAGATCGGGCCGGACGGCGTCCTCACCGGCCTCCTCGACGGCCGGTCGCTGTGGGGTCCGCGCAAGGCCGAGGGGATCGAGGACTGGGCGACGGCCGAGGGCGTCGACACCTCCGTGTGTTTCGGCTACTCCAACGGCATCGAGGACGTCCCGATGCTCGAGGCCGTCGGTCGTCCCGTCGCGCTCAACCCGGACCCCGAACTCGACCGCACGGCGCGTGACCGCGGCTGGTCCCGTGTCCAGCTGCGCAGGCCCACGCGCGGAGCCGATCTGACGTCCACCGTGCGCAGCGTCGCCGCCCTCGGCTCGGTCCTGGCGAGTGCCGGACTGGGTGCGACCCTGGGCGTGCTCAGCGGCAGCCGCCGAGTGGGCGCCAACGTCACCAACGCCGTCGCACCGGAGGTCGCTCTGGCCCTCACCGGCATCACGGTGAACGTGGTGAACGAGGAGAACGCCTGGAGCCACCGACCGGCGGTGTTCCTGTTCAACCATCAGTCCACGATGGACATGATCGTCGTCGCCCGTGTCCTGCGTCGGGACATCACGGCCGTCGCGAAGAAGGAACTGAGCCGCGACCCCCGGTTCGCCCCCCTCGGGGCTCTCTTCGACGTGGCCTACGTCGACCGATCGAACAACGCCGCGGCGCGCGAAGCGATGAAGCCGGCCATCGACAAGCTCCACAGCGGCGTGTCGGTGGCCGTGGCCCCGGAGGGCACCCGCATGCCGACGGAGCGGTTGGGGCGCTTCAAGAAGGGCGGGTTCCATCTGGCCATGGCGGCCGGGGTCCCGGTGGTTCCCCTGATCCTCCAGGGAGCGGGCGACGTGATGTGGAAGTCCTCGTTCACCGCGCACTCCGGCACCGTCACCGTCACTGTGGGAGAACCGATCCCGACGACGGACTGGACGGCGGAGACACTGGACGAGCACATCGCGGAGGTCCGGGCGGTCTACGAGCGGACTCTCGACCATGCCTGACCAGGGCCCACCGGACGCCGGCCGGCCCACCTTCCGGCAGAACGAGGTCGAACAGACCCTGCTGGGAGAGGAACCCACGTACACCCGCGATCAGGTCGCGGAGCTGGCGAACGTGGATCTCGAACGCGCGCAACAACTGTGGATCGCCATGGGCTTCCCGGTCAGCCCGGATCCGGACGCCGTCATGTTCACCGATGCCGACATCGAGGCGCTGCGCCTGCTCACGACACTCGTCGACGAGAACGTCGTCGAGAAGTCGATGGAGGTGGCGGTCGCGCGGACGCTGGGGCAGTCGATGTCACGACTGGCCGAGTGGCAGGTGGGCGTCGTCAACTCCTACATCCGCTCGCGCATCGCTGCCGCCGCCGCCGATCCGGACGCCATTCGATCGGAGTCCCGGGTCACCGCCGCGGACACGGTGCCCACCATGGAAAAACTGCAGAACTACGTGTGGCGGCGCCATCTCGCCGCGGTGGCCGGGCGCGCACTGTCCGTCGAGTCGAGCGGGGAGACCGACACGGTGCTCGCGGTCGGCTTCGCGGACATGGTCGGCTACACCTCGCTCACCCGTCGACTCGATGTCTCCGAGCTGACCTCGCTGCTCGAGGAGTTCGAGTCGGTGGCCACGACGATCATCGCCCGCGGCCACGGATCGGTGGTGAAGAACGTCGGCGACGAGGTGATGTTCCAGACCACCGACCCCCGGGACGCGGCACGGATCGCCCTGGAGCTGCACGACGCATTCGCCGACCGGGACGACGTTCCCGCGCTGCGCGTCGGCATCGCCGTGGGTCCGGTGCTCGCCCGCTTCGGCGACCTGTACGGGTCCGTGGTCAACATGGCCGCCCGCCTGACCAGCAACGCGCACCCCGGCACGGTGCTGGTGGACAGCGAGACGGCCGACGCGCTGTCGGGCGAGGACGAGTTCTACCTCAAGTCGCTACGCCCCCTGCGGGTGCGCGGTTTCAGCAAGCTACGGACCTACGCGCTGCGTCGCAATCGCGATCACCAGCGGGAAGGATCGCGCGACACCGAGCGTTGACCTGAGGTGATGACGGATGCACTGCTCACTCCGACCCGCCTGTGGACACCCCGGCGGGTGATGATCACCAAGTCGGCCGCCGAACTGCCACACACCGCCGAGATCGTGCGGCGGTGCGAGGCGGCGGGTGTGTCGGACATCGACGTCCTCCCGGCGGATCGCCTCACGGGGCTGCGCGGCGAGTCCGAGCGGGAGACCTACGCGCGGGCGAAGTCGACGCTCGCGGTCGTGGTCGCTCCGCCCAGTGCGCTGAAGCCGCAACCCATCCCACCCAGCGCCGACTGGCGCATCGACCTGGCGAAGGGCTGCCCGGCGCACTGCCAGTACTGCTACCTCGCCGGCTCGCTGTCGGGCCCACCTGTCACTCGGGTGTACGCCAATCTCGACGACGTCCTGGCCCCGATCGCGACGCATGTCGGCCGCGGCACCATCACCAGCGGCACCGCCGAGCGTGGACACGAGGGCACCACCTTCGAGATGTCCTGCTACACCGACCCTCTCGGCATCGAGCACGTCACCGGATCACTGGCCGCCGCCATCTCGCGGGTCGGTGCCGGCGAGTTCGGACCCGGCGCCTCCCTCCGCTTCACCACCAAGTTCGACGATGTCACCGAGTTGGTCGGCCTCGACCACGGCGGGCGTACCCGGGTGCGACTGTCGGTCAACGCCCGCGACATCGGGAACCGTTTCGAGGGCGGCACGGCTCGGATGCCCGCCCGCATCGCGGCGCTGCGTGCGCTCGCGCAGGCGGGGTACCCGGTGGGCGTGACCATCGCTCCGATCATGCCCGTGCCCGGCTGGCGCGAGCAGTACGGCGAGCTCCTCGCCGACATCGCGGCGGCGCTGGCCGACGTCCCGGACGTCGACCTCACCGCAGAGATCATCACGCACCGGTTCACTCCGTCGAGCAAGGACGTGCTGCTGAGCTGGTACCCGGCCACGAAGCTCGAGATGGACGAGGACTCGCGCTCGGCCAAGCGGTCGAAGTTCGGTGGCGTCAAGTACGTCTACCCGAAGGACACCATGGCGGAGATGAGGAGCTGGTTCACCGAGGAACTACGGGACGTCCTGCCCGCGGCGCAGCTCCTGTACTGGACCTGACGTGCCGGAGGGGGACACGGTCCACGCGCTCGCGGCACGTCTGCGGGCGGCGCTGGACGGCCGGGAACTGGCCGAGGGCCGGCTGAACGTCCCCGCACATGCGACGGAGAACCTCGCGGGACGCACGATCCAACGGCACCGGACGCACGGCAAACACCTGCTCACCGATCTCGAAGGCGACCTGACGCTCCACACGCATCTGAGGATGACGGGGTCGTGGACCGTCACCGCCCCCGGCCGACGACTGCCCCGTCGCCTCGATCCCGACGTGCGCGTGCGGCTGGCCGTGCGCGACGGGCCCACCGCGTACGGGCTGCTGCTCCCGGTGGTCGAGTTCTCCACCACTCGCGACGTCGACGCGGCGCTGTCGTATCTCGGCCCCGATCCGCTGCACGACGACTTCGACGCCGCGCAGGCGGCGGCGAACATCGCGCGGGACCCGCGCCCGATCGTCGCGGTACTGCTCGATCAGCGCGTCATGGCCGGTCCGGGCAACCTGTGGGCCAACGAACTGTGTTTCCTTCGTGGTCTCGGGCCGTGGGTGCCGGCGTGCGACGTGGATGCCACTCGACTGGTCGCCCTCACTCGCAAGGCGATGCGCCACTCGGTGTCCACCCCGCGGGCCATGCAGGTGACCACCGGAGACACCCGGCCAGGTCGGCAGCACTGGGTGGCGGGTCGCGCGGGCAAGCCGTGTCTGCGATGCGGCACCACCGTCCGCGTGGTCGCCGAGGTGCCGGGAGATCCGGAACGACGGCGGACCTGGTGGTGCCCGCACTGCCAGCCGGGGCCGGAGCGGCCGTGATCCGGTGCAACCGACCGTGCTGTACCCGGTTCACTGCACCGGATCCGATCCACGGAACTGCCGCGGAGGCGCGCGCGTCCAGTGCGAGATGATCGAGAGACTGCTGGCCGAGCAGGACGGGGTGGTGACCAGCGCGCAGGCCCGCACCGCCGGACTCACCCCCGAGGCCATCGAGTGGCGCGTCCACACCGGCCGCTGGCGGCGCACGAGTCGCGGAGTGTTCTTCGCCGTCGACCGACCGTTCACCGACGACGCGCGGATCCGGTGCGCGGTGTGGTCCACGAGTACGGGCGCGCTGTCCGGTCCTGCAGCCGCGTACTGGTATCGCATGCTTCCGCGGGCCCCGGAGACGATCGAGGTGACCGTGCCCCGGACAGGCTCCGGTCGCGGAATCACCGGCGTCCGGGTGCGCCGGCGCGACCTGCCGAGCATCGACGTCGTGATCGTGCGCCGTGTCCTCGTGACGAGGACGCCGCTGACCGTTCTGGAGGCGTCCACGGTGCTGGGCCCCGAGGTCATGGATCGCGCCCTGCAGAAGACGATGACCCTCGACCATCTCCGACGAGCGCACGCTCGCAACCCCGGACGTCGCGGGTACGTGCGAGCGGAGCAGCTCCTGCGCGCCGCCGAGGGCGGTGCCCGGTCCGAGGCCGAACGGCTGTTCCGCAGGATCATGAGATCCGCACACATCACCGGACTGCGGGTGAACCTGCCGTACGCGGGCTACATCCTCGACTTCGCGTTCCCGCACGCCAGGGTCTGCGTGGAGATCGACGGGTGGGCCTTCCACTCGGACAGCGCCGCGTTCCACCGCGACCGGATCCGGCAGAACGTCCTCAGCAGGGAGTGGACGGTGTTGCGGTACACGTGGCGGGACCTCGTCGAACGGCCCGACGAGGTGGCGGCCGAGGTGCGACGCTTCGTCACCGGCTGATCCGGTGCAGCTAACCGTGCTCTCCACGGTTCACTGCACCAGATCCGGTCCGGACCGGCGGATGTGGCACAGTTGTCAGCCGGGCGCGCCACCGGACGAGAGAGACGAAGATGCAGTATCAGTCGACGCGGGGTCACAACCTGCCCCAGCACTTCTCGGACATCCTCCTCGGCGGCCTGGCCCCCGACGGTGGTCTCTACCTGCCGGCCGAGTACCCGCAGCTGACCGCCGACGAGCTCGAGTCGTTCCGCTCACTGTCCTACGCCGACCTCGCCTTCGAGGTGCTCTCGAAGTTCGCCGACGACATTCCCGCGGAGGACCTCCGCGACATCACGCGCCGGACGTACACCGCCGAGGTCTACTCGAACGGCCGGCCCGGCGACGACACGTCACTCATCACCCCGCTGCGTCCACTCGGCGAGGAGCAGGGCACCTCGCTCCATCTCCTGGGCCTGTCCAACGGCCCGACGCTCGCATTCAAGGACATGGCGATGCAGTTGTTGGGCAACCTGTTCGAGTACTCCCTCGCGGGCAGCGGCGAGGAGCTCAACATCCTGGGCGCCACATCGGGTGACACCGGCAGCGCCGCCGAGCACGCGATGCGCGGCAAGAAGAACATCCGCGTCGTCATGCTGAGCCCGCACGGCCGGATGAGCAGTTTCCAGCGGGCCCAGATGTTCAGCCTGCAGGACGAGAACATCGTGAACCTCGCGGTCGAGGGAAATTTCGACGACTGCCAGGACATCGTCAAGGCCGTCTCCAAGGACGCCGAGTTCAAGGCGCACCACGCCATCGGCACCGTCAACTCGATCAACTGGGGTCGAGTCGTCGCGCAGGTCGTCTACTACGTGCACGGGTGGCTCCTCGCGACGGACGGGCCGGGCCGGCGCGTGTCGTTCTCGGTGCCGTCCGGCAACTTCGGCAACGTGTGCGCCGGGCACATCGCCCGGTGCATGGGCCTGCCGATCGACCAGCTCGTCGTCGCGACCAACGAGAACGACGTCCTCGACGAGTTCTTCCGCACGGGTGTCTACCGTCCCCGCGCGGCCGCCGAGACCTACCACACCTCGAGCCCCAGCATGGACATCTCCAAGGCGTCCAACTTCGAGCGCTTCCTCTACGACCTCGTCGATCAGGACGCGGTCCGGCTCGGTGAGCTGTTCCGCGCGCTCGACACCGACGGCGGCTTCGACTTCTCCGGTACTCCCGAGTTCGATCGCATCCAGGAGTTCGGCTTCGTGTCCGGCCGCAGCACGCACGCGAACCGCGTCGAGACCATCCGCGACGTGGCCGAGCGCTACGGCGTGACCATCGACCCGCACACCGCCGACGGCGTGAGTGTCGCCCGCCGGAACCTGCGCGAGGGCGTGCCCATGATCGTGCTCGAGACCGCGTTGCCCGCGAAGTTCGCGGACATCGTGCGGGAGGCACTGGGAACCGAACCAGAGCGTCCGCCGGCGTTCGAGGGCATCGAGGACCTGCCGCAGCGCTTCGACGTCGTCCCCGCGGACGTCGATCGCGTGAAGGACGTCATCGTGGAGCACACCGGTCGTTAGAGTCGAGCGATGTCGATACGACTCGAGAACGTCGGGATCGCGGTACGCGACCTCGACGAGGCCATCGCGTTCTTCACCGATCTGGGTCTGACACTCCTCGGCCGTGACACGGTCCAGGGCGAGTGGGCCGACACGGCGGTGGGTCTGGACGGCAATCACGCCGACATCGCGATGCTGCAGACGCCGGACGGGGCGGGCCGCATCGAGCTGTTCCAGAACCGCCATCCCACCATGATCGAAACGGAACCGACGCTCCCGCATCAGATCGGCATGCACCGCATCGCCTTCGAGGTCGACGACCTCGAGCAGGCTCTGGCAGTGGCCGCTCGGCACGGCTGCCACCCGTTGCGCGGTGTCGCGAACTACGAGGGTGTCTATGCACTGACCTACGTGCGCGGACCCAGCGGCATCATCGTCATGTTCGCTCAGAAGCTCGGGGCCTGATCACCCGGTGCTCTTGATCTCCTGGTGGTAGGTCTGCATGGCGTCGGTGAGAGCTCCGAACACACGGTGCGCCGCAGCGAGATCCGTGTCCGGCAGCGCGGACAGCGACTCGTGGACGTGCTGTCCGAGCGGGCCGAAGAACTGCCGTGCGACGTCCATTCCCGGCTCGTCGTAGCGGAGGATGACCCGCCGTCGGTCCCGCGTGTCGGGTTCGCGGCGGATGTGACCCGACGCGATCATCCGCTCCACCAGATACGTCATGGCGGCGGAGGAGAGTCCGAGGAGAGAGCCGAGCTCGCCCGGCGACACCGGACGTCCACCGACATCGGCGACCATGATGTGCAGCAGGGCTCGGAAGTCGTTCGCGCTGAGGTGGTGTCGAGAGCCGAACACACGGCCGAGCTGATCCGACTCGGCTGTCATGGCGCGCATGTCGGCGGCGATCGTGGATTCGAGATCGCGCCGGGCACCGTCGGCGTCGGTCGCGTCGGACCGCTCCGACCGTTCGTGTGCTGACACAGATTCTCCTTCGAAAACTCGGGTGTCAGCGTACTCGCCGGACCTCCGAGCAATGTCTCAGTTGCTTAACGATCAACTAACTGAGACACTTTTCCGGTGAGCGACAACTCTGTGTGGAACCGCGTGGCCGGCCTCGTCTCGGGGCCTCGGTCCTGGATCGTCGCCCTGCTCGTCGTCCTTGCCGCCGGCGCGCTCATCGGCGGCGTCGGGAGCAACTCCGCCGCCGAGAGTTCGCCGACATCGCTCCCCTCGGACGCGGAATCGGCACGGGTCGACGCCCTGCTCGAGGAATTCCCCGACTCCGACCTCTCGCCAGTGATCCTCGTGGTGACGCGCGCCGACGGCGGCGCCCTGTCCGAACAGGACCTCGCCGACGTCGCTGCCGCGAGGATGCGGATGAACGGTGTCGAGCGCGGGGTGGACGCGGGTGCGCCCGACGCCCCGGTCGTTCCCGCACCCGACGGCGAGGCGGCCATCGCCCCCGTCCAGGTGTCGACGTCGGAGTCCGGAACGGGACTGGCCGATCTGGTCACCGAGCTGCGCACCGCTGCCACAGACGGCCTCCCCGACGGGTTGACGGCGCAGGTCACGGGCGGTCCCGCGTTCGCCGCCGACATCGCCGACTCCTTCTCCGGGGCCAATGTCACGCTGCTCGGCGTCACCGCGCTGGTGGTGGCCCTGCTGCTGATCGCCACGTACCGGTCACCGGTTCTCTGGCTCGTGCCGCTCGCCGTCGTGGGCTTCGGTGACCGGGTCGCCTCGACGGTCGGCACCGCAGTGTCCGGGCTCACCGGGCTCTCGTTCGACGGCAGCACCTCGGGCATCACCAGCGTCCTGGTGTTCGGCGCCGGGACCAACTACGCGCTGCTGCTCATCTCCCGGTACCGCGAGGAACTGCGCCGCGAGAGCGACCACCGGGTCGCCCTGCACCATGCCGTGCGACGCGCCGGCCCGGCCATCGTGGCGAGCAACGCGACGGTGGTGCTCGCGCTCCTGACGCTGCTGCTGGGCACTCTGCCGAGTACGCGCAGCCTGGGCGGTCTGGCCGCGGCCGGTCTCGTGGTCGCCGCCGTCTTCGTGCTCTTCGTTCTTCCGCCGCTGCTCTCACTGTTCGGCCGGAAACTGTTCTGGCCGTTCGTTCCTCGTGTGGGCGATCCCGAGCCGACGGACAAGGGCGTGTTCTTCCGCGTCGCCAACGCCGTCGGTCGTCGACCCGGCCGCGCCGCGGCGGTGTCGCTGGTCGCGCTGGCCGTCTGCATTCTCGGCCTCGTCGGAACGAACGTGGGCCTGTCGCAGACCGAGCAGTTCCGCGTCACCGCCGAATCCGTCACCGGTATCGACACGCTCGCCGAGCACTTCCCGGCGGGGCAGTCAGATCCGACCGTCGTCGTCGCCCGGACCGCGGCGGCCTCGGAGGTCGAGGCAGCGCTGCAGGACACCGACGGCGTGGTGTCGGTGTCCCGAACTGCGGACTCCCGGCCCGGCACCTCCGGCACCGGTCTCACCGAGTGGTCCGTCGTGCTCGACGCGGAACCGTCCTCCGACGGCGCGTTCGCCGCGGTCGAGAACCTGCGTGCATCTGTCGCTCCGATCACGGGTGCCGACGCTCTGGTGGGCGGCAGCGATGCGCAGGCGCTGGACACGTCCGATGCCGCAGCTCGCGACCGCCTGGTGATCATCCCGGTGATCCTGCTGGTGGTACTGCTGGTGCTGTTCGTTCTGCTCCGGTCGGCCCTCGCACCCCTGGTGCTCGTGGCCACGACGGTGCTCAGCACGCTGGCGGCTCTGGGCATCGGCAGCTGGGCCAGCGAGAACATCTTCGGCTTCCCCGCCCTCGGCGACAACGTGCCGCTGTTCGGGTTCCTGTTCCTCGTGGCCCTGGGTGTGGACTACACGATCTTCCTCGTCACCCGGGCACGCGAGGAGACACCGTCCTACGGGACGCGGACGGGCATCGTGCGCGCCGTCGCGTCGACGGGCGCGGTCATCACCAGTGCGGGCATCGTGCTCGCCGCGGTGTTCACCGTGCTGGGCGTCCTGCCCCTCATTCTGCTCACGCAGCTCGGGATCGTCGTGGGCCTCGGCATCCTGCTCGACACCTTCGTGGTCCGCACGATCGTGATTCCGGCCCTGTTCACCCTGATCGGTCCCCGCATCTGGTGGCCGACCGAACTCGACCCGCACTCCGAAGACAGTCCGAACGCCACGAAAGAAGGAGTCACCTCATGATCCGCAGCATCATCCGCACGGCAGTCGCCGGAGCGTTGGTCACCGGAGCTCTGCTCGCCGGCGGCAGCGCCGCGTCCGCGCAGCCCCTGTTCGAGCCGCTGCAGCCCATCGCTCAGCTGGACGTCCAGCGCTACGCGGGTGACTGGTGGCAGATCGCGGCCGTCCCGCAGCCGTTCAACCTGAACTGCGCCAAGGACACCCGGGCCAACTACCAGGTGCTCGACCCCAGCAACGTGCGCGTGCAGAACAACTGCACCCGCTGGGACGGCGGAGCCAACGAGATCATCGGCAACGCCCGGGTGAACGATCCGGTCACGCAGGCGCAGCTGCACGTGAGCTTCCCCGGCGTGCCCACCCAGGACAATCCCGAGGGTCCCACCAACTACATCGTCACCTACATCGCCGACGACTACTCGTGGGCGCTGGTGGGCGACCCGTTCCGCACGTCCGGCTTCGTCCTGTCGAGGTCGCCGCAGGTGAGTGCCGATCAGTGGAAGCAGATCCGGAGCGTCGTCGAGAGCCGCGGCTACAACGCCTGCCTGCTGTTGACGTCGCCGACCACTCAGGGCAGCAACGAGATCCGCCCGCTCTGCACCGTCTGACCTCCGCCACCGCTCACCGTTCGGCTCAGCTGGGTCGAACGGTGAGCACCGGCACCGGTGACGTCATCAGCAGACGCTGACTGACGCTGCCCAGCAACGCCTTTCCCACCCGACTGCGCTTCTTGATCCCGATCACGAGTCGCGTCACCTCCGGGTGCGCCTCGATCTCGTCGATCACCGCGATCACCGGGTCGCGGTCCTCGCGCCCCGCCCGGTCGATCACTCGCACCGCCACGTCACCGCCCACGTCGCTCGTGTCGAGCGCGCCGAGGGTCAGGTTCACCGCGATCACGTCGGTCTCGAGCATGCGCGCCTCCGACACCGCCTCCGACAGTGCGTGTCGGCCCTCGTCGCTGTCGGTCACTGCCACCAGTACTGCCATGATGTCTCGCCGTCCTTCTCGAAGTGGGGTGATCGTGTCAGGAGTACTCGCGGCGGAACCGGGCCTCGAGTTCCTCCAGGCTCTGACCGCGGGTCTCCGGCACCTGCGTGATGATGAAGACCAGGGCCAGTATGCCCAGTCCGACGAAGATGAAGAACGTCGGCGCGATGCCGAGCGCGTCGACCACCGGCGGGAAGGCCAGTGCGACGGCAGCATTGGCGATCCACAGCATGAACACGCAGACACCGATGGCGAAGCTGCGGATCTTGAGCGGGAAGATCTCTGCGAGCATCAACCAGACCAGCGGCCCGATCGTGCCCTGCATGCAGAAGACGAAGAGCACGACGAAGACGAGGATGAAGTATGCCTTGGCGGTGCCGTCCGGCAGCAGCAGTGCGGACAGTCCGACCAGGAGATGGAAGAGCGTCGTCAGTGAGAAGCCCGCGATCAGCATCGTTCGGCGATCGATCCGATTCATGATGAGCAGGCCGACCGTGATGCCGAGGACGCTGAAGAGGCCGTTGAGCGTGTTCGCGATGATGGCGGAGCTGCTCGAGAATCCGGCGTCGCCGAGGAGCTGGGTGCCGTAGTACATCACCGAGTTGATGCCCGTGAACTGTTGGAAAACACCGAGTCCCACACCGATGTAGATCAACCGTCGGATCCACCGCACCGACAGGTCGGCCGCGCCGCCGGTCTGCGAGAGCTTCTCCTCCTCGGCCAGCGCGTGCACCTCGGCCATCTCGGCCTCCGCACGTTCGGGGGACCGCACCTGCTTCAGCACCGCCAGGGCGTCGTCGTCCCGGCCCTGCGAGACGAGCCAGCGCGGACTCTCGGGCATCCGCAGCATGCCGAAGAACAGTGCGAACGCGGGCAACACGGCGACCAGCAGCATGTAGCGCCAGACGGAGTCGTGCTCGCCCCAGATGTTGAAGATGAGGGCGTTGATCACGAAGGCCGCGAACTGGCCGCTGACGATCATGACCTCGTTGCGCGTCACCAGGGAACCGCGGCGCTCGAACGGTGAGACCTCCGAGAGGTACACCGGCACGGTCGCGGACGCTCCGCCGACCGCGAGGCCGAGGATGAAGCGGAACACCGCCAGCACCTCCCACGACGGGGCGAGAACGCAGCCCAGAGTGCCGAGGACGAAGATGCCGGCCAGCATCAGGATGTTGTGCCGACGGCCGTACTTGTCCGACAGTCGGCCCCCGACCAGTGCGCCGATGGCCGCCCCGAAGATGAGGATGCTGACGACGAAGCCCTCGGTGAAGGCCGTGAGCGACAGGTCCTCCTTCAGCGGCTCCAGCGCGCCGTTGATGACGCCCGTGTCGTATCCGAACAGCAGGCCACCGAAGGTCGCCACCACGGCGATGACGCCGAGGCGACGCGAGTGGGGACCGGGTGCGTCCGGCGGTAGTGCACTTCCCGTGGTGCTGACTTGCGAAGACATGACATCCCATCGTCGGCGTGGCGGGTCCGAGCCGCCCAGCGACGCTCGAACCATGTCTGTATGTCTTAACATAGTTTCCGCGCCCTGAGAAGTGGATCACATCATTTTCCCCTCGACACCGGTATATCTCTCAGTTGTTCAACTATTCAGAATCTGAGATGATCGGTCCGGCGATCCACGTCGAGAAGGGAGTGCCACCATGTCCGACGAGCCCGAGCGGGACAGCGAGCAACGCGCGGCTCCGTTGTCGTTCGTCCAGTTGTTCTTCGACGCGACGGTCGACACCACGTCGCCGGGACACCTCCCCGACGACGGACCCGACGACGCGGGCACCTCGCCCCTGCGCTGATCAGCGATGCGCGAGCCCTGCGTAGAACGCGAGATGAGCGGCCGCGGCGTCGTCCCAACTCGTGCGGGCAGCCAGTGCGCGCCCGGCAGCGGCACGGTCGTCCGACGTCAGAGCGTCCTCGAGTGCGGCAGCCGTCCCCTCCGCGTCGCCGCCGTAGCGCACCGCGTCCCCGAACACCTCGCGGAACACGGGGAGGTCCCGCACCACGACGGGAACCGAGGCGGCGAGAGCCTCCATCGCGGCCAGCCCGAAGCCTTCCTTGGTGGAGAGGAACGCGAATGCCGACGCGCCCGCGACGAGAGACGGGAGCACGTCGTGGTCGACGGTGCCGAGCACCCGCGGTACGGGCCCCTCGTCGCCTGTCGACCGACCGGCCTCCGGCCTGCCCGCCAGTTCCGCGAGTCGGGTGTCGAACTCCGCCCGGTACCCCCGGTAGTCGAACAACGTCTCACCGCCGGCGAACACCAGACCCACGTCCGGACACCGCTCTCGAAGCGCGGCGTGGGCCTCGAGCAGGTCGATGCTCCCCTTGCGCGGCTCGATGCCACCGACCGCGAGGACGTATCGGCCGAGACGGGTGCGCCACTCGTCGCCGCGTGCCGCCGCGAACCGAGCATGGTCGACCCCGTTGGGGATGACCGTCGGCGACAGCCCCCATCCCGCACGCACCTCGTCGGCCACGGCGCGCGAGACACAGATGCGGGCGAGGGGCTCGACGACCGCGCGCTCGTGGCAGGCGGCGAGTTCCGGTGTCGTGAACTCCTCGAGGTGGTGGATCGTGCGGACACAGCGTCCGACGGCGTTCGCGGTGATGCAGTCCTGGGCATGCACGACGTCGGCGTCACCCGGGTCGAATGCACTGCGCATCAGTGCTATCGACCGCAGGATGCGATCGCCCACCGACTCGTCATCGCGCGCCGGGAACGGAACGAGACGAACCGTCACCGCGGGATCGATCGCACGGTAGAAGCCCTCGTCGCCGCCGCGCGCCAGGGACCACACCGTCACGTCCGCTCCCGCGCGCGCCAGTGCTTCCGCCAGTTCGACGGTGTGGACCACTCCCCCTCGCGGTTTCGTCGAGTAGGTCAGGAGGGCGACACGCACGTGGTCTCCTTCGATGCCTGTGAGTGGTAGGTGTCCGGTCGTCGTTCGTCGAGGTGACGCAGCACCCGACGGGCCCGGTCCACCTCCGCGTCCACGTCGATGTCGCAGCACGCCAGGCCACCCTTGTCTCGCGTCCGGCACAGGACCTCGCCGCCGGGACCGACGATCTTCGCCTGCCCGAGGAAGCGCAGAGATCCCGTCACCCCCGTGTGATTGGACGACAGCAGCACCACCTGATTCTCGGCTGCCCGGGCGGCGTCGTAGAGGTCGAAAAGGCGAGACTGTCTGTCGTTGGCCAACTTCGACGCCCTGTCCGTCACGCTGGCCGGCCACGCCGACAGCGCCGCGATGATCCGCGCACCGTCCAGAGCCAAGGTGCGCGCCGCCTCGGGGAATGTCTTGTCGTAGTCGATCAGCATGCCCATCCTGCCCACCGGCGTGTCGAACGCCGAGAACCGATCTCCCGCCGCATAGGCCAACGACTCCCCCGCCGGTTGGTGCACCTTTCGATGACGACCCAACACACCGTCGCCCGTGAGGCACACGGCGGCGTTGTAACGGACCAGGGCCGCCCTCTCGGTGTAGCCCACGCACACGGTCATCGCACCGGCCGCAGCAGCGATCACCGCGAGCTCGGGCCCGTCCTCGTCGAGCGCCGGCGGCAGCTCCTCGAGATCGGGCCGCGCGAGATCACCGAGGTAACCGCCGAGGCAGGCGTCGGGCAGGACCAACAGGTCGATGCCCCGCTGATGGCCCTGCTCGATGATGCCCACGATCTTCTCGACGGACCGCTCGACGTCACGGCCGAAGTGTCCCGCGAGCGCCGCCGCCCGGATCGGCGCCATCTCGCGGTCAGACCGCCGCGGGCACGCGGGCGCCGACCGCCGGGGACATCTGCTCCGCGAGGTATTCCGCATCCCGTGCCACCGCCGCGAATCGGCCCGAGCCCCAGGTGTTCTGCCACGGCAGACCCAGGAAGTACAGCCCCTCCGCCGCGGTCACACCGCGGGTGTGAGCCGGGTGGCCCTCACCGTCGAACACCCCGACCTTCAGCCAGCGGTAGTCCCGGCGGAAGCCGACGGCCCACACGATGGACGTGACGCCCGCCGCCTCGAGATCGAGCTCGGTGGGTTCCGACTCGGGCCGCCAGACCGGTGTGTAGCGCTCCTCGACGGGAGCGTCGAGTCCCGCCCTGGCGATGTAGGCGTCGATGTCGTTCTTGATGCCCTCCGACACCGCGTCCGCCGCGTCGAGTGACTGCTCGAGAGTCGGCGCGAAACGCAGGACACCGTCCGAACCGACGTCGGTCAACCGCCCGTACAGCCGCATCCCGTCCAGCGCGAAGGCACGCAGGTCGATGTCGCGTCCGCCGTCCCGCCCGGTCACGTAGTGGTTCGTGCTCTCCCGCTTGGAGAGTCCGCCGGCGTGTTCGGAGATCGACACGTCGTACACCCCCATGTCCTGCAGCCACGCGACGCAGTCCCGTCCGCGGTAGAAGCGGGCGACACGAGGCGCGGACCCTGCGACGAGGTGCACCTGCCTGCCCTCGAGGTGCAGATCCTCGGCGATCTGCGCGCCGGACTGCCCGGTACCGACCACCAGGACCCCACCCGGAGGAAGCGCCGCCGCGCTGCGGTACCCCGACGAGTGGATCTGCGTGATCGTCTCCGGCACTCGCTCGGCGAGGCGTGGAATCGACGGGACGTGGTAGCCACCGACGGCCACCACGACCTGATCCGCGGTCATCGACCCGGCGGAGGTCGACACGACGTGGCCGCCGCCGGGTGCCTGCTGCACCGACAGCACCGCGACGTGTTCGCGGACCGGAGCGCCGAACGAGTCGGCGTAGCGACGCACGAAGTCGTACACCAGGTCTCGGGTCATGAATCCGTCGGGATCGTCGCCGTCGTAGGCGTACCCGGGCAGGACGCACTGCCAGTTCGGTGTCACCAGGGTGAAGTTGTCCCACCGCCCGTCCAGCCACTCGTGGGCGATGGTGTCCCGTTCGAGGACGACATGGTCGACACCGCGTCGGGTCAGGTGCCAGCTCATGGACAGCCCCGCCTGGCCCGCGCCGATCACGATCACGGTGTGATGCTCGGTCATCGCGCTCCTCCCAGGTCGAGGACGTGCACGGTGCCGCGGTCGAACACCGCTGCGGTGGTCTCGATCTCGCGCAGAGTCGCCGCTGCCGAGGTACACGCGAAGCCGTACTTGGCCCGCACCCGGTCACTGGCCTCGGTGAGCGCGAGTCGACTGCGCTGCACGAAGTCGGCGATCTCGTAGCGCGTCCCGACCGTGAGATGGTCACGGACGACGAGTGACGGTGAGTAGCACTGTTGGCGGCACCCGTTGGGCCACTGGACGGTGAAGGTCATCTCAGGCACGGCTCATCACCCGGTCCACCCGAGACATGCTGTCGCCGTCGACGAGGGTCCCGTACACGGACGGACGGCGGTCCCGAAGGTTGTACATGCCACCTCCGCGAGCCGCCGCGATCGCCTTCTGCACATTGAGAGTCGCTGTCGCCAGGCCGGGTTCGACGCCCGTGCCGGCGAGGATCTCCCCTCCCGGACCGACGATCTTGGCGCTGCACACGAAGTCCAGCGACCCGAAGGACCCCGCCTGATTGGACGCGATCCACACGACCTGGTTCTCCAGTGCTCGCGCCTGGTCGTAGATGTCGAAGCGCAGCTTCCATCGATCGTCGGCCATGTTCGGAGCACGACCCGTTCGCGAGGTCGGCCATGCCGACAGCGAGGTGATGATCTCGGCGCCGTCGAGTGCGATCTCCCGCGCCGCCTCGGGGAACGCTTTGTCGTAACAGATCTGCATGCCCATCCGGCCGACCGGGGTATCGAAGGCGCGGTACTCGGAACCCGCCGAGTAGCAGAGGTTCTCGCCCAGCGGCTGGTGCACCTTGCGGTACGAGCCCAGCACCCCGTCACCGTGCACCGTCACCGCGGCGTTGTACCGCGTGAGACCGTCCGCCTCACAGAACCCGAAGGTCACCACCATGTCCCCGGCCATCGCCGACACTCGCGCGATCTCCGGACCGTCCAGCTCGAGGGCCGGCGGCAGGTTCTGCAGCCGGGTGCGGCGCTTCTCCTCCGACTCGTCTCCGCCTCCCAGACTCGGGAGGTAGCCCCCGAGGCACGCCTCCGGCAGGACCAGCAGCGCGCTGCCGCGTCGCCGTGCTTCCGCGATGGTGCGCTCGATGGTGGCGTACGACTCGTCCATGTCGCGGCCGAAGCGCTCGGACGCCACCGAGAGAGTTACGTCGTTCATGCTGGTCCCAATCCTGTGACTGCGGCGGAGACCGCCGAGGTGGTGGCGCCGTCGGGCCACCGCAAGGTGACTCCCGGCTCCGAGGTGAGGCGGCCGCAGGCGGCCGATGTCGCCGGACCGGCCGGCGGGAGCCGACGTCCGGGGCGGTCCGCGGTGATCATCGCGAACCCGGGGAAGCACGTGATCCATCGGCCGAGGTCGGCACCGCCGGGTCGGGGTATGCGGGCGACGTCGATCTCGGCGCCCGTACCTGATGCCTCGGCCAGCATGCCGACGGTGCCCGCGAGCCCCGCCATGCTGACGTCCTTCGCCGCACGAGGAGCTGCCCGGGCCACGAACGAGCCCATCTCGCGGAGGTCCGACCCGGAGCGTGCGGAGGTCGAGTCCCACTGCAGGCCGTGGTAACCGGGTCGCCAGCCGCCCCCGAGGTCGGCGGTGAGACTCAGCTCGTCACCGACCTCACCGCCGCCCGCACGCACCGGCGACGACGTCCGTCCGAGTGCCGTGACCGACAGCGCCGCCGGCACACCCACCTGGGTGTGGCCGCCGAGCACGGGAACCCCCCACGCGTCACCGGCGCGGGCGAGGCCCCGGATCACGCGGGTGAGGAGCGACGTCGTCGGAGCGCCGACGGCGTCCAGCATGCCCACCGGGGTCGCACCCATGGCGGACAGATCGTTCAGATTCACCAGGGCGGCACACCATCCTGCCCACTCCGGGTCGCGCTCGACCATCGACGGCACGATGGCGTCGCACGCGGCGATGATGTCGGAGCCGGGCACCGGCACTCCGTCGTCGCCTCGGAAACCACTCGCCCCCAACCCCAGTGGCGCAGTGGCCAGGGGCGCCAGCACACCTGCGAGCACGGCCTTGGTCGACCGGACGAGACGTGCCACCGTGTCGATGGTCCAGCGCATCGTCTCGTGCGGGACGCCGGCCAGCACGGTGGGGCCGGTGGCGGTCCACCCGAGCGCCGTGAACATCGGGACGTGGCGAGACTGCACGGTGGCGTCGAACCGCACCACCCCGGCCGTCTCCACATGAGCGCAGGCGGCTCGGATCAGAGCGGGTCCCACTGCGCGACTACGCTTCTCCCGCGCGACGACGAGGCGGCTGCCCGACCACCATCCCAGGTCGACGTCCGTGCAGGGAGCCACCCGGACCCCGCCGAGGACGGTGCCGTCGGGGGCGGTCGCGAGAAGGACGACCGCGCGCGGATCGTCGTCGACGCCGTCCCGGTCGGTACCCGAGAACAAGCCCTGCTCGACGACGAACGACTCGCGTCGAAGACGGTGATAGGCGGCGAGATCGGCCGCCGACTCGGCCGGCCGGACGAGGAACGGGGCAGCGCCGACGGTGGGTGCCCCGGTGAGGATCGACAGTTCGGTGCTCATGTCAGCCACCCATCGTCTGCAGGACGCTGCACGCACCACACGCTGCGCACCCGGCCTTCTGGTCGGTCCCCAGCATCTCCGCGTCCACCAGTGCCGCGGCCACCCGAGTGCTCACGTCCGTCAACAGCTCGGCGGACGGCGCCCCGGCCCCGTCGACGTCCACCGCGAGGGTCCCCGGGTGTGGCCGGAACGGGACGACGAAGGGATAGACCCCCATCGCGATCAGCTCAGTGGCGCCGCGAACCACCTCGTCCGGGTCCTCGCCGAGCCCGACCAGCAAATACGTCGACACCTGGTTGCGTCCGAAGACACGCACCGCCTCCGCCCATGCCGCGCGGTACTCGTCGAGCGAGACCGACGCCTTGCCCGGCATCCAGCGGCGCCGCACGTCCTCGTCCAGGGACTCGACGTGGATACCGATGGACCGTGCGCCGGCGTCGTACAACTCGGTGAGGGTCGCGAGATCACCGGGCGGTTCGCACTGCACCTGGATCGGCAGGTCGGAGAGCACGGCGCGCACCGCGCGGACGCAGCGTGCCAGGTGCAACGCCCCGCGATCTCGGCCCGCCGAGGTCCCGGTCGTCATGACCATCTGGGTGATGCCGTCGAGTCGCACCGCCGCCTCGGCCACGGCGGCGAGATCGGCGGGCTTCTTCACCGCCACGGTGGCGCCGCTGCGCAACGACTCCTCGATGGAGCAGAACCGACACCGTTGCGACTCGTCGTAGCGAATGCAGGTCTGGACCACGGTCGTGGCCAGCACCCCCTTGCCGTGGAGCTTGGCGAGCTTCTCGTAGGGCACACCGTCGTCGGTGGTGAGGTCGTAGAAGGCCGGCCGGGCGATGGCGGCGATGTCCAGTCCGATGTCGTCCCCGTCGAACAGCACCCGATCGCCGTCCAGGACGTAGGGGCTCGACGGATTGCGGGGCAGCGCTGCACCGAGTCCGTCGATGCTCACGTGGCCGTCGTCGCTCGGTCCCGCACCCGCGGTGCGGCGCACCGGTGGGGTCCCACGGATGCCGAGCAGGGCCAGATCGACCCGGTGGTTCCTGGTCTTCAGTCGAACGTCGGACATCGCCGTCTCACCTCAGACCATGTACGTGGAGTTGATGATCGCGCCCTTGCGGGCGTAGTGGATCAACGCGTCCTGCACGTCCAGCGGGTGCGCGGGCACGACGCCCTCGATGAGGTCTTCCTCGCGGCCGCCGTGCAGCGCGAGCCCGAATCGGCAACAGAACACGGTGCCGCCCTCCGAGATGAACGTCGCGAGAGCGTCGTTGATGTTCTGCTCGCCGGGGAAACCGGAGTCTCCGGTGGTGGGGAAGCCGCGGGTCGCCAGGCAGTTGATGGCACCGGGACCGTAGAAGTACATCGCCGACTCGTAGCCCTTGCGCAGAGCGCGCGTCGCCTGCAGCACGGCGACGAAGCTCACCGACGACTCGTGGGCGATGCCGTGCACGAGGGTGAAGTACGACTCGCCGTCCTCCGCCTTGTAGTCCGGGAAGATCTTGGTTCCGCCGTAGATGTTGCTGCCCTTGGGGAGTGACGGGTGCGGGATCTCGGCGAGTGAGGCGGACATGTTGTCGAGGATGGTCTGATCGAACGCGGCCACGGGAACCTCCGGAAGATGAGTGAGCGAGTACTCGGGTGCGGAGACGTCCGTCCCGCTGACACCAGTACAGGCCCGCTCGATGTCCGGATGGTCACCCGCGGAACAACGCCCTGTTTCGTCCTGCTCACTCGCGTAACCCCGGCGACACACCGCCGCGTTACCGTCGGAGTGTGGTCGACGCCTCGGGTGCCCGACGCCTCCTCGCACTCGCGCACGTCGCGTCGCGAGTCGAGGCGGGCCCACCCGTGCCGCCGGCGATGAGAGTGACCGTGCACTTCCATCCCGATCGGCTCGTGGCCGGCCGACCGTTGCTCGAGGTGCTGATCGAGGAGAACCTGTACCGATCGCAGTTCGTCACCGGCACGAGCAACGGCGGGTTCGATCCTGCGCCCGGCGGTCGTCGCCACGCATGGGAGTCCCGGATGTTCGGTGGGGCGTACGACCACGGCCCGGCATCGGAGCGCCCGATCTACGGCTCGCTGAATCACCGCCTGGTGCCTGCGGGCGGATCGGTGCGCTTCGGCTCCTCCCACCTGGCGCTCCGCCGAGACGTGCTCCCCCGGACGACCTTCTGCTACCCCGATTCCGTCCACGAGCCGACAGCCTTCGGCACCGGTGAGCGCATGCCACTCGTCGAGACGGCACTCTCCCACCACGACGTCGACGTGCTCGACGACTACATCGAGGCCCATGTCCACGGACCGCTACGACTCGACACCGATGTCGAGGCACTCGTTCTCGACCCGTCGTTCCGCGGGACCGAGCTGGACGCGATCGCACGCCGGGCACCAGTTCCGGTGCGGTGGCACCACGGGTTCGAGCTGACATCGAGTCGGTTCGATCACTGCGCCGACTACCGCGGACCACACATCGTCGACCTCGCACGGTCCGTGGCGAGAGACGGGCGTCTCACCGCGTACATCGTCGGTCAGGCCGCGAACACCGGTGAGCACGACGATCAGCACGTCAAACAGCTCTGGCACTGCGTCGCGCGCTTCGGACACGACTCGTCCGACCGTCCGGGGGCCGCAACCTCACCTGCCGAGGGACGAATCGGACGGGGATAAACTGGGCTCACCATGCTCACACCCATCACGGTCGCCCTCTACGTGCTGCCACTCGTCGCCGCGGTCTGGGCACTGGTGAAGCTGATCCGCAATCAGGCGCTGCTCCTCGCGAACCGCGGAGACCGCGTGTTCTTCCGGTTTCTCGTCGGCATCGAGCTGCTCGTGCTCGCGCAGGCCGTGGTCGGTTTCGTCGCCCTGGCCACCACCGACCGCGATGTGCACACCGTCACCTTCGGCGCGTACCTCATCGGTCTCGCGCTGCTGCTGCCGATCGGTGTGTGGTGGTCCCTCGGGGACCGCAGTCGCGGCGGCACCGCCGTCCTGATCGTCGTCACCCTCACCCTCGCGGTGATGGTGCTGCGTCTGAACCAGATCTGGGCCGGCCATGCCTGACACCGCACGCACGGACCTGCAGACGGCCACCCGGTCCGGCATCGGGCGCGTCCTCATCGCCCTCTACGCCCTGTTCTCCGTCGCCGCCGCGTCGCGCTCGGCGGTGCAGATCGGGGCCCGGTTCGACGACGCACCGGTCGCGTACCTGCTGTCCGCGTTCGCCGCCCTGGTCTACATCGTCGGCACCGTGTGTCTCGCACGAGCCTCCGTGGTGTCGCGCCGCATCGCGACCATCTCCTGCGTCGTCGAGATAGTCGGTGTGCTCGCCGTCTCGATCGCCAGTTACGCCGTGCCGCAGGAGTTCCCGGAGCCCACGGTGTGGTCGCACTTCGGATCGGGCTACCTGTTCATCCCGGTGATCCTGCCGATCGCGGCGCTGTGGTGGCTGCGCCGGACGGACACCGGTAGGGCGGGGAAGGGCTGATTCGTCCACGCTGCGGCCACACGAACGAGCCTCCTCGCAGTGGGTACGGAATCACGCGTGACGTTTGGCCACCCGATCCGCACGCACGGTGGCGGCCACCAGGATCACAGCTTGCACCGCGAGACCTGCGGCGGGAACCGAAACCACCGCTGGCCCGATGTCGGCCTCGGTGATCGACGCGATCAGCCAGAGCGTGCTCGTCAGAACGACGACCACGACAGCGATGACACCGACGGCGAGAAAGTGCGCCGCGGCAGCTCGATGACCGGCTCGCCAGGCATCGCGGGACGCCGTCGTCGCCTTCGTGCGCAATCCCACGGCCGAATTCACGTCCACGTTCGTGCCCGGCGTCCGCATCACGAGCGACAGGGACCCGAGGAGAACCACCCCGACGAGAAGTGACAGCACCGGAGCAGGTTCCACGAACTACCCCAGCTTCGCCAGGTTGGTCACACTCGTGCGCACGTCCGACTCCAGCACCTTCGCGACGACCCCGCCGATCGGGCCGGACAGCAACCCGCCGCGAAAGTTCGCGTCGAGGGTGAACTCCGACCCGGCGCCCTTCGGCGCGACGGACATCTTCAGATCGATCTTGATGCCGCCCTTGCCTTTGCCGAGCAGCGCGATCTCGTAGGGCTTGTCGTACTCGGTGATCGTCCAGGTGATCACGTTGCGGAAACCCTTGACCTTGATCAGCGAGTCGATGGTGACGCCTTCCTTCAACGTGTCCGGCACGGGGCTGCGCCATCCACCGAAGATGGTCATCCACTCCTGGAAGCTGGACAGATCGGACGCCCTGGCCCACGCCTCGTCCGGTGTCATCGTCGAAGCCACCGTCACGTTCACTCCGGCCACGCGGCCCTCGCTTCCTGCCTCGTCGGTCCCGCGCGCGGGTCCTGCCACCGAGCGTGGCACCGCCCTCGAACATACCCAGCTCGCGAAGCACGCAATCTATCCTGAACCCATGGCATCGCTGGAGGTCGCGGGGCGACAGATCGCCCTGACCAACGTCGACAAGGTGCTGTGGCCGGAGACGGGCACCACCAAGGGCGAGGTGATCGACTACTACGTCGACATCGCGCCCGCGATGCTCCCCCACCTTCTCGGACGCCCGGTCACGCGGAAGCGATGGCCGAACGGGGTCCAGGCAGGCTCGTTCTTCGAGAAGAACCTCGCCGCGTCGGCCCCGGACTGGCTCGATCGACGACGTCTGCACCACTCGGACCGCGTCGTGGTCTACCCCGTCTTCCACACCGCCGCCGATCTCGCGTGGCTGGGACAGCAGGCTGCGCTGGAAGCCCATGTGCCGCAATGGACTTTCGACGGCGACGAGCAAGGCAAAGCCACCCGCATCGTCTTCGATCTCGATCCGGGCGAGGGCGTCGACCTCGACACCTGCGCGACCGTGGCCTGTGAGGTACGGGCGATGATCACCGACATCGGGCTCACCGCCCACCCCCTCACCAGTGGTAGCAAAGGCATACACCTGTACGTCCCGCTGGAGAAGCCGGTCTCGTCGTCCGGTGCCTCGACCGTCGCGAAACGCGTTGCGACGCTTCTCGAGGAGAAGATGCCCGATCTGGTCACCGCATCGATGTCGAAGGCTCTGCGGCCCGGGAAGATCTTCCTGGACTGGAGTCAGAACAACGGCAAGAAGACCACCATCGCGCCGTACTCGCTGCGCGGACGCGACCGCCCGACCGTCGCGGCTCCGCGGACGTGGGACGAGCTCTCCGGCGGCGGTCTCGCCCAACTGAGCTTCGAGGAGGTGCTCGCTCGCTTCCACCGGGACGGCGATCTGCTCGCCGGCCTCGATCCGGAGCCGGAGGCGTCGACGATCACCGACAGCCTCGGTCCGTACCGCGGCAAGCGGACTGCCTCGCGCACACCGGAACCCGTCCCGACGACATCGACGACTCGGGAATCCGCGGACCCGATCTTCGTCATCCAGGAACACCACGCACGTCGACTCCACTACGACTTCCGACTCGAGCGCGACGGCGTGCTGGTCTCGTGGGCGGTCCCGAAGAATCTGCCGACGGACGAGAAGAAGAACCATCTCGCCGTGCACACCGAGGACCATCCGATGGACTACGCATCCTTCGAGGGGACCATCCCGCAGGGCGAGTACGGCGGCGGCGAGGTGAGCGTCTGGGATCACGGCACCTTCACCACCGAGAAGTGGCGGGACGACGAGGTCATCGTCGAGCTCGCGGGTGAGCGCGTCGCGGGCCGGTACGCACTGATCCGGACCGACCGGGACCAGTGGCTCGTGCACCGGATGACATCGCGCCCCCAGCCGACACGCACGGAACTGCCCCAGCACCTGCGGCCGATGCTGGCGTCCGCCGGAACGCTGTCCGGACTCGAAGCCGACGAGTGGTCGTTCGAGGGGAAGTGGGACGGCGTCCGCATCGTCGCGACCCTCGACCACGGGGACGTCGTACTCGAGAGTCGGACCGGACAGGACCTCACGCGCCGCTACGCGGGGATCACGGCGCTCGCCGCGGATCTGTCCGACCATGCGGTCGTACTGGACGGTGAGGCCGTGGTCTACCGCGCGGACGGAGTCACCAGCTTCCAGGCACTGCAGGACGCGCATCCCGACGACGTGCAGTTCATCTGCTTCGACATCCTCCACCTCGACGGCACGGATCTGACGGGCAAGAAGTTCACCGACCGGCGCAAGATCCTCGAGCTGCTCCTGACCGGCCTCGAGACGGCGACCGTCTCGCCGCTCCTGCCCGGCACAGCGGCGGGAGCACTGTCCGAGAGCGAACGCCGCGGGTGGGAGGGCATCGTCGCGAAGCGGCGGGACTCGACCTACGAGGTGGGCCGACGCAGCACCTCGTGGATCAAGGTGAAGAACTGGCGGACGCAGGAGGTGGTCATCGGCGGATGGCGCGCCGGCAAGGGTTCCCGCACCGGGAGCATCGGGTCGCTCCTGCTCGGCATCCCGTCGAAGAACGGACTGCACTACGTCGGGCGCGTCGGCACCGGATTCACCGAGCGACAGCGTGCGGACCTGTTGACGCTTTTGCGTCCGGCCGTCGTCGACGAGTCACCGTTCGACGAACCTCTCCCCACCGCCGACCGCCGCGATGCGACGTGGGTGGCCCCCACCGTCGTTGGCGAGGTGCGGTTCTTCGAGTGGACGGACGGCGGCTCGTTGCGCCATCCGAGCTGGCGGGGCCTGCGTGAGGACAAGACCGTCGAGGACGTTCACCGCGAGGACTGAGCGCTCCCACTCGAGTGGGCAAAGTTTGGACCTTACACAAGAACCATCGAGAACGGTTGTCGCCGTCATGTCGCTTGCTTACGGTTCGATCACGGGGCCGGGGCGCCGTTTCCCGAGTGGAACCGAGCGCTCGGGCAGTGTTCAATGTGGCTGTCGTTCGATAACCGCACAGTCGGTTCGTAGGAGTGTTCCAGTGAGATCCATTCGTCGCCTCGTGCTCGCCGCGGTCACCGCAGCCGTCGTCGCTGCCGCCCTTCCGGGGACCGCAGCCGCAGACGCCCAGTACCCGACCCCCAATGCCGACCCGTTCTACTCCGCGCCGGGCGACATCTCCGGGCTCGCACCGGGCACGGTCCTCGCCAGCCGTCCGATGCCCAACCCGCCCAACTTCATCGGCGTGTCGACGTGGCAACTGGCGTTCCGCAGCACCGGCAGCGAGGGCAACCCCATCGTCGGTGTCACCACCGTCTTCGTCCCACTGGGGAAGGCGCCCGACGGCCCGCTGCTCTCCTACCAGCAGATCGTCAATGCTCTCGGCCTGAAGTGCGCGCCCTCGCAGGCGTTGTGGTCGACCGACCCGAACGTCGTCATCCGCGACGCCGCCGCCTTGAACGCGGTGTTCACCCGCGGCTGGTCGGTCTCGATGCCGGACCACCTCGGCCCCAACAGTGCCTACGGCGCCGCCAAGCTGGGCGGTCAGATCACGCTGGACGGTATCCGCGCTGCCAAGAACTTCGATCCGCTGCAGCTGCGCAACAGCCCCGTCGGCATGGGCGGCTACTCCGGCGGCGGCATGGCCACCGCCTGGGCAGCCGCGTTGGCACCCTCGTACGCACCCGAGTTGAACATCGTGGGCAGCGCCCAGGGTGGCGTTCCGATGAACCTGTTGAAGATGGCCTACATGCTCGGCGAGAACACACCGCACCCCGTGTTCGGGCTGGCACTGGCCGCGGCGATCGGTCTCGGTCGCGAGTACCCGGACCGGATGCCCGTGTCGCAGAACCTGACTCCCCAGGGCACGTCGATGATGAATCAGATCGCCGACTCCTGCACCAACGACATCCTGGCCGTGGGCGCCAACCACAGCGCCGCGGAGATCACCGCGAACAAGTCGGTGTTCGCGGATCCGCAGGGCCGTGCCGTCGTGGAAGAGAACAGTGTCGAGCTCTACCCCGGCGTTCCGCGCGCACCGATCTTCGAGTGGCACAGCCCGACCGACGGGCTCATCCCCGTCGACGCCATCGACAGCACCACCGCCCGGTACTGCAGCGCCGGCGCTCGAGTGCAGACGCTGCTCACCCCGACACCCGACCACCTCAGTGGCGCGTTGCTCGGGCTGCCGTCCGCACTGCAGTGGCTGAACGATCGCTTCGCCGGCCTGCCTGCACCCAGCACCTGCTGATCGCGGAGGGTCAGGCGCGGACCGGTTCGTCGAACTGCGTGCGGTAGAGCTCGGAGTAACGACCCGAGTTCGCCAGCAGTTCGGTGTGCGTACCGCGCTCGACGACGCGGCCGTTCTCGATGACCAGGATGAGATCGGCCGCCCGGATGGTGGAGAGCCGGTGCGCGATGACGATGGACGTCCGTCCCTCCAGTGCCTCGGCGAGTGCCTCCTGCACCGCGGCCTCGGACGTGGAGTCCAGTGACGCGGTGGCCTCGTCCAACACGACGACGGTGGGACGCGCCAGCAGCAGGCGGGCGATGGTGACGCGTTGACGCTCACCACCGGAGAAGCGATAGCCGCGCTCGCCGACCACGGTGTCCAGGCCGTCCGGCAGCGACAGCACCAACTCCTCGAGACGCGCACGCCGCAGCGCGGACCAGATCTCCTCCTCCGTCGCATCCGGGTGCGCCAGGGTGAGATTGGACCGCAACGTCTCGTGGAACAGGTGGCCGTCCTGCGTGACCATGCCGACGGTGCGACGGATCGATTCGGCCGTCAGATCCCGCACGTCGACGTCACCGATGCGCACGGCACCGGAATCCACGTCGTACAGCCGCGAGACGAGCTGCGCGATGGTCGACTTTCCTGCACCGGACGAGCCGACCAGGGCCACCATGTGTCCGGGCTCGGCGCGGAAGGACACCCCGTGGAGCACCTCCTCGCCGCCGCGAGCATCCAGGACGGACACGTCCTCCAGAGACGCCAGTGACACCTTGTCGGCCGACGGATAGGCGAAGCGGACGTCGTCGAACTCGACGGTGACCGGGCCCTCCGGAACCGCCCGGGCATCGGGTTTGTCGGTGATGAGCGGATCGAGATCGAGGATCTCGAAGACCCGCTCGAAGCTCACCACGGCGCTCATGATGTCGACGCGGGCGCTCGCCAGTGCGGTGAGCGGCGCGTACAGCCTGGTCAGAAGCAGCGCGAGAGTCACGACCGACCCTGCGTCGAGCTGCCCCCGCAGCGCGTAGAAGCCACCGAGGCCGTAGACGAGCGCGAGTGCCAGCGCGGACACGAGGGTCAGCGCCGTCACGAAGACGGTCTGGACCATGGCCGACCGCACGCCGATGTCGCGGACGCGGCCCGCCCGCAGCGCGAACTCGGCCGACTCGTGGTCCGGGCGTCCGAACAGCTTGATCAGTGTCGCGCCGGGAGCGGAGAAACGCTCCGTCATCTGCGTCGACATGGCCGCGTTGTGCGCGGCGGCCTCACGCTGCAGGCGGGCGAGCCGAGTGCCCATCCTGCGGGCCGGGAGCACGAAGATAGGCAACAGCAACAGTGCCAGCAGGGTGATCTGCCAGGAGATCCCGAGCATGACGACGAGGGTGAGCAGCAACGTCACGAGGTTGCTGACGACACCCGACAGCGTGCCGCTGAAGGCGCGCTGCGCCCCGATGACGTCGTTGTTCAGCCGCGAGACCAGGGCACCGGTGCGCGTGCGTGTGAAGAAGGCGATGGGCATCTTCTGCACGTGGTCGAACACGCGAGTACGGAGGTCGAGGATGAGGTTCTCGCCGATTCGCGCCGAGAGCCACCGGTTCACCAGCCCCGTACCGGCATCGAGCAACGCCACGACCGCGATGATGACGGCCAGTACGAGGACCGTCCCGTACGCGCTGCCCTGCACGATCGCGTCCACGACACGGCCGGCCAGCACGGGCGTCGCGACGGCCAGGACCGCCGCGACGACGCTGAGGATCAGGAACCCGACGAGCAGGGAGCGCAGGGGTCGCGCGAACACCATGATCCGCCGCACGGTCACCCGGGAGAACGGTCGGTGATCGTCGCCGTTGGTGTGCATCGATCGGTACATCTGGTTCCACGCGGTCATTTCCATACTCATGTGGAACCTCCTGTTACTCGTCACGATCTCTGCACACCCACGGCGCGGCCCGTTCACCTGCACTGAGGGCAACCCCCGCGCTGCCCCGCTCATTCCGTGGTCAGGCCGCGGCGACCTGCTCCCGCGCAGGTTCGAGGGCTTGGGCGACGATATCGGCGACGTCCGACATGGGCCGGACGTCGACGGCAGCCCGTACCTCGGCCGGCACGTCGTCGAGATCGGGCTCGTTCCGCGCGGGAACGAACACGGTGGTGAGTCCGGCGCGCTGAGCGGCGAGCAATTTCTGCTTCACCCCACCGATCGGGAGTACCCGACCGTTCAGGGAGACCTCGCCCGTCATGCCGACGTCGGACCGCACGGGACGGCCCGTCGCCATCGACACCAGCGCGGTGACCATCGTGACGCCCGCGGACGGGCCGTCCTTCGGTACGGCGCCGGCCGGCACGTGGATGTGGATCGCCTTGTCCAGCGCCGTGGGGTCCACCCCGAGTTCCGCCGCGTGCGACCGCACGTAGGAGAGCGCGATCTGCGCCGACTCCTTCATGACATCGCCGAGCTGACCGGTGAGGGTGAGGCCGGCGGTGTCACCCGTCGAGCTCGCCTCGATGAACAGGACGTCGCCGCCCAGACCGGTCACGGCCAGGCCCGTCGCGACACCGGGGACCTCGGTGCGTTGGTGTGCCTCGGGGGTGAAGCGGGGCCGTCCGAGGTAGGTGACCAGATCGGGCTCGTCCACGGTGATGGGCCGCTCGTCTTGCGCCAGCACGGTCGCCACCTTGCGCAACGCCTTCGCCAGCAGTCGCTCGAACTGACGGACACCGGGCTCACGGGTGTAGTCGGCGGCGATCGTGCGGAGTGCAGCGTCCGTGACGGTCACCTCGGCATCGGTCAGTGCAGCGCGGTCGACCTGCCGCGGAAGCAGGTGGTTCCGTGCGATGACGACCTTGTCGTCCACGGTGTAACCGTCGATGGTCACCAGTTCCATACGGTCCAGCAGCGCTGTCGGAATCTGGTCGATCACGTTGGCGGTCGCCAGGAAGACCACGTCCGACAGGTCGAGATCGAGGTCCAGGTAATGGTCCCGGAACGTGTGGTTCTGAGCCGGATCGAGCACCTCGAGCAGCGCCGCCGCGGGGTCACCGCGGAAGTCCGACCCGATCTTGTCGATCTCGTCCAGCAGGACGACGGGATTCATCGAGCCTGCCTCGGCGATCGCACGCACGATCCGGCCCGGCAGGGCTCCGACGTACGTACGCCGGTGTCCGCGAATCTCGGCCTCGTCGCGCACGCCACCGAGGGCGACGCGAACGAACTTGCGGCCCAACGCCTTCGCCACCGACTCGCCCAGCGAGGTCTTGCCCACGCCGGGAGGACCGGCCAGCACCATGACGGCACCGGATCCGCGTCCGCCCACCACCGTCAGACCGCGAGAAGCGCGCCTCGACCGGACGGCCAGGTACTCGGTGATGCGGTCCTTCACGTCGTCGAGTCCGTGGTGGTCGGCATCGAGAACGGCGCGCGCTGCCACGATGTCCGTGCTGTCGTCGGTCGTCACCGTCCACGGCAATTCCAGGACCGTGTCCAACCACGTTCGGATCCAACCACTCTCGGGACTCTGATCGCTCGAGCGCTCCAGCCGGCCCACCTCGCGCAGCGCCGCCTCACGAACCGAGTCGGGCAGGTCTGCGGACTCGACGCGTCCGCGGTAGTCGTCGGCACCGTCGGGCTCGCCCTCGCCCAGCTCCTTGCGGATGGCGGCGAGTTGCTGGCGCAGCAGGAATTCCTTCTGAGTCTTCTCCATGCCGTCGCGGACGTCGCCGGCGATCTTGTCCGTCACCTCTACCTCGGCGAGGTGGTCGGTGGTCCACTCGGTCAGCACCGTCAATCGTGCTGCCACGTCCGGGGTCTCGAGCAACTGCCGCTTCTGGACATCGGTGAGCCACGACGCGTAGCCGGCGGTGTCGGCCAGCGCGGACGGGTCCGACAGCTTGTTCACCGAGTCGATGACCTGCCATGCCTCGCGGCGCTGCAACATGGCCAGAACGAGCTTCTTGTACTCCGCGGCGAGAGTCCGTACGGCGTCCGTCGGCTCCGGCTCGGACACCGGCTCGGCCTCCACCCACAGAGCGGCGCCGGGGCCGCTCACGCCGGACCCGATGTGCGCACGCTTCTCCGCCTTCAGCACCGCAGCCGGCTCACCGGTCGCGAGACGGCCGACCTGCACGATCGTCGCCACGACACCGTAGGCGGGGTAGCGGTCGTCCAGTCGTGGGGCAATCAGCAGAGTGCCGTCGGCGCTGGTCCGCGCGGCGTCGACCGCAGCGCGGGCAGCGTCGTCCAGTTCGACCGGCACGACCATGCCGGGCAGGACGACGGGGTCGGTCAGGAACAGAACGGGCAAGCGAGTCGATTCGCTCATGGGGTCCTCCAAAGTTCAGCGTGATCAGCTCAACTTGGCGGTGGGCCCCGGTGTTCCCGCAGATGAGGACGTTCGCTGGAGGCGGACATGGCGGGCCCGAGAGTGGTTCCCGCAGGCATTCCATGCTCCCGCAGCGGCTGCAACCACTACGGCGAGGCAGAACCACCCGCGGGAACGGTCAGCCGGCGGCGCTCACTCGCTGAGCGTCACGTCCACGCCGGTGACGGTCTTGAGGAACGGGCAGATCGACCGTGCCTGCTCGAGCACGTCGCCCGGGTTGTCGACGCCCGGCAGTGTCACGCCGAGGCGGTAGGCCGCGTCGTAGCCCGCGCCGTCCGCGGAGGACAGCGTCACCTGTCCCTCCACCGATGCACCCTCGAGGGATCCACCCGCGGTACCGACTGCGATGCGCAGCGACTCGAGCAGGCAAGAGCTCAGCGCAGCGGCCATCAACTGTTCGGGGTTGGTCGCCCCACCCGGACCCCCGAGGTCGGAGGGCTCGTGGACATCGAGGGAGAGCACGTCGTCGCTCGAGGAGATCGATCCGTCGGTGGCGGTGACAGTGGCGGTGTACAGGTCTTGACTCATGCCTGCCGGGTGTCCGCGAACCGCTGTCCGCAAACCACCGAGGTCACGAGTGCTCGGCGAGGAAGCCGAGCACCTCGTCCTCGAACTTCCGCGGCTCGTCGAGAAACAGTGCGTGACTGCTGTTCTCGAACACGACGGTGCGCGCGCCGGGAATCGTGTCACCCACGTACTGTGCCGCTTCCCACGGAAACGCCTTGTCGTGCTTGCCCACCATGACCAGCGACGGCAGATCGAGTGCCGGCAGCAGATCACGCCAGTCGTGATGGGTGTGGTCCGCCATCACCGCGTTGCGCGCCTCCGAGGAGATCTTCGTCATCTCCGCGAGGAGGACCTCGACACGCTCTGCGGGGAGGTCGGTGGCGGTGATCTCGTCGAGCTGTTCGCGGTCGAAGTTCTCGCGGTCGTACGTCACACGGCCCTGCACCGCGGCCAGCGACGCGTCGTCGAAGATGCTGGTGTGCGCCAGGGTCCACTCGGGCGTCCGGTACTGCCGCGGAGTCTGCGCGACGTAGATCGCCTGCGCCAACAGGTCGGTGCCGAACAGCTCCTGGTAACTCCAGATCACCGGACAGCCCAGCGACCACCCCAGAACGGTGACGTCCGTCAGCTCCAACCCCACGAGCAGATCGCGGAGGTCCTTGGCCAACCTCGACACCCGGTAGCCGTGGCCCGGATCCTCCGAGTCACCGTGAGCGCGCAGATCGACGGTGATCACGCGGGCGTACTCGGCGAGCCGATCGACACTGCCGTCGAAGAAGCGGCCGCTGAATCCCCACCCGTGCAGCATCACGAGCGGCCGTCCCGTTCCCTGGTCGGTGTAGTGCAGGACTGTGCCGTCGCTGACGGTCCACGTACTCATCCTGCTGAGATACCCCACCGGACACCTGCGGTAACGGTGCGATCACGCACTCACGCCGAAGGTGCCGTCCGGCGCTACAGTGCGAGACACCAGCCGAGTCGCCCGTCAGGAGAGACCAGTGAGCGGTCCCACGCCCGAGTACGGCCAGCAGCCCGAGTACGGCGGGCAACCGCCGTACGGCCAGCAGCCTCAGTACGGTCAGCAGCCTCAGTACGGTCAGCAGCCCGGTTCGGGCGGGCAGTACCCACCACCCGGCGGCTACGACGGCGGCTACGGCCAGCCCCCCGTCAGCCCGAAGAACGGCGTGGGAATCGCGGCGCTGATTCTCGGCATCCTGTCGATCCTGGCCTTCTGGACCTTCGGATTCGGCATCTTCCTGGGCATCATCGCCGTGGTGCTCGGCGTGCTCGGCCGCGGCCGAGTCAAGCGCCGCGAAGCCACGAACGGCGGCGTCGCCACGACGGGGCTGGTGCTGGGTGTCCTCGGCATCATCGGTGGCGCGGTGTTCATCGCCCTGACCGTATGGGTGTTCAACGAGGTGGGAGTCGGCGACCTCGCGACCTGCCTCAGCGACGCCGGTGGCGACGCGACACGGGTCGAGCAGTGCCAGCAGCAGTTCACCGACAATCTGGAGAACCAGTTCTCGGTGACCCTGACGCCCGCTCCGACGCCGTGACAGGTGCGGAAGGGTTGACCGCGCGGTCGATCGGGCACACCGGTGCTCATGAGTGATTCCGTGAACGAGCCCGTCGACACCGCATCCATCGACCCGCGCGAGGAGTCCAAGGGCACGGGTGCGGACACGGCACAGAGTCCGGACGAGCGCGACGAGGCCGTGCGCGAGTTCGACAACCATGCCGAGGCCGAGCCGGCGCCGACCCTCGATCGGAGTGAGGCCGCCGTGGACGAGGGCAAGGATCTGCCCGCCCCGAGTCCGCGCGACGTGACCGCCGGCGACAAGGACGACAAGCAGACCGCTCGCCAGGAATGAGCCTCTGCTCTAGAAGAGCGTGACGGGTTCCTGTGCGCCGACCGGCTCGCACGGCGTCAGCGAACCGTCTCGGATCGCCCGCGCAGCGATTCCTGCCAGCTCGTCCGCCATCTCGTTGAACTGGTTGCCCACGTGTCCGCGGACCCAGCGGAACCGCACCGGACCCTCGCGCTCGGTGATGGCACGGTCGATCGCGCGGACCAGTTCCAGATTGCGCACCGGCCCACCCGTGGACGTGCGCCAGCCCTTGCGCTTCCATCCGGCGAGCCACTCCGACGCACACTTGATGGCGTACTGACTGTCCGACTCGATGAGCATCGGCTCCGGACCCGGATGCGCGGCCACGGCCTCGTACAACGCCCTGAGCTCGGCGATCTGATTCGTGCCGGACGCTTCTCCGCCGGAGGCGGACGGGCCGGTGTGGTCGACCCAGGCCCAGCCGATGGCCCCGCCGGGGTTCTTCAGGCACGAACCGTCGGTACTCACGATGATCACCCTCGAGACAGTACGGCCGAGGACCGACAATTCCGCGGTCCCGCGCCGAGCGCACACCCTGTCCACGGCTCGGCCTACTCTCGAACGTGAACCATCAGCCCAGACCGCGATCTGGACCGACACAGGGAGACGCCACGTGACCTCGCCGACCGACGATCGATCCGCCACCGAGATCCCGGAGAACTTCCGCGCCCTGGTCGCCCGGCAGACCGACGACGGTGTGGATCTGACGTCCGAGACGGTCGACCTGTCGTTCCTGCCGGAGGGCGAGGTGGTCGTCCGCGTCGAGTACTCGGGCGCCAACTACAAGGACGCCCTGGCCGTCACCCCGAAGGGCGGAGTGGTGCGGGAGTACCCCATCGTCCCCGGCATCGACCTCGCCGGTGTGGTGGTCTCCTCGACGTCCGACGGGGTGTCGGTCGGTGACCGCGTCGTGGCACACGGCTACGAGATCGGCACCGGACGTCACGGCGGCTACGCCGAGTACGCGCGTACTCCGGCCGAGTGGGTCGTGCCGCTCGCGGACGGACTGTCGACGGCCGACGCCGCCACCATCGGCACCGCGGGCTTCACCGCCGCACTCAGCGTGCAGGCCCTGCTGGCGCGTGGCCTCACCCCGTCCGACGGTCCGGTACTGGTCACCGGAGCGAGCGGCGGGGTCGGCAGTCTCAGCGTGGACCTGTTGTCGCAGGCCGGGTTCGAGGTGGTCGCCTCCACCGGCAAGGAGTCGGCACACGACCTGCTGACCACACTCGGCGCGTCCTCGATCATCGGCCGCCTCCCCGAGGACCCCGACGCGGCGCCGCGTCCCCTCGGGAAGGCGCAGTGGGCCGCCGCGGTCGACTGTGTCGGCGGCAAGACCCTCGCACACGTACTCAGCACCACGAGGTACGGCGGCGCGGTCGCCGCCAGCGGGCTCACCGGGGGAGCCGGGCTCTCGACCACGGTGTTGCCCTTCATTCTCCGGGGAGTGGCCCTGCTGGGCATCGACTCGGTGCAGTTGCCCATCGAGGCCCGACGCACCCTGTGGAACGACCTGGCCGGTTCCCTGCGCCCGAGTCGGCTCGCCGAGGTCACCACCGAGGTGACTCTCGACGAGGTGGCGGGAGTGCTCGACTCCCTGCGCGACGGGGCCACCATCGGTCGCACCCTCGTCCGTGTCGGCTAGCTCGTTTCCCGTGCTCGACCCCGGACACACTTCCCGCGGTGGCGCGGTGGAGATCACGCTCACCTCGGATCGCCCACTTGCCCTGCGGTATTCGTTGTCGCCACACCGCCGCGGAGCGGGCGATCCCGCCCATCGGGTGGAGGCCGACGGATCCATCTGGCGCACCTCACGGTTTCGCACGGGGCCGGTGACGTATCGCCTGCGCCAGGTGGACCGGTTCGAGGTGACCTGCGAGGTCTGGGGCGCCGGCTCAGCGGAGTTCCTCGACTCTCTTCCAGGGCTCGTGGGCATGGAGGACGACGCCGACGGATTCGCGCCCGAGCACCGCATCCTCGCTGAGGCGCATCGTCGATTTCCCCATCTGCGCATCGGCCGCACCGGGCAGGTCATGGAAGCGCTGGTCCCAGCCGTTCTGGAGCAGAAGGTGCACGGGGTCGCCGCCTTCGCGGCATGGCGCTACCTGCTCTCGAAGTTCGGCGAGCCGGCACCGGGACCGGCGCCCGCGGGGATGCGGGTACCGCCGCCCGCCGAGGTCTGGCGGCGGGTGCCGTCCTGGGAGTTCCACCGGGCGAACGTGGATCCGAAGCGCTCCAAGACGATCGTGCGGAGCGCCGCCCTGGCCGACAAGCTCGAACCGATCGTGTCCATGACGAGGGAGGATGCCGAGCGCCGGTTGCGCCACGTTCCCGGAATCGGCGTGTGGACCGCGGCCGAGGTGATGCAACGGGCGCTGGGAGATGCGGACGCTCTGTCCGTCGGCGACTACCACCTGGCGTCGGTGATCGGATGGACGTTGACGGGGGCACCGATGACGGACGACGAGATGCTCGAGTACCTGGCGCCGATCCGGCCGCACCGCTATCGCGCGGTACGTCTGCTCGAGGTCAGCGGAACGGCCCTGCGCCCGAAGTTCGGTCCGCGCACCGTGGTCACCGACCACCGCCATCACTGACGGACGCTGCGAGGTGTGTGCACACAGGTACTGGTGAGCCCACACGGTCTCCCGCACGCAGGAGCGGGTGTTCGGATCACGCAGGCTGTGTCCACGCGGCTGCGGGAACAACCGGGGTACAGTTTAAGTTGAAGCTTCAAGCTAGCGACAACGCCTCGATCCGAAGGGACCTCTCATGGCCATCTCCCGTCTGAACCACGCCGTGCTCTACGTGCGCGACGCCCAGCGCAGCGCACGCTTCTACTCGGACGTGCTCGGTTTCCGCGTCGTCATGTCCATGGGCGATCGCGCCGTGTTCGTGCAGGCGCCGGACAGCACGAACGACCACGACCTCGGCCTGTTCTCCGTCGGCGACGGAGCGGGCGCGTCCCCGGCCGGCCGCAGCACCGTCGGGCTCTACCACCTGGCCTGGGAGGTGCAGACGCTGTCCGATCTCGTCGACCTGCGGGAGAAGCTGGCCACCGCGGGCGCACTGGTCGGCGCATCCGATCACTCGACGTCCAAGAGTCTCTACGGCCAGGATCCCGACGGCATCGAGTTCGAGATCGCCTGGCTCGTTCCTGCGGACCGCATCGACGACGCCGTCCTCCACGGTCGTTCCAGCATCGCTCCGCTGGACCTCGACGCGGAGATCGCTCGATACGGCGCCGACACCACGGGCGGCATCGGCGTCAGTACGGCGGCGCTGTCCTGACGGACGGACGCCTCTCACCCGGTGCCGGGCGGAAATAGCGACGGCTCACAGGTGTTGCACCGAACATGACTCGTATCGGAACCTCGGACCTGGACGTCTTCCCGCTCGCACTCGGTGCCAACACCTTCGGATGGACGAGCGACGAGCCGGACTCGCACCGCATCATCGAGGCCTTCCTCGGAGCCGGTGGTTCGCTGATCGACACCGCGGACTCGTACTCCGCCTTCGCCCCCGGCAACTCGGGCGGCGAGTCGGAGACGGTGATCGGGAACTGGTTCACCTCGACGGGCCGACGCGACGACGTCGTCCTGGCCACCAAGGTGAGCCAGCACCCGCAGTTCAAGGGTCTGGCCGCGGGCACGGTCGCTGCCGCGGCCGACGCGTCGTTGCAGCGCCTGCAGACCGATCGCATCGACCTCTACTACGCACACTTCGATGACGCGGACACCCCGCTCGAGGAGACGGTGGCCGCCTTCGACTCACTCGTGAAGGCCGGCAAGGTGCGGTATGTCGGCATCTCCAACTACACGGCGGAGCGCGCGCGGCAGTGGATCGACATCGCACAGCGCGAGGGGTTCGACGCACCCGTGGCGCTGCAGCCGCACTACAACCTGGTGCATCGCCGCAGCTACGAGCCGGAGCTGATGGAGGTCGCCGAGAAGAATCTGTTGGGCGTCTTCCCGTACTTCGCGCTCGCCTCGGGCTTCCTGACGGGCAAGTACCGCACGCGCGAGGACATCGAGGGCACACCCCGTGCAGCGATGACGTCCGGCTACTTCAGTGACGCCGGCCTCGAGGTCGTCGGTGCGCTCGCCGACATCGCGGACGCTCACGGCTCCGCGATCCCCACCGTGGCACTGGCGTGGCTGCTCTCCCGCAACGGCATCGTGGCACCCATCGCCAGCGCGAGCCGTCTCGAACAGCTCGCGTCCCTGACGGACGCCTCGACGTTGTCGCTGACCGCCGACGAGCTCGACCGTCTGACCGCATTGTCGGACAAGGTCGGCGAGTAGCGTCGTCTCGGTGGTCACGCCGAGACGAGAGCGCAACCCCGAGGGCCGGCCGCAGAACGGCCGGCCCCGCGACGGGCTCGGACGTCCCCTGCCCCGCGGAGCCGAGGGCGTCGAGCGCATTCCGGACGACGTCCAGCTCCCGCCGGTCGAGTCCCTGGTCCGTGCCCAGCAACTCCTCGACGACGGCATGCCCTTCCACGCGCACGAGATCCTCGAAGGCACGTGGAAGATCAGTACGCCAGGGGAACGTGCACTGTGGCAGGGCCTGGCCCAGCTCGCCGTCGGTCTCACCCACCTGCTGCGTGGGAATCGCGTGGGAGCCACCTCGCTGTTGACGCAGGGACGTGATCGCATCGGGACGTACGCCGACGCACCCCACGACATCGACATCGCGGGCCTGATGCGGTGGGCCGACCTCCTGGTGGCTGCGCTGGACCGCGGGGAGTCCCCCGTTCCGACAGTCCCGCACCTCACGCATCGCCGACAGTTCACCTGACCGTCACACGGATCGGGAACACATCGCGGCCGCACGGTGCTGCACCCCGGGTGACGACAGACTCCCGCACCACCTCGGCGACTCCCGGCACGGCCGTCGGTACCTCCGACCAGCCGGCCGCACCCTCCAGGCTTCGCACCATCCTGGTTCTCGGCGCCCTCGTCGCGCTGGGGCCGCTCACGATCGACGTCTACCTCCCGGCGCTGCCCGCGATCACCGAGGACCTCGGGTCCACGAATGCCGCGGTGCAGTTCACCCTCACCGGCACCCTCATCGGACTGGCCGTGGGACAGCTGGTGATCGGGCCGCTCTCGGACTCCCTGGGACGTCGACGGCCCCTCATCGCCGGAACGATGATCCACATCGTCGCGTCGCTCCTGTGCATGATCGCTCCGACCGTCGGCGTCCTGGGTGTGACCCGAGCCCTGCAGGGCTTCGGTGCCGCCGCCGCCATGGTCATCGCGATCGCCATCGTCCGCGACCTGTTCGACGGCAGGGCCGCCGCCACCGTGATGTCGCGTCTGGTCCTGGTCATGGGCGTCGCGCCGATCGTGGCACCCAGCCTCGGCAGCCTCGTCCTCATCCACGGGTCGTGGCGCGGCGTGTTCGCCGGGCTCGCGGTCGTGGGTGCCGCCCTCATGCTCGTGGCGATGTTCCTGCTGAAGGAGACGCTCCCCGAGGAGCGTCGTCGACCCAACGAGTTCCTGCCCGTCCTGCGCACCTACGGATCGTTGCTCGGCGACCGACGGTTCGTGGTTCTCGTTCTCGTGGCCGGCCTCGGTATGTCCGCGCTGTTCGCCTACATCTCCGGCAGCTCGTTCGTGCTGCAGGACGGCTACGGACTCGGCGAGCAGCAGTTCGCCCTGGTGTTCGGCATCGGCGCCGTCGCACTGATCAGCGCGTCGCAACTCAACGTCCTGGCGCTGCAGCGCTTCACCCCGCAGCGGATCGTCACCGTGGCACTGGTCGCGATGGCCGTGTCCGGCGCCGCCCTCATCGTCACCACGACCACCGGATTCGGCGGCATCGTCGGATTCATGGTGCCCGTGCTGTTCGTGCTGGCGTCGGCAGGATTCGTCATGCCCAACTCCCCGGCGCTCGCCCTGTCACGCCACGGTGAGGCCGCCGGCACCGCCGCCGCTCTGCTGGGTGCCGCGCAGTTCGGCATCGGTGCGCTCATCGCGCCCCTGGTGGGCGTCCTCGGCAACGACGGCCCGGCCATGGCCATCGCGATGACCGGTGGCGCGACCATCGCGCTGCTCGCTCTCGCGAGCGTCCGGTCCGAGAAGCCGGTACCCGCCGACGCGGTCTGACTCAGAGCGAGCGGAGGTACGCGACGTCGTCCTTCATGCCGTCAGCGGGCGTCTCCAGCATCACCGGAGCGTCCGCCGAGGCGGCGACGGCGGCCAGCACCTCGGCCTCGATCTCGCCGCTCTCGAGATTGGCGTGACGGTCGCGAGCCGAATCGAACTCGTCGCGAGAGTTGTTCAGGTGCACCAGGTCGATGCGTCCGGTGATCGCCTTGACGCGCTCCACGGCGTCCACGAGGTCCTCGCCGCCGGCCCAGGCGTGGCACGTGTCGAGGCAGAACCCTGCTCCGAACTCCCCGACGGCGTCCCAGAGGCGAGCGATGGCGTCGAAGCGCCGCGCCATCGCGAAGTCGCCGCCGGCGGTGTTCTCGATCCAGATCGGAACCGCGAATCCACCGGACTCCGCCTGCCGTTCGAACAGCTTGCGCCAGTTGGCCACTCCCTCGGCGGGATCCTCCCCGTCGCGAACGTGTCCACCGTGGACCACCAACCCGAGGGCACCGATCTCTGCGGCCACGTCGGCCTGCTGCGCGACGGCCTTGCGGGACGGGATGCGGATGCGGTTGTTCAGGCTCGCGACGTTGATGACGTAGGACGAGTGGACGACGATGTCGACCGCACTGTCCCGGACCGCCTCCAACCCCGAACCGACGACGGGCTTGTTCCACTTCTGCGGGTCCGTGAGGAACAGTTGCACCAGGTCGACGTCGAGATCCTCGGCCTCGCCGAGCGGGTTCTCCGAGTTGCGGACGTGTGCACCGATACGCATGTCCCGACCTTACTCGAGCGGACCCAGCTCCTCGTCGAGTACTCGCTGCACCACCCGCATCGCTGCGAGCGCCGCCGGCGCGCCGCAGTAGCCACTGGCGTGGACCACGGACTCCACGATCTCCTCGCGGGTCAGACCGTTGGTGAGTGCGCCCCGGATGTGCCCGCCGAGCTCCTGCTCGGCCCGGAGGGCGATCAGCATGCCGATGTTCAGCAGGCTCCGACTCCGTCGGTCGAGGCCCGGCCTGTTCCACACGGCGTCCCACACGTGCTCGGTGACGTGGCGTTGCAACGCTTCCGAGTCGGTGCCCGTGCTGTTCTCGAGGGCGGCCGCGACGAAGGTATCGCCCATCACCTCGCGGCGGACCGCGAGACCGTCCCGATAGGCATCACTCACTGCAGCGTCACCACGACTTTGCCTGTGGCGGTCCGGTTCTCGAGAGATGCGATGGCCTCGCCGGCCTTGTCGAGTGGGTACACCACCGGCTCCGGCGCCACCAGCGCGCCCGAGGCGAACAGCGGCTCGAGCTCGGCCCACTGCGTCGTCGTGTAACCGGGCCGGCTCATCCACCACGCACCCCATCCGGCGCCGACGACCTCGACGTTGCTCAGCAGCAGTCGGTTGACCTTGACCGTCGGGATGTCGCCACCGGTGAAGCCGATGACCACGAGTCGACCCGCAGGCGCCAGCGATCGGATGCTGTCGGTGAAGCGATCCCCACCGACGGGGTCGATGACGATGTCGACTCCGCGGCCACCGGTGAGTTCCTTGACCGTGTCCTTCCAGCCCTCGCCGTTCGGGCCCTGCAGCATCACCACATCGGTGGCGCCCGCGGCGCGAGCGACCTCGGCCTTGGCCTCGCTGCTCACCACCGCGATGGTGCGTGACGCTCCCAGTACCGGGGCGAGTCGCAGCGTCGATGTCCCGATGCCGCCACCGGCGCCGTGGACCAGGACGGTCTCGCCCTCGGCCAGACGTCCGCGCTCGCGGAGGGCGAAGTGCACCGTCAGATCGTTGAAGAGCAGTCCCGCACCGGCCTCGAACGAGACGGCGTCGGGCAGCGCGAAGACGAGGTCGGGGGTCGCCACCGCCACCTCGGCCATACCGCCGCCGAATCCGGTCAGCGCCGCCACTCGGTCACCGGGCGCGAATCCCGAGCCCTCGGGCGCGGACCGCACGACACCGGCGACCTCGCTTCCGGGCACGAACGGCAGGTCCGGCTTGTACTGGTAGAGACCACGACTGAGCAGTGCGTCGGGGAAGGCCACGCCGGCCGCACGCACGTCGATCACCACGCCGTCGCCGGTGGGCTCGTCGAGATCGGTGAGGGTGAGGGCTTCGGGGCCTTCGAGGGTGGTCACCTGCACTGCGCGCACGGACTGTCCTTTCGCCGGTCGACGGTCGAGGGGTGGTGCGAGTCGACTCGGGCCCCAGGTTACAAAGAACCCGCCGTCGCCGGTGCGCTGGGTCACACAGCAGTACGAGCGGCGCCCACTGCAGAGTTCACGGCCTTCACCGTGCGCACGACGTCGCCCGCGGGGACCGGCCGCGCGATGTGGAAGCCCTGCACCGCGTCGCATCCGAGTCCGCGCAGCACGTCGAGGGTGTGTTCGTCCTCGACGCCCTCGGCCACGATGTGCAGACCCATGCTGTGCGCGAGAGCGATGGTGGATCGGACGATCGCGAGGTTGGCGGAGTCCGACGCGAGCGAGGTGACGAAGGACCGGTCCATCTTCAGCTGCTGCACCGGAAGCGACGCCAGGTACGTCAAGGAGCTGTACCCCGTGCCGAAGTCGTCGATGGAGAGTGAGACTCCCTGCGCGCGAAGCGCTTCGAGCGTGTCGATCGATCGTTCGGGATCGGTCATCGCGGACGACTCGGTGACCTCGAAGACGACGGCGTGCCCGGGAAGGCCGTGGTCGTCCAGAGCCGTTCGCACTCGGGACGCCAGGGAGGAGTCCACGAGATCCCGGACGGAGAGATTGACGGCCACGTCGATGTCCAGTCCCGCCAGCCGCCAGCGTCGGCACGCGGCCATCGCCGTGTCGATGACGAACGAGGTGACGGCCGGGAGCATGCCGGTCTGCTCCGCACTCGGCAGGAACGCGGCCGGCAGCAGCAGCCCCTCGCGCGGATGTCGCCACCGCAGAAGGGCTTCCATTCCCGACACGGCTCCGGTGCGCAGGTCGAGGCGGGGCTGAAAGAACACCTCGAGCTCACCTCCCGTGATGGCGTCCTCCAACTCGCCCATCCTCCGGAGCTGATCGATCCTGTCGATGTCCATCGTGTGGTCGTAGACGGCCAGTCGCGGTTGCCGGGACTTCGCGGCCACCACGGCGGCGTACGCCCGCTGCACCAGCTCCTCGGATCGTGGGTGCGGCGTGCCGGTCGACAGTGCCACGGCCACACTGCTTTCCAGCGTCAGCTTCATGTCCCGCACCTCGAGCGGGGCCCCGACCGCGCGTTGCGCAGCGATCGCGACCGCCACGGCGTCGTGCCTGTCGACGGGGCCCGGCAGGACGAGGGCGAACTCGTCACCCCCGAGACGTCCCACCGTCGCCGACGAGTCCACCGTGTCGACGAGTCGGCGACCGATCTCGGTGAGCACCTGATCTCCCACCGCGTAGCCGAAGGTCTGGTTGATGTCGGAGAACCGGTTGAGATCCACCAGCACCAGGGCCACTCCGTCGCGGCCCTCCGGACCGAGGATCTCGTGCAGCCGGCGCCCGAGCCGGCCGCGGTTCGCCAGTCCCGTGACGGAATCGGTGTCGGCCGCAAGGCGCAGTGCCCGCGACTGTCGTTGCAGCAGTGTCAGGAACGAGGTCATCCGCACGGCGCCGAGGACGACGATGATCGAGGCGGCGATCACCACCGCGGGCCCCCAGCGAGTGACCGGAGTGCCGCGCATCAGTTCGATGCTCATGACGACCGGCGTCATCGCCACGGCCGAGGTCAGCAGGATCAGTCGAGCCATCCCCGTCTGCGCACGACTGATGGTGCTGACACGCGGACGCTCGTCGTGTCGCAACGCCGCCGCACCGAAGAGCACGTAGGACGCGAGCCAGCAGACGTTGAGGATCGTGCTCTCGGCGGGACCGTCCGCGACCACCACGTACGAGGTGTAGTCGGCGACCACCATCAGTGCCGTGGCCGCACCCAGCAGCCAGTGGGTGGTGGAGCCCGCGCGTCGCTTCAGCACGACGAAGACGAGCAGTACCAGCAGGAAGACGTCGATCTCGGTGTAGAAGATGCCGAGCCACGTTCCGGCGTCGGGCACGCGCTCGCCTCGGGGACCGGACACCACGACCCAGGACGCGAGACCCACCCCCGCGGTCATGATCGCGGCTTCGAGTCCGTCCGCCGGACTCAGCATCGGGGTCCCCGAACTGCGGACCGACAGCAGGGCCACGACGATGAGGAGGTACCCCAGGACGTAGGCGGCGTCCGCCACCGACGGGAGAGGTACGCCGCCGCCCGAGTTCTCCATCACCGCGATCGCGATGTCGCCGACGACCCAGAACGACAGCGCCGTCGCGACGATCCACCACGAATGGGTGCTCACCTTGCGGTGTGCGCGGATGCCGACAGGAATGGACGCCACCGCACCCACGGCGATGACGCAGTACAGCACGCTGGACACCACGCCGGGCGGAAGCGTCGCGTACACGGCGATCGCGAGCGCACCGACCACGAGAAAACGGGTCGGCGAGGACATCGAGACCATGCTGCCTCTCTCGTGACCCCGACCGACATGGACGGAATGAATGTACCGCCGCCGACGGGCGCGCATCGCGGAAATCCCGCGAAGAGAGCGCGGTCACCAAGTGAATGGTCACTAACCGAATACGGTAAACTGGCTGCTCGCGACCGACGACAGGTGGGAGGCCCGGGTGGTGAACCGTATCGCGGCGGGCTCCGCGTCCACCGAACGTTCACGGATGAAGGCCGAGCGCCGCAGCGCACTGGTCGACGCCGCCGCCGTCCTCGTCGCGGAGCGCGGGTACCACGGTCTACGACTCGAGGACCTCGGCGCCGCGGTGGGGATCAGCGGTCCCGCCGTGTATCGCCACTTTCCGAACAAGGAAGCCGTCCTCGTCGAACTGCTGGTGGGAATCTCCGAGTACCTCCACGCCGGTGGGGAAGAGGTCCTGGCGCGACGGTCGGCACCGCTGCCGACGCTGCACGAACTGGTCGCGTTCCACCTCGACTTCGCCATGACCTCGCCGCGCCTCATCGAGATCCAGTTCCGCGATCTCGCGAACCTGCCGACCGACGCCCAGCGTTCGGTGCGCTCGCTGCAGCGCCGCTACGTCGAGATCTGGGTCCGCACCCTGCGGGAACTGGACTCGGACTGCTCCGAGGACGACGCTCGCGTCCAGGCTCACGCGGCGTTCGGTCTGCTCAACTCCACTCCGCAGTCGATGGGCCGCGTGCCCGCGTCGCTGCTCCGACACCGTTTGTCCACCATGGCTCTGACCGCTCTGGGGATCGACCCCGCCGCATCCACCATCACATCTGCCCCCACCAGTGAGGAAACAGCATGACCGCACCTTCCGGCACCACGTCCGTCATCGTGGCCGGTGCCCGCACTCCCATCGGCCGTCTGCTCGGATCGCTGTCGACCCTCTCCGGCTCGGACCTCGGCGGCGTCGCCATCGCCGGAGCCCTCGAGAAGGCCGGTATCAGCGGTGACCAGGTCCAGTACGTCATCATGGGCCAGGTCCTCACGGCCGGCGCAGGCCAGATTCCCGCACGCCAGGCCGCCCACGCCGGCGGCATCCCCCTCAGCGTTCCTGCCCTGACCATCAACAAGGTGTGTCTGTCCGGTGTCGACGCCATCGCCCTCGCCGACCAGATGATCCGCGCCGGAGAGTTCGACATCGTCGTCGCCGGCGGCCAGGAATCGATGTCCCTCGCCCCGCACATGCTCGAGAAGAGCCGCAGCGGATTCAAGTACGGCGACGTCACCATGAAGGACCACATGGCCTACGACGGCCTGTACGACATCTTCACCGACCAGGCCATGGGCGCCCTCACCGAGGACCGCAACGCCGACACCCGCTTCGTCACCCGCGAGGAGCAGGACGCCTTCGCCGCCGCGTCGCACCAGCGCGCCGCCGCAGCCTGGAAGAACGGCGTCTTCGACGACGAGGTCGTTCCCGTCAGCATCCCGCAGCGCAAGGGTGACCCCGTCGTCGTCACCAGCGACGAGGGCATCCGCGCCGACACCACCAGCGAGAGCCTCGCCAAGCTCCGCCCGTCGTTCGACAGGAACGGCACCATCACCGCCGGCTCCGCGTCCCAGATCTCCGACGGCGCCGCCGCCGTCGTCGTCATGAGCCGCGCCAAGGCCGAGGAACTGGGACTGACGTGGCTCGCCGAGATCGGTGCCCACGGCGTCGTCGCCGGACCCGACTCCTCGCTGCAGTCCCAGCCCGCCAACGCCATCACCACCGCCTGCGCCAAGGAGGGCATCGCCCCGACCGACCTCGACCTCGTCGAGATCAACGAGGCGTTCGCCGCCGTCGGCATCGTCTCCACCCGCGAACTGGGCATCGACCCCGAGAAGGTCAACGTCAACGGCGGCGCCATCGCCATCGGTCACCCCCTCGGCGCGTCCGGCGCCCGCATCGCCCTGCACCTCGCACTGGAGCTGCAGCGACGCGGCGGCGGAGTCGGCGCCGCAGCACTGTGCGGTGGCGGTGGACAGGGCGACGCCCTCATCCTGCGGGTTCCCGCAGCCGAGTAGCCGGTTCCACACCCCCTCCCGCCGCGCGCGGCCCGTGCCGCGGCGGGGAGGGGTGTGCGGGGCTCCGGCTCGAGCGGCGCACACTTTCCAGCCACCCACACCCCGAGCGGCCTGCTGCAAGGGGTGTCGACACACCGAAAGCGTGCAGGTCGGCGCTAGTCGGCCTGCGCCCTGAGGTACCGCCCGAAGTGGGGGACGGTGAAGCCGATCGACCCGCGCTCGGCGGAGTAGATCAGTCCCTTCTTGATCAACCCGTCGCGTGCGGGGGACAGCGACGCCGGTTTCCGGCCGAGTTCCACGGCGATCTTCGACGTGGAGACGGGACCGTCGTCGCCGGATAGGTCGGCCATCGCTCGCATGTACTCGCGTTCGGCGGGAGTTGCTCTCTCGTAACGGGATCCGAAGAACCCGACGGCCAGCTCGTCCTCGGCCGTCGGTGCTGCGACCCGCACGTCGTGGACCGTGATCGGGCTGTCCGCGGCCAGATCCCACGTCGCCTTGCCGTACGCCTGAACGAAGTAGGGGTACCCGTCCGCGGCCTCGTACAGCGCGTCGAGTGCCTCGCTCGTGTACTCGACGTCCTCCCGCTCGGCCGGTGCGATGAGGGCGCGGTCCGCCGAAGCGCGGTCCAGGCGGTCGATGCGGTGATAGCTGAACAGTCGCTCGGAGTAACTCTTCGACGCGGACAGCACCGCAGGCAGGTGGGGAAGACCGGCGCCGACGACGATCAGCGGAGCCGCATCCTGGCTCAGTTCGTGGCACGCCCCGCAGATCGCGGAGATGTCCTCCGCCGCGAGGTCCTGCATCTCGTCGATGAAGATGGCGATACCGACGCCGACGTCCCGAGCCAGCGACGCGGCGTCGAGCAGCAGTTCGACCAGGTCGATCTCGATGTCACCGGTGTCCGCGCGCCCCTTGAGGGCGGGCGCGTCGATGCCGGGCTGCCATTTGTCCCGCATGCCCTTGTCTGCGGACGCACGAAGAGCGAAGGACTTCAGCACACCGAGGAACTGGTCCACGCGTTCGGGATCGCGATGCGCCACCGCGATCTCCCGCACTGCCATGTGCAGCGCCGACGACAGCGGTCGCCGCAGGTCCTGGTCGGGGCGGGCCTCGATCTTCCCGGTTCCCCACTTCCGCGAGATCGCCGCTGATCGCAGGTGGTTCAGCAGCACCGTCTTGCCGACGCCGCGCAACCCGGTGAGCACGACACTGCGTTCGGGACGACCGCGCGCGATGCGCTCGAGCACCACGTCGAACGCGTCGAGTTGCTTGGACCTGCCGGCGAGCTCGGGTGGCCGCTGGCCGGCGCCGGGTGCGTACGGGTTGCGAACGGGGTCCATGGCGTGACGGTAGCAACGTCGGTAGCGTTCTCTGCCCTTCTCTAGCGCGTGTCCTAGAACCGAACAGAGAGCAATCGAGAACCGGACCCTTGCCTGTGACGCCGCGACGCAGCTACTCTGGGGCCATGTCGCGCATTCTCGTAGTTCACCGCAGCGGGGTCTGATCTCGGACCGACCCCCCGCTGCGGGTCGAACGAGCGCCCGTCGGTCCTTCCTCTTCCCGGAAAGACCCCAGCGACATGAGCACCAGCGCACATTCCTTCACCGAACACTTCTCGCACAGTTCCGCTGCCATTCACGCCTCGTCGGCTCTGCCGCACGGGTTGCGCGCGGAGGCTGACGGCATGTCCTTCGCGGAGTTCGTCCACACCTACTCGCCCACCTCGGGCCCCATCCGGCTCGGTTCCGCAGAGTGCGCGCCGAAGGGTGCGGGCAGGTTCGAGTTCACGGCCACCCTCGCCATAGGCGACACCATCCGCAGCTCGTCGATCGTCTGCCACGGGCCGGCGGAGGCCATGACGTCGATGCTCTACGACGCCGGCGTCAACCTCGAGATCCTGTCGTTCCACCAGCAGATCACCGAGACGGGATACGTCACCTACATCCGCGGACAGCAGGATCACCGCACCGCGTGGGCCATGGGGACGGGCTCGGATCGCACCGAGTCGACCGCCAAAGCCCTTGTCGCTGCCGCGAATCGGATGCAGAACCTGTAGTCGGTCGACACACCGGTCTCACGAGCCCGGCGCAGTCGATCTGATGGCGGCCAGCATCGCCGACTGATACCGGCGGATGGTTGCTCGGTCGTCGTCCGACAACTCGGAAAGTTGCGTGGCAGCCCTGAGAATCAACGGGCCGAAGAACTCCGAGCCCAGTCGCTGAGCCTTGTCGGTGACCCTCAGGGCCACCTTGCGGCGATCACCGACGACCGACTTCCGTTCGACGTGGCCGGCGAGTTCGAGCCTGTCGACGAGTGCCGTCGCGGTCGCCGAGGTGATACCCAGCTGCGTCCGCAGCCACGACGGAGTAGCCGTTCGACCCGCGCGAGCAGCATCGAGGAGAACGATCAACGCGCGCACGTCGGTGCTGTGCATACGGTGCTTCTCGGCGAATCCCGCACCCAGCAGGTCGAGCTCGACGACGAGCGCACGCAGGCCGTGCACCAGGTCCATGACATCCGTGTCCACCGAAGGGGTTGCGTCGACGTCGTCCACGGCACCAGTATGTCACCTATCGTATTACTCGACCATCGAGACAACGAGGTGCTGCATGACCGATGCGATGCAGACGTTCCGTCGATCGCCCGAGGGGCAGGAGTTCGATGCGGCCTACGACCGCGTGCTCGGCACGTGGCCGACGGGAACGACCACCACGATGGTGCCGACACGATTCGGCGACACCCATGTCACCTCGGCCGGTCCCACCGACGGCCGCCCTGTCGTACTGCTCCCTGGATCCGGAGCGACCTCGATGGCCTGGACCGGTCAGGCGACCGAGCTGAGTCGTCACCACCGAGTGGTCGCGGTGGACATTCTCGGCGACGTGGGTCGGTCGGTCCCGACGGGTGAACCCGCGAGGAACGTCGACGACCTCATGCTGTGGCTGGACGACGTGTTCGCCGGGTCGGCACTGCGGCGACCGTCGATTCTCGCTCACTCGTACGGCGCGATGATCGCTCTGGCGTTCGCTCTCCGTCGGCCGGCCGACGTCGACCGCCTCGTCCTGCTCGATCCGAATTCGTGCTTCGCCGGCATGCGCGCCGCCTACCTGGCTCATGCGTTACCGCTCCTGCTGCGACCGTCGGAAGAGCGACAGAGACGATTCACGGCGTGGGAGACGGGCGACGCAGTTCTCGACGCCGACCTGTCCCGACTGTCCGAACTCGGAACAGCCCATCACCCTCGTCGTCGGCCCATCGTTCCGAGGCGGCCGAGTTCTTCGGCGCTGCACTCGCTCCAGGCGACCACGACGGTCGTTCTCGCCGGGTCCAGCCGGATTCACGACAGTGCTGGGGTGCGAGATCGCATCCAGAAGAACTGGCCGTCGATCAGTACCCGAATCCTCGACGGCGCCACCCATCACACGTTCCCGGACTCACCGAGAGCAGAACTCGGCGTCGCGATTCACGACGCTCTGACGAGGTAGCGACAGCCGTCGGCACACGTCCGTCAGGACAGGAATCGCGCGATCGCGTCGTCCCACTCCCGGTCCCGACGACGGTCGTAGACGCGGGCGAAGACGCTGCGCACGATCACGAGCACGATCGCCACGAGCGCGAGAAGTGCTGCAGCGCCGAAGATGCTGACCACCACGACGTCGACCCCGGTGGGCGGGGGTGCGATGCGACGACCGTCCGCGTCGACGGTGATGGTCACCTCGGTACCCGACGGACTCTGCGCCGCAACAGGAACCGACCCGACGTGCTTCACGCCGTCGGAGGACCAGGTCGCGGGAGCCAACACGGTGGGAGTGACCGCCGCGAATTCGTCCGACGCCACCGGCGCCACGGCGTCCGCGGTGGTCGTGGCGAGCACCGACGAGGACGACGTCACGGCGTCGGCCGCCATGGTCTGCTGATCGTGGTAGAGGCTGACGCCCATCACGGCGACGAACGGGACGGCGAGCAGGAACAGCGTCACGAGAAGACGGTGCAGTCGAGCCTCCGCGCGGTCGACGCCTCGAAAGAGCGGGTTGCGCGGTGTGCGCGCCACGGGCCGCCGAGTGTCGTCGGTCCCGCGCTCCGCCCTCTTGGAATTGTCCGCCATCGTCTCGTGTCCTGCCTGCATCACGGACCCCGTGCGCCGTAAGGGCGGCGGGTGTCCTGCGTGTCCGACCTTCTGTCCAGCGTCCGCGCAGCGTGTGACCTCGGCAAGGTCGTTCGCGTCACGTCACATGTGTTCTCGCTTACCCGAGGTGCTTTACTGTTACCAGTTGTCATACTAAGATTTGTGTGAACGAAGCCACACCGGAAGGACCCGACATGACCGCCGATGCCGACAATCTCGTGCTGCAGGCGCGCGACGTGCACTTCGACTGGGACGACCTGCCGATGCACTGGATCCCGGGTGAGCCGTTCTCCACACACGCGCTCAACGTGCTGCACCTGCTCCTCCCCGCCGGGGAGGAATGGTTCGTCGAGACGTTCCGCCAGGCGCTCCCGTTCATCGAGGACGAGAAGCTCCGCGAGGACGTCATCGGGTTCATCGGCCAGGAGGCCATGCACTCGTCGGCGCACTCCGGCGTCCTCGAGCACCTGCAGCGCAGCGGACTCGATCCGACGCCGTTCACCGACCAGATGAACTGGGTCTTCGGCAAGGTCATCGGCCCTCGACCCATCACCAGCAGCCGCGAGAAGAACTACCTCGTCGAGCGCCTGGCGATCATCGCGGCCATCGAGCACATCACCGCGTTTCTCGGCGACTGGGTTCTGAACGCCGAGGGGCTCGACCGCGCCGACATCCACCCGACCATGCTCGACCTGCTGCGATGGCACGGGTCCGAGGAGGTCGAGCACCGCTCTGTCGCCTACGAGACGATGCGCTACTTCGATCGCCGCGAGGTCCGACGCCTTCGCACCCAGGCACTCGCGGCGCCGCTGCTGGTCTACCTGTGGATCCGCGGAACCCGCTTCCTCATGCAGAACGATCCGCTTCTCGCCGACGGACCGGCGTCCCGGCGCCGTCCCACGCCACTCGCCTGGCGCCGCGCGGCGAAGAAGGGCACCGTGCCGGGGCCTGTCGATCTCGGCCTGCGGCTCTCGCGCTACTTCCGTCGCAGCTACCACCCCAGTCAGGAGGGCTCAACGGCGCAGGCCGTCGCCTATCTGGCCTCCTCGCCCGCGGCGCGGGCAGCGTCGCGATGATCGACGCACCACGCGACCTCCGCGGACGGCCTCGTGGCGACCGGGCCCTCGGCCTGATCGGCCTGGTCGTCGGCAACTACCTCGGCGCGATGTCGCGTGTCCCCTACGACCCTCGGGTGGCCCTGCGTCCCCCGGACACCGCGGCCACACTGACGGTCGCGAGTGTCACGCCGGTGACCAGCGACGGCGATGTCGCGCAGATCGATCTCGTCGACGCGGGCGGATCGTCCCTGCCGGCCTGGCAGCCGGGCTGCCACATCGACGTGCACCTGGAGGGTGACGCGACGTCGGGACCGCTCCGGCGGCAGTACTCGCTGTGCGGCGACCCCGCCGACACGACGCGGTACCGCATCGCCGTCCGACGCATCGGCACCGTCTCGGAGCGGATGCACGCCCTGCGCCCCGGCGACACGGTGACGGTGCGCGGTCCCCGCAACGCCTTCCTGTTCGCGCAGGAACGCTCGGTGCACTTCGTCGCCGGCGGCATCGGCATCACCCCGATCCTGCCGATGGTCCGCGCCGCTCGCGATCTCGGCCTGGACTGGACCTTCGTCTACTGCGGACGCTCCCGCGAGAGCATGCCCTTTCTCGACGAGATGGAGAGCTGGAATTCGCCGCGTGTCGCCGTCCGCACCGACGTCGAGGACGGACTGCCCACTGTCACGGACCTTCTGGGTCCGGCCGCCCGTGGCGGCGCGGTGTACTGCTGTGGACCGACGCCGATGCTGAACACCGTGCGCACGTCGTTCGCGGGCTGCGGCGCGTCTGCTCTCCACTTCGAACGTTTCGGGGCCCCACCCGTGGTGGGCGGTCGGCCGTTCACGGTCACACTCGCGAGAAGCGGTCGCACGCTGACAGTTCCCGCCGACAGGTCTGCACTGTCCGTCATCGTGGACGAGGACCCGACAGTCGCGTACTCGTGTCGCCAAGGCTTCTGCGGCACCTGCAAGGTGCGTGTTCTCGCGGGGACGCCCGAGCACCGCGAGACTCGACTGAGTCCCACCGAGCAGCAGGAACACATGCTGCCGTGCGTGTCTCGGGCAGACTCCGACCACCTCACGCTCGACGTCTGATGTCCCCCGCACACCCCACGTCCACCGATTCCGGAGCGTCCATGACCGTCACCCGCCCGTTCGAGTCCGAGCGCTCCACCGTGCGGAACGGTGACGTCGAGCTCGCCGTGTACACCGCCGGCGTGTCCGAGGGCCCCACTCTCGTGCTGGTGCACGGGTGGCCGGACAACCACACCCTCTGGAACCACGTCGTCGGACTTCTCGCCGACCGCTACCGCGTCGTCACCTACGACTCACGCGGCGCCGGTGACTCCACGGTCCCCGCACGGACCCGCGGGTACCGACTCGACGCGATGGCCTCCGATCTGCGAGCGGTGATCGACGCGGTCAGTCCCGACGCCCCGGTCCACGTGCTCGGACACGACTGGGGCGCGGTGGAGGCCTGGGAGCTCGTCGCCGAAGCCGATGCGCCGCTCCGCATCTCGTCCTACACGTCCGTGTCGGGACCCAACCTCGACCACCTCGCACTGTGGGCCCGCTCGCGACTCCGTAGGCCCACAGCGCGCAACCTGGCACAGGTGTTCGCCCAGACGCGAGCGTCCTGGTACACGGTCACCTTCCACGTCCCGCCGTTGGCTCGGGTACGGATGTACCGCATGAAGCGCAAGGGCTGGACCCAGTTCATCGGCGAGTTCTCCGACGTCCCCGCCGCGATGGTGGAGGAGTCACCGACACTTCTCGACGACGCGTGGAACGGCCTGCGCATCTATCGAGCAAATCTTCTGCCGCGCTTCACCTCTCCGCGGCGTCGCTACGTCACCGTGCCCGTGCATCTGATCGTCAACACCCGTGACGCGGCGGTGCGTCCGTTCCACTACGAGGACACGCCGCGCTGGGTGGCCGACCTGTCGCGAACCGATCTCGATGCAGGACACTGGTCGCCGCTGTCGCATCCTTGGGACATCGCGCGCATCACGTCCGAGTTCGTCGACGGCATCGAGTCGCGGCGTCAGACCGCGTCGACGTAGACCCAGGCTCCATCGACGCGGGAGAACGTGCTGTTCTCCCGCTGCGAACCCGGTCGCCGGGCACCCGCGTCACGGAAGTGAGCCACGAACTCGACCGTGCCCGTGGTGTGCAGCATGCCGCCTCCGGTGGTGCCCAGGATCTCGAGCCCGGTCCACCGGCGGCGGTCGTCGAGGTCGAGCGCCGACGGTCGAGTATCGGGATGCCATGTGCGCAGCAGATACTCGGCGTCGAGCACCGTGAAGGCGGTGTACCGCGAGCGCATGAGCCGCTCGGCGGTCGGCGCACCGATCCGTCCCTCGAGCAAGGGTCCACAGCACTCGGACATCGGTAGGGGAGTGCCGCACGGGCAGGTGTCGGGCATGGCTGTAGACCCTACGGCCCTCGCAGCGAGTCGAGATGTGCCGCCAGCTCCGCCTCGGCCCACGCGCGGTTCTCGTCGTGTGGCGCGTGGACCAGGTGCAGCGCGAGTCCGTCCAGAAATGCATGAAGTCGACGCGCCTCGTCGGGTACCCGGTCGGACAGTGACGCGTAGTCGGTGTCGTTCTCGGCGAGTAGGTTCACCAGTCGCCTGCACCCCGCGGCCAGGTACTGGTGCGCCCGGTCGTAGGCGACGCGCATCGCGGCGTTCGTGAAGGCGAGAGCGCCCAGCGACATCTGCACCTCCATCTCGAGGCGACTCTCGTCGGTGAGCGGCAACAACTCTCGCAGGCTCGCCTCGCAGTACTCGCGGGGTGACAGCTGCGGGTCGATGCGCTCCAGGCGTTCGACGACGCGTTCGGCTGCGTGTTCGAGGCAGAACGCTCGCAGGTCGTCCTGAGTGGGAAAGGAGCGACGGAGGGAGGCCGTCGCCAGCCCGGCCTCCTCGGCCACGTTGCGCACCGACAGATCGAGCAGGCCGTCTCGACCGATGATGCGCCAGGCGGCGTCGGCGACGTCGCGTCGCCGCTGGTCGTGATCGATCAGTTTCGGCACTCCCTGAATGTACACAGTTGTGCTACTTTGTTGTGAACACGATCGTACCAACAAGGAGCGCTCATGGTTCTGGCAGTCATCGTCGCGTGCGAGATCGGATTCTGGGTGGCCATCGCCGCCGGCCTCACGCTCCGGTACGGCGCACGGCGACCTCGTGCCGGTGCCGTGGTTCTGGCCTGCGCCCCGGTCGTCGATCTCGTCCTGCTCTGCGCCACCGTCATCGACCTGCGGTCGGGCAGTACCGCCACGTGGCATCACGCGCTGGCCGCTGCCTACATCGGCTTCTCGATCGCGTACGGACACCGCATGATTCGCTGGGCAGACGTGCGAGTGGCCCACCACTTCCGCGGCGGGCCCGCGCCGGTTCGTCTCCACGGCGCTGCCTATGCGAGAGCGTGCTGGGCGGACGTGGTCAGAACCCTGATCGCCGTGGCCGTCACCGTCGGGCTGCTCGCCGGCCTCGTCGCGCTGGTCGGGTCTCCCGAGCGAACCGAGGCGCTGACGGCCTTCATGCCCGTGCCCCTCGTCGTGCTCGCCGTCGACGTCGTCGCCGCGATCACCTACACGGTGTGGCCACGACAGCCTCGACGGCGGGACATGGACGGTCGAGTCAGTTCGGCAGCATCCCGAGTCTCGTGACGGCCTCGCGCTCGGCCTGCAGTTCCGCGACGGAGGCGTCGATACGGCGCCGGGAGAACTCGCCGATCTCGAGGCCCTCCACGATCTGCCAGGCGCCGCCGGAGGACCGCACGGGGAACGAGGACACCAGTCCCTCGGGCACGCCGTACGCGCCCGTCGACGGGAGTGCGACGGACGTCCAGTCGGCGGCGGGAGTGCCCAGGACCCAGTCGCGCACATGATCGATGGTGGCGTTCGCCGCGGAGGCAGCGGACGACGCACCGCGCGCCTCGATGATCGCGGTACCGCGGCGCGCCACCGTCGGCACGAAGACGTCCTCGAGCCAGGTGGTGTCCGCGGCGAACTCGGCGCCCGACCGGTCACCGACTCGCGCGTGGAAGATGTCCGGGTACTGCGTGGCGGAATGGTTGCCCCAGATGCTGACCCGCGAGATCTCACCCACCGGGACGTCCGCACGAGCGGACAGTTGCGCGACGGCGCGGTTGTGATCGAGCCGGGTCAGCGCGGTGAACCGATCGGCGGGGATGCTGGGTGCGTGCGCCGCGGCGATGGCCGCGTTGGTGTTGGCGGGATTGCCCACGACGACCACCCGGATGTCGGACGCGGCGCCCGCCTCGAGAGCGGCGCCCTGCGGCCCGAAGATCGACCCGTTGGCCTCGAGCAGGTCGGCGCGCTCCATCCCCGCGGTACGAGGGCGAGCGCCGATCAGCAGCGCGACGTTCGCGCCGTCGAAGGCGTCGACCGGATCGTCGTGGATCTCCACCGACCGCAGCAGGGGGAACGCACTGTCGTGCAGTTCCATGGCCGTGCCCTCGGCTGCGCGCAGTGCCGGCGGGATCTCGAGAAGCCGCAATGTGACGGACGTGTCCGGACCGAGCATCGCACCCGATGCGATGCGGAACAGTGCCGCGTAGCCGATGCTGCCGGCCGCGCCTGTGACGGTGACGATGCTGTGCGCCATGTGAACTCCTTCGTTCCCCTCGACCGTAGATCCGGCAGCCGACCGAGTGCACGGATGTGTGTCGGACTGCACCCGATCACCGTTCCATCGGGCTCTCTCTCGCTCTCTAGCGCTGAGACTAGAACCGCGAATATCGTCCTGTGCACGTCCGATTTGCCTGACCACCATTCCTCGTTCACAGTGACGCCATGACCCTGTCGGACAGTTGGGCCAGCAAACAGGCCACGGTGACGCGCGTGGGGGCGGCCGAGGCCGTCCTGCGCGAGCTGCGTTCGGCGATCGAGAGCGGCGAACTCGAGGTCGGCACCAAGCTCCCGTCCGAGGCCGCTCTCGCGACGCGCTTCGGCGTGAGCCGGTCGGTGGTTCGCGAGGCACTGCGCTCGACCACGGCTCTCGGACTGACGGAGACGCACACCGGCAAGGGAACGTTCGTCCTGGCGAAGACCGTCGAGACCGACAGAGTCTTCGGCAACCATTCCGTCGAGTCCCTGCGCGAGGCCCGCCCGCACATCGAGATTCCTGCCGCCGCACTCGCTGCCGAACGGCGGACGCCGGAGCAGATGGACGCGATCCGCAGCCTGTTGAATCGGATGATCGCCGAGAACGATCCCAAGGAGTGGGTCCGTCTCGACGCGGAGTTCCATCTGCTCATCGCGACCGCGAGCGGCAACGACGTCTTCGCCGCCGTCATCACCGAGATCCGCGAGGCCCTGTCGCAGCAGTCCGAGATGGTGAACCTGCTGCCCGACCGTCGGCACCGGTCCAACGTCGAGCACGAGAGCATCGTCGACGCCATCGACTCGGGGTCCGGCGAGGCCGCGTCCGAGGCGATGAGCCGACACCTGACGCACGTGCAGGACGCACTCGGCCAGCTTCGCGGCCGATGACTCCCGTGGTCCGGACCCACCCTCGGCATCACTTAGAATGAGCAGGTCACAGCGCCGTACAGGCTCGCCCACCAGCACGTCGGGAAGGTCCACCATCACACAGCCGCCAGCCCTGCAGAACGTCGAGACGCCCGATGTCTACCTCGTCCCGCCCGACAGCGGCGAGATAGAGCGGGCGCGCGTCGCGTCCGCGGCGTCCCGACATCGGTTGACCGAGCGCTCCGACATCGTGTGGGTCAAGGACAAGTTCGCACTGTCCATCACCACCACGACGCCCCACGAGGCGATGGTGGAGGACCTCCTGTTCGTCCGCGATGTGCTGGACGCGACCGCGATCGAGTACCTGCTCGTCCGCGGCAACGACGAGCGGCCCGTCATCGCCATCGACAGGCACGACAGGCCGACGTTGCGCGATGCGCTGGTCGCGGCCTGCGCGGACGAGCCGTTCTACTCCAAGCCGATGGACGTCAAGGGATCCCCGGCCCTGCTCATCGCGGACGGACTCCTGGCGTCGGCCACGCAGGCGCGGATCTTCCGGTTGTTCCGCCCTCGTGCGCACCGCCCGAGCGGGCTCTTCTACGGATCCGGCAAGGGCATCCAGATCGAACTGTGGGAGTTCTCGGACGACACGATCGTTCTCCCCGTCGAGAACTCGCTGACCCGACGCACCATCCGTCAGGACGAGGCGGTGCGTGGCACGGTCGAGCGCTTCGGCCGACACTGGCCGACCATCGAGAACATGTTCGCCGACCACGCGTCGGACATCGACTTCGACATCGACCTGATCTTCTCCTGGGTCGACGGCACCGACGTGGAGTGGCAGGCGGAACGCGCGGCGATGCTGCGTGAGGTCGTCGTGGGCGAGGGCGACGATCACGAGGCCCGCTTCCGACAGATCGACGAACTCAAGTACGCCCTGCGCTCGGTACACTTGTACGCGCCGTGGATCCGGCGCATCTTCGTCGTCACCGACTCACCGAAGCCGGGGTGGCTCGACGATCATCCCGACGTCACGTTCGTGCGCAGCGAGGAGTTCTTCACCGACACCTCCGTGCTGCCCACCTACAACTCGCAGGCCGTGGAATGCCAGCTCCACCACATCGACGGTCTCGCCGAGCACTTCCTGTACTCGAACGACGACATGTTCTTCGGCCGCCCGGTCGGTCCCCAGATGTTCTTCTCACCCGGCGGCATCAGCATGTTCGTCGAGGCGGGAACCCGGATCGGACTGGGCGCCAACGACGAGCAGCGCAGCGGATTCGAGAACGCCGCGCGGGTCAACCGTCGCCTGCTCCACGACCGATTCGGTCGCATCACCACGCGCCACCTCGAGCACGCTCCCGTGCCGCTCCGGCGCAGTGTGATGTTCGAGCTCGAGAAGGAGTTCCCCGACGAGTTCGCGGCCACGGCCGCCAGTCGATTCCGCGCGAGCTCCAACATCTCGGTGACCAACTCGCTGTACCACTACTACGCCCTGCTCACCGGCCGCGCCGTGGTGCAGACGCAGGCCTCGGTCAAGTACGTCGACACGACGATGCGCAGTGGACTGCGGGACATGGACCGCCTGCTCGCGAAGCGGTCGATGGACTTCTTCTGCCTCAACGACGGCAGCTTCCCCGAGATCAACGCCGACGAGCGCGCAGCGGCGGTGACGACGTTCCTGAGCACCTACTTCCCGGTGCCGGCGCCCTGGGAACACGCCGTCACACCGGTCGGCTGATCGCCACAGCTACGACTGCCGGCTGATCGCCTTCTGGGGAGCGTCGGCGATGACGACGCCGGCATCGTGCAGGCGCTGGGCGGCCTCGTCGGCCGACACGTAGGTGCCGACGGTGTCGCCCGTCCCGATGGGCACCACCGAGTGGACCACCGTGTCCTGGTACAGATGCACCAGGTTGTAGGCCTGCGCCCCGTCGCGCCCGCGTTGCGCACCCACCGGGACGTTGAGGTCCTGGGTATAGCAGGTGGCCGACGCCACCGACACCGGGATTCCGGCGAAGGTCGCGGACGTGGAGTAGTGCAGGTGGCCCGCGAGGATCGCCCGCACGTCGCTGCCCGCGAGCACCTCCGCGAGCGAGTCCTGGTCGCGGAGTTCCACCAACACCGCGAGATCTTGCACGCAGGGAACCGGCGGATGGTGCAGCGCGAGCACTGTGCCGTCCGGCGCCGGCATCGCCAGTTCTGCTGCGAGCCACCGCAACTGTTCCGCGGAGATCTGGCCGTAGTGGTGGCCCGGGACGGTCGAGTCCAACGTGATGACTCGCAGCCCACCGATGTCGTGGACCCTGTCCACGGGCTCGGTCGATCCGCGCTCGTCGAGCAGGCCGCGACGGAACGCCGCTCGGTCGTCGTGGTTGCCCATCGCCCAGATCACCTCGGACCCCAGGGCTGCGGCGACCGGATCGACCAGTGCGCGCAACGAGTCGTACGCGTCGGGCTCGCCCTTGTCCGCGAGATCACCCGTGAACACCAGAGCCTCCGGCCGGGCACCCGTCGCCTCGAGCTCCGCGAAGATCTGGCGAAGACGCGCCTCGCTGTCGACCGCGTCGTACAACTCGCCGGCGCCGACCAGGTGCGTGTCACTGATGTGCAGGAGGAAATGGTCCGGCCGTGGATGCTCGGCGGTGCGCCAGGTCTGCTCGACTGGCTCCATGAGTTCTCGCTTCCCAGTGCTCCCGGATCGGAGCTCGGTCACCCTGTGTGTACCGGGCTCGTCCACCCTAACCACAGGAGGTGTCGAGCCGCCGAACGCCGGGCGACACGGGGTTGACGGCATACCGTAGGGGGGTATGGTAGTTCTCATGACCACGAAGACTGTCACCGTCCTCGGAATGACCTGCCAGCACTGCGTCGCAGCGGTGACGGAGGAGGTGAGCGCCCTGCAGGGAGTCACCTCGGTCCACGTCGACCTCGAGTCCGGACGCGTCGATGTCGAGTCCGACACACCCGTCGACGACGCTGCCCTCGCAGCCGCGGTGGACGAGGCCGGGTACGAGCTGGCTCAGCCGTGACCACCGGGGAGAAGGCCGCGAACATCCAGCTCGACATCGGCGGCATGACCTGCGCGTCGTGCGCCAATCGCATCGAGAAGAAGCTCAACCGCCTCGACGGTGTGACCGCGACGGTCAACTACGCCACCGAGAAGGCGAGCATCGCCACGGACGCGACCGTCGAGACCGGGGATCTCATCGGCACCGTCGAGAAGGCCGGCTACACAGCGACCGTGCACGAACCGCACCGACCGGCCGGCCCTCCCGCAGCCGAGTCCGATGCCGCCGCAGCCGAGTCCGATCCCCTGCGCACGCGTCTACTCGTGTCGACGCTGCTGTCCGTTCCCGTCATCGCGATGGCGATGATTCCGCCGCTGCAGTTCGACAACTGGCAGTGGCTCTCGCTCACCCTCGCCGCGCCCGTCGTCGTGTGGGGCGGACTGCCGTTCCACCGCGCCGCCTTCACCACTGCGCGGCACGGCGCGACCACCATGGACACGCTCGTGTCGGTGGGCACGCTGGCCGCCTTCGGCTGGTCGCTGTACGCGCTCTTCTTCGGCCACGCGGGCATGCCCGGCATGCGACACGCCTTCGAGTTCACCGTCTCGCGTGGCGACGGCAGCGCGAACATCTATCTCGAGGCGGCGGCCGGCGTCACGACGTTCCTGCTCGCCGGTCGGTATCTGGAAGCGCGGTCCAAGCGCAGCGCCGGCGCCGCTCTGCGTGCGTTGCTCGAGGTCGGCTCCAGGAACGCGACCGTGCTGCGCAACGGCAGTGAGGTCAGCGTGCCCGCCGACGAGCTCGTGGTCGGAGACCGCATCGTCGTCCGACCGGGCGAGAAGATCGCCGCCGACGGCACCGTCGAGAGCGGCACATCCGCCGTCGACGCCTCGATGATCTCGGGTGAGTCCATCCCCGTGGAGGTCGGTCCGGGTGCCACGGTCACGGGCGGGACCGTCAACGTGGGTGGCGCGCTCACCGTCGTCGCCGACCGCGTGGGCGCGGACACGCAGCTCGCGCGCATGGCCCGCATCGTGGAGGACGCGCAGAACGGCAAGGCCGAGGCGCAGCGCCTGGCCGACCGCATCTCGGGCGTCTTCGTCCCCGTCGTGATCGGTCTCGCCCTGGCCACCCTGCTGGGCTGGGTCCTCGTCAGCGGCAGCTGGTCCGCCGCGTTCACCGCATCCGTCGCGGTCCTCATCATCGCGTGCCCGTGCGCGCTGGGCCTGGCCACTCCGACAGCCCTGATGGTGGGCACCGGACGCGGCGCCCAACTCGGCGTCCTCATCAAGGGACCCGAGGTGCTCGAGCGCACCCGCCGCGTGAACACCATCGTGCTGGACAAGACGGGCACCATCACCAGCGGTGTCATGAGCGTGCAGTCCGTCGTGGGAGACGCTCGCGACGACGCGCTGCGGTTCGCCGCGGCGGCGGAGTCCGGTTCCGAGCACCCGGTCGCCCGCGCGATCGTCGACGCGTACCGGACCGCGCACGGAGAGCCCGTCGCCGCCACCGACTTCACCACCACGGCGGGACGCGGTGTCACCGCGACGGTCGACGGCCACCGCGTGGTCGTCGGACGCCCCGGCCTGGTGGGCGGCGCACTGCCCAGCGCTCTGCAGACGGCCTTCGAGGACGCCGAGGCCACCGGGGCCACCGCGGTGGTCGTCGGGTGGGACGACGAGGCCCGCGCCGTCATCGCGGTCTCCGACACCGTGAAGGAGACGTCCGCGCAGGCGGTCTCGGAGCTCCGCGCACTGGGTCTCGACCCGATCATGCTCACCGGTGACAACGAGTCCGCAGCCCGCACGGTGGCCGCCTCGGTCGTTATCGACACCGTCATCGCCGGTGTGCTGCCGGAGCAGAAGGTGGACGCGATCCGCGAGCTGCAGGCGTCGGGCAAGGTCGTCGCCATGGTCGGTGACGGCGTCAACGATGCTGCGGCACTGGCTACGTCGGACCTCGGACTCTCGATGGGCACGGGCACCGACGTCGCGATCGAGGCCGGCGACCTCACGCTGGTGCGGGGAGATCTGCGCGTCGCGGTCGACGCGGTGCGCCTCTCGCGCGCGACCCTCCGCACCATCAAGGTCAATCTCTTCTGGGCCTTCGCCTACAACGTCGCGGCGATCCCGCTCGCGGCCGCCGGACTGCTCAACCCCATGCTGGCCGGTGCCGCGATGGCGCTGTCGTCGGTCTTCGTCGTCACCAACAGCCTGCGGCTCCGATCCTTCCGGTCCTCGGTGGTGTGACTCAGCCTGCGAGCAAGGCTCGGACTCGGCCGTCACGCAGCCAGAGTCCGAGCCACGCGGCGATGCCGACGTAGATCGCGAAGAACACCGTGCTGACGAGTGGCTGGTCGGTGCGCCAGTTCGTGATCACCGCTCCACCGAGGTAGCCGGTCAACAGGACGGCACCCAGCGGCGCGGTCCGCGGAATCACGTACAGGGTCACGATCACGAGGCAGACGACGCCGATCTTCGGGGCCATGTCGACGGGGAGTCCGAGTTCGGCGGACGCGTCCTTCACGACGTCCAGGTTCAGCAGATGGATCACGGCGTCGAACAGCATGAAGACGACCACCAGCGCGCTGACGATCCATCCTGCTCGAACGGCTCCGCGGGACGGTGCGGTGGTGGTGGCGCGGGTGAGGTGTGTGGTCATGTGACTGTCGACCGCGTACGCCACGGAAACTCATCACGAAGCCCCGAAATTTTCCTCGGCGAGTCGTTCCTGCGAGGACTATCCTCCTCGCATGACTGCGACGCAGGAGCTCGGCAACGACTTCATGACTCTCGCGGAACCGTACCGCCGCGAGCTCCTCGCGCACTGTTACCGCATGACCGGATCCATCCACGACGCGGAGGATCTGGTGCAGGACACCCTGGTCCGAGGGTGGAAGGGGTACGCGAACTTCAAGGGCGACTCGTCGCTGCGCACGTGGCTCTACCGCATCGCCACGAACACCTGCCTCACCTCGCTCGAGGGCCGCAAGCGCCGACCGATGCCGTCGGGGCTGGGTACGCCGTCGTCCGATCCGTCGGACGAGCTGGTCGAGCGCCACGAGATCGCGTGGCTCGAGCCGGCGCCGCCGTTCGGCGATCCGGTGGACGACGACCCGGCATCGCTGATCGGCTCGCGTGAATCGGTGCGGCTCGCGTTCGTGGCCGCGTTGCAGCATCTGTCCGCGCGGCAGCGAGCCGTCCTCGTACTCCGAGAGGTGTTGCAGTGGAGAGCATCCGAGGTGGCCGAACTGCTCGGCACCTCCACTGCTGCAGTCAACAGCCTGCTGCAACGTGCGCGCGGCCAGATCGAGGCGATCATGCCCGACGAGAACTCCGTGTCCGAGCCGGAGTTGCCGGAGACGCGAGAGTTGCTGCGACGCTACGTCGAGGGATTCGAGACGTACGACATCGACGGCATCGTGAAACTTTTCGCCGCAGAGGCTGTCTGGGAGATGCCGCCGTTCACCGGGTGGTACCGCGGCCCGGCCGACATCGGCGCCCTCATCTCGACGAAGTGTCCCGCGACCGGCCCCGAGTCGATGCGGATGATGGCGACCACCGCCAACGGGCAGCCGGCCTTCGGCCTCTACATGCTCGGAGAGGACGGGGTGCACCGCCCGTTCCAGCTGCACGTCCTCGAGATCATCGACGCCCGCGTCGCGCATGTGGCGTGCTTCTTCGATCTCACGCTGTTCGATCGGTTCGGACTGCCACCGGTGTACCCGGGCTGAGCCCGGGTCACCTGCCGCGGCTCACATGTCGGGAGGCGTGGCCTCGCCCGAGGCGACGGCCGGGTCCATCCAGGTCACTTCCCACACGTGACCGTCGAGGTCGCGGAACGACCGCCCGTACATGAAGCCGTGGTCCTGCGGATCCATCCAGTCACTGCCGCCCGCGGCGAGCGCCGCGTCGGCCATGGCGTCGACGGCCTCCTTGCTGTCGGCCGACACTGCCAACAGCATCTCGCGCGAGGTGGAGAGGTCCGCGACGTCGTCGCGGATGAAATCCTTGAAGCGCGGGACGTTCAGCAGCATCACGACGGCCTGCTCGTTGACGATCAGGCACGCGGTGTTCTCGTCGCTGAAGGTGTCGTTGAAAGAGAATCCCAGCGACGTGAAGAACGCGCGGCTCGCGGCGACGTCCTGGACGAAGGTGTTGACGAAGATCATGCCGGACATGGTGTCTCCTGGTGTGGTGTCGTCGGCCCCGGCGTCAGGGCCACTCACCACTACCGACACCGCCCGGGCGGAAAAGTCATCGCGCGGGCGGCGTCGGTCGTGCGGCGTCAGGCCGCGGTGGCGTGCAGGTGCTGCTCGGCGAGCAGGCGGTAGGAGAGCAGTCGCTCGTCGGTGTCGTCGATACCGCTGGCGACGATGACCTCGTCGGCCCGGGCGTGCGCGGCGAAACGATCGATGTAGTCCGACGCCTCCGCCGGCGTTCCGACGGCCGAGTACTTCACCATTCCCTGAATCTGTCGGCCAGCGGGCGAGTCCATGATCATGTCGACCTCCTCCTCGGAGAAGGAACGGCCGCGTCCCACCATCTGCACCACCCGGCGCCGCAGACCGGCCGTGAACAGCTCGTGCGCGCGAGCGGACGTCGGTGCGACCGTCGCGTTGACGGCGGCGATGACGTAGGGCTCGGCGAGCTGTGCGGACGGCTGGAACGTGTCCCGATAGACGGCCACGGCCTCCTCGAGCGAGTCGGGAGAGAAGTGCGACGCGTTGGCATACGGAAGGCCGAGATGTGCTGCGAGCTGAGCACCGAAGAGCGAGGATCCCAGAATGTAGAGCGGCACATCGGTTCCCGCGCCCGGCACTGCCTGCACTCCCGGAACCCGACTCGAACCCGACAGGTAGCCCTGGAGTTCGAGAACGTCCTGCGGGAAGGAATCGGCCGACGACGGGTCACGGCGCAGAGCACGCATGGTGGTCTGATCGGAACCCGGCGCTCTGCCGAGACCGAGATCGATACGGTCCGGATGGAGTGTGGCCAGCGTTCCGAATTGCTCGGCAATGGTCAGCGGAGAATGGTTAGGCAACATCACTCCACCCGATCCGAGGCGAATGGACGAGGTGTGCGCGGCCACGTGTGCGATGAGGACCGACGTCGCCGAGGACGCGATGGAGGGCATGTTGTGGTGCTCCGCGTACCAGACTCGCCGATATCCGCTCTCCTCCGCGAGGCGGGCCAACGCGACACTGGCATCGAAACTGCTTCGAGGAGTTTCACCCTCGCCGACCTGTGCGAGATCGAGTACGGACAGTGGTACGGCCACGTGCGTTCACCCTTTCGAGAAAAAGAAGACTTCTCAGGTGCGAACGCCCGCCCGGCGGAGAATATTTCCCGAGCCGCGTGACCTCGAACGACCGAACCGTGCGGTATCGAAGGACCGGCACGAGTACACGACATCGAACCGGAATTGGCGGTGACTCGCTAATCGGGCTTCGAGATGGATAAACTCTGGCGGAAGAACCGCGATGGTGGTCGGACCCACGAGTCGACGACGGCTCGATGAATCCATGTCCGGTTCGGTCGGGGAACTCATCATCGAAAGGAACCACAGCGTCATGGCGAAACAGGTCTTCGTGGAATTGGTCGACGATATCGACGGCGCACCCATCAAATCGGGTAAAGGGGAGACCATCGGTTTCTCGGTCGACGGTGTGGAGTACGAGATCGACCTCGGTGTGAAGAATGCCAAGGAGTTCCGCAAGCAACTCGATTACTGGGCCGAGCACGCCACGAAGGTGTCGTCACGTGGCAAGAAGGCCACGGCGAAGAAGGCGACCGGAACGGCGACGCAGGTCGGCTCGTCTCCGCGAGATCCTCTGCAGACCAAAGCCATTCGCGAGTGGGCGAATCAGAACGGGTACACGGTCTCGAGCCGCGGACGTATTCCGGCCGAGGTCGAAGAGGCGTACAACTCCGCCCAGTGACGTCAGGGCAGTAGTGATGTCATGACCGCAGTGCGCGCCGGCGCTGCAGCATCCACCGTCCGGCCGACCCTGCCGACAGAACCCCGATTCCGACCACCACCGCCGCCGCGGGCAGTGTGACCGCCAGCAGGACGCAGCCGCAGAGCCCGAGCATCTGCAGTGCCCGCGGCCACCGGCGATCGGAACCGGTCTGCGTGAATGCCGCGGCATTGGCCACGGCGTAATAGACGAGAACTCCGAACGACGAGAATCCGATCGCGTTCCGCACGTCGAGCGTGAGAACCACGACCACCACCACGGCGGCCACGGTGATCTCCGCGGCGCGCGGAACCGAACGGCGCTCGTCGACGTGCGCGAGGTATCGCGGCATGTCCCCTTCCCGCGCCATCGCCATCGTGGTGCGGCCGATTCCCGCGATCAGTCCCAGCAGGGCTCCGAGAGCCGCGGCCGATGCCCCGACGCGCACCACCGGGCCCGCCCAGTGTGCCCCGACCGCGTCCATTGCCGCGGCCACCGGAGCCGTCGAGCGCGCGAGTGCGTCCGCCCCGAGAACGTGCAGCAGCATCACTGCGACGGCCGCGTAGATCACGATCGCGCACGCGAGGGCGCCGACCACGGCGCGCGGGATGGTGCGCGCCGGGTCCCGCACCTCCTCTCCGAGCGTCGCGATGCGCGCGTACCCGGCGAAGGCGAAGAACAGGATGCCCGCGGACTGCAGAACGCCCACCGGACCCGAGGTCGCCGAGAACCCGGCGCCCGTCACGGTGGACGAGCCGGTCGCACCGACGATCAGTGCCGCGACGAGCACGACGAGCACCACCGCCACGAGCACGCGCGTGACCGACGCGGTGCGGGTGATGCCCAGGCAGTTGACCGCCGCCAGCGCCACCACCGCGATCACGGCGAGCGCCCGTGCGTGCTCGGGCCACGCGTACGCGCCGAACGTCAGGGCCATGGCGGCACAACTCGCGGTCTTGCCGACCACGAAGCTCCAGCCCGCCAGGAAGCCCCACCGGTCACCGAGTCGCGCTCGCCCGTAGGCGTAGGCGCCGCCGGACGTGGGGTGCACCGCGGCGAGCTGGGCAGTCGACGTCGCGTTGCAGAACGCCACGACGGCGGCGACGGCGAGCCCGACCAGCAGCCCGCCACCCGCGGCCGCCGCGGCCGGGCCGAAGGCGGAGAACACCCCGGCGCCGACCATCGACCCCACGCCGATGACGACGGCGTCGCGCGTGCTCAGTCGTCGTTGCAGCGGCATCGACGAAGCATAGGGACCCCCGGTGAACGCCGAACGAAACCACCGCCACTTCGATGAATCATGATTAACCGAAATCGGGGAAACCGCAGACGGGCGGCCGTCCCATGGATTACCGTCGCGGAGGTACCCGAGCCTCGAGGAGCGACTTTGTCACCGCAGACTTCCTACTCGTCCGGCCCGACCGACACGCCACTGCTCGACGAGACGATCGGACGGAACTTCGATCGCACCGCCGCGCGGGTGGGCTCGTCGGACGCTCTCGTGGACGTCGCGTCCGGTCGCCGGTGGACGTACGACGAGTTGCGATCCGACGTCGACGATCTCGCCCGCGGCCTGCTCGCGCGCGGAATCCGTCGCGGGGATCGCGTGGGGATCTGGGCACCGAACTGCCCGGAGTGGACCATCGTCCAGTACGCCACCGCGAAGATCGGCGCGGTGCTGGTGACCATCAACCCTGCCTACCGTGCGCACGAGCTGCAGTACGTGCTCGACCAGTCCGGCGCCACCATGCTGGTGGCGGTCCGGGCGCACGGCACCTCGGACTACGCCTCGATGATCGACGCCGTGCGCGGCGAGTGCACCGATCTGGCCCACGTCGTGTACATCGGCACCGACGACTGGAGCGACCTCGTCACCGACGGTGAGTCCGTCGATGTGGACGAACTCGACCGGCGCACTGCCGAACTCGGTCCCGACGACGCCATCAACATCCAGTACACCTCCGGCACCACGGGATTCCCCAAGGGCGCGACGCTGAGCCACCGCAACATCCTGAACAACGGCTACTTCGTCGGCGAGCTCTGCCATTACACCGAGGCGGACAGTGTCTGCATTCCCGTGCCGTTCTATCACTGCTTCGGGATGGTGATGGGAAACCTCGCCTGCACCTCGCACGGTTCGACCATGGTGATCCCGGGACCGTCGTTCGATCCGGCAGCGACACTGGCCGCGGTCTCCGCCGAGCGGTGCACCTCGCTCTACGGAGTTCCCACCATGTTCATCGCGGAACTGGCCGTTCCCGACCTGGCGGAGCACGATCTTCGGTCGCTGCGCACGGGCATCATGGCCGGATCACCCTGTCCCACCGAGGTGATGAAGCAGGTCATCGACGTCATGGGAATGGCGGAGGTCTCCATCTGTTACGGGATGACCGAGACCTCCCCGGTGTCACTGCAGACCCGCTCCGACGACACGATCGAGCAGCGCGTGTCCACGGTCGGACGAGTCGGACCGCATCTCGAGGTGAAGATCGTCGACCCCGTCACAGGGGAGACGGTTCCCCGCGGAGAGCCCGGTGAACTGTGCACACGGGGGTACTCCGTGATGCTCGGTTACTGGGACGACCCCGAGAAGACCGCCGAGGCACTCGATTCCGAGCACTGGATGCACACGGGCGACATCGGCACCATGGACGACGACGGCTACGTCGCCATCACCGGGCGCATCAAGGACATGGTGATCCGCGGCGGCGAGAACATCTACCCCCGTGAGATCGAGGAGTTCCTGTACTCCCACCCCGACATCCTGGACGCCCAGGTCATCGGTGTGCCCGACGACAAGTACGGCGAGGAACTGATGGCCTGCGTCCGTCTGCGTGAGGGCGCGGCGGCCATGACCGTCGACGATCTCCGGAGCTACTGCGACGGCCGCATCGCGCGATACAAGATCCCGCGCTACCTGCGCGTCATGGATGCCTTCCCCATGACCGTGACCGGCAAGATCCGCAAGATCGAACTACGCGAGGAAGCCACGCGCCTGCTGGATTGACGGAACGGCTGGGTCCATCGAACGGCTGGGGTGATCAGGCTGCGTGGAACAGCATGGTCTCGGCGGTGAGTCCGGGGCCGAACGCCATCGCGCATCCCGACCCGGTGTCACCCCGCTCGAGCATGTCCGCGAGCACGAACAGCACGGTGGCCGACGACATGTTGCCGTAGTTCTCGAGCACGCGGCGCGACGACGTCAGAGCGTCTGCGTCGAGGTGCAGCGCGCCCTCCACCGCGTCGAGGATCGAGCGACCACCGGGATGCACGGCCCACAGGTCGATCGACGACGTCTCCGCCCCCGAGAGCACCGTCTTCATCGTGGTCTCGTCCAACGCGCGTGACAACGAGCCCGGCACCTTGCCGGAGAGCACCATGTCGAACCCCATGCCGCCGATGCGCCAGGTGATGAGGTCGCGGGAGTCCTCGATCATGAGGGCCTGGAAGGAGTCCATGGCCAGACCGGTGGACTCGGCAGTGACCAGCACGGCCGCGGCGCCGTCGCCGAACACCAGGAACGACAGCATCGTCTCGAGATCGTCGGTCTGCTGCATGTGCAGCGAGCACAGTTCGACGCTGACCACGAGCACCTTCGCGGCGGGCTCGGAGCGCACTATGTGGTGGGCGAGCTTGAGACCGTTGATGCCGGCGAAGCAGCCCATGAAGCCGACCTGGGTGCGCTCTGCCGTGGTGGGCACGCCGCACTGCTTCATGATCTCGAAATCGATTCCCGGAGTGTAGAACCCGGTACATGTCAGGACGATGAGATGGGTGATGTCCCCTGCCGTTTCGCCGAGGCCGAGCCCGTCGACGGCACGAACGGCGAGTCCGGGAGCGGTGCGCTCGAACTCCTGCATCCGCGCCTGCGTGTCGACGGCGTTGGGATCGTCGCCGTAGAAACTGGCGATGGACGGGAACGCGGACCACCGGTGCGAGATCTGCGCGCGATCCGCCATGCGGCGGAACAGCAATTGCTTACGTCGCAGCGTGAACGTGCTGTCGGCGTAGGCGACGAAGTCGTCGTGGACGTCGTGCTCGGGAACGGCGGTCGAGATGGCATTGATGTATGCGATCGTCACAGGTGCCTCTCGTGAAGGTGGGGGCTCGACAGGTCGAGTTCCCCCTGACCACCGCAGTCAACCACCGAGCGGGGCCGCGCGTCGGACAGAATGACCGTCATGAGAATCGAGGACCGTTCCTGGGTGGAGAACGCGCTGCGCATCGTCGAGGCCGACGCGAACCGCAGCGCGGACACTCATCTGCATCCCTTCCCACTGCCGGCCGAGTGGGGCATCGATCTCTACCTCAAGGACGAGTCGGTCCACCCCACCGGATCGCTCAAGCATCGGCTCGCGCGGTCGCTCTTCCTCTTCGGCCTGGCCAACGGGGACATCGGGCCCCGCACCACGCTCGTCGAGGCGTCGTCCGGGTCGACCGCCGTGTCGGAGGCGTACTTCGCCCGGCTCATCGGCCTCGAGTTCGTCGCGGTCATGCCGGCCACCACCAGCCCGACGAAGATCGCGCTGATCGAGCGCTACGGCGGCATCTGTCGCCTCGTCGAGCACTCGGGTGCCGTGTACGACGTCGCGGAGGAACTGGGTGCGCAGAAGGACTGGCTGTATCTCGACCAGTTCACCAATGCGTCGGTGGTCACCGACTGGCGCGGCAACAACAGCATCGCCGCCTCCATCTTCGATCAGATGGCCCTCGAACGGTTCCCCGTCCCCACCTGGGTGGTGGTCGGCGCCGGCACCGGTGGCACCAGCGCGACCATCGGCCGGTACTGCCGCTACCGGCGCGTGCCCACCCGGGTGTGTGTCGTCGACCCCGAGGGATCCGCGTTCTTCGAGGCGTGGCGCGACGACACCCGTGACGCCGTCGGCACCGGATCGCGCATCGAGGGAATCGGTCGGCCCCGCGTCGAGCCGTCGTTCGTCCCCGCCGTCATCGAGCACATGGTGCAGATCCCCGACGCCGCCTCGGTGGCGGCCGTCCGCATGCTCGACCAGGTGACGGGCCTGCACGCCGGTGGATCGACCGGGACCAACCTCGTCGGCGCGTTCCGGTTGGCAGCGGACATGAAGGCTCGCGGAGAGCAGGGGAGCATCGTCACGCTGCTGTGCGACGGGGGAGAGCGCTACGAGGGCACCTACTACGACGACGCCTGGGTGAGAAGCCACGGCATGAACCTCGACGCACACCGCGCCAGCATCGACCACTTCCTCGCGACAGGCGTCTGGTCGGAGTCCGTGTGATGACCCTCTACTCGGAGCTGCCCGCCCGCCGGACCCGCCAGGTGGTCGCCGACGTGGTGGTCGCGGTGTGGACCGTGGTCTGGATCCGGGTGGGCCTGGCGCTGCACGACGCGGTGATGGCGTTGGCGGCGCCCGGACGCGAGATCGCCGACGCCGGAAGCGGACTGGAGAACAATCTCCGGTCCGCGGGCGAACGGGTGTCCTCCGTCCCACTCATCGGTGACGACGTCCGCACACCGTTCGACCGGGCCGGGGACGCCGGCGCCGCACTGCGCGGCGCAGGTGAGGCGCAGGTCGCGGCGGTCGAGGCGCTGGCGTCGTTCCTCGGTGTCACCGTCGCCCTGCTCCCCATCGTCGCGCTGCTGCTCCTGTGGCTCCCGCGGCGGATCCGCTTCGCCCGGCAGGCCACCGCCGCGGCGGCGCTTCTCCGGTCCGGCGCCGACCTCGACCTCTTCGCGCTGCGTGCTCTCGCACGGCGACCGCTGACGGAACTGACGCACATCCATCCCGATCCCGCCGGCGCCTGGCGCGCGGGCGACCCAGCCGTGGTCCGCTCGCTCGCGGCGCTCGAACTGGCGGCGGTAGGGATGCGCGCACCCGGTCCCGACCTTTCGTCGTCCGACGGCGCCACGGCCGTTTACGCTGAGTCCATGGCCGAGAAGACGACGACGAACGACTCCACCGACGAGCCCAAGGGCGGTCGTCCCGGACCCGCCGATCAGGGCGGCGCCGGCGGTATGGCGACGCGGGAGAACGCACCCGACGTCGCGGAGTCGGAAGCATCGAACGACGCCGACTAGGACTGCGCGCATGTCGACACGCCGACTCGTCGTCGCAGTGGCGGCTGCCGCCGCCGCGAGCACTCTGTCCGCCGCTCCCGCGGCCGCCGCGCCGGCACCCGGTGCGTATGTCGCGCTAGGAGATTCGTTCTCTGCCGGCAGCGGAATCGCACCGCAGACACCGTCCGGGATCTGCGGCCGGTCCGCGGTGAACTACCCCACGCTCGTCGCTCGCGAACTCGGCATCGACACGGTGCGCGACGTGACGTGCGGCGCCGCGGAGAGCGAGAACCTCGCGGGACCGCAGACCGGGCTCGGCGGCGGAGTCGCCGCACCGCAGTTCGACGCGCTCGGTCCGGACACCACGCTCGTCACCCTGGGAATCGGCGGCAACGACATCCAGTTGGTTCAGCTCGCGGCGGGCTGTATCAGCGTGCTCCCGGCTCCTCTGACGCCATCGTGCTCCGATCGTCCGGACACCTACAGCGACCGTATCGACGCGTTCGCCGCGACGTACGACACGATCCTCGACGAGATCGCCCGCCGGGCGCCGGCCGCGCAGGTGGTGATGGTCGGGTATCCCACCGGCATCCGGCCCGGCGGCTGCCTCGACTCGCAGCCCGTGCGGCCCGCGGACGCGACCTACCTACAGGCCCGCATCGATCAGCTCAACTCGGTGATGAGTCGCGCCGCCGTCGCGCACGACGCCACGTTCGTCGACCTCGCGCCGACCACCCGTGACCACGACGTGTGCGCCGCCGACAGCTGGATGGTCGGCGCGGTGCCAACGTCTCCGGACGCGGTGGTGCCCCTGCACCCCACGGCGGCGAGTCACCAGAACACCGCGCGCGAGATCGTGGCCGCACTGCGCTGACGCACGGTGCACGACCGACTGCCTCGCTCGACCGCCGCCGTTGGTCATCGTGCTCACTCGGTCGGCCGTCTCTTGCGCACTGTGCGGCGTGGTGATTGTGTGATCTGACACACAGCGTTCACGAGTGCACTCACGAGGAGCATCCGCCATGTCCACGGTCAAGACATTCCTGCTGCCGGACCTCGGCGAGGGGCTCGCCGACGCCGAGCTGCTCACCTGGTCGGTCGACGTCGGCGACACCATCACGCTCAACCAGACCATCGCCGAGGTCGAGACCGCGAAGGCGTCCGTCGAACTGCCGTCTCCCTATGCCGGCGTGGTCGTGGCGCGGCACGCCGAGGAGGGCACCACCATCGACGTGGGCGCACCGTTCCTCGACATCGAGGTGGCGGGTCCGGCGACGACCGGTCCGGCCTCGCCCGACACCGCCGACGAGGCGGCAGCCGACGCGCGTCCCGAGCCGTCGGTCGAGAAGGCGGAGTCCGAGACGGTCGGGGCCGCGCCGACGCGGACGCCCGTCCTCGTCGGCTACGGCGTCGCGGAGGAGACATCGAGTCGTCGGCCCCTGGCCGCGCCGCCGGTACGCAAGGAAGCGCGCGAGCGCGGTATCGACCTCGCGACCGTGGCCCCGACGGGACCGCACGGCAACGTGACCCGCGACGACCTGGCCGTCTCCTCCGCGCCGCACGCGGACGAGAAGCGCACGCCGATCAAGGGCGTCCGCAAGCACACCGCCGAGGCCATGGTGCGCAGCGCGTTCACCGCGCCGCACGTCACCGAGTTCGTCACCGTCGACGTCACACCGATGATGGAGTTGCTCGACGAGCTGAAGGCGAGCCCACTGCTGGCCGGTGTCCGCGTGACGCCGCTCGCTCTCGTCGCGAAGGCCCTGCTCATCGCCGTTCGGGAGCACCCGAGCCTCAACTCGTCGTGGGACGAGGCGGCGAACGAGATCGTCACCAAGAAGTACGTGAACCTCGGTATCGCCGCGGCGACACCGCGCGGGCTGATGGTTCCCAACATCAAGAACGCGCAGACACTCGGATTCCGCGACCTGTGCTCGTCACTGTCCGCGCTCACCGCCGTCGCCAAGGAGGGGAAGACCGGTCCGGCGGAGCTCGCCGACGGGACCATCACGATCACCAACATCGGCGTGTTCGGCATCGATTCGGGCACACCGATCCTCACGCCCGGCGAAGCCGCCATCCTGTGCTTCGGGGCCGTCCGGCGTCAGCCGTGGGAGTACCGCGGGGAGATCGCGCTGCGGCACGTCACGACCCTCAGTCTGTCGTTCGATCACCGGCTCGTCGACGGCGAACAGGGCTCGACATTTCTGTCCACCGTCGCGACCCTGCTCTCGGATCCGGTGGGGTTCGCGGCCCTGGGATAGTGGTGCGGTGACCCGCATCCATCACGCCACCGTTCGAGACGTCGATCCTGTTGCGCTGTACCGCGTCCTGCAGTTGCGCACCGAGGTGTTCATCCACGAGCAGGGCATCGTCGGCGAGCAGGAGATCGACGGGCGCGATCTCGAACCCACGACCACCTTGTTCTGGTCGGAGGAGCCGAACGGCGACGTGCTCGCGACACTGCGGGTGTTGCAGGACGAGGTGCCGGCCCACATCGGCCGCGTCGCCACGGCGTCGGCGGCACGCGGACGCGGGCTGGCCGCCGACCTGGTGCGGGCGGCGATCGAGTTCGCGGGCACCGACGTCGCGATCTCCGCTCAGGCCTACCTGGAGGAGTGGTACGGGCGCCTCGGCTTCGTGCGCACCGGGCCGAACTATCTGGAGGCAGGAATAGACCACCTGCCGATGCTGCTGACCCGTACCTGACACCAGGAGGACACATGCAGATCGATCTGAGCGGCCGGACAGCCCTCGTCACGGGTTCCACGCAGGGCATCGGCTACGCCATCGCCGTCGGCCTCGCCCGAGCGGGAGCGACCGTGCTGATCAACGGCCGGTCCGACGCGTCCGTCGGTGCGGCACTCGACCGTCTCACCGCGGAGGTACCCGACGCGACGGTCGTCGCGGCCCCGGCGGACGTCAGCACGGAGGACGGCACACGCGCCCTGGTGCAGGCACACCCCGATGTCGACGTCCTGGTGAACAATCTCGGAATCTTCGGCGCCACACCGGCTCTGGAGATCGACGACGACGAGTGGCGCCGCTATTTCGAGGTCAACGTCCTCGCCGCCGTGCGTCTGATCCGCGCCTACCTTCCGGGTATGAAGGACCGGCGCTGGGGCCGGATCCTGTCGATCGCCAGCGACTCGGCCGTCGTGATTCCGGCCGAGATGGTCCATTACGGCATGTCCAAGACCGCGCTGCTCGCGGTGTCGCGCGGCTTCGCGAAGGAGGCGGCCGGCTCGGGCGTGACCGTCAACTCCGTCATCGCCGGACCGACACACACGGGAGGTGTCGAGACCTTCGTCCGCGATCTGGTGGGCGACGAGTTGCCGTGGGACGAGGCGCAGCACGAGTTCATGGTGAAGTACCGCCCGCAGAGCCTGATCCAGCGACTCATCGAGCCCGAGGAGATCGCCAACATGGTGGTCTACCTCAGTTCACCTCTCGCGTCGGCCACCACGGGCGGCGCACTGCGCGTCGACGGCGGCTACGTGGACTCGATCCTGCCCTGACCGTCGGGCCACTCCGCGAGGTCCGCGGCGATGCGTGCAGTGCTCTCGAGGAACTCCCGCAGCAGGGCATCGCCGTCCTCGGCCTCACGCACCGCCGAGTAGGGGAGCACGAACTCGCCGAGATCGCGATCGAAGTACGCCTGCGCCGGCTCGACGACCGCGGTGTCGAAGCCGTCGGGTTGCGGGTAGGCGTACGAGTAGAAGATGCCCTCCGACGCCCCGCCGGGCCAGTACCCGGCGCTCGACACCTCCTCGTTGTAGGCCTCGTGCATCACCCAGTCGGGGCAGTTGGGCACCCCGCCCGGATGCTGCGCCGCGGGGCGACCCGAGAACCGGGTCACAGCCAGGTCGAAGGCCCCCCAGAAGAAGTGGGACGGACTGGACTTCCCGCGGAACCCGCCGCGGAACGCGGAGAACACCCGATGAGCCGACACCAGCGAGCGCCAGTATCGCGTCATCGCTTCGGCGTCGTAGCTGGAATGCACGGTGTCCTCGGCGAACGGAATCGACGGGTCGACCTCGACGGGGGAGCCCATGATCGAGACGTGGACCCCGAGCGCCTCGAGGTGGGCGAAGAACTCGTCGTGGAAGTCCGCGACCGTGCGCGGCCGCAACTCCATCTCGCGTGCGTCGCCCCACGTGGTCTCGATGGTCAGCCGGTGTCGGAGGAAGTCGAAGCGGATCTCGACTCCGCCGCCGCGGTACGGCATGAGCGAGGTGGTGAGTCCGGACGCATCGACGTAGGACGTCACGCCCCACCAGTGGTTGAGCGGCGGAGCCAGAGCCATGCGCACCTTGCCGACGATCTGCGTCCACATGTGCACGGTGTCGCGGGTGTCCTGCCACGAGTCCACGACGAGTTCCGGCCAGGCATCGTTCGTTTCGGTCACTGCATCCCTTTCACGGAGATATCGGCGCACACGTAGGACGATGGTCCCATGACGACACTCGCCCCTCTCGGTCTTCACCACGTCACCGCCATCGCGTCGGACCCCGGCCGGAACGTGGAGTTCTACACGCGCGTGCTCGGCCTGCGGTTGGTGAAGCAGACCGTCAATTTCGACGACCCCGGCACCTACCACCTGTATTACGGGGACTTCCGCGGTAGCCCGTCGTCGCTCATCACCTTCTTCCCGTGGAAGGACGTCGAGCGCGGACGACAGGGAACCGGACTCGCGACCTCGACAGCGTTCAGCGTTCCGGGCTCGTCGCTGTCCTTCTGGCACGACCGGCTCCGGGAGCTGAACGTGCGCGTCGAGGCGCCGGTGACCCGCGGCGACGACGAGGTCCTGCGCCTGTACGACCACGACGGCATGGTCCTCGACCTGATCGCCTCCGACGGGGACACCCGCTCCGGCTGGGACGGCGTGGCATCGGTGCCCACCGAACACGCGGTGCGCGGACTGCACTCGGTCACCCTCACCGAGACGACACTCGACGCGACAGCCGAGCTGCTCACCGACCGGATGAGCATGACCGTCGCCGCGGACGGTGCCGCGAGCGCGCGGTTCGCCATGGCCGCGGGCGGCGCGGGCGCGCTGGTCGACGTCGTCACCGACCGCAGCGACCGTGGTCTGCAGGCAGGCGGCACCGTTCACCACGTCGCCTTCCGTGCGCCCGACCACGAGACGCTCACCGCCTGGCGCACCGAGCTGGTCGACAGCGGCGCGCACGTCACCGAGATCCTGGACCGGCAGTACTTCCAGTCGATCTACTTCCGGGAGCCGGGCGGCGTGCTGTTCGAGATCGCGACCGAGGCGCCGGGATTCGACGTCGACGAGCCACTGCTCGAACTCGGGCGCTCGTTGAAGCTGCCGCCGTGGCTCGAGCCGACGCGGGAGCAGATCGAGCAGAATCTCCCGGCACTCCCGGTGGGTGACGCGTCGTGACGTGGACACAGGTGACCGACGGTGAGACGCTGACGGCGATGTTCGGTACGCCGAGCTTCCGCGCCGCCCACAAGGATCGCCCCCGGCTGCATCCGCTCGACCGCGACTTCCTCGCGGCCTCGCCGTTCTGCCTGGTGGCCACCGCTGACGAGACCGGACGGTGCGACGTCTCGCCGAAGGGAGACCCGCCCGGCTCGCTGGTGCACGTCCTCGACGACGCCACCATCGCGCTGGCGGAACGGCCCGGCAACAAGCGGATGGACGGATACCGCAACGTGCTGAGCAACCCGTTCGTGGGGCTCGACTTCCTGGTCCCCGGACGCGGGGACACGCTGCGCATCAACGGCCGCGCGCGGTTGATCTCCGACGCGCCGTTCTTCGACGACCTCGTGGTCAAGGGACACCGCCCGATCCTCGCGCTCGTCGTCGACATCGAGCAGGTCTTCCATCACTGCGCCAAGGCGTTCCTGCGGTCACGGCTGTGGGAGCCGGGCACCTGGAATCCGTCGGTGCTGCCGACGGTCGCAGAGATCTCCAAGACGCTGATCCCCGACTCGCCGGAATCGCTCGAGGAACTGCGGGCGTACTACGGGCCGGCATACGAGGAGTCGCTGTACCGGTCGTAGATGCGCTCCGCGCCTGTGCGCCTCTTGCGCATCCAGGCATACGCAAAAGGCGCACGGGCGCGAAGCGCACTGGGTAACGTCCCACCCGTGGCGGACGCAACGTTGTCGGTGCTGATCTACAGCAGCCACGCGTCCACGCGGGCGCTCGTCCACCAGGCGCTGGGCCGTCGCCCGCACCCCGACCTGCCCGAGATCGAGTATCTCGACGTGGCGACGGCGCCCGTCGTGATCGAGCACCTGGATCGCGGCGGTGTCGATCTCGTGATCCTCGACGGTGAGAGCGCTCCCGTCGGCGGGATGGGCCTCGCGAAGCAACTGCGCGACGAGATCGACCCGTGTCCACCACTTCTCGTGCTCACCGGCCGCCCCGACGACGCGTGGTTGGCCACCTGGTCGCGTGCCGACGCGTCGGTGTCGCACCCGATCGACCCGCTCGAACTCGGCCGCGCCGTGGTGGGACTGCTCCGCGACCCTGCCTGAGGCCTCGCCGGATCTCCGATCTGTGACGCCGGGGATCACCGATTCGCGACGATTGTGAGCCCGAGTCACCAAACCGGACCCATCGCGACGAAAAAGTCCTACTGTGTGGCACAGATCACCTCGAGGCGTAGGGCGGTTCCGGTCGGAACCCACGACACGGGCAGGAGTTCGAGTGGCATGAACGCATATGTGCCGGTCCTCGTCCTCGGCGCGATCGCGGTCGCCTTCGCGCTGTTCTCGGTCCTCGTGGCATCGGAAGTGGGACCGAAGCGATACAACCGCGCCAAGCTCGACGCGTACGAATGTGGCGTCGAGCCCACCCCGCAGCACATCGGCGGCGGTCGCTTTCCGGTCAAGTTCTACCTCACCGCAATGCTTTTCATCATCTTCGACATCGAGATCGTGTTCCTGTACCCGTGGGCTGTGCACTTCGAGGCACTGGGTGTGTTCGGTCTCGCCGCGATGGCCCTGTTCATCGTCAACGTTTCCGTCGCCTACGCATACGAGTGGCGTCGTGGAGGTCTCAGCTGGGACTGATCCACTCGCCGTGGAAGAAGTGATCGCATGGGATTGGAAGAGAAGCTGCCGAGCGGCTTCCTGCTGACCACTGTCGAAGGCCTCGCCGGCTTCGCCCGTAAGGGGTCTCTGTGGCCCGCGACCTTCGGACTGGCGTGCTGTGCGATCGAGATGATGTCGACGACGTCCGGCCGGTTCGATCTCGCCCGATTCGGTATGGAAGCCTTCCGTGCCTCCCCCCGCCAGGCCGATCTCATGATCGTCGCGGGACGGGTGAGCCAGAAGATGGCACCGGTGCTCCGGCAGGTGTACGACCAGATGGCCGAGCCGAAATGGGTTCTGGCGATGGGTGTCTGCGCGTCCTCGGGAGGAATGTTCAACAACTACGCCATCGTGCAGGGCGTCGACCACGTGGTACCGGTCGACATCTATCTGCCCGGTTGTCCGCCGCGGCCCGAGATGCTGATCAACGCCATCCTGCAGTTGCACGCGTCGATCCAGGCGATGCCGCTGGGCGTCGACCGCGAGAGGGCCATCGCCGAGACCGAGAAGGCCGCGCTGAGTTCTCCGTCCGTCATCGACGCGAAGACGCTGCTGCGATGAGAGCGCGGGGCATGTTCGGAGTGCGCGGTTCGGGCGACACGTCGGGTTACGGCCGACTGGCGCCGCCGAAACCCCGACACGACAACGCGAGTCGACCGTTCGGTGGGGACCACGACGTCGTGGCGGACGCACTGGAGTCGGCGCTCGCGGCTCGGGGCGAACGTTGGGACGACGCCGTCGAGCGTGCCGTGCTCCACCGCGGTGAGCTGACTCTGCACATCGCGCGTACGCACCTGCCCGCTGTCGCGTCCGCGCTACGCGACGATCAGGCACTCCGCTTCGAACTGTGTCTCGGCGTCAGTGGCGTCCACCAGCCCGGCGAGACCGGACGCGAGCTGCACGCCGTCTACCATCTGCAGTCCATCACGCACGGTCGTCGGTTGCGTCTCGAAGTGTCTGTGCCGGAGTCCGACCCGCACATTCCGTCGCTGTGCGGCATCTACCCCACCACCGACTGGCACGAGCGCGAGACGTACGACTTCTTCGGCATCGAGTTCGACGGGCACCCGTCCCTGACACGCATCGAGATGCCCGACGACTGGGTGGGGCACCCGCAACGCAAGGACTACCCGCTGGGCGGCATCCCGGTGGAGTTCAAGGGCGCGCGGATCGCGCCCCCCGATCAGCGCAGGTCGTACAACTGATGACACTCGAGAAGGATCACACCACGCCGACCGTCTACACCGCGTCGGGCCAGGACTGGGACGAGATCGTCGACCTGGCCGGCACCGCCGGTGAGGAGCGCATCGTCGTCAACATGGGACCGCAGCACCCCTCCACGCACGGGGTCCTCCGCCTCATCCTCGAGATCGAGGGGGAGACCGTCACCGAGGCGCGGTGCGGAATCGGCTACCTGCACACCGGTATCGAGAAGAACCTCGAGTACCGGAACTGGACGCAGGGCGTCACCTACGTGACGCGGATGGACTACCTGTCGCCCTTCTTCAACGAGACGGCGTACTGCCTCGGCGTGGAGAAGCTGCTCGGCATCACCGACGACGTGCCGGAACGCGCGACCGTGATCCGGGTGTTGCTGATGGAACTCAACCGCATCTCCTCGCACCTGGTCGCTCTGGCCACCGGCGGCATGGAGCTCGGCGCGGTCACCGCCATGCTCTTCGGATTCCGGGAACGTGAACTGATCCTCGACATCTTCGAGACGATCACGGGCCTGCGGATGAATCACGCGTTCGTCCGGCCGGGCGGGCTGGCGATGGACCTGCCCGACGACGCCGTGCCGAAGATCCGGGACCTGCTGCACCTGTTGCCGATCCGCCTGCGCGACATGAGTGCGATGCTGGACGACAACCCCATCTGGAAGGGTCGGACCCGCGGCATCGGGTACCTCGATCTCACCGGATGCATGGCACTCGGAATCACGGGTCCGGTGCTGCGTGCCACGGGCTTGCCCCACGATCTCCGTCGCGCGGAGCCCTACTGCGGCTACGAGACCTACGAGTTCGACGTGATCACCGAACAGGAGAGTGACTGCTACGCGCGGTATCTCATCCGTGTCGACGAGATGAGCGAGTCGCTGAAGATCGTCGAACAGTGCCTCGACCGACTGGCGCCGGGGCCCGTGATGGTGTCGGACAAGAAGATCGCGTGGCCTGCGGACCTGGTCTCGGGCCCCGACGGACTGGGCAACTCCCGCGAGCACGTGCAGAAGATCATGGACGGATCGATGGAATCGCTGATCCACCATTTCAAGCTCGTCACCGAGGGCATCCGCGTGCCCGAGGGACAGGTCTACGTCGCGGTGGAGTCACCCCGCGGCGAGCTGGGTGTGCACATGGTCTCCGACGGTGGATCCCGGCCCTACCGGGTGCACTTCCGGGACCCGTCGTTCACCAATCTGCAGGCCGTCGCGGCGATGTGCGAGGGCGGCATGGTGTCCGACGTGATCGCGTCCGTGGCGAGCATCGATCCCGTGATGGGTGGGGTGGACCGATGAGCACACGGGAACCGGTGGCGATACCCTTCGGACCCCGTCCGGAGGAACGCGTCCAACTCGTGCGACCCGGGGCCCGGCGTACCTACCCCGAGGACGTGCTGGCCCGCCTCGAGGCGGACGCCGCCACCATCGTCGCCCGCTACCCGCGCGCCCGGTCCGCGATCATCCCGATCCTTCATCTGCTCCAGGCCGAGGACGGGTACCTCACCCCCGCCGCGGTCGACTTCTGTTCGCACACACTCGACCTCACGGGTGCCGAGGTCGCGGCGGTGGCGACGTTCTACTCGATGTACCGACGCGAGCCGACAGGCGACTACCTCGTCGGCGTGTGCACCAACACCCTCTGCGCCGTGATGGGCGGGGACGCCATTCACGAGGCCCTCGTCGACCACCTCGACGGCGTCACGGACGGCACCGTGACGCTCGAACACATCGAGTGCAACGCCGCCTGCGACTACGCACCGGTGGTGATGGTGAACTGGGAGTTCTTCGACAACCAGACTCCCGAGTCGGCACGCACGCTGGTCGACGAACTCCGCGCCGGGCGCCCGGTCACCCCGACGCGCGGCGCGACCCTGTGCACCTTCCGCGAGACCTCGCGCATCCTGGCGGGCTTTCCCGACACCCGGCCCGGCGCGCTCGACGCACCGGCCGCCGGCGAGGCGACGCTGGCAGGCCTGCGTGTCGCGCGGGAGAAGGACATGCGCGCCCCCGATCACGCGGAACCCGACGCGGCGGCGGCAGCCGAGCCGCCGACGGACTCCACCCCGGACAAGCCCGCGCCCGCCCCGTCTGCCGGTGTGCCCCACCCGAACGGCACTGCAGCGAAGGAGGCCCGGCCGTGACACTCACCCCGGTTCTGAGCCGCTACTGGGACGAGCCCGAGTCCTGGACTCTGGACACCTACCGCCGCCACGGCGGGTACGACGGACTCGCCGCAGCCCTGGCGATGACACCCGACGAGGTCATCGGCACGGTCAAGGACTCAGGCCTGCGCGGCCGCGGCGGCGCCGGTTTCCCCACCGGCACGAAGTGGAGCTTCATCCCCCAGGACGGCCCGACACCCGCGGACCAGACCGTGCCGCACTACCTCGTGGTGAACGCCGACGAATCGGAGCCGGGCACGTGCAAGGACATGCCGCTGCTGATGGCCACACCCCACGCGCTGGTCGAAGGCATCGTGATCGCTGCGTACGCCATCCGCTCGTCGCACGCGTTCGTCTACCTCCGCGGTGAGGTGGTGCCGGTGCTGCGGCGGCTGCAGGCCGCGGTCGCCGAGGCCTACGCCGCGGGGTATCTGGGCACGGACATCCAGGGCTCCGGGTTCGATCTGGACCTCGTCGTCCATGCGGGGGCGGGCGCCTACATCTGCGGCGAGGAGACCGCACTGCTCGACTCCCTCGAGGGGCGCCGCGGCCAGCCCCGGCTGCGGCCACCGTTCCCCGCCGTGGCGGGCCTCTACGCGAGCCCCACCGTCGTCAACAACGTCGAGTCCATCGCGAGTGTGCCGACGGTACTGGCGCGCGGGACGCAGTGGTTCCGCTCGATGGGCAGTGAGAAGTCACCCGGCTTCACGCTGTACTCGCTCTCCGGCCACGTCACCCGCCCCGGACAGTACGAGGCGCCGCTCGGCATCACGTTGCGCGAGTTGCTCGAGCACGCGGGCGGTGTCCGCGCCGGGCACACGCTGAAGTTCTGGACACCGGGCGGATCCTCCACCCCGATCTTCACGGCCGAGCACCTCGACGTCCCGCTCGACTACGAGGGTGTGAGTGCCGCGGGATCGATGCTCGGCACGAAAGCACTCCAGATCTTCGACGAGACGACCTGCGTGGTCCGTGCGGTCCGGCGCTGGAGCGAGTTCTACGCGCACGAATCGTGTGGGAAGTGCACCCCGTGCCGGGAGGGCACCTACTGGCTGGTGCAGATACTCGCGCGCCTCGAGAACGGCACCGGATCGGAGGGTGACCTGCAGAAGCTGCTCGACGTCGCCGACAGCATCCTGGGAAAGTCGTTCTGCGCGTTGGGAGACGGGGCGGCAAGCCCCATCGTCTCGTCGATCGCCCACTTCCGGGACGAGTACGTGGCGCACGTGGAGCAGGGTGGATGCCCCTTCGATCCGCACCTCTCCACCCTGATGGCAGGACAACTGACATGACCGCGGTGCAGAACGACGGCGCGCGCGCCGAGACGACGGTGGACATCACCCTCGACGGCGTCCCGATGTCGGTCCCGAAAGGCACCCTGGTCATCCGGGCGGCCGAGATGCTCGGTGTGCAGATCCCGCGGTTCTGCGACCACCCGCTGCTCGACCCGGTCGGCGCGTGCCGGCAGTGCCTGGTCGACGTCGAGGGTCAACGCAAGCCCCTGGCGTCGTGCACCACCACGGTGTCCGACGGCATGGTGATCCGGACGCAGCACAGCTCGGAGATCGCCGAGAAGGCGCAGCGCGGAGTGATGGAACTGCTCCTGATCAACCATCCGCTGGACTGCCCGGTGTGCGACAAGGGTGGCGAGTGCCCGCTGCAGAACCAGGCCATGTCCACCGGCCGCACCGAGTCGCGCTTCACGGAGACCAAACGCACGTATCCCAAGCCGATCCCCCTGTCGACCGAGGTCCTGCTCGACCGGGAGCGGTGCGTCCTCTGCGCCCGGTGCACGCGCTTCTCCGAGCAGATCGCCGGTGACCCGTTCATCGATCTGCTCGAACGCGGTGCGCTGCAACAGGTCGGCATCTACGGCGCCGAGCCTTTCGAGTCGTACTTCTCCGGCAACACCGTGCAGATCTGCCCGGTGGGTGCACTCACCAACACCGCCTACCGATTCCGCGCGCGGCCCTTCGACCTGGTGTCGACTCCCAGCGTCTGCGAGCACTGCTCCAGTGGGTGCGCCCAGCGCACGGACCATCGCCGCGGAAAGGTGTTGCGTCGGTTGGCCGGCGACGATCCCGAGGTCAACGAGGAATGGAGCTGCGACAAGGGCCGCTGGGCGTTCGCGTACGGCACGCTGCCCGATCGCCTCGACACCCCGCTGGTCCGACGCGGAACCACCCTCGAGCCCGCGTCGTGGTCGGAGGCCCTGGCGGTGGCCGCTCGGGGCCTGGCGGAGGCTCGCGGACACGCCGGCGTGCTCACCGGTGGCCGTCTCACCGTCGAGGACGCGTACGCCTACAGCAAGTTCGCGCGGATCGCGCTGGGTACCAACGACATCGACTTCCGGGCCCGCCCGACGTCCGAGGAGGAGACCGACTTCCTGTCCGCTCGGGTGGCCGGCCGCGGGATCGACGTCACGTACGCCGCACTCGAGGCCGCACCGATCGTCGTCCTCGTGTCCTTCGAACCGGAGGAGGAGAGCCCCATCGTCTTCCTCCGCCTGCGGAAGGCAGTGCGCGGGGGACACACTCGCGTACTGACACTGGCGCCCTTCGCGTCGCCCGGCAGCACGAAGCTGAGAGCCGACGTGCGTCCCACGGCGCCGGGGACGGAGGCCGCGGGGCTGGCGGACCCGGACGTGCTCGACCAGCTGCGCGTGCCGGGCGCGGTGATCCTCGTCGGCGAGCGCGCGGCGTCGAGCCCCGGCACCCTCGCCGCGGTCGCGCGCACCGCCGACACCACCGGCGCCCGCGTCGCGTGGATCCCCCGCCGTGCCGGTGACCGCGGCGCCCTCGACTCGGGTGCGTTCCCCACCCTCCTGCACGGAGGTCGCCGGGTGGACGACCCCGCGGTTCGGCGCACGGTGGCCGCGGCGTGGGGTGTCGACGATCTGCCGGCGACACCGGGCCGGGACACGGTCGGCATCCTCGGCGCCGACCTCCGCGCGCTCGTCGTGGCCGGTGTCGAGCTCGACGACCTCCCCGATCCCGAGGCGGCCAGCGCCGCGCTCGACCGAGTCCCCTTCGTCGTCGCACTGGACCTGCGCAGCAGCGAGGTGACCGACCGGGCCGACGTCGTGTTCCCGGTCGCCGCCGTCGCGCAGAAGGCCGGATCGTTCACCACCTGGGAAGGCCGCCGGCGCACGTTCGGAGCAGCACTCCCGACGCCGTCCATGATGGCCGACCTGCGGGTCCTCGACGCGATCGCCACCGAGATGGGTCACCGCCTCGGACTGCCGGACGCCGACGCGGCACGCCGCGAACTCGACGCGGCCGGGTCGGCACCCGGATCCCCCGACGTTCCGGACCGCGGCAGCGCGGCACCGACCGCCCTCGGCGCAGGAACCGCCGTACTGGCCGGCTGGCGGATGCTGCTCGACGCCGGGCGGATGCAGGACGGGGAGACCGATCTCGCCGGCACGGCGCGGACCCCCGTCGCCCGGCTGTCGCCCGCGACCGCGGCCGACACCGGGGTGTCCGACGGTGAGCCACTGACCGTCTCCACCGACTCGGGGTCGATCACGCTGCCGCTCCGCGTCACCGCCATGCCGGACCACGTGGTGTGGCTGCCGTGGAACTCGGCACCGTCCCGAGTGAGTGCGACCCTCCACGTCGCACCCGGTGCCGCCGTGCGTCTCTCGGCAGGAGCACCGTCATGACCGACCTCTCCGTCTTCGGGATCGACCCACTGTGGCTCGTCGTCGCCAAGGCGCTCGCCGTCTTCGGCTTCCTCGTGCTCACACCGCTCATCGCGATCTACGCCGAGCGCAAGGTCATGGCCTGGATGCAGATGCGCATCGGACCCAACAGGGTCGGGCCGTGGGGAATCCTGCAGAGCCTCGCCGACGGTGTGAAGCTCGCCCTGAAGGAGGGGATCGTCCCGAGGGGCGTGGACCGTCCGATCTACCTGCTGGCACCGATCATCTCGGTCGTCCCCGCCTTCATGGCCTTCGCCGTGATCCCGTTCGGCCCCACCGTGTCGGTGTTCGGGCACATCACCCCGCTCCAGCTGACCGACATGCCCGTCGCGGTGCTCTACATCCTGGCCGTGACCTCGATCGGTGTGTACGGCATCGTCCTGGCCGGGTGGTCGTCCGGTTCCACGTATCCGCTTCTGGGAGCACTGCGCTCGACCGCGCAGGTGATCTCGTACGAGGTGGCCATGGGCCTGAGCTTCGCGGCCGTGTTCCTCTACGCGGGCACCATGTCGACGTCCGGCATCGTCGCCTCGCAGGAGCGCCTGTGGTTCGTCGTGATGCTGCTGCCGTCGTTCCTCGTCTACATCACCTCGATGGTGGGCGAGACCAACCGTGCGCCGTTCGATCTCCCCGAGGCGGAGGGCGAACTGGTCGGCGGATTCCACACCGAGTACTCCTCGCTCCGGTTCGCCATGTTCATGCTCGCGGAGTACGTCAACATGGTCACCGTCTCGGCGCTCGCGACCACGCTTTTTCTCGGCGGCTGGCGCGCCCCCTTCCCGATCAGCCTGTGGGACGGCGCCAATCAGGGCTGGTGGCCGGTTCTCTGGTTCACGATCAAGGTGTGGGGCTTCCTGTTCGTCTTCGTCTGGCTCCGCAGCACCCTGCCACGCCTGCGCTACGACCAGTTCATGAACTTCGGGTGGAAGGTGCTCATTCCCGCTGCGCTGCTGTGGATCATGGTCATCGCGGCCGTGCGCGTCCTCCTCCTCGACTCCCCGCACGTCCGGCCGGTCACCGTGGTGGTGTCACTGGTCTACACCGCCGCCCTGATCGCCGTGCTCGCCCGGACGCTACGGCGTGGGCGCCTGGAACGGACCCACTCCGGTGCGACGGCGGACCAGCAGGGGGTCGATACCGCGGCGGGCGGGTTCCCCGTGCCTCCGATGCCGGACCGCTCACCCGGTCCGGCACGCCCTCGACCCATCACCAAGGAGACGACCGATGCCTGAATTCCTGGGACCTGTCGCGGGTTTCGGCGTCACCTTCGCCACCATGTTCAAGAAGCCGGAGACCGAGTCGTATCCGGAGGAGAAGGTACCGACGGCGACGCGGTACCACGGCCGTCACCAGCTGAATCGCTACGCGGACGGCCTGGAGAAGTGCATCGGCTGCGAACTGTGCGCGTGGGCGTGCCCCGCCGACGCCATCTACGTCGAGGGCGCCGACAACACGGAGACCGAGCGGTACTCGCCCGGCGAACGGTACGGGCGCGTCTACCAGATCAACTACCTGCGGTGCATCGGGTGCGGTCTGTGCATCGAGGCGTGCCCCACCCGCGCCCTGACCATGACCAACGAGTACGAGATGGCCGACGACAACCGCGCCGATCTGATCTACGAGAAGACCGATCTGTTGGCCTCGCTCGCCGAGGGGATGGACGCGCCCCCGCACGCCATGGCCGACGGCGCCACCGACGAGGACTACTACCGCGGGGCCGTCATCGCCCGGCGGGAGGCGGACCGATGATCGTCTCGACCTCCGAGGCCATCGCCTTCTGGATCCTCGCCCCGCTCGCTCTCATCGGCGCGCTGGGCGTCGTGGCGTCGGCGAAAGCCGTGTACTCGGCTCTGTTCCTGGCATCGACGATGGTGGTGCTCGCGATCTTCTACATCGTCCAGGGTGCCGTCTTCCTCGGTGTCGTCCAGATCGTGGTCTACACCGGCGCCGTGATGATGCTCTTCCTTTTCGTACTCATGCTCGTGGGGGTGGACTCGTCGGACTCGCTCGTCGAATCGCTACGGGGGCACCGCATCGCGGCCATCGTCGTGGGTCTCGGATTCGGTGTCCTGCTGATCGGGGGGCTCGGCAATGCCGCGCTGAGCGACTTCCGCGGCTTCACCGCGCAGTCGCCGGCGAACGTCGAGGGGCTCGCCGAGCTGGTGTTCGTGCGCTACGTGTGGGCCTTCGAGCTCACCGGAGCGCTGCTCATCACTGCCACGATCGGTGCCATGGTGCTGACCCACCGGGACGCCGTCGGCCGGACCAGAACCCAGAAGGAGCTGTCGCAGGACAGGTTCCGCTTCGGAGACCGCGTGACACCGCTGCCGAGTCCGGGTGTCTACGCACGCCACAACGGTGTGGACCGGCCCGCTCGTCTCCCCGACGGCAGCGACGCCGAGTCGTCGGTCAGTCGGCAGTTCCGCGACGGGCCGAGCCGATGAACCCGGAGTACTACCTGTACCTGTCCGCGGCCCTGTTCACCATCGGCGCCGCCGGTGTCCTCCTGCGCCGCAACGCCATCGTCGTCTTCATGTGCATCGAGCTGATGCTCAACGCCGCGAACCTGGCCTTCGTGACGTTCTCGCGGATGCACGGCGGACTGGACGGACAGGTCTTCGCGTTCTTCACGATGGTCGTCGCCGCCGCCGAGGTGGTCGTGGGTCTGGCCGTCATCATGGCGATCTTCCGCTCTCGTCGATCCGTCTCGGTCGACGACGACAGTCTGTTGAAGTACTGACATGGCGACGACTCTGGTTCTGCTGCCGCTCATTCCCCTCGCCGGAGCCGTCGTGCTGCTGCTGGGTGGACGCCGGAGCGATGCGTGGGGCCACCTCCTCGCGTGCGCGGCGATGCTCGCGTCGTTCGCGCTGGCCGTCGTCGCCTTCGTCGACATGGCCGGGCGGGCAGCGGAGGACCGCGCGCTCTCGCAGACGGTCTTCACCTACGTTCCGGTCGAGTCGCTGCAGATCGAGTTCGGTCTCCGCCTCGACCAGCTGTCGGTGTGCTTCGTCCTGCTCATCACCGGCGTCGGAACCCTCATCCACGTGTACTCGATCGGGTACATGCGGGACGATCCCGCGCGCCGCCGATTCTTCGCGTACCTCAATCTGTTCGTGGCCGCGATGCTGCTGCTGGTCATGGCGGACAACTTCCTCGGCCTGTACGTCGGATGGGAGGGCGTGGGCCTCGCGTCGTACCTGTTGATCGGATTCTGGTCCACCCGGCCGTCGGCGGCCTCGGCCGCACGCAAGGCGTTCGTCGTCAATCGTGTCGGCGACATCGGACTGGCCGTCGCGCTGATGATCATGATCTCGTCCGTCGGATCCGTCTCGTACGACGACGTGTTCGCCGGGGTCGACGGCATGGGCGATGGCACCGCGACCGCCCTCGGCCTCGTCCTCCTGCTCGCCGCGTGCGGCAAGTCGGCGCAGGTGCCGCTGCAATCGTGGCTGGGTGACGCGATGGAGGGCCCGACGCCCGTCTCGGCGCTCATCCACGCCGCGACGATGGTCACCGCCGGTGTGTACCTCATCGTCCGGTCCGGGCCCGTCTTCGAGGCGTCCCCGGCCGCCCAGAACGTCGTCGTGCTGGTCGGCGCCGTGACGCTGCTCTTCGGGGCCGTCATCGGCTGCGCGAAGGACGACATCAAGAAGGCTCTGGCCGCGTCGACGATGAGCCAGATCGGGTACATGGTTCTCGCGACCGGTCTCGGCCCCGCCGGGTACGCGGTCGCGATCCTGCACCTGCTCACGCACGGATTCTTCAAGGCCGGCCTGTTCCTCGGCGCCGGGTCCGTGATGCACGCGACGAACGACGAGACGGACATGCGGCGGTACGGCGGACTGCGCACCGTTCTGCCCATCACCTACGTGACGTTCGGGCTGGCCTATCTCGCCATCATCGGTGTCCCACCGTTCTCGGGGTTCTTCTCGAAGGACGGCATCATCGAGGCCGCGATCGACGCCGGCGGTGCGAAGGGTGCGGCGCTCGGCGCAGCCACCCTGGTCGGCGCGGGACTGACCGCCTTCTACATGACGCGGGTCATGATCCTCACGTTCTTCGGCGAGCGGCGGTGGCGGAGCGGAGTCCACCCGCACGAGGCACCCGCGAGCATGACCGGCCCGATGATCGTGCTGGCCGTCGGATCCGTCGGTGCCGGTGCGCTTCTCGCGATCGGCACCCGATTGGAGGGATGGCTCGCACCGGTCGTCGGTGAACACGACCCCGCACACCTCGTACCCGCGTGGGCCGTCACCCTCGCGGTGCTGGTGACCGTCGCCTCGGGGGTGGGCGTGGCCGTGCGCATGTACGGCCGATCGGCGGTCCCGGTGACCGCACCCACGGGGTCGGTCCTCACCGCGGCCGCTCGCCGAGATCTGTACGGGGACGCGGTGAACGAGGCCGTCTTCATGCGGCCGGGTCAGCGGGCGACCGCCGCGGTGGTCACCGCCGACCGCGTCGGCGTCGAGGGAGTGGTGAGTGCCGTCGCCACCGCGGTCCGGGAGTCCTCCACACGACTGCGCCGGTGGCAGAACGGGTTCGTTCGGTCGTACGCCCTCTCGATGTTCGCCGGGGCCGTCCTGGTGGTCGTCGCCCTGACCGTGGCACTGGGAGTGACGCGATGACCGACCTTCCCGTGCTGAGCGCGCTCTGGCTCCTCCCGCTGATCGGAGCGCTGGCAGTGATCGCCGTGCCGCCCACCCGGTCTGCGGCCGCCCGCGCGGTGGGGCTCACGACATCGTGCGTCGTGCTGATCCTCGCCGTGCTGTGTGCGATCGGATTCGAGGCGGGCGCGCCGGGATACCAGTTCGTGGAGGAGCACGAGTGGATCCCGAGCTTCGGTGCGGGCTACACACTCGGGATCGACGGCATCGCACTGACTCTCGTACTGCTGACCGCTGTCCTGGTCCCGATCCTCCTGCTGGCCGGGTGGAACGACACCCCGCCCGCGTCGCGCTCACGCCGCACCCACACCTACGTCGCGTTGATCCTCGTCGTCGAGTCGATGGTCATGGTCTCGTTCGTCTCCCTCGACATCCTGCTCTTCTACCTCTTCTTCGAGGCCATGCTCGTGCCGATGTACTTCCTCATCGGCGGCTTCGGCCGTGATGCCGGACGAGCGCGTTCCGCCGCGGTGACCTTCCTGCTCTACAACCTCGCGGGCGGGCTCGTCATGCTGGCGGCCGTCATCGGCCTGTACGTCGTCACCGCCTCGGATGCGAGTCCCTTCTCGGCGGGCACGTTCGACCTGCGCGCCATCGCGGACGCCGCGGCGGCCGGCGAACTCGGCGCCTCTCCCGGCGTGCTGAACGCGCTGTTCCTGGGATTCCTCGTGGCCTTCGCCGTGAAGGCGCCGCTGTGGCCGCTGCACACCTGGTTGCCCGGCGCGGCGACCGAGAGCACCCCGGCGACCGCGGTACTGATGATGGCCGTCGTCGACAAGGTGGGCACCTTCGGGATGCTGCGGTACTGCCTGCAGCTGTTCCCGGAGTCGTCGGCGACCTTCGCGCCGGCGGTGATCACGCTCGCCGTCGTCGGGATCGTCTACGGCGCGGTGCTGGCGATCGGCGCGACCGACATCATGCGCCTCATCGCGTACACCTCCATCTCGCACTTCGGGTTCATCATCCTCGGCATCTTCGCCATGACGAGCCAGTCGCAGGCGGGGTCCGCGCTGTACATGGTGAACCACGGGATCGCCACGGCCGCACTGTTCCTCGTCGCAGGGTTCCTCGTCACCCGGCGCGGGAGCGCGGTCATCGCCGACCACGGGGGTGTGCAGAAGGTGGCGCCCGTGCTCGCCGGCACGTTCCTCGTCGCCGGACTGGCCACTCTGTCGCTTCCCGGACTCGCCCCGTTCGTCAGCGAATTTCTGGTCCTCGTGGGAACGTTCCCGCGCTACGGCGTCGCGGCGGTGATCGCGGCGTCGGCGCTGGTGCTCTCGGCGATCTACGTGCTGTGGCTGTATCAACGGGTGATGACCGGGCCCGTCGCCGCCGGCTCGGAACGGATCCGCGATCTCGTGCCGCGCGAGATCGCAGTCGTCGCTCCACTTCTCGTGCTCGTCATCGCGCTGGGCGTGTACCCGAGACCCGCGCTGGACATCCTCACGCCGGCCGTCGAACGCACATCGGTCGAGCAACTCGAGACAGGAGTGGCCGCGCCATGACCATCGACACCCCGTCCCTCGAGTACAGCCTGCTGTCGCCCATGATCATCGTGCTGGCGGCCGCGGTGATCGGCGTCCTGGTCGAGGCCTTCGTTCCCGCCGATCGGCGCCGCGTCACCCACCTCGTGCTCGCCCTCGGCGCACTCGCGGCAGCGTTCGCCGCCGTCGTCGCGCTGGCCGGAACCAGCACCGTCGCCGCGGTGGGGTCGGTGGCCGTGGACGGGCCCACACTGTTCCTGCAGGGGGTCATCGTCGCGGTGTCCGCGGCGTCGGTCGTACTGATGGCGCATCGCTCGTCCGACCATCCCGAAGTGGCTGCGGTCGATGCCTTCACGCCCGCGGCGTCCACGGTGCCGGGCACGGTCGCCGAGGCCCGTGCCGTCACCGCCCGGGTCACCCGTACCGAGATCTACCCGCTCACCCTGTTCGCCGTCGGCGGCATGATGGTGTTGCCGGCCTCGAACGATCTGCTGAGCATGTTCGTCGCGCTGGAGGTGCTCTCGCTCCCGCTGTACCTGCTGTGCGGGCTCGCGCGTCGTCGGCGTCTGCTGTCCCAGGAGGCGTCGCTCAAGTACTTCCTCCTCGGAGCGTTCTCGTCGGCCTTCTTCCTGTTCGGCACGGCGCTGCTCTACGGCTACGCGGGCAGCGTCCGACTCGACGACATCGCCGATGTGGCCGACGGGGACCAGGTTCTCGGCGTGCTGGGGGTCGGTCTCGTGGCCGTCGGCCTGCTGTTCAAAGTCGGTGCGGTGCCGTTTCATTCGTGGATCCCCGACGTGTACCAGGGCGCACCCACGCCCGTGACCGCGTTCATGGCCTCGGCCACGAAGGTGGCGGCCTTCGGCGCGCTGCTGCGCATTCTCGTCGTGGGCGTGCCCGATCTCCAGGACGCGTGGCGGCCGATGCTGTGGGCCGTCGCCGTCGTCACCATGCTCGTGGGAGCCGTGATCGCGGTGACGCAGACCGACGTCACGCGGATGCTGGCGTACTCGTCGATCGCCCACGCGGGCTTCATCCTCACGGGTGTCTCCGCGGGAGCGGCGGGCGTGTCCGCCACGCTGTTCTATCTCGCGGCCTACGCCTTCAGCACACTCGGCGCCTTCGCCGTGGTGTCCCTCGTGCGGGATCAGGGCGGCGAGGTCACCGAACTGTCCCGGTGGGCGGGCCTCGGACGATCGTCGCCCCTGACCGCGGCGGCCTTCGCGCTGTTCCTGCTCGCCTTCGCCGGCATCCCGCTGACGAGCGGCTTCACGAGCAAGTTCGCCGTCTTCCAGGCCGCACTCGAGGACGGTGGTGCCGCGCTGGTGATCGTCGGCGTCGTCAGCAGTGCCATCGCCGCGTCGTTCTACATCCGCGTCATCGTGGTGCTGTTCTTCACCGAACCGGAGGGACCCTCGGCGACGATCACCCACGGAACGGGCGCGACCGTGGCCGTCGCCGTCTCGGCCGTCGCCACCGTGGTGCTCGGGGTCTTCCCGCAACCGCTGCTCGACCTGGCCGAGCGGGCTGCAGCCGCGATGGTCTGACCCCCTTCCCCCCCCCCCGCCCGCTCCCGGCGAGTACGTCCGAAGCGTCGTGAATCGGCGTGGAATCGCGACAGTGTGGACGTACTCGCGGGGGCGGCAGGGAGGGTCAGCGGGCGCCGGGAGTCAGCGAGGGTGCCGTCAGCTCAGAGCAGCGACGAGCCGATCCGCCAATGCCTTGGTCGATGCCGGGTTCTGGCCGGTGTAGACGGTGCGGTCGACGATGACGTGGGGCGACCAGGCATCCGCCGCCGAGAAGCTCGCTCCACCCTCACGCAGACGGGTCTCGAGCAGCCAGGGCGCCTTGTCGGCCAGTCCGGCCTGCTCCTCCTCCTGGTTGGTGAAGCCCGTGAGCTGGTAGCCGGAGAAGGGCCAGCTGCCGTCGTCGCGCTTCGCCGACAGCAGCGCGGCGGGTGCGTGGCACACGGCCGACACGATCTTGCCCGAGTCGAGGAACTCGGTGACCAGGGCGCCGAAGTCGTCCGACACCGCGAGGTCCTCCATCGGACCGTGGCCACCGGGGACGAAGACCGCGTCGAAGGACGACGCCGTCTGATCCTCGAGGCGCGCGGGTGACGCGAGCACGTCCTTCACCGACTCCAGGTACGACTTCAGGTCGGCGACCTTGGCCTCGTCGCCGCCGTTCGCCTCGACGGCCAGCGATCCTTCGTCGACGGTCGGGGTCACACCACCGGGCGTCGCGACGACGATGTCCCAGCCGGCCTCGGTGAAGGTCCGGTGCGACTCGACGAGCTCCTCCGCCCAGTAGCCGGTGGGGTGCGCGGTCCCGTCCTTCAGCGTCCAGTGATCCGATCCGGTGACCACGTACAGAAGCTTCGTCATGCGGTGATGTCCGTTCGTCGAGGGGTACTTGCCGTCATGGTGTACCCGTCCGCGCCGTGCTGACCCGGGAACGGATGAAGCTCACCGGTCGTTGGGGGAGTAAAGCCCGTCACACCACACTCTGCGAGGTACACCATGAGCGGTAAAGGACAGTTCGGTTTCGATCCCGAGGACTTCGAGCGCGTCGCTCGCGAAGCGGGTGAGGGCCTGCGGGACATGCTGGGCCAGGCCATGAAGATGGCCGATCAGTCGGGCGGAGGCGCTCCGTGGGTCGGCATGTTCACGCCCGCCGCGACCAAGTCCACCCCGGAGCCGGAGACCACGGGTCAGAAGGGCGACGGGGTGTGGGCCGTCTACTCCGTCGACTCCGACGGGTCGGCGAGCGTCGATCAGGTCTTCGCGACCGAACTCGATGCTCTGCGTGCCCACCGGGACAACGTGGATCCGAATCGCAAGGTCCGCTTCCTTCCCTACGGTGTCTCGGTCGGGATCCTGTCGGCCGGTTCGGAGCTCTCCACCGAGGAGTGATCTCCTCCTGCTCGCACCGTGCACTTCCGGGCCGTGAACTTCTGGGCCGTGAACTTCTGGGCCGTGAACTTCTGGGGCATCACGCCGAGGAAGAAGTGCACCAGCGGCCCGATCGCGAGCGCGTACAGCACCGTCCCCACACCGGCCGTGCCGCCGAGGAGCCATCCGGTTCCCAGCACCGCGAGTTCGATGGCCGTGCGCACCAGGCGCACGGACAGTCCGGTCCGCGCGACTAGTCCTGTCATCAGGCCGTCGCGCGGACCCGCGCCCAGGCCGGCCGAGATGTAGGCCGCCGTGGCGAGACCGTTGAGGACGATCCCTCCGGTGAGCAGCGCTGCGCGTGACGGGATCGAGGTGACATCGGGCAGCCAGTCCAGCGCGAGGTCGACGCTCACCGCGATGATGACGATGTTCGCGACGGTTCCGATGCCCGGCCGCTGACGCAGCGGGATCCACAGCAGCAGCACCATCACGCCGGTCACCGCCGTGATCGCCCCGAAACTGATCGGGAGCCGTGCGGTCAGCCCCTGGTGGAACACGTCCCACGGGTTGAGCCCGAGACCACCGGTGATCATCATGGCCATCGACGTGCCGTAGAGCGTGAGGCCACCCACGAGCAGGGTGGTCCGGAGTGCGAGGTCGCGGGCGTTCATGTCTCGAGTCTGTCCGCCCGTCCGCTGCTCGAGTCCAGTCCACCGACCGGCAGTGGACTGAATATCGGTCCCCGTACCGGAACCGGAGACGTGGGCGAGCGCGGCGCCTCAGCGCGAGTGAGCAGTCTGTCGCATCGGTCGCCACGTGCGGTTGCGGTAGTAGATACTGCACTCGATAACAACGAAGCCGTTGGGGACGACTGAGATGTCACAGGGGGTTCCCGTCCATGCGAAGGACGACCTTGCCTGCGACACCCGAGCCGGACATGCGCAGTCCGGCCGCGCGCGCTGCGACCGACATCGCCCTCCTGACCGCCGCCGTCTTCATCGCGGCAATCATCGGAATCCATTCGCGGCCACCGGGACTTCTTGCCTCGGTGTGGGTGGCCAACGCGGTGGCGCTGAGCGTCTTCGTACGCTGGCCCCGCACCTTCACCGCGCCGGCGGCCGTCGCAACGCTGCTCGCCCTCGTCACCGCGGACCTCGTCTCGGGTACCGACGTCTACGCTGCGGTCGCGTTCAATGTCGCGAACATCGTCGGGGTCCTCGGAGGCACGCTGGTGATCCGGCGGCGGCACCCCGAGCCGATGACCCTCGCGGGATCCGCGGACTTCGCCAGAATGTGCCTCGGCATCGTCGCCGCCGCTCTCCTGTCGACGACCGTCGCCACCCTCTCGAGCAGCCGGCTGGGACCGCACGCACCCGCCGTCGAGGCTCTGAGCTGGTTCGGATCCGAGCTCACCAGCTACCTGCTGATCGTCCCCGTCCTCCTGTCCTTCCGCGCGTCGACGCCGCGCCGCCGCACCGGCCCCGCCTCGCTCCGGCGCCTGATCACGGGTGAGACGGCACCGATCGCGCTGACCGTCCTGCTGATGCTGGCCGGTCTCATCGTCCAGGGCCCGTTGCTGCTCGCGCTGCCGCTGCCCGCGCTGCTCTGGTGTGCCACCCGCATCCCCATCTTCGGCACCGCGCTGCTCACCGCACTGTGGTCCGCGTGGACGCTGCTCTTCCTCGGACGCGGGGAACTCCAGACCGGTGGACTGCTGGGCGCGGACGGCCAGGACGGCGCCTCCGCGGTGCTGTCCGTCGCGTTGGTCGCACTCGGACCGCTGCTGGTCGCCGCCGTGTCGCTGGACCGGATGGCCGTGCAGAACAAGCTCCGCGAGGCCCTCGAGTACGACAGTCTCACCGGCGTCCTCTCCCGCGCCGCCTTCCTGCGACGGAGCCAGCAGCGCCTCGACACCCTGATCACCGACTCGCGGCCGGTCGCGCTGCTCATGCTCGACCTCGACCACTTCAAGTCCATCAACGACACGCTCGGCCACGCCGTGGGCGACATCGCGTTGGTCCGCAGCGCCGCCTGCATCCTCGGTGCCTTACCGGACGACGCGATCGCCGGGCGCATGGGCGGTGAGGAGTTCGCGATCCTCCTCCCGCACGCGGATCAGGAGGACGCCGCCTCCATCGCCGACTCGATCCGCCGCGATCACGAACGGCTGCACGTCCTCTCGTCGCGCACGGCGACGGTGAGCATCGGGTTGGCCTGGACGAGCTACGCCCCGCAGTCCGTCTCGCCGCTGCTCGTGTCCGCGGATCATGCGCTGTACGACGCGAAGCGACGCGGCCGGAACACGGTGGTCGCGGTCAGCCTCGACTGACCGACGTCAGGCGGCGACCTGCCATGGTCGCTCGCGGCGCCCCACCGCCCACACGACCACGAGGATCGCCGCGAACAGCGCGGCCACGAGCACCAGCGTCGCCACCACACCCGAATGCAACACCACCACGGTGCCCAGGATCGCACCGAGGAACATGGCGACGACGGAGGAGAGCCGACGCAGTACAGCCGCCCCGTCCCGTTTCCGGAGATCGGACCCGATGCCGGTGAGGGCCATCGTCAGCACGGTGGTGGTCATGTCCGGGACGGCGAGATGCCGCACCGCCGCATTCTGCAGCCCCAGGCCCAGCGCGAGCAGCACGACGATGACGTATCCGCGGCCGGGACCGTCCACCATGAGAATCGCGGCGATCAGCGATGCGAGCGCGAGGACGAACTCGACCCCGAGTGCGTTGCGTAGCAGATGATCTCGTCGACCACCGGCCCGCGTGATCAGTGTTCCACCGACCATCGCGCCCACCAGGAATCCGACCAGGGCGAGCACCGAGCCCCACAACGAGAAACCGGCCGCCCCGCCCAGTGCGAAACCGATGAACACGACGTTGCCCGTCATGTTGGCCACGAACACTCGACCGAGAGCCAGCAGGCTGAGCGCGTCGATCGCACCGGTGACGACCGTGACGGCCAGCAGGATCATCGGCAGCGGCCCGTGGCGGGGATGCGCGACGTAGTCCGAGAAGCCATGTGTGGTCACGGCCACGCATTCTGCCCCAGCAGCGCGGATACAGTCGGGTGATGACCACCTCGAGCAGGACCCTGACCGCGGCGGACGGCACGCTGAACGTCCACACCGGGGTGACCGGTCGAGCGTCGAAGATGGGGCACCGGCTGACCATCGCGTTCCGCGACTGGAGCGTCACCGTCGACGAGTCGGACGGCGCTCCGACGGCCGTCACGGTTCGGGTGCGCGTCGACTCCATGGAGGTCGTCAGTGGCGAGGGCGGCGTCACACCGATGTTCGGCCCCGAGAAGATGCTCGCGCGGTCCAACGCCCTCGGCACGCTGGACGCGTCGGACCATCCCGAGATCCGCTACGACGCGACCACCGTCGAGTCGACGAAGGACGGCTACCGTCTCGACGGCACGCTGACGATCCACGGCGTGACACGCGAGCACACCGTCGACCTTTCGGTCTCCACCTCCGACGGGACGACGCACGTCGCCTTCGACGCGGTGGTGACGCAGACGGACTTCGGCGTGAAGCCCTACTCCCAGCTGCTCGGATCGATGAAGGTCGTCGACGACGTCGACGTGTCCTTCTCGGCCTCGATCTCGTAGCCCTGCCCCGATCTCCCAGCCGGCCCCGATCTCCTGGCCGGCCTCGGCGGACTAGCCGCGCGCCATGTCGACGAAGCGCGACAGGTGCAACTGGTGCGCCACCGTGATGGTGGCCGTGGGTCCGTTGCGGTGCTTGCCGAGGATCAGGTCGGCTTCGCCACCGCGGGGATCGTCGCGCTCGGTCGCATCCGGACGGTAGAGCAGGATGACCATGTCGGCGTCCTGCTCGAGCGAGCCGGACTCACGCAGGTCGGAGACCATCGGCTTCTTGTCCGTGCGCTGCTCGGGACCACGGTTGAGCTGACAGATGGCGACCACCGGAACCATGAGCTCCTTGGCCAACAGCTTCAGCGATCGCGAGAAGTCCGAGACCTCCTGCTGACGCGACTCCACCTTCTTGCCGGACGACATCAGCTGCAGGTAGTCGATGACGATGAGCTTGAGATCGTGTCGCTGCTTGAGTCGCCGCGCCTTGGCGCGGATCTCCATCATGGTGAGGTTGGGGGAGTCGTCGACGAAGAGTGGTGCCTCGCTGATCTCGCTCATCCTGCGGGCGAGGCGGGTCCAGTCGTCGTCCGTCATCTTTCCCGAGCGCATGTCGCCGAGCTTGATCTTGGCCTCGGCGGAGAGGAGACGCATGACGATCTCGGTGCGGCTCATCTCGAGCGAGAACATGACGCTGGCCATGCCGTGTTTGATGGAGCACGAGCGCATGAAATCCATTCCGAGAGTGGAGTTGTGTGTCGGCACCATCGAACGACCGGCGAGATAGAGGTGGTCCGTGTTATCGACCTCGACACATCTGACCGGCACCGAGTCGACGCGACGAACGTCGACGATGAAGCGACTCGAAGACCTGGACACATTCGACGAGGCACGACGCTCTTTGTGCAGCAACTGCTTTCGATGCAGACCGAAGACCACATCATCGGTCGAGAAGGTAAGTGTGAACGCCGTCGACGACGCCTCGGTGCGTCCTGCCACCCTCTTCGTCGATCGATGTACTCGGTACCCCAGACTGACGATGAGTTCCTCGACGTCGAGTGCCAGTCGCTCATTGGTGACACTGAACTGCGCGGATCCGCCTGCCGTGACGGTCCCGTCGGTGTCCAGCAGGCCGGCGAGTACAGCTCGCCGCTGCGACTCCGACGACCTGAGGTACTCCATGGGAATGTGCTTGTTGTTCAATACACCGAGTGTTCGGAGGCGAGCTTGCACCGTCCCCGTGGCGTTTCGGCACTTCTGGCACATCCGAAGTCCGGTGCACAGCTCACCGCAGAGCGGGCACAGCGGCTGATCCACCACGTCATCCTGGAAACGAGCCCGGCCACCGCATGAACGGCCGCAGGTACGCACCTGAGAAGAGAACGGCACGAAGCGTTTTCCGCACACCGTACAGAACTTGGCCGGTACAGGTTCGGGTGCGGGAAGCTGAATCGAGTATCGCAACTCAGCAGCTGCGGATCGAACGGCCACCAACCCCTCACCTTCGATCCGAGCAATGATCTCGGGATCGTCGGAGGTGATCTGCGCGCAAGCGCTGGTGCCGTCCCCCAACCACGCGCCCAGCGTGTAGGGAGGGACGGAAAGGACCGCGTCCGGACGCTGGATCGGCTTCGCGTTGGTCACCGAGTGATTCAGTCGAGCGTCCTTGGTCGCGCACCTGACCGAACCGGCGATCTGCTCGGTGGTTCGCACCTCGGCGAACGTTCCTTGGTTCTTGGTCCTGTTGTATCGAGCAGCCGCAGCCTGCGCCGACTTTCGCGATGCGCGGGTATCCGTGAGCCACTGATGCTCCGCGTCGGCCACGATGACCGTGCCGTCGGAGAACTCGACCTCGTAACACGGCCTACCGACCATCACGTCGGTCGCAGCGACGACCCGAGTCGCAGATCCGGACGCATCGATGAGGTGGTCCCCGACCTCGACTTCACCCATCGTCGTCCACCCAGTGGGCGTCGCCAACGGCGTGTCGAGGGCGAGCGCCTTGCCCACACCAGGCCTCGCCGCGACGATGATCATCTGGCCCGGATGCAGACCGTTGGTCACCTCGTCGAGCTCGGTGAAGCCGGTGGGGACACCGTTCGACATGCCGCCGCGGCTGGCGATGGAGTCGATCTCGTCCATCGTGGGCTGCAGTAGCTCTTCGAGTTGGACGAAGTCCTCCGCGGTACGCCGCTCGGTGACCTCGTACACCTCGGCCTGAGCCCGGTCGACGACTTCGGACACGTCCTGACCGTCCGCGCCCGCGTAGCCGAACTGGACGATGCGCGTACCGGCCTCGACGAGGCGACGCAGGATCGCCTTCTCGACGACGATCTCGGCGTAGAACGACGCGTTGGCCGCCGTGGGGACCGTCTGCGTCAGCGTGACGAGGTAGGGCGGGCCGCCGATGCGCTTGAGCTCACCGCGCCGTTCGAGCTCCGCGGAGACGGTGACCGGGTCGGCGGGGTCGCCACGGCCGTACAGATCGAGGATGGCGTCGTAGACCATCTGGTGAGCCGGGCGGTAGAAGTCGCCGGGACGCAGAACCTCCAGGACGTCCGCGATGGCGTCCTTGCTGAGCAGCATGCCGCCCAGTACCGACTGCTCGGCAGCCATGTCCTGAGGGGGCTGACGACCGAAGTCCTCACCGGGCGCCTCGGACGGCCCCTGGTAGTCGTTCGTTCCCCGATCGTCCACGACTGCCACAGAAGTTCGCCGCCCTCTCGCTCGACCGAAGCTCGCCCCCGGAGATCTCGTCCGTCCTCGGCCGTGTCGGCCGAGTCCGTGCTCACCACGTTGTACCCCCGGCCTCCGACACGGTCCGAACAGGTGACTGCACGCGCGTGCGCGAGCGGCTGTCCGGCGGTCGACGAGGCCCGTCGATGGTGTGCCGGAGGGACGTTAGGTGCTCGGTCCGCCAGCACCAAACGGGCCTGTTGAGCAATCTGTGGACGGGGTGTGGACAACGCAGGCGAGTCGTGTTGACCACCTGTGCAGAACCTGTGCAGCAACAAGATCACACAGCCCATCAGTGCACGTCAGGGCGATTTCGCAATTTTTCTCTCTGTGGATGAATCCGCACTCGGCGTGTCCTGCCGACTTGACATGTCGGGCGTGTCAGGTCTCCATGGCTGGGGTTATCAACATGACCTGGGTCACATGTCGGTATCCGCCGGTGAAACCGCCGAGTGATTCTGATCCGGTCCGGATAACGGCCGCCGGACACGCGACGGGGCGCCGCGATGCAGTGCATCGCGGCGCCCCGTGGAGACCCTGGTCAGTTCTGCGCTTGCTCCTGATCGAGCTCGGTGACCGAGGCCGCGTCGACGAGCACGACCCGCGCCGTGGGAATGTCGAAGAAGAGTCCGACCACCTTGAGCCTCCCCTCGGCGACCGCCTTGCCCACCACGGCGTGACGCGACAGGGTCTGCAGTTGTACTGCCACGTTCACCATGGCGAGCTGGTCGATCTCGGAGAACCCCAGCTCTGCGGCATCCCGCGCGACGGGGTGGCCACTCCGGAACGCACTGAGGCTCGCCCGGCCGTGCGAGAGCCACTCACCCACCACCCCGTCGGCGTCGTGGGCGTCCGCGAGCAGCCCCCGCATGGCTCCACAGCCGGAGTGGCCGCAGACCACGACGGAACTGATGGCGAGCGTGTTCACGCCGTACTCCAGAGCGGCCTCGAGCGACGTGTCCGGATCACCGACCGGGATCAGATTGCCCATGTTGCGGACGGTGAAGAGGTCGCCGGGTCCGGCGCTGGTGATCGTGTTCGGCAGCACGCGCGAGTCGACACAACTCAGGAAGAACGTGTCCGGGTCCTGGAACTCGCTCAGCTTCTCGAGGTGCGGGCGCATGGACGACGCGCTGCGACGGTGGTATTCCTCGACACCGGCCAGGACCGGCCGGAGTGCCGCCGGGGTGACGGCGTCGGCGGTGAACGGCCCGGAGTGGCTGTCGACGGTCTGCCATTGCGACCACGGCATGAACGTGCGCGCGGACAGCATGTGGGGCATGCGTCTCGGTGGCCCGGCCGTGGCCGACGCCATGTCCACGGCGCCGACCTCGTCGACGACGACGGTGCCGCCCGTCGCCTCGTACTGCTTCGTCCACTCGTGCAGCGCGTCGTACACCGCGTGGTCGAGGAAGTCGACGGTCAGCTCGATCGTCACGGATCGGCCGGCAGGAACGGACTGCAGCACCCGCGTGAGGCGAGGAAGCGACAGGAAGCTGAGCGATCCCTCCACCACGACGCGCCAGGAGTCCTCGGTGAGCTGCTCGGCACGCACCCGTGCCCACAGCACGCGGCGCAACACCAGCAGGACGGAGATGGCGAGCCCGATCAGCACACCCTCGAGCAGATTGAGGGTGACGACACCGACGACCGTCGCCGCGTACACCACCACGTCGCCGGTCCTCGTCGCCGAGCGGATGTCCGCGAGCTTGACCAGCTGCACACCGATCATGACGAGCAGACCTGCCAGTGCGGCGTAGGGGACCAGCTCGACCACACCGATGAACAGGACCGAGAAGATGAGAACCCAGACACCGTGCAGCACAGCCGAAGCGGGGGATCGGGCGCCGGATCGGACGTTGGTGGCGCTGCGCACGATGACGCCGGTGACGGGCAGTCCGCCGGCGACACCGGACACCATGTTGGCGGCGCCCTGACCCATGAGTTCGCGATCGAAGTTGGTGCGTCTGCCCGAGTGCATCTTGTCGATGGCGACTGCGGAGAGCAGACTCTCGACGCTCGCGATCAACGCGATGGTCAGCACACCGGTCGCGAACGCTGCCCACTGCCCGTCCGGGAATGCCGGCAACTCCACGGCCTCGATCAGGTTGCCGGGCAGATCGATTCGTTCGACGTTCATCGAGAAGGCCAGTGAGAGACCGGTTCCCGCGACCACGGCCACCAGCGGGCCGGGGACCTTACCGAGTGGGCCGGTGATGCGCGGCCACAGCAGCATCAGCGCGACGACCACGCCGCCGATGGCGACCGGCGCCGCCTCGGCGTTCAGGATCGACGAAGGCAGGGACGTGATGTTGGCGACGGCGGAACTCCGGCTCTCCCCACCGAGCAGCACGTGGATCTGCTGCAGCGCGATGGTGATACCGATACCGGCCAGCATCGCGTGCACCACCACCGGCGAGATGGCGAGCGCCTGGCGGGCGATACGGCTCAGACCCAGCGCCACCTGCAGCACACCGGCGAACACCGTGATGAGACACGTGATGCGCCAACCGAACTGGTTCACCAACTCGGCCACCACCACGGTCAGGCCGGCGGCCGGCCCGCTCACCTGCAGCGGGGACCCACCCAGCGCACCGGCGAGGATGCCGCCGATGACGGCCGCGATGAGGCCCGCCATGACGGGAGCGCCGGAGGCCACCGCGATTCCGATGGAGAGCGGTACCGCCACCAGGAACACCACCAGAGACGCGGGCACGTCGTACCGGGCGACGCTCGCCAGCCGGTCGCGCGGTGTGGGGCTCGGGGCGGGTACGGGTGGTTCGGCGGGGGACGAGCGATCGAGTTGTGCAGTCACGGTGAAGCCTCCAGGCGGACACGGATGGTGTGGGTCTGTGCGGTTTCGTCGGTGCAGAACGCCCGGTCTCTCCTCGGGGCGCATCGTTGTTCAAGACATCTCGAAGAGTACGTAAAGGTTTCGGCGCACCCTCGGCGTCGGACGGTGCTCGGGCCGCGTCTGCTCCGAGGTTTGGGGACGGTGCCAGTGGACCCACCCGGAAACACTCACCGCGTACAGAATCACCACCTCGCCCACGCCGGAGGACGGCCGAGACAGGCAGGAAAAGAACGAACGCAAACGCAGAATGCCCCGGCCGAGAATCGGCCGGGGCATTCGGTACTGCGTGTCGGTGATGCTTACGAGGCGGTGACCTCGAGGTCGAACGACGCCGTCACATCGGGGTGCAGCGCCACGGTGATGCGGTGCGTTCCGGTGGACTTCACGTGCGACTTCGGCAGTTCGATGCTGCGCTTGTCGAGCACCGGGCCACCGGCGCTCTTGACGGCAGCGGCGACGTCGGCTGCGGTGACCGCACCGAAGAGCTTGCCCGAGCCGCCGGTTCGCACCGACAGCGTCACGGACGTCAGGCCCTCGATGGCCTGCTTGAGCTCGTTGGCATGGTCCAGCCCGCGCACGGCGCGAGCTTCCTGGGCACGACGGATGCCCTCGACCTGCTTCTGTGCTCCGCGGGTGGCCGCAATGGCCAGTCCACGGGGCAGCAGGAAGTTACGTCCGTAGCCGTCCTTGACCTCGACGGTGTCTCCGGGTGCGCCGAGGTTGTCGACATCAGCGGTGAGGATGAGCTTCATGGTTACCTTTCCCCTTATCGCGCAGTCGCGGCGTAGGGCAGCAGTGCTACCTCACGCGAGTTCTTGACTGCGATGGCGATGTCCCGCTGGTGCTGGACGCAGTTGCCGGTGACACGACGAGCGCGGATCTTGCCGCGGTCGCTGACGTACTTACGCAGCAACGTCGTGTCCTTGTAGTCGATGGACGTGTTCTTTTCCTTGCAGAAGGCACAGACCTTCTTCTTGATCACCTTGTCGCGCAAAGGCGGTTTAGGCATGGACAATCTCCGAATCTTGATTCACTGCATGTGTGGTGCGTACCGGATCAGAACGGCGGTTCGTCGTCGCCGCCGCCACGGGAGCCACCGAACGATCCCGATGCCTGCGGGGCACTGCCCCACGGATCGTCACCGCCCGAGCTGCCACCGGACGAACGGCTCGACGAGCCACCCGATCCACCGGAGGAACCACCGAACCCGCCGCCGCTGTTGCCGCCGCCTCCGCCGCTGCCACGACTGACCTTGTTGACCTTGGCCGTCGCGTACCGCAGGGAGGGACCGACCTCGTCGACCTCGAGTTCGACGACAGTGCGCTTCTCGCCTTCACGCGTCTCGTAGGAACGCTGCCGCAACCGACCCGTCACGACGACTCGCGCACCGCGGGTGAGCGACTCCGCGACGTTCTCCGCAGCCTCGCGCCAGATGTTGCAGCGCATGAAGAGTGCGTCGCCGTCCTTCCATTCGTTGGACTGACGATCGAACGTGCGGGGCGTGGACGCGACGGTGAAGTTCGCGACCGCTGCACCTGCGGGGGTGAATCGGAGTTCGGGATCGGCCGTCAGGTTCCCGACGACGGTGATGACGGTTTCGCCTGCCATGATTCCTCTTTCTCGTGCCTTGTCAGCGCATGATCTTCTCGGTTGCCGTCAGCCTAGGGCGAGACGGTGACACGAGGGATCACTTGCCGCGGCGCAGAACCTTGGTGCGCAGCACCGATTCGTTCAGGCCGAGCTGGCGATCGAGCTCCGACACCGTGGCGGGCTCCGCGTTGATGTCGATCACCGCGTAGATGCCTTCGGCGTGCTTCTCGATCTCGTAGGCGAGACGGCGCTTTCCCCACACGTCGACCTTGTCGACCTTGCCGCCGTCCTTGCGGATGACGTTCAGGAACGTATCCAGCGACGGGGCGACCGTGCGCTCGTCGAGATTGGGGTCGAGGATGACCATCAGTTCGTAATGACGCATAAGACCTCATCACCTCCTATGGACTGTGAAACGGTCACGGACGATCCGTGACAGGAGGGTCGTTGCGTCAGCAACCGGTCCAGGGTACCTGGACCGCGGCTCACCACGAAATCGGCGGATCGACGGTGCGGACAGCACGGCGCGAGGTCCGGGGCACCTACTCTTGTCCTCATGACCACCGGCCGCGCGACGATCTCCGGCCGCGCCGGGGTCGCCACGGCGGCCGCCGTCACCGCGATCTCGGTGATCACGATGGTGCTCGGCTACGTCAACAAGGCGCGGTGCGCGGGAGCACCCTTCGACGAGACCGGACGCAGTCTGGCGTTCGACCGCATCAAGGACTCGTCCGTCTGCTACTCCGACATCCAGTTCCTGTGGCTCGACCGCGGCATCGATCAGCACCTGTTCCCCTACCTGACCGGCGGTATCTCCGCCGACGGCACACTCACCGGCGGAACCGTCGAGTACCCGGTGCTCAGCGGACTTCTCATGTGGGTCGGCGGTCTGGCGAGCCACACCGACGCCCAGTTCCTCCTCTACTCGGCGCTCCTGCTCGCACCGTTCGGCGCGGTGACCGCCTGGATGCTCGGACGCCTCGGCGGCCGCGTCGCGCTGCTCTGGTCGGCCGGCCCCGCGCTGGTTCTCTACGCGTTCCACAACTGGGAACTCCCCGTGGTGGCGACGACCGTCGGCGCCGTGTACGTGATGTCCACCCGCATGCCGCTCCGACGTCGGGCGTATCTTGCGTCGGCACTCCTGGCGGTGGGCTTCTGCCTCAAGCTCTATCCGGGCGCCTTCGTTCTCCCGCTCGCGTCGTACGTCCTGGCCGGGGGCGTGGGCGGGGTGGAGTCCCCCGTGTCCGCACGCCGGTCGCCGCGCCGACTCGACGTGCGCGGGGCGGCCGGAGTGATCGCCGTCGCCGCTGCCGTGGTGGCCGCCGTCAACCTGCCCTTCGCGATCCTCGGCTACGACGGATGGCGGGCGTCGTTCGCCTTCCAGGGCATGCGGCAGGCCGACATCACGACCAACTCGATCTGGTACTGGGGACTGCGGATCCTCTACGACGTGCCGTCGGCGACGCCGGACATGAGCGCCGCCAACGACCAGGCGTACCAGAGCCTGGTCTCGGTGCTCTCGCCGTTGCTGGTGCTGGTGTCGTTCGCCGCCGCGCTGTGGTTCGGCTGGCGTCGACGTCTCGCGGAGGGCACCTACCCCTGGGTGCAGACCAGCGCGGTGATGCTCGTGGCGTTCCTTCTGTTCCACAAGGTGCACTCACCGCAGTACACGCTGTGGCTCGTCCCGTTCTTCGTCCTGTTGCACGTTCCCTGGCACGTGGTGACGGCTTACCTGATCACCGACGTCGTACTCGGTGTCGGCGTCTTCCGGTACTTCGCCGCGTTGTCGAGTGGCAGCGACGCGACCACCGAGGAGAACGTCGTGGTGTTCGGGGTGTGGGTGCGCGCCGTGCTGCTGGTCGTTCTCGTCGTCCTGTTCGCACGGTCCCGTCGCCGCACTCTCGACGCCCGTCCCACCCGGTCCCCGCGTCGCCGGACCGACGCCGAAGCGGAGGTACCCGTGTGAGCACGCCGTTCGATCCCGTCCCCCTGCTCGGCGAGCACGTGCACCTCGAGCCGCTGACGCCCGATCACGCGGGCGAGCTCGCGGCGGCCGCGGACGACCCCGCGATCTTCCGCTGGACCGGATCCGTCGTGTCCGACGACACGACCGCCCGCGCGTACATCGACACCGCCCTCGCGGACACGGCGCGGCGGGCGTTCCTGCAGCGGGACGCGCGTACCGGCGTCGCGGTCGGCACGACGTCCTACTATCAGATCGACGCCTCGAATCGGAGCGTCGCCATCGGATACACCTGGCTCTCGCGCTCGGCCCAGGGAACCAGGATCAACCCCGAGTCGAAGTTCCTTCTGCTCGAGCACGCCTTCGGCTCCGCCGGCGTGGTGCGGGTGGAGTGGCACACCGACGCACTGAACGAGCAGTCCCGTGCGGCGATCGGCAAGCTCGGCGCACACTTCGAGGGATTGCTGCGCAAGCATCGTCGCCGCGTCGACGGAACGTGGCGCACCACGGCGCTGTTCTCGATGACCGACGACGAATGGCCGGCGGCCCGGGACGTTCTGCGCAGCCGCATCGACAGCTGAGCCGTCCGTCGACCTGCGCCTTTTACAGAATGTGTGCACTCGTCCGGCAGAGTTCGTGACGAGTCATTCTCCGGGGAACGATGACAAAACCGACTGTTCGGTGAGAGACTGCTGAAGAAACCGGCAGTTCGACCGAAGCCAGGGACACGAGAAACAAGGGCACACCAGTGACGACCACGACATGGCGCCGTCCGGATCAGGACGGCTCGGCCACCGTTCGCACGCATGGCCACACCGACAGCACCACCTACCAGCGCCCCAACCTCACGGTTCGTGAGATCGAGGTGCTCATCAGCTGGTTCCGCTGCGATTCCAAGCCGGCCGTCGCGGCCAGCATGTTCCTCTCGCTCGGAACGGTGAACACCCACCTGACGCGGATCCGTCAGAAGTACGCGGCCGTCGGCCGGCCCGCACCGACCAAGGCATCCCTGGTCGCGCGGGCCCTGCAGGACGGCCTGATCGACATCGACGAACTCTGAGGTCCGCCCGTCATTCCTGGATGTGCACCTTGGCGTCGTCGGCATGCCCCTCGGCCGCGAGGCGCCGGTTACGGCGCACGCTGGACAGGAACGACAGTCCGATGAGGACCACACCGACGAGTCCGGTGATGATCTCGTTGATGTGCACGCCGATCGAGACCAGCAGGATGATCGACAGTGCGCCGATGGCCCAGTGGGCGCCGTGCTCGAGGTACACGTAGTCGTCGAGCGTGCCCTTGCGCACCAGATAGACCGTGAGCGACCGCACGAACATCGCACCGATGAAGCCGAGGCCCAGGGCGATGATGATGGGGTCGGCGGTGATGGCGAACGCGCCGATGACGCCGTCGAAGCTGAAGGACGCGTCGAGGACCTCGAGGTAGAGGAACAGGAAGAAGCCGGCCTTGCCGGTGGCCTTCGCGAGGTCCGACGGCCCGCCGGAGGCCTCCTCCTCGTCTTCACCGGGGACGTGGAACAGATTGCCGAGGCCGTTCACCGCGATGTAGGTGACCATGCCCAGCACGCCGGACACCATGACCGTGGAGATCTTGTCGTCCTCCGCCATGAACTCGGCCGCGAGAACCAGCAGGATGCCGGCGACGATCACGGACATCATGTCGAGCTTGCCTGCCTTGGCCAGCGGCTTCTCGATCCACGAGAGCCAGGTGTGCTCGCGCTCCTCGAAGATGAAGCCGAGGAACAGCATGAGCAGGAACATGCCACCGAACGCGGCGATCTGCGGATGCGCGTCGGTGATCAGCGTCTCGTACGACGGGCTGCCGTCGGGGAAGTAGGCGGCGTCGTCCGCGGGCGGGTTGAGCGCGAGACGGAGCGCCGCCACGGGGCCCAGGCCGGACGCGGCCCAGACGATGACCAGCGGGAAGACCAGCCGCATACCGAAGACGGCGATGATGATGCCGATGGTGAGGAAGATCTTCTGCCAGAACTCGCTCATCCGGCGCAGGACCGTCGCGTTGATGACCGCGTTGTCGAAGGACAGCGACACCTCGAGGATGCCGAGGATCACGACGAGAGCGACGGCCTGCCAGCTCCCGTAGATGAAGGCCACCACGATGGCGAGCGCGGTGATCGCGAACGACCATCCGAAGATGCGTAGAACCACGGGTGGTGGCCTTTCTCTGGTGTCGATCCCTGCGGGCTCCGGCGACGGGGCGTCGTTGCCCCCACATGCAACGGAGAGTGTCGCAGCGCCGTCCGACGAGGACGACGCGCAACACTCTCCGGTACTCGGACCGAATGCCCCGTCGAGCGGGACATTACTCCTTCACAGGGGTCAGACGTTCACTCCGAAGTCGCGGGCGATGCCGGCCAGACCGGAGGCGTAGCCCTGTCCCACGGCGCGGAACTTCCACTCCGCACCGTTGCGGTAGAGCTCGCCGAACACCATGGCGGTCTCCGTCGAGGCGTCCTCGCTGAGGTCGTAGCGGGCGAGTTCGGTGCCGTTGGACTTGTCGACGACGCGGATGTAGGCGTTGCGGACCTGGCCGAACGACTGCGAGCGTGCGTCGGCCTCGTAGATGGACACCGGGAAGTTGATGGTGTCGATGTTCGGCGGCACGGCGGAGAGCTCGACGTTGATGACCTCGTCGTCGCCGTCGCCCTCACCGGTGGTGTTGTCACCGGTGTGCTCGATCGACCCGTCGGGGCTCTTCAGGTTGTTGAAGAACACGAAGTGCTGGTCGCTGACCACCTTCTTGTCCGTACCGAGCGCGATGGCGCTGGCATCGAGGTCGAAGTCGGTGCCGGTGGTCGTGCGGATGTCCCATCCGAGACCCACCGAGACGGCCGTGAGGTTCGGTGCGGCTTTCGTGAGGGAGACATTGCCACCCTTGGTCAGGCTGACGCCCATGGCTCGAGTCCTTTCGGTTGCGTGCTACCGGTCGCGTGCTGGAAAGTGCTGTCCACTCGCGTTCATACCCCCAACGTGTGGCATCGCACCAGCGTTCCCGCGAGCCGGTGCGACTCGAGATCGCCGGCGCGTCCGAGAACGGCGCCGCCAGTACCATCGGGCGGGTGACACACCGCTGGCCCGGGCGCCTGAGCCGCGGCCGGGCGCGCACCGAGGCGGTCGCCGCCATCCGGGCCGACACGGTCCGGACCTTCCTCGACATGGACAAGCGTCAGTCGATCGCATCCGCGGGGGTCGACGCGCTGGAACGACTGGGCAGGTCGGACGACAGTCTGCGAGCGCGCTGGCGGCCGGTGGAGGAGCAGTGCTTCGCAGCGGGTGCCTCGTATCTGGCGGCCACGGAGCGCCCCGAGTCCGACGCGAGCGAGGAGGCGTACGACGCCTTCGCCACCGCCATCGCCCACCTCTCCGCCGCCAGCGCCGCGGTCGACCAGTTCTACGAGGCGCACCGGGCACGGCTCGAGCACGCGACACTCGAGTACGCCGCGGTCCCGCGCCTGGCGAACGACGCACGCACCGCGGCGACCTCGGTGCTGGCAACCGTCACCGGATCGGAACCGCACCACTCCTATCGCTCCGTGCGTGACGCCGTCGCCGCGGTACACCGTGCACTGGACGGTCTCGCGGCGGCGGAATCCGGGGGCAGCGGCACCGCGGTCACCGGCCGCGCAGCGCAGGTGCGCTCCGCCGCGGACGATCTCCGCCAGGCACTCGCCGAGGCACCCGGCCGCGCCGGATCGGCGTCCACCGCCCTGGCATCGGTCCGCACTCGGCTCCAGGCGGTCGGCACCAAGGCCGAGTACATCGCGCCCGCCTACTCCGCCCTGCTGCGCGAGTTCGTGGCCGCCAGCTCGGACGATCTCTCCCGAGCTCGGGAGAACTGCGAGACCCACATGGTCGAGGCGGCCCGCGACATCGACGACGCGGCGACCGCACGCGACCGAGGCGATCCGGAGGAGGCACTCGACCGGATCACCGCCGCACGGCAGCATCTGGCCGACGCGGAGGCGGACATCGAGGCCGTCACCGGACGCCTGGCACGCCTGCGCGAGGTGCGGGACGACCCCGGGGCCGTGGATCGCCGCGTCCGGTTCCGGCTGCGCGACGCGCAGCTGCTGGCCGTCGACCGGGGACTGGTTGCCGAATGGGGCTCGGTGTTGGATGCTCAGCTCGCACGGATCGAGAGGGCCGCCGCGGCACTCGGAACGGGCCGACCCGACTACTGGGCGTACCTGCGCGAACTCGATTCCGTCGAGGACTTCATCTCCGGTGTGGTCGACCGCATCCGCGGCCGACAGAGTCGGACCTGATACGAAAGGGGTTGCAGTGCAGCACTTCTCTCACCTGGAACCCGCCACACTCGAGTACCTGTTCCACCGCCCGCCCGTCGCCGTGACCGCGGAGAGCGACCTCACGACGCGGGCGCTCGCCCTGGGCGCCACGCTCTACGTCCCGGCCACCAGGGCGAACCTGGTGGAGACGGTACGCAAGCGCGCGGCCGAGGGCTCCCGGTCCGTCGTGCTCGATCTCGAGGACGCCGTTGCCGACGCCGACCTCGAAGCGGCGCGCGGACACGTCGTCGCCGCGCTGGACGCACTTGCCGTCGATCCGCCCGAGGCCGCCGTCTTCGTCCGCGTCCGCACGGCGGAGGACATGCACCACGTCTGCGACCGTCTCACCACCGGCATCGACGTCCTGCACGGCTTCGTTCTTCCCAAGTTCCGGCCGGAGAGCGGCGAGAAGTTTCTCGAGGAGGTGGCCGCTCGGTCGGCCGCAGCGGGCAGACACCTGGTGGTCATGCCCGTGATGGAGTCCCGCGAGATGGTCTACCGGGAGACCCGTGACGACGAGTTGGCCGGTGCACGTGACGTGCTCGACCGATACCGCGACAGCGTCCTGGCGGTGCGAGTCGGTGCCACCGACATGAGCGGCGCCTTCGGGATCCGACGCGACCGCGACCTGACGATCTACGACGTGCGGGTGGTCGCGGACACCATCGGCGCCATCGTCAACCACCTCGGGCGCAGTGACGGAACGGGTTTCGTCGTCACCGGCCCGGTCTGGGAGTACTTCGCCGACCACGAGCGGCTGTTCCGCCCGATGCTGCGAGCCACGCCCTTCGCCGAGCACGACGCCGTCCGCTTCCGCCAGCAGCTGGTCAGCCGCGACATCGACGGTCTGCTCCGTGAGGTCGCGCTCGACCGTGCCAACGGGCTGCACGGCAAGACCGTCATCCACCCGTCCCACGTCGCCGCCGTGCACTCGCTGTCGGTGGTCACCCACGAGGAGTATCAGGATGCACAGGCCATCGCGTCGTCCTCCGGCGGAGGCGGCGTCCTCGCCTCCGGCTACGGCAACAAGATGAACGAACTCGGTCCGCACCGGCCGTGGGCCGAGCAGACGCTGCGCCGGGCCGCCGTCTTCGGCGTCACCGCCGAGGGTGTGTCGTTCGTCGACGTGATGCAGGCACTGGCCAGGCGTCCCGCGTCCACGACCGGCACTGCACGATGAGCCGCGCGATGGGCCGTCGACTGCCCTGGGCGACAGCGGAACTGGGGCTCGTCCTCGAGCACGGCACCTCGTCGGTGGGCCGGCGGGTGGGCGACCTGGTGCAGCCGGGGCTGCGGCGCAACCCGCGCCGGGCACACCTGCTGGTGTCGACCGTTCTGGGCAAACACATCCCGCAGGACCCGGCCGAGGTGATCCGAGCAGGTGAGCTCCTGGGCTCCCTGTGCGCCGACGTGCTCGCCGGGCACGACGACGGCGTGGTGGTACTCGGATTCGCCGAGACCGCGACGGGACTCGGCCACTGCGTGGCGACGCGCCTCGGCGCACGGTCCTACATCCACTCGACCCGTCGACCCGTCGAGGGATTCGCCGTGCACGGTGAGTTCGAGGAGGGCCACTCGCACGCGACGGATCATCGCCTCCTACCCACCGATCCGGAGCGCGACCTGCCCTCTTACCTCCCGATGGTTCTGGTCGACGACGAGATCTCCACGGGAACGACGGCCCTCGGTGCCATTCGCGCGGTGCACGCACTCGCGCCGCGGGCGCGCTACGTGATCGCCTCGCTCGTCGACATGCGCTCGGCGGATCAGCGCCGCGAGACCGACCGCGTCGCTGCGGAACTCGGGGTGGTCATCGACTCGGTGTCGCTCGCGACGGGCACCGTGCATCTGCCCGACGACATCATCGCCGTCGTGGAAGCGCTACCCGCTGCGTCTGCACCGGTGGATGCTCCCCACCGAGGGACCGTCACCAGGGTCGACGTGCCCTGGCCGGCCGGAGTGCCCGACGGCGGTCGCCACGGTTTTCGGGCCGAGGACGTCGCCGCCTTCGACGCCGCGGTCGAGGAGTCGGCCGATCTGCTGCGACCGCACCTCGGCTCGGGCACCACCGTCGTGATCGGGCACGAGGAACTGATGTACCTCCCGCTCCGCATCGCCCGCGCACTGTCGGACCGCGGAACGCCGACACTGTTCCAGACCACCACCCGCTCACCCGCTCATGTGCTCGACGAGCCGGGTTACCCGCTGCGGCGCGGCTTCTCGTTCGTCGCACCGGAACCCGCGGCCGGTGGCCGACGTCATCTCTACAACGCTCGGGTGCCGGACGAGGAGGCGCCGAGCCCCGTTCTTCTCGTCGTGGATCCGCCCGCGGACACCGAGGCGTTGACGGGTCCGGACGGTCTCGTGGACGCCCTTACCCGCACCGGTATCGACGTCACCGTCGCCGTGGTGGCGGCGGATCCGCACTCGCTGCGGACGGAGTCTCGATGACGGCACCGCTGCACGGTCCGGCGTTCGGGTCCTACGCGGCGGGCGAGGTGTCCTGGCTCCTGAAGGATCTCTCGCACGTCTCGCTGGAGGCGGACACCGCGTCGCGGGAGCAGCAGATCCAATCGGGCGCAGCGCACTACGCCGAGAGCCTGCCCGTCGAGTATCAACCCGATGCCGCCTACCGCGACCTGTTCGCCACCGTCCTGGAGGAGAGCGCGACGCGCCTCGCCACCGCGGTCGGCGTCGTCACCGATCTGGTGATCGCCGAGCGCGGTGAGAACCTGGTGCTCGCCTCTCTCGCCCGCGCCGGCACCCCCATCGGCATCCTGATGCGCCGCTGGGCGCGGGACGTGCGCGGTCTGACGTGGCCGCACTACGCCGTGTCCATCGTGCGCGACCGCGGAATCGACTCGGCCGCACTGGATCATCTCGCCCGTCACCACGACCCGGCCGACGTCGTCTTCGTGGACGGGTGGACCGGCAAGGGCGCCATCACTCGGGAATTGACCGCCGCCCTCGACGCGGTGCACCGGGCGGGAGGCCCCCGCTTCGACGACCGGCTCGCGGTACTGGCGGACCCCGGGCACTGTGTGACCACCTACGGCACCCGCGACGACTTCCTCATCGCGTCGGCATGCCTCAACTCGACGGTGTCGGGCCTGATCTCCCGCACCGTGCTCAACGACACGCTCATCGGGCCCGGTGAGTTCCACGGCGCCAAGTTCTACGCCGACCTCGCCGCGGTGGACGTGTCGAACCTGTTGCTGGACAGCGTGTCCGCCAGATTCGACGATGTCGCGGACGCCGTGGCAAAGGGACTGTCGACGGTACGGTCCGCCGACCGGACACCGACGTGGAGTGGCTGGGCCTCGGTCGAGCGTGTACGGGAGGAGTACGGCATCAGCACGGTCAACTTCGTCAAACCCGGAGTGGGAGAGACCACCCGCGTGCTGCTCCGCCGGGTCCCGTGGCGCGTTCTCGTGCGCGACGCGCGGGCGCCGGAGCACCGCCACATCCGGATGCTCGCCGAGGCGAGGGGAGTGCCCGTGGACGTCGTTCCCGATCTCGCCTACTCCTGCATGGGTCTCGTCCGGGACGTCTCGTGACCGAGGCGAGGACCGCACTGGTCGCGACCGATCTCGACCGCACGATGATCTACAGCGCCACCGCCTTGGCGGAGGGTCGCACGGACGGACAGGACGACGACGTGCGCTGCGTCGAGTACTACGAGGGCGCTCCGCTGTCGTACATGACCACACGCGCCGCGGACCTGCTCACCAGCCTCGCGTCCGAGGTGGTGGTGGTGCCGACCACGACGCGCACCGTCGAGCAGTTCCGACGCATCGCCCTGCCGGGAGCACCCTGGCGGCATGCGATCACGACCAACGGGGCCACCATCCTCGTCGACGGTGAGCCGGATCTCGACTGGCGCCGCGCCGTCGAGGACGCCGTCGCCGGGTCCGCGGTGCCGCTCGCGGAGGTGACCGCGGAGATGACACGGCGGGGCGACGACTCGTGGGTGCTCACGCAGCGGACGGCGGACGATCTGTTCTGCTACCTCGTCGTGAACGTGGAGACGATGCCCGAGGGTTTCGTCGACGAGTTCGCACACTGGTGCACCGAGCGCGGCTGGGGCGTGTCCCGGCAGGGCCGCAAGGTCTATGCGATGCCCGACGCGGTGTGCAAGTCGCATGCCGTCGCCGAGGTGCGCCGACGGTGCGTGAACGCGGGAACGCTGGAGGCCGACGCCCCGGTGCTCGCCGCCGGGGACGGCGCCCTCGACGCGGAGATGCTTCGTGCCGCGACCGCCGCCATCCGTCCGCGGCACGGTGAACTGGAACTGCTGCAGTGGGACGCCCCCGGGCTGGTGGTCACCGAACGGTCCGGCGGTGCTGCGAGCGAGGAGATCCTGCACTGGTTCCGGGCAACGGCCGGCACGTCGGGCTCCGCCGCTGCCCCGCCGACACACGTACGCTGAATTCGGACGTACCCGACCACCCCGGAAGAGGACGAGACGTGGCTGCACAGCCGTTGACCAAGGGACAGAATGCTCCTCTGTCCACCGCCACCGTTCGCATCGGTCTCGAGCTGACCGCACCGGCGGACATCTCCGCCCTGCTCGTCACCGACAGCGGCAAGGTTCGCTCCGACGCCGACTTCGTCTTCTTCAACCAGCCCTCCGGCCCCGGTGTGCAGCTGGTTCCGGGCCAGGGTGGGCTGCAGGAAGTCGCCGTGACCCTCGCCGCGGTCCCGGCCGACATCACGCAGATCCGAGTCGTCGTCACGCTCGACGACTCGTCGAGCAGCTTCGGACGCGTCTCCGCGCCCACCGCCCACGTGATCGACGGCGGCACCGGTGCGACGCTCTACTCGTACACCGTGGACGGCCTCACGACGGAGTCCATCGTCATCGCGCTCGAGCTGTACCGGCGCGGCGACGGCTGGAAGGTCCGTGCCGTGGGCCAGGGTTACGCGGGCGGGTTCGCCGCTCTCGTCGGTGACCACGGGGTCTCGGTGGACGACGCTCCCGCAGCGGCGCCTGCGCCTGCTGCACCCACACCTCCGCCTGCCGCTCCCACACCTCCGCCGGCCCCCACGCCGCCGCCCGCGTCACCTCCGGCACCTTCTGCGCCCGCGGCCCCCGCCGAGGTGAGCCTGACGAAGGCTCGGCCCGTCAGCCTCACCAAGGGTCAGAAGGTGACGCTGAAGAAGGACGGTGGCGTCGCACTGACCACCATCCGCATGGGCCTCGGCTGGGACCCCATCAAGAAGGCCGGCTTCTTCGGAGGCGGGCGCAGCGCGGACGTCGATCTCGACGCCTCGGCGCTGATGTTCTCCGGCGACAAGCACGCCGACGTCGTCTACTTCGGCCAGCTGCGGTCGAAGGACGGGTCGATCGTCCACCAGGGCGACAACCTCACCGGCGAGGGCGAGGGCGACGACGAGGTGATCACGGTGGACCTGACGCGGGTGCCCGCCCATGTGAGCTCGATCGTCTTCATCGTGACCTCGTACCGCGGGCAGACGTTCGAGCAGGTGGCGAACGCCTTCACCCGCCTGGTCGACAACACGATCAACACCGAGCTGGCACGCTTCACGCTGCAGGGCGGCATGCCGTTCACCGGGCTGGTCATGGCCAAGGTGTACCGAGCCGGGAGCGAGTGGAAGCTGCAGGCGATCGGCGACGGCATCAACGCCAAGCACGCGGGCGAAGCGTTGCCGCAGCTCCGTCCGTACCTCTCCTGACGAGGAGTCGTAGGCTCGGGTCGTGACCTCGTCGAACGATCCCTCCGTCTTCGAGTACGGAGTGGACGGCCCCAAGCTGATCGTCGTGGGCCTCGACGGCTCCGACTCCTCCTGGCGGGCGGCCGCGTACGCCGCCGGACTGGCGCGCCGGCAGCACTCCAAGCTCGTGCTGGTCTACGTGCAGACGCTGGCGGCCGGCGCCTTCGCGCAGGCGAGCGGCGTGGTCTACGACTCGGGGAGCCAGGTGGCGGACCAGCTGCTCACCGAGATCCGCGACCACGTGGTGCGTTTCGGCGAGCACCAGCACGTGAACTGGGAGTTCCGGACGTTCCGCGGCGACCCGGCGATGGGACTCGCCGCCGTCGGCGACGAACTGCGTGCCGACGCGATCGTCGTGGGCACGTCCGAGTCTGCCGGGCACCGCATCTTCGGCTCCGTCGCCGTCCGACTGGTCAAGCTGGGTCGGTGGCCGGTGACCGTGGTGCCCTAGGCGGTGGCGCCGCATCCGCGATCGGAACCTCGACGGGCCGCGGACGCACCATCGCCGGCACCCACGACGGGTACGCGTCGGGTGCTCCGTCGAGCACACCACCGGCCGGATCGTCGTCGCCGCTGCGACGCACCAGATCGTCCAACGGCCGGTAGATCTGCCGCACCACCAGGACACACAATCCGACGACGGCGAGATCGCGCACCAGGACGGTCGCCGTGAAGTACTGCTCGGGCAGACCCTTGTCGGCCACGCCCAGGTAGTACATCATCCGCGGAACCCAGACGAGTGCGTCGATGGTCATCCACGCCAACAGAATTCGCCGGTGCGGCAGAGCCAGGACCGCGAGCGGCACCAACCACAGGGAGTACTGCGGACTCCACACCTTGTTCGTCAGCAGGAAACCGGCGACCACGAGGAAACACAGCTGCATCAGGCGAGGACGCCGCGGGGCCGTCAGCGCCACCCAGCCGATGGCGAGGCACACGACCACGAAGAGCAGCGCCGTCACGAGATTGAGGATCACCGGCTTCTCCCCGGGACCGAGCGGACCGTCGAATCCGGCCCAGCCGGTGAACGACCGGGCCACGTTGTAGAGCGAGTCCGGATCGGCGCCGCGGTCGGAGTTCAGTCGGAAGAACTCCGACCAGCCACGCGGGAACAGCAGTGCGATGGGTAGATTGACCAGAACCCACGCCGAGAGCGCCGCCGCCGTGGTCCGCGACCAGTCCCTGATGTTCCCCGTGCGGATGCACAGCACGAGGAGCGGACCGAGCAGGAACAGCGGGTAGAGCTTCGTCGCGCCCCCGATGCCGAGCAGGACACCGGCCAGCACCGGCCTACGTCGCGCCCACGCCAGCAACCCACCGGAGGCGAATGCCGTTGCGAGGGCGTCGAAGTTGGTGAAGACGTGCACGATCACCAGAGGAGAACACGCGGCCAGCGCGGCGTCCCACACCCGACGTCCCGCCAACATCGTGGTCGCCCAGATCGTCACGAGCCAGGCGAGGGCGGAGCCGAACGCCACCACGTTGAAATACAGCGCGACCGTGAGCGCCTGCGGCAACCACGGGACCGCAGACCACGCGTGGGCCACCTGCATCGACACGTACTGGTACAGCCCCGCCACCACCGGATACTCCATGTACCGGGTGATCGTGGAACCGTCGGAACCCGTTTCCTCCCACGACTTCTTGTACGGGAACGCGCCCTGATCGAGGCGCTCCGCGCCGTAGAGGGGGACCACGTCGGAGTAGCACATCGCGACGTACTGACGGCTCCCGCTCCAGTCGAGTCCCAGCTCGCCGCCGGGGCCGTTCGGGGCCTGCTGGATGCACGCGGCCTTGCCGAACCAGCCCAGCGCGAGAAACACGACCGTGAACGCGAAGATCACGCGCAGTGGCGTGATGTGGCGCTGCCGCCCCACCAATGCGTGCTTGCCGACGGGGCCGCCGACCACCGTCGACAACTCCGCAACCATGGGGTCGGTCAGACTCGGCCGATCGCGCCGACGAGCGGAGCGTCGATCCGTCGCCAACTCACCCGGACTCGCCAACAACTCGTCGGACGAGTCGTCCCGACCGGCCTCCGGCCTGCCCGCCGAAACTCGACCGGCCTCCGGCCTGCCCGTCGAATCCCGACCGGCCTCCGGCCTGCCCGCCGAATCCCGACCGGCCTCCGGCCTGCCCGTCACCCCTAGCCGCCGGGCGGCGTGGCCGGCTCCGGAGCCGCCCCGTCGTCGGGCGGGGTGACGGCGGAAGGTTCCGCCGGCGCCGGGGCCAGACCGGGAACCGGAATGGTGATGCCCGGCAGGATCTCGACCTGCGACGGGACGACGACCGGCGGAGCGACGGGCTCCGGCGTCGTGGGCTCCGGCGCTGCGGAAGAGGACGTGGGCGGCGCCGCGGTCCGTGTCGGCGCGGGTGCCGAGTACTGCGGCACACCGGCCTGGCCGGCGATCGCACCCGGTGCAGGGAACGACTCGACGGGCGAGCCCTCGAGGGACGCGTCGAGCGTGTCCTTCCAGATGTCCGACGGAAGTCCGGAGCCGTAGATGGGTCCCCCGTAGCTGTTCTCCAGCGGGAGGCCCTGCTCGGTACCGACCCACACGGCCGTCGCCAGAGACGGCGTGTACCCGACCATCCAGGCGTCCTTGTTCTCGCCGGTGTCACCGAGCTGCGCGGTGCCGGTCTTCGCGGCGGAGGCGCGTCCCTCGGCCAGGTTGTGGCCGTTCGAGTAGCCCGCGATGGGACGCATGGCCGCCGTGACGTTGTCCGCGACGGCAGGGTCGACCCGCTGCTCGCCGGGGTCCGCTCCGCGATCGAGCAACACGGTGCCGTCGGCCGTCACGACCTTCTGCACGAAGTGCGGTGCGTGGTAGGTACCCGATGCGGCGAGCGTCGCGTAGGCGCTGGCCATGTCGATGACACGGGACTGGTACTGCCCGAGCACGATGCCGTTGTTGGGGCCGGCGCCGTTCGGCTCGGTCAGGGTCTCGCCGATGCCCTCGACCTCGGTCGGGATACCGAGGCGGTGCGCCATGTCGGCCACTGCCTGCGGGCCGCCGTCGAGGCTGAGCTGCAACCGGTAGAAGCTCGTGTTGAGCGACCGCTTGAGCGCCTCGGCAATGGTGCAGGTGCCGCAGGACTCGCCCTCGACGTTGCCGATGGAGATGCCGTTGACCGTCAGCGGCGAGCTGTCGTACATCTGCGACAGCGGGATGCCCTGATCCAGAGCCGCCGCCAGGCCGAAGACCTTGAACGACGAACCGGTCTGCAGGCCGGACTGCGCGAAGTCGAAGCCGCGGCCGTCGACACCGCCGTAGTACGAGCGCACCGCACCGGTGCGGGGGTCGATCGACACCGACGCCGTGCGCAGCTCGGACGGTTCGCCCTCCATGTTGGAGTTCACGGCGTCGATGGCGGCCTGCTGATCCTGCGGATCGATCGTCGTGGTGATCTGCAGTCCGGCGGTGTTCAGGTCCTGCTCACTGATGCCCGACGCGGTGAGCTCCTTGAGCACCTGGTTCTTGATCAGTCCGTTCGGGCCGGCGTCGGCGGCGTCGCCGCTGTCCACCGAGGCGAGCGGTCGCCACTGCGGGTACTGCATCGCCTGACGCTGGGTCTGATCGAGCGCACCCATCGTGACCATGCCGTCGAGGACGTAGTTCCAGCGGCTCTGCGCACCCGTCGGGTTGTTCTCCGGATCGAGTCCGGAGGGCTGCTGGATGGTGGCCGCGAGCACGGCACCCTCCTCGACGCTCAACTGCTCGACGGGCTTGTCGAAGTACGCCTTCGACGCCGCCGCGATGCCGTACGCGCCGCGGCCGAAGTAGATGGTGTTGAGGTACGCGGCGAGGATGTCGTCCTTGGTCCACTGACGCGCCATCTTCGAGGAGATGACCAGCTCGCGCATCTTGCGGGTGAGCGTCCGCTCGGACCCCACGAGCGCGTTCTTCACGTACTGCTGCGTGATGGTGGATCCACCACCGGCGCTGTCGCGCCCGAGCACGTTGTCGCGAGCGGCGCGTGCGAAGCCGGTGACCGAGAATCCGGGGTTGGAGTAGAAGTCGCGATCCTCGGCCGACAACACCGCGTTGCGGACGTGCTCGGGGATCTGTCCGATCTCGACGTCGGTGCGGTTGCCCTCGGGAGGGACCACCGTGCCGAGGACGGACGTTCCGTCCGATGCGAGGACGGTGGCGACCTGGTTGGTCTTGATGTCACCGGGCCGCGGAACGTCCTCGACGACGTACGCGACCATGAACACCAGGACCGGAACGACCATGCCCAGCGCGATCAAGCCGTACAGCGTGCGCCGCAGGACCTTCCACTTCGACTTCTTCTTCGTCTTCGTGGCAGTACCTCCTGATGGCGGTTCGGTGGGTCCTCCACCGAACCGGTCCCGGTCACCGTCGGCGTCGCCACGCGAGTGGGACGTCACGGGCCGGGAGGGTGGAACGTCGGTCGCCCGTGGATCGTCCGAGTACGGGCGCGGCTGCGAGAACGCCTGCGACCGCGGCGGGGGCGCGGTCGGGGGAATCTGGGTGGTGTCCGGTCCACGATCGTCGTAGGACGGCGGACCGTAGGCCGGGCGCCGCGGGTGATCGGCCGGCGGCCAGCTCGGTGGGGGACCACCGGGGCCGTCCCGGCGAGGCGCACGCGGTGGGGGTGGGCCCGACGGCCGCTGCTGGGGATCGCGGACCGGCTCGTGGCTCGGGCGCCCGTGACGCGGTGGTTCCCCGGGCCCGTCGGGTCGACCGTGGCGGCCGGACGGACGCCCGCGATCGTCACCGGAACTGTCGTAGGGGGAACTCACTCACGTACTCCACTGTCAGGACGCACGTGTGACCAGGTGGCGACGGTCACGTGTGCGTCGGGCTCGTTCGACTCGGTTGCGCGGGGGACCACCGACGGACGGTACCGCCGACGACCTGCGTCCGTCACTCACTGGCCGTGCGTCGGCGGGAGGCGGAGCGTGTGCGGGGGCTCTTGGGCGCCGGAACGGCACCCAGGACGTACGACTGCACGAGGTGGTTCCAACTGCAGGTTCGGCAGACCTCGACGACGTGCACGGAGAACTCCTCCTGCGTGCCGGCGAGGCGGGTGAGCTCGTCCGCGGTCCGGGCCGAGCCGTTCATCGTCCCGAGCTTCTCTCCGAACACCCAGGAGACCAGCGTGAGCTGCTCCTTCCGGCAGATGGGGCACGCCACGGTGGACGGCCGACCGTGGAACTTGGCCGCTCGGAGGAGGTAGGGATCGGCGTCGCAGACCTGGGCCATCGCCGTTCGTCCGGAGTAGACCTCGGCGAGCAGCGACTTGCGCTGCAACGCGTAGTCCACCACCTGCCGCTGTGATCTCACGGTGACCAGAGTACGTGCGCCGTCGAGGTGGGGTGGTGCTCGACCCCGTCCCGTGCGCTGGAGCGGAGCCGTGGAGCCGGAGCACTTGAGGGACCCGGTCCACGGGCCTACCATCTGGCGATGCCGACGGTCCGATCTGTGGGTGTCAGAGCGCGTGACCAGGACAGAGTGCACGCGTGCGCCGCGCTGGACCGTGCACTCGCGGACGGCCAGATCGACGCCGAGGAGCACGCCACCCGCATCGCCCTCGCCACCGATGCACGTGCGCTCGAGGACCTCCACGATCTGATCGGCGATCTGCAGGGCACGTCGGACCTGGCTCCGATGGCGTCGCCCGGGGCGGCAGCCGCGGGGCTCTCCCGTCGGGGTCGGCCGAGCGTGCTGAGCGCGGTGATCCGGTGGGCCGTTCTCCTGGTCGTCGCCGCACTCCTGTTCCTCGGTGTCCGCGCCTGTGCGTCCGACGACAGCGCGACCGGCACCTACGGCTCGGCCGGCTACCTCGAACCGCGCGCGATGGACGACATCGTGGCGTCGACGGGCATCCTGCTGGGAACCACCGTCGTCGACGAGCTGATGTTCTACTCCGAGTACGCGCTGCTGAGGGCGCCGAGTCCCGACGATCCGGGCCGGGAGAGGCGTTATCAGTACCGCGACGGCGAGTGGAGACAGTCGGACGACGCGGACAGGGACCGAGAGACGGCGATCGTCGACCTCGCCGACCTGGGCCCCGGCGTGCTCGGCGGATTGGTCCTGGGCGCCGGTGCGAGCCTGAACATCGCCGAGATCGACTCGCTGTACCTGTTCGTCCGGAACACCGGCGCCGGCCCCGCGATCAGCCTGCACGCGAGCAACGAGGCCGCGAACGAGGACGGATACCTCGAGGCGTCCCTGTCGGGCGACTTCCTCAGCGTCACCCCGTTCGATCCGACCGAGTAGGAGACGACGATGGCGACCGGACAGGATCGACGACTGCGCGCCCGTGACATCGATCGCGCCGTGGTCGCGACCGCTCTCGACACCGCGTACGCGGACGGGCAGCTGACGTTCGACGAGCACCGGTCACGGGTGGCGGCGGCGAGAACGGCGACGACACTGGGCGATCTCCACGCGTTGGCCGCCGATCTGCAGGCGGCCGTACCGCTGCCCGAGGCGATACGGCCCGCACCCGGACCGTCCCGGCGCCCGGTGATCGTGGGTCTGCTCGTCGTGGTCCTCGTCCTCGGAGTCGCCGTCGTGCTGGCGGTCCGCGGATCCGATGCACCGTCGTCGCCGAGCGTCGCGGCTCCGTCGTCGTCCGTCGGCCCGGGAGCGACGGCCGCGGGCACCGTGACGCCGATCGTCGCGCGACCCTTCGTGTTCGACACCCCGGAGGGCCTGGCCGACTTCCGCGACCGGTGGATCACACGATTCGGCGACCCCGAGGTCACCGAGTTGGTGCTGTACCCGTCGGACGATCGCGCCTCTCTGACCCGCCTCGCCGAGAGCGACCGCGTGCGCGACGTGTCGGTCCGCGGCGGCTTCGCGGAGTCCGCCGCCACGAGCCCGAGGGAGACGGACGAGCTGCCCTTCGACCTCACCGCGCTCGACGTCGCGGCACTGGCGGGCCTGATGGCGGGGTCCGCGTCGTTCGTCGAGGTACCGGACGCGTCGGTCACCCACGTGATCGTGCGCAACGAGGGAGTGCCGGAGGTACTGGTCTACGCCGCGGATGCGGACGGCCGCGGTGGATACCTGCAGGCCACCCTGGCCGGTGAGGTCTCGCGCGTCAGCCCCCACCGTCCCTGACGGGGTCCGTGTTCATGTTCTCGACAGTTACATGTACCCCCATATATCGGCCCGATACATGTGGCGGTTATAGTGAGCGAGCGTCATCTCGACGCGGACTCGGGTCGGAACAGGAAGGGGACCGCACATGCTCGAACTGGCGATCCTCGGCCTGCTCCTGGAGACACCCATGCACGGTTACGAGCTTCGTAAGCGACTCACCGGCCTTCTCGGTGCCTTCCGGGCCTTCTCGTACGGTTCGCTCTACCCCACCTTGCGTCGTATGCAGGCGGACGGGCTCATCGTCGAGAACCCCGGAGTCCAGGGCGCCGTCAAGCGTCGGGCACGTCGTGTCTACGAACTCACGCCGGCCGGCCGAGCTCGGTTCACCGAGCTGGTCGCGGACACGGGTCCGCAGAACTACACAGATGATGGATTCGGCGTACACCTGGCCTTTTTCGGGCGCACCCCCGCTGAGGCGCGGATGCGGATACTCGAAGGTCGGCGTCGCCAGGTCGAGGAGCGCCGTGAGGGGCTCCGCGACGCCATCGGCCGAGCAAGTGGGTCGTTGGACAGGTACACGCGCGGATTGCATCAGCTCGGCCTCGAGTCGAGCGAGCGCGAAGTGCGATGGCTCAACGAATTGATCGCTGCCGAGGCAATGGCGATCACTTCGGAGAGTCCACCGCCCGCACCCACGACCGACACCTCGGCCGTGGCACACCCGGAGAGCACGTCGGCTCCGGCCACCCGATACGGAAAAGAAGGAGAACCCGACCATGAGTGACAACAGCACTGCGGTGCGCGTGGCCATTGTGGGCGTGGGTAACTGCGCGTCGTCCCTGGTTCAGGGCGTGCAGTACTACAAGGACGCCGACGAGAACACCACCGTTCCCGGCCTCATGCACGTGAAGTTCGGCAAGTACCACGTCCGCGACGTCGAGTTCGTCGCCGCGTTCGACGTGGACGCCAAGAAGGTCGGCTTCGATCTGTCCGAAGCCATCTTCAACAGCGAGAACAACACCATCAAGATCGCCGACGTGCCCCCGAGCGACGTCAGCGTCCAGCGCGGCCCGACACTCGACGGCATCGGCAAGTACTACTCGGAGACCATCGAGATCTCCGACGCGGAGCCGGTCGACGTGGCGCAGGCACTGCGTGACGCGAAGGTCGACGTGCTCGTCTCCTACCTGCCCGTCGGATCCGAAGAAGCCGACAAGTTCTACGCGCAGGCCTGCATCGACGCGAAGGTCGCGTTCGTCAACGCGCTGCCCGTCTTCATCGCGTCCGATCCGGTCTGGGCCAAGAAGTTCACCGACGCCGGTGTGCCCATCGTCGGCGACGACATCAAGAGCCAGGTCGGTGCCACCATCACCCACCGCGTCATGGCCAAGCTGTTCGAGGATCGCGGCGTCCAGCTCGATCGCACGATGCAGCTGAACGTCGGCGGCAACATGGACTTCCTCAACATGCTCGAGCGCACGCGCCTCGAGTCGAAGAAGATCTCGAAGACGCAGGCCGTCACGTCCAACCTGCAGCGTGAGTTCAATGCGAAGGACGTGCACATCGGCCCGTCCGATCACGTCGGCTGGCTCGACGACCGCAAGTGGGCCTACGTCCGCCTCGAGGGTCGCGCGTTCGGTGACGTCCCGCTGAACCTCGAGTACAAGCTCGAGGTCTGGGACTCCCCGAACTCCGCCGGCGTCATCATCGACGCCGTGCGCGCCGCGAAGATCGCTCAGGACCGCGGAATCGGTGGACCTGTGGTGCCCGCGTCCGCGTACCTGATGAAGAGCCCGCCGAAGCAGCTCGCCGACGACATCGCTCGTCAGCAGCTCGAGGCGTTCATCATCGGCTCCGACGAGCAGTAGCCACTCGCGAACGTCCCGACGGGGTCGTCACGGTCGATCACTCGGCCGCGGCGACCCCGTCGGCGTCTCACCGGTCGAGCGGGCCGTCGGGGACGCCGAGCAGGTACGACGTGGTGCCGCGGACACCGTCGGACACGAACACCTGGAACGTCTGATCGCAGGTCTCGGTACCGAAGCGGACGACGGCGAGTCGATGGTGCGCACCCGTCACGCGCGGCCCCCGCGGAGGAGACGATTCCGTGAGCGGTCGGCGACGTGCGGACGCCGCCGCGTCGTGCTCGTACGTCACGACGGTGCCCTCGGTGGTGACCACGCCGACGGCCGTGATCGGTTCCGTCGCACTCGTGGACAACACCGGCGTGATCACGATCTCCCCCACCTCGTGGTCCCCGTCGGTGACGACGATGGTGAAGCGATCGGAGCCGAAGGACGACGGGTCGTCCTCCCACCGGTCCACGGACGCCGTACGCGAGTAGGTGAACATCCCGTCGGACGCGACGTCCGCGGTACCGCAGGACGGGCCGGAACCCAGTCGGTGGCTCCGCTGTGTGCACAGGGGCGAGGCGACGGACCCCGCCAGCAGGCAGGCCGTGACGGAGGTTCGAGGCATGGGGTCGCTCCTGAGGGTCGTGCGCCGGCCGGGTCGGCCGGATTCTCCTGTACTCACCGTGCCCGACGCGTGCACAAGAAGTGCAAAAGTGCCTGCATGCGGCGCGGATACGCACAGCTGACTAGACTTGTCAGGTGACGAGTGACTCACCCGCTTCCGTCCGACTCGTCGGTGCCGTCACCGTCGAGCGTGGCTCTCGGGTGGTCGATCCCCGCATCATCGGTGGGCCGCGCTGCGTCGAACTGCTGTCGTATCTGACGCTCAATCGCCATCGAGAGGTCTCGCACGACGAGTTGGCGGACCTGCTCTGGCCCGAGAAGCGGCCGCGCACCTGGAATTCTGTGCTGCGTGGGGTGATCTCGAAGGTGCGGGACGTTCTCGACGCCGCGGACATCGCGGGTACGTCGATCGTGTCCCGTACCGGCATGGTGCGTCTGACTCTTCCGCCGGACACCACGGTCGATCTCGAGGAGATCCGGGACGCGTGCCGGCGCACGGAGGGATCACCCGCGGACCGTGCCCGCGATGCCCGGACGGCGTTGCGTCTGCTCGCCGAACCCGTGCTCGTCGGAGCCAACGGCGCGTGGGCGGACGACGTCCGGCGAGAGTTCGACGACCTGCGGCTCACGGCCCTCGAAGCGGACGCCACCGCGTCGATGGATCTCGGTGCGTTCGAGAACGCCGTGTCCTCCGCGGAGTCCCTGCTGGCAGCCGACCCCCTGCGCGAGAGCGCGTACCGCATCGCCATGCGTGGCTACGTGGCACTGGGCGACCGCGGACAGGCTCTCGGGGCGGCGGCGCGATGCCGAGCGGTGCTGGCGGACCGGCTCGGGGTGAGCCCCTCACGCGAGACCCAGTCGTTGTACCTGGAGTTGTTGGAGGACGATACCGAGACCACCCCAGCGCAGCGCGAGGAGCCGCCGGTGGGATCCGCCTTCGTCGGACGCGATGTCGAGATGAGCCGCATCGTCGAGGACCTCGAGGCGGCCGCTGCCGGTCATGGACGGTTTCTCCTGGTCTCGGGTCCGCCGGGGGCAGGGAAGACGTCACTCGCCCGCGCCGTGATGCAGCGTGCCCGCGCCGCCGGCACGGACGTCGTGTCGGGTCGCTGCAGCGAACACTCGACCATCCCGTACGAACCGTTCGTGGAGGCGGTCACCCGCGACCTCGACTCGCGCGGCGTCATCGGAGCGCGTCAGTGGCTGCGGACCAACGGCGCCGACATCCTCGGCATCATCCCCGGGGCCGCACGTCGATTCGGGGACCTCATCCCCCCGCACGTGGACGACGACCGCACAGGGGCGTCCGACGCGGTGCAGCGGTGGCTCGTCGGGCCCGCTCGACAGGCCCCGACCCTGCTCGTGATCGACGACCTGCAGTGGGCCTCCGGCACGACGGCCGCCCTGGTCCGCCATCTCGCGCGGTCGACGCAGAACGACCGACTCTGCATCCTCGCGACAATGCGGGACGAGAACCTCGTGTCCCCGGAACTCCAGGCGACCCTCGACGTCATCCGGTTGTCGGCGGGGTTCCGCGAGATCACCCTGGGCGGACTGTCTCTGGCCGCGGTGCACGACCTCCTTCGCGAGCAGAACTCGACCCTCGACCCCGAGGCCATCGTGGCACGGACGGGTGGCTCCGCCCTGCTGGTCGCAGCCGTCATCGCGGCACACGAGCGCGAACCCGGCGGCTCGCTCCCCTTCACGGTCACGGACGCGGTGCGTCTCGCGAGTCGCGAACTAAGCTGTGACGCAGTCACTCTGCTCGAACTGTGCGCGGTGACCGGGGTGACGGTCTCGCGCCCGCTGCTGCGGGCCGCCTCGACGATCCCGTCCGATCTCCGTTTCGCCGAGACCCTCGACGAACTGCTGGCCGTGAACTTCCTGGTCGCCGGCGACACCGACGACGAGCTGGTGATGAGACACGCTCTCGTGCAGTCGACTCTGTACGACGCGATACCCGGGGCGCGGCGAGCGCAGATGCACTCCGACGTGGCTCGGGCCCTGGTCGATCTCGGTGCCGACACCACCGCCGACGAACTCGCGCGCATCGCGTACCACTTCGGCAGGGCGCTGGACTCCGACCGCTCCGAGGCCGCGCTCTACGCGCGGCGTGCCGGCGACGCCGCCTACGCGGTGTCCGCGTACGAGGACGCGGTGGTGGGGTACCGGACCGCCCTTCGGAAGATGGTGCCGCACGGCGACTCCCGAGACCGGTGCCGACTGCTGATCGACCTCGGCCGGGCGCAGCGCAAGTGCATCGACCGGTCCTACCGGGCCACTCTCTTCGACGCGATCGCCATGGCGCGGAGACTGGGCGACGTCGACCTACAGGTCGACGCGACGCTGGCGGACACGATCAGTGGTGCGGGCCTGTTCCAGATGTTCGACCCGTTGCCGGAACGACTCGACAGCCTGCACGACGCACTGCACGTCCTCGAGGACTCCGGCCGCGCGAACAGCGCCGCCACGGCCAAGGTCCTGGTATTGCTGGCCATGGAGCTGAGCTGGACCGATGACTGGAAGGAACGCCGAGACCTTCTCGAACAGGCTGTGACGCTGGCGCATTCGGTGGGAGACCGCAGTGCCCTCGAGTCGGCGCTGCGCGCGATGCTGTGGTGCCTCCTGGTGCCCCAGTGCTGGGATCTGCGCCAGGAGGCGATGACGCGCCTCGTCGAGCTGGAGTCGACATCGTCTCGGCGGCATCGCGATCCGTCCGCCGCCACCATCCTGGCCAGGACCCAGCAGGCGTTCGGCGACCTCGGCGGCGCCGACTCGACACTCGCGGCGGTGACCCGGGCCGATCTCGCGGACGACCCCGAGATGACCTGGGCCATGGTGTGTTCCAAGTTCGGCGTGGACGTGTCGGCAGGACGACTGGTGCGCGCGGAGACCGTGCTGGCACGGATCTGCGAGACGCCCGACGCCGCGCTCGGCAGCCACACCTACGGCCGCGAACACACGTCGATCCTCACCCTCCGGACGATGCGCGGAGATCTCCGGCACTTCGCGGATCGGCGCGACGAGATGGCCACTATGTTCGACCTGATCCCGGCGTTCCGCCCGGTCGTGGCGTCCTCGCTCGCCGACGTCGGACGCATGGACGAGGCGCGCGAGCTGATGGACTGGTACGACGAGCAACGGCTCGCGGCGATCGCCCCGGACATGCTCTGGCTGATGTCGATGACCTTCATCGCCCGTGCCGGTGCCACGGTGGGCAACACACTGGTGTGCACCGACGTGTACGAACGGTTGCTGCCCTACGCGGAGCAGACCGTGTCGGTCGCCCCGAGCGTCTTCGGCGTGGTGCACCACCACCTGGCCGACGCGTCCCTGGCCACCGGTCACGTCGAGCGAGCGGGTCGCCATCTGCACGCCGCGCGGCGCCTGCACGTCGCCCGCGGCTTCGAGGGATGGAGCGCGGAGGACGCGTATCTCGGTCTCCGCATCGAGCACGCCCGCACCGGACGGCTCGCGGCCCGCGCTCTGGCGTCGGCCCGCACCCGTGCGGACGTCATCGGAGCCTCGGCGGTCCGGCGGCGCATCGACGCCGTCGCGGCCTTGGTGGAGAACTCCGAGCGCTGACTGCTACTCGCCGACGCGGCCGTCCGCAAGACCCTGCGAGCGCCTGTGGACGGCCGTCCCCGGGGACGCTCGGTGGGCCCGGCTCACGGCTGGTCCGGGCGTACTCTCGGCCCGTGAGTTCAGACAGGATGGTGGCCCGCATCGGTGGGCTTCTGCGTCAGGCCGAGTCCACGGACAATCCCCACGAGGCCGAGGCGTTCATGGAGGCCGCGCAGCGTCTCGCGACCGCCGCCTCGGTCGATCTGGCCGTGGCACGCTCGCACACCGCCTCGCGCGAGAAGCGGGCGACGCCGGTGCAGCGCGTCGTCCACATCGGGGAGCACGGCAAGAAGGGCCTGCGCACCTACGTCCTGCTGTTCGTGGCCATCGCCCGCGCGAACGACGTGCAGTGCGACGTGGCGCAGTCGTCGACGCAGGTCTTCGCGTACGGGTTCGAGAGCGACATCGACACGTGCGAGGCCCTGTACGCGAGCCTGCTCGTGCAGATGGTGCGCGCGAGCGACACGTACATCTCGTCGGGTGCGTACCGGGACGCCACCGTGGACCGTGAGGTCACCGTCGTCCGAGGACGCCGGCGCTATCGCACGGTCGAGCGGGCGCCGCTCGCCGGCGTCACTGCCAGGATCGAGTTCCAGACCGCGTTCGCGCACCGGGTCGGCGAGCGCCTGGCCGCCGTCAAGAAGGAGGCCGAGGCCGAGGCGGTCGCCACGGAAGCTCCCGAGGCCGGCACCGCACTGGTGTTGCGTGACAAGGAGATCGAGCTGCGCGACTTCTACCGGTCCGCTTCCACCGCCCGGGGTACCTGGCGCGGCAGCTCGGGTCGCTCGTACTCGTCGGAGGCTCGGCGAGCCGGAGACCACGCCGGTCGACGTGCGCGCCTGGGCAATCAGAGCGAGATCGGCGGCCCCCGAGGACAACTCGAACGGTGACCCGCGACAGCCAGCGCTCCCGCGTCTACGACGCCGAGCATCAGGTCCGCACCATGTTCGACCGCGCGGACGAACGGGGCCTGCGCACCGTCGAGCTCCTCGGGTCCACGGTCACCCTGCCGATCGAGCGGCGCTTCGCCTCGCTCGACTCGGTCCAGACCTACGTCGACGGCGTCACCGCTCTGGACTGGGTGCGCAGCGAGTGGCCACGCGCGGCGGTCCCGGTACGGGTCCGGGCCCGCTCGGGCGCGGGCGCCGCGCACTACGAGGTCGACACCGCCACCATCGCTGTCCCACTCCACGTACGGGGACGCGCCTGGGCCCTGCGCGAGATGGTGGTGCTGCACGAGATCGCGCACCATCTGGAACCCGGCGATCCGGACGACCACCCCGAACCGGCCCACGGCGGCGCGTTCGTCGATCGCTATCTCACCCTGGTCTCGGAGATCATCGGCGCCGAGGCAGGTTTCGTCCTCCGCGCGACGATGCACGCGTGTGGAGTGCGCATCGGTTGACAGGCCGGGCACCATGGAAGCGACAGCCAGCGCACTCACCGAAGGATCACACATGTCCGTTCGCATCGGAGTTCAGCTTCAGCCCCAACACGCCCCCGATTACGGCCTCATCCGCGACGCGGTGTTGCGGTCCGAGGACGCCGGCGTGGACATCGTCTTCAACTGGGATCACTTCTACCCGTTGTACGGCGACCTCGACGGCGCCCACTTCGAGTGCTGGACGATGCTGGGCGCCTGGGCCGAGCAGACCTCGAACGTCGAGATCGGCGCGCTCGTCACCGGCGGCGGCTACCGCAATCCCGACCTGCTGGCCGACATGGCGCGCACCGTGGACCACATCAGTGGAGGACGGCTGATCCTGGGCATCGGCGCCGGGTGGAACCAGAAGGACTACGACAACTTCGGCTACGACTTCGGCACCGCCGGCTCACGCCTGGCACTGCTCGACGAGAGTCTCGCGCGCATCACCTCGCGTCTCGCCGTCGGCAATCCGGCGCCCACTCGCCACATCCCGATTCTCATCGGCGGTGGCGGTGAGAAGAAGACGCTCAAGATGGTCGCCCGCTACGCCGACGTCTGGCACAGCTTCGCCGACCTGGACGCGCTGAAGCACAAGTCCGAGGTCCTGGCCGGACACGGTGAGACCGTCGGCCGCGACGTGTCGCAGATCGAGCGATCGGTGGCGTGGCCGGGCGCGGACGACGCGCAGGCCTTCGTCGACGCCGGAGCCACCCTCTTCACCGTCGGCGTCAACGGCCCCGACTACGACCTCACCAAGCTGACCGGCGCGATCTCCTGGGCGCGGTCGCACCAGGGTTGACAGTCAGCCGGACTGCTTTCCGAACAGCCCCGAGCTGCCGTGTCCGCCGTGCGAGGAGGCGAACTCGTACGCGGACTCGGCATGCTCGTGTTCGTCGATGCCGTCCGTCTCGTGCTGCGGATCCGCTCTGATCCCGATGGTCAGCTTCAGCACCGTGGCGATGGCCGCGGTGACCAGGAACGCATAGGCGAGAACGACGACGACGGCGACCACCTGTCGACCCAGCTGCGTGACGCCGCCGCCGTAGAACAGGCCGTCGACACCGGGCGGCATGTCGCTGCTCGCGAGGAGGCCGATCATGAGCGTGCCGACGATGCCACCGACCAGGTGCACTCCGACCACGTCGAGCGAGTCGTCGTACCGGAAGCGGTACTTGAGGCCGATCGCCAGGGCGCAGGCGACACCGGCGGCAGCGCCGACGCCCAGAGCGCCGATCGGGGTGACGGCCGTGCACGACGGCGTGATGGCCACCAGACCGGCGACGACACCCGACGCCGCGCCGAAGGATGTGGCCTTCCCGTCGCGGATCTTCTCGACCACCAGCCACGCCACCATCGACATCGCGCCCGCGCCCATCGTGTTGACCAACGCGACCGCGGCGACGCCGTCCGCCGCGAGCGACGATCCGGCGTTGAAGCCGAACCAGCCGAACCACAGCAGCCCGGCACCCACCATGACGGCGGGCAGGTTGTGCGGCCGCATCGCCTCCCGGGGCCACCCACGACGCTTGCCGACGACCAGGGCGAGCGCCAGTCCGGCCGCGCCGGCATTGATCTCCACCGCGGTGCCCCCGGCGAAGTCGATGGCCTTCAGCTGGTTGGCGATCCAGCCCCCGGTCTCCGCGGTGACACCGTCGAACGCGAACACCCAGTGTGCGACGGGGAAGTAGACGAGTGTCGCCCAGAGGCCGGCGAAGATCACCCACGGCATGAAACGCATCCGGTCGGCGACGGCGCCGGACACGAGCGCCACGGTGACCATCGCGAAGCCTGCCTGGAAGGCCACGAAGGCGAGCGCCGGAACGGTTCCCACCAGCGGGATCTCGACCGCGCCGCCCCCGGCTCCGAAGCTGCCGCCGATCAACGAGGTGAGGCCGGCGAACTGCGTCGGGTCCCCGATCCACCCACCGACGCTGTCGTCGCCGAACACCATCGAGTATCCGAACAGGACCCACAGGACCCACACGACCCCGATGGCCGACAGGCTCATCATCATCATGTTCAGCACGCTCTTCACGCGCACCATGCCGCCGTAGAAGAACGCGAGCCCCGGAGTCATCAACAGCACCATCGCGGCACTGGCCAGAACCCACGCCGTGTTGCCGGCATCCGGAGCGCCCGTCAGCGGGTACTCGAGACTGGAGTACATACGAACACCTTCCGTCCCCCGGCGCACACCCTCCAGGCGTCCTGGATAGTCGGTGACGTGCGCCCCGACGGAGACTAGACCCCTGGTCGGAGCGGTCCCCACGGCGATCACCGGTAACAGATCACTGAGCACAACCATTGCGCGTTCGACGTTTCGGTGATCCCGGCACGTGAGCCCTAGTGTTCATCTCATGCTTGCGCACCGCGTGGGACGGAAACTCATCGTCCTCGTCTCCACACTTCTCCTCGCCGTCCTCCTCGCGTCCTGCGGCACCTCGGACGGCGGCTCGTCGGACGGCTCCTCGTCCGCTGCCGCGGCACCGACCGAACTGTGCTCACCTCCCGGTGTGGACAGCGCGTCGTCCACGCCGACCAACTTCGACGCCGCGGCCGCCGCCGCGACCGAGGATCGGTACACGACGCCGTCGGTCACGCCGCTCGATCGCATCGACACCTCGCAGCTCGGACTGATCACGCCCGGCCAGCTCACCGTCGGCACGCTCTCCGACGCGCCGCCGAGCATCTGCGTCGACGGCTCCGGCACCTACACCGGCTACGACAACGAGCTGCTGAAGGCCGTCGCCGCGAAGCTCGGCCTGCAGATCAACTTCTCGGGCACCGAGTTCTCGGGTCTGCTCGCGCAGGTCGCCGGCCGACGCTTCGACGTCGGGTCGTCGTCCATCACCACCACCGACGAGCGGCGCAACACGGTCGGCTTCACCAACGGCTACGATTTCGGCTACTTCTCCCTGGTCGCGAAGGCCGGCGGACCGATCACCGCCTTCGAGAACCTGGGGCCGGACACCCGTATCGGCGTCGTGCAGGGAACGGTGCAGGACGACTACGTCGTCAACACCCTGGGCCTGGACCCGGTGAAGTTCCCCGACTACAACACCGCGTACGCAAATCTCCGCACCGGACAGATCGACGCCTGGGTCGCACCGTCGCAGCAGGCCGAGGGCCTGGTGAAGCCGGAGGACGGCACCGCGATCACGCAGAACACGTTCAGCCTCAACAACTTCGTCGGGTGGGCCGTCGCGCGGGACAACCAGCCGCTGATCGACGCGTTGAACTCCGGCCTCGACGCGATCATCGAGGACGGGACCTGGGCCCAGCTGTACTCCGACTGGGTGCCGCGCGAACTCCCGGAAGGATTCAAGCCCGGTAGCAAGGCAGCGCCGCAGCCCGAGCTTCCCGACTTCGCGGCCATCGCCGCCGAGAACGACGCGAATGCCCCGGCCGCGCAGGCCGTCGCACCGAAGTCGACGTTCGAGCAGCTCGGCGACACGTTCTTCGACTGGAACCTCTACAAGCAGGCGCTGCCGGACCTGCTGAAGACCGGCCTGCCGAACACGCTGATCCTCGCGCTGGCATCGGGCATCATCGGCACGGTTCTCGGCATGCTTCTCGCACTGGCGGGCCTGTCCCGCACCCGCTGGCTGCGCTGGCCGGCACGCGTCTACACCGACATCTTCCGCGGACTGCCCGCCGTCGTGATCATCCTCGTCATCGGTCTCGGCATCGGACCGGTGGTCAGCGGCATCACCGGCAACAACCCGTACTGGCTCGGTGCGGTGGCGTTGTCGCTGCTCGCGGCCGCGTACATCGGCGAGATCTTCCGATCCGGCATCCAGAGCGTCGAGAAGGGGCAGATCGAGGCAGCGCGTGCTCTCGGGTTCAGCTACCGACGCTCGATGCGCCTGGTCGTGGTGCCGCAGGGTGTCCGGCGCGTGCTTCCCGCACTCGTCAACCAGTTCATCTCGCTGATCAAGGACTCGTCGCTGATCTACTTCCTGGGTCTGCTGGCGACGCAGCGCGAACTGTTCGCCGTCGGCCGAGACCTCAACGCGCAGACCGGAAACCTGTCACCCCTGGTGGCGGCCGGACTCGTCTATCTCGCGATGACCGTCCCGCTGACCCACCTGGTCAACTACATCGACAAGCGTCTGCGCGTCGGCAAGGCCGAGCAGACACTCGACCCGGTCGAGCAGGCCATCGTCGTGGAAAGAGGCTGACACATGACCACCGCACCCTCGACCGAGCCGTTGACCGGCGTCTCACTCGCCGGCCGTGCCCTGCACCTGTCCTTCGGCACCAACAAGGTCCTGCGCGGCGTCGACATCGACGTCGCCGCAGGAGCCACCACCACTGTCATCGGACCGTCCGGGTCGGGCAAGTCCACGCTCCTGCGCGTGCTCAACCGACTGCACGAGCCCGAGCAGGGCGACATCCTGCTCGACGGACGCTCGGTGCTGAAGGACGATCCCGACGCGCTGCGCCAGCGCATCGGCATGGTGTTCCAGCAGTTCAACCTGTTCCCGCACCGGACCGTCCTCGACAACGTCGCGCTCGGTCCGTGGAAGTTGAAGGGACTGAGCAAGGACGACGCACACGCCGCCGCGCTCGCCCAGCTCGACAAGGTGGGCCTGAAGGAGAAAGCGGGCTCGCGCCCCGGCAACCTCTCCGGCGGTCAGCAGCAGCGCGTGGCCATCGCGCGAGCACTCGCCATGGAACCGCAGGTGATGTTCTTCGACGAGGCCACGTCCGCCCTCGACCCGGAGCTCGTCAAGGGCGTGCTCGCCCTCATGGCGGACCTCGCGACCGGCGGCATGACGATGGTCGTCGTCACGCACGAGATGGGCTTCGCCCGCTCGGTGTCCGACCGCGTGCTGTTCATGGACCACGGCAGCGCCGTCGAGGTGGGCCCGCCCGCAGCACTGTTCGACGACCCGCAGACCGAGCGACTGCAGCGGTTCCTGTCCGAAGTGCTCTGATCCCCGAGCCACGAATGTGACGCGGCGCACAGCATCCCGCGTACGGTCGAGAGAGATGCCGACATTCGCACTCGAGAATGTCGGCGCTGTACCTCGAACGGGAGCTGAACACATGGCCGACAACAGAGCCGTCGCCTACGCCGGAGCCGGGAAGGTCGAGGTCGTCGACATCGACTTCCCCAGCTTCACCCTGCAGGACGGGCCCGGCGTGAATCCGGCGAGTGTGGGCCGTGAGTGTCCGCACGGCGTGATTCTCAAGGTCGTCTCCACCAACATCTGCGGCAGCGACCAGCACATGGTGCGAGGCCGCACGACGGCCCCCGAGGGCCTGGTCCTCGGCCACGAGATCACCGGCGAGGTCATCGAAGTCGGCCGCGACGTGGAGTTCATCAAACAGGGTGACCTGTGCTCGGTTCCGTTCAACATCGCGTGCGGTCGCTGCAAGAACTGCAAGGAACGCAAGACCGGCATCTGCCTGAACGTCAATCCTGATCGTCCCGGCGCCGCCTACGGCTACGTCGACATGGGCGGCTGGGTCGGCGGCCAGGCCGAGTACGTCATGGTGCCGTACGCGGACTGGAACCTGCTGAAGTTCCCCGACCGCGATCAGGCCCTGGAGAAGATCCTCGACCTGACGATGCTGTCGGACATCTTCCCCACCGGCTTCCACGGCTGCGTGACGGCCGGAGTGGGAGTCGGGTCGACGGTCTACATCGCCGGCGCCGGACCCGTCGGACTCGCCGCGGCGGCCAGCGCGCAACTGCTCGGCGCCGCCGTCGTCATCGTGGGCGACCTCAACGAGAGCCGGCTCGCGCAGGCCCGAAGCTTCGGTTGCGAGACCGTCGACGTCAGCAAGGGCGATCCGAAGGATCAGATCGAGCAGCTGCTCGGGGTACCGGAAGTCGACTGCGGCGTCGACGCCGTCGGTTTCGAGGCACGCGGTCACGGTGACGGGTCGGCGACGGAAGCGCCGGCCACCGTGCTGAATTCGCTGATGGACATCACGACGGCGGGTGGCTCGCTCGGAATTCCGGGGTTGTACGTCACCGGCGATCCCGGCGCATCCGACGAAGCCGCCAAGGTCGGCGCGTTGTCGCTGAGCCTCGGCACCGGGTGGGCCAAGTCGTTGTCCTTCGCCACCGGACAGTGCCCGACGATGCAGTACCACCGCGGGCTGATGATGGCGATCCTGCACGATCGCGTGCAGATCGCGAAGGCCGTCAACGCACGCGCCATCTCGCTCGAGCAGGCTCCGCAGGGCTACGCCGACTTCGACTCCGGTGAGGCCACGAAGTTCGTGCTCGACCCCCACGGGCTCCTCGGCGCGGCCTGACCGACTCTCGCGAGGTGGGCTGTGGCGCCCACCTCGCGAGTGCGCGTCAGCCCAGGAACGCGAGCAGTTCCTGGTTGAACCGATCCGGGTGCGAGGTGTTGAACCCGTGCGGGCCGCCCTCGACGAGTACCAGAGTGCTGTTCGCGATCGCCTCGTGTGAGCGCTTGCCGCTCACCTCGAACGGAACGATGGCGTCCGCGTCGCCGTGGATGACGAGGGTGGGGACGTCGATCTTCGGCATGTCCTCACGGAAGTCGGTGCGCGCGAACGCCTCGATGCAGCCGAGGATCGCCGGTGTCGACGCTTCGGCCGCCATGTCCACCGCGTACTGACGATCCTCCTCCGAGACCTTCAGCTCGCCGTTCGCGCTGAAGAAGTTGGTGGCGAAGCCGTCGAGGAAGGCGTTGCGGTCCTCCTCGACGCCGTTCTCGAATCCCGCGATCGTCTCGTCGTCGAGGCCGCCGTCGGGGTTGTCCTCGGACTTGTAGAGATACGGGGGAACAGCACCGGCGAGCACCGCCTTCGCGATGCGGTCGCTGCCGTACTTCGCGAGGTAGCGCACCACCTCGCCGCCGCCCATGGAGAAACCCACCAGCGTCACGTCCCGCAGGTCGAGCGTCTCCAGCAGGACCGACAGGTCCGCGGCGAACGTGTCGTAGTCGTAACCGGACTCGGGCTGCGACGAGCTGCCGAATCCACGCCGGTCGTACGTGACGACGCGGTGGCCCGCGTCGAGCAGTGCGACGATCTGGGGTTCCCACGACCGCTCGTTGAGCGGCCAGCCGTGGATCAACACCACCGGCGCGCCCTCGCCTCGGTCCTGGTAGTGCAGGTCGATCGGGGCGTCGTTCTCGACTCCCACCGAGAGCATCGGCATGTCGTGCCTCCTTCGTCGCGGTGTCTCCGCGTCGCTCTCGGTCTACCCGGAGCGTGCCCCGACGACACACGTTCGCCCACCGTTCACCTTCCTGCACCCGGGGAGTTGCTTACCTTCCCTTTGCCTTTTGCCCGGCACTTCTACGGTCGACCGGTGACCACGATTCCGCTTCCCCTGATCGTCTCCCATCAGCACGACGGCAGCTCCTCGCGGTCGTCGCTGACGTGCAAGTACAAGTGCGGCGACGCCTGCTTCCACGAGGTGCCCAACACGTCGTCGAGCGAGTACTTCGGCGACATAGTCAAGACGGCGATGACGCGCCGCGGCATCCTGCGCGGTAGTGCGATGGCCGTGCTGGCCGTCGGCGCCACCAGCGCCCTCGCCGCGTGCGGCACAGAGGACTCGGGCACGGCCACCACCGCGTCGGCCACCCCGACCCCGGAGCCGCGTGGACTCGACTTCGCCGCCGTCGCGCCCAACACCGAGGACGCGGTCGTCGTCCCGGAGGGGTACGAGCAGGCCGTCGTCATCCGGTGGGGCGACCCGGTGGTCGAGGGTGCGCCTGCCTTCGACTTCGACAACCAGACCTCGGCGGCCCAGGAGAAGCAGTTCGGATTCAACAACGACTTCGCGGGTCTGCTGCCGATCGACGGGTCGTCCACCGAGTACCTGCTGGTGGTCAACCACGAGTACACGACGGAACCGTTCCTCTTCAAGGGGTACGACGCGGAGAACCCCACCGCGGAGCAGGTCGCCATCGGCCTTGCCGCCCATGGTCTCTCGGTGGTCCAGGTGGCCGGTGAGAACGGCTCGGGCAAGCTCACCCCGCAGATGGGCCGCTACAACCGTCGCATCACCGGATCGACCGAGTTCGTCCTCACCGGACCCGCGGCCGGCAGTGACTTCCTCAAGACCTCCGCCGATCCCACCGGCACCAGGGTGTTCGGCACGTTCAACAACTGTTCCGGTGGCGTCACCCCGTGGGGCACCGTGTTGTCCGGCGAGGAGAACATCAACCAGTACTTCGCCAACGCCGAGAGTGTGACCGACCCCGTGGTCGCCGAGCGTCTGGCGCGCTACGGCGTGGAAGGTGCTGCGTCCGAGCGCAAATGGGAGCGATTCGACAAGCGCTTCGATCTGGCGCAGGAGCCGAACGAGGTGAATCGCTTCGGCTGGGTCGTCGAGGTGAACCCGTGGGATCCCACCGCAGCGCCGATCAAGCACACGGCACTCGGCCGGTTCAAGCACGAGGCCGCGACCATCCACGTGACCGACGACGGCACCGTGGTCGCCTACAGCGGTGACGACGAGCGTTTCGACTACATGTACAAGTTCGTCTCCAGCCGGAAGATGATGCAGGGCACCGGCGCTGCGGCACTGCGGTCCAACGTGACGCTTCTCGACGCCGGAACCCTCTACGTCGCGACGCTCTCCGGTGACGCGCCCGACCAGATCGACGGCTCCGGAAAGCTCCCGACGACGGGACAGTTCGCCGGCAAGGGCGAGTGGATCCCGTTGTTGCGTACCGGCGAGGACGGCCGCGGCGAGTCCCTGGTCGACGGCATGTCCGCCGAGGAGGTCGCCGTCTTCACGCGCCTCGCCGGTGACAAGGTCGGCGCCACCAAGATGGACCGGCCGGAGGACTTCGAGCCGAACCCCGTCACCGGCAAGGTGTACGTGGCGCTGACCAACAACTCGAACCGAGGCACCGAGGGCAAGGCCGCCGCCGACGAGGCGAATCCGCGGGACAAGAACAAGAACGGCCAGGTCCTCGAGCTCGACGACGACCACGCCGGGACCAGTTTCACGTGGAACCTTCTGCTCGTCTGTGGCGATCCCGCAGCCGCCGACACCTACTTCGGTGGCTTCGACAAGTCGCAGGTCAGCCCGATCTCGTGCCCGGACAACCTGGCGTTCGACGCCGACGGCAACCTGTGGGTGTCGACGGACGGCAACGCCCTCGACTCCAACGACGGCCTGTTCTCGGTGGTTCTCGACGGTGACCGCCGCGGCCAGACGAAGCAGTTCCTCACCGTGCCGAAGGGCGCCGAGACCTGCGGTCCGATCGTGCAGGAGCAGCGTGTCGTCGTGAGCGTGCAGCACCCGGGCGAGGAGGACGACGCCAGTGCCGACGCCCCCGCCTCGCACTGGCCCGACGGTGGCGACTCGCAGCCCCGTCCGTCGGTCGTCGCGGTGTGGAAGGTCTGACCTTCTCCCTGCCGTCGTGGACCGCGGTCAGCCCAGCCAGTCGAGCACGCTGGCCGCGGTCCACGATTGCTGCATGCTTCCCAACGGCTCTCCGGTGAACGGCTCGTAGTACTCGGCGAAGCTGCCGTCGCTCGCCTGCCGCAACCCCTCCTCGCGCAACATCGCCGACCGCTCCGACCACCCGCGTCGGGCGAAGGCCCACGAGAACAGCCACGTCACCACCGGCCACACGGGACCGCGCCAGTACTCGCGAGGTCGGAAGTCCCTCGAGATCGGCGACGTCGACGGGGGAACGGCGTACTTGAAGTCCGGGTGCCCGCAGAAGCGCGGACCCTCGAAGAGTCGCAGCAGCGCCCGCTCGGTGTCACGGGGCAACCCACCGCACAGCAGCGGCGCGAACATCGCCATCGTGTCGGTCTTGATCCACTCCCCGGACCGCACGTCGCGATCCCGAGCCGCGCCGGAACGCGCGTCGGTGGTGGCGACGACGCCGCTCCGGAACCGGTCGGCCCAGGCGCGCAGGTCCCGCACGTCCGCATGAGGCCGGGAATGGTCCTCGCCGATGGTGGCCAGCACGTCACAGGCGACAGCGAAGATCGCGCTGACGAACACGTCCTCCACCGCGAAGCTCATGGCGCTGTTCAGCGCGAGATCGTCGTACCGCGCGAGCTTCATCTCCTCGAGCAGCCAGAGATAGCGGTCGTACTCGATGTTGCTCGGGCGCTGCGACGAGTCGGTGACGATGGACGTGTCCTCCCGGATGTACGGCGGCACCGCCCCCGGAATCACCTTCGCGTACGCCGCGTCCCAGCGCGGCGAGTTGTCCATGCCCGATTCCCACCCGTGGTACAGCGTGATGCGCCCCGTGTGGTTCTGATCGCGTGCGTGTGCCAGCCAGCGGTGCCACCGCACCAGATCCGGCCATCGCCGATCGAGGAACTCACCGGCGACCTGCCGCGTGGTCCGCCCACGTCGACGGGCGTGATCGAGAATGCGCTGCACCGCGATCGCGTGCACGGGGGGCTGCGTGATGCCCGAGGTGTGGACGCCGACGGGTGCGTGCGCGGCGAGTTCGTTCACCTGCCAGCGGGCGGGCCCGGGGAAGTATCCGTCGACACCGCTGGCGAAGACGATGTGCGGGATCATGCCGTTGGACCACTGAGCGGACAACAGGGTGTCGAGCTCGACGACGGCCCGCTCGACACTCAACGGGGCGAGCCCGACCGACACGAAGGCGGCGTCCCAGCTCCACATGTGTGGGTACAGACGCGGAGCCGCGCTGGTCATGGTGCCCAGATCGTTGCCGCGCAGGAGGTAGGCGGCCCGTGCTGCGAGCTGAGTCGGGGTGAATCCGGGGGCGGCCATGGGAGACATCATCCGTCGGACGGCGCGATCCTGCAGGACGCGCCGGTGAGTCGGGGTGCGGGCCCGGCGCGTCGGTCGCATACTGAGCCATCGGCGTCGAACGCGCCGGGGCAACTGGTCGGGGGTGATGGGTGTGTCGACCGCGTCGATGTCCGCGCTGGTCGGGTGGCTGCCGGACGACTCCGGTCACGATGCGCTGGGTCTGGCCGCGCGCATGGCGACCACCGCTCGGGCCGCGGGCGGCGCGATGACGGTCCGCACGTGCACCGTCCTGCCGCGGACGTGGCCGTTCCCGTCGATGGCGCACGTGGACGCGGAGTACCGACGCTGGCTCGAGGAGCGCGGCACGGATGCGGCCGCTCGGGCCGATGCGGCGATGGCGGACCTGCTCACTCCGGCCGATCTGGGATCGCCCTCCGCCTTCTTCGCCGAGAACGCCGCCGAGTCGGCCGCACTCACCGCGGCGGCGGCCACTCACCATGCCGACCTGGTGGTGCTGGGGAGCTCCGACGGTCCCGACGATCGCTTCACGCCGGGGAGCACGAGCGAGACGCTGCTGCACTCGTCGGCTGTTCCGCTGGCACTGGCGCCGCGCGGCGCGCGCCGCCGCACCGACGCCGTCTCCCGCATCTCCTGCGCCTACACCGGGACCCCGGAAGCCAAGGATGCGCTGTATTCCGCGGCGGCTCTCGCGGTGCGCTGGAACATCGCGCTGCGCCTGGTGGCGTTCGCACCACGACGCTCGACGACGTATCCCCCCTTCGGCGGCTACGACGCGGAGGATCTGGTGACGTCGCAGTGGCGCGAGCAGGCCACCGAGATGCTCCACTCCGCGGCGTCGGACGTCACGTCCGCCTACCCGGCCCTGTCCCCTACGTGCGCGGTGGGATCCGGCGGGGACTGGCAGCACGTGGTGGACTCGGTCGAGCTGGGGCCCGAGGACCTGCTGGTGCTCGGTTCGTCCCGCCTCGGACCTCTCGCCCGGGTGTTCCTCGGCTCCACCGCGTCGAAGATCTTGCGGCACAGCCCTGTTCCGATTCTGGTCGTTCCCCGTGGAAGCCGATTCGCTCGGTGAACCACGCCGATAGTGGAGGAAACATGAGCGATCCGAGCAACGGTTCGGGATTGCTGCGACGCAAGTCGATCAGCGACATCGCGGCACTGGAAACGACGGGCGAAGGTCGGCTGAAGCGGTCGATCACCACGTTCCAGCTGACGTGCATCGGCGTCGGCTCGACCGTGGGCACCGGCATCTTCTTCATCTTCTCGTCCGCCGTCCCGGTGGCGGGCCCCGCGGTCATCTTCTCGTTCGTCATCGCCGCCGTCACGGCCGGCCTGACGGCGCTCTGCTACGCCGAGCTGGCGTCGTCGATCCCGGCCTCCGGGTCTACCTACACCTACACGTACACCACCATCGGCGAGTTCGTCGCGATCCTCGTCGGCGCCTGCCTCATTCTCGAGTACGGCGTGTCGACGGCCGCGGTGTCGGTGCTGTGGTCCCAGTATCTCAACGACCTGCTCGATCGTACTGTCGGACTACGCATTCCGGACGTGCTGTCGCATGCACCCGGAGACGGCGCCGGTTTCGGCGTCAACCTGCCCGCCATCGTTCTCGTCGCGCTGTGCGCCGTGTTGCTGATCCGCGGAACGAGCGAGTCCGCTCGTGCGAACGCCGTCATGGTCGTCATCAAGATCGGCATCCTCGCGATGTTCGCCATCGTCGGTTTCACCGGATTCAGTCTCGAGAATCTGGAACCGTTCGCCCCGTTCGGAGTCGCCGGTGTCGGTGCGGCGTCCGGCCTGATCTTCTTCTCGTTCATCGGACTCGACGCGGTGTCGACGGCCGGCGAGGAGGTGCACAATCCCAAGCGCACGCTGCCCATCGCGCTCATCAGCGCGCTGGTGGTGGTCACGCTGATCTACCTGTTGGTGACGATGTCGGCGATCGGCGCGCAGAAGTACACCGAGTTCGAGGGCCAGGAGGCCGGTCTCGCCGAGATCCTGCAGTACGTCACAGGATCGAGCTGGCCGTCGATCGTGCTGTCGGCGGGCGCCGTCGTCTCGATCTTCTCGGTCACGCTGGTCACCCTCTACGGGCAGACTCGGATCCTGTTCGCGATGAGCCGCGACGGTCTGATCCCGAAGGTGTTCTCGCAGGTGAACCCTCGCAGCCTCGCACCGGTGAAGAACACGATCATCGTGGCGTTCTTCGTGTCCCTGCTCGCGGGTTTCCTGCCACTGGACTTCCTGGCGGACCTGGTGTCGATGGGCACGCTCGTGGCCTTCATCGTCGTCTCCGCCGGAGTGATCATCCTGCGCCGCCGCGAGCCGAACATCGAGCGCGGCTTCAAGGTTCCGCTGTACCCGGTGCTCCCGATCCTGTCGATCTGCGCATGCCTGTATCTCATCAGCACCCTGCACATCCAGACGTGGATCCTCTTCGCGGTCTGGCTGGCGGCCACGTCGGTGCTCTACTTCACCTACTCACGACGGCGATCGACCCTGGAGCCGAACAGGCTCCAGGGCTGATCGAAGCGTGACGGTCAGCGACCGATGGTGGCGTGCATCTCCCAGACGATGACCTCGGCTGCGGACGTCGTCGACAGTGTCTGTCCGCCACCGCCCTTGATGCGGATTGCGTCACCCTCGCGCAGCAGGCCCACGCCCTCGAGCGAGGCCTCGCCGCGGGCGACGAAGACGTGCAGGAACGGAGCATCCGGAAGGTCCTGAGCCGGGGTGTCGGAACGCAACCGTGCGACGTGCATCGCGGCGTACTTGTTCTTGATGCGGATCGCCGAGTGGTCCTTGTAGGCGTCCATTCCCGACGCGACCGGAACCAGCCCGCCCGAGAGCAGTTCGTCGTCGATCTCGAGCTGCTCGTACCCGGGGGTGATGCCGGCCTCGTCGGGCACGACCCACATCTGCACGAAGTGCACCGGGTCCCGATGCTTCTGCGACGGGTTCTCCGCCGACGCGAGACGCCACGAGTCGTTCTTCTCCGAGTGCAGGATTCCCGTGCCGGCGCTCATCCGCTGGGCGAGCCCCGGGTAGATGAGCCCGTTGTGCCCGATGGAGTCCTGGTGCACGAGGGATCCCTGCAGGACCCACGTGACGATCTCCATGTCCCGGTGCGGGTGCGTGTCGAAACCGGTACCCGCGTCCACGATGTCGTCGTTGTTCACCATCAGCACCCCGTGGTGGGTGTTGTCGGGATCGTAGTGATGTCCGAACGAGAACGAATGGTGCGAGTCGAGCCAGCCGATGTTCGTGGCCGGCCGGTCGTCGGCGCGACGGACGTCGAGTTCGGGTGCGGTGGAGGTCGTCATGGGGGTCCCTTCTCGGGATGGAAAGTGGGACTACCGAGCGAGCTTGCCCGCGATGGTGACGACGCGGGTGGCGAGATGTCCGAGGGCGGCGCGGGTCGCGTCGTCCAGTTCGTTCTGGTTGTCGGGTCCGGTGACGTGGCCGACGCCGTAGGGGTTGCCGTCGGCGAACTTCAGTCCGTCGGTGTAGCCGGGGGGAACGAGGATGCCGCCGAAGTGCATGAGCGAGGTGTACAGGTTGACGATGGTCGTCTCCTGGCCGCCGTGGGCCGTCTGGCTCGAGGTGAACGCGGCGTAGGCCTTGTCGGCGAGCTTGCCCTGGGCCCACAGGCCACCGAGCGTGTCGAAGAAGGTCTGGAACGGGGACGCGACGCTGCCGAAACGGGTCGGCGAGCCGAAGATGACGCCGTCGGCCCACACGATGTCGTCACCGGTGGCGGCCGGCAGATCCTTGGTGGCCTCGTAGTTGGCAGTCCAGGCGGGGTTCTCGGCGAAGGTCGCCGGGTCACGGGTCTCGGCGATGTGCCGGACGCGCACCTCGGCGCCGGCCGCCTGAGCGGCCTTCTCGAGCTCGGCCGCCATCGTGGTGCCGTGGCCGGTGGAGGAGTAGTAGAGGATCGCGAGCTTCGTCATGAGTGACCTTTCGGAAGTGGGACGTGGTTCGGGGGTGATTCGGACTCAGAGAACGTGGTGGCCGTACATCTCGCCGAGCGGGTCGGCGATGAGTTCGAGGCGTGCACCGTCGGGATCACGGAAGTAGATCGAGACTCCACTGTGCTCCGTGAGCTCGACGCCCGCATCCGTCAGCTTGGTGCGCAGGTGTTCCCAGCGGTCGGGTTCCACGCTGATGGCCACGTGATGCAGTCCGCCGAGCACCTCCTCATAGGGGCCGACGTCGAGGCCGGGGAAGTCGAAGAAGGCGAGGAGGTTGCTGTTCCCGATGTCGAAGAAGAAGTGCGACGAGCCGGGGTAGTCGCGGTTCTCGATCAACTCGGTCAGTGGGAACTCGAGCACACCCTGGTAGAACAGGATGGTCTGCTCGACGTCGCTGCTGATCAGCGCGGTGTGGTGCAGTCCGCGCGCCGAGGACGTCGGGCGGGATTCTGCAGGCTGCAGGTGCAGGCCCCGCAGTCGGTCGCGCCGGGCCTCGAACTCGTCCGAGCGCTGCTGCTCGTCGGCTGTCATGCTCATCGTCTCCGCCTTCGATCGAATCGTTGCGTTGTCAACTACCGAGAACAGTACCGCTTATGGTTGCGCTGTCAACTACTTGGGTAGACTCGTGTCATGACTCAGTGGCTGACCGAGGACGAGCAGCGCGCCTGGCGCTCGTACCTCGACGCGACGCGTCTGCTGATGCAGACGCTCGATCGGCAGCTCACGCGCGATTCCGGGATCTCCTTCACCGACTTCGAGCTGCTCGTCGTGCTCTCGGAGGCACCCGGCCGACAGATGCGGATGCGCGACCTGGCCGATGCGGTGACCACCACCCGCAGTGGCGTCACCCGGGCGATCACCCGACTCGTCGACGCCGGTTGGGTCGTCCGCGTCGAGTGCGAGGACGACCGTCGGGGGATGCTCGCGGAACTCACCGACGCGGGTATGGACAAGCTCGCGGCGTCGAGCCCCGGCCATGTCGGCGCCGTCCGGGCGTCGATGTTCGACGTCCTCACCGACGACGACGTCGCGACCTTCGCGAGGGCGTACTCGGACATGCGGACGCACATCCAGAAGGGCGCCGGATAGCCTCGCTGTATGCCACGCACAGCACTCGTCACCGGAGCCGCCCGCGGACTGGGAGCGGGAATCGCTCGCCTGTTGTCCGCCGATCACGACGTCTGGGTCGGGGGATCGACGGCCGACTCCGTCGCGGGCATCTCCGACGAACTGATCAGCGCGCGGCCGTGGCCCGTCGACCTCACCGATGCGGACGCTCTCGCCGCGGCCACCGCGGACATCACGAGCCTCGACGTCCTGGTGCACAACGCGGGCGTCGCCGACCTCGGCACGGTGGAGACGCTGACGCTCGCGGACTGGCGACACACGTTCGAGGCCAACGTCTTCGCGGTGGCCGAGCTCACCCGCCTCCTGCTGCCCGCGCTCCGAGCAGCCGGCGGCCACGTCGTGTTGATCAACTCGGGCGCCGGCATCAGGGCCAACCCGGGGTGGAGTGCCTACGCCGCGAGCAAGTTCGCGCTGCGGGCGTTCGGCGACGCACTGCGCCTCGAGGAGCCGACCCTGCGCGTGACGTCCGTCCACCCGGGGCGCATCGACACCGACATGCAGCGCGCGATCGTCGCGGGCGAGGGCGACGAGTACGACGCCTCGAAGTACCTCACCGTCGAGACCGTCGCCCGCGCCGTCCGCCAGGCCGTGGACACCCCTGCCGATGCGCATCCCACCGAGATCGTCCTGCGCACACGGTGATCGGGAATCAGGGGCGAGCGTGACTCAGTGCTCGTTCGCCTTGACAACCAGCACGGGGACCGGACTGTCGAGCAACACGCGCTGAACCGTGCTGCCGGTCAGGAACTTCCCGACCGCGCTTCGGCGACGTGATCCGATGATCACCAGCGTGGCACCGACATCCGAGACCAGATCGACGAGAGCCCCCGCCGGATCGCCGCCGTCGGGTTCGACGCGCACCGTGAAGGAGTTCTCTCCCAGCACCTGACGTGCCTGCGCCTCGGCTGCGTCGCGGTGGGCGGTGGTGACCGAATCGGCGTCGATCACCGACAGGACGACGAGATCGGTTCCCCTCAGCGTCGCCTCCGCCTGTCCCTGCACGAGCGCCTCACGGCCTTCGGGTGTCGAATTCATCGCTACTGCAACGGTCATGACGGTGCCTTTCACATCGGGGAGACTCCAGGTTCACCGAGATTCCGTCGCGGCGACGTACGTTTCGCGGTATTCGTCCGTGCACACTATGGCCACAACTCGGATTCCCTGGACTATTCGGACATCCAGAACCTAGCCTCCTGATGTGACCGAAACCACTCCTGAGTTGTCGTGCCCATGCAGATCACAGTGAAGCGCGCGCTCGGCACGCTCGCTGTCGTCGCCGTCGTCGCCGTCGCCGGCATCGACGCGGCCGGCAGCGCCAGCGGATCCGACGCCCGCGCCAAGTTGACCCTGATCGCTCCCGCCGCCGCGGGAGGTGGATGGGACCTGGTGGCGCGTGAGTCGCAGCAAGCACTCCGTTCCGACGGCATCGTGAACAACGCCCAGGTGGTGAACGTCCCCGGAGCCGGCGGGACCATCGGGCTCAGTCAGCTCGAGAATCTCACGGGCCAGTCGACCACGGTCATGGTGACCGGCACGGTCATGCTCGGCGGTATCGCGATCAACGATTCCGACATCACCCTGCAGGACACCGTGCCCATCGCCAAGATGGCCGAGGACTTCGAGGTCTTCGTCGTACCGCGAGACTCGCCGTACCAGAACCTCGAGGACTTCATCGCCGCATGGCGGGCCAACCCCGGCGGTCTCCCCATCGGCGGCGGCTCGCTCGGCGGTATCGACCACATCGTCTCCGGCCAGCTGGCACAGCAGGTCGACATCGATCCGGCAGCGATCAACTACATCGCGTTCTCCGGCGGTGGTGAGGTGCTGACCTCGCTGTTGTCCAACACCGTCGGCATCGCCGTCAGCGGATACAACGACTTCCGCGACCAGATCGAATCCGGGAACGTCCGCGCCCTCGCGGTGGCGGCACCCGAGCCCGTCGAGGGGATCGACACCCCGACGTTCAAGGAACTCGGGTACGACGTCGACCTGGTCAACTGGCGCGGATTCGTCGCACCTCCCGGCATCTCGGACACCGACAGGCAGACGTTGATCGAGATCGTCACCGAGATGCAGGAGACCGAACAGTGGGACACCGCCATCGAGCGCAACCGGTGGAAGCCGTCCTTCGTCACCGGGGACGACTTCGGTGACTTCCTCGAGGTCGAACAGACCCGCATCACCGACATCCTCCGAGAGTTGGGCCTGGTATGAGTGAGAGTGTTTCGACCACGCGGGCGGAAACGCCGCCCGATACCGATCGTGGTTTCCTCCACGGCCGGAGCGGACTGGTGGTGTCGGGGCTTCTCGTCGCCCTCGGCCTGTTCCTGATCTACGGCACCGTCACCATGGACGTACCCGACACCGCGACATCGCCCGGCCCGCAGGTCTTCCCGGCCATCATCGCGGGACTGTGCTTCGTGATCGCCGTGCTCGTCGCGGTTCAACTGCTGCGCACTCCGGACGAGGTCGACCTCGGCGTCGACGAGGCCGGCGAGCCGAACACCGGGACCGTGTCCAACTGGCGCTCCGTCGGCATCACCGTCGGCTCGATCGCCCTGTTCATCGCCCTGCTGAATCCGCTGGGATGGGTGCTCGCCGGTGCGCTGCTGTTCTGGGGCGTCTCGATCGGACTCGGCGGCACCCGGTACGTCTTCGACGCCGGTGTGGCGCTGGTCATGTCGTCCGTCGTCCAGCTTGTCTTCTCCGGTGGACTCGGGCTCACGTTGCCCGGCGGCATCCTCGCGGCGGTGTTCTGATGGACGCACTCTCCAATCTCATCGACGGCTTCGGCACCGCGCTGACGCCCATGAACATCGTGTGGGTCGTCGTCGGCGCCCTGCTCGGCACCGCGGTGGGTGTCCTTCCCGGTCTCGGATCGGCCATGGCTGTCGCCCTGCTCCTACCCGTGACGTTCACCCTCGAGCCCACCTCGGCGCTCATCATGTTCGCCGGCGTCTACTTCGGCGGCCTGTTCGGTGACTCGATCTCCGGCATCCTCATGAACACCCCCGGAAACAGCACGGCGATCGCGGGAACGTTCGAGGGGCACCGCATGGCGAAGAACGGCCGCGCCCCACAAGCGTTGGCCACCTCCGCCATCGGCGCCTTCATCGGCGGCATCATCGCTACCACCCTGGTGGTGTTCTTCGCCCCGACGCTCGCCGACCTGGCCACGAACTTCGGACCCGCGGAGTACTTCGCCCTGGCGGTGTTCGCCTTCATCGCGACGTCCGCAGTGGTGTCCGACTCCGTCCTCAAGGGTCTGAGCGCACTGCTGATCGGCCTGACACTCGCCGTCATCGGTATCGACGGACCCTCCGGCGCATCACGGTTCACGTTCGAGGTACCCGCACTGTTCGACGGCATCTCCGTGGTGGTCATCACCGTCGCGATGCTCGCCCTCGGCGAGGTCATCTTCATCGCCTCGAAGATCGGCAAGCCCGACGACAACACGCTGATCCCGTCGAAGGGTCGACCCTTCCTGAGCAAGGCAGAGTTCCGCGAAGCGATGCCTGCATGGTTGCGCGGCACCGCATTCGGTGTCCCATTCGGCGTCATCCCCGCCGGCGGCGCCGAGGTGCCGAGCTTCCTGGCCTACGGCACCGAGCGCCGCTTGGACCGACGCAGCAAGAACCCGATGTTCGGCAAGGGCGCGATCCGCGGCGTCGCCGGACCGGAAGCCGCCGGCAACTCCACCGCCGGTACCGCGATGGGTGCACTTCTCGCCCTCGGGCTCCCCACGTCGGCGACGGCAGCGATCCTGCTCGCAGCGTTCCAGCAGTACGGGATCCAACCGGGACCGTTGCTGTTCGAGCGGAACGGTGAGGTCGTCTGGGCACTGCTCGCCAGCCTCTTCGTCGGCATGGTGGTCCTGCTGATCCTGAACCTGCCGTTCGCCCCACTGTGGGCGCAGCTGCTCAAGATCCCCAAGAACTACCTGTACGCCGGCATCACCGTGTTCGCCTCGCTCGGCGTCTACGCGGTGAGCGCCTCGATAGTGGACCTCATCGCCATGCTCGGACTCGGCATCATCGGATTCATGCTGCGCCGTTTCGGAATCCCGTTGGCGCCGGTGCTCATCGCCGTCATCCTGGGACCGCTCGCCGAGGATTCGCTGCGACGAGCCCTGGCCGTCAGTGAAGGGGACGTCTCCGTCCTCGTCGGCAGTGGCATCACTGTCGTCCTGTACACGCTGATGGTCATCGCGGTGGTCTTCTCCGTCGTGACGAAGGTGCGGTCGCGGGCGAAGGTGGACTTCTAGAGCACCCTGCTTCATCCCTCACCCCTCGCGAGTACGTCGACAGTGTCGTGATCCAGCTGCTGATCACGACAGTCAGGACGTACTCGCGGGGGGTTCGTGGGTGTTCACCCCCGTGTCACCCCACCGTGGCTGAATGACAGCATGGGATACGACGAGACCTTCCTGTCCACCACCCCGCTGCCGCTCCCCGCCCGGCCGGACCTGACCGTCCTGACCTACACGCACTTCTCCGTGTCGATGGACACCGAACGGCGCCTCGCCGCCGTGACCGCGGTGAACATCGACGGCGGCGCGTTGCAGGAGGTGGACCGCGGCGACGACTGGCGCCTCGATCCGCGACTGCCGGCGACCGCGCAGGCGGGCCCGGAGCTGTACGCGAACAACGACGTCGACCGTGGGCACCTCGTACGACGACGCGACCCGGTGTGGGGTTCGCGTGACGTCGCCGAGCAGGCCAACGAGGACACGTTCCACTACACGGTGTGCGGACCGCAGACGGCCACGCTGAACCAGTCCAAGACTCTCTGGCTCGGCCTCGAGGACTACGTACTCGAGCACGCGCGGACGTACGGGCAGACGATCTCCGTCTTCAGCGGTTGCGTGTTCGCCGAGGACGACCCCGTCTACCGCGGTGTCGCGATCCCGCGGCGCTTCTTCAAGATCGCGGCCTGGTGGCAGAACGACGTGCTCGCCGCGACCGGCTACGTGCTCGACCAGTCGGAGTCGCTGGCACCCATTCTCGAACGCGGCGTCCTGGCGAGCGACATCCCCCCGCTCGGGGCGTACCGCACGTATCAGGTGCCGATCACCGACATCGCCGCTGCGACCAGCCTGGCGATGGCCGAGCTGACGGCGGCCGATCGCCTCGCCCTGGTTCCCGGCGTCCGGCCCGTCGAATGGCGTGAGATCGAGGGAGCCGACGACCTGGTGTGGTGAGGTCGGTCGAGCTAGAGAACGATGTTCACCATTCTGCCCGGTACGACGATGACCTTCTTCGGATCCTTGCCGTCGAGAAGCGCGACGATCTTCTCGTCGGCCAGGGCCACCGCCTGCACGTCCTCACGGGACGCGTCGGCCGCCACCGTGATGCGACTGCGCACCTTGCCGTTGACCTGGATCGGGTAGTCCACCGTGTCGTCCACGAGCCACTTCTCGTCGACCGTGGGGAAGGGACCGTGAGCCAGTGACTCGCTGTGTCCCAACGTGTTCCACAGTTCCTCGGCGATGTGTGGTGCGAGAGGAGCCAGCATCAGCACCAACGGCTCGACGGCGTCCCGAGGTGCGCCCTGCGGGTACTCCTTCGTGAGGTGGTTGGTGTACTCGATGAGCTTCGCGCCGGCCGTGTTGTCGCGCAGCGCAGCGTAATCCGCGTCGACACCCTCGACGGTCCGGTTGAGAGCCTTCAGCGTGGCGTCGCTCGGCGTCGCGTCGGTGGTCCGGACGGCGCCGGTCTCCTCGTCGACCACCAGACGCCAGACGCGCTGCAGGAAACGGTGCGCGCCGACGACGTCCTTGGTCGCCCACGGCCGGGACGTGTCCAACGGACCCATCGACATCTCGTACATGCGCAGGGTGTCCGCGCCGTACTCGGTGAAGATCTCGTCGGGGGAGACGGAGTTCTTCAGGGACTTGCCCATCTTCCCGTACTCACGAGTGACGGGCTGCCCGTCGTGGAAGTACCCGCCGTCGCGCTCCTCCACCTCGTCGGCCGCGACGTAGACGCCGCGCGCGTCGGTGAACGCGTACGCCTGGATGTACCCCTGGTTGTACAGGCGGCGGTACGGCTCCTTCGAGCTGACGTGCCCCAGGTCAAACAGCACCTTGTGCCAGAACCGCGCGTACAGCAGGTGCAGCACAGCGTGTTCCACGCCGCCGACGTAGAGGTCGAGGCCGCCGGGGTCGTTCTCGCCGTGAACGTCGGGGCGCGGTCCCATCCAGTACGCCTCGTTCTCCGGAGCGCACATCTGCTCGGAGTTGGTCGGATCGATGTAGCGCAGCTGGTACCACGAGCTACCGGCCCACTGCGGCATTACATTGGTGTCGCGCGTGTACGTCTGCAGCCCGTCGCCCAGGTCGAGCTCGACGTTCACCCAGTCGGTCGCCTTCGCCAACGGGGGAGACGGCTCACTGTTCGCGTCGTCCGGGTCGAACGACACGGGTGCGTAGTCCTCCACCTCCGGAAGTTCCACCGGCAGAGCAGAATCCGGCAACGGGTGCGCCTTGCCCTCCGCGTCGTACACCACCGGGAAGGGCTCGCCCCAGTACCGCTGACGGGCGAACAGCCAGTCGCGCAGCTTGTACTGGATGGTGCCCCTGCCGCGGCCCTCGGACTCGAGGTGCTCGATGACACGCGCCTTGGCCGCGTCGACGGTGAGGCCGTCCAGGAAATCGGAGTTGATCAGCTCGCCGTCGCCGGTCCACGCGGACTCGTCGACCGCGCCACCCGAGATGACCTGCACCACAGGCAGTCCGAACTTCGTGGCGAACTCCCAGTCACGCTGGTCGTGACCCGGGACGGCCATGATGGCACCGGTGCCGTAGCCGGTCAGGACGTAGTCGGCGATGAAGACCGGCACCGACGCGCCGTTGACGGGGTTGACGGCGAAGGCGCCGGTGAACACACCGGTCTTCTCCTTGTTCTCCTGGCGCTCGAGGTCCGACTTGGCTGCGATCGCACGACGGTACGCACCGACCGCGAGCACGGGAGTTCCCTCACCGTGCGTCCAGCGCTCGTCGGTGTCCGTCGGCCATGCCGCCGCCGTGATGTCGTCCACCAGCGGGTGTTCGGGTGCCAGCACCACGTAGGTGGCGCCGAAGAGCGTGTCGGGGCGGGTGGTGAACACGTCGATGTCGGCGGTGCCGGACCCGTGCGGCAGACCGGCGACGAACGTCACCTCGGCGCCGCGGGAGCGCCCGATCCAGTTGCGCTGCATCGTCTTGACCTTGTCCGGCCAATCAAGCAGATCCAGGTCGTCGATCAACCGGTCGGAGTATGCGGTGATCCGCATCATCCACTGGCGCAGGTTCTTCCGGAACACCGGGAAGTTGCCGCGGTCGCTGCGACCGTCGGCGGTGACCTCCTCGTTGGCCAGCACGGTGCCCAGACCGGGGCACCAGTTGACCAGCGAGTTGGACTGGTAGACCAGACGATGACCGTCGATGACGTCGCGACGCTCGGAGACCGAGAGATCGGCCCATGCACGCCCGTCGTCCAGAGTCCGAGCACCGGAGGTGAACTCCTCCTCGAGCTCGACGATCCGTCGTGCTTTACCGGCCTCGGTGTCGTACCAGGAATCGAAGATCTGCAGGAAGATCCACTGCGTCCAGTGATAGAAGTCGACGTCCGTCGTGGCGAGCGAGCGGCGGGTGTCGTGACCGAGTCCCAGCCGCCCCAGCTGCCGGCGCATGTTGGCGATGTTCGCCTCGGTGGTGGTGCGCGGGTGCGTTCCCGTCTGCACCGCGTACTGCTCGGCGGGCAGGCCGAAGGCGTCGTAACCCAGCGTGTGCAGCACGTTGCGGCCCTGCATGCGGTGGTAGCGGGCGAACACGTCCGTCGCGATGTAACCGAGCGGGTGGCCGACGTGCAGACCGCTGCCGGACGGGTATGGGAACATGTCCTGCACGAACAACTTGTCGGTCGGAACCGGATCGCCGGTGCTGAGCTCGCCCACCGGATTGGGTGCGTCGAACGTCCCCTCGGCGGCCCACCGCTCCTGCCAGCGCGACTCGAGGGAACCCGCCAGATCCGCCGTGTAGCGGTGGCCGGGGGTCGTGTCGGGGGAGATGTCGCCGTGTTCACTCACCCGACCAGCGTAAAGCGTGACGATCCGCACGCGGACGCCCGGCCACGACGCCGTAAAGTGGCGCTCGTGATTGTCGTGTCCGTGATCCTTCTGCTCGTACTCCTCGTCGGCGCCGTGGCGCTGGGCGCGGTGGCGTTCCTCGGTCTGACCGGCCGCTTGAAGCGCAACTCCGTCGCCGGAGTCCGAACGGAAGCGAGCATGCGCTCGGACGAGACGTTCACCGTCGCCAACCGAGTCGCCGGCCCGACGACGGCCGCCGCCGCGGTCTTCCTGCTGGTCGGCGCAGTGGCGACCCTCGCGCCGGGCGGCATCTTCGGCGTGGTCGCCGCCGTGCTGACCACCGTCGCCGCGCTCGTCACCGCTGCGTACGGCGGTGCCATGGGCACCCGCGCCGCGGCCGCAGTGCCGGTCGAGGAGACCGGTGGATGCGGCCACAGCTGCATCTCGTGCAGCCTCAAGGACGCGTGCCAGCCGTCCTGACGTGGCGTTCTCCCTGACAGGTACCATCAGAGCGCTCGACGGCTTCGTCCTCGCGATCTTCGCTGCTGCCATCGCGGCCACCGTGTTCCCGGTCTCCGGCACCGCAGCGGACGTCCTGTCGTGGGTCACCACGATCGGCATCGCCCTGCTGTTCTTCCTGTACGGAATCAGACTGTCTCCGCGTGACGCCATGGACGGCGTCCGGCACTGGCGGCTGCACGGACTGGTTCTCGCCTGCACGTACCTGCTGTTCCCGCTCCTCGGGCTCGGCGTACGGGTGCTCGCGCCGGGACTGCTGACCGCCGATCTGTACACCGGGATGCTCTACCTCTGCCTCGTTCCGTCCACGATCCAGTCGTCGATCGCCTTCACCTCGATCGCCCGCGGCAACGTCGCCGGCGCCGTCGTCAGCGCGTCGCTGTCCAACATCATCGGAGTGTTCGCGACGCCGCTGCTGGTGGTCCTGCTGATGAGCACGACGGGCGGAGCGAGCATCGACGCCGGGTCGATCGTCGACATCATGCTGCAGCTCCTGCTGCCCTTCGTGGCCGGACAGTTCGCCAGGCGATGGCTCGCAGGACGGGTGGAGCGGCATCGGTCCACCACGCTGCTCGTCGACCGCGGATCGATCCTCCTGATCGTCTACGCCGCGTTCAGCGCGTCGCGCGTCGACGGAGTCTGGGCTGCCACCACGCCGTGGCAGATCGTGGCGGTGGTACTCCTGTGCAGCGCCCTGCTCGTTATCGTCCTCGCCGCGACTGCCGGGATCGCGCGCGCGCTCCGCATGACGCGTGACGACCGCATCGTCGTGGTGTTCTGTGGCTCGAAGAAGAGCCTGGCCAGCGGCATCGCGATCGCCTCCGTGCTCTTCGTCGGGCAACCCGTGGGAGTGATCGTGCTTCCCCTGCTGATCTTCCACCAGATCCAACTCGTGGTGTGCGCAGTCCTGGCGGGCCGCTACGAGCGCGAGGCGATCAGGGACGCTGCATCGACTTCCTGATCTCGTCGAGGCGCGCCTTGCCGGCCCGCTCCCGCTCGGCGAACTTCTCCGCCTCGGTACGTCCGACCGCGCTCTCGGCGTCCAGCTCGGTGGAACCCACCGCGCGCCCCGAACGCCCGTCGATGCGTTCACGCACCGAGTCGAAGGTGGGCACTCCGGCGTCGGTGAAACCCGGGTCCGTCGCAACCCCTCCAACGGGAATCTGAGGAATGTCCGTCACCGACGGGGTGCGCGGCACGACGTCGGGATCGACGGACGCTTCCGGGGTGAGGCCCAGCGCGGCGTCGTACACCGCCCGCAGCGCCGGGCGGGCACTCGTGAGCGCGACGACGAGATCGAGTACCTCCGCATCGGGCAACGACGCGGCCTGGTCGGACGAGAAGTCGGTCATGTCACCAGGGTAGGCCTGAGAGCTCCGGTGATCGTGGACTCCCGACCCCGGAATGCGGGGCCGGAAGTCCACGATCGGGCGACTACGGCGTCGGCATGCCGCCGTTGACGTTCAGCGTGTCGCCGGTGACGTACCCGGACTCGGCCGACGAGAGGTACACGTAGGCACCGGCCAACTCGGCGGGCTGACCCGCACGACCGAGCGGCGTCTCCTGGCCGAACTCGGGCAGCGCCGACGTGGGCTGTCCACCGGACGCCTGCAGGGGCGTCCAGAACGGGCCGGGAGCAACGACGTTGACGCGGATCCCACGAGGAGCGAGTTGCTGCGCCAGCGCCTTGCTCATCGTGTTGATCGCCATCTTGGTCGTCGCGTAGTCCACGAGCCCCGGTGACGGCGTGTAGGCCTGGATCGAGCTCGTGTTGACGATGGTCGAGCCTGCCGGCATGTGCGGAACCGCTTCCTGGATGATCCAGAACAGCGCGTACACGTTGGTCTTGAACGTCGCGTCGAACTGCTCCGGGCTCAGGTCCTCGAGCTTCTCGACGTACTGCTGCTTGCCGGCGACGTTCACGAGAAGGTCTATGCCACCGAGCTTCTCGACGGTGGTGCGCACGATGCCGCGAGCCGCGGACTCGTCCGTGAGGTCGGCGGGGGCGAGTACCGCCGTCCGCCCGGCGGTGCGCACCAGGTCGGCCACCTCCTGCGCGTCCTTCTCCTCCGACGGCAGGTAGTTGAGAACGACGTCGGCGCCCTCGCGGGCCAGCGCGATGGCGACGGCGCGGCCGATGCCGCTGTCCGCACCGGTGACCAATGCCTTGCGCCCGGTCAGCCGGCCGGTGCCGCGGTAGCTGCCCTCACCGTGGTCGGCCTTGGGCTCGAGTTCCGCGGCGAGGCCCGGCGGATCCTGGTGCTGCTCGGGGTACCCGTCCTGTCGGTACTGGGTGACGGGATCGGTGAACGTGTACTGGTCGGTCATCGCCGTGGCATGCCCCGGCCGTGGGGGGTGCCAAACAGGTGTCACCGGGTCCGTGGCGGGTACCACCGAAGACATGGCCCCGAAGTTTCCCGGCGCAGGCACCTTCGTGCCCGAGTCCGACGATCTCCGCGTTCTCGCCGACGCCGCCCGCAGTTGCCGGGGATGCGACCTGTGGGAGCCCGCGGAGAACACGGTGTTCGGGGCCGGCACCCCGTCCGCTCGCATGATGCTCATCGGCGAGCAACCGGGGGATCAGGAGGATCGACGGGCACAGCCCTTCGTCGGCCCGGCGGGTGCGCTCCTGAATCGTGCTCTGGCGCAGGCGGACATCGACCGGGAGCTGACCTTCGTCACCAACGCGGTCAAGCACTTCAAATTCACGCGTGCCGACCGCGGCCCGCGGCGCATCCACAAGAAGCCGCTGCGCTCGGAGGTCGTCGCGTGTCAACCATGGCTCGAGGCGGAGATCCGCGCCGTCGACCCGTCCGTCGTGGTCCTCCTCGGCGCGACGGCGGCGCAGGCGATGCTGGGGACCTCGTTCCGGATCGGTGTCGACCGGGGGCGCGTACTCGAGGTGGGCGAGGCGAGAGCTGTTGCCACCGCGCACCCGTCGGCCGTCCTCCGAGCGCCGGACGACGAACGCGATGCCGCGTTCGACGCACTCGTCGCCGATCTGCGAGTGGCCGCATCACTTCTGGAATGACACCGGAAGTTCACAGGCACCGCCCCGGTCACCGCAGTAGCGTGGCGTCGTGACGAGAATCCCGCGCGACGGAACGATCTCTCCTGCCTACACCGGGCGCTTGGCCAACGATCCCGTTCCGGCGCTGCGACTGCCGGACGACCGCATGGATCCCGACGTCACCTACCGCTTCATCCACGACGAGCTGATGCTCGACGGCAGTTCCCGCCTCAACCTCGCCACGTTCGTCACCACGTGGATGGAGCCCGAGGCCGAGAAGCTGATGGCCGAGACGTTCGACAAGAACATGATCGACAAGGACGAGTACCCGGCCACCGCGGCGATCGAGGAGCGGTGCGTCAACATGGTGGCGGATCTCTGGAACGCGCCCGGGCTCGACCCGACCGATCCGTCCAGCGCGACGGGCGTCTCGACGATCGGTTCGTCCGAGGCCGTCATGCTCGCCGGTCTGGCACTGAAATGGCGGTGGCGCGCACGTCGGACCGCGGCCGGTGCGGACACCGGTCGGCCCAACCTCGTGTTGGGGACGAACGTCCAGGTGGTCTGGGAGAAGTTCTGTCGCTACTTCGACGTCGAGCCGAAGTACCTCGACATGGAGCCGGGCCGCTACGTCGTCACGGCCGACCAGGTGCGCGACGCCGTCGACGAGAACACCATCGGCGTGCTCGCGATTCTCGGGACCACGTTCACCGGCGAACTCGAACCGGTCGAGGAGATCTCGGCCGTGCTCGACGAGATCGCCGCGGCCGGCGGGCCGGACGTCCCCATTCACGTGGACGGTGCCAGCGGCGGTTTCGTGGTCCCGTTCCTGAACCCGGATCTGGTGTGGGACTTCCGGTTGCCGCGCGTGAAGTCCGTCAACGCCAGTGGTCACAAGTACGGACTGACCTACCCCGGCCTGGGATTCGTCGTGTGGCGCGAGAAGGAGGACCTCCCCGAGGACCTCGTGTTCCGCGTCAACTACCTCGGCGGTGACATGCCGACGTTCACCCTGAACTTCTCACGCCCGGGCAATCAGGTGATCGGTCAGTACTACAACTTCCTCCGCCTCGGCCGCGCCGGCTACACGGATGTCATGACCTCGCTGCGCTCGACCGCGACCCGCGTCGCCGACCACCTGCGCGAGCACGGCGACGTCGACGTCATCTCCGACGGGTCCGACATCCCGGTGGTGGCATTCGCGCTGCGGGAGAACTGCGGCTTCACCGTCTTCGACGTCTCTCACGAACTCCGCGCCCGCGGATGGCAGGTTCCCGCGTACACCATGCCGGCCCGTGCCGAGTCGGTCTCGGTCCTGAGAATCGTTGTGCGAGAAGGATTCTCGGCAGACCTGGGTAGGATGCTGTGCGAAGCGATCGACGCCGTCCTGGCGTCGCTCTCCACCAACGGCGACGGGCACTCGCACGCTCGGCACTTCGCCCACTGACGAGAACTTCGGTCTCAGTTCCGGTCGACGTCGATCGGGTGGGTCGCCAGCATCGCCAGCGGCAGCGGCTGACGGCGCAACACCTGCGCCCACAGATCGACGCGCGGCGGGCCCACGACGTCGGACGGCAGCGCGGAGACCACCATCCAGTCGTCCCGCTCGAGTTCTCCCTCGAGCTGTCCGAGCGTCCATCCCGAGTAGCCGGCGAAGATGCGCATGCCCTCCACCAGCGGGGCGATCGCAGCCGGGTCGGAGTCCAGGTCGACCATCACGACACGGCCGTCCACTCGACGGATGCCCCGCACGTCGTCGACGTCCACGCCGGACCGCAGCGTGGCCAGACACAGTGCGGAGTCGCGTTTGACGGGTCCGCCCACGTAGAGCGCTTTCGGGGACGCCGCGAGATCCGACCACTGCGGGAGCACGTTGTGCACAGCGGTCTCGCTCGGCCGATTGATGACGACGCCCAGGCTGCCGGCGTCGTTGTGCTCGATGATGTAGACCACGGTGCGACGGAACGTCGGTTCGACGAGTTCCGTGGACGAGACCAGCAGCGATCCCGGCCGCACCACCTGATCGGCCGACGCGGTCCGGTCCTCCGGTTCTTCTGCGTGTGCCACCTCCTCATCATGGCACCGGCAGCCTCGACAGTGCGAGAGATGACGCGCCGAGGCGGCGGTTAGTGTCACCCGCGTGACCCGAACGGAGCGGACCGGCGCCGTCGACGCGCTGCGATCCGTCCGACACGAGCCCGGAGCACCTCGTCTGGTCGCGCTGCGTGTCGCCTCTCAGTTCGGCGACGGCATGTTCCAGGCCGCCCTCGGAGGCGCCATTCTCTTCGACCCACAGCGCGGCGGCGATCCCGCTGCGATCGCCGCCGGCTTCGCGGTGCTTTTGTTGCCGTACTCGCTGATCGGCCCGTTCGCCGCGCGGATCCTCGACCGCGTCGATCGAGCGACCGTGCTCGCCCGCGCAGGCATCGTGAAGTCGCTCCTCATCCTCTGCGCCACCGGGCAACTCGTCGCGGGCGCCTCGACGACGGCCGTCCTGATCACGGCCCTCGCCGTCGTCGGAGTGAGCCGGTTCGTCCTGGCGGGCCTGTCCGCGTCGCTACCGCACGTCGTTCCGGTGCGATCGCTCGTCGCGACCAACGCCGCCCTGGTCACCGTCGGCGCAGTCGTCTCCGCCGTCGGCGCGTCGGTGGCTGTCCTGGTGCTCGGACTCGTCGGGCCGTCGGATCGGGCCACGGCCCTCGCGACGGCCGTGTCCGCCGTCGGTGCCGTCGCGGCGACTCTCCTCGCGCGCGGCTTCGCTTCCGGACGGCTGGGTCCCGGCGCCGCCTCGGTGTCAGCCCCGACCCGCCGCGTTCTCGCCGACTGGGTGTCCGGCTTCGTCGCGGTGCGCCGTACCCCGTCCGTCGCCGCCGCGCTGGTGGGAGTGGGTGCCCACCGGGTTGCCTTCGGCATCGACACCCTCGTCATGGTGCTGGTGCTGCGCGAGGGCGCGCGCTCGTCCGTCCTGCCCGGCGGTGTGGCGGGCTTCGGGTTGACGGTGGGTGCCGCCGCGGCGGGCATGTTCCTCGCCGCACTCGGCACGCCCGTTCTCCTGCCGCGCCTCGGCCGCACGCGCACAGTGGTCGGTGCGCTGGTCCTGGCCACGCTCACCCAGGCCACCCTCGTCGTCGCACTGGTGCCGGACCTGCTGATCCTCGCGGCCTTCCTCCTGGGGTTCGCAGGTCAGACGGTCAAGCTGACCGCCGACGCGGCCATGCAGACGGACATCGACGACGACACTCGCGGACGCGTCTTCGGAGTGCAGGACACCGTGTTCAACGTGGCGTTCGTCGGCGCCGTGGCGGGCGCGGCCCTCGTGATCGGTCCGGGGTCGACCGCGGTCGACACGTCCGCAGCCATCGTCTGCGTGGTCGCCGGCGTCGTCGCCTACGCGGCGGCAGCGGCTATCGCGCTCCGGATCGGCGTCAGGACCTCGCGGCCCACCACGCCAGGAGCTCCTTCTCCGCATCCTCACGACTGAGCGGCCCGCGATCGAGGCGGAGCTCCTTCAGGAACTTCCACGCCTCTCCCACCTGCGGGCCGGCCGGAATGCCGAGCAGTTGCATGATGGCGTTGCCGTCCAGATCCGGACGCACCCTGGCCAGGTCCTCCTGCTCGGCGAGTGCCGCGATACGCCGCTCGAGATCGTCGTACGTCGCCTGCAGGGACGCTGCACGGCGCTTGTTACGGGTGGTGCAGTCGGCGCGGACCAGCTTGTGCAGCCGGGGCAGCAGATCGCCGGCGTCGGTGACGTAACGACGCACGGCCGAGTCGGTCCACTGCCCTTTGCCGTAGCCGTGGAAGCGCAGATGCAGGAAGACGAGCTGCGCGATGTCGTCGGTCAGCTTCTTCGGGAACTTCAGTGCGCGCAGGCGGCGACGCACCATCTTGGCGCCCACCACCTCGTGGTGGTGGAAGCTCACCCCGCCGCCGGGCTCGTTGCGTTTGGTGTCGGGCTTGCCGATGTCGTGGAGCAGCGCCGCCCATCGGAGCACCAGGTCCGGATCGCCGTCCTCGAGGTCGATCGCCTGCTGCAGAACCGTGAGGGAGTGCTGATAGACGTCCTTGTGCTGGTGATGCTCGTCGATCTCGAGCGTCATCGCCGGCACCTCCGGGAGGATGCGTGCCGCGATCCCCGTCTCGCACAGGGCGTCGATGCCGTCGACGGCGAACTCGCCGAGAATCAGCTTGTCCAGCTCGGCGGTGACGCGCTCGACCGTGATCCGGTCGATCTGCTCCGCCATGTTCTCGATCGCCGCGCGGACCCGCGGCAGCATCGTGAAGCCGAGCTGGGCGACGAACCGCGCAGCGCGCAGCATCCGGAGCGGATCGTCGTCGAAGGACGCCTCCGGGGTGGTCGGCGTGTCCAGGACTCCCTCGAGCAGCGCGTCCAGGCCACCCAGGGGATCGACGAACTCGCCGGCCCCGTCCGGCCCGATCCGCACCGCCATGGCGTTGAGCGTGAAATCGCGCCGGACCAGGTCGTCCTCGAGCGTCGAGCCGTACTGCACGATCGGATTCCGGGACACCCGGTCGTACCTGTCGCTCCGGAACGTCGTGATCTCGATCTGCCGACCGTGCTTGACCGCACTGACGGTGCCGAAGTCGATGCCGGTGTCCCACTGATGGTCGGCCCAGCCCGCCAGCAGCGCCTGCACGTGCTCGGGCAGAGCGTTCGTCGTGAAGTCGAGGTCACTGCTCAAGCGGCCCAGGAGAGCGTCCCGGACGCTCCCGCCGACGAGGTACAACTCGTGGCCCGCCGCAGCGAACAGCGACCCCAGTGGACCGAGGATGTCGTCGTGCGCGCGCAGGGCCACGGCACCCGACGCGAGGAGCCGTGCGCGGCGGTCCGGATCGGTGGCAGGCGGGGGAGGCACGACGTCACACCCTACCGAGGCGCGCACTTCGCGGTGCGTCCCACCGGGAGCAGGGCGGACGGAACTAGTATCGATCGGGTGTCCGGTGCCGAGCGAGCCAAGAGAACACGTCGCGGTGTGCGACGGCGTCCTCGTGCCGCCGCCGACCCCGGAACACGAGGGGCCGACAAACCCACACTGCGCACCGTTCGGGAGACCTCGGCCGGCGGCCTGGTCGTCGACGGACTCGACGGACCCCGCGACGGACTGTGCGCCGCCCTCATCGGTCGCACCGACCGACGCGGCCGCCTGCTGTGGTCGCTGCCCAAGGGTCACATCGAGCAGGGCGAGACGCCCGAGCAGACCGCCGAGCGGGAAGTGGAGGAGGAGACCGGCATCACCGGGTCCGTCCTCGCGCCCCTGGGAAGCATCGACTACTGGTTCGTGACCGAGGGACGACGCGTCCACAAGACCGTCCACCACTACCTGCTGCGATCCCTCGGCGGCGAACTGTCGGACGAGGACGTCGAGGTCACCGAGGTGGCTTGGGTGCCGCTCAGCGAACTGCACTCCCGGCTCGCGTACGCCGACGAGCGCAAGCTCGCCGAGCGAGCCGGCGAGATGATCGACTCGATGGCGCGCGAGAAGTCCGCCGACACGCAGAACCCCCGACCGGTCTCCGACCTTCCCGCACCATCCCGACCGGTCTCCGACCTTCCCGCCGCCGAATGACCCGGTCCGCACCGACGGCCCGGCGCCTCGCCGTGGTCATGGCGATCCTCGCCGTGCTCGCCTGGCTGACCGTCCCCGCGGGAGCGCAACCCTCCACCCCGCCCAGCGACACCACCACGACGCGGAGCACACCGTCGCCCTCGGCCACGCTGGCGCCACCGGACACCTCGATCGACGGCACGTTCCTGTCGATCTCCGTCGACGAGGTCACGCCGACCACCGTCTCCACCAGCAGTGCGCCGGTCGTCACCGTCACGGGAACGGTGACCAACGTCGGGGACCGCGCGGTCAGCGACATCTCGGTCCGGCTGCAGCGAGCACCCGCGGTACGCACGGCCGACGAACTCCGGACCTCGCTCACCGAGGATCAGGACCGCTTCGACACGGTCGGGCCCTTCGAGTCGCTCACCGGCGACGGATCGGACACCGCGCTGCAACGCGGCGACACGCTGCCGTTCGAGCTGACCCTGCCGCTGCGCTCGACCACCGGACCGTCGCTGCGTCTGGATCGGCCGGGTGTCTATCCGATGATGGTGAACGTCAACGGCAACCCCGAGTACGGGCAGGAGGCACGGCTCGACGACGCCGCGTTCCTACTTCCCGTCGCGGGTCTGCCGCGGGACACCACGGTGCTCGATCCGGCCGCTCCCGATGCCGTTCCGCTTCCACCGGACACGGGACGCCCCGTCGCCACGACGCTGCTCTGGCCGCTGGCCGACCGCCCACACCTGGCGGCGGGCCTGCCCGGCACCGTCGACGAGGAGGTGCGACTGAACGACGACGACCTCGCCGCCTCGCTCTCCGCCGGCGGTCGACTCGAAGGACTGGTGTCGGCACTGGAGTTCGCGACCGGACCGACCGTCGACACCGAGGGCGCACTCGCGTCCTCGACATGTCTCGCCGTCGATCCCGACCTGCTGGTCACCGTCTCGAGCATGGCGCGGGGCTACCTCGTGGTCGACGACCCGGCCGATCCCACCGGCCCTGCCTCCGAGGGCAGCGGCGCCGTCGCCGCCGCGTCGTGGCTCGATCGCGTCCGCACCCTCGCGTCCTCGATGTGTGTCACCGCGGTGCCGTTCGCCCAGACCGATCTCGCGGCCGTCGCCGCCGTGGCCGACCCGGTTCTGACCTCTGCCGCGATCACGACGCCGGCGGACGTCGCCGACTCGATCCTCGGAGTCACGTCCCGCCGCGACGTCCTGTGGCCGGACGCGGGTGCTCTCGACGATGCGGGGGCGGCCATGGTCGCGGCGTCGGGCCGGACGGTCGCACTGCTCGCACAGGACGCCGTGCAGACCGTCAGTACGCCCGACACGGTGACCCTCGCGACCGATGCGGGCACCCCTCCGCTGCGTGCCGCGCTCTACGACACCGAGGTCTCCACCGCGCTGTCCGCGGTGGGCGAGCACCCGACGACCCCGTCCGTGACACCGCGTGAGCAGGTGTACGACGTCGCCGAGGACTCGCGCACGGCCCGATTGCAGGACGCGCTCGGCGCGTTGCACTTCGACGCGCTGAACGCCGGCGCCCCGGACACGGTCGCTGCCACGGACGGCCCACGATCACTCACCGTCGCGCCGCCACAGACCTGGACTCCCGACCGCGACGAGGCCTCCGCGGTGCTCGGCACCATCGCGGGCCTGTTCCGTAGCGGACTCGCGACGCCGCGCTCCCTGTCCGACCTGCTGGCGGTCCCGCCTCCGCTGGAGGCGGCCGAGTCGGACTACCCGGACGCGGCCGTGGAGGACGGCGCACCGGCCGATGTCCGCGATGTCGTGGCTGCCCAGAACGCCCGCATCGGTGCGCTGGCGGCCGCGCTGATCGACGATTCGCGTGCCGCGATCTCGCCCGCGCTGTACGTCGCTCCGCTCCGGGAGGATCTCCTGCGGGCGATGACCACGTCGGACCGTCGAGGCGGGCAGCGCGGGGAGTCGGATCAGGCCGCGCGCCGCCGTGCCGCCGACGTCACCGCCGGCCTGGACCGGCTGTACGGATCCGTGACGATCCTCGCGCCCGGCGGTGTCTTCACCCTCGCCTCGGAGGCCAGCCCGCTGCTGTTGGTCGCGCGGAACGATCTGCCCATCGGCATCACCGTCGACCTGGCGGTCGACGCGCCCGACGCGATGCAGATCGAGAACATCGGCCCGCAGCAGCTGCCCCCACGGGGAAGTCGTTCTCTGCAGATCCCCGCTCGAGTGAGCGATTCGCGCAAGATGGTGGTGGAGTTCTCCCTGAGCACCACCGACGGGACGCGACTCGGGCAGGCTGCGACCGTCAATGTGCGGTCCAATGCGTACGGTCGTGCTTTGGCGATCATCACAGCAGGCGCCGGTGCGCTCCTGCTGCTGCTCGCGGGCCGACGGTTGTGGCACCGGTTCCGGGGCCAACCGGATCCCGCCGACGAACAGTAAGGATTCTCGATGACGGGGAGCATTCCTCACGGGCGACGGGACGCCGTACCGCGGGCGCCTCGCGCGCCCTGGGAGCGCAGCTCCGATGGGGCGCAGCAGCGCAGCTCCGACGCGGCTCAGGATCCGATGATGGTGCCCACGAGCGTCGCGCCCCCGGTCCGTCCTGCCGCCCCGACCCGCATCCCCCCGGCCGCGGCGTCACCGCAGCCGGCGTCCGGCTCCAGCTCCTCCCGCCTGCTCTCCGCGACGGGTGCGATCGCGTTCGCGACGTTGATCAGCCGCATCACCGGATTCGCCAAGCAACTGCTGCTGGTGACGGTGCTGGGCACCACCGTCGCCACGTCGTACACCGTCGCGAGTGTCATCCCCAACATGATCGCCGAGCTCGTCCTCGGTGCCGTGCTGACGGCCATCGTCGTGCCGGTGCTGGTGCGGGCGGAGAGCGAGGACGCCGACAACGGCCGTGCTTTCGTGCGCAGGCTCTTCACGGCTGCGCTGACCATGCTGATCCTCGCGGCGGTGCTGGCGACGGCCGCGGCGCCACTGCTCACGCGCTACGTCTTCCTGTCGGAGGACGGCCAGGTGAACACGGGCCTCACCACCGCACTCCTTCTCCTGCTGTTGCCCGCGATCCTGTTCTACGGCCTCTCCGCTCTGTTCACGGCGATCCTGAACACTCGGCAGAACTTCAAGCCCGGTGCCTGGGCACCCGTGCTCAACAACCTGGTGGTGCTCGCCGTCCTGGTGATCTACCTACTCGTACCGGGCGAGATCTCCCTCGATCCGGTGCGCATCAGCGACCCGAAGCTGCTGGTGCTGGGCGTCGGCATCACGCTCGGCGTCGTGGTCCAGGCCCTGAGCCTGGTGCCCGCGCTGCGGCGCAACAAGATCGATCTGCGCCCGCTGTGGGGGCTCGACGACAGGCTGCGTCAGTTCGGCGGCATGGCCGTCGCGATCGTGCTCTACGTCGTCATCAGTCAGGCCGGCATGGTGTTCGCGACGCGCATCTCCTCGCACGTCGACCCCGCCGGCCCGCTCATCTACAACCAGGCCTGGATCCTGCTGCAGCTGCCGTACGGCGTGCTCGGCGTGACGGTGCTGACGGCGATCATGCCCCGGCTCAGCCGCAACGCCGCCGCCAAGGACACCCCGGCCGTCGTCGACGACCTGTCGGTGGCCACCCGGATGACCATGCTCGCGCTCATCCCGGTCATCGGCTTCCTCACCGTGGCCGGCCCGCAGGTCGGCGAGGCTCTGTACGGCTACGGCAACTTCGGCGCAGCCGACGCCGAGCGACTCGGTGAAGCCGTCAGCTGGTCGGCCTTCACCCTCGTTCCCTACTCGCTCGTCCTGATCCACCTGCGGGTCTTCTACGCCCGCGAGCAGGCGTGGACGCCCACGTGGATCGTTCTCGGCATCACCGGCGTCAAGATCGCGCTGTCCGCCCTGACGCCGTTCCTGGCGACGTCGGATCGATCCGTGGTCCTGTTGCTCGGCGCGGCCAACGGTCTCGGTTACATCACCGGGGCGATCATCGGATGGATGCTGCTGCGTCGCAGCCTCGGCGAACTACGACTCGCGGGAGTCCGGCGCACGGTCGCGGCGACGCTGATCTCCACCGCGATCGGCATGCTCGCGGTGTTCGCGGCCGACACGGCCCTCGGGCTCGACCGTCTGACCGGACCGGGCGCGCTGCTCCGCGTCGCTTTCGACGGCGCAGTCATGCTGCTGATCACCGGTCTGTGCCTGTACCGGGCACGGATCCCGGAAATCGAATCCATCACCGTCGCGGTGGCGCGTCGCCTCGGCCGCGCCCCGGCCGTGACGTCCGGACCTGTGACGACAGCGCATGTCGGGACCGATCCGATGTACGCGGAGACCGAGTTGATCCCCGCGATCGGCGGCCCCGACATGCCCCCGGTGGGTCGGCCGACCGAGGGGTTCGGTCGGGCCACCGGCGCGGGTCGGCTCCCGTACCCTGACAGGCGAGTGGACCCGCGAGCACACGGCGGTTCCCGCACGCCGATGTACACCGGAGACGAGTCGGAGACGACGATCATCCCCGCGTACACCGGCGCGTTCACGACCAGTAGTGACGAAGGAGTGTCAGTGACCGACGACGAGGGTGCACGGGGGCGTACGCCGTCCGAGGCCGAGGACGCCGCTCAGCCCGGTGGCGTGTCCACCGACGACCGTCGCGTCGCCGACTCCGATGCCGCCACCGGGTCGTCCGAGGACACCGACCGGCAGCACGACGCGTCCACCACGGATCCGATCGAGTCGAGCCCCGACGTGTCCGGCCAGGGCGACGTCACCGAGACCGAGCGCACGGCCGACGAGACCGAGTCCGGACTCGTCGACACCGGCGTCATGCCGGTCGGATCGCCCACGCTGCCCCCGGCCGTCCCCGTCGCCGAGTCGCCCCGCACACCGTTGCGCGGACCGAAGCTCATCCCCGGCGCGTCGGTCGCCGGCGGGCGCTACCGCCTTCTCGCACCGCACGGCGGCGCACGCGGCCTCAAGTTCTGGCAGGCCCACGACGTCAAGCTCGACCGCGAGGTGGCCCTGACGTTCGTCGACGCCGACCAACGATCGACCGGCGACGCCCCCGAGCGCGCCGACGGCCCGCAGGCCGTGCTGTCCCGGACTCTGCGCCTGGGCCGGATCAACTCGCCCGGCCTCGCCCGCGTCCTCGACGTCGTCCGCGGCAGCTCGGGCGGCATCGTCGTCGCGGAGTGGACTCGCGGACGATCCCTGCGCGAGATGGCCGACACGGAACCGTCGCCCCTGGGCGCCGCCAACGCCATCAAGTCGCTGGCCGCTGCGGCCGAGGCCGCCCATCGCGGCGGCGGCGCACTGTCCATCGACCACCCGGACCGTGTGCGCATCAGCATCAAGGGTGACGCCGTTCTCGCGTTCCCGGCCACCTTCGGTGATGCCGATCCCGGCTCCGACGTACGCGGACTGGGCGCGATGCTCTACGCCCTGATCACCGCGCGGTGGCCCCTGTGCGACCCGTCGGGCCCCGCGACCGTCGGCGGGATGCGCATCGCCGATCGCACGGCGTCCGGTGCGGCCGTCGAGCCCCGCGACATCCGCCCCGACGTACCGTTCGAGATCTCCGCCGTCGCCGTGCGTGCCCTCGAGCAGAACAGCGGCATCCGGACCGCCGCCACCGTGCAGCACATCCTCGGCCAGGCCGCGGTGGTCAACGAGAAGACCGAGATGATCCCCGCACTGCGGCTGGGTCAACGGCCGCCCGGATCGACCGGTCACGCACTCGCCGACCCCGACGACGAGCCGCCCGCGGACCGCTCCAACGTCATGGTCGCCGCGTTGGTGGGCCTCGGAGTCCTCACTGTCGTGGTGCTCGGCCTCGTCGGCTGGTGGCTCGCCAACCTGTTCGCCGGCGGCGGTTCCGACGAACCTCTCACCGAGCAGAACTTCGGGCTCACGACGTCCGCGTCGGCTCCGGCCGCGCCCGGAGAGGCGGCACCCGCGCCGACCACCGTGCCCGTCGCTCTGTCGTCCGTCGACGTCTTCTCGCCGCAGGGCACCCCGGACAACCCGGGCACCGTCGACAACGTGGCCGACAACGACGCGGGGACGGTGTGGGAGACGGACTCGTACTTCAACCCGTTCCCGTCCCTCAAGTCCGGCGTCGGCATCATGGCGACGCTCGACCAGGAGACCACTCCCGCCAGCGTCTACGTGAACTCGCCGTCGCCCGGCACGGTCGTCGAGATCCGGTCGGCCACCAGCGCGACACCCAGCCTGGACGAGACCCAGGTGATCGGGTCCGCGACGCTCGGCAACGGCCTCACCGACATCGCCGTCACACCCGACGGACCCGTCCGGTACGTGCTGTTCTGGATCACGGATCTCAGCACAGCCGGTGGCGGCAACCAGAGCACCATCGCGGACATCGGGGTCTCCGCAGCATCCTGATCGCCGCGTGTCGTGCGCTGTCACAACAGATTTCGTGACCAGCTCGGACGGTTCGTTTCTGGGCTAGCCTCCGCGGGTGCGACAAATCGGGGGAGTCGCGGGTGGTGAGGCCACGGACGGCGAGCTGCTCGCGGCGCACATCGCGGGGGACGCGACGGCTTTCGCCGTGCTCGTACGGCGCCACCAGGACCATCTCTGGCTCACGGCACGGAGGGCCAGCTACTCCGCGGAGGACGCGGCGGACTCCCTCCAGGAGGCGCTGCTGTCCGCGCACCGCACCGCCGCCTCGTTCCGTGCGGACGCCGCCGTCCGCAGTTGGCTGCACCGGATCGTCGTCAACGCGTGCCTCGACCGCATCCGCCGCAATCGCGTCCGACCCACCGTGCCGCTCGGGGAGGAGACCCGCGAGCCACGCGATCCCTTCGACCGCTACGCCGACGTCGATCTCTCCCTCGTCGTCGAGAAGGCACTGTTCTCACTCCCTCCCGACCAGCGCGCCGCGATCGTCGCCGTCGACATGGAGGGGTACTCCGTCGCCGATGCCGCCGCGGCGCTCGGGGTTCCCGTCGGCACGATCAAGAGCCGTTGCGCCCGGGGCCGTCAGAAGCTCGCCGTCGTCCTCGCCTCCGTCCGTGTGCAGAACTCGGACGAGTGAGGGGAACCGGGGACCCGCCGCGGGCGTCCAATCTGTCATGGCGACAGACGAGGCGGTGACGTGTCCGTGACCGACCGCGCTCCCCTCACTCCCGACCTCCTCGCCGACCTGCACGCGGGCCTGCTCCCGGAGGACGAGGCCGCCCGCATCCGCCAGCGCGTCGAGACCGATCCCGAGGCAGCGGCCCGTCTGGCCGACCTGGACGCCGTCGTCGACATGGTGCGCGCACGGGGCACCGATCTCACCGCCGGTGTCACGATGCCGCCCGACGTCGCCGCGCGACTGCAGGGCGCGCTCACCGGAGTACCGCGGGACGAGTTGGCGGCACGACGCTCGGGCCGACGCACTCGGATCCCGATCATCGCGGCGGCCGCGGCGATCGTCGCGCTGGTGGGGGCCGGTGCGGGCCTGGCACTCGCGTCCATCGAGACGGTCGGGGGCGGTGATCAGGTGATCGCCTCGGCCCGGCCACTCGACGACCGCACGGTGTTGTCCGTCGTCGGGTCGGTCGATCGAGGCCGCTTCGTCGATGCCGCCGTGCTGGCCGGTTGCCTCGAGGCCAACGGCATCCCGGCGTCGGCCACGGTGGTCGGATCCGGCCCGGTCACCTTGGACGGCATCGAGGCGACCCTTCTCGTCACGGCCGGGACCACGCCCGGTTCGCTCGTCGCGGTCGCTGTGGGCGACTCCTGCGGTCCGGACGATCCGGACACGGTCTCGCGCGCGGAGATCGGCTGACACGCCCGGTGCCGTCGCCTCGGGCCGCCTGCCTCGAGTGAGGGAACAACGTCTCCTGACCTAGTGTTGAGGGCATCAGAGGGCGAGCGCTGGAGCGCCGACCCTGGTTCCACACACGATCTCGGAAGGCGAAGATGACTACTTCGGACATCCACGACCTGATCATCGTCGGGTCCGGTCCCGCCGGCTACACCGCTGCGGTGTACGCCGCTCGCGCGGAGCTGAAGCCCCTGGTGTTCGAGGGCACCCAGTTCGGCGGCGCGCTGATGACCACGACCGAGGTGGAGAACTTCCCCGGCTTCCGTGACGGCATCATGGGCCCCGACCTCATGGAGCAGATGCGCGAGCAGGCCATGCGATTCGGCGCCGACATCCGCACCGAGGACGTCGAGGAGCTGTCACTGACCGGTGACGTCAAGACCGTGACCGTCGACGGCACCGAGTACCGTGCCCGCGCGATCATCCTGGCCATGGGTGCCGCCGCACGCTACCTCGGTGTTCCCGGAGAGCAGACGCTGCTCGGCCGCGGCGTCTCCGCGTGTGCGACATGCGACGGCTTCTTCTTCCGCGACCAGGACATCGCCGTCATCGGTGGTGGCGACTCCGCCATGGAGGAGGCCACCTTCCTCACCCGTTTCGCGCGCTCGGTCACCATCGTGCACCGCCGCGAGGAGTTCCGTGCGTCGCGCATCATGCTCGAGCGCGCCAAGGAGAACGAGAAGATCACGTTCGTCACCAACGCCGATGTGGTCGAGGTACAGGGTGAGTCCGGCGTGACGGGTCTGAAGATCCGCGACACCCGCTCCGGTGAGGAGCGCGTCCTCGATGTCACCGGCGTGTTCGTCGCCATCGGCCACGACCCCCGCTCCGAGCTCGTCCGCGGACAGGTCGAGCTCGACGAGGCGGGCTACGTGGTGGTTCAGGCGCCCACCACGTCCACCTCCATCGACGGTGTCTTCGCGGCCGGCGACCTGGTGGATCACGTCTACCAGCAGGCCATCACCGCGGCCGGTACCGGCTGCGCCGCGTCCATCGACGCCGAGCGCTGGCTCGCCGACCAGGGCGACATCACCGAGAACACGCTCGAGAACGCCGACCGCGACGTCGACGTCGTGAGTGTCTGAGCACCGTCCATCCCGCTACGTCCGGCACACGAGAGGCACGAGAACATGACCGACAAGAACACCGTCACCATCAGTGACGACACCTTCGCCACCGAGGTCCTGCAGAGCGAGAAGCCCGTCCTGGTCGACTTCTGGGCGACGTGGTGCGGACCGTGCAAGATGGTCGCACCGGTGCTCGAGGAGATCGCCGGAGAGCACGCGGACAAGATCACCGTCGCCAAGCTCGACATCGACGCGAATCCGCAGGCAGCGCGTGACTTCAAGGTGATGTCCATCCCCACCATGATCCTGTTCCAGAACGGTGAGCCCGTGAAGACCATCGTCGGAGCCAAGGGCAAGGCCGCGCTGCTGCGCGACCTGGACGGCGTCCTCGCCTGACCTGACATTCCCGCACCACCGCACGCCCGGCCTGTCCATGACACGCCGGGCGTGTGTGCGTTCTGCGGCCGGGACGATTGTGGGAGGAGCATGATCTTCTGAGACAATCGTCCATCAGGAACACCCACCGGGGACGTGTACCGCCGGTCGCCGTTGCGACCGGTCACGAAGAAGGGTCGACGACAGTATGAAGCCACTCCGCCACGGCGATCGAGGTCCAGCCGTCGCGGAGGTCCGGGACATCCTCTCGGGTCTCGGCTTCCTGCCTCCCTCGGCCGCGGTGGACGGCGACACTGCCTGGGCGGAGCCGGACGTCCTGTTCGACGCCGCTCTCGACGAAGCCGTCCGCGCGTTCCAACAGCAGCGCGGTCTCCTGGTCACCGGCGAGGTCGACACCGCCACGTACCGCTCGGTGAAGGAGGCATCCTTCCGACTCGGCGCCCGCACCCTGATCTACCAGCTCTCCGCTCCGCTGTACGGCGACGACGTCGCCACCCTGCAGCGTCGCCTGCAGGACCTGGGGTTCTACAACGGACGGGTCGACGGCTACTTCGGTGGCGAGACGCACGAGGGTCTGTCGTCCTTCCAGAGCGAGATCGGACTGTCGCCCGACGGCATCTGTGGACCCGCCACCCTGCGTGCCCTCGACCTGCTCGGCACCAGGGTCACCGGCGGATCGCCGCACGCGATCTCCGAGGAGGAGCTCGTCCGTCGGTCGGGACCGCAGCTGACGGGCAAGCGCATCGTGATCGACCCGGGACTGGGTGGCGTGAACTCCGGCATGGTCGTCCAGACCCCCGACGGTCCGCTGACCGAGGAGGCGATCCTGTGGGATCTCGCCGGGCGGCTCGAGGGGCGCATGGCGGCGACCGGTATGGAGACGTACCTGTCGCGTGCCCGGTCCGCGGATCCCAGCACGGCTGAGCGTGCCGAGACCGCCAACGGTATCGGCGCCGACCTCATGATCTCGCTGCGCTGCAGCAGCTACCCGTCGCCGGTGGCGCACGGTGTGGCCAGCTTCCACTTCGGCAATTCACACGGCTCCGCGTCGCTCATCGGTCAGGTGCTCACCAGCTACATCCAGCGTGAGATCGTGGCACGGACCTCGTTGCAGGACTGCCGGAGTCACGGTCGCACGTGGGACCTGCTGCGTCTGACCAACATGCCGACCGTGCAGCTCGAGCTGGGTTACCTCACCAGCCACGAGGACGTCGAGGTGCTCGCCGATCCGCGGATGCGCGACATCATCGCGGAGGCCGTCCTCGTCGCGGTGAAGCGCCTGTATCTCCTCGGCCAGGACGATCAGCCGACGGGAACGTTCACCTTCGCCGAGCTGCTCGCCTACGAGCTGTCTGTCGCCGAGGGCGCCTGACACTCCTCCGTCCGGCCGGCCGGACGTCGCTCAGCGAGCCCCGACGGGCACGCGAGCATCGGCTTCCACCACGGTGAGTGCTGCAGCCTCCAGCAACCGCTCGAGCGCAGCCTCCACGTCTTCCTTCCACCCGTGGTCCCGATCGAGCTCCAACCGGAGCCGCGGGAACCGGTGATGCGGAGCCACGACCTCGAAGCCGTACTTCTCGAGGAAGTCGGCGTCGATCATGCAGGTCGCCTCCCCGCACGGCGGGGTGTCGATGAGGGACCGGCGTTCGTCGACCTCGGAATCCTCGAGCCGGACTCCGAACGCCTCGAGAGCTCGCACACCACGGTTGACGAGATCGCGCACCACTGCGTGCAGGAGCGTGTCCCGAATTCCGTCACCGTCCTCCGCGGACAGCGGTGAGTAGAGCGACGTCAACAGGACTGCATCCGGGCTGACCGGTGCGGTGGGGAAGTGCGCGACTCGGGGCACGGCGCCGGGAGGTGCGTACAGAGCGCACCCCACCGAGTCGGAGGATGCCGGTACATCGGCGCCCGCGACATCGGTGGCGACCTGTCCGCACGGACCCCACTCGAGCATGACCATCGACAGCCACGCTTCCTTCTCGAATTCGGTGTCGACGAGAGTTGCCGTGGAGGGGGCCGCGGGATCCATGGTCCAGAAGACGCACTGGCGGTCGTGTGCCGGCAGCGCATCGAATCCGCCGAGGGTGAGTGTGGAGACGACGATCGACACGCGTTGACTCAGCCTCCGTACCCCGACTCGCGGCGGCGACGAGCCTCCGCGACTGTGTGTGCCCCTTCAGGATAAGCGATAGGCCTCTCCCGAGGACACCACGTCGCCTGCCAGACGAAAGTCGAAGCAGTGCACTGACTTTCGGTTTCGATGCCGAAGTTACGTCACAGTGACGAAAAGAGCATGGGTGGCCGTACCCGCGATCGACGCGGTCACGACGACTTCTGGCGTTCCATCATCTCCACGATGCGCTGAAGGTCGTCCACGGAGCCGAACTCGACCACGATCTTGCCTTTACGCTTGCCGAGGCTCACGGTGACACGGGTGTCGAACGATTCGGAGAGCCGCTCCGCGACGTCCTGCAGACCCGGCATCTGGATCGGCTTGCGTTTCGGAGCCGGGGCCGGCGCAGCCGGGTCCTCCCGATTCGCGAGAGTCACCGCCTCTTCGGTGGCTCGCACCGACATGCCCTCGGCCACGATGCGTGCCGCCAACTCCTCCTGTGCCGCGGCGCCCGCCTCGAGCGACAACAGTGCTCGAGCGTGACCGGCGGACAGAACGCCCGCCGCCACGCGTCTCTGTACGGGAATGGGGAGCCGTAGAAGCCTGATCATGTTCGTGATGACGGGGCGTGATCGACCCAGCCGCGCAGCGAGCTGATCGTGCGTCACGTCGAACTCCTCGAGGAGCTGCTGGTACGCAGCCGCCTCTTCGAGTGGGTTCAGCTGGACCCGATGAATGTTCTCGAGGAGCGCGTCGCGGAGGAGCGTGTCGTCGGCTGTCTCGCGCACGATCGCCGGAATCGCGTCGAGTCCGGCTTCCTGGCTCGCCCGCCATCGGCGCTCACCCATGACCAACTGGTAGCGCTCGTCGCCGATCTGGCGGACCACGATCGGCTGCATGAGGCCGAACTCGCGGATCGAGTGCACCAGTTCGTCGAGCGCTTCCTGCTCGAACACCGAGCGCGGCTGCTTCGGATTCGGTTCGATCTTGCTGGGTGCGATCTCCCGATAGACCGCGCCGGCGGGCGAGAGGTCGTCCTCCACGATGGACGGCGGAGTGGGGGACGGAGCCGTCGCCGTGCGGGACTCGCCACCGATGACGACGTCCGCGGCCGCCGATCCCAGGCCGGAACTCTGACCGGGGGATGTCGGTATGAGAGCCGCCAGACCGCGGCCGAGACCGCCCTTCTTGGTCGAACTCATGCCGTTCCCTCCGTTGCTGCGTTCATGCTCGCGCTCCGCGCTGCCATCTCACGCCCCGCGTCGAGATAGGACATGGCGCCACGTGAACCCGGGTCGTAGTCCAAGACGGTCATTCCGTATCCGGGAGCTTCGGAGACCTTCACGCTGCGAGGAATCACCGACTTGAGTACGGCATCACCGAAGTGCTTGCGCACCTCGTCGGCCACCTGGTCGGCGAGCTTGGTTCGGCCGTCGTACATCGTGAGGATCACGGTGGACACGTGCAGACGCGGATTGAGGTGCGCCTGGACCAACTCGATGTTGCGCAGCAGCTGACCGACGCCTTCCAGTGCGTAGTACTCGCACTGGATGGGGATGAGCACCTCCGTTGCCGCGACCATCGCGTTGACGGTCAGGAGTCCGAGCGACGGCGGGCAGTCGATGAGGACGAAGTCGATCTGCAGATCGTCGAGCGCCGCGCTGGACAACGCGGTCTTGAGTCGACCTTCGCGAGCCACCATGGAGACCAGCTCGATCTCGGCGCCTGCCAGATCGATCGTCGCCGGGATGCACATCAGGCGATCGTTCCTCGGGCTGCGTTGAATGGCCTCCACGGCGGTGATCTCACCGAGGAGCAGCTCGTAGCTGGACGGGGTGCCCGACGTGTGGACGGCGCCGAGAGCCGTGGACGCATTGCCCTGGGGATCCAGATCGACGACCAGAACAGACAGTCCTTGCACAGCGAGTGCCGCGGCGATGTTCACCGCCGTCGTCGTCTTGCCGACGCCGCCCTTCTGGTTGGCGATCGTCAGCACTCTCCGAACCGGAGGTCGCGGCAGAGCGACGCCGCTCTTGTGCAGAACCTGGCTCGCGCGCTGCGCCGCCGCACCGATGGGGGTGTCGTCCGACGTGATGGGGGAGTAGCCGTAGGACTCCGATGCCGATCGTGTTTCACGTGAAACGTCGACGGCGGGTGTTTCACGTGAAACAGCGGCTTCGGATTCACCCGACATGACTTGCTCCTTCGACAACGATCGATCCACGCAGACGTCAGCGTGAGCCGGCGGAGAACTTGGGGACGCGGTTACCACGCACAGCGCGCTCCGCGCGTACAACGATAGTCGGTGTGGGAACGACGCCCTCACCACACTGCAACACCTGGAAGTTCTTCGCGCCTATCCGCGTGAGCGTCCCGGAGTCGCGATCGATCTCCTCCTGCGCCGTGCTGCCCTTCAAGGCGAGCATCACGCCGCCCTCGTGCACGAGGGGCAGGGACCAGCGCGCCAACTTCTCCAACGGGGCAACCGCACGCGACGTGACGATGTCACAACCGCCGGCTTCTTTGATGACGCCCGGCTGCTCGGCCCGTCCGCGCACCACCGTCACGTCGAGACCGAGTTGCTCCACGATCTCTGCGAGATACACCGTGCGGCGTAGGAGCGGCTCGACGAGGAACACGGACAGATCCGGTCGGGCGATCGCGAGCGGGATCCCTGGCAGCCCGGCGCCACTGCCGACGTCGACCACGCTGGCGCCCTCGGGGATGAGTTCTCCGACCACAGCGCAATTCAGGAGATGGCGCTCCCACAGCCGAGGGACCTCGCGCGGACCGATCAATCCTCTGACGACACCGTCACCCTTCAGGGAGTCGTAGTACGCCCGAGCCGTGTCGGCACGGTCACCGAACACTCGAACGATGGCATCGTCGACCCACGCTGGAGTCGCGGACTCTTCCTCATGTTCCACGTGAAACATCCTCTCGCGTCGTCCTGAGTGGTCGTGAACCACACTCGTGTAATTCTGCTGACGCCGGGCGCCACGCGCTGGAGGCAGTCTAGTGACGACCGCAGACATTCCTCACCCGCCGAGACGTCGTCCGACCCCGGGCACGAGAAAGGGGCGCGGTCCGTGGACCGCGCCCCTTGTCGACTCCGTCGTCAGATCACTCCTTGACGACGACCACGTGTCGATTCGGCTCGACGCCGTCACTCTCACTCGTCACACCGGCGATCGTCGCCACAGCGTCGTGCACGATCTTGCGCTCGAACGGGGTCATCGGCTCCAGAGGTTCGCTGTCACCGGACGCCGCGACGCGCTCAGCGGCCTCGGTTCCCAGTCGCGTCAACTCCTCGCGGCGGCCCGCACGCCATCCGGCCACATCGAGCATCAGCTTGCTGCGGTCGCCCGTCGACTGCTGCACAGCGAGACGCGTCAGTTCCTGCAGTGCGTCGAGTACCTCACCCTTGCGACCGACCAGCTTGTTGAGATCCTTGCCGCCGTCGATGCTGACGACTGCACGGTCACCCTCCACGTCGAGGTCGATGTCGCCGTCGAAGTCGAGGACGTCGAGCAACTGCTCCAGGTAGTCGCCCGCGATCTCGCCCTCTTCGACGAGGTAGTCCTCGGCGTCACCCTCGGGCTCGTCCGCCTCTGTGTCTGATTCCGGGGTCACGGGAGCAGCGGCCACCACGGTGTCGTCTGCCGAGGCCTCGACCTCGGGTGTGCTCTGCTCGTCCGTCTTCGAATCGATGGTCACGTTGTCGTCCATTTCCGTTCGCACTCGTATCACTTCACGTGGTTCTGGTCCGCGGGCGGACCGGCAGGGTCACGACGGCCGGATCAGCGGCGCTTCTGCTGCTTGGGTCGCACCTTGCCGGGAGGAGTCTTCTTCTTCCGAGGAGTGGTGGCGCCGTTGGTGGCCGCGGTGCCCGGTGTGGGGTTCGACTCCGATGACGCCGTGTCACTACCGGTGTCCGTGGTCGATTCTGCCGCGACGGCGCGGGTGGGCTTGGCTCCCGGTGCCGGCTTCTTCTTCAGAGCGTCAGGGCGCGCACCGGGCTTCGGAGCGTTCTCGTTCCGGCGCTCCAGAGCGGCTTCCTTCTTCGCCGCCTCTTCCTTGTCGATGCGACCGAAGACGAGGTGCTGCTGCGCGTAGGTCCACACGTTGTTGCTCACCCAGTACAGGAGGATGGCCACGGGGAGGAACGGGCCACCGACGAGCACGCCGAGCGGGAACACGTACAGAGCGAGCTTGTTCATGATCGCGGACTGCGGGTTGGCCGCAGCTGCCTCGCTCTGACGCGCCACCGACGCGCGCGAGTTCAGGTGGGTCGCGATGCTGGCGATGATCATCAGCGGGATCGAGACGGCGAGGATCGGACCGATCGACGGGATGCCGCCGAACGGCTCGAACGCGCGCAGCTGCGACTCGGGTGACGTGATGGCCGCCGAGATGGGCGCACCGAACAGCCGTGCCGACAGGAAGGACTGGACGTCCTCGACGCTGAAGAAGTAGTTCGGAGTCTCGGCGTTGACCTCCGGGCTCAGACCCAGCTGCCCGATTCCGGTGCCGGTGCGGTTGAACGACCGGAGCACGTGGAACAGGCCGATGAACACCGGCGCCTGTGCGAGCACGGGGAGGCAACCCATGATCGGGTTGAAGCCGTGCTCCTTCTGGAGCTTCTGCATCTCCACGGCCAGCTTCTGACGGTCCTTGCCGTACTTCTTCTGCAGAGCCTTGATCTGCGGCTGAAGTTCCTGCATCTGGCGCGTCGTCCGCACCTGCTTGACGAAGGGCTTGTAGAGGATCAGACGCAGTGTGAACACGAGGAACACCACGGACAGCGCCCAGGCGAAACCGCTGTCCGCGCCGAGCACGGCGCCGAACACTTTGTGCCAGACCCAGAGAATTCCGGATACCGGGTAGTAGATGAAGTCGAGCACGGCTCTATGTACTCCTCTGTTGGTTCACCCTCACGGGGTCACGAGACTGCGGGCAAGCGTGGTCGGTGTCGGTGGGCACCGCGTCGGCACCACCCCGGAGACGACGCGGGGGTGGAACGGGATCCCACCCACCAGGGTGCCAGGGCGCGCACTTCAGGAGGCGGACGACCGCCAGAACGGCACCGACGACGAACCCACGGGTGCGGAGCGCCTCCACGGAGTACTCACTGCACGTCGGCGTGAATCGGCACGTCGGAAGGCGAAGAGGGGAGATGTAGGACCGGTACCCCTCGATGAGGAGGATGACCGATCGGGCCGGGAGAGACATCAGCCGACGCAGGAGGCTCCGGTCGGACGCAGGCTCGACCGGGACCGGATTCGCGGACTCCGTCATCACGTCTCGGACCGGCCGAGGGCGCGGGGGCGCTCGGCGGGAACCGGGTGAGAGGAGTTCATCGCGCGCATCGCTCCGAGTCGTCGCAGACCCGACGCCAGCTGGCGTTCGAGTTCGGAGGACGCCGCGGTCGCTGCGCCGGGCAGTGCCCGCACGACCACGTCGACATCCGACTCGACGAGAGGAAGCATCGAGCTGCAGATATGACGAAGCCGGCGTGCGACTCTGTGTCGAGTCGCCGCCGGCCCCACTGCTTTACTGACCACGAGCCCGAAACGCGGGTGTCCGGAAGAGACGAGAGCGTTCTCGTCCCCCCGGAACCTCAGGTGCACGACGATGTCGTGGCGTCCTGTACGGCGGCCGCGGCGCACCGTCGCCTGGAAATCCGACGACTGGTGCAGCCGATGCTGCTCAGGTAACACCCGAGCGTTCCGGTTACCGGGAAATCAGGCGGTCAGCGACGCGCGGCCCTTGCCGCGACGAGCCGACACGATCGCGCGACCGGCACGCGTGCGCATGCGCAGACGGAAACCGTGCACGCGTGCACGACGACGGTTGTTCGGCTGGAACGTCCGCTTGCCCTTGGCCACGGTGGTACTCCTCGAGATATCGGCAGTCCCGAGGACTGCCGGTGGTGTGCTGATGGTCGCGAGTTCGGCGAACTCGAGTTCGGTGGCCACTCGCGCAGGAGAACGGCAGGACCGATCCACGCATGTCGCGGGTGACCGTTCGAGGGTACTGACGGCGTCGAACGAGGTCAAACCGCGCTACCCCGGGGACGGTGCTCCTGTCACGATGACACGCCTCGAGCACGACGACGACCTCGCGGCGGCAGGAGAGGACCGTTCGTCTTGTTGTGCGCCGACGAGCCTGCTAACTTCGCTGTGCGGGTGACGACGTCTCGCCCCGTCGGTGGGGATCTCTCACCAAGGCTCTGCATCGCCGCAGGTCAGAACGCCGCTGCTCCGGGCCGTCTCCGTGCGAGATGCCGTCGAGCTACACCGGTGTCGTTTGTCCACAGCTGTGGATAATTATGTGGAAACACAGGTCGGGTGGCATATTCGTGTCGTCGGCGGGGCCCTCGAGGCACCGCAGCATCATCGACGGCCGCGGTCACGCCACGGCCCTGGGGAGGCACCGTGGAGGACGATCCGGACGTCTTGGCCGCTGTATGGCCGAGCGTCGTCGCCGAGCTCACGGCGGAGTCGAATTCGGGGTCCTCCCTGTCTCGCGCCCAGAAGGCGTGGCTCGCTCTCGTCCGCCCCATCACTCTGGCGCAAGGTTTCGCTCTGCTCTCGGTTCCGTCGCCGATCGCGCAGGAGGCGGTCGAGCGCGGTCTGCGTGAACCCATCCTCGCGGCCCTCGGTCGCCACCTCGACCGCCCGGTCGAGGGACTCGGTGTCCGGCTGGCGCCCGGAGCCGACGCCGACCTCTCGGACGTTCCCACGCCCGTCGACACCGAACGTCGCCCCGACACCGCACACAGTGCACCCGTGTATCGCCGGCGCCTGCTCACCGAGTCCACCGCGGGCGAGCCGTCCGACTCCGAGAGCAGTGACTACGGCGATCACGAGGAGGTCGACGACGATCGGGACGCTCTGACCAGCGTCCAGAACTCGTGGCCCACCTCGTACACGGTGCCGCCGCGCTCGACGTCCACTCCGACGGGCAGCACCAGCCTCAACGCGAAGTACACGTTCGACACCTTCGTCATCGGCGCCTCCAACCGGTTCGCCCACGCGGCCGCCGTCGCCATCGCGGAGGCTCCGGCGCGGGCGTACAACCCGCTGTTCGTCTGGGGTGCGTCCGGACTGGGGAAGACGCACCTGCTGCACGCCGCCGGCCACTACGCCCAACGTCTGTTTCCCGGCATGCGTGTGAAGTACGTGTCCACCGAGGAGTTCACCAACGACTTCATCAACAGCCTTCGAGACGACCGCAAGGTGGCGTTCAAGCGCCGCTACCGCGAGACGGACGTCCTGCTGGTCGACGACATCCAGTTCATCGAGGGCAAGGAAGGTATCCAGGAGGAGTTCTTCCACACCTTCAACACGCTGCACAACGCGAACAAACAGATCGTGGTCTCCTCCGATCGGCCGCCCAAGCAGCTCGCGACCCTCGAGGAACGACTGCGCACCCGCTTCGAGTGGGGCCTCATCACCGACGTGCAACCGCCCGAGCTCGAGACGCGTATCGCGATCCTGAGCAAGAAGGCGCAGATGGACCGCCTCGACGTGCCCCACGAGGTGCTCGAACTCATCGCGAGCCGGATCGAGCGGAACATCCGTGAGCTCGAGGGCGCGCTCATCCGAGTCACGGCCTTCGCGTCGCTCAACGGGCACAACCTGGACACCGCGCTCGCCGAGGCCGTTCTCCGAGATCTGATGCCGGACTCGACGGGACTGGAGATCACGGCGGCGACGATCATGGCCGTCACCGCGGAGTACTTCGACACCTCGATCGAGGAACTGTGCGGCCCCGGCAAGGCCCGCGCGCTGGCGCAGGCGCGACAGATCGCGATGTATCTGTGCCGCGAGCTGACCGATCTGTCGCTGCCCAAGATCGGTCAGACGTTCGGCCGTGACCACACCACCGTCATGTACGCCGACAAGAAGATCCGCAAGGAGATGGCCGAGCGGCACCGTACGTACAACCAGGTGCAGGAGCTCACCGCTCGCGTGAAGCAGCGCTCCAAGCGCTGACCCCTCCGAGTGTCCACGGCCGTTCGACTCGCCCCCGCGGCGATGCGGGCGGCCGTTCTCGTCGGTACGGAGCCCCGAAGGGAGACGAGTTCGGCCGGTATCCGGGCCGATTCTGCTCGATACACACCTGTGGACAACTGTGTGAATAACGTGGATACCCCGGGGATGAAATCTGTAGTTCGCACCGAGTCCACCGTCCGTCCACATGTGACCCGCACCGAGCCCGTCGTGATGCCCGGGTTCATCCTCGAGCCGCCACGCCGTGCCACCAGCACCGGACAGGGTCGGTCCACAGATTCCACAGGACCTATGACTACTGCTTGTATTTCTTCCTAGGAACTTCTCTTTGAAAACAGGGTGGGGACGGATCCATTCACAACCGCCTCTGAGGCCTCGGATCGAGACCAACCCCGACTTTTCAGCACGCGCTCGAGGGCATACGGTGTGGTTTGCCCACCGACTCGTGTGGAGCAGGTCAGCGAGAGGATCAACCGGGCGATGGAGCTTGGCAGTGTGAAGTTTCGAGTTGCTCGAGAAGATTTCTCCGATTCGGTGGCCTGGGTGGCGCGATCACTCCCGTCCCGTCCCGCGGTTCCCGTCCTCGGCGGTGTGCTGCTGTCGGTCGACGACTCCGGACTGACGGTCTCCGGCTTCGACTACGAGGTGTCGGCCCAGGTACGCGTTCCCGTGGAGGTCGCCGGCGGAGGCCAGGTGCTCGTGTCGGGCAAGCTGCTCGCTGACATCACGCGCTCGCTGCCGAACAAGCCGGTCGACGTCTCGGTCGACGGGACCAAGGTGCTCATCACGTGCGGCAGTGCCAAGTTCTCGCTTCCCACGATGCCGGTGGAGGACTACCCGCAACTCCCCGAACTGCCGTCGCAGACGGGCACCGTCCCGGTCGACGTGTTCGCCGAGGCCATCAGCCAGGTGGCCATCGCCGCGGGCCGTGACGACACGCTCCCGATGCTCACCGGTATCCGCATGGAGATCGACGGCGACTCCGTGGTGCTCGCCGCTACCGACCGGTTCCGTCTCGCCGTGCGCGAACTCGACTGGACTCCGGCCGCACCCGGCACGGCCGCCGCGGTGCTCATCCCCGCCAAGACCCTGTCCGAGTCCGCGAAAAGCATTGGTGGCGGCGCGGAGTCGGGCGTCGAGCTCGCTCTGGGCTCCGCATCGCACATCGGCAACGACGGCCTCCTGGGCATCGTCAGCGACGGCCGCCGCACCACCACCCGTCTGCTCGACGCAGAGTTCCCGAAGTTCCGGCAGTTGCTGCCGTCCGAGCACACCGCGGTCGCCAGCGTGCCCATCGCTCCCCTCCTCGAGGCCATCAAGCGTGTCGCTCTGCTCGCCGAGCGTGGGGCGCAGGTCCGCCTCGAGTTCTCGGCCGACACGGTCACTCTGTCCGCCGGCGGCGACGATGCAGGCCGGGCCGAGGAGTCGATCGAGGCGAACTTCCAGGGCGAGCCCCTGGTGATCGCGTTCAATCCCGGGTATCTCATCGACGGTCTCAACTCGCTGCACTCCGAGCGGGTGTCCTTCGGGTTCACCACACCGAGCCGGCCCGCAGTGCTGCGCCCGGCGGGTGAGGACGAGCTCGAGCCGGACGAGACCGGAACGTTCAGCGCACCGAAGAGTGCGTACACGTACCTGCTCATGCCGGTACGCCTTCCGGGCTGAGTCGCTCGCGAGGCACCGGCGCAGGTCCATCGAAAGGAAGCCACGCATGAACATCGGGTTGGTCGGTCTCGGCAAGATGGGCTTCAACATGCGTGAGCGCCTGCGGCGCCACGACATCGAGGTCACCGGTTACGATCCGCGGCCGGAGGTCACCGACGTCGAGTCGCTCGAGGCCCTCGCCGCCGCGCTCCCCGCTCCCCGCATCGTCTGGGTGATGGTGCCGTCCGGCCCCGTCACACGCGACACCGTCACCACTCTGGCCGGCGTGCTGTCCGAGGGCGACCTCGTGATCGACGGCGGCAACTCGCGCTTCACCGATGACGCGGTGCACGCGGAACTGTTGTCCGCGAAGGGCATCGGCTATGTCGACGCCGGCGTCTCGGGCGGCGTCTGGGGCCTGGAGAACGGGTACGGCCTCATGGTCGGCGGTGCTGCTGCGGACGTCGAGCGCGCCATGCCCGTGTTCGATGCGTTGCGTCCCGAGGGCGAGCGGGCGGACGGCTTCGTCCACGCCGGCCCGGTGGGCGCGGGTCACTACGCGAAGATGGTGCACAACGGTATCGAGTACGGCCTCATGCACGCCTACGCCGAGGGGTACGAGCTCCTCGCCGCGGAGGATCTCATCGAGGACGTCACCGGTGTGGTGCGTGCGTGGACCAAGGGCACCGTCGTACGGTCGTGGTTGCTCGATCTCCTGGTGAAGGCTCTGCAGGAAGATCCGGGATTCACCGACATCTCCGGCTACACACAGGATTCCGGTGAAGGACGCTGGACCGTCGAGGAGGCGATCCGACACTCGGTGCCGGCTCCCGTCATCTCCGCCGCACTGTTCGCGAGATTCGCGTCGCGACAGGTGGATTCGCCCGCCATGAAGGCGGTGTCCGCGCTGCGCAACCAGTTCGGTGGACACGCGGTGCAGCGTGCCCCCAACACGGAGAGCACCGGCGCCTAAGTGTTCGTCCGCTCGGCGACCCTGGTCGATTTTCGTTCCTGGCAACAACTCTCGGTGGATCTCGCGCCGGGGGTGACGGTGTTCGTCGGTCCCAACGGCCACGGGAAGACCAACATTCTCGAGGCACTGGGGTACGTCGCGACGCTGTCGTCGCACCGGGTGTCGGCCGATGCTCCGCTCATCCGGGCGGGTGCGGAACGCGCTCTCGTGCGGGCGTCCGTCGTCAACCTCGGTCGCGAGCTCACCGTCGACGTGGAGATCAACGACGGGCGGGCGAATCGCGCTCGCATCAACACTTCTCCGGTGCGGCGGACACGGGAGGTGCTGGGCATCCTGAACACGGTGCTGTTCGCACCCGAGGATCTGGCGATGGTGCGCGGCGATCCGAGCGAGCGGCGCCGCTACCTCGATGAGCTGATCGTCGCGCGGTCTCCTCGAATGGCCGCTGTCCGTGCGGATTACGACCGCGTTCTCCGGCAGAGGTCCGCGCTACTCAAGAGCGCGAGCGGGGTTCTGCGACGCGGATCGTCGTCGAGCGACGGCGCGAACGCGTTGGCCACGCTCGACGTGTGGGACGGGCAGCTCGCCGGCTTCGGTGCCGAGATCGTGGAGCACCGGCTGCGCGCGGTACGCGATGTCGGTCCCTTCGTCGTCGACGCCTACCGCCGGATCGCACCGTCGTCGCGGCCTGCGGCCATCGCGTACCGGAGCAGTCTCGCCGACGCCATGCCCCCCGAGATGCTCGCGCTGGATCGAACGGAGGAACCGGACGACGTCGAGGTGCTCGAAGCAGCCTTCCTGCAACAGCTCTCGGTGATGCGGACACGGGAGATCGAACGCGGTGTCACCCTCGTCGGCCCGCATCGTGACGATCTCGACCTCGTACTCGGAACCGATCCTGCCAAGGGGTTCGCGAGTCACGGCGAGTCGTGGTCCTTCGCACTGTCCCTGCGGCTCGGCGCTTTCGAGTTGCTGCGTTCCGAGGGTTCGGATCCCGTGCTCCTCCTCGACGACGTCTTCGCCGAACTCGATCGTGCGCGGCGGACCGCCCTGGCGGGGGTCGCGGTGACGGCGGAGCAGGTGTTGGTGACCGCGGCAGTGCCCGAGGACGTGCCGCCCGAGTTGCGAGCGCGCCGCATGGACGTGCGTGCCCACGAGACCGAGGGTGCACGCAGATCGGAACTGACCGAGGTGTCCGGGTCGGATTCTGTCGGAGGCACGTCCGATACTGATGTCGACACGAGCCCCGTGGAGGAGGAGTCATGACGGACGAGACGCCGTCCGGCAGCGATCCGGCCGAGCCCCCGCTGCGCGGAGCGGACATCGCGCGGCGTGCGCTCGAGAACGCGCGTGCGGCGGCCAAGGCCAACGGCAAGGCCGTGGGGCAGGGTCGCGCGTCGACGCAACGCCGGCCGCGACGGTCGCGCACCTGGTCCGGCTCGAGGCCCGACGACCGTGATCCGCAGGCACTCGGGTCGCTTGCGAAGACGCTCGCCGCGTCGCGTGGCTGGTCGGCGAAGGTGGACGAGGGCACGGTGCTCGGCCGGTGGCCCCAGGTGGTGGGTGAGGACATCGCGGCACACGCGGAGCCGGTGTCCGTCCGGGACGGCGTGCTGGCGGTGTCGGCGGAGTCCACGGCGTGGGCGACCCAGTTGCGGTTGATGCAGTCGCAGATCCTCGCGAAGATCGCCGCGTCCGTGGGCCACGGTGTGGTCACGTCGCTCCGTATCACCGGCCCGGCTGCGCCCAGTTGGAAGAAGGGCGACCGTCACGTGTCGGGTCGCGGACCTCGTGACACCTACGGGTGAACCCCCGGGCCCATTGATCGATGTCACGAGGGTGCGTAGCGTTTCACGGGGAAACGACCGGACGTGGTGATCGGGGACAGCGTCACGGTGGATCCGATCCGAACTCGCGCTCTGCGGCGAATGATCGAATGATCAGCCACGAAAGGACCCGATGATGAACGACGATCCAGGACCCGTCGTCCTGCAGGCGCGCAACGTCTCGTTCGACTGGGAGTCCATGCGCATGCACTACATGGACGGTGACCCCCTGGCCACACACCTCATGAACGTGATGCACCTGTTCCTCCCCGAGGGCGAGGAGTGGTTCGTGCGCGTGTTCAAGGAGGCGCTGCCGTTGATCCACGACGAGAAGCTGCGCGCCGACGTGATCGGCTTCATCGGCCAGGAGGCCATGCACGCGCAGGCGCACTCCGGCATCCACACGTTCCTGGCCGACCAGGGCCTGGACCCGGCGCCGTACGTGAAGCAGATGGAGTACGTCTTCCGGGTCGCTCTCGACAAGAGGTCGACGAACACCAAGAACAGCCTCGTCGAGCGCCTGGCCCTGATCGCCGCCATCGAGCACCTCACGTCGTTCCTCGGCATGTGGGTGCTGACGGAGAAAGGCCTGGACGAGGCGGACGTGGATCCCCGCATGCTGGACCTCGTGCGCTGGCACGGGGCCGAGGAGGTGGAGCACCGCGCCGTGGCCTACGACGTGTTGCAGTACTTCGACACGCGTCGGTTCCGCCGCACGCGTACCTACCTTCTCGTCGCACCGACCGTCGTGGTCATGTGGGGCCGCGGTCTCCGCTTCCTCATGAAGAACGATCCGACGCTGACGGACGATCAGCGCAGCTACACGCTGAAGCAGATCAGGGCCGTCACGCAGCGCGGGTTGTTCCCCACCGCCAAGGCCGTCGGCAAGGCGTCCGTGCGGTACCTGCGGAAGGACTACCACCCGTCCAAGGAGGGATCCACCTCGTTGGCAGTCGCGTACCTCGCCACCTCCCCGGCGGCGAGGGCCGCCACGGTCTGATGGGCGATCGCACGTTCGCACGAGCCATGGCGGCCGTGCGCGAGTACCGCGCGTCCCGGACGATTCCCGAGGATCTGCTCGGCAAGGGCGGCATGGACGAGTCGCTGGCGCAGATCACGGACGGGCTGGACAAACTGTTCGCCATCCTGGATCACTCGAAGTACAAGGCGCGTGCGGCGCCGGTCCAGACGCGGACGCACACGATGGCGGTCTCCGAGCGTTTCACGCTGTGCCGGGACGAGAACGTGGTCGGGCTGACGCTTCGCCGAGTCGACGGCGGGGACGTCCCGCCGTGGCATCCGGGCAGCCACCTCGACCTCGTGCTCCCTTCGGGGCGTCGCCGGCAGTACTCGCTGTGCGGTGACCCGCTCGAGAAGGACGCGTACTCGATCGCGGTGCGACTGGTACCGGACGGCGGCGGCGGTTCGGCCGAGATGCACACCCTCGAGGTGGGAGACAGACTCTCGGTCACCGGCCCGCGCAACGCTTTTCCGTTCTACGCGTCCGGATCCGCGTTGTTCGTGGCCGGCGGTATCGGCATCACCGCGATCATCCCGATGGTGCGGCGGGCCCGTGCCCTCGGCATGGACTGGCATCTGGTCTACAGCGGACGCTCACGGCAGTCGATGCCGTTCCTCGACGAGGTGTCGACGTGGGACCAGGAGCGTGTGACCGTCCGGACCGACGACGTCGACGGGTTGCCCACCGCAGCGGATCTTCTCCGCCACGCGCCGGACGGCGGATCCGTCTACTGCTGTGGTCCGCCGCCGATGCTGGCTCTGGTGCGTGAAGGTGTCCCGGCGACGGGGGCGACGCGTCTGCACTACGAGCGGTTCTCGCCGCCGCCCGTCGTAGCGGGATCCCCGTTCAGTGTCGAACTCGCGTCGTCCGGGACGGTGCTCGACGTCGCGGCGGACCGGACGGCACTCGACGTGATCCGCGAGGTCGTCCCGGGTGTGCCGTACTCGTGCCGCCAGGGCTTCTGCGGAACGTGCAAGGTGAAGGTTCTGGCCGGCGCTCCCGAGCACCGGGACCGACGCCTCGCCGACGACGAGCGCGAGGATCACATGCTGATCTGTGTGTCGCGCTCCGCGGGCGAGCGGCTGACGCTCGATCTCTGACGCGCGGAGCCCTCGTACCCACGAAATGAGCCGCGGAACACGAGAAAAGTCCGTCTCCGACGCAATGAGGGGCCGTTTCGGGTGTCGACGTGAGCCGCGACCCACGCTTTACCGGTACGATGGACCGGTAAAGACCACCGAGCGCGAGGGGCATGCGTCCCCGAGCGCATTTTTTCGGGTCGAGGTCCTCTGCCGTCCTCACCGAGCGAGGTGAGTGTCGGGGGAGCGTAGTCGAGAAGGAGAACAGCTGACCGTGGCTGACCCCAAGGCAGGCAAGAGCGACAAGCCGAAGGAATACGACGCGTCGTCGATCACCGTCCTCGAAGGACTCGAGGCGGTACGCAAGCGACCCGGTATGTACATCGGTTCCACCGGAGAGCGCGGCCTGCACCACCTGATCTGGGAGGTCGTCGACAACTCCGTCGACGAGGCGATGGCAGGTCATGCCACCACGGTGGAGGTCACCCTTCTCGCCGACGGCGGCGTGCGGGTCGTCGACGACGGTCGCGGTATCCCCGTCGGCATGCACTCCTCGGGCATCCCGACCATCGAGGTCGTCATGACTCAGCTGCACGCCGGCGGCAAGTTCGACTCCGACTCCTACGCGGTGTCCGGCGGCCTGCACGGCGTGGGTATCTCCGTGGTCAACGCTCTGTCGACGACCCTGCTCGCGCAGGTCGACAACGACGGCTTCCACTGGGAGCAGACCTACACGCGATCCGTCCCCGGCGAGCTGATCAAGGGCGAGCCGACGAAGCGCACGGGTACGGCGATCTCGTTCTGGCCGGACGCGGACATCTTCGAGGAGACCGTCTTCAAGTTCGACACGGTCGCGCGTCGCCTGCAGGAGATGGCGTTCCTGAACAAGGGACTCACCATCGTCCTCACCGACGAGCGCGCCTCGGACATCGAGCGCATCGCCGACGAGGCCTCCGAGAGCGAGCTGGCGGAGACGCCCAAGGCGGACGCCGAGGAGCCGTCGGGAGCACCGGCCAAGATCAAGACCCGGACTTACCACTACCCCGGTGGTCTCGAGGACTACGTCCGCTACATCAACCGTGCGAAGACGCCGCAGCATCCGTCGGTCATCGGTTTCTCGGCCAAGGGCCCGGGCCACGAACTCGAGATCGCGATGCAGTGGAACTCGACGTACGCGGAGTCCGTGCACACGTTCGCCAACACGATCAACACGCACGAGGGCGGTACGCACGAAGAGGGGTTCCGCTCCGCGCTGACCAACGTCGTGAAGAAGTACGCCAACGAGAAGAAGCTCGTCAAGGAGAAGGACGGCATCCTCACCGGAGACGACATCCGCGAGGGTCTCGCCGCCATCATCTCCGTCAAGGTCGGTGAGCCGCAGTTCGAGGGCCAGACGAAGACCAAGCTCGGCAACACCGAGGTGAAGTCCTTCGTGCAGAAGGCCGCCGGCGAACACCTCACGCACTGGTTCGAGGCGAATCCCGCCGAGGCCAAGCTCATCATCTCCAAGGCCGTCGCCTCGATGCAGGCGCGCACGGCTGCTCGTCGTGCGCGAGATCTGGTGCGGCGCAAGAGCGCCACCGACATCGGTGGACTGCCGGGCAAGCTCGCGGACTGCCGTTCCAACGATCCGTCGAAGTGCGAGATCTACATCGTGGAGGGCGACTCGGCCGGCGGCTCCGCCAAGTCCGGTCGCGACTCGATGTATCAGGCCATTCTTCCGTTGCGCGGCAAGATCATCAACGTCGAGAAGGCCCGCATCGACCGTGTCCTCAAGAACACCGAGGTCCAGTCGATCATCACGGCGTTCGGCACCGGCATCCACGACGAGTTCGACATCGCGAAGCTGCGCTATCACAAGATCGTGCTGATGGCCGACGCCGACGTCGACGGCCAGCACATCTCGACTCTGTTGCTCACCTTGCTGTTCCGCTTCATGCGGCCTCTCGTGGAGCACGGCTACGTCTACCTGGCCATGCCGCCGCTGTACAAGCTCAAGTGGCAGCGAGGTGCGGATCCCGAGTTCGCCTACTCCGATCGGGAGCGCGACGGACTGATCGAGGCCGGCCTGGCGTCGGGCAAGAAGATCAACAAGGACGACGGCATCCAGCGCTACAAAGGCCTGGGCGAGATGAATGCGAAGGAACTGTGGGAGACCACGATGGATCCGAGCGTGCGCGTGCTGCGTCAGGTGACTCTGGACGACGCTGCCGCCGCCGACGAACTCTTCTCCATCCTCATGGGTGAGGACGTCGAGGCCCGCCGCAGCTTCATCACCCGTAATGCCAAGGACGTTCGTTTCCTCGACGTATAGGCGCTCCGCGCCCCGAGCGCCGCGCTAGGAGAATGCAATGACAGACACCACCCTGCCCCCCACCGGCGGCGACGGACCCACGTCCGACCGCATCGAGCTGGTCGACATCCAGCAGGAGATGCAGAACAGCTACATCGACTACGCGATGAGCGTCATCGTCGGTCGAGCACTCCCGGAGGTGCGCGACGGTCTCAAGCCCGTGCACCGCCGCGTGCTGTACGCCATGTTCGACAACGGATATCGACCCGATCGCGGATACGTGAAGTCGGCTCGACCGGTGGCCGAGACCATGGGCAACTACCACCCCCACGGCGACAGCTCGATCTACGACACCCTCGTGCGCATGGCGCAGCCGTGGTCCATGCGGTACCCGCTCGTCGACGGTCAGGGCAACTTCGGTTCCCGCGGCAACGACGGCCCGGCGGCCATGCGGTACACCGAGTGTCGGCTCACTCCTCTCGCGATGCAGATGCTCGCGGACATCGAGGAGGAGACCGTCGACTTCATCGCGAACTACGACGGCCGCACCCTCGAGCCGACCGTGCTGCCCGCCCGCTTCCCCAATCTGCTCGCCAACGGTAGTGGCGGCATCGCGGTCGGCATGGCGACCAACGTTCCGCCGCACAACCTTCGGGAACTCGCCGAGGGTGTGTACTGGATGTTGGACAACTACGAGGCCAGTGAAGAGATCGCCCTCGAGGCGATGATCGAGCGGATCAAGGGACCGGACTTCCCCACTCACGGTCTCATCGTCGGATCGCAGGGCATCGAGGACGCGTACCGCACAGGTCGCGGATCGATCCGCATGCGCGGCGTGGTCGACATCGAGGAGGGGGAGCGCGGCGGCACGCAGATCGTCGTCACCGAGCTGCCGTTCCAGGTGAACCCGGACAACATGATCGCCTCGATCGCCGAGCAGCTCAAGGACGGCCGCATCGCCGGCATCTCCGACATCGAGGACCAGTCCTCCGACCGCGTCGGTATGCGCATCGTCATCAAGCTACGTCGCGACGCGGTCGCGAAGGTGGTGCTGAACAACCTCTACAAGCACAGCCAGTTGCAGACGAGCTTCGGCGCCAACATGCTCTCGATCGTCGACGGCGTTCCGCGCACCCTGCGGATCGACCAGATGATCAAGCTGTACGTGACCCACCAGCTCGACGTGATCGTCCGTCGTACGCGGTACCGGTTGCGGAAGGCCGAGGAGCGGGCCCACATCCTGCGCGGACTGGTGAAGGCGCTCGACGCCCTCGACGAGGTCATCGCGTTGATCCGCCGGTCCGCCGACGCCGATGTCGCACGCCAGGGCCTGATGGACCTGCTCGACGTCGACCAGATCCAGGCGGACGCCATCCTCGCGATGCAGCTGCGTCGCCTCGCTGCCCTCGAACGGCAGCGCATCGTCGACGAGCTCGCCGCGATCGAGATCGAGATCGCGGACCTGCAGGACATCCTGGACCGTCCGGAGCGTCAGCGGGAGATCGTGCGCTCGGAGCTGAAGGAGATCGTCGACAAGTTCGGCGACGATCGTCGTACCCGGATCATCGCGGCCGACGGCGACGTCAGCGACGAGGACCTGATCGCGCGTGAGAACGTCGTGGTCACCATCACGGAGACGGGGTATGCCAAGCGCACGCGGACCGACCTCTACCGATCGCAGAAGCGCGGCGGCAAGGGTGTGCAGGGCGCGGGTCTCAAGCAGGACGACATCGTCAGCAAGTTCTTCGTCTGCTCGACGCACGACTGGATCCTGTTCTTCACCACGAAGGGCCGGGTCTACCGGGCCAAGGCGTACGAGCTCCCCGAGGCCAACCGCACGGCCCGCGGACAGCACGTCGCCAACCTGTTGGCGTTCCAGCCGGACGAGCGCATCGCGCAGATCATCCAGATCAAGACCTACGACGACGCGCCGTACCTGGTGCTCGCGACGAAGGCCGGTTTGGTGAAGAAGTCCAAGTTGGCCGACTTCGACTCCAACCGTTCCGGTGGCATCGTGGCCGTCAACCTGCGTGGCGACGACGAGCTGGTCGGAGCCGTGCTGTGCACCAATTCGGACGACCTGCTGCTCGTGTCCGCTCAGGGCCAGTCGATCCGCTTCTCGGCCACCGACGAGGTGCTGCGCCCGATGGGCCGCGCCACTTCGGGTGTCCAGGGAATGCGCTTCAACGGCGAGGACGCACTGCTCTCCCTGAACGTGGTGAAGGACGGCACGTACCTGCTGGTCGCCACGTCCGGTGGCTACGCGAAGCGCACCGCGATGGAGGACTACCCCCCGCAGGGCCGCGGTGGCAAGGGCGTGCTGACCATTCAGTACGACCCGCGTCGTGGCACCCTGGTGGGAGCGCTCATCGTCGAGGACGACGACGAGCTCTACGCCATCACCTCGAGCGGCGGTGTCATCCGCACCGCGGCTCGTCAGGTTCGCAAGGCAGGACGCCAGACCAAGGGCGTTCGGCTGATGAACCTCGGCGACGGCGACAACCTGCTGGCCATCGCACGCAACGCGGACGAGCCGGAGGACCTCGCGATCGCCGAGGCCGACGGATCCAAGGAGTCATGAGCGCAGTGAGTACTCCCGAACAGCCCGGGTCCACCGGAAACGGACGCCCCGCGCCGAGCACCACGTCCGACCGTCAGGCCCCACGGCCTGCCGGCGGACCCCCGGCACCTCGCCCGCCCGCGGCGTGGCCGCCTGCCCAGCAGGACGGCGCACGCCAGGACGGGGTGCAGCAGGACTCCGCTCGACAGGACCCTGCTCGGCAGGACCCCGGCCATCAGGGTCCCCGTCCGGCTCGGACACCGGACTCCCAGCAGGCTCCCGTGCGGGAGCAGCAGCCACCTCAGCGGCAGCCGCAGACGAACCTGCAGAGCCGTCCCTCTCCGACGGGCCGCGCTCCCGAGCAGGCTCGTCCGGACCAGGGTCAGGCCCGGACGACCGTGCAGCCCGCTGCACGTCCGACGGACGGTCAGGACCGTCCCCGCCAGGGGCGTCCCGCCGAGGCGACGGCCAAGGCTGCGGTGATCGACGGGCCGACGCGCAACATCGCGCGGAACGACCTGCCCACCGACATGCCGGACCTCTCGACGGTCCGTCACCCGCAGCAGGAGGAGCAGCGCACCGAGCGCGCCACCCCGATGATGACGGCGCGACCGTCGGAGTCCGGTGAGCCGCTGCGCGCGACCGTCCAGGTGCGCAAGATCGATCCGTGGTCGATGTTGAAGCTGTCGCTCGTGATCTCCGTGTCGCTGTTCTTCGTCTGGATGGTGGCCGTCGGGCTGCTGTACATGGTGCTCGACGGCATGGGCGTGTGGGATCGACTGAACAATGCGTTCTCCGACATCGTCGCCACGTCCGGCGAGTCCGGGTTGGTGTCGGCCGGCCAGATCTTCGGCTACGCCGCCGTCATCGGTCTCATCAACGTGGTGCTGTTCACAGCACTGACGACGATCGGCACGTTCATCTACAACCTGTGCTCCGACCTCGTCGGCGGCCTCGAAGTGACGCTGGCGGACCGGGACTGACCCACCGCACACCGGCGTTTTGGTCTCGCGCCGTGTGTGCGGTAATCTCGTTCCTCGGTCAGCACAGCACGTTCCACCGTGCTCTGCGGGCCGAGTGCGGGCCTATAGCTCAGGCGGTTAGAGCGCTTCCCTGATAAGGAAGAGGTCGGAGGTTCAAGTCCTCCTAGGCCCACGAACGAGAGCGAGAAAGGATGTCCGTGAGGATTCTTCTCCCCGCCCTCGTGACGTCGGTCGTCGTTGCCGTCACTGTTCGCGCGATCCGCGTGGAGAGTACGCGGTGGCATCGACTGCCGGATGTCGATCCGGGGCCTTAGCTCAGTTGGTAGAGCGCTGCCTTTGCAAGGCAGATGTCAGGAGTTCGAATCTCCTAGGCTCCACAGTCACGACCACACCCTGTTCCGCATGCCGGAGCAGGGTGTTCTCGTCTCTGGACATGTCACCATGCCCACTGGCGATGCTTCGTCCACCACTGCGCGCCTCATCGTCGATACTTGACGCGTGAACCCCGGACGAGGAACAGAAGCGAGCACCGCGATGGTGGTCTATCTGTGTCCCACCGCCGTTCTCTTCATCGCCGGTGCCGTCGCGTTCTCGGGCACGACCACCGGAACCGTGGTCATGGTCCTCGCGGCGGGTCTCCAACTCCTCGGTGCGGCCGTCCTGCACTTCGGCCCGCGTCCGACCTCGCCTCGCACGCTGGGCATCGTGACGGGCGGCGCCGTCGCGTCGCTGTGCGCGATGTTCCTCACGTCGGACGGACCGGTGGCGTACCTGCTGCTGAGCCAGGCGGCGATGTTCCTGGGCATGCAGCTCGCGGGGTACTGGAGCGAGCGCGGCGGCTGGGTGTGGGTGAGCGTGCTGACGGTGGGATCGGTCGTGGCGGCCGCGCTGTCGCCGTCGACCATGCCGATGGTGGGTTACGTCCTCACCGCGCTGGGCATCGTGGCCGCCGCCGAGTTCTTCGGCTCGCACTCGCGGCGCATGCGGCACTCGGCGTCGCGGGACGCCCTGACCGGACTCCTCAACCGCCAGGGCCTCGAGGACCGCGTCGAGAAACTGCTCCCGGTCTTCGCCTCCCGTGGTCTGCCGGTGAGCATGGCGGTTCTCGATCTCGACAACTTCAAGACCGTGAACGACATCTACGGGCACATCGCCGGCGACGTACTGCTCGAGCGGGTCTCGGCAGCGTGGCGCGGTCAGCTGCGCAAGGGCGACGTCCTCGGCCGTCTCGGCGGCGACGAGTTCGTGCTGTTCATGCCGGGAACCGGTGAGGGCGAGGCGGCGAGCCTTCTGGAGCGGCTGCGGGCAGCGCACTCGGCCGAGTGGAGCGTCGGACTGGTCTGCATGCCCACCGTGCGCAAGTGGTCGGAGATCTACCGGGCCGCCGACGCCGAGCTCTACAAGGCCAAGCGCAGCCGAGGTGCCCAGCAGATGTCCACGCCGGTGCCCAGGGCCGTCATCGAGGACACCGGAGTGCCTGCCGAGCGGCGCTGACGGCTCGTTCCCCGGGCTGTGGACGACGCAGCCAGGCCCGCCGTCTCCATCTGGTCCACTGTCCGCTCGAGGCGGCCGTCACGTGCCGTCCGGGAACGACGGGGGTCGGCGTGAGCGAGTCGGTGGTCTGGACAGCACCGGACATGTGGAGCATGCACACGAGGGTGGTGTCCGCGGGGACTCGGCTGCGCGTGCTGGTCGATCGCACGACCGCGATCGGGCGGCTGCCCGGGTGGGAGGGAGCGGCGGCCGACGCCGCTCGGTCGGCCGTCGTGGGTACGGCGGCGGAGCTGTCGACGCGAGCGGACGTGTTGGGTCGGATCGCGGACGTCCTCGCCCGCGCGGGTGACGACCGTGCAGCCCTGTCGCGATGGGATCCCGCGGATCGGACGGGCGCCTTCGCCGAACTGGATCGCACGGTCGCGGAGGACCTGACCAGGGCAGGCGGAGACGCGACGCCGGAGCCGGCGCCCACGAGGGCCGCGGCGGTGCTCGACACCGCCAACCGGGCGCGGATGGCCGAGGACCGTGAGCGCCTCGTCGTCGCCGAACGGGACCTGTCCGCGCGACTCGACGACGACGCGTTCGGGGGCGCGTTCTCGAACGTGGACGCGGGACTCGCCGAGACGCGGCAGCGCCTGGCGGCCATCGACGCGCTGATCGAGGTGCTCGCGCGACCCGAGCGCCGTCTCGTGCACTACGAGGCGGGTGCGCGCCGCACCCTGGCGGCGGTGTCCGTCGGCAACCTCGACGGTGCGGATCGGGTGGCGGTGGTGGTTCCGGGCGCCGGGACCACGGTGGCGGGGTCGATCGCGCGACACGACGGCGAGACGGCGGCACTCGTCACCGAGGCGGGTGCGCTGTCACCCGGCTCCGTCACCGCAGGTGTGTCGTGGCTCGGATACGAAGCGCCGCAATGGAACACGGAGCTCGTCGAGCCCGGGCGCAGCGTGGCCTCGACCGCACCGGCCGCGGCCGGCGCGCCGGCACTCGTCGGCGTTCTCGAGGCGCTCGGCGATCGTCGACACGGTGGTGACGCTCCGGAGGTGACGCTGGTGGCGCACTCCTACGGCACCGTCGTCGCGGCGCAGGCCATCGAGGCCGGTGCCCCCGTCGACGCCGTGGTGGTGATGGGCTCGCCCGGATGGAGCGACCGCGCCGCCGCAGCCGCGCCGGGCCCGGTGCACGTCGCCGAGGCGGCGTGGGACCCCGTCGCCGACCTGGGACGGTTCGGGCCCGATCCCAGCGAGCGACCCGAGACCGAGGCGCTGGACACGGCGGGCACCGTGGGCCATGCCGACTACCTGGAACCGGGAAGCGTGTCGGCACGGGCCGTGGCCGAGGTGGTGGCCGGAGTGCCGAGCCCACCCGCCCCACGAACCATGGACCTGGCCGACGTGGCGCGGTTCGTGCTCGGGATGCTCTGACCGGCGGAGCAGTGTCAGGGCGCCTGGTGACCGTTGGTCGTCGGCGTGCCCAGGCTCGGCGGCTCGGCGGCGGGAGGGGGCAGCTCGGTGCGGCGCGAGCGGGAGAACGCGACAGCGCCGGCGCCGAGGAGGACGAGCAGTCCGATCACGCCGGCGCGGCGGCCGGGCACGAACCGACCGCGTCGAACGGGCGCCGCCGCACGCACGGGTGCGGGACGAGCGGCACGCTGCTGGGCGCGTCGTGACCGGAGGACCGACACCCCCTTGCGAGTGACGACGAAACCTGTTGCTGCGGGGCCCTTCGCGAGCGTGAGGGCGGTGTCACGGGCGATGCCGAGCGCCTTCTTGGCGGTGGCACTGTCGGGTGTTGACGTCATCCGTTCACCCTTGCACATTCCCCGGGTGGCACGATGGTGTTGTGACCTCACCTCTACAGACTCAGACCGCGACCCTGCACACGAATCACGGCGACATCGTGATCGCCCTCTTCGGCAACCACGCGCCGAAGACGGTCGAGAACTTCGTCGGTCTCGCGCAGGGCACCAAGGACTACAGCACGAAGAACGCGTCGGGCTCCTCCGAGGGACCTTTCTACGACGGCGCGATCTTCCACCGCGTCATCGCGGGCTTCATGCTCCAGGGTGGTGACCCCACCGGCACCGGCACGGGTGGTCCCGGATACAAGTTCGGTGACGAGTTCCACCCCGAGCTGTCGTTCGACCGTCCGTACCTGCTTGCCATGGCGAACGCGGGCCCCGGCACCAACGGTTCGCAGTTCTTCATCACCGTCGGCCCGACGCCGCATCTCAACCGTCGCCACACCATCTTCGGCGAGGTCATCGATCCCGCGTCGCAGAAGGTCGTCGACGAGATCGGCTCGACCGCGACCGGCCGCGGCGATCGCCCCGTGAACGACGTCGTCATCGAATCCGTCACCATTGCCTGATTCGACCGACACGGTCCCCCGTCGCGAGATCGGTGTGACATGACAGGACCAGGATGGGGCGGCGCTCCGGTGCCGCCCCTCCCTGCCTGCGTGCGCCACCCCGATCGGCCCACCGGCCTGTCCTGCACCCGGTGCGACCGACCGGCCTGCCCGGAATGCCTGCGGCCGGCCGCGGTGGGTCAGCACTGTGTCGAGTGCGTGGCACAGGCTGCGGGGTCGATCCCGCGTGCCCGCACGATGGCCGGCGGTGTCAGCAGGACCGTCTCCACCCCCGTCGTCACCTACGCGCTGATGGCACTGAACATCCTCGTGTTCGCCCTCACGGCCGCTCAGTCCGGCGGCCTGGCGAACCAGTCGAGCTCGCTGTTCCGCAGCTGGCAGCTCGTTCCGCTCCTGGTGGCCGACGGCGATGTCGTCCGCATCCTGGGCAGTGGTTTCCTGCACTCCGGCATCGTGCACCTCGCCGTGAACATGTTCGCCCTGTACGTCATCGGGCGCGATTGCGAACTGGTGCTCGGACGCTCGCGATACCTCGCCGTGTACGTCGTCGCGCTGCTGGGCGGCGCCGCGGCGGTGATGTGGCTGTCCAGCCCCCTGGTGGCGACGGTCGGAGCATCCGGCGCCGTGTTCGGCCTCCTCGGTGCACAGGCCGTGATCCTCGTCCGACTGCGCCGCAGCCCCACCCCGGTGCTCGTCGTGATCGGGCTCAACGTGGTGCTGAGCATCGCGATCCCCGGTATCTCTCTGTGGGGACACCTCGGCGGGCTCGCCGCCGGTGCCGCCGCCACGGCCGCGGTGCTGTTCGTCACCGGTTCGGACGCTCGTCGGTCACGCCGACTGGGATGGTTCGGCATCGCCGGCGTCGGGCTGCTCGCCCTGGCGCTGATCGGTCTGCGTGCCGCGACGCTCGCCCCGACTCTCGTGGTGGGCTAGTTCCGCTGCGACCAGCCCGCGTCGACCCACCCGTGCAGCTCGAGGGTGTCGAACACGGCGCGCGGATCGGCCCCGAGGTCCCAGCGGCCGAAGATGACGAGTCGCTCGTCGTCGCCGTCGGTCACGTCCATCTCCAGCATCGGAACCCGTCGACCGAGCCGCGGGTACGGGACCAGACGCAGTGAGAGCACGTCGTCGCGCCCGTAGTCGCGGGTTCCGCGCAGAGTTCTGATGCGCAGGACGTCGCCGTCGACACTCAACTTCGGACGTTGGACCGCGGCCAGCACAGCCAGCGCCAGGGCTGCCAGTGCGGCGAGTCCGATGAGCGCGCGGCCGGCCGGATCACCCGTCGTGGCGACGGCAGCGGCGGCGAGTGCAGCGGCTCCCACCCCCAGCGCGGCCACGGCGGCGAGGGGTGTGGACCAGGACTGCGGCGCCTCGCGGCCACCTGTGGACAAGTTATCCACAGAAGTTATCCACAGTGTGGATGAACAACACGCGTGTAATTTCGGCGCGCATGGCAGAGGAAGCCCCGGTCAGCGCCATTTCATCGTCATGACGAGACCGACAATCCAGAAACCGAAGCCGATCAGCAGGTTGTAGGCCCCCAGATCCGACATCCAGCCGATGCTGTCCTGGGCGAGGTAGTACACGATGAGATACACCAGACCGAGCACCATGAAACCGAACATGACCGACAGATACAGCGTGCTCGACGGCGCGGCCTTGACCTTGACGGGCGTCCGCGACGCCGGATCGATCGTGTAGTCGGGCTTCTTGCGGACCTTCGACTTGGGCATGGATGACCTCGAACTCTCGTACCGGACTGCAGGCGGGCGGGTGTGAGCCACGGTGGGGACGCTCACTGCTCACGTCCACGATAACCTGCAGCCGAGCTCCCACCCGTGCGGCATTAGTCTTGTGACATGCGCATCCTCGTCGTCGACAACTACGACAGCTTCGTGTTCAACCTGGTCCAGTACCTCGGCCAGCTGGGGACACGGGCCCGAGTGCTGCGGAACGACGACCCCGGGGTGCTCGATGTCGAGGCCGCCGTGGCGGAGGTGGACGGAGTGCTGCTCAGTCCCGGACCCGGCACGCCGCAGCGCGCCGGCGTCACCATGGACATGGTGCAGGCCTGCGCCTCGTCGGGAACGCCCCTGCTGGGCGTGTGCCTCGGACACCAGGCCATCGGTGCCTCCTTCGGCGGCGTGGTCGAACGCGCGCCGGAACTTCTGCACGGTAAGACCAGCGTCGTCCACCACTCCGGAGACGGCGTGCTGGCAGGGTTGCCGGATCCGTTCACCGCGACGCGCTACCACTCGTTGACGGTGCGGGAGGACACGATCCCGGACGACCTCGAGGTGACCGCGCGCACCGAGAGCGGCATCGTCATGGCGATGCGCCACCGGGAGCTGCCGATCCACGGCGTGCAGTTCCACCCCGAGTCGGTCATGACGCAGGGTGGTCACCGCATGCTGGCGAACTGGCTCGCCGTGTGCGGCGAGGCTCCCGAACCGGGCCTGGTGGCCGAGCTCGAGAGCGCCGCCCGCGTCTGAGCACGGCGCCGCGTCGGGTCAGAGCCCGAACTTGCCGACGGTCACGTTGACGCGCGCCGTCTTGGCGATGGCCGTCCCCGGCGCGACCGCCTGCTGCTGAACGCGGTTGACCTGCGTGAGGTCCGACGTCTGGACGTCGACCTGGTCGATCTCGGCGATGGTGCCCTCCCAGCCGGCGGCGCGGAGGAGGTCGACGGCCTGGACCGGGGTCTGGCCTGCCAGGTCCGGGATCTCGAACTGCGATCCGTTGGACACCCGCACCACCACGGTGTCGCCGTCGGTGGCGTTGCTGCCGCCCGCGGGCGTCGTGGCGACCACCTGACCGGCCGGGAGCGTCGAGTCGACGTTCTGGCGGTCGACGAGGAAACCGGCACCCGCGATGTTGGGCTGAGCGACCTCGATGTTCTGACCGACCACGTCGGGTACCCGCACCTGACGCGGTCCCGATCCGAGCGTGATGCGTACCGACGAGCCCTGAGCCATCGACGATCCGCGAGCCGGCTCCTGACCGATGACCTTGTCGACGTCCGCGCGAGACGACGCGGCCCGGCCGATCGACGGGTCGAGAGCGAGACCGGCCTGCACCAGTGCCTGTTCCGCAGCGCTCTGCGTCAGTCCTGCCAACTGGGGGACCTGGATCTGCTCCGGACCGGTGGACACCTCGAGAACGAGGGTGCTGTTCTCGTCGACCGTCGTGCCGGACACGGGTCGCGTGCCGATGACGGACCCCTCGGGCACCGTCGCGTCGGAGCGTTGCTGGACGTCGACGCGGAAGCCCGCGTTCTCGAGGGTGGTGCGGGCGGCGTCGGCGGTCTGCGCGGACACGTCCGGGACGGTCACCGAACGGGCCTCCGCACCGGGGCCGAGATTCCACAGGAAGACGCCGACGATGCCGACGACCACGAGGGCGGCGAGCGCCATGACGGCGACGCGAACGCCCTTGCGGCGCGGTCGGTCCCCGTCGTCGTCCGCGTCGGGATGCGCGTGGCGGGCGATCCGGCGAGGCTCGCCGGAGTTGTCGGACGCCGGCCGAGCGCCGGGCCGCGGCGCGTCCATCGAGCCGAGGATGGTGGTGCGATCCTCGTCGTTCATGACCATCGGCGCACTGGGTCGCTGGCCACCGAGGACGCGGATGAGATCGGTGCGCATGTCCGCGGCGCTCTGGTACCGATTGGCCGGATTCTTGCTCATCGCCTTGAGAATGATCGAGTCCAGCTCCCGCGGGATGTCCGGATTCACCGACGACGGCAGTCGCGGATCCTCCCGGACGTGCTGGTACGCGACCGCGACCGGAGAGTCACCCGTGAACGGCGGCTCGCCCGTCAGGATCTCGAACAGCACGCAGCCCAGCGAGTAGACGTCGGATCGCGCATCGACCTGTTCGCCGCGAGCCTGCTCGGGCGACAGGTACTGGGCGGTACCGATGACGGCAGCGGTCTGCGTCATCGGAGACGAACTGTCGGCGATGGCCCGCGCGATGCCGAAGTCCATGACCTTGACCGCACCGGCGCGGTTGATCATCACGTTGGCCGGTTTGACGTCGCGGTGCACGATGCCGTTGCGGTGGCTGAAGTCGAGGGCGGCGCAGACGTCGGCGATGACCTCCATCGCACGCTTGGGAGCCATCGGCCCCTCGGCGCGGACGATGTCGCGCAGCGTGTCGCCGTCGACGTACTCCATGACGATGTAGGGCAGCGGACCCGTCTCGGTCTCCGCCTCACCCGTGTCGTACACCGCCACGATCGCCGGATGGTTCAGTGCCGCAGCGTTCTGCGCCTCGCGGCGGAACCGCAGGTAGAACGTGGGATCGCGTGCCAGATCCTGACGCAGCACCTTGATGGCCACGTCGCGATCGAGACGGCCGTCCTTCGCGAGGTGGACCTCCGACATGCCACCGAAACCGAGGATCTCCCCGAGGTCGTACCGGGACGAGAGCTTGCGCGGTGTGGTCATCGCGATCCTCCCGGTGCGTAGTTGAAGGGGTTGCCGTCCCCGTTGCCGTTGCCGTTCCCGCCGCCGAGACCGGGGATGGTGAACAGTCCCCCGTCGGTCGTGGTCGTGGTGGTGGTCGTCGGCTCGGTGGTCGTGGGCTCGGTGGTGGTCGTCGTCGGTTCCGTCGTCGTCGTGGTGGTCGTGGTGGTGGTGGTCGTCGTCGTGGGCTCGGTGGTGGTGGTCGTCGGCCGCGTCGTGGTGGTGGTCGGCTCCGTGGTGGTCGCCGCCGTGGTGGTCGAGGTGACGACGGGCGTCGAACCGTTGCTCTCGGTGAAGACGAAGAGCCCGAACGCGACGACGGCGGCGAGCAGGAGCAGTCCACCGGCAGCCCAGGCCAGGGCCTTCTGCCCGGGGGTCATACCCGATTCGCGGTCACGATCGGGTTCCGGTGATCGTGGTGTGGCCGCTGCCGCGGCGGCGTAGCCGGTGGCGGACGTGGTCATCATGCGGGTGCTGGACGGCCCACCGACGGCGCCGACGGGCGGGGCGACCCGACCGGTACCGGACGCCGTGCCCGGGGCGGGCGGGCGCCGGCCGGCGCGCACGGCAGCGACCGCGTCGGCGAACTCCCCGCCGTTCTCGTACCGTGCGGCCGGGTCCTTGGTCATGGTGATCTCGATGAGCTCCCGCACCGGCTGCGGCAGATCGCCGGGAAGCGGCGGCGCGGCGTCCCGCACGTGCTTCATCGCGACCGTCAGCGCGCCGTCGCCGACGAACGGACGGGTCCCGCTGATGGCCTCGTAGCCCACGACGCCGAGCGAGTACACGTCGGACGCGGACGTCGCGTCCTGACCCAGCGCCTGTTCGGGGGCGATGTACTGCGCGGTGCCCATGACCATGCCGGTGCGCGTGACGGGCGAGGCGTCCACGGCCTTCGCGATGCCGAAGTCGGTGATCTTCACCGTCCCGTCGGGCGTGATCATGATGTTGCCCGGCTTCACGTCACGGTGGACGATGCCTGCGCGGTGCGCGGCCTGCAGGGCGCGGCCGGTCTGCTCGAGCATGTCCAGTGCGTGGACCAGCGGAAGCCGACCCATGCGCGTGAGCACCGTGTTGAGGGGCTCGCCGATGACGAGCTCCATGACGAGATACGCGAGCGACTGCCCGTTGGCGTCCCGCACCTCGCCGTAGTCGTAGATGTTGGCGATGCCGGGATGGTTCAACAGCGCGGTCGTGCGCGCCTCGACACGGAACCGTTCGACGAACTCGGGGTCGTCCGAGAACTCCGGCTTGAGGATCTTGACGGCGACGCGGCGATCGAGCCGGTTGTCCGTCGCTTCCCAGACCTGTCCCATTCCACCGGTCGCGATCAGTCGGAGCAGTCGATAGCGGTCGGCGACCACTGCTCCATTACCCAGGCCTCCACTCATGCGGGGCTCACCTCCCCTGCAATCCGGCGCCGAGCACTGCTCTCGCCACTGGTGCCGCGACGGACCCACCGGTGGCGGCGAGTGCGCGGTCACCACCGTTCTCGACGATGACCGCGATGGCGATCTTCGGGTCCTGTGCCGGCGCGAACGCGATGTACCAGGCGTGCGGAGGGGTGTTGCGCGGATCGCTGCCATGCTCGGCGGTGCCGGTCTTGGATGCGATCTGCACCCCCGCGATCTTGCCCTCGCCGCCGGAATTGTTCTCCGAGCCGACCATCAGATCGGTGAGCGTGGACGCGACCTCGGGAGAGATCGACTGGCCCAGTGACGTGGGCTCGGTGGTGTCGAGGGTCGACAGATCCGGACCCTGCAGCTGGGCCACCATGTGCGGCGCCATGCGCACGCCACCGTTCGCGATGGTGGCCGCGATCTCGGCGTTCTGCAGCGGTGTCAGTGCGACGTCGCGCTGGCCGATGCTGCTCTGACCGAGGGCGGCGTCGTCCGGGATCTCCCCGACGGTGCTGTCGGCGACCGGGATCGGCACGGCCTGGTTCGCCTCGCCGATGCCGAACGCGGACGCGGCGTCCTTGACGTTCTGGGTGCCGGCGTCGATACCGAGTTCCACGAAGGCGGTGTTGCACGAGCGCGCGAACGCCTCGCGCAACGACGCGGTGGCGCCGCCGCCGCACGTGGAGCCGTTGTAGTTCTCGAGCGTCGTCGACGTGTCGGGCAGCGTGATGGTCGGCGCCGCCGTGAGCTGGGTGTCCGGGGTGGAGCCGGCCGCCAGCGCGGCCGCGGTGACGACCACCTTGAACGTCGAACCGGGCGGGTAGGTCTGGGAGACCGCGCGGTTGACCAGGGGCTCGCCCGGATCGCTGCTCAGTCGCTCCCACGCCTGCGTCGACGTCTCGCCGTCGTGCGTCGCGAGCTCGTTGGGGTCGTAGCTCGGCGTGCTCACCATCGTCAGGATCTTGCCGGTGGACGGCTCGATGGCCACGACGGAGCCGGTGTAGCCCTTCGAGGTCAACTGGTCGTAGGCGACCTGCTGCATCACCGGATCGATCGTGGTGACGACGTTGCCGCCGCGGGGGTCGCGACCGGAGAGCAGGTCGAAGAACCGCTTGCCGAACAGTCGGTTGTCCGAGCCGTTCAACACTGCGTCCTCGGACCGTTCGAGAGCGGTGCTCGAGTACAGCATCGAGTAGAAGCCGGTGACCGGTGCGTTGGCGGCCGGGCTGGACGGTGCCGCGGGGTTGGCGGGGTACGTCCGCAGGTACTTGTAGCGATCGTCCGTCGCGACGGAGGCCGCGAGCACCTGGCCGCCGCTCGAGATCTGCCCACGCTGGCGTGCGTACTCGTCGAGCAGCACCCGCGAGTTCCGCGGATCCGTTCGGAGGTCGTCCGCCTTGATGACCTGGACGTACGTCGCGTTCGCGAGCAGGACGACGATCATCGCCATGACGCCGATGGCGACTCTGCGCAGAGGTGTGTTCACGGGCGCTTCACCACCTCGGTGGGAGCGTCACCGATCGGAGCCGCCGGTCCGCGTCTCTGCGGCACGACGGGCGCCCGCGCGGCGTCCGAAATCTTGATGAGCAGGGCGACCAGAGCGTAGTTCGCGAGCAGCGAGGATCCTCCGTAGGACATGAACGGTGTGGTGAGACCGGTGAGCGGGATGAGCTTGGTGACGCCGCCGACGACGACGAACAGCTGCACCGCGATGGTGACGGACAGTCCGGCGGCGAGCAGCTTGCCGAAGCTGTCGCGCACCGCGAGGGCGGTGCGCAGCCCGCGCAGCACGAAGACCAGATAGAGCATCAACACGGCGGCCAGGCCGATCAGGCCGAGCTCCTCGCCGATGGTCGCGATGATGAAGTCGGTGCTCGCGAACGGCACCTGCGACGGCCGGCCACTGCCGAGCCCGGTACCGCCCATGCCGCCGGTCGCCAGACCGAAGAGCGACTGCGAGATCTGATAGCCGGTGTCGTTGTAGTCCGCGAACGGATCCAGCCATGTGTCGGTGCGGATCTTCACGTGCCCGAAGAACTGATACGCGAGCAGGAAGCCGAGCAGGAGCAGCGCCACACCCACGACGATCCAGCCGACGCGCTCGGTGGCGACGTAGATCATCACCAGGACCGTGCAGTAGATCAGCAGCGACGTGCCGAGATCCTTCTCGAACACCAGGACGCCGATGGACACGATCCACGCGACGACGATGGGGCCGAGATCGCGGGCGCGCGGGAAGTCCATGCCGAGCACGTGCTTGCCCGCGGTGGTGAAGAGCTCGCGCTTCGCCACGAGCACCGAGGCGAAGAAGATGAGCAGCAGAATCTTCGAGAACTCACCGGGTTGGATGCTGAAGCCGGGCAACCGGATCCAGATCTTCGAGCCGTTGACCTCGGACAACGAGGAGGGCAGGACGGCCGGCAGGGCCAGGAACACCAGACCGCCGAGGCCCAGGGTGTAGCCGTACCGCGCGAGGGTGCGGTAGTCGCGGACCAGGACGAGGACAGCGATGAACCCGGCGATGCCCAGGGCCGTCCACAGCACCTGCTGCGTGGCGTCGGCCGACGGCTCTTCGATGCCGAGGTACACCGCCGACTGCTGGGCCGCGAGGTCGAGCCGGTGGATGAGCACCAGTCCGAGCCCGTTCAGCATGGCGACGACCGGGAGCAGCAGCGGATCCGCGTGGGTGGCGAATCGACGGACCGCGGCGTGGGCGACCGCGAACATCGCGAGGTAGGCGAGGCCGTACTTCGCCAGGTCCCAGGTGATGGCCTGCTCCTGGCTCGCCTCGACGAGCACCAGCGACACAGTGGTGATGACCGCGGCCGCGCCGAGCAGTGCCGCCTCGACACCGCGTCTCGTCGACTGCGGCGGGGCGGGGGCGAACCCACCGGGCGGGCTAGGGAACGAGGCGGACGACTGGCTGGGGGTGGGCCGGTTCGGGGTCGGCAGGTTCGGAGCGGACATCACGAACCCGTCCTGCAGGTCTGGCCCGCCACCAGCGTCGGCGTCGGTGCCGGGGTGGGCTCGATCGTGGTGGTCACGGGAGCCGCCGGATCGACGGGCACCGCCGGGTCCGGAGCGGGCGGTGCGGCCGTGGGAGCAGGCGTGGCCTCGGGAGTGGCGCTCGGCGTGGTGGTGGTGCTCGCCGGCGGCGTGCACGGGGGCAGCAGGTCACCGGACGCGAGTCGCGCCACCTGGGTGCGCGCGTCGTCGAGGGTGCCCGACGGCAGACCCGAGCGCACCTGTTCGCGTGCCGAGGGCTGGAGATCGTCGACACCCAGGATCGTGCAGTCGGCATCGCCGGGAGCGCGCAGCTCGACCGTCGCGTCCTCGGTGGCCGTGGCCCCGTCGCGGACGCAGCCGACCAGATCGACCTCCTGCAGCGAGAAGCCGAGCACCGAACCGGAGACTCCGCGCATCACGACAACGCGACCGTCGTCGGTTCCGACGTAGTAGTTACGTTGCAGCAGTTGCCATCCCACGACGAGGCCGACGACGAGAAGGGCGACCACGCCGAGGCCGGCGAGTGACCACCGGAGCTTGTGCGACTTCTTCTCCGGCACGGGCGGTGGTGTCACGACACGTTTCGGGGTGGTGCGGGGCGGCCGCATGGCGGCGGCGCGGCCGGCTGCCGTGTTCGGCGGCGGCGCGTCCTCCTCGTCGGACATCGACGCGGCTCCGGCGAGAATGGGGTGCGACTGGCCGTAGTCCAGATCGATGACGTCGGCGACGACGACGGTGACGTTGTCGGGGCCACCGCTGCGCAGCGCCAGCTCGATGAGCCGATCGGCGCACTCGTCGTTCTCGCCCTCGCGGAGCGTGTCGGCGATGGTCTCGCTGCTGACGACGTCGGACAGGCCGTCCGAGCACAGGAGATACCGATCCCCGGCGCGGGCCTCCCGCACCGTGAGCGTCGGCTCGATCTCGTTACCGGTGAGCGCGCGCATGATGAGCGACCGCTGCGGGTGCGAGTGCGCCTGCTCGGCCGTGATCCGGCCCTCGTCGACCAGGGACTGGACGAACGTGTCGTCTCGCGTGATCTGCGTCAGCTCGTCGTCGCGCAGCAGGTAGGCACGCGAGTCGCCGATGTGGACGAGCCCGATCTTTCTGCCGCCGAACAGGATCGCCGTCAGGGTCGTGCCCATGCCGTCGAGCTCGGGATCCTCCTCGACCTGCTCGGCGATGGTGGCGTTGCCCTCGCGCGTCGCCCGTTCGAGCTTGCCCAGGAGATCGTCTCCCGGCTCGTCGTCGTCGAGGTGGGCGAGCGCCGCGATCATGAGCTGGGACGCGACCTCACCGGCGGCGTGCCCTCCCATGCCGTCGGCGAGAGCGAGCAGGCGCGCACCGGCGTAGACCGAGTCCTCGTTGTTGGATCGCACGAGACCGCGATCGCTGCGCGCGGCGTAGCGGAGAACCAGTGTCACGGGCGCAGCTCGATCACGGTCTTGCCGACGCGGACGGGCGTGCCCAGCGGGACGCGCACCGCCGTCGTGACCTTGGCCCGGTCGAGGTAGGTGCCGTTGGTCGAACCGAGATCCTCGACGTACCAGTCACCTCCGCGAGGAGACAGCCGTGCGTGGCGCGTGGACGCGTAGTCGTCGGTGAGGACCAACGTCGAGTCGTCCGCCCGACCCATGAGGACCGGCTGCGACCCGAGCGTGATGCGGGTACCGGCCAGCGAACCCTGCGTGACCACCAGCTGCTTGGCCACCTTCGCCTTGCGGCCCTGCAGCGACACCGGTGACGTGCGGGAGCGCGGTGCCACGCGCAGCCCGGAGGCCGCATAGATGTCCGACCGCAGGGTGCGCAGCACTGCCCAGACGAACAACCACAGGATCAGGAGGAAGCCAGCTCGAGTGAGCTGCAGAATCAATCCCTGCACAGCGTGTCACCTCCTCGTGTCACCAGAAGCCGGGTCACGGCTTTCTCGGTCGCCCGGGGACGTCCCGTCTCGGAGCATCATAAGGGCAGGCGCCGACGGCCGGTGTCGGCCGCCGCACCCGTCGCCGGTCCGGTCGTGTCAGACGATGCGGACGAGGATCTCCGAATGTCCGGCGCGGACGATGTCGCCGTCGGCCAGCTGCCAGTCCTGGACCGGTGCACCGTTCACGGTCGTGCCGTTGGTGGAACCCAGGTCGGACAGCATGGCCACCCGGCCGTCCCAGCGGATCTCGAAGTGCCGACGCGAGACGCCGGTGTCGGGGAGCCGGAACTGGGCCTCCTGGCCGCGACCGACGACGTTGCCGCCCTCGCGCAGCTGGTAGTGACGGCCGCTGCCGTCCTCGAGCTGCAGGGTGGCGGCGAGCCCGCGAGACGCGGCCGGGCGGTCGTAGTCGTCCCCGTCCGCGACCTGCTGGTAGCCCTGTGTGGCCGGCTGGTCGTACGCCGCCGCAGCGCCGTACGCCCGCGGCTGTGCGGCCTGGCCACCGTCGGCGTAGCCGCGCTGGTCGTAGTCGCCGTACGCCTGCTGACGGTCCTGACCGTGCTGGTCGTAGCCCGACCGGTCGTAGCCGCCCTGGTCGTAGCCGCGCTGGTCGTACCCGCCCTGGTCGTACCCGCGCTGGTCATAGCCGCCCTGGTCGTAGCCCTGCTGGTCGTACCCGGCCTGGCCGTAGCCCTGCTGGCCGTAGGCGCGGGGATCGGGTCCACCCTGGTCGTACTGAGGACGGCCGTGACCGCGCGGATCCGCCGCCGGCTGTCCGTAGGCCTGGCGGTCGTACGGCTGCTGAGCGGGAGGCTGCTGGCCGTAGGCACGCGAGTCGTAGGGGGCGCGGTTCTGCGGCTGGCGTCCGTATCCCTGGTCGTAGCCGCCCTGCTCGTGACCCTGCTGGTCGTACCCGGCCTGGCCGTAGCCCTGCTGGTCGTACCCGGCCTGGCCGTAGCCCTGCTGATCGTGACCCTGTCCGTACGGTGCGCGTCCGTATCCGCCCTGCTCCTGACCGGCGGGCGGGCGGCCGTAGCCGCGGGCGTCCTGCTCGGAGTCGCCGTACGCGCGGGGCGGGCGCACCCGGTTCTCCGCCGCCGGGTCGACGCGGCCCGACGCCTCGGGGTCGTACGCCTCGGACGGGTACGCGCTGCCGTTGCGAGGGGCACGGGCGGCGACGCCCGATGCGGGCCGATCGTTGTCGCGGTCGGGCTCGTCGCCCTGGTTCTGAGTCCCTGAGTTCTGGGTCATGGGGCCGGCTCCTGATGTCGACGACGGTCGGTCTTGTGCAGTGGACTGGTGAGGTGGAGCGCTCTGCTGGGGTGACGCGTCGGGATCGACTGTTCCCGACGTGCGGAACTGTCCCGTGTGCAGTGTGGTGGACGGTTCGAAGCGGACCACCACGCGCCCGTACGTCTGCCATCCCTGGTCGGTGATGAAGTCCTGGAGATGGCGTGAGAAGGCGCGAGTGGTGAGGTCGTGGTCGGACGCGAGCCTGTCGTGATCCGACGGGCTGATGGTGATGACGTAGGCGTTGGGTGCCAGCAGATGTCCGCCGTCCAGCGTGCGGACCGACATGGTGGCCTCCTGCTGGAGGGCCGCCTCGACCTCCTGCGGCACCACACCGCCACCGAAGACGCGAGCGAAGGCGTCACCGACAGCACTCTGCAGCTTTCTCTCGAATCGCTGAACCACTCCCACGACACCCTCCTTCTCCGTCTTCGTCGGTACTGCGTCTCACATCGGTACTGCGTCCGTGCGTCGGAGACTCATGATGCTGGAACCGTCCCCGAGGCGTCCACGCCGCCGACGTCCGCGCAGGCCGTGCGGCCTCGCGTGTCCTTCCGTCGTGCGACTACCGATCCATGCTATACGCCCGGAACCGGTTCCCGGCCCCGCCTCAGGACCGGAAACCCGGACCGACGGTATGGATTTCTGCCCGAGTGACGGGTCGTGTTAATCTCGTCCCGTCGCTCGGGCGAGTGGCGGAATGGCAGACGCGCTGGCTTCAGGTGCCAGTGTCCTTCGGGACGTGGGGGTTCAAGTCCCCCTTCGCCCACCACACTGGCCGTAGCCGAGAAATCGCTACGGCCAGTAGTCTTTCATCGGACGTACGTCTCGGTGTGAGATCTCCGACGTCGAGCTCGTGCGCTCCCGGAGTATTCTCGTGAACGAACGCCGAGGTACCGCGCAACGTCGCGCACACACCCACACCGCCGGGGGAACGACCAGGTCAGGCCCGAATGAGGATGCCCTGATTTGTGAATTCGACCGGTTCCTGACTTATCGTTCAGCTGCGGGGTCGACCCACAAGGATCGCCCCTGCCCGAAAACACTCGGTCACCACCTCGGAACGGATCGTTGTCCGAGAGTGGCCGGAGCCCCATCGGAGTGCGTGTTCAACGGTGAACCCGCTCTCGCATCGCCCCGCGGTGGCTCGCGTCGAATCTCGGACGTGGCCGCGCTCTCGCGGATCTTGGCTCGACTCGTCAGTTAGGCAAGACACATGCAGCTTCCCGGACACCGGTACCCATCAGCGCGCGGCCTCTACGATCCCGCCAACGAACACGACTCCTGCGGTGTCGCGTTCGTGGTCGACATGCACGGCCGACGGAGCCGCGACATCGTCGACAAGGCGATCACGGCGCTGATCAATCTCGAACACCGCGGCGCTGCGGGTGCCGAGCCCAACACGGGTGACGGTGCCGGCATCCTGATCCAGGTCCCCGACGCGTTCTACCGCGCCGTGGTCGACTTCGATCTGCCGCCCGAGGGTTCCTACGCAACCGGTATCGCGTTCCTCCCGCAGGCGCGCGCCGCGTCCGCCGAGGCTGTCGCCGGTGTCGAGCGTGTCGTGACCGAGGAGGGCCTCGAGGTTCTCGGCTGGCGCGACATCGAGACGGACGACGCCTCCCTGGGCGCGCTGGCGCGCGACGCCATGCCGACGTTCCGCCAGCTGTTCGTCGCCGCTCCCGACCGTGCACTGTCCGGCATCGATCTCGAGCGACGCGCGTTCGTCGTGCGCAAGCGCGTCGAGCACGAACTCGGCCTCGAAGGCCCCGGCAAGGACGGTCCCGGCCGTGAGTCCGTGTACTTCCCGTCGCTGTCGCCGTCGACCATCGTCTACAAGGGCATGCTCACGACGCCGCAGCTGCGAGGCTTCTACCTCGATCTGCAGGACGAGCGCGTCGTCAGTGCCCTCGGTCTGGTGCACTCGCGCTTCTCCACCAACACGTTCCCCTCGTGGCCGCTGGCACACCCGTTCCGCCGTGTCGCGCACAACGGTGAGATCAACACCGTCACCGGCAACGAGAACTGGATGCGTGCCCGCGAGGCCCTCATCGAGTCGGACGTCTTCGGTGGCCCGGAGAAGCTCGAGAAGATCTTCCCGGTGAACACGCACGGAGCGTCGGACACCGCGCGCTTCGACGAGGTGCTGGAGTTCCTGCACCTCGGCGGTCGCAGCCTGCCGCACGCCGTGCTGATGATGATCCCCGAGGCGTGGGAGCACCACGACAAGATGGATCCGGCTCGCCGGGCGTTCTACCAGTACCACTCGACTCTGATGGAGCCGTGGGACGGACCGGCGTCGGTGTGCTTCACCGACGGCACCGTCATCGGCGCGGTCCTCGACCGCAACGGCCTGCGTCCGAGCCGTCTCTGGGTCACCGAGGACGGCCTGGTCATCATGGCGTCCGAGGTCGGCGTCCTCGACATCGAGCCGTCGAAGATCGTGCGCAAGGTTCGCCTGCAGCCCGGCCGCATGTTCCTGGTGGACACCGCGCAGGGCCGCATCGTCAGCGACGACGAGATCAAGGACGAGCTCGCCGCCGAGCACCCCTACCAGGAGTGGCTCGACGAGGGTCTCGTCGAGATCGACGACCTGCCCGAGCGCCCGCACGTCCACATGACGCACGACCGTGTGCTGATCCGTCAGCAGATCTTCGGCTACACCACCGAGGAACTGACCATGCTGGTCGCTCCCATGGCCAAGGCCGGCGCCGAGGCCATCGGGTCCATGGGCACCGACACGCCCGTCGCCGTGCTCTCGAACCGCCCGCGCATGCTGTTCGACTACTTCTCCCAGCTGTTCGCCCAGGTGACGAATCCGCCCCTGGACGCCATCCGGGAAGAGGTGGTCACCAGCCTCGGCGGCACCATCGGTCCCGAGCGGGATCTCCTGCAGCCCAGTGCCGAAGCATGCCGGCAGATCGTGCTGAAGTCGCCGATCCTGCACAACGACGAGCTGGCCAAGCTGGTCCACATCAACGACGACGGCACCCAGGACGGACTGCGCTCCGTGGTGGTCCGCGGCCTCTACCCGGTCGCCGAAGGCGGTGAGGGACTACGTCGTTCGCTCGAGATCATTCGTTCGCAGGTCTCCGCGGCGATCGACGGCGGCGCGCGCATCGTCATCCTGTCCGACCGCGAGTCGAGCGAGCGGCTGGCACCGATTCCGTCGCTGCTGCTGACCTCGGCCGTGCATCACCACCTCGTCCGGGAAAAGACCCGCACCAAGGTGGGGCTGATCGTCGAGGCCGGTGACGCCCGCGAGGTCCACCACATGGCCACCCTCGTCGGCTTCGGTGCCGCAGCGGTCAACCCCTACATGGCGTTCGAGTCGATCGAGGACATGATCGACCGCGACACCCTGCAGGGCATCGACTACGACAGTGCCGTCAAGAACTACATCAAGGCCGCCGGCAAGGGCGTGCTGAAGGTGATGTCGAAGATGGGCATCTCGACGCTCGCCTCGTACACCGGCGCCCAGCTGTTCCAGGTCATCGGCCTGTCGCAGGCCCTGGTCGACGAGTACTTCTACGGCGTGCAGTCGCCGCTCGGCGGCATCGACCTCGACCAGATCGCGGCCGACGTCGCGGTGCGTCACGGAGTCGCTTACCTGGACAACAAGTTCGAGCGCGCGCACCGCGAGCTCGAGACGGGCGGCGAGTACCAGTGGCGCCGCGAGGGCGAGTACCACCTGTTCAACCCGGACACGGTGTTCAAGCTCCAGCACGCCACCCGCACCGGTCAGTACTCCGTGTTCAAGGAGTACACCCGCATGGTGGACGACCAGTCCGAGCGGCTCGCGTCGCTGCGCGGACTGTTCCGCTTCAAGACCGAGGGTCGCACCCCGATCCCGATCGACGAGGTCGAGTCGGCACGCGACATCGTCAAGCGTTTCTCCACGGGTGCGATGAGCTACGGCTCCATCTCGGCAGAGGCGCACGAGACGCTGGCCATCGCGATGAACCGCCTCGGTGGTCGCTCGAACTCGGGTGAGGGCGGCGAGGACACCGCACGCTTCCTCCCCGACGAGAACGGTGACTGGCGTCGGTCGGCCATCAAGCAGGTCGCGTCGGGTCGTTTCGGTGTCACGTCGAACTACCTGACCAACTGCACCGACATCCAGATCAAGATGGCGCAGGGCGCCAAGCCCGGTGAGGGCGGCCAGCTTCCGGCGCACAAGGTGTACCCGTGGGTGGCCGACGTGCGTCACTCGACGCCGGGTGTCGGCCTCATCTCGCCGCCCCCGCACCACGACATCTACTCGATCGAGGATCTGGCTCAGCTGATCCACGACCTGAAGAACGCCAACCCGTCGGCGCGCATCCACGTGAAGCTCGTCTCCGAGGTCGGTGTCGGTACGGTCGCCGCCGGTGTCTCCAAGGCGCACGCGGACGTGGTGCTCATCTCGGGCCACGACGGCGGCACGGGCGCCACCCCGTTGACGTCGGTCAAGCACGCCGGCGCACCGTGGGAGCTCGGCCTGGCCGAGACCCAGCAGACGTTGCTGCTCAACGGTCTTCGCGATCGCATCGTCGTGCAGGTCGACGGTCAGCTCAAGACCGGTCGCGACGTCATGGTCGCCGCGCTGCTCGGTGGTGAGGAGTTCGGCTTCGCCACCGCGCCGCTGGTGGTCTCGGGCTGCATCATGATGCGCGTCTGCCACCTCGACACCTGCCCGGTGGGCGTGGCGACGCAGAACCCACTGCTGCGCAAGCGGTTCGCCGGTCAGCCGGAGTTCGTCGAGAACTTCTTCCTGTACATCGCCGAGGAGGTCCGCGAGTACCTCGCGGAATTCGGTTTCCGCACGCTCGACGAGGCCATCGGCCAGGTCGCGCTGCTGGACACCACCGCGGCGAAGGATCACTGGAAGGCGTCGAAGCTCGATCTGTCGCCGATCCTGGACGTCGCGGAGTCGGCGTTCATGAACCAGGATCTCTACTGCACCGGCACGCAGGACCACGCACTGGACAAGGCTCTCGACCAGCAACTCATCGCGCAGAGCCGCGAGGCACTGGACAAGGGCGAGAAGGTCGAGTTCTCGACGCGGATCACCAACGTGAACCGCACCGTGGGCACGATGCTCGGCCACGAGGTCACCAAGGCGTACGGCGAGGACGGTCTGCCGGAAGGCACGATCGACATCACCTTCACCGGATCGGCCGGTAACAGCTTCGGAGCGTTCGTGCCCAAGGGCATGACGCTGCGACTGCAGGGCGACGCCAACGACTTCGTCGGCAAGGGTCTGTCCGGTGGGCGGATCGTCGTACGCCCGTCGCTCCAGGCCAACTCGAGCTTCGTCGCCGAGAACAACATCATCGCCGGCAACGTGATCCTCTTCGGTGCCACCGAGGGTGAGGCGCTCATCCGCGGTGTCGTCGGTGAGCGGTTCGCCGTCCGTAACTCGGGCGCCGTCGCGGTGGTCGAGGGTGTCGGTGACCACGGGTGCGAGTACATGACCGGTGGCAAGGTCGTCATTCTCGGCGAGACCGGCCGCAACTTCGGTGCCGGCATGTCCGGCGGTGTGGCGTTCGTCTTCGACCCGAACTCGACCTTCGAGGACAACCTGAACACCGAGCTCGTCGACATCGAGGAGCTCCAGGGTGACGAGTTCGCGTGGCTCAAGGATGCGATCACGCGGCATCGTGACGAGACCGGGTCCGAGGTCGCCGAGCGCATCCTCGCGGACTGGTCGCAGCAGGTCAATCACTTCGTGAAGGTGATGCCCCGCGACTACAAGAAGGTACTGCTCGCGATCTCCGAGGCCGAGAAGAACGGCGCGGACGTGGACGAGGCGATCATGGAGGCAGCTCGTGGGTGATCCACAAGGATTTCTGAAGAACACGTCGCGGGAGCTCCCGTCGCGGCGCCCCGTCGACCTGCGCCTGATGGACTGGAAGGAGGTGTACGAGGACTTCTCCACGGACACCCTCCGCACCCAGGCCAGCCGGTGCATGGACTGTGGCATTCCGTTCTGCCACAACGGGTGCCCGCTCGGGAATCTGATTCCCGAGTGGAACGACCTGGTGTACAAGGACCGGTGGCGCGAGAGCATCGACCGGTTGCACGCCACCAACAACTTCCCGGAGTTCACGGGCCGGCTGTGCCCGGCTCCGTGTGAGGCGTCGTGCGTCCTGGGCATCAACCAGGACCCGGTGACCATCAAGCAGGTCGAGGTCGAGATCATCGATCGCGCCTTCGATGAGGGATGGGTCCAGCCCGTCTACCCGACGTACCTCACCGGCAAGAAGGTGGCCGTCGTCGGTTCCGGTCCCGCGGGTCTCGCTGCAGCGCAGCAGCTCACGCGTGCCGGCCACACCGTCACCGTGTTCGAGCGAGCTGATCGCATCGGCGGACTCCTGCGCTACGGCATCCCCGAGTTCAAGATGGAGAAGCGCCACATCGATCGCCGGTTGGCGCAGATGGAGGCCGAGGGCACCATCTTCCGCACCGGTGTCAACGTCGGTGTCGACATCACCGCGGACGAGCTCCGCGAGGAGTTCGACTCGGTCGTCCTGTCGGGCGGTGCCACCAAGGCCCGCGACCTCGAGGTCCCCGGCCGCGAGTACGGCGGCATCCATCAGGCGATGGAGTTCCTGCCCTGGGCCAATCGTGTTCAGCTCGGCGACGACGTCGTCGACCAGTACGGCCAGCCGCCCATCACGGCGAAGGGCAAGAAGGTCGTCATCATCGGCGGCGGCGACACCGGCGCGGACTGCCTCGGCACGTCGCACCGTCAGGGCGCGGCCAGCGTCCACCAGTTCGAGATCATGCCCCGCCCGCCGGAGGAGCGCGCCGGATCCACCCCGTGGCCGACGTACCCGCTGGTCTACCGCGTGTCCTCGGCTCACGAGGAGGGCGGCGAGCGCGTCTTCTCCGTCAACACGGAGCGCTTCACGGGCGAGAACGGCATGGTCACCGGACTCGACGCGCACGAGGTCGAGTTCAAGGACGGTCGCTTCGCCAAGGTCGAGGGGTCGGACTTCCACCTCGAGGCCGACATCGTGTTCCTCGCGATGGGCTTCACCGGGCCCGAGAAGCCGGGCCTGCTCACCGATCTCGGAGTGAATCTCAACGAGCGCGGCAACGTGTCGCGGACCGACAAGTGGAACACCAACGTCGACGGTGTCTTCGTGGCCGGCGACATGGGCCGCGGTCAGTCGCTCATCGTGTGGGCCATCGCCGAGGGCCGCTCCTGCGCGTCCGCGGTCGATTCGTTCCTCATGGGAAAGACGGCGCTGCCCGCGCCGATCGTGCCCACCCAGGCACCCCAGCGGTAGCGAGCCCACACACCCGGTACGAACAGAACACCCCCTGCAGCGTGCTGCAGGGGGTGTTCTGTGTCGGGAGTCGGTGCGTCAGCGCGCTCGACGGAACAGGACGGCGGCCGCGCTGCCGGCGATCAGCAGCGTGACGAGCGTGGCCCCGGACGCGGCGACGATGCCGTCCACGTACGCCTCGCGGGCGCGGGACGCGAGGTCGGGCCCGACGTCGGGTGACATCCGGCCGGCTTCGGCCAGGGTGCCGGCGAGCGTGCCGTCTCCGGACGTGTCGGCGGGCCCCAGCACCAGGCGGTACGTGGCCACGCTGATGGAGCCGAGCACGGCGATGCCCAGTGCCCCACCGAGTTCCGCGCCCGTCTCCGACACGGCACCGGCCGCGCCCGCCTTCTCCGGTGCCGCGGTGGCGAGCACCCGATCAGAGCCGAACGTCGTGCCGGTACCCACACCGAACGCAGCGATCACCATGCCGCACAGCAGGATCGCGAGCGTGGCGCCCGACCCGACGTCCGAGGGGAGGGCCACCGCACCGATCACGACGGCACCGACGAACATGACGGAGATGGCGCCGACGAGGATGACGGCCGGCGGGCGGCGCTTCATGATCAGGGGGGCCGTCAGTGAGGCGGTGGCCGTCGCGATCGCCGGGATCAGCGACCACAGTCCCGCCTCGAGGGTTCCGAGCCCCATGACGAGCTGAAGATATTGCGACAGCATCAGATTGAAGCCCGTGATGATGAAGACCGACACGAGGATGACGATCACCGCGACGGAGAACGCCGGGGTGCGGAACAGATCGAACTCGATGACGGGGTGCGTGCTCGCGCGTTGACGTCGCACGAACCACCAGCCGACGAGGAGCCCCACCGCGAGCGCGGCGGCCACCTGCCAGTCGAGGCCGTTCTGCGCGGCGTGCTTGAGCGCGTAGACGATACCGAGCATCGCGACGATCGAGGCGCCGACGGCGGGCAGGTCGAAGCGGCCGGGGTTCGGGTTCTTCGCCTCGGGCAGCATCACCGGCGCGGCGATCAGCAGGACCACCATGATCGGGATGTTGATGAGGAACACCGAGCCCCACCAGAAGTACTCGAGCAGCGCGCCCGCGATGACCGGGCCGAACGAGCCACCGCCGGCGAATCCGGCCGTCCAGATTCCGATGGCGACACCGCGCTGCACGGGGTCGACGAAGAGCTTGCGCAGCAACGACAGTGTCGACGGCGCGAGGGTGGCGCCGCCGATTCCGAGAAGCACCCGCGAGGCGATGAGGGCCTCCGGGGTGTGCGAGAAGGCGGCGGCGACGGACGCGATGCCGAAGACGAGCGACCCGATCATGAGCAGCCGACGGGTGCCGATGCGGTCGCCGAGGGAGCCCATCGTGACCAGTAGGCCGGCGAGCATGAAGCTGTAGATGTCGAGGATCCACAGCTGCTGCGAGCTGCTCGGCTGGAGATCCTCGGTCAGCGAGGGCAGGGCGAGGTACAGGACCGACATGTCCATCGAGACGAGGACGATGGGGACGACGAGGACGGCGAGACCCCACCACTCGCGACGCCCCGCCCGTTCGGTGGCGGGCGTGTCGGTGCTGGTCATGCGAGATCCGTTCGAGAGTGCGTGTGGTGGTGCTCCGTGAGGGGAACACCCTGCATTGCAACACACGGAGCGGGTCGGAAAAGAATCCGCTCCAGCCGGTGAGAGGGAACGAACATGCGGGTGGCAGTACTGGGAACCGGAACGATGGGCGCGGGCATGGCGGGGTCTCTGCTCCGCGGCGACCACGAGGTGACGGTGTGGAACCGCAACGCCGATCGCGCGGCGCCGCTGAAGGACCAGGGGGCGACCGTCGCGGACGATCCGGCGGCCTGCGTCGCTGACGCCGACGTGATCGTCACGATGCTCTACGACGAGTCGGCCACCGCGGACACGGCCACCACCTTCCTGTCCGCGGTGAAGGACGGCGCCGTGTGGGTCCAGTCCGCGACCGTCGGTCCGGCCGGCGCCCGACGGCTGGCCGATCTGGCGCAGCACCACGGGGTCGCCTTTCTCGACTGCCCGATGCTGGGGACCAAGGAGCCGGCGGAGTCGGGCAAGCTGACGGCGCTGGCCTCCGGACCCGCCGAGGCGCTCGAGTCGGTGCGCCCGGTGCTCGAGTCGTTGACGGTGAAGATCGTGAACGCGGGGACGGCGCCCGGCCGGGCGAGTGCGCTCAAACTGGCGTGCAACGCGATGGTGTCCACGCTCACGGCGGCCACGGCGCAGTCACTCGCGATGGCGTCGGAACTGGGCCTGGAGCCCTCGCTCGTCCTCGAAGCGCTCGACGGTGGTCCGATCAACGCGCCGTACACACAGATGAAGGGCCGCTCGATGATCGAGCGCGACTTCACCCCGTCGTTCGGGATCGACGGCGTGGTCAAGGACGTCGACCTGATGATCGATGCGGTGGATCCGCGCACCTCCCGCCTGCTGCAGGCCGTGCGCAGTGCGTACGTGGACGCGAGCGTCGCGGGGCACGGCGCCGACGATCTGGCGGCCGTCGTCACGGCCTTCGAGAACGACGAGGGGTTCCAGGGCTGAGTCGTCAGGGGGCAGTCGGGCGATAACAGACGCCCGCCGCCGCTCCTCGCCGTACGTTCGGGTGGACCGATGACGAACGAGCGAGACGAGAACGACGATGAGTGATCTGCACGTGGTGGCCACCATTCCGGTGACGGACGGCTTCGACGAGGTGCTGGAGGCGATGCGGCAGTTCGCCGTTCTCACGCGCGAGGAGGACGGCTGCCTGGAGTACGACGTCTACACCTCGAACGCGGCGCCCGACACCATCGTCACCGTCGAGGTGTGGCGGGACCAGGCGGCCCTCGACGGGCACATGGCGTCACCGCACATGGCCGACGTCATGGGTCGCCACGGCGCCAAGCTGGGCGCCCTGGCGATCCACCCGTTGACGCCCGCCTGAGTCAGGCGAGGCGCGGTTCGTCCCGGTAGGCCGCGCGGTCGTCCTCCGGGTCGGACCGGGCGACGAGCGAGTAGACGAGACCGGACACCGCGAGCAGGGCGACCATCACGAGGACGGCGAGCCAGCCGGTCGAGTCCATGGCGTCCGCCGCGATGCGCTCGAGCCCGGCGGCGAGCCACCCGACGGGCGTGAAGGACGCGGCCTTGCCGAAAACGGAGCTGTCGGGCGACCCCACCAGGGCTCCGCCTGCCAGGACCAGCTGGACGAGCAGCAGCACCAGGTTGATCGACTGGCCGACGGCACGGCCGAACGCCATCTGCACGGCGCCCGCCGCGGCCAGGAACGCCGCGGACCCCAGGAACAGCAGGACGATGCCGCCGAGGAGCGAGCCGAAACTCAGGCCGTCGCCGACGAACCAATAGGCGATACCCGCAGCTGCGGTGACCGCGAGTGCGCCGAGGGCGGGTGCGATCCGAGCGAGGCGGTCCCGGCGCGACAGCAGTCGCATCAGGCTCACGGCGGCGGCTGCGGCAACGGCCACCAACGCCGCGATCAGGTAGTAGTTCGACGGGGTGCTGCCCTGCACGACGAGGGTGGTCTGCGTCTGGCCGTTCTCGTCGGTGGTCGTGGTCGCCGCCACCGCGTTCGCCGCGGGCAGCGACGTCTGCGCGGTCTTCACGTTGGTCTGCAGGCTGCTGACGACGCCGCCGATCGGCTCGATCCCGGTCGCGATCTGGTCGGTGCCCGCCTTGAGCTGTTTGCCACCGTCGTCGAGCTGGATGATGCCGTCGTTCAGCTGACCGGCTCCCGTGGCGAGCTGCGCGCTGCCGTCGACGGCGGTGTTCACACCGGTGACGAACTCACTGGACGGATCGTCGAGCTGGAACGCGAGCAGGGCGGCGCCGTCGCGCAGCTGGTTGATCTGGGAGACGGTGTCGGGGCCGATGCCCTGCGCGTTCAGCGTGTCGATCAGCTCACGCAGCTGCCGTGCCGCGTCGGTGGTGATCGGGTTGTTCAGCACCTCGATGCGGTTCGCGACGTCCGCGATGGACGAGGTGACCTGAGCCTGCTTCTCGCCGAGCGCCAGCAGGGGCGTCGTCAGCTGGTTCACGCCGCCGCTGATCTGCACGGCGCCGTCACCGAGCTGGCCCACTCCGCCCTGCAGCTGCACGAGTCCGCCGGCCAGCTGAGAGTTGCCGTCCGCGAGCTGCTGGGACCCGGAGCGCGCCTGCCCGAGGCCGTCGGAGAGCTGGGTGACTCCGTCGGTGAGCTGCGGCGCCGCGTCGGTCAGCTGAGTGAGTCCACCGCTGAGCAGGCTCAGGGGCAACTGCGTCTGGGTGAGAGCCGAGCGCGTCTTCGCCAGCGGGTCTCCCGCGGCGGGGGTGCTGCCGTCCGTGCCCTCGGAACCGTCTGCCGAGGTGGTGGTCTCGGAACTGCTCTGCGAGGCCAGGGGAACGACGTCGTTCCCGCTGAACGACGCGTAGAGGCCGGCCAGGAGCAGGGGGAGGGCGATCACGAGAACGACGATCACGGGCCGCGACAACGTGGCGACGAGACCCGAACGCGGGGCACCGTGTGCTGAGGGAGAAGTCATGATACTGCTCAGGCTAACCGGTGCCGACGCGCTCGACGGACCGTGCCGAGCACCGATCGTGCCCGTAATGCCCGGTGACCTGCGCGATTAAGAAGTCGGTGAGGATCGCGCCCGGTTGCGGGGGAGCAGATCCCACACGTGCTGCGTCTCGTTCACCGACGCTACCGTACGTCTGCCGCTGCGCGAGAACAGTATTCGCGTGACCGAGACGTAGTCGATCGGGAAGGTCAGAGGCATGGCGGTGCCGAGCAGATCCTGCAGGTGGACGTTGATCACCCCGCCGTGGGCGAAGATCGCGACCGTGTCCTCCGGCTCCGCGTCCCGCACCACCGAGGCGATGTCGTCGAACACCCGTCGGCGGAAGGCGTCGGCGTCCACCGCGCTCGGCAGATGCCCGGCCTTGATGCGCTCGAACTCGGCGGGGAACTTCTCGCGCGCCTCCTCGATGGGGAGGTAACCCGGGAAGTCCCGGTCGTACTCCGCCAGACCGTCGAGAACGTCCACCGGGAGTCCGGTGTCCGCGGCGAGCGGTTCCGCGGTCTGCCGGGCGCGCAGTTGTGGACTGCTGACGATGCGCGCGAGCCGATGGGCGCGCAGCCCGTCGGGCACGCGCGCGGCCTGCTCGAGTCCCAGCGGTGCGAGTGCGGGATCGGCATCCGCGTCGGAACGCAGTGGCAGAGCATGGCGGATCAGCAGCAGTTGCACAGCGGCCACTGTCTCACGGCCACTGTCTCGCGGTCATGAGAGCGTTCGGAGTTCCGCGACCAGCCGGGCGGGCGCCGTCCGCCGGAACGACATGTCGAGCAGTTCGTCGACCTCGGCCCAGTCGGGGGTGCCGATCGTCAGGTCGAGTCCTACCCAGCCGCTCGCCGCGGTGTACGCGGGTTCGAAGAATCGCTCGTCGTCCAGCAACGCCGCTCGCTCGTCGGTGTCGGGCAGAACCTGCAGCGACCGATCCCAGCGGGTGGAGTGATGGTCCCCCTTCACCGTGGCGCCGTAGATCGCGAAGACCTTCGTGGTGCGGAAGTTCGGCCGGCCGTGGGAGACCTTCTCGGAGGCACCGGGCAGGCGTAGGGCTCGCTCCCGCACCCTGACCAACAACGGATCGTCGTCGCGGAATCGCACGGGATGCTCCATGACCGAGGAGACTAGGCCCTCGTCATCGAGCCGGGCGGTCGATCGCCATCACCACGTGGTCGGTGGGGTCGATCGGATTGTCCGGGGTGAGGTGGGCCTCGGCGACACGTCGGTACCCGGCCTTCTCGAGCGCGCGCCACGACGCCACGTTGCCGGCGGCCACCGGAACGACGACGCAGGTGGCGGCCGGGTATCGCCGCCACGTGTCGGCCGTGAACTCGATCAGCACGCGGGTGCCGAGGCCGTTCCCGACGAGGCGCCCCTCGCCGATGAGGTAGTCGATGGTGACGGCCTCCGCGGGCGCGGGCCAGAACGGTGCCAGCTCGTCGACGTACTCCGGGTAGTCGTGCCATCGGGCGCGCTGGAGCAGGCCGACGGGGGTTCCGTCGTCGAGGGCGAGCGAATCCTCGGACGGTTCCTCGCCGCGGGCGGACGCCCCGAAGTCGCGGGCGACGGCCTCGGCGGTGACCTCGTGGTTCCACCACCGCGCCACGTGGGGGTGCGACAACCAGCGCGCGAGCAGCGGAAAGTCGTTCTCGGTGACCCGCCGGAAGGTGATCATGATCAGCGCATGGACACGAGTTCGTGCACGTCGTCGTACGGGAGCATCCCGTCCACCGTGGCCATGACCTGCATGCGGTTCAGAACGATGTAGCCGTCGTGGTTGTCGAGGAACGCGGTGTCGGACGCGTCCCGCCCGGTCGCGATCCGCACCAGGCTCTGCCTCGGGGCCAGCCGCGTCGCGTCGACCACACGCCAGACACCGTCGACGTAGGCCTCCGCGACGGCGTGGAAGTCCATCGGGTCGCAGCCGGGTGCGTAGACCGCGACGAGTCGGGCCGGCACGGTCATGGCGCGCAGCAGTGCGACGACGAGATGCGTGTAGTCGCGGCAGACTCCGCTGCCCGCGAGGAGCGTGTCGGTGGCGCCGTCGATGGGGTCGCTGCTGCCGGGTACGTAATGGAGACGGCGGCCGACCCAGGCGGACACGCGCTCGAGCACGTCGGCATCCGAGGTGTAGCGCCCGAACTCGGTCGCGGCGAAGCCCAGGAACTTGTCCGATTCGCTGTACCGGCTCGGCCGCAGGTAGACGGACAGGTCTCGCTCGACCACCGGGGCGGGATCCGCCTCGCCTTCCACGCGGGCGCGGTAGTCGACGACGAGTTGTCCACGCCCACAATCGAAACGGTGGATGCGCCCGCCGGTCTCCGCGCGGATCTCCGTGGGTGTGATCTCCTCGCCGTCGAGCCGGAACGACAACGATTCGGTGACCGTCGTCCCCGGTAGCTGCGCGACCGCGATCTGGAACTCGAGGTTGGTGGGGTCGACGACGGTCACGTCGAGGTGGGCAGATACGTCACGCGTCACTACCGCATGATGCCACCGGTCACGGGCGGAAGATCGCCCGGACCGCGTGTGGTCCGGAAGCCCCGCGCTTCGATGACTTTCGATCCGCCGCCATGTCTGTCCAGTGGCAGGCCTGTCCAGTGGCAGGTCTCGAACACGACGGAGGATGTGGAGTCGCATGTCGAACGAGTTGGACAGAGAGCGCGTCGCGGCACTGACCGCGACGCAGAGGCAGGCAACGGTCGCGGTACTCGAAGGACTGTCGAACACCGAGTGGCAACAACCGACTCTGTGCGAGGGTTGGACCGTTGCCGACCTGGCGGCGCATCTGTCGATGTCTTTTCGGGTGAGCTTGCCCAAGTTGTTGGTGACGATGATTCGAGAACGCGGCAGCTTCGACCGCGCGGCCGACCGTCTTGCCCGCCGTGACGCCGCGACGATGGGCCGAGTCGAACTGATTGCCGCGCTCCGAGACAACATCACCACCGAGTGGAGTCCACCGGGAGGTGACCTCGTCGATTCGTTGTGCCACGACGTCGTTCACGGACTCGATCTGACGGAGGGACTGGGACTGCCCGCGACCGCCACGACGCCGCAACTGGAGGTGGTGCTTCGCACGATCGAGTCCAGGAATCGGATGGCCTATTTCGGCGCCGACCTCGACGGGTGTGCACTTCAGGCGTCCGACATCGACTTCCGCATCGGAGACGGCGACACCTTGATCTTGCCGGCGAAAGCGGTTGTCCTGATCCTCACCGGCCGGGCGACCGTGCACGATCATCGTGGAGCGTGACAGATCGGCCCCCGACTCCGGCACGGCCGCACCTGTGATCCGATGCCCGGGAGGCCCGCCGCCCTCCTCAGCCCGCTTCGCGCCCATCCTGCACCGTCGGGCCCGCACCCAGAGCCCACCGGATGGCGGTGGTGACGGCGATGCCGCTCGCGCGCACGGCGGTGGCCTCGGTGATCGGGAGGTAGGGGAGCCGGAGCGGGAAACGGGTCCAGCGCGGCATCATCGACACCGCCACCGACGACAGCAGACCGTAGGCGGGGCGTACTGCCAACGGGATCGGTGGGTTGAGCAGGATGAAGCGGGCGGTGCGACGTGCTGCGGGAGTGCCGCGCAGTTCGGGCCGGTACATCGCCAGCATCTCGTTCAGCTCGTCGACCGTCTCGGGCACGTCCTCGGCGCCGAGCCCGCGAGCGACCCAGGCCGACTCCCGGACGTAGGCGTCGCGGCCGCCGGCATCGAGAGGTCGGGCACCGTAACGATCGTGCGCGCGCAGGAAGCTGTCGATCTCCGCGACGTGGACCCACCGCAGCAGGTGCGGATCCGACGCGGCGTACGGCCGCCCGTCCGGCGCGACACCCGTGATGCGCTTGTGCACGGCGCGCACGATCCGCACGGCGCGCTCCGCGTCCTCGATGGTGCCGAACGTGGTCTCGGCGAGGAAGGTGCTGGTGCGCTGCAGCCGTCCCCAGGGGTCGCCGCGGTATCCGGAATGCTGGTCGACCGCCGCCATCGCGAGAGGGTGCAGTGACTGCAGCAGAAGAGCGCGCATGCCGCCGACGAACATCGAGGCGTCGCTGTGCACGCGATGTACCGCGGAGTCCGGGCCGTAGCGCCGGGGTCCGGTGGAGAGGTGGATGCGGTCGCGTCGTGCGGGGCCCTCGTCGCCCGCGATGCGAGCGAAGATGGTCTCGCCGACGCGCTGCTGGACGGAACTGAGAGGGTTCATCTCTCCAGTGTGCGCTCGCGCGGCGATCAGCCGACGGAGACAGTTCTCACCAGCGCCGCGACTCGCCGGGGCTGATCGATCATGGCGTGGTGGTGCGACGGGGACACCACGGCGAAGCGGCCGCCGAGGTAGTGGGCCAGACGCTGCTGGCGCCGCAACCACTGCGCTCCCCACGGGGTCCGTCGTCCCGTGTGCGCGGCCGCCACGATGACGGGGACGGACGGAACGGGCGTCGCGCGGCGCAGGCGGTTCAATTCGAGGGCCATGTCGGCGTACACCGCGTACTCGATCGCGGCGGCCTCCAGATAGGAGGGATCGCGGTAGATGCGGCGGAGATCGTCGATTCGGTCGGGCGCGTACCCGTCCGGGGGAATGGCCTGCGTCAGGACGTGGCGCACCGGATCGGCGAGCAACCGTTGCAGACCGGCGGCCGAGACGATGCGGGCGATCACGCGAGTCACCGGAATGCGGATGCGCGGCGGCACCAGGGCCGACGGCGACTTCTCGACGCTCGAGTCGAGCAGCACGAGCGCCGCCGTGCGCGCGGGGTACGACCGCGCGAAGCCCTCGACGTAGAAGCCGGCCATCGAGTGCCCCACCAGGACCACGGGGTCCGTCATCGCGAGGGCGTCCAGGACGGCGAGGATGCGATCGGCCTCCTCGTGCACCGTCGGCACCCGGTCCGGAGGCAGCGGTTCGCTGTCGCCGAAGCCCGGTCGATCGATGGCCACCGTCGTGTGGCCGGCCGCCACCAGCAGCGCGGACACGTCGATCCAGTCGTGCCACGTCGAGGCGAGCCCCCCGCACAGCACGACGACCGGGGCGGGCGCCGCCGCCGCGTCAGGACGGGAGACCACCACGTGCACGGCGGTCCCCAGTACGTCGACGACCACCTCGCCGTTCGGTTTCATGTGAAACATTCAGCTCCGCGGCTTGGCCAACGGGAACGCGAGGGTCTCGCGGATCGACCCGCCCGTGATGAGCATGACCACCCGGTCGACACCCATTCCGAGGCCACCGGTCGGCGGCATGCCGTGCTCGAGCGCCTGGAGGAAGTCCTCGTCCAGTTCCATCGCCTCGGGATCGCCGCCCGCGGCGAGCATCGACTGCGCGGTGAGACGAGCGCGTTGGTCCACGGGGTCGGTCAACTCGCTGTAGGCGGTGCCCAACTCGACCCCCCACGCCACCAGATCCCACTTCTCGGCGACGCCCGCGATGCTGCGGTGGGGCCGGGTCAACGGGGACATCGACGTGGGAAAATTGGTGTAGAACGTCGGGAACTCGGTGAAGTCCTCGACGAGGTGCTCGTACATCTCCTGCGCCACGGCCCCCTCGTCCCAGGTCGACTGATACGGGACGTCGTGCAGATCGCACAGCCGCTGCAGCTCCGCGAGCGGTGTGTCGGGCCGGACGTCGGCACCGATCTTCTCCGCGACGGCGCCGTGCATGGTCTTCACCGGCCACTCGCCGGAGATGTCGATCTCCGTCATGGTGCCGTCCTCGGCCGGCCGGTAGATCACCTCGCGGCCGTGCGCGGCCACGGCGGCGCGCTGGATCAGCTCCCGGCACAACACCATCGCGCGCTCGTAGTCGCTGTGCGCCTCGTAGGCCTCGAGGATCGTGAACTCCGGATTGTGCTTGAAGTCGGCGCCCTCGTTGCGGAACACGCGACCGATCTCGAAGACCCGCTCCATGCCGCCGACGCACAGCCGCTTGAGGTACAGCTCCGGCGCGATACGGAGGTAGAGATCGAGGTTGTAGGCATTGATGTGCGTGAGGAAGGGTGCCGCGTTCGCGCCGCCGTGAATCTGTTGCAGGATCGGCGTTTCCACCTCCATGTATCCGCGGTCGCCCAACGTGTCGCGCAGCGACTTCACCACCGCGCTGCGAGCACGCATGAGGGCGCGCGCCTGCGGATTGATCTCCATGTCGACGTAGCGCTGACGCACCCGCGCCTCGGGATCGGTGAGCCCGCGGAACTTGTCGGGCAGCGGGTGCAGCGATTTCGCGTTCATGCGCCAGTCGCTCACCAGCAGCGCGAGCGCTCCGGTGCGACTGCGACCGACCACTCCCGTGCAGGAGATCAGGTCGCCCAGGTCGAAATCGGACGTGAAGCGTCGCAACCGATCTCGATCGATGCGCTCGCTGTCGAGGAGGATCTGCAGGTCCCCGCTCCAGTCGCGCACGAGGCCGAAGACGACGCCGCCGTAGTCGCGGATGCGCAGCAGGCGACCGGACACGCGCACGGTGGTGCCCTCCGGGGCGTTCGCCGCGGAGTCCACGGTGTGGGTGGGCGGATGCGCGACGGGGTAGGCGTCGACGCCGTCCGCGGAGAGCCTGTCCAGCTTGGATATCCGCACCCGGACCTGTTCCGGCCGTCGCCGGCCGGGCAGCGTGTCGACGGGTGTGTCGTCGGGCTCGCTCCCGTCGGCGTGCAGCGTGCCGTCGGCCAGCAGCGCGGCGGGAACAGCCTGTCGGGTGCCGGTGTGAGTGCGTGCACCGAGGCCCGGCAGCGTGAGGAAGCCCTCCGCGATGGCCGATGCGGTACCCACCTTCGGCAGATCGCGGTTGTCCTCGAAGCACAGGTACCGCGGTACCCACTCGGGCTGGTACTTGAGGTTCGATCGGTACAGCGCCTCGAGCTGCCACCATCGCGAGAAGAACACGAGCGTCGAACGCCACAGGCGCAGAACAGGTCCCGCACCGATGCGGCCGCCCTCCTCGAACACGGAGCGGAAGACGGCGAAGTTCAGGGACACCTTGGTGATGCCCACGGTGTCCGAGCGGGACGCGAGCTCGGAGACCATGAGCTCGACGGTGCCGTTGGGTGAGGCGGGATCACGGCGCATGAGGTCGAGCGATGCTCCGCTCGCGCCCCAGGGCACGAGGGAGAGGGTGCCGACGACGCGGTCGTCCGCATCGAGCACGGCCTCGACGAGCAGGCAGTCGCCGTCGAGAGGGTCGCCGAGGCGCCCGAGTGCCATGGAGAACCCTCGTTCGGTCTCGGTGTCACGCCAGCGGTCGGCACGCTCGACGATGCCCGGCCACTCGTCCTCGGGGATGTCGCGATGCCGTCGGATGCGCACCGTCACGCCCTTGCCGCGCGCCCGATTGACCGCTTGGCGCACCGGGCGCATGTCGGGTCCGTTCAGGCTGAACGAGCGGGTCTGCAGGATCGCCTCGTCGCCGAGTTCGAGCACGGCGAGTCCCGCCCGCCGGAACGCGGCGGCACCGGTCTCGCTCGCTCCCATCACCGCCGGGGCCCACCCGTACCGAGACGACATCTCGAGCCACGCCTCGATCGCGTGAGGCCAGGACTCCTCGAGGCCGATGGGATCGCCGCTGGCGAGGCACACTCCGACCTCGACGCGATAGGTGATGGCGGCCTTGCCGTTCGGTGCGAAGACCACCGCCTTGTCGCGGCGGGTGGCGAAGTAGGCCAACGAGTCGTCGTGGCCGGAGCGGGCGATGAGTCCGCGTAGCGCCGACTCGTCCGTGCCGGTGAGGGCGTTGCTCGCACGCTGCGAGCGGAACAGTGTCACCACCGCCGCGGCGAGGGCGACGAAGGCGAGCAGTCCCAGAAGAAAGTTGAGGAATCCGTGTGGTCGGCCGCTGAACTGCTCGTTGTCCACCAGTGCCAGGCCGGCCACTCGGTTGAGTGACCACAGAAAGGTCTCGTTCCGCGGCAGCGAACCCGGGAAGGCCTCGAGCAGCGCCCAGCCGGCGAGGATGCCGACGATCAGACCGGTGACGAGAACACCGAGTGCCTTCCATCCGGCGCCGCGTCGGACCTTGGTGTCGAACTCGGTGCGGGAGGCGAGCAGCAGTGCGAGCACCGCGACCTGCAGGACGAGTCCGATCCAGGACCCGACGCTGCCGGGATCGTCCACCAGGGTCGATACGTTCACCACCGCGGATCCGGCCGTGTAGAGAAGAGCGATCCACCACGCGACGCGTTTGCGCGTCGACAGCGCCGCGGCGACCAGCGCGACCACGAAGCCGTAGGACAGGCTCGTGTCGGGAGCGTCGATGACGTACGAGTCGAGCCACTCGCGGGGTACGTGGACGAGGGCTCGGAGCGCGGGTGACAGGCTCCACAGGAGGACCAGCGTCGCGTAGACACCGAGCACGAGGCCGACGTGGTGCGGCACCTGCCGCAGGCGCCCCTTGTGGCGCGACCGGCGATCGGCGCGGGCGACGCGGGACGCGTCGGACAGGCCTGACGGGGACGGTGATGCAGTGCCCGCGGCGGATGCCGCCGGGGTCGCCTGTGTGGCCATGATCGAGCGCCTCCTGCCGGGACCGTGGATGACGGGACGAGCCCGTGCTCCGCAGGACACAGGCTGTGACAGACAACTATGCAGCGTTCGATGCCGCCGCGCGCCCTGTGCTGCGCGGCGGGTCGTCACGAAGGGCCGGGAACCGGAACGACGTCGGGTTCGTTGGCCGGGCAGCACCGATCCGAATACGGATGAATCGGGCGAAACGAGAAGGGATCTCTCACATGGGCGTCAGCCTGACCAAGGGTGGCAACGTGTCTCTCACGAAGGCCGCACCGAATCTGACCGCGGTGTCCGTCGGACTCGGATGGGATCTGCGCACGACGACCGGAACGGATTTCGATCTCGACGCCAGCGCCATCGCGCTCGGCCCGGACAAGAAGGCGCCCGGCAACGAGTACTTCGTCTTCTTCAACAATCTGAAGACTCCGGACGGCTCGATCCAGCACACGGGTGACAACAAGACCGGTGAGGGCGACGGCGACGACGAGGTCATCGACGTCGATCTCGCAGCGGTCCCGTCCACCGTCGACATCGTCACGTTCCCCGTCTCGATCTACGAGGCCGACGCGCGCTCGCAGTCGTTCGGCCAGGTCCGCGGCGCCTACATCCGTGTGATCGACAAGTCGAACGGCACCGAGCTCGCCCGTTACGACCTCACCGAGGACGCCTCGACGGAGACCGCCATGGTCTTCGGCGAGCTGTACCGCAACGGTGCGGAGTGGAAGTTCCGCGCCGTCGGCCAGGGCTACGCCTCCGGACTCGCCGGCATCGCCCGCGACTTCGGCATCAGCGTCTGATCAGTCTCGACGCCTGACCTCGGGGCGGTCGGCTCGTCGCCTCGCGCGCACGATGCCGACCGCCCCGATGATCATGCCCACGATGGACAGCACGTCCGACTCGGTGAATCCGTGCTGGAGTGAGAACACCACCAGCACACGGCCCTCGAGCGGCGCGTTGAAGAGCAGCCAGCCGATCGACGCGAGCACCACCGCGGAGATCGACCAGGCGTTCGGCCGCGCCAGGCACCACGCCGACGCGGCGAACAGCGAGTTCATGACCACGAGTGCGTGGAAGATGTCGATCACGGGGTGGGTTTCCTCGTCTGGGTCCGATGCAGGGCGGGTGTCACAGGAAGGTCGAGAGCAGCCGATGCCCGCCGGCGGCCTTGGCTCGGTACATCATCGAGTCCGCACCCCGCGTCGCGCGGTCGATCGCCCCGGGTCCGGAACTCCACAGCGACGAGTCGGGATTCAACACGGCGACGCCGACGCTGGCGGTCACGGGAATGGTGTCCTGTCGATCGTGGACCGTCTCGGTGACACGGGCGACCACCGACTCGACGTCACCGTCCACATCGGTGAGGACCGCCACGAACTCTTCGCCGCCGGTTCGCGCGAGCACCCCGTGGCCGTCGAAGAGCTCGGCGAGCCGGGTCGCGACCAGGACGATCACGGTGTCGCCCTGATCGTGTCCGAAGCGGTCGTTGACGCTCTTGAAACGATCGATGTCGATCATCACGACCACCACGGGCGATGTGGTCGCGAGTGCCGTCTCCCACAGATCCTCGACCGAGTTCTGCAGACCGCGGCGGTTCCTGACGCCGGTCAGCGAATCGAGGTCCGAGGCTTTCGCGTCCGTCGATACGAGTGACCACGCGATGGACGCGAAGACCGGCACCCCACTGCTCGCGCCGCTGGCCACCAGCACCGCGGCGATCGCGTCCCACGGCCCCCACAGGTTCTGGACGTACGCCAGGGTGCCGATGAGGACGATGACGGCATTGGTGAACGCGAGATGGGCGAGCAGCACTCGTGGGCTGAGGAAGAACGTGCAGAGAGCGCCGTTGATCGCGAACAGGAAGGTGCCGATCAGTGCCGACGTCGGGGTGTCCAGCAGGATCACGGACGTGATGCCGACGTCGCCGAAGATCAGGAACCCGAGGAACTGCGCCTTCGTGTCCGGCGTCGGTCCCGTGAGCACCCAGATCATCGCGGCGATCTGCAGTGCCAGCACGAGGAAGACGTAGACGATCGCCGGCGTGCCGGAGGGGCCGTTGGGCGAGGCGAGCATCAACATGGACACGGTCGCGTTGAGCAGCACCGCGCCGGCGAAGACCAGCCGGATGATGCCGTGGATGGACCGGGTGGAGTGATGGACGAAGATCCAGTCGAAATCGTGCGGCGTGGTCAGCCACCGACGCACGACGTCGAGTGCGCTGTCCCGAGGCCGGTGGGTGAGGGGCCTGCGTTGCGCGTTGCGGATGCGCCGGGATCCGCTGTGTCGACCCGGGCGAGCGCGATCGCGGGACGCGCGGACGCGCTGCGTGACCGGCGGACGGGTCGGGTGCGACATGCGTGGAGAATCCCTTCGAACTCGATGCGACCCCCGACGCGGCGTGTGTCCCTGCTGGTGACCAGTGAAGTGTACGTGTAGTCGGTTTGGTCGGCCCGAAACCGGTGAAAGATCGGGTATTCGTGGTAGGTAGCCGAGATCATCCCTCGACGTACGATCGGCCGCATGACCGCTGTGTTCCCTGCCAGGCTTCCCGTCGTGTGCGCGCCGATGGCCGGAGGCCCGTCCACCCCCGCCCTGACCGCTGCCGTGAGCGATGCCGGTGGCCTGGGGTTCCTGGCCGGAGCGCTGCTGAGCCCGGAGGCGCTCGACGGCCGGCTCTCCGAGATCGAGTCCCTCACGTCGGCGCCGTACGGCGTCAATCTCTTCCTCCCGTCAGCGCACATCGCGGTCGCCGACGAGATGGAGTCGTACCGCGCCGCGCTGGCCCCGATAGCCGCCGAGTTCGGGGTCGAACCCGGCCCGGCGACACCCGGCCCCGACGACATCGACGCGGTGATCGACGTGGTGCTCGCCCACCGCCCGGCGGCCGTGTCGGTCACGTTCGGTCGACCCGGCGCCGAGCTCACCGCCCGCGTGCACGAGATCGGCGCCCTGATGATCGGGACGGTCACCTCGGTCGACGAGGCCCGCGAGGCCGTCGAGGACGGGGCCGACATGCTCGTCGTCCAGGGCAGCGAGGCCGGTGGACACCGGGGCGTCTTCACGGACGACGCGTCGTCTCCTCGAGGCGGTGACGCGATGTCGCTGCCGTCCCTGCTGCTCGCCGTCGGACTGTCGGTCGACGTGCCCTTGATCGCGGCCGGCGGGATCATGGACGGGTCCGGCGTGGTGGCCGCTCTCGGGCTCGGCGCCGTCGCTGCGCAGATGGGCACCGCGTTCCTGTGCTCCGACGAGGCCGGTACCTCGGCGGTGCACCGCGCCGCACTGCTGGACCGTCGCTACCGGCGCACCGTGGTGACGCGTGCGTTCTCGGGACGACCGGCTCGGGGACTCGAGAACGAGTTCGCGGCGCAGTTCACGGCCTCCGCACCGGCCGGCTATCCCGATGTCAACGCGATCACGGGCCCGATCCGCACCGCGGCGACGGCTGCCGGCCGAGCGGACGTGCCCAACCTGTGGGCCGGTACCGGGTGGCGTTCGGTGATCGCCGCGCCGGCCGCGGACATCGTCGCGCGGATCGTCGCCGAGATGGAGACCGCCTAGAACCTCAGGACGGGTCTGCGGTCGGGGACCGGTCCTGACTTCCCGCGAGGAGGATCGACGCGATCAGCTCGGGGTTGTCCGTCATCGGCACGTGGCCGACCCCGGGGACCGAGATGACGCGGGCGTGCGGGAAGCGGCGACGGACGCCCCGCACCTGGTAGTGCGGCAGGATCAGGTCTCGCGTGCCCCACGCCACCGTCACCGGCACCAGCGGTTCGGTGAGTGGCGGGAACTCGAACGGCGCGTCGATGCCCGCGTCGATCATCGCGTTGGTGGTGAGTGACGAGGCGTCGACGACGGCGGCCTCGTACGACACCCTGCTCGGATGCGCGAAGAACGGCAGCAGCGTGGGGTACCGCACCGCCCGCATCTTGAGCGCCGTCGGTGTGGCCTTGCCGAACGTGCGCGCGACGGTCCGCATCGCGCGGAACGTCACCATGGTTCGAGCCTGGTCGGTGTGGTTGAGGAAGAAGCCGGCGGGGGACAGCGCGGTGGCCGACGCCACCTCACCCTGCGCGGCGAGACACAGCGCGACGTAGCCGCCGAGCGAGTTGCCGGCGATGTGCACCTGGTGGTCCGGCTCCTCGATCTCGCGGACGAACTCGGTGACCTCGTTCTGGAGCGTGAGCAGCACGTTCTCACCGGACTCGTGCAGCGGCTCCGACTCCCCGTGCCCGGGCAGGTCCACGGTCACGACCCGCCGATAGGGCGTGAGCAGGTCCAGCACCGCGTCCCACGCCTGGCGGCGGTGAACGACTCCGTGCACCAGTACGAGGGTGGGACCGTGACCGTCGACGTCGTAGCGCAGTGTCATGGGCGGATGGTAGCGGAGCCCGGCGCAGTGCCTGTCACTCGGCGTACACAGACAATCCGTTCATGAGCTGAGAACCCGGTCGATCGCCGCGACGGCGTCGGCCAGCGCCTCCTCGGTCACGGTCAGCGCGGGACGGAACCGGACGCTGCGCGAGCCGCACCCCAGCATGATCACCCGCTCGTCGACGAGGAGCCGCGTGATCAGTCGATCGCGAGTCGCGGTGTCCGGCAGTGAGAACGCCCGGAACAGGCCGCGTCCCCGCACGTCGGAGATCGACGGGTGACGCACCGCGAGTGCGTCGAGAGCGGCGCCGAGGATCGCGCCCCTCTCCGCGGCGCGGGCGATGAGGCCGTCGCGTTCGATCACCTCGAGGATCCGCCGTGCCCGCACCATGTCGGCCAGGCCGCCGCCCCACGTCGAGTTGATCCGGGATCCGACCTCGAAGACGTTGTCGCGCACCATGTCCACGCGGCGGCCCGCCATGATGCCGCACACCTGGGTCTTCTTGCCGAAGGCGAGGACATCGGGTTCGATGCCCAGCTGCTGGTGCGCCCACGCGGTGCCGGTGATGCCCGCCCCGGACTGGACCTCGTCGACGACGAACAATGCGTCGAACTCGTGGCACAGAGCCTGCAGCCCGAGGAGGAACGACGGTCGGAAGTGATGGTCGCCGCCCTCGCCCTGGATCGGCTCGACGATGGCGGCGGCGATGTCGTCGGGGAACGACTCGAACGCGGCCCGCGCAGCGGCCAGTGAGCGCGCCTCGAGAGCGTCCATGTCCGCGCCCTCGCGCAGGTACGGCGACGGGATGCGGGGCCAGTCGAACTTCGGGAAACGCGCGACCTTGATCGGATCCGTGTTGGTGAGCGACATGGTGTAGCCCGACCGGCCGTGGAAGGCGTGCTCGAGGTGCAGGATCCGTCCGCCCAGTGCCGGGTCGAGACCGCGGGACTCGTTCAACCGGCTCTTCCAGTCGAAGGCCACCTTCAGGGCGTTCTCGACGGCGAGCGCACCGCCCTCGACGAAGAAGAGGTGGGGTAGTTCGGGGATGCCGAGCACGCGCGCGAAGGTCGCGACGAAGCGGGCCATCGGCTCGGAGTAGAGGTCGGAGTTGCTCGGCTTGTGCAGCGCGGCCGTCAGCAGATCCGCCCGGAACTCGTCGTCGCGGGCGAGCGACGGATGGTTCATCCCGAGCGCGTTCGAGGCGAAGAACGTGAACATGTCGAGATAGGACGCACCGGTCCGCGCATCGACGAGTGTGGAGCCGTGCGACCGCTCGAGGTCGAGAACCATGTCGAAGCCGTCGGCCAGGATGTGGCGCGACAGCACGTCGTGGACCGACTCCGGCGCACCGGCGGGAACGGGGGTGGTGGGCCGCGATGGCAGTACCTGCGTCATGAAGGCGAAAGTACGCGATAAAATACTGTCAAACAACAGCTGGGCCGGAATAAATCCTGTCACGACCATCGGAGACAATGAATCCATGACATCGACCGTCGACCTGTCCGCCCGTACGTCCGAGCTGCTCGCCGCAGTCGGGGCCGCGCCGCTCGACCACGACTCCGGCCTGGCCGCGACCAGCCCGATCACCGGTGCGGTGCTGGGCCACGTGCCGCTCACGAGCGACGTGGACTCGGTGATCGCCGCAGCCGCGGACGCCTACCCGTCGTGGTCTCTCGTTCCCGCGCCGGTACGCGGCGGTCTGGTGCGTGAGCTGGGTGAACTGCTCCGCGAACACAAGGACGCACTCGGTGAGCTGGTGTCCATCGAGGCCGGCAAGATCGTCAGCGAGGGCCTCGGCGAGGTCCAGGAGATGATCGACATCTGCGACTTCGGCGTCGGACTGTCCCGCCAGCTCTACGGCAACACCATCGCCACCGAGCGGCCCGGCCACCGGATGATGGAGCAGTGGCACCCACTCGGAGTCGTCGCCGTGATCACGGCCTTCAACTTCCCGGTCGCGGTGTGGTCGTGGAACACCGTGCTCGCCCTCGTCGCCGGCGACACGGTGGTGTGGAAGCCGTCGGAGAAGACGCCCGTCACCGCGGTGGCCGTGCAGGCGCTGTTCGAGGAAGCCGCACGCCGTGCCGGGGTGTCGCCGGCGGTGGCGCAACTCGTCGTCGGTGACCGTGCCGTCGGTGAGACCCTCGTCGACGATCCGCGCATCGCCCTGGTCTCCGCCACCGGATCGACCCGCATGGGCCGCGAGGTGGGCCCCCGCGTCGCGGCACGGTTCGGCCGCGTGCTCCTCGAACTCGGCGGCAACAACGCCGCGATCGTCTGTCCGAGCGCCGATCTCGACCTCACCGTCCGCGGCCTGGTGTTCTCCGCGGCCGGCACGGCCGGTCAACGGTGCACGTCCCTGCGCCGCGTCATCGTGCACGAGTCCGTCGCCGACACCCTCGTCGACCGACTGGGTACCGCGTACTCGTCGTTGCCCGTCGGGTCGCCGCTCGACTCGTCGACGCTGGTCGGACCGCTGATCGACGAGGCCGCGCACGACGGGTACGCCGACGCGTTGGAGCTCGCGCGGAAGGACGGCGGCACCGTCGTCGCGGGTGGTGAGCGGGTGCGAGTGGCGGGCGCCGAGGACGGTGTCTACGTCCAGCCGGCCATCGTGCGGATGCCCGCGCAGACCGACGTGGTGCGCCGTGAGACGTTCGCGCCCATTCTGTACGTCATGACCTACAGCGATCTGGACGAGGCCATCGCCCTCCACAACGACGTACCGCAGGGGCTGTCGTCGTCGATCTTCACGACCGACCTGCGCGAGGCGGAACGCTTCCTGTCGGCGGCAGGGTCGGACTGCGGCATCGCGAACGTGAACATCGGCCCGTCGGGCGCGGAGATCGGCGGCGCGTTCGGCGGCGAGAAGGAGACCGGTGGCGGGCGCGAATCGGGCAGTGACGCCTGGAAGTCCTACATGCGACGCACCACCAACACGGTCAACTACAGCTCGGAGCTGCCGCTCGCCCAGGGGGTGACGTTCCTGTGACTGCGGGAAGGCCGGAGGCCGGCCGGGATCATGCGGGAAGGCCGGAGGCCGGCCGGGATCATGCGGGAAGGCCGGAGGACGGCCGGGATCACGCGGGAAGGCCGGAGGACGGCCGGGATCACAGCAGCGATCGAACGGTCGAGATCCGCGACGAGGTGATCAGGCTGGGGCAGTTCCTCAAGCTGGCCGACCTCATCGAGTCGGGGTCCGAGGCGAAGGCCGTCATCGCGGACGGTCTCGTCGAAGTCAACGGTGAGACCGAACTGCGCCGAGGACGTCAGCTCCGTGCGGGCGACACCGTCACCGTCGGCGGGGTGTCCGCCCGCGTCGCTCAGGCCTGAGCTGCCGGTCAGCCCTGAGGCGGGAGGGGTTGCGCCGCGACGACGACACCGTCGTCGTCGCTGTAGACGAACTCGCCGGGGATGAAGGTAACTCCGCCGAACTCGACTGTGACGTTCTTCTCACCCGACCCTGTCTGCGTGCTCTTGCGCGGGTTGGTTCCCAGCGCCTTCACCCCGATGGCGAGAGTCGTCAGGATGGCCGAGTCGCGCACGGCACCGTTGACGATGACGCCCGCCCACCCGTTGTCCACACCGCGCCCGGCGATGATGTCGCCGACGAGGGCGGTGTGGACACTCGCGTCGCCGTCGACCACCAGGACTCCGCCGTTGCCGGGCTCCGACAATGTCTGCTTGACCAGCAGGTTGTCCTGAAAGCAGCGAATGGTGGTGATGGGTCCGCAGAACTCCCGCACGGCCCCGAGCTGACGGAACTGCGTGTCGCAGCTCCGGATGTCCGGCCCGATGGTGTCGGCGAGATCGGCGGTCGCGATGAAGGTGCTCATGGCGTCACAGGCTAGCGGCAGTCCTTCGGCACGTCGGGTCACGCTGTCGGGGACACCCGCCGGGGCGGCGGTAGGTGCGTCGGCGGTTCGGTCCCTCGAGGTCGATTGGACGGTGCAGGTCGGGGGAACCCGCACGTCATGAGTACAAGTCACGACGGCAACGACGGTCACACCGGTGACGAGACTGCGCGCGACGCCACCCGAGAGGACCACCCCATGTCCGGCCAGAACCCCGATCCCGCAGAGACTGCAGGACTCGAACCCGGTGGCAGCATCGTGCCGGGTGACACGCCGCCGGACTCCACGTCGGCCGCGGGTCCCAATCATGAACCGCCTCAGCGCACTCGGACACCCGCGATCGTGTTCCTGGTCGCGGTCGGCGTCGTCGTGGTGCTGATCGTCCTCGGTGTCGTGGGCAGGATCGCGGGCCTCGTCTAGAGCCCCCGACAGAACTGACGACGGAGCACGTGGCCTCTCGGCCTCGTGCTCCGTCCGTGTGTCAGGCCCCGTTCTCGCGGGCGTTCGCTCCGACGACGGCGACGATCCACTCCGCCAGCCCGGCGGCCCGCCCGTCGTAGTGCGCGCGGAACCGCTCGTCGGCGGTGTACATCCCGGCCACGCAGACATGCATTGCGTGGTCGCAGTCGTAGAAGCGGTCGATCGACGCTCGGTGGCGTTCCGCGAGGACGTCGGCCTCGTCCGAACCGGGCTCCACGCCGCGGAGCATCGCCGCCGCGAGATCAGCCTCGAGTTGTTCGGTGTCGGCCTTGATCGCACGCCAGTCGTCGGCCGACATCGCGGCGGTGCGCTCCGTGCTCTGGGCCCACGCGTCGGTGGTTCCCCAACGCTCGCGGGCCTCGTCCTCGTACTTCTCGCCGGCCCAGTCGTCGCCCCAGATCTCACGCTGCTCGGCCGGGGTCAGGTTCGTACCCATCGTCTTCCTCTCGATCACGGTGTCCACGGCGTTCGCCATGGCTGTCAGGTGAGCGATGCGCCGGTCGAGCAGGGTGCGCTGCCGTCGGAGATGCTCGAGCGCGTCCGCGGCGGGATCGTCGAGTATCTCCTTGATCTCGGTCAGCGGGAACCCGAGTTCGCGATAGGTCAGCACGGAGTACAGGCGCTCCACGTCCTGCGAGGAGTAGGTGCGGTATCCCGCAGGAGACCTGCCGCCGGGCACCACCAGCCCCACCGCGTCGTAGTGGTGCAGGGTGCGCACGCTGACGTCTGCCAGCGCGGCGACCTGTCCCACGGTCAGTGCATCGTTCACACCGGTCACTGTCCTGCCTCCCGTTGCGTGAGGGTCAAGCACAATCTTGGCCCGATCCGCCGAGGCGTCCGGTCAGGGGCTGTGTCCGAACGCACTCCTGGCGTACCGTGTCGATACCGACGGTGTATCCGTCAACCGTCGTCACACTCATCCGCCACTGGGAGATACGCATGTCAGCGCCGACCGCAGACACGTTCACACGACTAGTCGCCCTCGCCTCGGTCGCACCGGGCCGGGAGACCAAGCCCGTCATCGAGGTGTTCACCGGCCGCGAGATGGCGACCATCCCCGTCGGCACCCGCGACGACGTGCTGGCGGCGAACGACAAGGTCCGCGCAGCCCAGAAGCGGTGGGCGACGACGTCCATCGCAGATCGAGCGAAGATCCTCCACAAGTATCGCGACCTCGTGTTGAAGCACCGGGCGTCGCTCATCGACCTGGCGCAGGCAGAGACCGGGAAGTCCCGGTCCGCCGCCCAGGAGGAGGTCCTCGACATCGCGATGACGGCGCGGCACTACGCGCGGGTCTCCGGCGAACTGCTGAAGAGCAAGCGCGTCAAGGGCATGCTTCCCGTGCTGACCAAGACGCAGGTCAACTACCAGCCCAAAGGCATCGTCGGCATCATCTCGCCGTGGAACTACCCGATGACCCTCGCGGTGTCCGATGCCATCCCGGCTCTGATGGCCGGCAACGGCATCGTGCTGAAGCCGGACAGCCAGACGCCGTACTGCGCGCTCGCATGTGTCGAACTGCTCTACCAGGCCGGTCTGCCCCGTGACCTCTTCGCCGTGGTTCCCGGCCCCGGATCGGTGGTGGGCACCGCCATCGTCGACACCTCCGACTACCTGATGTTCACGGGTTCCACCGCCACCGGCCAGCTTCTCGCCGAGCAGACCGGTCGGCGACTCATCGGGTTCTCCGCCGAGCTCGGCGGCAAGAACGCCATGATCGTCGCCGCCGGCGCCAAGATCCCCGAGGTGGTCGACGCGGCCGTCCGTGCCTGCTTCTCCAACTCCGGTCAGCTCTGCATCTCCATCGAGCGCATCTACGTCGAGAAGTCGATCGCCGACAAGTTCACCGCCGCGTTCGGTGAGCGGGTGCGCCGCATGACGCTGGCCGCCACGTACGAGTTCGGGGTCGAGATGGGCAGCCTCATCTCGGAGGACCAGGTCAAGGCCATCTCGAACCACGTGGACGATGCGAAGGTGAAGGGTGCGACCGTGGTCGCCGGCGGCAAGGCACGCCCCGACATCGGCCCGCTGTTCTACGAGCCCACCGTGCTCACCGGCGTGACCGACGACATGGAGTGCTGGGGAGCCGAGACGTTCGGTCCCCTCGTCTCCATCTACCCCGTCGCCAGTGTCGACGAGGCTGTCGAGCGGGCCAACGCCACCGAGTACGGACTGAACGCCAGCGTGTGGGCGAAGACGAAGGCGCAGGGCGAGGCCATCGCCGCGCGACTGCACGCCGGCACCGTGAACGTGGACGAGGGGTACGCGCCGACCTGGGGAAGCACCGGTGCGCCGATGGGCGGCATGGGTGTCTCGGGCGTCGGTCGTCGACACGGACCGGACGGCGTCCTGAAGTACACCGAGTCGCAGACCGTCTCCACGACGCGCCTGATCAACCTCGGCGGACGACGGCTGCCTCCGAAGCTCTGGGCGAAGGCGTTGCCGATCTTCATCCGGGCGCTGAAGTACGTGCCGGGACGGTAGCGGCGCGCATCCCGTAGAATCGGGCGAAACACCCGCAGCGACTAGAGGACGAATGGACAGCGACAAACCCGGGCCGGTCATGGCCCCCCTCGTATCGACCGATGCGACCAGGGCGGTGACCGGCACATGAGCGAGTTGTTGACGCTTCTCCTCGGTATCGTCGTCGTCGTCGGAATCACCGCCGGCACAGGCTATTTCGTGGCCCAGGAATTCGCTTACATGACCGTGGACCGGTCGAGGCTCGAAGCGCGCTCGAAAGCGGGTGACACCGTCGCCGCGCGCACCCTGGCCGTCACGAAGCGCACGTCCTTCATGCTCTCGGGCGCTCAGTTGGGCATCACCGTCACCGGCCTGCTCGTCGGTAACTTCGCCGAGCCGCTCATCGGACAGTCCCTCGGGACTCTGCTCGGCGGCGTCGGCATTCCGAGCGGTGTCGGACTCGCCGTCGGTGCGGTGACGGCGCTGGTGGTGTCGACGTTCGTGCAGATGCTCTTCGGCGAGCTGTTCCCCAAGAACTTCGCCATCGCCCGCCCCGAACCCGTCGCGCGATGGCTCTCGCTGTCGACGACGATCTACCTCAAGCTGTTCGGCTGGCTCATCCGTATCTTCGACGCCTCGTCCAACGCGCTGCTGAAGGCGCTGAAGATCGAGCCGGTCCACGACGTCGAGCACTCGGCGACCCCGCGCGACCTCGAACACATCGTGGCCGAGAGCCGGGGCACCGGTGACCTGCCCGAGGAGCTGTCCACACTGCTCGACCGCATCCTCGACTTCCCCACCCAGACCACGGGTCACGCGATGATCCCCCGCGCGAAGGTGGCTACGGTGCGCTCCGACTCCACCATCGCCGAGGTGCGCGCCCTCATGAGCGTCGAGCACTCGCGGTATCCGGTGCTCCATGCCGACGACTCGATCGAGGGCGTCGTGCACCTGCGCGACGTGCTCGCCACCGACCTGCCCGGCGACACACCGGTCGCCGTGCTGTCCCGCGACGCACTGGTGCTCCCCGAGACCCAGATGCTCCCCGACGCCATGGGGGAGCTTCGCGCGTCGAAGAACCAACTCGCCTGCGTCATCGACGAATACGGCTCCTTCACCGGTGTCGTCACCATCGAGGACCTGGCCGAGGAGCTCGTCGGCGAGATCACCGACGAGCACGACGACGCCGACGGCGCGGAACCCGTGCCCGGCGACGACGGTGTGTGGACGGTGGCCGGCGACGTCCACCTCGACGAGGTGGAACGTGCTCTGGACCGCGAACTTCCGGAGGGTGACATCGAGACCATCGCCGGACTGGCCATAAGCGTCCACGGATCGCTTCCCGAGGTCGGCGACGTCATCGAACTGGAGCTGCCCATCGACCCCGGTGACCTCGCGACCGACGCCGAACCGCCCCGACGGTTCCTCGTCATGAGGATTCAGGAGATCGACAACCACGTGCCGTCGTCGGTCACGCTCGAGGTCGTGGAGCGCACTTCCGACGACGTCCCGGCCATGAGTGAGACGGAGGACGCGCTGTGAGCAACCCCCTGGTGTTCCTCGTCGTCACCGTCGGCCTGATCGCGCTCAGCGCCTTCTTCGTCGCCGTCGAGTTCGCGCTCCTCGCCGCCAAGCGGCACCGGCTCGAGGACGCGGCGGCCGATTCGCGGTCGGCGCGCGCCGCTCTCCGCAGTTCCACCGAGCTCACGGTGCTGCTCGCCGGCTCGCAGCTGGGTATCACGTTGTGCACGTTGGCACTCGGTGCGTTCACCAAGCCCGCCGTGCACTACTGGCTCCGGCCGCTGTTCGAGTCACTCGGTCTGCCCTACTGGGCATCCGACGTGCTCGGCTTCGTCCTGGCCCTGGTCATCGTGACCTTCCTGCACCTGGTCGTCGGCGAGATGGCGCCGAAGTCGTGGGCCATCGCGCATCCCGAGAAGTCGGCGACGATGCTGGCCATCCCGATGCGTGTCTTCATGTTCTTCACCCGCCCGATCCTGGTGTCGCTCAACGGAATGGCGAATGCACTGCTGCGCCGGGCCGGTGTGGAGCCGGCCGATCAGGTGATGTCGGGCCAGAACCCGGACGATCTCGAGCAGCTGGTCGCGCACTCGGTGAGTGTCGGATCGCTGGACAAGGGCTACTCGGATCAGCTCTCGAGTGCGCTGGAACTGCAGAAGCTCACGGTGGCGGACCTCGTGCGCATCGATTCCGAGCCCACCGCGGTGGCGACGACGGCGACGGTCGCCGACGTGCGGGCGGCGTCGCTGCGCACGGGCCATCTGCGCATCCTCGTGCGGGACGGCGCCGACGTGATCGGTCTGGTCCACGTGCGAGACACGTTGCAGGCGGAGGACTCCCGCTCGGTGGACGACTTCGTGCGACCGGCCTTCGAGCTCGACGCCGCCGCGCCCGTGTACGTCGCGCTCGCGGAGATGCGGGAGACCCGCAACCATCTCGCGGTGGTGCGCGACGGCGGTGCGGTGGTCGGTGTCATCACCATGTCGGACGTGCTCGTCCGGTTGCTGCCCAGCGCGGACCCGCTGCCCGCGTGATCAGGCCGTGGTCGCCAGTGCGGCGGCCACGCCGAACGCCGCGGCCATCGCCGCGGTCTCGACGACGGCACGCCGCGTCGAGACCGTGGCGTGCGTGGTGTGGGCACCGATGACGCTCACCCACGTGCGCCGTCGCCACCACCCGCCGATCACCAGGGCGACCAGCAGGACCGACTTGAGCAGGATCAGCCGCCCGTAGTCGGTGTCGACCAGGGCGGTCACCGAGGTGAGCCGCACGGCGGCGTTGACGACACCGGTGACGGCGACGGCGACCACACACCACAGCGCGGCCGCCGAGTAGCGCGGGAGCAGATCCGCCCAGGCGGTCCGTGACCGCAGGGTCACCGCCATCGCGACCAGCAGCCCGAGCCACACCGATGCCGCCACGACGTGCACGGCGACGAGCAGCGCGCCGACGGCGTGCTGCGCCATGTGGCCGGTCATCGGGCGAGCGATGAGGGCGACGGCGGTGGGTACGACGACGACGATGCCGGAGACTTCCAGATCGGTGCGGAGGGCAGTGGCCGCCAGCACGGCCATCGCGAGCGCGACGACCACGACCGCGGAGCCGATCCGGCCGTTCGCGATGTTCTGGACGTAGTCGGTGAACGTGCCGAGCGACACCGCGGTGGCGCTGACGGCATCGGACCGCGCCGCCCCCAGCACCAGCAGCGTGACCTCGGAGACTGCCCAGCACGCGGCCGCGACGAGGGCGCCGCGCCACGCGAGGTGGTCGTCGACGTGCCGGGAATCGCGGGCCCACAGGATCAGCAGACCGAACCCGAGCGCCACGGCACCGGCGACGTCGGCACCGGTCCGCACGAGGGAGTCGAGCGGAAGGTCGGAGGGCGCCAGTACGAGGGCGGCGATCACTCCGAGCAGTGCAGCCGGAACGACGGCGAGCGGTGACCACCGCGCCGTCGTCGTTCCGGCCACGACTCAGTTCTTCTTCCGCAGAGCGAACGCGAGACCGCCGAGGAACACCACCGCGGCGGCGACCAGGAACGGCCAGAGCGGCACACCGCCCCCCGACTCGGTCGAGGACGCGCCGGCGTCGGCCGCGGGACCGGGGGTCCCGGTGCCGGCCGTCGTCAGCTCGAATGTCCGAGTACCGCTCACGGGGTGGCCGTCGGCTGACGTGACGCGGAACGCGATGGTGTATGTGCCCGTCGGCCCGAGCTCTCGGAGGTCCACCGCGACGGTGGAACCCGACACCCGCGGGTCACCGTCGGACCAGAGGTTGCCGTCGGGACCGACGACGGTCAGCGAGGCGAACTGCGACTGCACTGCCTCGTTGAACGTCACCGTCGCCTCCGCCGGACCTTGATCGACGGAACTCTCGTTCTCGGGGGAGCTGGACACCACCACCGAGTGCGCGGACGCCGTCGAGGTGCCGAGCAGCAGCGCCGCGGCGAGGGCGAGCAGCAGAGCGAGGAACCGGCTCACGAGCGTCGACTCCGCACCGTGGCGCCGATCCCGAGTGCGGCACCGAGTGCTCCGAGAACCAGGCCGATCCCGCCGAGCCACCGGGCCGTGGTGTCGGACGACGACGCGGCGGCCTCGGTGGTCGAGGACGCTGACGACACCGTGGGGCTGCTGTGATGATCGCCGCTGCTCGCCGCGAGTTCCAGTGTGGGAGCCGGCAGTTCGGGCTCGGTACCGTCCTCCGGTGTCGGCTGGTCCCAGTTCACGACCTCGCCGTCACTGTAGGTCTGGCGGGCCGGGAAGGACACGCTCTCCTCCTCCGGCAGGGGGCCGGCCGAGAGCTGGAACTGCTCGAACTGTCCGGGCCCGACACCGGGGTTGCCGGGATCCGCCGTCCAGGTGACCGAGGTGGCGAGTTCGTCCGCCGAACGTTCGACGACGGCCGTCCAGCCGGGCATGGGCTGCGTGCGGGCCGAGGTGAGGCCGGGCAGCTGGACGGTGACGGAGGTGGTGGACGCCGCCTCCGACTCGGTCGGCACCCGGAAGGTGAGAACGCCGTATCCACCCTGTGCCGCGTCCGGAGCGGACACGACGACGTGGGCGGACGCCAGTCCTGCGGAGGCGAGGAGGGCGGCGGCGGTGAGGACACTCGTGCCCAGGGCACGCGTGGAGAAGCTGGTCATGACAGATGTCTTCCGTTCAGGTGAGGGAGTACCGCGGTGTGAGTGGCTGCACGAGCACCTGCGGTGGTCCTCTCCTGGAGACGGCGGACAGAACGGGTACGGGAACCGGCCGATCGAGCGGCGCGGTGGCGGTGACGGATCGGGGGCGACGCGGCGGCGAGAACGTGAGCCGCGGTGCGCGCAGCACCGACGTGATCGCGGCGAACAGCCGCTCCGACGAGGCGACCAGGACTGCGCCGACACCGACGGCGACGGCGTGCGCCGCGAGCATCGACGCGTCGAGCGGGTGGGCGTGTTCCGCGACGGCGGCCAGTGCCTCGTGCGCGACGACCTGTCCGCCCACGAGCCACAGGAGGATCGGGAGGGGGCCGGTCCGGGCGGTCCCGACACCGGCGGCGAGCACGCCCGCACCGATCGCGACGGCGAGCAGCAGGGAGAGAGCGGACGAGGTGGGCACGCCACCACCGCCGACACCGTGCGCGGCGACGGCGAGCGTGGCCGTGAGTGCTCCCACGGCACCACCACGCCACACGCGCGTGCGCTCGGTCCCCATCGTCGACTCAGGCAGGGATCAGCGCACGCCGAGGCGCGCGAGGATGTCGGCCTCGATGCCGTCGAGCTCGTCGGAGATGGCGCCGTGAGCCAGCTTGCGGCGCGACGGCGGCATCTGCTCGGCGGCGTGCACCGCGGTGGTGAGCTCGGTCAGGCGCGACCGGATCGCATCGGCGAAGGCGCCCGTCTCGGCGTCCTGGTGCGACGCGGCGACCTCGGCGACGGAACGCTCGGCACCGACGATGCGAGCGCTGAGCTTGGCGCCGTGTCCGGTGTACTGGCCGAGCTCCTTCACGTCGACGCCGATGCGGCCGGCCCGGTACTGGTCGAGCTGACCCCGCAGGAGGGTCGCCGCGCGGTACGCGATCGGCACGAGGACGGGGGCCAAGACGCGACCGATGCCGACGTACTTGCGCACCTTCGCCGCGTTGATCTTGCCTTCGCGCGCGGCCTTCTCCCGAGCGGCCAGGGTCCTGATGTGCGCCTGATCCACCTTCTGTTGGCTGGTCAGCGCCTTGGCGTCGTTCTTCGCCAGCTTCTTCAGATGCTTGCGCTCGTTCCGGGCGGTGTACTTCGCCTCGAGGCCCGCCTTGTGGCGCAGGGCCTTGGCCTCGGCCTTCCGGGTCGCACGGCGAGAACGCTTCTTGCGCAGAGCCATGGTGTACGTGCCCCTATCGTGTCCGACTACGTCGCCAGAACGCTCCGACCGGATGACCGACGAGCGCCTGAATGCCTGCCGCCAGCCTATCGGTCCGCTCCGGGTGCGCTGCATCCGCGTGAGGTGTCGGCCCGTGGATCTACGCTGCGAGAATGTCCCACGTCGTGCCGCCCCCCGCTCCGGCGTCCGGCCCCTCCGTGCTGATCGACGCGTCGTCGCTCACCCGGTGCCGCCACCGCGTGTATCTCGACACCGCCTACCGCTCTCTGCTCGTCGACACCGCGGAGGACGCGGGGGTGCAGATGCGCCGGGAGGCGGCCGCCGCGTACCGAGCCGAGATCCGGGACACCCTGGTCGCCGCGGATCCGCAGTCGTGGGTGGTGGTCTCCCCGTCGATGTCCCGCTCGATGCAGGTCCGCGCCACCCGCGCGGCGTGCGAGTCCGGTGTCGAGCGCATCTGGAACGCGACCTTCGCCGACGACGAGGACGCCGGTCGGCGTGGCCGGTGCGACATGCTGGTGCGCGATCCGGACGGCGGGTACATCCCGGTACTGGTGGTCAACCACAAGGTCACCGATCCGGGAAGCGGCGCGGTGACCACGCCGTTCACGTCGTGGGCCCCCGCTCTCGATCCCACGCGCAAGGTGCGACCGCAGTTACGGGACCAGTTGGCGGCCGTGCACGTGCATCGGCTCCTGGGCCGCATCGGTCAGGCCGGTGTGTCGGCGCGAGCCGGTGTCATCGGCTTCGGTGCCGAGGTGATGCTCGTGCACGATCTGACGGCGGTCGAGGCGGAGTACGACACGCGCTTCGGTGACCGACTGGCCATCGCGTCGGGCTCGGTCGTCACGTCGCCGTCGAAGGTGTCGGAATGTCGGTCCTGTCCGTGGTGGTCCGAGTGCGGGGAGACCCTGCGGCGCACGCGGGACGTCTCGCTGGTGGCGGCGGGGTCGCGAGCGGACGCCCTGCGGTCCGCGGGCATCGTCACCATCGACGACCTGGCGGACTGGACGGGCGGCGTGCCCGACGAGTGGCCGCACGGCGACTTCGACGAGACGGTCGTCATCGCCCGTGCATGGATCGCCGACCTGCCTCTCGTCCGGCGCCGCGACACCGTGACGGTCCAGCGGGCGGACGTCGAGGTGGACGTCGACATGGAGAGCTACCAGGAGCACGGCGCCTACATGTGGGGAACGCTCCTCGACCGGCGGGACGGTGCCGAGCCGCAGTACCGCGCCTTCGTGACGTGGGAACCGGTTCCCACGATGGACGAGGCGCGCTCGTTCGGCGAGTTCTGGTCCTGGATGCAGGGCGTGCGTGCGGACGCGCACGCGGAGGGCCTGACGTTCGCGGCCTACTGCTACTCGCGCGCCGCCGAGGACAAGTGGCTGCTGGGATCCGCGCGCCGGTTCGCCGGCATGCCCGGTGTCCCCACCGAGGCCGAGGTGCGGGAGTTCATCGACGGGCCGGACTGGGTCGACATCTACATCGCGGTGTCCCAGAACTTCGTGTGTCCGTCGGGCAAGGGCCTCAAGAAGGTCGCACCGGTCGCGGGCTTCCACTGGCGGGACGACGAGGCGGGCGGCGAGGCGTCGATGGCCTGGTACCGCCGCGCGGTGGGATACGACGGAGACGTCGACGCGTCGCAACGCACGCGGTTGCTCGAGTACAACGAGGACGACGTGCAGGCCACCCGCGCGCTGCGGGTCTGGATGGATGGGGCGGCCGCGCGGGAGATTCCGACTGCGGACGAGCTCGGCGGGATTTCCTCTGTAACGAAGTGAAACGCTCGCCATCGCTACCAGTCGGGGGTTGGCAGCGACGACGAGCGTCTCAAGATGTGATTCGTCCCAGTACCCGGTGTGGATGGGTGGTGACGAAGAACTTTTTTCGAGCAGTTACCGCGGTGCCATCCGGAGTGCGCCGTCCATGCGGATGGTCTCGCCGTTGAGGTAGTCGTGCTCGACGATCATCTGTGCGAGCTGCGCGTACTCGGTGGGCTGAGCGAGTCGGGACGGGAACGGGACGCCCGCCTCGAGGCCGGCGCGGTACTCCGGGGTGACGCCGGCGAGCATCGGGGTGTCGACGATGCCGGGGGCGATGGTGTTGACGCGGATGCCCACCTGGGCGAGGTCGCGCGCCGCGGGGACGGTCATGCCGTGCACGCCGCCCTTGGAGGCGGAGTAGGCGATCTGACCGATCTGGCCTTCGAACGCGGCCACCGACGCGGTGTTGATGATGACGCCGCGCTGTCCGGCCTCGTCGACGGTCGGCAGCGTCTGCATGTGATCGGCCGCCAGACGCATGACGTTGAAGGTGCCGAGCAGGTTGATGGTGATGACCGTGCGGAAGAGCTCGAGATCGTGCACGCCCTTCTTGGACAGGATGCGTCCCGCCCAGCCCACGCCGGCGCAGTTCACGACGATGCGCAGCGGGACGCCGGCCTCGCCGATCTGTGCGAGGGCGGCCCGTACCTCCTCGTCGCTGGTGACGTCGGCGGCGATGAGCGTCACGCCGTCCGGTACGGAGTCACCGGCCTTGTCGATGGACTGCTGCAGGTCGAGGCCGAAGACGGTGACGCCGTTGTCGGCGAACCGCTTCGCCGTGGCCGCGCCGAGCCCCGATGCGCCGCCGGTGACCAATGCCGCTGTTCCCGCGATCTCCACTGCCGTGTCCTCTCGTCGGACGGCCGACTCGGTTACCGGCCGCTCACTGAAACGAACCCTAGTCGGTGGGTGCAGACTCGGGACATGACGTTCCCCGGTTCGGCAGACGAGGTCCATGTCCGGCGTTGTGTCGCGCTCGCGCGCGAGGCACTCGACGCCGGTGACGAGCCGTTCGGGTCGGTGTTGGTCGACGCGGACGGTCAGGTGCTCTTCGAGGACCGCAATCGCGTGGGCGGCGGGGACTCGACGCGCCATCCCGAGTTCACGATCGTGGAGTGGGCCGTGCGGAACCTGACGGCCGACGGGCGCGCCCGGACCACGGTGTACACATCGGGGGAGCACTGCCCGATGTGTTCGGCGGCGCACGCGTGGGTGGGGCTCGGCGACATCGTCGTCGCGGTGACGAGTGCTCAGCTCACCGCGTGGCGGTCGGAGTGGGGTCTGGAGCCGGGCCCTGTCGCCGCGCTGCCCATCGGCGATGTGGCGCCGCGGATCCGGGTGCGGGGGCCCGTACCGGAGGTCAGCGCGGAGATGCGGTCACTTCATCGTCGGAATGCCGGTCTGCCGTCGGACGAGTGAGAGTCCAGCTCGTCGCCGCGATACCGAGGGCGAGGACCACGGCTGCGGCGATCAGTCCGACGGGTGTGCCGGGAAGCAGCCCCTCGAGGATCAGCCACACGCCGAAGACGAAGAACAGGGTCGCGGCACCGAGGGTGATGAGCCGCTCGGGCAGGTGCTTGCCCAGGGTCGCGCCGATGACGATGGCCAGAGCGTCGGCGGCGACCATGCCCAGCGTCGAGCCGATCCACACGCCGACCCAGTCGTTGTCGGAGGCGAGCGTGACGGTGGCCAACATCGTCTTGTCGCCGAGCTCGGCGAGGAAGAAGGCGGACGCGACGGCGATGAAGGCGGACTTCGTCACCCGGTCGGCCTTCGTCTTCTCCTCGTCGTCGAGCGAATCGCCGCGCAGCGTCCACAGGCCGAAGACCAGGAACGCGACGCCGCCGACGATGCCGATCAGGTGCGTGGGCAGCGCGACACCGAGGTAGTGGCCCACGGCGACGGAGACGAGGTGGACGAGCGTCGTGGCGACCGTGATGCCGCCGATGACGACCCACCAGCGGTACTTCAGGGCGAACGTCATGGCCATCAGCTGGGATTTGTCACCGAGTTCGGCGACGAAGATGACTCCGAAGCTGAGCAGCAGGGCGGCGAGCACGTCGAACCTCCAGGACAGGGCGCGTCGGCCGACACGAGGGGAGAACCTGGCCGACGCTCGGTGCAGCGCACCGTGCGGTCATCGGGACCGGTGCGGGAAGGCCGGAGGCCGGCCGGTCGACGAAAGGTCTCGCCCACCTGCTGCCACGTGGGTGGCAGCTCGGTTCACCGAGCCGGGAGCGCTCCGGCGAACCGGTGCGCGCCAGTATGTCGACTGGATGATCGGGGGCTACTCCCCTTCGCTGATCTCCACGCTAAAGCCCTGGTCAGGCTTCTGCAACTTCGACAAACCTGTTCGGCTACCCGAAATTTGTCGTGTCATGCAGCGAGCAACATCGCGAGGACGGCCGTATCGGGATGGCTGATGGGATCGAGGCCCACACGGCTGATCATCGACGTCACGGTGCCGTCCGCCTCGGCCTCGACCCAGGCGGCACGATGGTCCAGCCCGAGGTGCGGCAGACCCGGCAACAGTACGCACCCCGACGCGGCCCCGGCGCACTCCGGCAGCGTCGGCATCGTCTCCGACGGCGGATGCAGCATCATCAGCGCGGCCGGCTGATGCAGCGCGAAGCGCTCCGGGGTCACCGCGTGGTCCCCGATGACGGGGCCCTCGGACACCACGATGCCCACGGTCCCCTCGTGTGGGTCGTCGGGCAGTTCCTCGCGGACACAGAAGACGGTGCTGGTGTCCAGCAGGCCGGGGGTCGACGCGACCCGCACAGTGAAGGCGAGAAGCTGCGCCCATTCCTTCGTCGTGTCGGGCCACCGGCCGGAGATGACGAAGCCGCGCAGGGTTCCCGAGGCGTGGAACGGGGCCACACCGATGATGCGACGATCGGGACTGGTCATGACGTTCTCCTCGCACTGGCCGGCATCGAGCGGGACGGCCTGCGCGGAACGTGCGCGGACCATCGGCACACAACGTCGGGTAGAGGAAGAGAACACCACCATCGCGCTGGCACACAAGTGGTCACGAGTGCCAGATGTGGCGGGAGACACGACGAATGCCGCGCCCTCGTGGGGACGCGGCATTCGCGGTACGACTGTGCGGCGGGACTACGGGAAGATGAGACCCGAGGTCTGCGACGTGGCTGCGGCGAAGCGCTGCTGCACGTCGGCCCAGTTGACGACGTTCCAGAACGCCTTCACGTAGTCGGCCTTGACGTTCTTGTACTGCAGGTAGAAGGCGTGCTCCCACATGTCGACCTGCAGCAGGGGAATGATGCCGAGCGGCACGTTCGCCTGCTGGTCGTACAGCTGGAACGTGAGGAGTTTCTTGCCCAGCGTGTCGTAGCCGAGCACTGCCCAGCCGGAGCCCTGCAGACCGTTGGCCGCGGCGGTGAACTGCGCGCGGAACTTGTCGAACGAGCCGAAGTGGTCGTCCAGTGCGGCCGCGAGCTCGCCCTCGGGCTTGTCTCCACCGTTGGGGGAGAGGTTCTTCCACCAGATGGAGTGGTTCACGTGGCCACCGAGGTGGAACGCGAGGTTCTTCTCCTGCAGGAAGATCGAGCCGTGATCGTCCTTGTCACGGGCGTCGGCCAGCTTCTCCAGTGCGGTGTTCACGCCGGCGACGTAGGTGGCGTGGTGCTTGGAGTGATGCAGCTCGTTGATCTCCCCGGAGATGTGGGGCTCGAGAGCTGCATAGTCGTAGTCGAGGTCGGGCAGTGTGTACTCGGACACGTGTTTCCCTTCTCTTGCATCTGTTGTAGCTAACTGCTGGCGTTACCCAGCCAACGTCATTCGTACACCTCGCGCAAGAGTTCGACGCAGTCGGAGTGCAGCGCAGACGCGCCGATGCGGACCGTGGTCCCCTTGCCCGCGCGCAGCGATGACGTGGGCGAACTCGACCGACAGGTGAACGGAACCTTAAGATCGAGGGTGATGACCTCCTCGACGCCCGACTCGGACGGTGGGGTGGTCTCCGTCCGTACGGCGGCCGATCCGCCGCGGATCCGGTTCGGCGGAGTCGACATCCTGCGTGCGCTGGCGGTCATGACCGTCGTGTACTCGCACATCTCGTACTTCCTGGTCGACGATCTCGGAACACCGTGGTGGCTCATCGACGTCGTCACCCTCGTGTTCGTCGAGCACGGCGGTCTGAACCACCATCTCTCGTTCGTGGGCGTCGCGTTCTTCATGATCCTCACCGGACTGGTCGCGACCGCGTCCGTCGTCCGCAACTCGCCGCGCGCCTTCCTCGTGGGGCGGGCAGCGCGGTTGCTCCCGGTGTTCTGGCTGTCGGTCCTCGCCGCGATCGTGCTGGTCCGCCTCGGGGTGAACGGGATGTTCTCGCAGACCGTGGGCATCAGCAACGCCGAGGCCGCCATGAGCTTCGTGCTCGGCGGCTTCTTCGTGCGCCCGGAGGTCGTGGTCCTCGGGGTCACCTGGACGCTCGTCGTCCAGGGGGTCTTCTACGTGTATGCGGTGTGCATGCGCCGGGTGCTCGCGTCCCGCCCCGTGCTGGTTCCGGTCGTCGGCGCGGCGGTGTGCTGGCTGATCCTGCTCTACACCGATCTGGTGCCGTACGAGTACACGATCCCCATGGTCGACAAGGTCGCGGCGACGTTGCCCACCGTCTTCCTGGGCCAGATCGTGTACCTCGCGTTCGCCAGGCTGGCGTCGTGGCGGGCCCTTCTTCTCGCGGGTCTCGCCCAGTTCGCCGTCATCCGGTACGCGACGACGGTGGACGCCTTCCACGTCGGTCAGCAGGGTCACCTGTGGACGGTGCTGGTGCTCGTCGTCGCGGTGGTGCTGGTGGCTCCCACCGACACCGCGTTCGGCCGCTCGCGCGTGATCCACTGGCTCGCGACGCGCAGCTACACGATCTACCTGGTCCACACTCTGGTGCTCTACCGCATCTACTCGCTCGTCGAGCCGCATCTCGGTGCGACCGTCGCGGTGCTCGTCTTCGCGCTGATCACCGGTGTGCTCTCGGATCTGGTGTATCGCTACGTCGAGACGCCGGCGGCACGGTGGATCGCCCGCCACTGGTCGGGGCATCCGCGGAAGCCTGCCCCGACCGCGAACGAGCCGACCTCGAGTGACCCGACCTCCGGCCCTCAGGCCAGCTGACGCATCACCTCGGCGGCGACAAGCTCGATGTGGTCGAGATCGGACAGGTCCAGCATCTGCAGGTAGAACCGGGTGGATCCGAGCTCGGCATACGTTCCGAGCTTGTCGACGATCTCGGCAGGCGTCCCTGCCGCGCCGTTCGCCCGGAGCTCCTCCACGTCCCGTCCGATCGCGGCGGCGCGGCGGGCGATCTCGTCCTCGGTGGTGCCGCAGCACAGCACCAGCGCGTTGGAGAACGTCATCGACGACGGATCACGGCCGATGTCGGAGCACGCTGCGCGCACCCGGTCGAACTGTGTCGCCGTCGCGTCGGTGTCCGCGAACGGGAGATTGAACTCCGTCGCGTGACGCGCGGCGAGTTCCGGCGTCCGCTTCTTCCCCATGCCGCCGATGATGATGGGCGGCGGACTCTGCACCGGCTTCGGCAGAGCGGGTGAGTCGGTCACGGTGAAGTGGTCGCCCTGGTACGAGAACGTCTCACCCGCGGGAGTGCCCCACAGACCGGTGACGATCGCGAGGGTCTCCTCGAAGCGATCGAAGCGCGTGCCCACCGACGGGAACGGGATCGCGTACGCCGCGTGCTCCTCTGCGTACCAGCCTGCTCCGAGCCCCAGTTCGACGCGGCCGGCGCTCATCGCGTCGACCTGCGCGACCGAGATCGCCAGGGGACCCGGGTACCGGAAGGTGGCCGAGGTGACGAGGGTGCCGAGGCGGATCGTGGAGGTCTCGCGAGCGATGCCGGCCAGCGTGATCCAGGCGTCCGTGGGTCCGGGGAGGCCGTCCGTGCTCATCGCCAGGTAGTGGTCGGAGCGGAAGAAGGCGTCGTACCCGAAGTCCTCGGCGGCGCGCGCCACGCGGACCAGGTCGTCGTAGGTCGCGCCCTGCTGCGGTTCGGTGAAAATTCTGAGGTCCATGGTTCGACAGTAGAAGGGCGTGCCGGAGTCGGGGAGCGACCGTGGGTGCGACACACGCGGAGGAAACGGGATCAAGTCCCGTTTCTGTGGATGTTTCTGTGGATGATGGGGATGGTGACTGTCGATCAGCAACCTGCAAAGCAGGCAGAAGGTGCCGATCGACAATACTGCTCCCCATGGACTTCACCGCCGAGGCCGAATTGTCCGCCGCGCTCGACGACCTGCACGCCGCGGAGATCGACTCCCTGGCCTCGGCGGTCGCGCCGTTTCGCGGACGCCTCACCCGGAGCCATCTCGGCCGCGCGCGCTTGGTGGTCACACTCTCGGCCGACGGCCTGCCGCAGGCCGTCACCCTCGCCTCGGCTCTGCTGCGAGATCTCGTCGGCGGTCGCGACCTCGTGTCGCTGTCCGTCCGCTCGGCACGAGACCACGAGTCGGTCTCCGGACTGCCGCCCACCGACGGGTGGTCGTCGGTGTCCGAGGTGGCGGCGGAGCGGGCGATCTCCCGACAGGCCGTGCTCGCGCAGATCGCGGCGGGCACCCTGCCCGCGGCGAAGGTGGGGACCACGTGGGTGGTGGCCCGCGGCGCACGACGGTTCGAGAGCGGGCGGTTCGAGAACGACTGGTGATCGACGGTGGCACCGGGGCGAGGGGCGTGACAGGATCGAGTGCGTGAGCTTCGGATCCGTACCGTCCGTGTCCGTCTCCGACGTCCCGGAGCCCGGTCCCAGCGCCGCCCTGCTCGACGTCCGTGAGGACGACGAGTGGACCGCCGGGCACGCTCCCGGCGCGCTGCACGTCCCGATGGGCGACGTCCCGTCGCGGATGGCCGACATCAGCGTTGACGGCACTCTCTACGTGGTGTGCCGCCAGGGTGGGCGTTCGGCCCGCGTCGTCGAGTACCTGCAGCACGCGGGAGTCGACGCGGTGAACGTGGACGGCGGCATGGTGGCGTGGCAGCAGGCCGGCCTCCCGGTCGTCGACGACGCCGGTCGCCCGGCCACCGTGTACTGACGCCGTGACCGCTCCTCGGCCGGTGGCCTGGTTCCAGATCTGTGCGCGCTGCACACGGCGCATCGACGTGGGGCCGTCGCCGCGGCAGTGGTGTCCCGTCTGCCACGGGGTCCTGCTCTCCCCGGTGCCGGTCGGGCAGTCGACTGCCCCGGTCGGGCAGTGGCCCATGGCCGTCCGTCGTAACTTCCGCTGGGTGGCCTCCACGCCCGGATCCGCGCCGCGGCGCCGTGTCCGCCGGGTGCCGACCCCCACCCCCCGTTACGACGTCATGCCCACCTGGGGTCTGCCGATCGCGCCGCGCCCGCACCCGAGTGCGCCGGAGAGCGCCACGGACCGGCTGGCCCGGCGCTCGACCTCCCTGCTCACGGCGACCGTCGTCCTGTTCGCCGCGGCGGCTGTCGCCGAGCTGGCCCGGTACGTCGTGCTGCTCGTCAGTCGCGATCGACTGATGCCCGCCGCGGTCCTCGCACTGTCGGACGCCGCCGTGTGGTGCCTGTCGTTCCTGTCCCTCGGAGTCGGTCTGGTCGCCGCGGTGGCGACGGTCGCCCGCGTGGTCCGGTTGCGCCGGAGCGCCTACGCCCGTCACGGACTCACCGATCCGCGGCGCACGCGAACCCTGTACCTCGGATCGCTGCTGCCGATCGTCACCCTGCTGTTGCCCGGGGTCTTCCTTACGGAGCTGGCCCGCACGAGCGAGCACCGGCTCCGGCTCGAGCGCCTGGTGCCGTGGTGGTGGGCGGCCTGGGTCGGCAACTGGCTGCTGATCGCCGCAACTGTCGCGTGGCGCACCGTCGACGGCATCCAGGCGCAGGCGAACGGTGTGGTCCTCACCGCGATCACCGACCTGGTCGCCGCGGGGGTGGCCGCCCTCACGCTCACCGTGATCCGCCGAGCCGACGGCCGCACCGTGCGCGGCGACACCCGCACCCTCACGCGATGGACGGTCCTGCCGACCACCCCCGTGTCCGACACGACCCCGGCCCCGGAGGACACCGCACCCGACCAGCTCGCCGACGTCCGATGATCTACTCCGCACACGAGGCCACACCCCTCGTCGTCGCGCATCGTGGCTCGTCGGGAACGCGGCCGGAACACACACTGGTGGCGTACGAACAGGCACTGCGCGAGGGGGCCGACGGCGTCGAGTGCGACGTGCGGCTCACGCGCGACGGCCGGGTGGTGTGCGTCCACGACCGACGGATCGACCGGACGTCGTCGGGAACCGGGATCGTCAGTGCCCTCACCTACGAGGCACTGTCCGGCCACGACTACGGGACAGCCGACGATCCGGCGAACGTGCTGCTGCTGAGCGACCTCATCGACATGGTCATGGCGTGGAAGGCGAAGCCCGCCAAGATCTTCATCGAGACCAAGCACCCGGTGCGCTACGGAGGCCTGATCGAGAACGCCGTGCTGGCGGAACTGCACCGCTTCGGCATCGGCCGACCCGGGTCGGCATCCCTGTCCCGCGCCGTCGTGATGTCGTTCGCGCCGTCGGCGGTGTGGCGGGTGCGGCGATCGGCGCCGATGCTGCCGACCGTGCTGCTCGGCACCGCGTCGCGCTACATCGGCGGCGGCGCCGCGACCACGGTGGGCGCCACGGCGGTCGGGCCCTCGATCAAGACGCTGCGTGATCATCCGAACCTGGTCGATCACGCCGCGGCGGCCGGTCGAGCGACGTACTGCTGGACCGTGAACACCGAGGAGGACGTGCATCTGTGCCACGACCTCGGGGTGCGCTGGCTCGCCACCGATCATCCGGGTCGGGCGCTCGCGTGGTTGGACGACAGCATCACCCGGTAGGTTCGACGCTCGTGGGTAAGAAGAGCAAGAGAAACAGCGGACCGAAGCCCGACAGTCGACGCGCGGAGCTGCTGGAACAGCGCAGAGCCGAGCGTGAGGCGCTGTCGTCCGCGCCGGTGCGGCCGTTCGAGGGCCTCGCCTTCGAGTGCGACATCGTGGCGATGCGCGAGTTCGTCGCCTCCGCGTCGGCATCCCTCCCGGTGACGGGAAGCGACCGTCCCTTCACCCTCGCGACCGTGCTCCCCGGTGCCGTCGCCGCACTCGTGCGTGACGACGAGCAGAAGAACGCGTTCGTCGCGATGCAGGTCCAGACCTTCTCGGAAGATCTGTCGGCCGACCTCGCCGCCTCCGTCGTGTGGGCCTCCTCGGCGACGCCCGGAACCTCGACGGCGGCGTCGAACCCGTCCGCCGAGACGCCCGCGCTCACGGAACTCGTGGACGCGACGTCGCCCCTGGACATCACCGTCCACAAGGACTTCTCGTGGTGGATCCCGGAGGGCGCGGGAGCGGACCCCGAGGTCGACGCCACCATCGAGCGCGCCAACGGTGCGATCCTCCCGTCCGCCCGCATCACGGCCGATGGTGTGTCCGCGGCCTGGTGGGTCGACGCCGGCGACAAGGCGCACATCCGCTGGGTCCGTCCCGAGGACGAGGATCAGTTGATGATCGCGCTGGCTCGCTTGCAGTCGGTGGGTGAACTGCATGTGGGGGAGGGATCGCGCTTCGCCGGCTCGTTCCGTACCCACGGCCTGCTCGTGCCCGTCTTCGACCTCGATCCCGAGGTGCATCCCGACGAATGGGCAACGGGCACAGCGGCTCTCGGCCGCAGGCTCGACGAGACGCTGGCCGACACCAGCGAGCTCACCTCCGAGCAGCGGCGCGCCCGTGACGGCCTGCGCAGCCGCCAGGTCACCCTGCGCTGACGATCAGGCGAGTCCCCCGGCGGCCCTCGGCGTGTTGCCGCCGCCGCGGGACTCGCTCGTCATCTCGCGGGCGATGAAGTCCTCGATGTGGAAGAGGTTCTCGCCGGCACGGTCGACGATGGTGAGCAGCGTCGTCATCGACGCCACCTCTTCGATCTGCTCGGCGAGGAACCACTGCATGAACTGCTCGCCCAGGTAGTCGCCGGTGTCGCGGGCGGTGCGTGCCAGCGTCGTGATCTGCTCGGTGACCTTCTTCTCCTGCCGCAGCGCCAGCTCGACCGGCTCGCGCACCGACCCGAACGCGTTCACGACGTCGTCGACCCCGGGCACCCGGACCTCGAGGTCGTTGTCCAGCAGGTACTGGATCATCATCATGGCGTGGCCGCGTTCCTCGTCGGCCTGGGCGTAGAACCGTGCGGCGAGCTGCGGCAGATCCGCCCCGTCGAAGTGGACCGCGATCGCGATGTACTGCTGCGAGGCGGTGAACTCGTGTCGCACCTGTTCACGGAGGAGAAGGTGGAACGCGCTGGACTCCCTGTCGTGGAACACCCCGGAATCCCGGGCGTCGGAGGCAGCGGACACGTCGTCGAGGCTCATGACGACACACGGTACTGGGTCGAGCGTGTCCGTCGGGACGCGTCATCCGCCGCCGACGAGGTCGGGGGGCAGCTGCTGATCGGTGGCCAGGAGCTCGAAGAACCGGGACGCCCGCTCGCGGTCGGACAGCAGGACGTTGCCCGAGCCGTCGACGTCCTCGAACCCGGAGACGGGAATGGTGGTGGTGACCATCTCCCCGCGCAGCGCCCAGCCGAGGGAGGCCAGATTCCAGATGTGGTCGCCGTCGTCGACCTGCAGCGACTTCACGACCCCCCGTACCAGCGGCACCGCCCGGAACGGGTTCAGGAAGGTGGTCGGGCTGGTCGCCTTCGAGAGCAACGACGACAGGAAGAGTCGTTGGTTGTTCATCCGATCGATGTCGGCGAGCGCCGTCGCGCGGCTGCGGACGAAGCCGAGCGCCTGCGGACCCGAGAGCTCCTGGCAGCCCGCACGCAGGTCGATTCCTGCCAGGGGGTCGACGATGTCGTAGGGCACGCAGATGTCCACCCCGCCGATCGCGTCGACCATGTCGGCGAACCCGCCGAAGCCCACCTCGGCGTAGTGGTCGATGCGCAGGCCCGTCACACCCTCCACGGTCTGCACCAGCAGCGGCGCGCCGCCGAGGGAGAACGAGGCGTTGAGCTTGTCGGTGCCGTTGCCGGGAATCGGCACGTACCAGTCGCGCGGGAGGCTGACCATCGTGGTCGGGCCGCTCGCCGGCACGTGGATCAGCAGGATCGTGTCGGTCCGGCCCGCACCGATGTCCCCACCGGTCGCGAGTTCGGCCTCCTGCTCGGGAGTGAGTCCGGTACGACTGTCCGATCCGACGAGCAGCCAGTTGGTCCCCGGGGTGTCTCCCGGGCGACCCTCGTAGTTCCCGAGCGCGTCGACTCGGGACAGCGACGTGTCCGCCCAGACGGCGCCCCCGACGACGAGCAGGAGCAACACCACCAGGGCGATGCCTATGCGGCGACCCCACCGTGGCCGCCTGCGTCGACGCGTCGGCTCGGGCGGCACCTGGCGCGGCGGAACCGGGGCGGGAGCAGGGGCGCGGCCTCGATCGGTCGGCCCACGCCCGTCGTCGTACGGTCGCCGGTCGTCCCGGTACCGATCGTCACGCCGTGGCGCGTCCCGCGCCGGGGGAACCGCCGACCACGCCCGCGGATCCTGCCGGGGTGGTGGCTGCTGAGGACCCCGCTGCACACGGGTCTGGTCGGCCCACCCCGGAGGGCTGCCCGCCCGTCGCCGCACCACCGGCGGTTCCTCCGGACCCGGACGGCGAGGGGGTGGCGGTCGCCGCCGCGGGTCGTACGGAGGTTGCTGGCTCATCCGGCGACTCTAACCGGCCGACCTGTCAGCCCGGCAGCCACGAAACGTGATCCCGCAGGGCGGCGAACCCCACGAACGCCACGATGTCGATGAGGGCGTGGGCGATCACGAGGGGCCACAGTCGACCGGTGCGCTGGAAGTACCGGCCGAAGATCAGACCCATGACGAGGTTGCCGACGCCGGCCCCGAAGCCCTGGTAGAGGTGGTAGCTCCCGCGCAACACGGCCGACGCGAGCAGCGATCGGTTGTCGGTCCACCCGAGGGCGCGCAGCCGCGAGATCAGCCACGCCACCACCAGGACCTCCTCGGCGACCGAGTTGGCCACCGCGGAGAGCGTCAGCGTGATCGGGCGCCACCACACGTCGTTCAAGGTGCTCGGCAGCACCGTGACGTTGAGATCCAGTGCGACGGCGACGAGGTAGAACAGCAGGCCCGGGATGCCGATGATCGCGGCGAGCCCCACGCCGTGCAGCACGTGCGGGCGCAGGCGGGGACGTGCGAAGCCGATGGCGCGTGGCCCGATTCCGCTGCGCCACAACAGGTACAGACCGAGTGCCCCCCATGCGCAGAGCCGGACGACGCCGATCAGTTGACGGAGGAAGTCGATCGGTCCGAGAGTCGACTGCGGCACGTTGATCGCCACGGTCTGGTCCGACAGGGCGCCCTGCTCGAGCGCGCTCTCGACGAGCGACAGAATGCTCGACAGTCCGCTGAGCCCGAACGTGAACAGCAGGACGACGACGATCTCGATCCGGATCGACCGTGGCGACTCGGTGGTGGGTGTCTTCTCCGGATGCACCCGGTCGATTGTGCCCGTGACCCGTCTCGAGGGTCGTGGTCAGTGGTGGTCGCGCGCCCGCAGGCCGTTCATGAACGGGCATCCGGCGAGCACGCGCAGCGCGCGACCGAGCTCGGTCACGTCGGACACGGGGTTCGCGAACGGCACCCGCACATCGTGGTCCTGGCCCTGCCCCTCCACCCGGATGCCGACGCCGTAGCGGTCGATGCTCAGCGGCCGGGCGCGACCGGTGCGCAACGACGGCGGGAGTCGCCGCGCGATCTGCTCGACCATGTCCGAGTGGTCGCTGTCGAGGTGCTGCAGCCAGCCTCCCTCGACCTCCCAGAACGGATCGGGATCGGCGTTCATGAGGTCGCGCACCGGCACCGGCTCCGCTCCCGTCGCATCGGCCACGACGACGGACTCGAGCAGCAGACGCAGCAGGATGCCGCTGTGTCCGATGTCGAGCAGTCCCGCGTGCGGGTACTGGGAGGCGACCGCCGCGGCGACCGCGCGCTCGGCGGTGTCCGGGACGCGGCGCAGCTCACCGCTGAGCCAGACCAGCGAGCGCACGGGTTCGCGCAGGTCCAGGGGAGTGTGGTCGGTCAGTTCGAGCACGGCGGGGATCCCCGCGGAGCCGGCCTGGAAGGACACGGCCCCCACGGTGCTGTCCGCGGGCACCACCATGACGATCTCGCCTGGCGAGCGCAGGAAGTGCATGGTCGTGGCGACGGGTGCGCTGCCCTCCACCGCCAGGACGGTGTGCTCGGCACGTAGACACACGCTGCGCACCCGCTCGGCGGTGGACGGCGCGGTGGTGGTGACGACACCGTTCATGACGGCCCCCTCGGGTGGAAGTAATTAGGTAAGGGTTAGCTAACCAGCCCTCGCGCCGGTGCGCAAGACGTCGAACTAGACTCGGAGCGTGCCCACGATGCTGACCCTGGGCGTGCGCCCCCGGCGAGATCCCGAGGCCCTGTTCGCCGACCTGCTCGTCGCGACCGTCGACGACGTGGCGACGGCGGAGGCCCTCGAACCGCACCCACTCGTCGGAACGGCCTGTGTCCCGCTGAGTGCGGTGGACGACTCGGCCGCCCTCGAACGGTTCCTCGTACGACTGGACGTGGCTCCGCCCGACGAGCCGCCCTCGGTGCGCGCCTACGTGGTCGCGGCGACGGCCGAGCAGCTGGGCGACGCGGTGGCGATCGCGCCGGGCTCGTCCGTCGTCGTGCTCTGCCCGGACGGCGACGTCGTGGAGACGACGGCGCTCGTCGATCGGGCCGGTCGGCATCCCGGCCTGGACGCGGGGTGGCCCGAGGATCGGGTCGCCGACTTCCTCGCGGTCGTCGCGCACGCGGAACACGGGTTCTTCGCCGTCGCGACCGACACGTCCTCGGTGCTCGCCGTGCTCGCCGGAACGGTGGCAGCACTGCGCGGCGACGACGTCCGCAGCGCGCTCCGCTCCCCGGATCTGGCCGGGCTGGTGGCCCTTCATCCCGACGCCGCGGCCGCGACCCGAGAGGTCCTTCTCGGTGTCCTGGTGCCGAACGCCGGGAACATCGCACACGAACTTCGCCGTCGGATCGACGAGATCACCGGCGACGCGGCGGGGGACGCGTAGCGTGATCGGGGTGCGCATCGCCTACTTCGGACCCTCGGGAACGTTCACCGAGATGGCCCTGGGGAAGCTCGAGGCGGACGGGGCGTTCGGCGCTCCCGTCGAGCGCGTCAGTGCGTCGAGCCCGCCCGCCACCCTCGAACTGGTGCGCTCCGGTGCGGCCGACGGCGCCGTGGTGCCCATCGAGAACTCGGTGCAGGGCTCGGTCCCGCCCACCCTCGACGCGCTCGCGATCGGGGACCGGCTGCAGATCCTCGCGGAGACCGAACTCGACGTGGCCTTCACCATCGTCGCCCGTCCGGGCACCGCCATGGCGGACGTCCGCACGATCCGGGCCTACCCCCACGCCGCCGCCCAGGTCCAGCAGTGGATCGCCGCCACCATGCCCGATGCTCAGGTGGAGTTCGCGTCGTCCAATGCCGGTGCGGCCGAGGACGTCGCGGCCGGACTCGCCGACGCCGCGGTGTCCACCGGTCTGGCGGGCCGACGGCACGGACTCGACGTACTGGCCGACGGCGTGGCCGACGTGGAGAACGCACGGACCCGCTTCGTGTACGTCACGCGCCCGTGCCCGCCGCCCGCGCCCACGGGGGCGGATCGCACTGCCGTGGTGCTCACTCCCGCCAACAGGCCCGGCACGTTGGTGTCCGCGCTGGCCGAGTTCAGCACGCGCGACATCGATCTGACGTTCATCGAGTCTCGCCCTCTCCGTACCCATCTGGGCACCTATCGCTTCTACATCGACTGCGTCGGCCACATCGACGACGTCGCGGTGGCGGACGCCCTGCGGGTCCTGCACTCGCGCACCGACGTGCGGTTCCTCGGCTCCTGGCCCAGCGCGCACGTCGCCGCCGGCGGTCCTCGCCCCACCGACGACCGCGGCCGGGACTGGTTGGACGCGTTGCGACGGGGAGATCGGTGAGCGGCCGACTCGTCCTGGTGCGGCACGGTCAGACCCACTCGAACGTCGCTCGTCGTCTCGACACCCTGCCGCCCGGCGCGGAGCTGACCGAGCTCGGACACCGACAGGCGCGGGAGTACGCCCGGACGGTCACGCGGACCCCGGCCGCCGTGGTGTCGTCCATCGCCGTCCGCGCACGTCAGACCGCGCAGTACCTGGCCGACGCGACCGGCACGCCGCTGACGGTGCGCGACGGTCTGCAGGAGACGTTCGTCGGCGACCTCGAGGACCGCAGCGCCGAGGAGGACCACGCCCGCTTCACCGCGGTGTATCGCGCCTGGCTGGACGGTGACCTCGATGCCCGCCTGCCCGGGGGCGAGTCCGGCGCCGAGGTGCTTGCCCGCTACGTGCCGGTACTGGACGAGCTCCGCGCCACCCACCTCGGCGACGATTCCGCCACCGTCCACGTGGTGAGTCACGGTGCTGCGATTCGGCTCGTCGCCGCGGTGCTGTCCGGGATCGATCGCGACTTCGCCGCCGACAACCATCTCGACAACACGGGGACCGTCGAACTGGTTCCCGCCGAGGGTGTCTCGGCCTGGGACTGCGTGCGCTGGGGCGACTACACGCCCCCGTTCGAGACGAAGGGCAGCCGCACTCCCGACGATCCGATGGGCTGAGCGGACACACGGACCAGGTGGTCGTCGAGTATCGAGCGCCGTTCCAGCGAGGTGATCAGCGAGCGGAGTGCTCCGACGGTGCGTACCGGTGTCGCGGATCGCACGGACGTGCTCGATCGTCCGGTCGGATCCTGGACCGTGGTCGCGACGACACGGCCGGAGTCGCTGTCGTACACCGCGATCGACGGGTCGACCGTGGTGGTGACACCGTGATCGTGTCGGAGTCCGACGATCTCGGTGTGGCGGGTGCAGTGCGGGACGACGTCCTCGATACCGGCCGTGAGGACGTCGGTGTACTCGGTCAGCGGATCGATCGGCGCTCCTGCGGCGTCGCCGAGCCAGGCCGCGATCAGGGCGGCCATGTCGGTGTCGACCCGCGTGATCGTCACCGATCCCTCGCTCGCGGTCATCCACACCGGATCGTCGATGTCGTTGCCGCACAGACACCCACGCCCGTTCTCGATGCCGGTGGAGTGGCCGATGATGCGGACGTCGACACTCCAGCGAGGCGCCGCCGCCGCACGGAGCATCGCGGCCAGGTCACGGTGCAGGCCGCCGTCGGCTGACACCAGGAGACGACCGGCGAGGCGTCGGGCGGCACTCGCGAGCACGGTCGCGCGATCGGAGACGGTCGCGCCGGCCGGGTGCCATCCGAGAACGGCAGGGAGAGAGTGTCCTCCGATCGCCCCCACGAGATACGTCAGTTCGTTCGTGTCGAACGTGAGCGAACCCTCGAGCGGGACGTCCCCGCCCAGCACGCGCGCCGCGCTCATCGCCGCGCCCCGATGACGGCGGGCACGACCGGAACTCCCGCCTCCTCCTCGACGACGGCAGGTGTCCTGCGGGCGTGCACGACCTCGTCGGAGCCGAGCCTGCTGTGACCCATGGGAAGTCCCGCGCCGAACGGCGACCGGGCGTGCGCGGCGCCGGACACGGACGCGTCCTGACCCGCTGACACCGCCGTGTCCGATCCGACGCCCGCACCGAGGAACGGTGACGGCGTCCGCGCGAACGAGCCACCGGCGGCGTGCACGGAGCCACCCTGCCCGCTGCCACCTCGCCCGCCGCCGCCACCCCACCCGGTGGCGACGATCGGAACCTGCTGCGGCACAGCGTGGGTGATCGTCGGTGCCGCACCGGCCTGCGGTGCCGACGACAGAACGGAGGACAGCGTCGACCCGGCCTGCGCGGGCATCTGCTGGATCAGCGACGCCGCCCTCGTGACGGCGGGATCGTGTCCGATGCTGTCCGTGGTGAGGGGCGACCGGTGACCCTGGTGCGCCGGATCGTCCGAGAATCCGTGCTCCTGCCGGTCGGATCCGCTGTCGTCCGACGGCGGTGTCCCGGCCTCGCCCGGCACCGGCCCGTGACCGGGGACAGCAGAGATGACCGTGGAGGTGGCCGCGGTGACCGCCGTGGTGATCTGCGGGGGCATCTGCAGACCGTCGACGAGCGCGAGCGGCGCCGTCGCCGCTTCGTACGCCTCCATGACCAGGGCGGCGCGGAGATCGAGCGCGGCGTCGGCGGCATCGGCAGCCTGCGCCGCGCCGGTGAGGGCGCCGCCGGTGGCGTACGCGGTGGTGCGTCCGGCCTTCACCGCGGCGATCTCCGGCAGTGTCGGCATGACGGCGAGCGCGGTCACCACCGTCGCGGACTGGGCGGCGGCCCGAGCGGACACGGCCGCGGCGTGCTGCGCCGCTCCCGTGCCCCACGTCGCGAACGCCGTCATCCCCGCTCCGGCGGCGTCGGCGGCATCCCCGTCCCACGTGGCTGCCAGTGCGGACGCGACACCGCTGACCGTCGCGGTGGCCGCGGCGAGTGCCGTGGCCACCGCGGCCCACGCCGTGCCGGCGGCGGCCAGCGGAGCGGGGCCGGCACCCGCGAGCAGTGCGGCCGAGTTCACCGCCGCGGTACGCGGGAGCCAGAACACCCCGGTGGGCCCGGCCGTCACGCGGTGCCCGCGGTCAGGGCCGTGGAGAACGACGCGTCGACCTCGCGGTAGGCCGCCGCCTGGACTCGCAGGGCAGCCGCCGTCTCGCGGAGCTCGGTCACCGCCGCGGACGTCGAGGTGTCGAGAGACTGCGCGGTCGACCAGAAGTAGCGTGCAGCCAGCGCGGACACCTCGTCGCTGCCCGCGGGAGGAGGACGGAGCGCGACGGACGCGGAGGCGAGAGACGATGCCAGGCGCATCGCCGCGGCATCGAGTTCCGACGCGGCCGCGAGCAGCGCCTCGGGATCGACGAGTACGTGGCCGGGCATGGGGTCTCCGTTCGAGCGTCCGGTCGGATCTCGAGACTTGGACGCGCGACGGCGGGAATCGGTTCCGCGGGTGGAGAACGGAGCTCAGCCGAAGCCGAGTTCGTGCAGGCGATCGTCGTCGATGCCGAAGTGGTGCCCGATCTCGTGAGCGACGGTCACCGCGATCTCGCGGCGCGCGTCGTCCTCGTCACGGGCGATGTCGAGGATCGGCAGTCGGTAGATCGTGATGACGTCCGGCAGGTGCCCGCTGTACTCGAACCGTTCGGTCAGAGCGACGCCCTCGTACAGACCCAGGAGATCCTCGGTCGGGTGCTCGTCCTCGACCAGCACGACGACGTTGTTCATGTATGCGGCCAGCTCGTCCGGGAGAGTGTCCAGCGCATCGCCGACCGCGTTCTCGAACTCCGCTTCGGACATGCTGACCGACACGTCACGCACCGGGCAGGGGAGACGCTCCGGGGAGCGGGATCGGCAGGCTGCGGCCGTCCGGAACGGGAGGCGGCGGAACCGGCGCGGCGCCGTCGATGGTGATGTCGCCCTTCGCCGAGCCGACGATGGACGCGAACCCGCCCGACTCGACCTCCTTGCCGATGGAGCAGCTCACCTTCTTGCTGCCCGCCAACCAGCTCGAGGCGTCGACGTTGTCCCAGAACAGCGTCAACGTCTTCTCCCGGAGAACGTCCGGACCGCCCAGGTAGGCGTCCGACGCCTGGGTGCACGTGGGTTCGAGATAGCGGTCCTGGTCCTCGACGGACGGTAGTCCGCCGGGGAACTGCGCGGCGAGATCCACCACCGACACCACCTCGAAGGCGTGCGGAGCGGTGCAGTCGATCGGGTCTGTCGGCACGCCCGACTCGACGCCGACGCAACTACCGGTCTCCCAGACCATCGACTGGTCCTGGTCGGCGACGCTGCCGGTCATCACCTGCAGCGCGCTGGTCGCGCCGGTCTGTTGGATGCCGCACCGGATCGCGCGCTCGCCCGCGGCCCACCCGGCCTGGCTGGGGAACATGAGGCCCACCGAGTACTTGCCCGTGGGGTCGAAGCGGCCCCCGGTGTAGTCCTGCACCGCGGTCTCACAGTGTTCGTCGCGCAGGGAGGCGAAGCGGGCCGCGTCGGGATACGGCGATCCCGTCGCGAACTCGGCGACCGGGTACACCCCGAGGTCCACCGTCTCGGCGACCTCGAAGCGGTGCGGCTCCGCGCAACTCACCTCGGCGAGGTCCTGGCGGTCGGTGTCGGGGTCGTCGGTCGGAGTCCACTGCAGGCAGTCGCCTGCGTCGGACGAGCCGAAGGACGTCGTCGACGCGGTTCCGACGGTTCCTGCCGTGGACGGTGTGGCGAGCTTCTCGCTCCGGTCGAACCCACCGGACACACCGATCGTGACGGCGGCGGCTCCGATGGCGCCGATCGCGACCAGGGCGAGCAGCCGACGGGCGTTCGAGGCCTGGACGGTGCGGGGGCCACTCTTCTCGTCCGTCGCGGTGTCGGTCTCGTCGGCCGTCGATGCCTCGGGTACCACCGCGTCGGGCGCGGACGTGTCGGATGTGGACGCGTCGGGTGTCGCGATCTCGGACGTCGGGGCGTCGTCGACCACCGGGCCGTCCTCGCCGGACGGGCTCGGGGTGGGATCTTCGGGCTTCGGAGACATCGGCTCCATCATGCCTGCCGGTAGGTTCGGACGGTATGAGTGGTGCTGATACCGGGGACACCGGGCTCGAGGCCGGGATCGAGGACCTCGCGACGCGCGTGTTCGACATGGCACGCAGCGGCGACACCGCCGCACTCACCGCGTACGTCGACGCGGGCGTGCCCGTGGATCTGACGAACGGATCCGGGGACACCCTGGTGATGCTGGCGGCCTATCACGGTCACGCCGAGAGCGTCGTGGCCCTCGCGCACCGCGGAGCCGACGTGAACCGCGCGAACGACAAGGGGCAGACCCCGCTCGCCGGTGCCGTGTTCAAGGGGGAGGACGAGGTCGTCCGGGCACTGGTCGACGCCGGAGCCGACGCCGATGCGGGGCATCCGACCGCGGTCGACGCCGCGCGCATGTTCGGCCGAGAGGACTACCTGGACGTCCTCGGACGAGGGTGACCACATCGCCCCAGTAGGCTGACGTCCCGTGATCGACCTCAGAGTTGTCCGCGAGGACCCCGACGCCGTCCGTCAGTCGCAGCGCACCCGTGGCGAGGATCCGTCCCTGGTGGACGCGTTGCTCGAGGCGGACACCGCGCGCCGGGCCGCCGTGTCGGCTGCCGACAACCTCCGTGCCGAGCACAAGGCGTTCGGTAAGAAGATCGGTAAGGCCACTCCCGACGAGCGCCCGGAACTTCTCGCGACGGCGTCCGCGCTCGCCGCACGGGTGAAGGAGGCGGAGGCCGAGCAGAATGCCGCCGACGCGGCTCTCGACACCGCACACCGTGCGATCTCCAACATCGTGCAGGAGGGCGCGCCGGCCGGCGGCGAGGACGACTTCGTCACCCTCGAGACGATCGGTGAGATCCCGACCATCGAGAATCCGAAGGACCACCTCGAGCTCGGCGAGGCTCTCGGGATCATCGACATGGAGCGCGGCGCCAAGGTGTCGGGCGCTCGGTTCTACTTCCTGACCGGTTACGGCGCACTGCTGCAGCTCGGTCTGCTGCAGCTCGCTGCCCAGAAGGCAGTGTCGAACGGGTTCACGATGGTCATCCCACCGGTGCTCGTGCGGCCGGAGATCATGGCCGGGACCGGCTTCCTGGGCGAGCACTCGTCGGAGATCTACCACTTGGACGACGACGACCTCTACCTCGTCGGCACGTCGGAGGTGCCCCTCGCCGGCTACCACTCGGGCGAGATCCTCGATCTGAACGGTGGCCCGAAGCGCTATGCGGGATGGTCGTCGTGCTTCCGCCGCGAGGCCGGCAGCTACGGCAAGGACACCCGCGGCATCATCCGTGTCCACCAGTTCGACAAGGTGGAGATGTTCGTCTACACCCGTCCCGAGGACGCGGACGCGGAACACCAGCGGCTCCTCGGCTGGGAGAAGGAGATGCTCGCCGCGGTCGAGTTGCCGTACCGCGTCATCGACACCGCCGGCGGCGACCTGGGATCGTCGGCTGCGCGCAAGTTCGACTGCGAGGCATGGCTTCCCACGCAGAACACCTACCGTGAACTCACGTCCACCTCGAACTGCACCACGTTCCAGGCGCGTCGACTCGGTGTCCGGTACCGGGACGAGAACGGCAAGCCGCAGACGGCCGCGACGCTCAACGGCACCTTGGCGACGACTCGGTGGATCTCCGCGATCCTCGAGAACCACCAGCAGCCCGACGGCAGCGTCAAGATCCCGGCTGCGCTCGTCCCGTTCGTCGGCACCGACGTCCTGCGTCCGCCGACCTCGTAGTCGATGCGAGCTCGCGGCGTCGATGCGCTCGTCGTCGTGGGCATCGTGGCGGCCGGAACACTGATCGCGGCGATTCTGCGCCCGCCCGATCCCGTCGACCTTCCGCTGCAGTGCACGTCGGCCGGCGAGACGAGCGGCTATTACGTGGCGGTCGGCGCCGAGACATACGACAGTCCTGCCGCACCGTGGTTCTCCGCTCGCAAGGCGGCGGCGATGACGGACGCCTTGCACCGCGCCCTCCCACGGGGAACGACGGTGGCATTCGCGTCGCCGTCCGGGTCCTTGCAGTTCGGTGGCGTTCCCGACGACATCATGAGTAGGCCGTCCGACGTGGCACCTGAGCAGATCGCCTCGACCACCGCATCGGGAACCATCACACGTGCAGGGAAGTCCGGTTCGCTGACCGCGACGGTGAGTGTGACGGATCGGGGTGTCCCGCCCTGCGGGCCGACGGTGACGCGGCGAGTGCGACTGGCCGACGGAACCGTGGTCGATCTGTCGCCGGGGTCCGCTCTGGCGTACGCGCCGGACGGCACCGTGCTCCAGCTGGGAAGCGACGACCTGGTGACACAGGACGAACTGCTCGACATCGTCGCCTCTCCCGGCCTGCGTGTCTCGGCGCGGATTCCGGGTGAAACGTCGCCCCTACCTCCGGTATGTCGAACAAGCACCGTCGAGGGCGCACCGACTTTCGACAGGGCGCGGCTCGGCGCAGTGAGCAGAGCGTTGTCGAATGCCTGGGACGACGGACCGGGCCGCAGAGTCGAGCTTGATCGCTCGCTGAGCGAGCTGACGCTGTCGGACGGCTCGAAGTCGGGTGCGTGTATCGAGGTCCGCACAAGTGCAAGCGGTCGTTCGGGGTCGTTGACGCTCGGTATCGCCGGCGGCACCGAGGCCCCGCGGAACCCGGACGTTCACGACCCGGACCAGGACCTGAGCAGCGACCACGTGCAGCTCGCCGGAGGGGCCGTGTCCGCCCGATCCCGCACCGGCGTCCCCAGTGTCGTCGTCACTCGCCCGTCCGGAACGGTGATCACCGTGACGGCGCGCGAGGACAAACCCGCCGACGTGCCGTATCTCTCGACGGCGGACCTCGAGCACTTGGCAACGGCGCCAGGCCTCGATGTCGATCCGGATGGCACCCCTGGCGAAGCTCTGCCCGTCGTCCGCGACGTCGTCGACAGCGCGTGGACGCTCACAGCAGATGCGGGAGGACGCTTCTCCACTTTCAGTGATCCAGGTAGCGGCACGGTGCCCCCGCTGGCGTCCGGGGTCATCGACGCGGGCGGAGTCACAGTCGTGTCGGTGGGCCGACTCGACCGAACCACCGGCGCATACGACGACTCGACCTTGCTCGGTATCGACACGGTGACGGGGGTCGTGCGGTGGAGAGCACCCGTGGAGGATCTCGTGTCGTGCCTCGACACGCTTCTCGGCACGACAGTGGTGTGTCTGCGAGCCGATCCCGACCGTGCGTCTGAGACATCCTTGGTCGCCGTCGATACGAGCACCGGGGATCTGCAGAACATGCCCGGCGGGGACCCGCTGGTGGGGATAGGAACCGACGGGGATGCGCTGTACTCGGTGGTCCAGACAGTGACGCCGGCGGGCGAATCCGGCCCCACCGTTCTACGTAAGGGAACGCTCGACGACCCTGCAGCCGACTGGGCCGTGTCGACGCCGATCACGGGTGGCTATCCCGGCTATCCGGGCGAGGTCGTCACGGTGGGCAAAGACGTCGGTATCGTTCGATTCGGCAGTGAGGCACTGGGTTTCGACCCCGTGACAGGCGCCACCAGGTGGTCTCGTGGACGCCCCGACTCCTGTGTGTCGGGCGCGACCGTGTCGGCGGGTGGAGTGACGACGGTACGCAGGATGACGTGCGACCAGTCGTCGGATCCCGTCACCGGCTACGAGGCGATTGCAGTGGACGGCCGTGTCCTGGCGGTGGTTCCCGGGCCGAGCTATTCCTACGACGAATGGGATTCTTCGACCGCCGACCTGCCGCTTCTGGTGGGCTCATCGGCCATCGACAGAGTCACCGGGCAAGTGTTGTGGTCGAACGATGCGCTTACCGCGACCAACGGGACAGCAGTCGTGGGAGACGTGGTGTTGGTCCGAGCGCCCGGAACCGCCGAGGTTTCCGCCTTCGATCTGCGGACCGGGACGCGCCTGTGGCAGCAGGCAGCGGACGACTTCGATCCGGTGACAGCGGAGGTCGGTGGCCGCGCCGCCAGCGTGGTGGCTGGACCCGACGGCTCGTTGTCCGTGCAGTTGCTCGACGTCCGCACGGGAGCGATGACCGGGAGAGATCTCCTCGGCCCGACCGAAGATGCCGATGCGGACGGACACGGTTCCGTCGTCGACAGTTCCGCCGGACTTCTGTACGTCGGTAGCGATCAGGTGGCGCTGCTGGAGTGATCCGCGCCAGGGTGCCGCGGAACTACTCGTCCCGTGTCGGCGGTTCGGGGACCAGGACGTCGTCTGCCGGCAGCGGGACGGCGAGTTCCACCATCCGCTCCGGATACGACGGGTAGGCGGGACGGATCCACACCTTGGTGTCGTCCAACTGCGTCATGACCATCCGACGCCACTGCCATTCCGGTGTCGCACGCCGGAGATCCAGCTCGCCGACAAGCGGTAACGGCGCACGCGCCCAGTAGGGCACGGACAGCGAGCTCAGCCCGCGCGCTTCGAGAACGTCGATTGCCGCCTCGAGCTGCACGTCTTCGGCGATCACGTGGCCGACAGGGTTGACGGCGTCCACGAGTTCGCCGTCGTCGCGAGCCATGTCGGAGACGGTCCACCCCACGAGCTCACCGTCCGATGCTCTGGTCACGGGGAGTCGGCTACGCCACCGGTCGATATCCACTTCCTCGACGGTACCGATGTCCGCGTCGGCTCATGATTCCCAGGACCGCGCCAACTTCCGTGCCGAGGCGATGATTGCGCGTGCCTCGTCCCGGTCGACGCGTGCCTGCAGAAGTGCGCCCGAGCTCATCGTCACCAGAATGCGAGCCCGATTCTCGGGATCGTCGTCACCCCGGTTCACCAGGGCGTCGGTGACCGCATCGGTGAGTCGCCGACGGTAGGCGTCGACGACGGCGGCGAGGGTGTCGTCGTGCGCGGCGGATCCCGCAGCAGTGTTGACCAGAAGACAGCCGCGACGTGGTGCTTCGGCATCGAGGTTCTCGAGTTCGACGTCCATCGACGCGAAGTACGCGTCCAGACCGTCGTCGGTACGCAACAGGGCGAGCCGCGGTGCCACCACCGTGTCGAGATAGTCCTGCACCGCTGCGTCGAACAGGCCGCGCTTGCTGGTGAACGCGTGATAGATGCTGGACCGGGACAGCCCGGTCGCCGCCTCGAGTTCGGGCAGAGATGCGCCATCGAAGCCTCTGTGCCAGAACACATCCCGCGCATCAGTGACGACCTGCGCCGCATCGAACGTCGCTCTCCTACCCATCTGTCACCTTTCGTCGGTGAGGCGTACGGTATTTACTGTACCGAACGATCCACAAAAGGAGTATTTCGTGAAGAGCACCCAGATCCAGTTGGTCTCCCGTCCCACCGGATGGCCCACCGAGGAGAACTTCCGCACCGTGGGGACGGAGTTGCCCGAACTCGGCGACGGCCAGGTGCGCGTCGCCAACGACTTCCTGTCCGTCGACCCGTACATGCGAGGGCGCATGAACGACGTGCGGTCCTACGTGCCGCCCTTCGCACTGAACGAGACCATGACGGGTGGCGCCGTGGGCCGGGTCGTCGAGAGCCGTTCGGACGAGCATCCCGTGGGCAGCGTCGTGGTGCACCAGCTCGGGTGGCGCGACGTCGCGCAGGCCGAAGCGTCGCAGTTCCGCGTGGTGCGCGAGATCGACGGTGTCCCCACCTCGGCCTACCTCGGCATCCTCGGCATGACCGCACTCACCGCCTACGTCGGTCTGCAGGACGTGGCGCGCCTGCAGGAGGGCGACACGGTGTTCGTGTCCGGTGCAGCGGGCGCCGTCGGCAGCGCGGTCGGGCAGATCGCACGGATCCTCGGCGCGGGACGCGTCGTCGGTTCTGCGGGATCACCGGAGAAGGTGGACTTGCTCACCAGCAAGTACGGGTTCGACGCGGCCTTCGACTACAAGCAGGCTCCTGTGCGCGACCAACTGCGTGAGGCAGCCCCGGACGGCATCGACGTGTACTTCGACAACGTCGGCGGCGACCACCTCGAAGCGGCGCTCGACGCGTTCAACGACGGTGGCAGGACCGCACTGTGCGGAGCGATATCCGCCTACAACACTGTGGGAACGACGCCGGGGCCGGACAACATGTCGAACATCGTGACCCGCGGTCTCACCCTGCAGGGATTCACGGTCGGCAACTACCTGCACCGGTTCCCCCAGTTCGCGGAGGACATGGGGACGTGGCTCTCCGAGGGTCGCGTGACCTTCGACGAGACGGTCGTGCACGGCATCGAGAACACGGTGGAGGCGTTCCTGGGGATGCTGCGCGGGGAGAACACCGGGAAGATGGTCGTGGCGGTGGGCAACTCCCGCTGACGGAGTGCCCTACCGGACGAGCCCCTCTCGGGGGCGGCGACGAGCCGCTACGCTGCACCGTGTGGACCCCGTCTATCGCACTGTCATCGGAATCGCTCGCACCGTCTTCGCGGCGCAGGGGCTGAAGTTCGACGTCGAGGGCGCGGAGAACATCCCCGCTCGGGGTGGCGCCGTGATCGCCATCAACCACACGGGCTACCTGGACTTCACCTACGCCGGCCTGCCTGCGCGGAAGCACAAGCGGTACATCCGGTTCATGGCGAAGAAGGAAGTGTTCGACAACCCCAAGTCGGGGCCGATCATGCGCTCTCTCAAGCACATCGCGGTCGACCGCGCCGCCGGCGCGGAGTCCTACCGGGCTGCGGTCGACGCGTTGTCGCGAGGCGAACTGGTGGGGGTCTATCCCGAAGCCACGATCAGTCGCAGCTTCGAGATCAAGGAGTTCAAGTCGGGCGCGGCCCGGATGGCGATCGAGGCCGGGGTCCCCGTGATTCCGGTGGTCATCTGGGGCGCGCAGCGTGTGTGGACCAAGGGGTTCCCGAAAAAGCTCGGACGCACGAAGACCCCGATCTCCATCGCGGTGGGAGAGCCGATCGCGCCGACCATGTCGGCCGGTGACCTCACCGCCCACCTGCGATCGACGATGCAGACCATGCTCGCCGACGTGCAGAAGAACTATCACCATCCCGCCGGCGAGTACTGGGTACCGGCCCGTCTCGGGGGGACGGCCCCGACCCTCGAGGAAGCCGACAAGTTGGATGCCGTCGACCTCGAGGCTCGGATGGCAGCGCGAGACGAGCGCAAGCGCGCCTCGGACTGACTAGCTGTTGGGACCGGCGATCTCCAGGGCGATGTTGTCGGGATCCCGGAACTCGAGGATCGCCATGCCGGCGTCACCGAGATCCTTCACCGGCTCGTGCTCGATGCCCAGGGTGTCCAGCAGTGCGGCGGCGTCGTGCAGATCCTGCAACGACGCGACACTGAAGCTGAGATGGTCCAGGCCGGCGCGGTCCTCGGCGAACGTGTCGTCACCCGGAGCCACGGGGCGCAGACCGAGCAGCCCGCCGCCGAACTTGTAGATGACTCCGCCGAAGAGGAACCCCAGCGCTTCCTTCGTCGCCTCGTCCGGGTTCGGCGGGAGCTCGAAGGCCACCTCGAAACCGAAGACGTCGTCGTAGAACTTCCGCGAGGTCGCGATGTCACTGACAGTGAGTCGCACATGGTTGTAGTCGACTGCTGCGATAGGCACGAGCTACTCCGTTCCGGTACGCCTGCCGACACGACCATCGGGCCGGCTCGGGCGCACTCTGGAGGTATTCGTGGCCGTGCATGAAAGCGATGTGCCGGTCTCTCGCACTGTTCGACACGCCGTGACCAGGCGATTTGCATCTCGCGAATCACTCACGTAACTTTCTTCGAGTCAGAGCGACACGGACACCGACCGAAGGCCTTACGGGGCTGGGCGAACGAGGTGGGACGGAGTCGCATGGCCGATCGGACAGAAAAGGTTCGTCTGCATCTCGTGTAGGCTGAGCGTACAGTCCAACTTCCTGATCCACGTGGTGCCTGGTGTTTGACTCGGGTGTTGCGGTGTGGTTAGGCTGGAACGGTTGCCCCGGATCCTCCCACCTTCTGGTGGTTGGTGGTGGTGTGTGCGTGTTCTTTGAGAACTCAACAGTGTGTCGATGAATGTCAGTGCCAATATTTTGTTTTGGTTTGCTGGTTCTTCTCCTTCTTCCCGTCGGGGAGGGACCGGTTCTTTTTTGTCAGCAATGGAGTTATTGCTGGCGTGAGTTTTATTGCTGGATTTGGCTCTCTAGTTTTCATTGACTTCCTGGTTTCTAGCCGGGGGTTGATAAGAGTCTTCAACGGAGAGTTTGATCCTGGCTCAGGACGAACGCTGGCGGCGTGCTTAACACATGCAAGTCGAACGGTAAGGCCCTTCGGGGTACACGAGTGGCGAACGGGTGAGTAA